>NZ_OCNC01000004.1:1117500-2869586 GCF_900215635.1 Rhizobium sp. AN6A
TGTGACAGTTGTAGTGACTGTTGCGTGGTAGCGGAGCGTTCCGTAAGTCTGTGAAGGCGGACCCGTGAGGGCTGCTGGAGATATCGGAAGTGCGAATGTTGACATGAGTAACGATAAAGGGAGTGAGAGACTCCCTCGCCGAAAGACCAAGGGTTCCTGCTTAAAGTTAATCTGAGCAGGGTTAGCCGGCCCCTAAGACGAGGCGGACACGCGTAGTCGATGGGAACCACGTTAATATTCGTGGGCCTGGTGGTAGTGACGGATCTCGTGTGTTGTACATTCTTACTGGATTGAATGTGCGGCGAAGAGGTTCCAGGAAATAGCTCCACCGTATAGACCGTACCCGAAACCGACACAGGTGGTCAGGTAGAGTATACCAAGGCGCTTGAGAGAACTATGTTGAAGGAACTCGGCAAATTGCACGCGTAACTTCGGAAGAAGCGTGACCCCATTTTACGCAAGTATGATGGGGTGGCACAGACCAGGGGGTAGCGACTGTTTATCAAAAACACAGGGCTCTGCGAAGTAGCAATACGACGTATAGGGTCTGACGCCTGCCCGGTGCTGGAAGGTTAAAGGGAGGGGTGCAAGCTCTGAACTGAAGCCCCAGTAAACGGCGGCCGTAACTATAACGGTCCTAAGGTAGCGAAATTCCTTGTCGGGTAAGTTCCGACCTGCACGAATGGCGTAACGACTTCCCCGCTGTCTCCAACATAGACTCAGTGAAATTGAATTCCCCGTGAAGATGCGGGGTTCCTGCGGTCAGACGGAAAGACCCCGTGCACCTTTACTATAGCTTTACACTGGCATTCGCCAAGGCATGTGTAGGATAGGTGGTAGGCTTTGAAGCAGGGACGCCAGTTCTTGTGGAGCCATCCTTGAAATACCACCCTTATCTTCGTGGATGTCTAACCGCGGTCCGTTATCCGGATCCGGGACAGTGTATGGTGGGTAGTTTGACTGGGGCGGTCGCCTCCGAAAGAGTAACGGAGGCGCGCGATGGTGGGCTCAGACCGGTCGGAAATCGGTCGTCGAGTGCAATGGCATAAGCCCGCCTGACTGCGAGACTGACAAGTCGAGCAGAGACGAAAGTCGGTCATAGTGATCCGGTGGTCCCGTGTGGAAGGGCCATCGCTCAACGGATAAAAGGTACGCCGGGGATAACAGGCTGATGACCCCCAAGAGTCCATATCGACGGGGTTGTTTGGCACCTCGATGTCGACTCATCGCATCCTGGGGCTGGAGCAGGTCCCAAGGGTATGGCTGTTCGCCATTTAAAGCGGTACGTGAGTTGGGTTCAGAACGTCGTGAGACAGTTCGGTCCCTATCTGCCGTGGGTGTAGGAATATTGACAGGATCTGTCCCTAGTACGAGAGGACCGGGATGGACGTATCTCTGGTGGATCTGTTGTCCTGCCAAGGGCATAGCAGAGTAGCTATATACGGAATGGATAACCGCTGAAGGCATCTAAGCGGGAAACCAACCTGAAAACGAGTGTTCCCTATCAGAGCCGTGGAAGACGACCACGTTGATAGGACGGGTGTGGAAGCATGGCAACATGTGAAGCTTACCGTTACTAATAGCTCGATCGACTTCTTCGTTCCCATTGTTCATGCTCATCAAAGATGAGCATCATCTGTTCTGTCCTGACGCGCATAGCGCTCCGGACGGGCCGCGCCACAGGGCGCGACGACCTCTGGTCTGTATGGCAAACATACGGATGGGTCGCAGAAAGACGTGTTAAATTAAATGAAGCGCAAGCTTCCCAGCTTCTCGAAACAACACTCATGTGAAAACATGAACTGTGTTGCGTTTTGCCGACCTGGTGGTTATCGCGGGGCGGCTGCACCCGTTCCCATTCCGAACACGGCCGTGAAACGCCCCAGCGCCAATGGTACTCCGTCTCAAGACGCGGGAGAGTAGGTCGCTGCCAGGTCTGCAAAACGCAACAAATATCTTCTCAGTCACAAAAAGGGCTTCAAGCCCTAATCAAAAGGCCGCTGAAGCGGCCTTTATGCTATAATAATGCAGCGCACAATGTGCCGAAACAAATCGGTCACCCAATTAGGGTGCGTCCCTTAAAGGAGACAAATCGCCTTCGGCAATTTGACCCCAAACAGATCCGTCTTCGCTAAAGCAAAGACGGAAGCGCGACATTCGGCAGAGCCGAATGCGATGGTAACGCGGGGTGGAGCAGCCCGGTAGCTCGTCAGGCTCATAACCTGAAGGCCGCAGGTTCAAATCCTGCCCCCGCAACCAATATTCCAAAAACCCCTCGCATTAGCCGCAGGGGGTGGGAAATACCTCAAATAACCTCCAAACCAATATAAGTCTGCATCGTCCACAATTGGCGCTCTTCTTTCTGCGACTGATTCTGCCTTTTTGCGTTGCGATAGCCCCTGATTTGGCCATGATGCGCAAACCGTCCAGCTCATAAGAAAGCCAACGTGATCACCGACCCCTTGCAGATTCTCAAGACCGTCTATGGCTACGATACGTTTCGTGGACAGCAGGCGGAAATCATCCGGCAAGTGATGGCAGGCAACAATGCTTTTGTGTTGATGCCAACAGGGGGCGGGAAGTCGCTTTGTTACCAGATTCCGGCGCTCGCCCGTAAGGGAATGGGGCTGGTTGTTTCGCCCTTGATCGCGCTGATGGTCGATCAGGTCGCCGCCCTGCGTCAGGCAGGTGTGCGGGCAGAAGCTCTCAACTCCGATCTTTCCCAAGAAGAGCGGCGGGCACTCTGGCAGGATATGCGGGCTGGCAAGGTCGATATTCTCTATGCCGCGCCCGAGACCCTTCTCAAGCCGGATGTTCTGGATGCGCTTCAACCTATCAGCCTGTCGCTGATCGCGATCGACGAAGCTCATTGCCTTTCGCAGTGGGGGCACGATTTCCGTCCCCCTTACCGCCAGCTAGACACGTTGATCGAGCGCTTTCCGGATACGCCACGCATGGCGTTGACGGCGACTGCGGACGAGCCAACCCGCGCCGAAATTCTGGGTCATCTGGGGATCAACGGAAGCGACGCCTTCATAGCCGGATTCGATCGGCCAAATATCCGCTATGCGATCATGGAAAAGGATAATCCACGTACGCAGCTGAAGCGCTTCCTGACGGGTCGCGAGGACGAAAGCGGCATCGTCTATTGCCTTTCCAAACGCAAGGTCGATGAGACGGCAGCCTGGCTGCGTGAGGAGGGGCGCGATGCGCTGCCCTATCACGCCGGCATGGACAAGGCCGCCCGGGAGGCGAACCAGACCCACTTCCAGCATGGTGAAGCGGTCATCATGGTTGCAACCGTGGCTTTCGGCATGGGCATCGACAAACCGGATGTGCGCTTCGTCGTGCATATAGATCTGCCCAGCAGCATCGAAGCCTATTATCAGGAAACCGGTCGTGCCGGCCGTGATGGTCTGCCGTCCGACGTGCTTATGCTTTACGGTTATGAAGACATCGCATTGCGCAACCGCTTCATCGAAGAGTCGGATGCGGGCGACCAGCGCAAAAACATGGAGCGCCGGAAGCTCGATGCGTTGCTTGGCCTCGCGGAAACAGCCGGTTGCCGTCGGCGGGTGCTTTTGTCTTATTTCGGCGACTATTGCGAGCCCTGCGGCAATTGCGACACCTGTGCGGAACCGCCGGACCTGTTTGATGGTGCCATTGCCGCGCAGAAGTTGCTGTCCTGCATTTACCGCACGGGAGAACGTTTCGGCCAAGCCTATGTCATCCGCGTATTACTGGGCATGGAAGATGAACGGATATCGAGCTTCGGTCACGATCGGATCACGACCTACGGCATCGGCAAAGAGCACGACAATCGCACCTGGCGGGCCATCCTGCGCCAGATGGTTGCGTTACGCCTGATCGAGGTTGATCTGGCCGGTCACGGGGGATTGTCCATTTCCGAAGAAGGGAGGCGGTTCCTGCGCGAAAAGCCGTCCCTGATGTTGAGGATACCGACCGCTCCCCGTTCGGCGCGACAACAGACGACTCGCAAGTCCACCGCCATTGTTTTACCGGAGGCCGATCGCAGTCTCTTTGAGGCGCTGCGTGCGAAGCGCATGGAAATTGCCCGCGCACAGAACGTTCCGCCCTATGTGATTTTTCACGACAAGACACTCATTGAGCTTGCGGCAGCAAGACCGGCCTCTGTGGGGGAAATGGCGCAGATACCGGGAGTGGGAGACACAAAGCTGGAACGATACGGCCCTGCTTTTCTGGCGGCGATCATGGAACATGCAGCCAGCGAGTGACCATTTGAATCCGGCAAAGAGTCCCGCCAGGAAATTTCGGTAGGGCCTGAAACCTCAGCCTGTCGTGTCCTTGAACAGAACGTTCTGGTCAATGAGATAACGGGAAAACAGGGGCAGGCTCGCTCCCCCGATGGCCCGGGCCTGGCTACCGACCGCTCCCTCGATTATCTCCGGCAGAGTAACACCCTGAAGATCGTGATGTTTGAGGGCAAGCCGGGTAGCGGAGACTATTCTTGCTCTGACCCAATCCGGAAAACCGCCATCAATGATAACGCTGGAAAAATCGATGATGGAGGCTGCAGCGATGACGGCTTGCGCAAGGGCCGCGGCCGTTTTTCCGATCCAGCTTTCCAGCGGCTCGCCGAAATCGATCCACTCGTCCGGGGAGAACCACAGGGGACGTGGATCGATGCCGCGTTCGCGCAGCATGTTTTCTAGAACGAAGATGGAGGCGATTTTCAGAAGCTGGACCGTGTTGCCGTCCTGCCCCTGAACCGGCAAGGGGCCGATTGCACCGGCGGTGCCCGTTTTTCCGGAAAACAGTGCGGAATTTAAAACGACACCGCCACCGATGAAGGATCCGATGAAGATATAGAGAAAATCGGGGTAGTTCTGGCCTGCACCAAAAACCAGTTCTGCACCGCAGGCACTGGTCGCATCGTTCTGCAGGAAAACCGGATAGCTGACGCCATCCGCAATTTCGGAACGGATATCGACGTCGCGCCAGCGCTCCATCTCATTCTGCGGCGCGCCCACCTCCTGCGCCCAGTTCCACAATTCGAACGGCGCGGCAATGCCGACACCGGCAATTTTTTGCCGTTCGGCCGGAGAGAGCTTGGATTCGAGTTCCGTGATACCCTCGATGACGAATGGCAAAATCCATTCCGGCATAGGATAGGGGTAAGTTCTGCGGAGCTTCAGCTTGATGCGGCCGACGAAATCCATCAGTACGAGATCGACGCTGCGACGGCCGATTTTCACGCCAAACGAGAAGACGGCATCGGGATTGAGGCGCATCGGCGTCGAAGGCTGCCCGACTTTGCCGCGCAGTCTTTCGCCACGAATAAGAAGACCGTCACTTTCGAGCGAGCGCATGATGACCGAGACGGTCTGCGCCGAGAGACCGCAAAGCCTGGATATTTCGGCTTTCGACAAGCCGCCGTGGCGGCGAACCAGCGACAGCACAAGCCGCTCGTTATAGGCACGCACCCCGATCTGGTTGGCGCCGCCGCTCATATCCATGTTGGTGGACGGCGCGGGCGGCGCCGTCTCGACAGATTGTCTCATAGTTTCATCCTCCCGCCCGCCATATCCGCCGCGACCGATACATGCAGGCTTTATGGCAATCTTGCTATCGCAACGTTAAACGACGCGGCGATATTCCTCCCTGCCGCTTGTTAGAATGCCATAGGGAATTAATAATTCAATCGGATTTATTTATTGACAGCCGTTTCCTTTGGTGGTTCCATCTGTGTCAACGGTCGCTGTTCTCGGAGGAGACGAGATCGTCGGGTAACCGTCACGGTACTCAAACATTCAATGGGAGGATTACAATGAAGACGACTGTTTCCGCTCTTCTGGGCGCGCTTGCGCTCGGCGTTTCTTTCGCGTCCGTCGCGTCCGCCGCCGATACTTCGGTTTGCCTGATTACCAAAACCGACACCAATCCCTTTTTCGTCAAGATGAAGGAAGGCGCCACCGCAAAGGCTAAAGAACTTGGCGTGACGCTGAAGTCCTATGCCGGCAAGATCGATGGCGATTCGGAAAGCCAGGTTGCCGCGATCGAGACATGCATTGCCGATGGCTCCAAGGGTATCCTGATTACCGCATCGGACACCAAGGGCATCGTTCCGGCCGTGCAGAAGGCGCGCGATGCCGGTCTTCTGGTCATCGCCCTCGATACACCTCTCGAACCCGTTGATGCCGCTGACTCCACTTTCGCTACCGACAATCTTCTGGCCGGCGAGCTGATCGGCAAATGGGCTGCTGGCACCCTCGGCGACAAGGCCAAGGATGCGAAAATTGCCTTCCTCAACCTCACGCCTTCCCAGCCAACCGTTGACGTTTTGCGCAACCAGGGCTTCATGAAGGGCTTCGGCATCGACGTGAAGGACATCAACAAGATTGGTGATGAAGACGACAAGCGTATCGTTGGTCATGATGTTACCAACGGTAACGAAGAAGGCGGCCGCTCTGCGATGGAAAATCTGCTGCAGAAGGATCCGACCATCAACGTCGTTCACACCATCAATGAACCTGCAGCTGCCGGTGCTTACGAAGCGCTGAAAGCCGTCGGCCGCGAAAAGGATGTTCTGATCGTTTCCGTCGATGGCGGTTGCCCTGGTGTCAAGAACGTTGCGGAAGGCGTGATCGGCGCAACGTCTCAGCAATACCCGCTGCTGATGGCGGCACTCGGCGTGGAAGCGGTCAAGAAGTTTGCCGATACCGGTGAAAAGCCGAAGCCAACGGCAGGCAAGAACTTCTTCGACACCGGCGTAACGCTGGTAACCGACAAGCCGGTCAAGGGTCTCGATTCGATCGACACCAAGGAAGGCCTGAAGAAGTGCTGGGGCTGATACTTCACCGTTGAAATCGGCTGGGGCAATTTGCCCCCGCCCTTGAACCGGAATGGTTAAAAAGAACGATCTGGGTGATCGGACAGGAACAAACGAGCGCGCCCGGCGTCCGTGGACGTAACTGAGGCACGCTTCTCAACAGTTTGAATCTACGCATTGTCCCCTCTGGAGAATAATCCCGGGTTCGGGGCTGATGTGATGGAGCGATCGGGAGGAAAATCCATGAGCGATCAGCCAGTGCGGGCTCAACCGCATAATGAATTTGAAAAAGTGCTGTCGGGAAGTTCGACCCAGGTCGCTGCTTTCGATACGCACAACAAGAGTTTGCTTGAAAAATTCCAGCACTTTCTGCATTCCAGCCCGGCAGCCGTACCGCTGATCGTTCTGGTGTTGTCGCTGGCTGTCTTCGGCATGACCCTGGGCGGCAAGTTTTTCTCGGCCTTTTCGCTGACCCTTATCCTTCAGCAGGTGGCAATCGTCGGCATCGTCGGCGCGGCACAGTCGCTAGTCATTCTGACAGCAGGTATCGATCTTTCGGTCGGTGCGATCATGGTTCTGTCCTCCGTCGTCATGGGACAGTTTACGTTCCGCTATGGTTTGCCTGCCGAACTCTCGATTATCTGCGGTCTCGCAGTCGGCGCATTTTGTGGCTTTATCAATGGCGTGCTGGTTTCGCGCATGCGGCTGCCGCCCTTCATCGTCACACTCGGCATGTGGCAGATCGTATTGGCCACCAATTTCCTCTATTCGGCCAACGAAACGATCCGCTCACAGGATATCGTCCAACAAGCGCCCATTCTCCAGTTCTTTGGCAACAATATCCGCATCGGCAGCGCCGTCTTCACCTATGGCGTCATTGCCATGGTTCTGCTCGTTGCCCTGCTCTGGTATGTGCTGAATCGCACCGCCTGGGGTCGACATCTCTATGCAGTTGGTGATGATCCTGACGCAGCCGAACTTGCCGGCGTTAACGTCAAGCGCATGCTGACGACCGTCTACACACTTTCCGGGCTTATCTGCGCCTTCGCGGGCTGGGCTCTCATCGGCCGCATCGGCTCGGTATCGCCGACCGCTGGTCAGTTCGCCAACATCGAATCCATCACCGCAGTGGTCATCGGCGGCATATCGCTGTTTGGCGGACGCGGCTCGATCATGGGCATGATCTTCGGCGCGCTGATCGTCGGTGTCTTCTCTCTCGGCTTGCGACTTATCGGAACAGACCCACAATGGACCTATCTGTTGATTGGCGTCCTTATCATCTTGGCTGTCGCAATCGACCAGTGGATCAGAAAGGTAGCAGGCTGATGGCAAAAGAACCTATCCTCACAGCACGCAATCTCGTTAAACGCTACGGTCGTGTGACTGCGCTCGACAATGCCGATTTTGACCTTTATCCGGGCGAAATCCTCGCCGTCATCGGTGATAACGGCGCTGGAAAATCCTCTCTCATCAAGGCGATTTCCGGTGCGGTAACACCCGACGAAGGGGAGATCAGGCTGGAAGGCAAGCCGGTACAGTTCCGCTCGCCGATCGAGGCGCGCAAGGCTGGTATCGAAACCGTTTATCAGAACCTTGCGCTGTCTCCCGCATTGTCCATAGCCGACAATATGTTTCTCGGCCGTGAAATCCGCAAACCCGGCATTCAGGGAAGCCTGTTCAGGGCACTGGACCGTCCGGCGATGGAAAAGTTTGCCCGTGAGAAACTCTCTGAACTCGGCCTGATGACGATCCAGAACATCAATCAGGCGGTGGAAACCCTCTCCGGTGGCCAGCGCCAGGGTGTTGCGGTGGCGCGTGCAGCCGCCTTCGGCTCCAAGGTTGTCATCCTTGACGAACCGACGGCGGCGCTCGGCGTCAAGGAAAGCCGCCGCGTTCTCGAGCTCATTCTGGATGTGCGCTCGCGAGGGCTACCGATCGTTCTCATCTCGCACAACATGCCGCATGTTTTCGAGGTTGCTGACCGGATTCATATTCATCGGCTGGGCAAGCGTTTGTGCGTCATCAATCCGAAGGACTATACCATGTCCGACGCTGTCGCCTTCATGACGGGCGCCAAGGAAGCGCCAAAGGAAACGCTGGCCGCATGACGCTGAAGCTTGAAACGATCGTCGAAGACGTTCTTCGGCGGGCAGAGGATAAATCTCGTTTTATCATTGCCATTGCCGGTCCCCCTGGGGCCGGCAAATCTACGCTGGCGGATGCCCTGTGCGGTGCCCTCGTGGCGGGCGGCGAGGCTGCGGCTGTCCTGCCCATGGACGGCTTCCATATGGATAACGGTATTCTCGAAGAACGGGGGCTCTTGCCGCGAAAAGGCGCACCGGAAACCTTCGACGTGCGCGGCTTTCTTGATATCGTCTCCGCAGTTCGTCAGGGCGGGCAGGAAGTTCTTGTCCCGGTTTTTGACCGCTCCCGCGAAATAGCCATTGCCTCCGCTCGCGCCATCGCGCCCGAGACACGCTTCATCCTTGCCGAAGGCAACTATCTGCTGTTGAACGAGGCGCCGTGGACGAAGCTTTCCGGCAGCTTCGATCTTACCGTCTTCGTAGGCCCATCCGTTGCGGTGCTCGAGGAACGCCTGAGGGATAGATGGCAGGGCTATGGTCTCGATGCGACCGAGATTCACGCCAAACTTTTCGAAAACGATCTTCCCAACGGAAAGCGGGTGATCGAGAACTCCCGCCCCGCCGATATTCGCATCGATATCTGGGAATAAACCCGCCGCTTCCGTCCGTAGGCGGCATCGAGCATTTCCCGTTAAGCCTTTGTTGACCATGTGTTGAATCTTTTTGATCCACAGGGTGGGGCTTTGGCATGTCTAATTATTGACGAAAAAAATTCCTCATATACTATATGTGGTGTTCAAGGTTCTTTCGATTCGCAAGCGTCGGGAGCTAAGACGGGAATTCGGTGCGCAACACCATTATGGTGAAGCAATGCCGAAACTGCCCCCGCAACTGTAAGCGGTGAGCATCGTTCCGATTTGAGCCACTGGAGCTAAAAGCTCCGGGAAGGTGGGAATGGATGTTTTGACCCGCAAGTCAGGAGACCTGCCTTGAGCGAAAACGTCCACGGGCGGGGTGTCCGGAAGGAAGGTGTATGACGCAAATGAATTGCGTGCGCCCTTTTCTGCCCCCTCCAGAACAAGCTTCGGGGTGAAGTCATGCCA
Organism: Rhizobium sp. AN6A; assembly: GCF_900215635.1. NCBI lineage: Bacteria > Pseudomonadati > Pseudomonadota > Alphaproteobacteria > Hyphomicrobiales > Rhizobiaceae > Rhizobium > Rhizobium sp. AN6A. The sequence goes on from NZ_OCNC01000004.1 coordinate 1,127,499, forward strand.
GTGCATTTTTATGAGTTTCTACGCTCGTCGGCGTAGACAGCGATCTTACGCGGCCTAAGCCGCGCGCCTCGCCAGAATGAGAGAACCGTCGCCACCCGCTTGCGATTGCAGGCGGGCAATGTTGAGCCGTGCGTAAAGGCGGCTTCGAAAGAGGAAACAATGACCGTCACCGTTTACAGCAAACCCGCCTGCGTCCAGTGCACTGCCACCTATCGTGCGCTTGACCGCATCGGCGTCAGCTATGAGATCGTCGATATCTCCGAAGATGCGGATGCCCTCGATCGCGTTCGCGGCCTTGGTTACATGCAGGTTCCCGTGGTCGTTGCCGGCGAACGCCATTGGGCGGGTTTCCGTCCGGACATGATTGGCTCGATCAGCTGAGGAGGCGGTGCGATGGGGCTGATCGTCTATTATTCCAGCCGGTCTGAGAACACTCATCGCTTCCTTCAGAAACTGGGGCGACGATTGCTTCGCCTGCCGCTCGGCGCCGAGGAAGACGTTCCTCACGTGTCGGAGCCCTATGTTCTCGTCACCCCCACCTATGGGGGCGGCGGCATGAAAGGAGCGGTACCGAAACCGGTTATCCGGTTTTTGAACGAGCCCTCAAACCGAAATCTCATTCGCGGCGTCATCGCGGCGGGAAATACGAATTTTGGCGCAGCTTTCGCATCCGCCGGAGATATCGTGTCGCGTAAATGCGCGGTGCCGTTTCTCTACCGCTTCGAGCTTCTCGGCACGGAGGAAGATGTCGCCAACGTCAATCATGGATTGGAACGATTTTGGACACGCTGACCTCGAGCGCGGTGCGCAACACGGATGCCAAACAACAAGTAACCGCCGCGCAGAAACACCTGGACGCGGGACTGGACTATCACGCGCTGAACGCGATGCTGAACCTTTACGATGAAAACGGGAAGATCCAGCTCGACAAGGACCGCCTTGCGGCACGGCAATATTTCCTCCAGCACGTCAACCAGAACACGGTGTTTTTCCATAATCTCAGGGAAAAGCTCGATTATCTCGTGACCGAGGGATATTACGAACAGGAGGTGCTGGACCAGTATTCCTTCAATTTCGTCCGTGACCTCTACGACGAGGCCTATGCCAGAAAGTTCCGTTTTCCGACATTCCTCGGCGCCTTCAAATATTATACGTCCTATACGCTGAAGACATTCGACGGAAAGCGTTACCTGGAGCGTTATGAGGACCGCGTCTGCATGGTGGCGCTGGCTCTGGCGCGTGGCGACGAGCAGCTTGCCCGCGATCTGATGGATGAAATCATTTCCGGCCGCTTCCAGCCAGCAACCCCGACCTTTCTCAACGCCGGCAAGAAAAGCCGTGGTGAACTGGTTTCGTGTTTTCTGCTGCGTGTGGAAGACAATATGGAAAGCATCGGCCGGTCCATCAATTCAGCATTGCAGCTTTCCAAGCGTGGCGGTGGCGTAGCACTGTCCTTGACCAATATTCGCGAAGCCGGCGCGCCGATCAAACAGATCGAAAACCAGTCCTCCGGCGTCATTCCTGTCATGAAACTGCTGGAAGATTCGTTCTCCTACGCCAATCAGCTTGGCGCGCGCCAGGGCGCTGGCGCGGTCTATCTGCATGCCCACCACCCGGACATCATGCGTTTCCTCGATACGAAACGTGAAAACGCCGACGAAAAAATCCGCATCAAGACCCTTTCGCTCGGCGTGGTGATCCCTGATATCACCTTCGAACTCGCGAGAAACAACGAGGATATGTACCTGTTCTCGCCCTATGATGTTGAGCGGGTCTATGGCGTGCCGTTTACCGAGATTTCCGTCAGCGAAAAATATCAGGAAATGGTCGCAGACAGCCGCATCCGTAAGAAGAAGATCAAGGCACGCGAGTTCTTCCAGGTCATCGCAGAAATCCAGTTCGAAAGCGGTTACCCCTACATCATGTTCGAGGATACGGTTAACCGCGCCAATCCGATCGCCGGCCGCATCAGCATGAGCAATCTCTGCTCGGAAATCCTGCAGGTCAGCGAGGCGAGCGAGTTCAACGACGATCTCTCTTACAGCCATATGGGCAAGGATATTTCCTGCAATCTCGGCTCGCTCAACATTGCTTCAGCAATGGATTCGGCCGATTTCGGCAAGACGATCGAAACCTCCATCCGGGCGCTGACGGCTGTTTCTGACATGAGCCACATCTCGTCTGTCCCTTCCGTGGAAAAGGGCAATGATGCGAGCCACGCCATCGGGCTTGGTCAGATGAACCTGCATGGCTATCTGGCGCGCGAGCGCATCTTCTACGGCTCGGAAGAAGGCATCGATTTCACCAATATCTATTTCTACACGGTGACCTATCACGCCATCCGCGCCAGCAATCGCCTCGCCGCGGAAAGGGGCCAGAGTTTCAAGGGCTTTGAAAACTCCAAATATGCCTCGGGCGATTACTTCGATAAATATACCGACCGGGAATGGCTGCCTGCGACGGAAAAGGTCCGCGATCTCTTTGAGAAAGCCGGCATTTCCATTCCGACACAGGAGGACTGGAAAGCGTTGAAGCAGGCCGTCATGGAGACCGGCCTCTATAACCAGAACCTTCAGGCCGTGCCGCCCACTGGCTCGATCTCCTACATCAACCATTCGACGTCCTCGATCCATCCCATCGTCTCGAAGATTGAAATTCGCAAGGAAGGCAAGATCGGCCGCGTTTATTACCCGGCTTCTTATCTTTCGAACGATAATCTCGAATATTATCAGGATGCCTACGAAATCGGTCCGGAAAAGATCATCGACACCTATGCGGCGGCCACCCAGCACGTCGATCAGGGCCTGTCGCTGACGCTGTTCTTCCGCGATACGGCGACGACGCGCGATATCAACCGGGCGCAGATCTACGCCTGGAAAAAAGGCATCAAGACCATCTATTACATCCGTTTGCGCCAGATGGCGCTGGAAGGCACGCAGGTTCAGGGCTGCGTATCCTGCACGCTCTGACTTGAGGGACAAGACAATGAACATTGCCGTAAAACCCGCGTCCCGTATTCGCGCGGTCAACTGGAACCGCATCGAGGATGACAAGGATCTCGAAGTCTGGAATCGCCTGACATCGAATTTCTGGCTACCGGAAAAGGTGCCGCTCTCCAACGATATCCCGTCCTGGGGAACGCTGAAGCCGGAAGAGCAGACCCTGACGATCCGCGTCTTCACAGGGCTGACATTGCTGGACACGATCCAGAATGGCGTCGGCGCCGTGCGCCTGATGGCGGATTCGGCGACGCCGCATGAGGAGGCGGTGCTTTCCAACATCTCCTTCATGGAAGCGGTCCACGCCCGCTCCTATTCCTCGATCTTCTCGACGCTCTGCTCCACGCCTGACGTCGATGACGCCTATCGCTGGTCGGAGGAGAACGAATTCCTGCAACGCAAATCCGCGCTCATCATGCGCGAATATGATAGCGGAAATCCGTTGAAAATGAAGATCGCCAGCGTGTTTCTGGAGAGCTTCCTGTTCTATTCCGGCTTCTACCTGCCGATGTTCTGGTCAAGCCGCGCCAAGCTTACCAACACGGCCGATTTGATCCGTCTCATCATTCGCGATGAGGCCGTGCATGGCTATTACATCGGCTACAAGTTCCAGCGCGCGCTCGAACGTCTGGGCGAAGCGGAAAAACAGGAGATCAAGGATTTCGCCTTTGATCTTTTGCTCGAGCTTTACGACAACGAGACGAAATATACCCAAGACCTCTATGACGGCGTTGGCCTGACGGAGGACGTCAAGCAGTTCCTGCATTACAACGCCAACAAGGCCTTGATGAATCTGGGTTACGAGGCGCTGTTTCCGCCCGAGGCCTGCCGGGTCAATCCGGCGATCCTATCGGCGCTGTCTCCCAATGCCGACGAGAACCACGACTTCTTCTCCGGCTCGGGCTCTTCCTATGTCATCGGCAAGGCGGTCGCCACCGAAGACGAAGACTGGGATTTCTGAACCGGTTGTCGCCAAAAACCCGCAAAAGTTATTGCGGGTTCACGACCTGGCTCGCAAGCCGGAAGGGGCTGGATACTGTTGCTCCGATAGCATCGAACACAAAGGCACCCGCGCGGCCTATGCCATTTTCGCCGTTGCCGTTCCGGCTCGCCTCCAGTTGCGGCACCAGCGACGCGAGTGCCGCATAGCGGTCGTGGTTGAGCGGATCCGACGCCTTGAGGTTGGAGATGTCAACGAACTGAACGCCCTCTTTCAGGGCGGCTTCCTGCACTTGAGGATCGGTCACATCCAGCGCGCCGATGCGGGTTACGTCGGCTCCCAGGATGGAGGAAGCCTTCAGGGCGCGGTCGTCCTTGGAGACGAGAACAGTAAGCGGCGGATTGAGCCTTCCCACCACCTCGATCTGCTTGCGGAAAACATCGGCGTCGATATCCGGCGCGGCCAGCACCACCTGTAGTTTGGAGAGCACATCGTTCCTGCCTTCGAAGCGCAATTGTCGCAGCGCTTCCATGACCAGCCAGCCGCCCATGCTGTGACCGAACACGACAATGCTTTTTTTCGGTGTCTGCCTGGTAAGGTCGGTCAGCACCATGGCCAGCGCGTCTCGCGAATAGGTCGCTGATTCCTTGTCGGCCACGTAACCGGTGACGCTCGCCTGAGACGGCCAGGAAAAGACCAGCGGCACACCATCCATATTGGCATCGGCTGCCATTTGCGCCGCACGGAACAAGGCTTCCTGATAGCTGTAATTATAGCCATGCACAAAAAGGGCGATCTGCTTGCCGGAGCGGGTGACGTCGCCAAGATCGGAATTGAAACGCGTTTTCGTCAGCATATCGGCTTTGGTGACGACAAGATCCTTGCTCGGGTTCGGCTTACCTTTGGACCATTCGATATTTCCGCTTTTATGGCTGGGAGGAATGGAAATGTCGAAGCGCGCATAATTCAGCTCAGCCGCCCGCCCAGCGCCAAAGCCCTTTTTGGCCTCGTTGTTTTTCTCCCGCGTGCTCGCCACATAGGCTGTCACGATTTTCGTATCGGTGGTCTTGGTGTTTATGGCCTGCAACACATCCGCCCCCGGTCTGCCCGCGCAGGATGAAAGAAGGCTGAAAGCGAGGAGGAGCGAAAAAATCAGGCGCATGGATGGGGTTACCGATAATGAGGGACCACGCATAAATAACCGGCCGCTCAAAAAGTTGCTACTGGAGACTGGATTGCGGTGTGGTGGCATTGTGTTCAATGCGAACGACGCATTCCCCACCTTGCTATCCAGCTATGTTCGTTTTAGGCCGTACAGATGACGAATAAGGTGTCGCTTTTACGGCTGAAACTCACGGACTTCCGCAACTATGCGGCGGCGTCGCTTACGCTGGATGACCGCCACGTGGTGCTGACGGGCGACAACGGTTCCGGCAAGACCAATCTCCTAGAGGCCGTTTCGTTTCTTTCGCCCGGAAGGGGCCTGCGCCGCGCCACCCTGTCCGATGTGACGCGAGTGGGGGCGGAGGCCGCCGGTTTTTCGATTTTTGCGGATGTCGACGGCATGGACGGCGAGGTCGCCATCGGAACCGGGATCGAGGGTGACGGCGAGGTAGTGTCGCGCCGCCTGAGGCTGAACGGGACATCGGTGAAGTCGGTCGATGAATTGACGGATCATCTGCGGGTGCTGTGGCTGACGCCTGCCATGGATGGGCTTTTTACCGGTTCATCCTCGGATCGCCGGCGTTTTCTCGATCGGTTGGTGCTCTCGCTCGATCCCGCGCATGGACGGCGGGCAAGCGACTTCGAAAAGGCCATGCGCGGCCGCAACCGTCTGCTTTCGGAAGGCCGTTTCGATCCGGTCTGGCTGGACGGTATCGAGAAGCAGATGGCGGAACTCGGCATTTCCATGGCGCTCGCGCGCTATGAAATGTTGGGTCTTTTGAAGAGCCTCATCGAAGGCCGTTCCGGCAATGCTGCCTTCCCCTCGGCGGCGCTGGCGCTCTCGGGTTTCATGGACGACACGCTCAACCGGCCGGCTGTCGATCTGGAAGACGAGTATAGGTTTACGCTGCGCGAAGGCCGGTATCGGGACGCGGCGGCAGGCCGCACGCTTGATGGGCCACACCGTGTCGATCTGTTCGTGCGCCATGCGGAAAAGAACATGGAGGCAGAGCGTTGCTCGACTGGAGAACAGAAGGCGCTGCTGGTGGGATTGGTGCTTGCGCATGCCCAGCTCACCGCCAACATGACCGGCCATGCGCCGGTTCTGCTGCTCGACGAAATTGCCGCGCATCTGGATGAGGGCAGGCGGGCGGCTCTGTTCGATCTCATTCACGCGCTCGGTGGTCAGAGTTTCATGACCGGAACGGATGCGGCAATGTTCTCCGCCCTTGGCGACAGGGCGCAATTCTTCAATGTCTCCCACGGGGGCATCACGGCATGACGGCAAAAAAATGGAGTGCGACATGGACCCGCTGAGCCCGGACGAAATCGAACGCTACAAGCGCCATATTCTTCTGCCGGAAATCGGCGGTGCCGGGCAGCAGCGTCTGAAGGCGGCGAGGGTGCTGGTGATCGGGGCTGGTGGCCTTGGCGCGCCTGTCCTTCATTATCTTGCTGCAGCCGGTGTCGGCACGCTTGGCCTGATCGATGACGACGTGGTCTCCCTGTCCAATCTCCAGCGGCAGGTGATCCACGATACCGGCACGATCGGTGAGCTGAAAACGGCAAGCGCCCGCGCAGCCATCGCCCGGCTCAACCCGCATGTGCGTACCCTTGTTTTTGAGGAGCGTTTTTCGCAGGTCTGGGCGCACACCCATCTGCCATCATTCGATCTCCTTATCGACGGCTCTGATAATTTCGACACACGTTATGCCGCTGCCGATGCCGCAGAGGCTGCTAAAAGGCCACTGGTAACGGGCGCTGTCGGCCGTTTCGATGGTTCGGTAACGGTGCTGAAACCCTATGAGGCGGGTGCCGATGGTAATCTGCTGCCGGGGTATCGCGATCTGTTTCCGGAGCCACCGCCGCAGGGGCTTATTCCGAATTGTGCGGAAACGGGCATCGTCGGTGCTTTGACCGGCGTGATCGGCACGATCATGGCCATGGAGGCCATCAAGGTGATCACCGGTGCCGGCGAGCCATTGGTCGGCCGCCTGCTTCTTTATGACGCCCTGTCGGCCCGCTTCGAAACCGTGCGTTACAAGCGCCGCCCTGCTGGAAAAAAAACATGACCGAGATCACAAGGATTGGCGAAGAATTCGAGCGCTGGCAGGAGCTGCTTGCGCTTATCATGTCGTCCTTCGCCTATATGGACGGCGTCATCGACCCACCATCGTCGGCTCACCGTTTGACGCTCGAAAATCTCGCGGAGAAGGCGAGGGTGGAGACCGCTTTCGTGGCGCTGGATGGTGATGAGATTGTTGGCTGCCTGTTTTGCCGGCCGGAACCACCGGCCTGCCTTTACGTCGGCAAGCTGTGCGTCTCCCCGAAAGCGCAGGGCAAAGGCATCGGCAAAATGCTTCTGGAGCGGGCCGAAGCATTGGCCCGCGAATTGGCGTTACCGGCGCTGCGGCTGGAAACGCGCATCGAGCTTGTCGGCAATCACACGAAATTCGCCGCCTGGGGTTTCATCAAAACCGCTGAAAACGCCCATCCGGGTTATGACCGCACGACTTCGATTGAAATGACGAAATTCCTCGGCTGAGACGGCTCAATTTTTGCTCCGCTTAAAAGCCTGCTTTTCCCTCCCATGTCACGATCGGACACGGCTTGTCTGAACCGGTTCAGTTCCGCCCCGGCAGCACCCGGTTCGGCGGTCGGTGTCCGTCGAAAAGCGTGCGGATGTTGATGATGACCTTGTCACCCATCTCGATCCGTCCCTCGATCGTCGCTGAGCCCATATGGGGAAGCAGCACGACCTTGCCTTCTCTCGCGAGCTTGATGAGCTTGGGATTGATTGCGGGTTCGTTCTCGTAGACATCAAGACCGGCTCCGGCGATCTTTCCCTCGCGCAGGCACTGGATCATTGCCGCCTCATCGATGATATCGCCGCGCGCCGTATTGACGATGTAGCTTGTCGGCTGCATCAGCGCGAGCCGTCGTGCCGAGATCAGGTGATAGGTCGCAGGTGTGGAGGGGCAATTGACGGAAACGATATCCACCCGCGCCAGCATCTGGTCGAGGCTATCCCAATAGGTCGCCTCAAGCTCCGCTTCCGTCGCCGGGTTGACGCGTTTGCGGTTGTGATAGTGAATGGAGAGGCCGAAAGCCTTGGCGCGCCGCGCAACTGCCGTACCGATGCGGCCCATGCCGACAATGCCGATGCGTTTGCCGGAAATGCGCCGTCCCAGCATCCAGGTCGGCGACCAGCCCAGCCATTCGTCGGCGCCATTGGCAAGCACGCGCGTGCCTTCGATCAGGCGGCGCGGCACGGCCAGCACCAGCGCCATGGTGATATCGGCGCTGTCTTCGGTCAGCACATTGGGCGTGTTGGTCACGGTGATGCCCTTTCGGGCGGCCGCGTCCACATCCACATGGTCTATGCCGTTGGAGAAGCTGGCGATCAGTTTCAGTTGCGGCCCCGCTTTCTCGATCATGGCGGCGGTGATGCGGTCCGTGACTGTTGGCACCAGAACGTCGACCCGCTGCATGGCGGCCACAAGCTCTTCCTCGCGGCGCTGCGTATCGTCGATATTCAGTTCGGCATCGAAGAGTTCCCGCATTCTGGTTTCGACGACGTCAGGCAATTTGCGGGTGATATAGACTGTCGGTCTCTTCTTGTGGGTCATCGTTTGCCGCTGCCTTGTTCAGAAGTCATTAACCAGAAAGAGCGATAATTTCTTTCAATCAGGGCGTTTCTACCAGACCCACCGGCGAAGACAAATAAAACTCGCCGAAGCTTGAGGCGTGTGGAAACGAGCCTCCTCGAATTTAATCCGGTTTGCAGAAGGCAGGAAACGGAAATGGGCATGCGCAGTGTAGTTTCTATGGTTTGCATTGCATTGTCTCTGGGCCTCTTTGGTGTGGCGAACGAGGCCATGGCGCAAGGCGCTGCCAAAGGCGCAAGCGGCCTGCCTTTGCCCCGTTTTGTCAGCCTGAAATCCAAGCGCGTCAACATGCGCATCGGACCCAGCACGGATTATGCCGTTTCCTGGATGTATATGAAATCGGGAATGCCGGTTGAAATCATTCAGGAATATGAGAACTGGCGGCGCATCCGCGATGCCGATGGCACGGAAGGCTGGGTTAACCAGGCGCTGCTCTCCGGCGAGCGCACGGCCGTCGCCGCGCCCTGGATGCGCGGCAAGGGCAAGGATGTCTACGTGAACATGCGCCGCGACGCACAGTCGGGCGCCTCCGTCATCGCCCGGCTGGAGCCGGGTGTCGTCTTCAGGATCGGTGAATGCAACGGCGACTGGTGCCGCGCCGAGGCCGGTCAGGCCTCAGGCTGGGTGTCGCAGGGTGAAATCTGGGGTGCTTATCCCGGCGAGGCCTTTAAATAAGGCCGTTTTTCTCGCCCAGCGCCTTGAGCGATGACATCGGGCGCGGCCCGACCTGCTGAATGACGGCGGCAGCAGCAAGGCAGCCGAGTTTGCCGCAATCTTCCAGAGACCGATCCTGCGTGTAACCGAACAGGAAGCCGGCGGCGAAAAGATCGCCGGCACCCGTTGTGTCGACCACGTCATATACCGGATAGGCTTCTACCTTCACGCGTTCCGTGCCGCGCAGGATAACGGCGCCTTCTTCGCTCATCGTTACCGCTGCGATCTTGCAATCGGCAGCGATTTTCGTCAGCGCCAGCTCGAAATCGTCGGTTTCATAGAGCGAGAGAGCTTCCTGCTTGTTGGCGAAAACGATGTCCACGGTGCCGGAACGCATCAGGTCGAGAAATTCTTCGCGGTAGCGGCCAACGCAGAAACTGTCGGAAAGCGTCATGGAGACTTCACGGCCGTTCTCATGCGCAATGCGGGCGCAATCGCGAATGGCATCCTTGGCGCGCGGCGGATCCCACAGGTAACCTTCGAAATAGGTGATCTTCGTGTTCGCTACGACGTCTTCTTCTACATCTTCCGGACCGAGATCGACGCAGGCGCCGAGATAGGTGTTCATCGAGCGCTCACCGTCTTCCGTGACGAAGATCATTGAGCGGGCAGTCGGCGGAAACGTGCCTTCCGGCTTCGTTTCGAAATAGACGCCCTGCGCGCGGATATCGTGCTGGAAGATTTCGCCGAGCTGGTCTTCGGCCACCTTGCCGAAATAAGCCGCCCTGCCACCGAAATTCGCCACGCCCGCCGCCGTGTTGCCCGCACTTCCGCCGGAGGCCTCGAGAGCTGGTCCCATCAGCGAATAGAGCAGTTCGGCCCGCTCCGCGTCGATGAGGTTCATCGCGCCCTTGGTGATGGCGTTATCATTGAGGAAGCGATCATCACAACGGGAAATGATGTCGACGATGGCATTGCCGACAGTCAGTACGTCGAATTTCGTCATAGGCCCTATCCGGTTTGCAGGGTGCACATTTTTGAACGGTCTTAAACAATTCTGGCGGCAAGAAAAGCCCAAAGGGAAAATATGCGGTTCTCCACCAGAGACAGAAACGCGTCATGTGCCTGTAATGTGGTTAAGCTATCACTCCGATCAGAGCAAACGGTGTGTGAATACGTACCAGAATAGGAGACATGAGGTCTTCTGGCTCACCCGTTATCTCCGTCACGGATGTACTGACGGCGTATAACGGATATGACAAAAGGCGGGGGAAACCCCGCTTTTTCTTTTGGTCCACCTTTGCGGCGCCCCTTTCTAGAATGCCGCAAGCGGGTTTTCATTACAGACGGTACTCGAAAAACCGACCGCAGCGCCACTTGATCCAGTGACCGGTTTTGAGGGGCTTTCTGCAAAAATACCTCACGGAGCTACGTCGCGTATTGAATGAAACATCGGGGTGCAGCGTTTTCGCGATTCCATTCCTGTGGAAAAGGCTCTAAAGCGGAGTATCTCCCGCAAAAGCCGCGAAAGCTCTCCCTCCATGTCTGCCGTTGCCGCGAACGTCGCTCCGATTTTCATTCTCATCCTGATCGGCTGGCTCACCGTCAAGGCAGGCTTGTTCAGAGCTGATGCCGGTGAGATTCTCAGCGATTTCGTGTTCAAGATCGCCGTGCCGACTTTGATCTTCCGCACTCTTGCGGAAGCGAATTTTCACGGCGCATCGCCCTTCCGGCTGTGGCTGACCTATTTCGCCGGCGTTGCCGTAACCTGGACGGTTGGGCATATCGTCACGCGGTACATCTTCAAGCAGGATAGTCGCATCGCCGTCATAGCCGGCATATCCTCGGCCTTTGCCAACAATATCTTCATCGGCCTGCCGCTCGTCGGGCGGTCCATCGGGGATGAGGGGCTGGTCGCCCTCTCCATTCTGCTGGCCATCCATCTGCCGGTCATGATGATTGCCGGTACCATCCTGATGGAGAACGCCACGCACAAGGCGGTGGGCGGCGAAAAGCGCAGCATGGCTTCTGTCTTCAGGCAGGTCGGCCGCAACCTCATCACAAATCCGCTGGTGATCGGACTTTTCATCGGGCTTTCGACCAATGTTTCAGGCGTGACGCTCACGCCCATCCTCAAGACCGTGGTTGACCAGATCGCGTCCATGGCGGGACCGGCAGCGCTCATCTCGCTCGGCATGGCGCTGACGAAATACACCATTCGCGGTAATCTGGGGATTGCCGTCACCATGACGGTTTTCAAACTGCTGCTTCTGCCTGCCTGCGTGTGGGCCATGGGCCACGCTCTCGGCCTCAGCCGGGAATGGACGGCTGCCCTCGTGCTCACCTCGTCGGTGCCGACAGGGGTGAATGCATGGCTGATCGCCAACCGCTTCGGTATCGGCCACAGCGTTGCGGCCTCCACCATCAGCATTTCCACGGCGACCGGTGTTCTTTCCGTGTCGCTGTGGGCATGGCTGTTGAGCTGATGATGCTCGAATTGCTTACTTCTGGGCGCTCAGGATCTTGAAGCGCGCGTTGCGGCATACCTCGGCGCTGGTGCGGAATTCCGCCGCCAGAACCGGCTCATAGGGCATGCCGCGATTGGCGACCATTAGCAGCTTTCCACCGTTGCGAAGCGCGCCGGCCGCCGTCTTGATAAAGGCCTGACCGAGCGCGGGTTCTGCCGCCTGTCCTGCCGCGTGGAAAGGCGGATTCATGATGATGAGGTCGTACTTTTCTTTCGGCGGCTCGTTTGCAAGGTCCTGCCAGAAGAAGCGTGCCGTCAGGCGCGGATTGTTTTCAAGAAGATTGGTCTTGGCGAATTCAAGAGCGTTCCAGTCCGCTTCGAAAAGATCGATACGCGCCGTGCGCGGCGATTTTTCCGCCAGCATGACCGAGAGATAACCCCAGCCTGCGCCGAAATCGGCGGCGTTGCCGTCGAAGTCCGTCGGCAGGCGCGACGCGAGCAGCTCCGAGCCATCGTCCACGCGGTCATGCGAGAACATGCCGGGCATGGCGGTGAAACGGCCAGCAACCGTAACGGAATGTTGCGCGAGTTTCGACACGGCAGATGCAACGTCTTCCGGCCGTTTGAACCAGAGGGCGACGCCGTGGTACTTCGGCGTCGATTCCGCCTCGATGCCAAGCTTTGCCAGTGTCTTGCGCAGCGTCAGGATGCCGTCTTCCTTCGATCCTGCCGCAACGATCAACCCACCCGCCTTGACGCGCGAGAGCGCTTCAGCGACGCGGTTTTCGTTCTCGCCGCGATGTTTGCCGCAAAGCAGCAGTGCCGCATCGTAGTCCTCGCCGGAAATATCCGGGGTGACTTCTGCGTTCTGCGCCTGAAGAGCCCGGTAAAGCGGTCGAAAATTCTGAACCGAGACGATGTCAGCGTTAAAACCGTCTAGCCGCGGGCCGGCTTCCGCTCCCAGAAACAGAACGCGCTCGCCCTCTTTCGGCAAGTCGAGCATCTCTGCGGCAAAGGGATGGAAAAGGGTTTTAACAGCGTCACGGCTCATTTGGAGCGTCCTCAAGATGGAATAGAAAAAAGGCGCGGGCAAAACCCGCGCCTCGATAGGGTCTGGCGAGACTGCCTTATTCGGCAGCGGCTTCGCCATCTTCCTTCTTCTTGTCTGCGGCAACTTCCTTGCCGGTTGCCTGGTCGACAACCTTCATGGACAGGCGAACCTTGCCACGCTCGTCGAAGCCCATCAGCTTGACCCAGACCTTGTCGCCTTCCTTGACGACGTCGGAGGTCTTGGCGACACGCTCGGAAGCGAGCTGCGAGATATGAACGAGGCCGTCGCGGGCGCCGAAGAAGTTGACGAAAGCGCCGAAGTCAGCGGTCTTGACGACCGTACCTTCGTAGATCTGGCCGACTTCCGGTTCTGCAACGATCGAATGGATCCACTTGCGAGCCGCTTCGATTTCCTTGCCGGAAGCAGAAGCGATCTTGACGGTGCCGTCGTCTTCGATGTTGATCTTGGCGCCGGTCTTTTCGACGATTTCGCGGATGACCTTGCCGCCCGAACCGATGACTTCACGGATCTTGTCGACCGGAATGTTCATCACTTCGATGCGCGGTGCGAACTCGCCAAGCTGGCCGCGGCTCTCGGTGATGGCATTCGCCATTTCGCCGAGGATGTGCTTGCGGCCACCCTGTGCCTGCTCCAGAGCGATCTTCATGATCTCTTCGGTGATGCCGGCGATCTTGATGTCCATCTGCAGCGAGGTGATGCCGTCGGCTGTACCTGCAACCTTGAAGTCCATGTCGCCGAGGTGATCTTCGTCACCCAGAATGTCGGAGAGAACCGCAAAGCGCTCGCCTTCGAGGATAAGGCCCATGGCGATACCGGCAACTGGCTTGGCAAGCGGTACGCCAGCGTCCATCAGTGCAAGCGAGGTGCCGCAAACCGTTGCCATCGACGAAGAGCCGTTGGACTCGGTGATTTCGGAAACGACGCGCAGCGTGTAGGGGAACTGTTCCGCGGTCGGCAGCATCGGACGGATAGCGCGCCATGCGAGCTTGCCGTGACCGATTTCGCGACGGCCCGGGGAGCCCATACGGCCCGTTTCACCGACCGAGTAGGGCGGGAAGTTGTAATGCAGAAGGAAACGTTCCTTGTACATGCCGGTCAGGCTGTCGACATACTGTTCGTCTTCGCCGGTGCCGAGCGTTGCAACAACGATCGCCTGGGTTTCACCACGGGTGAACAGCGCCGAGCCGTGCGTACGCGGCAGGATGCCAACTTCCGAAACGATCGGACGAACGGTCGACAGGTCGCGGCCATCGATACGGCTCTTGGTGTCGAGAACGTTCCAGCGAACGATCTTCGCCTGAAGGTGCTTGAAGACAGCGCCGATTTCTTCCGGGCTATACTTCGCTTCGCCTTCTTCCGGCAGGAAGTGAGCCTTGACCTTCGCCTTTACGGCGTCGACGGCGGCGTAACGGGCAGCCTTTTCGGTGATCTTGTAGGCGGTGCGCAGTTCGGTTTCGGCAAGGCCGAGCATTTCGTTTTCGAGCGCGGAGAAATCTTCCGGTTCGAATTCGCGCGGTTCCTTGGCGGCAACTTCAGCTAACTTGATGATCGCGTCGATAACCGGCTGGAAGCCGCGATGGCCGAACATGACGGCGCCGAGCATGACGTCTTCGTTGAGTTCCTTGGCTTCCGACTCCACCATCAGGACGGCGTCCTGCGTGCCGGCAACAACCAGATCCAGAACCGATTCATCCATCTCATCAAGATGCGGGTTCAGAACATATTCGCCGTTGATGTAGCCAACGCGCGCGCCGCCGACCGGGCCCATGAAAGGAATGCCCGACAGTGTGAGCGCAGCGGATGCGGCAACCATCGACAGAACGTCCGGGTCATTTTCGAGGTCGTGCTGAATGACCGTTACGACAACCTGCGTGTCGTTCTTGTAGCCTTCAGGAAACAGCGGGCGGATCGGACGGTCGATCAGGCGGGAAACCAGCGTTTCCTTTTCCGACGGACGGCCTTCGCGCTTGAAATAGCCGCCGGGGATCTTGCCGGCTGCGTAGGTCTTTTCCTGGTAGTTCACGGTGAGCGGGAAGAAGTCCTGTCCCGGCTTCGGAGACTTTGCGGAAACCACCGTCGCAAGAACCATCGTCTCGCCGTAGGTTGCGATGACGGCGCCGTCAGCCTGACGGGCAACCTTGCCTGTCTCGAGCTTCAGCGGGCGGCCAGCCCATTCGATTTCCACGGAGTGTTTATTGAACATATCTTGTCCTTGTTTGTGTATGCCCGCCTTGCGAGGGGGCAACGAACGACGCAATCACGGGCAAGACAGCCGGAGGCTTTCAAGGTGCAAGCATCCGGCAATCCTGCCCCATGACAGGTCTGCGGTTGAAAAGGCTGCACCGGCCCATCCGGGGCTGCCTTATCGTCCGGGGGCCACATCTATGGCGAACGCCCGGAAATTGAAGATGACCTTCAAAAGGCCAGATATAAAAACCGGCGGGTATCGTTGCGAAACCCGCCGGATAAGGTTTTAGCGGCGAATGCCGAGAGCACCGATCAGCTTGCTGTAACGGGCTTCGTCCTTCTTCTTCAGATAGTCGAGAAGCGAACGGCGGCTCGAAACCAGCGTCAGAAGGCCACGACGGGAGTGGTTGTCCTTCTTGTGGTCCTTGAAGTGACCGGTCAGGTTGTTGATCCGCTCGGTCAGAATAGCGACCTGAACTTCCGGAGAACCGGTGTCGCCTTCGTTCGTTGCATATTCCTTGATGAGGGCGGCTTTGCGCTCTGCAGTAATCGACATCGGACGATCCTTTCTATTTTAAGGAAAAATGGGACGCCTAGAGCCGGGATGTCGTCCAGCTCTGGCCATTCGGCAGCATAGGCAAAGCCCAAGCTGGCGCTGCCTATAAACTATTCCGGGTACAATTGAAAGAGGCGATTGACGCCGCCCCTCAAGGCTCGTCTCAACCGAAAACGCGCTTCGGCCGGAATTCGCCCTCGCCGATCTCGCCGATGGCAATGAGCTTGCCATGCGCAGTGGCGTAGGCCTCCGGGTGATTGGCCGGCGCATCACGCCCGCGCAGCAGGATCGGGTTGCCCATCTTCAGCCGGTGTGCCTGATCATCATTGATGATGAGGTGGGGAAGGGATGAAAGCGCTTCCGCCGTGTTGATCAGAAAAGCATCGAGCGCTTCGAGCCGCTCGTCGCGGTCTTCGATGGCTTCGAGCGCCGTCAAGGTTTCGAGCGGCACCATCATGTCCTCGCCGAATGGCGCGACCATGGTACGGCGCAATTGCGAAATATGACCGAAACAGCCGAGATCCCGGCCCATGTCGCGCGCAAGTGCCCGCACGTAGGTACCCTTGCCGCATTCCACTTCGAAATGCGCTGTGCTGGCGTCGGGGCAGGCGAGCAGCGTCAGGCGGTGAATTTCCACCTCGCGCGCGGGAATCTCCACCGTTTCGCCTTCACGCGCCAGATCATAGGCCCGCTCGCCGGCAATCTTGATGGCGGAAAACTGCGGCGGCGTCTGCATGATCACGCCGGTATAATTGGGCAGAATATCGCGGATCGCCTGTTCGTCCGGGCGCTGGTCGGAGGAGTTGACCACCTCGCCTTCCAGATCGTCGGTTGCGCGTTCTTCACCCCAGGTGACGGTAAACTCGTAGATTTTCCGGCCGTCCATGACGTAAGGAACGGTCTTGGTGGCGTCACCGAGGGCAATCGGCAGCATGCCGGACGCCAAGGGGTCGAGCGTTCCGGCGTGACCTGCCTTCTGGGCGTTGAACAGCCATTTGATCTTGGAAACGGCTTCGGTTGAGCCGAAATCGAGCGGCTTGTCGAGAATGAGCCAGCCCGAGATCGGGCGGCCCTTGGGTTTGCGGTTCTGCTGTTTGCGTGGTTTGGACATGCTTCAGTTCTGTTCGTCGTCTTTTTCGTTCGAAGGTCCCAGATCGCGCTGCACCTCCGGTGACCGCAGGAGTGCGTCGATCTTCTGGTAGTTGTCGAAACTCGTATCGTCGCGGAAACGCAGTTCCGGCATATACTTCATCTGTCGCAATTGCGGGCCGAGGCGGCCGCGCATGAACTTTGCGTGGCGGTTCAGGGCGTTGATGATGTCGGTATGATCCGCAACGCCAAGCGGCGTCACGTAAGCGGTCGCTATCTTGAGATCGGGCGACATGCGCACTTCCGAAATGGAAATGACGGTGCCTTCGATCAGATCGTCGCGGACTTCACCGCGCTGGAGAATTTGGGTCAGTGCGGCGCGCACCTGTTCGCCAACACGCAGCATGCGTTGCGAAGGGGCCGATGATGTTGCTTTTGCCATGGGTAATGCCTCAAACGGAGCGAGCGCCGGTGAAGCCGGCGCCCGACAGAAAAGTCCTGTTTTGCGGCGAGACGCTTAGAGCGTTCTCGTGATGTGTTCGACGCGGAAGCACTCGATGGTGTCACCGGCGCGAATGTCTTCGTAATTCTCGAAGGCCATACCGCACTCCTGACCAACAGGCACTTCGTTGACTTCGTCCTTGAAGCGCTTGAGGGTCTTGAGCTTGCCTTCGTGGATAACGACGTTGTCGCGCACCAGACGCACACCCGCACCACGTTCCACCTTGCCCTCGACGACGCGGCAACCCGCGACCTTACCGACCTTGGTGATGTTGAACACCTCGAGGATTTCGGCATTGCCGAGGAAGGTCTCGCGACGTTCCGGCGAAAGCAGACCCGACATCGCCGCCTTCACGTCATCCACCAGATCGTAGATGATGTTGTAGTAGCGGATTTCGATACCGGCGCGTTCGGACGCCGTACGTGCCTGTGCGTTGGCGCGAACGTTGAAGCCGATGATCGCGGCGTTCGATGCCTCGGCAAGCGAGATATCCGATTCCGTGATGGCACCAGCACCAGAGTGAACGACACGAGCGCGGACTTCGTCTGTGCCGAGCTTGTCGAGCGAAGCGATAATGGCTTCGACCGAACCTTGCACGTCCGCCTTGATGACCAGCGGGAATTCCTTCAATCCCGAAGTCTGCAACTGGCTCATCATCTGTTCCAGCGAGCCGCGCTGACCGGTCTGACGGGCAACAGCCTTGTCGCGTGCCAGACGCTGGCGGTATTCGGAGATCTCGCGAGCACGACCTTCGTTTTCGACAACCGCAAAACGGTCACCGGCCGACGGCGTACCGGAGAGGCCGAGGATTTCGACCGGCATGGCCGGACCGGCTTCCTTGACGTGGTCGCCCTTGTCGTTGACGAGCGCGCGCACACGACCCCACTGGTCACCGGCAACGATGATCTGGCCGGGCTTCAGTGTACCCTTCTGCACGAGAACGGTCGCGACTGCACCACGTCCACGGTCCAGCTCGGCTTCGATGACCGTGCCTTCCGCAGTGCGGCTTGGATCCGCCTTGAGATCGAGGATTTCCGCCTGAAGCAGGATCGCTTCGAGCAGCTTGTCGAGGTTGAGCTTGTTCTTGGCCGACACTTCGACATCAAGAACTTCACCACCCATCGATTCCACGAAAACTTCGTGCTGCAGCAGCTGCTGGCGAACCTTTTCAGGGTTTGCCTCGTGCTTGTCGATCTTGTTGATCGCAACGACGATCGGAACACCGGCCGCCTTCGCATGGTTGATCGACTCGATCGTCTGCGGCATCACGCTGTCGTCGGCTGCAACAACCAGCACGGCGATGTCGGTTGCCTGCGCACCACGGGCACGCATTGCCGTAAAGGCGGCGTGGCCGGGGGTGTCGATGAAGGTGATCTTCTGACCGTTCTTTTCGACCTGATAGGCGCCGATATGCTGGGTGATGCCACCGGCCTCGCCAGCAACGACATTCGCCTGACGAATGGCGTCGAGCAGCGAGGTCTTGCCGTGGTCGACGTGGCCCATGATGGTCACGACCGGCGGACGGGAAACCATCTCGCCTTCATCGTCAGCCTTGTTGAAGAGACCTTCTTCAACGTCGGATTCGGAAACGCGCTTGACCGTATGGCCGAATTCGACCGCGATCAGTTCCGCCAGATCGGCGTCGATCACGTCGCCCGGCTTCAGCATCTGGCCTTCCTTCATCAGGAACTTGATGACGTCAACGGCGCGTTCGGACATGCGCTGCGACAGTTCCTGAATGGTGATGGTTTCCGGCAGGATGACTTCGCGCAGAACCTTTTCGCGGGTTTCCTGCATCTGGCTGCGACGGAATTTCTCCTGGCGGCGGCGCATGGATGCCATGGAGCGGCCACGCGGCGTACCATCTTCTTCCAGATTGGCGGCGGTCACGGTCAGCTTGCCACGACGGCGCTCTTCTTCGGTCTTCAGGCGGGCTGCAGGCTTGGCCGGAACCGGAGCCACGACCTTGCCGCGAGCCGGAAGGCTGCTGCCACGACGGACTGCGCCGCGATCGTCCTCGTCGTCGCCACCGGTGCGGCGTCCGCGGGGAGCGGCGGCATCGGGCGTGGCGGGAGCGGAACGGGGAGCCGCGGGCTGGGGACGGGCGTCAGCGCGTGGCGCCGGCGCAGCGGCCGCAGCCGGCTTTTCGCCGGACAGATCGGATTTCGCTTCCGTAACAGGCTGGCTCGCAGCGATCTTTGCCGCCGCAGCCTCTTCGGCAGCGCGGTTTTCGGCTTCGATCTTTTCAGCGGCGATGCGGTGTTCTTCTTCCACCTTGCGGCGGGCTTCGTCTTCGGCGCGCTGCTTGGCTTCGATAACATCGCGAGCCTGCGCTTCTATCAGCGCACGGCGGCGGGCTTCCATCTCGCCTGCGGACAGGTCGTGCAGAACGTTGCCGCGCGGACGGTCAGGCTGGCGCTGCTGCGGTGCGGACGAGCCGGGGCGCTGCTGCGAATGGGAAGAACCCGGACGCTGCTGTTGGTTGCTCGGCTGTTGAATGCGTTGCTGGGGGGCCTGCGGACGCGGTGCCGAAGGGGCAGGCGCTGCCGGCTTCGGCGCCGGTGCTGCCGCCACGACAGGCTGAACCGGCTTCTCGTCTTCGGGACGCAGGGGGCGGCGCTTGCGTGTTTCCACGACAACCGCGTTGGTGCGACCTCGACCCATGTCCTGCCGCACGGTGCCCTGATTCATCCCGCCCGGTTTCAGGGTAAGAGTCTTCTTGGCCGGCGCATTGAGTGTCTTGTCGTCGTTGTTGTCGGTCATTCCGTTCCCGTTCCTACGGACGAGAACCGGATGACATCCATCAGGTCTCGTCGTTCAATTGCTGCATCGGAACGCGGCGGCCGTTCATGTTTGGCAACCGCGTCATTGTACTGTCCGGGCAGCGTCGCGTTCCGCCTCAGGCTGACCGCCAAGGCGGTACTGCTTAAGCATCTTTGCGCGCTTCACTACACCCTCACCCGCCTGCCCCGCAAGCGCGCAAGCATGGATAAAAGCATTCTGGCCCATCAACTCGTCCATTTCGGCTTCGCTAAAGAGCCGGAAGGACGGAATTTCATTACCGGCATCGCTGCCGAGCTCCCAGGCCTTGCGGGCCTGGTCCAGTTTTCGCACGCCGTCTGCCGCGGCATCGGTTGCGTGGAACACGGCAATCGCATTCCCCGAACGGACGGCGGCATCGACCTTCGTCGCGCCGCTGATGAACTGACCCGCCTTGCGCGCCATGTTCATCATTCCGGCAAGCTGCTGCGACATCAGCCGGTCGAGAAGAGCGAGAAGCTCCGGCCCGGCCTTGACGTCGCGTTTGAGTGCCCGTGCGAAAATCTTCTTCGCGATGGCTTTCTCTATCAGGGCGCGCTCCGGCTTTACCCAGCATCCGCGCCCCGGCAATTGGCGTTTCAGGTCCGGAACGACGTTGCCGTCCGGCCCTGCGACGAAGCGGATCAACTCGTCTGGAGATCCGCTCTGCCTTGTCACAATGCACATACGTCCATTGACGTTGCCTTCCAGCCGCCCGTCCTCATCGGTTTCGGGCAGCTCGTCCGGCTCATGCACCTGCAATGTCATTCCTGTTCGGCGGTATCCGCCTCCTCAGTAGCTTCCGCATCGACTTCCTCTTCGGAAGCCAGATCCTCGGCCGTGATCCAGCCTGCCAGAAGACGGGCCTGCACAACCATGTTCTCAGCTTCGACGCGCGATACGTCGAGCTTGGAGAAGATGCCTTCGAACTTCTTCGTCTCGCCGTCCTTGCGTTCGCTCCAGCCGACCAGATCGTCTGCGGCGCAACCGGCAAAGTCCTCGATGGTCTTGATACCGTCTTCACCAAGGGCGACCATCATCTGCGAGGTCAGGCCTTCGATCTGGCGCAGCTCGTCGGCAACGCCGAGTTCCTTGCGCTTGGCGTCCATTTCGGCTTCCAGGCGTTCCAGATATTCGCGGGCGCGGGTCTGGATTTCGTCAGCGGTGTCGTCGTCGAAGCCGTCGATTGAGGAAATTTCGCCGAGATCGACATAGGCAAGTTCTTCAACCTGCGCGAAGCCTTCGGAAGCCAGAACCTGACCGACCATCTCGTCAACGTCGAGGGCGTCCATGAAGAGTGCCGTGCGCTCGTTGAATTCCTTCTGGCGACGCTCGGATTCTTCCTGCTCGGTCATGATGTCGATATCCCAGCCGGTCAGCTGCGATGCCAGACGTACGTTCTGGCCGCGGCGGCCGATGGCGAGCGAAAGCTGCTCGTCGGGAACCACAACTTCGATGCGCTCGGATTCTTCGTCCAGAACGACCTTGGCCACTTCAGCGGGCTGCAGGGCGTTGACGATGAAGGATGCCGGCTCCTGGCTCCACGGAATGATATCGATCTTTTCGCCCTGCAATTCGCCGACAACGGCCTGAACGCGCGAACCGCGCATACCGACGCAGGCACCGACCGGATCGATCGACGAGTCGTTCGAGATGACGGCGATCTTGGCGCGCGAACCGGGGTCACGGGCAACCGACTTGATCTGGATGATGCCGTCGTAGATTTCAGGAACTTCCATGGTGAATAGCTTCACCATGAACTGCGGATGGGTACGCGACAGGAAAATCTGCGGGCCACGCTGCTCGCGGCGAACGTCGTAGACGTAAGCGCGTACACGGTCGCCATAACGCATGTTTTCCCGCGGAATCATCTCGTCGCGACGGATGATGCCTTCGCCACGGCCCAGATCGACGATGACATTGCCGTATTCGACGCGCTTGACGGTGCCGTTGACGATTTCGCCGATGCGATCCTTGAACTCGTCATACTGACGGTCGCGTTCTGCTTCGCGCACCTTCTGAACGATGACCTGCTTGGCGGACTGTGCGGCGATACGGCCGAAATCCATCGGCGGCAGCGGATCGGCGATGAAATCGCCGAGCTTGGCGTCCGGGTTGCGGTCGCGGGCAAGTTCGAGCGGGATCTGGGTCGAATAGTCTTCGGCCGTCTCTACCACTTCCAGAAGACGCTGCAGGCGGATCTCGCCGGTCTTGGAGTTGATGTCGGCGCGAATGTTGGTTTCCGAACCATAGCGCGAGCGGGCGGCTTTCTGGATAGCGTCGGCCATTGCGGCAAGCACGATTTCGCGGTCGATGACCTTTTCGCGCGCCACAGCATCGGCGATCTGCAGAAGCTCAAGCCGGTTAGCACTCACTGCCATTTTTTTGTCTCCGTAAGTCGCATAATTGCGGGGATCACCCGTTTTCCGGGCTTTTACGTTGGAATTAGTCTTCGTCTGCTTCGTTTTCGTCGTTCTGGTTTGCGGCGGCGGCCTTTGCCGCCTTGTCTGCCCGCAGCGCATCACGAATAAGGTCGTCCGTCAGAATGAGCTTCGCATCGGAAAGCGCGCTGAACGGAATGGTGACTGTCGGTTCGTCGCCATAGGCGATCTGGTCGCGTTCCAGCTTGAAGCCGTCCGCATCCACCTCGACGATCTTGCCGCGAAACCGCTTGCGGTTTTCGACCAGAATGGAGGTTTCGGCCTTCACCAGATGGCCCTGCCAACGGGTGAAATCCGACTTGCGAACCATCGGCCGGTCGATACCGGGCGAGGAAACTTCGAGATGATACGCCTTATCGACCGGATCTTCCACATCAAGAACCGGTGAAATCGCCATTGACACGGCTTCGCAGCCCTCGACGGTCATGGTGCCGTCTTCCCGCTCGGCCATCACCTGCAGGGTCATGCCGTTCTGGTTGGAGAGCCGCACGCGCACCAGAAGATATCCCATGCCCGTCAAAACAGGCTCGATGATTTCGGCGATGCGCTGGTCGATGCCCGTTTCGGTTATCAGTCGCGGTTCATGTACGGTGTCTGCCATCTGGCCTTCCGGTCTTTAGATTTTCACCGGGCGCTCAGCCCGTGGTTTCCGGTTCGCCTAACGAAAAAGAGCGGAGCCTTGCGGCCCCACTCTTCATCAAGCGATCAAGAATTTCAAAGGTCATATAGACCCATCAGGGCAGGATTGCAAGGTTTTCGCGGGCAGGGCGCGTCAGTCACGGCTTCGGCCACATTTTCACCGTCACCGTGTCGGAAAGGGTGGCATGATTTCCGGCACTGTCTATAGTTGCCGTTTGACAAATCGCAGTTGCATCAAGTGGACTGATCGTGCCTGACCGTAAATCGCCACTCGCGCCTTTAAGGCATTTGACTTACAGACGAATCTGGATCGCGAGCCTTGCCTCGAATTTCGGCGGTCTCATCCAGGCGGTTGGCGCCGCGTGGATGATGACCTCGCTGTCGAGTTCCGAAAACATGATCGCGCTGGTACAGGCCTCCACCTCGCTGCCGATCATGATGTTTTCGCTGATTTCAGGCGCACTGGCCGATAGTTTCGACCGCCGCCGCATCATGATTTCCGCCCAGATCCTGATGCTGACGGCTTCCGTGCTGCTGACGGTTTTTGCCTGGTCCGGCTGGCTCACGCCGTGGTTGCTGCTCTTCTTCACCTTCATGATCGGCTGTGGCACGGCGCTCAACAATCCGTCCTGGCAGGCGTCCGTCGGCGAAATGGTGCCGCGTGAGGATCTGCCCGCCGCCGTGACACTGAACAGCGTGGGCTTTAACATCACCCGCAGCGTCGGTCCTGCCATCGGCGGCATCATCGTCGCTGCCGCCGGCGCCG
Source organism: Rhizobium sp. AN6A (assembly GCF_900215635.1). Classification (NCBI taxonomy): domain Bacteria; kingdom Pseudomonadati; phylum Pseudomonadota; class Alphaproteobacteria; order Hyphomicrobiales; family Rhizobiaceae; genus Rhizobium; species Rhizobium sp. AN6A. Next base: position 1,151,442 of record NZ_OCNC01000004.1, read on the forward strand.
CGGCTGCGTTTTTCGTGAACGCGCTCAGCTATTTCGCCCTGATCTACGCGCTGGTTCGCTGGCAGCCGCCCAAATATGCCTCGACCTTGCCGCGCGAGCAGCTTCTTGCCGCCATATCGGCCGGGATGCGTTATGTGGCGATGTCGCCGAATATCGGCAAGGTTCTGGTGCGTGGCTTTCTTTTCGGCCTTTCCGCCAGCGCCATCCTGGCGCTGATGCCGATCGTTGCCCGCGATCTGGTCGAGGGTGGCCCGCTGACCTACGGCGTCATGCTGGGTGCGTTCGGCGTCGGCGCCATCGGCGGCGCGCTCGTCAGCGCCAGACTTCGTGAGGTTCTGTCCAGCGAATGGATCGTGCGGGTTGCCTTTTTGGGCTTCGCCTTCAGTTCCGGCGTGACGGCGATCAGCACGAACGCGATCGTAACCTCGCTTGTTTTGACTATTGCCGGCGCCTGCTGGGTTCTGGCGCTTTCCCTGTTCAATACCATCGTCCAGCTTTCTGCCCCGCGCTGGGTGGTGGGCCGGGCGCTGTCGCTTTACCAGACGCTGACCTTCGGCGGCATCGCCGTCGGCAGTTGGCTGTGGGGCGAACTGGCGGAAGATTACGGTATTTCCTATTCCCTTCTCGGTTCGTGCGTGCTGATGCTGCTTGGCGTCGTCGTCGGCCTCAAACTCGCCATGCCCGCTTTTGCTTCACTCAATCTCGATCCGCTCAACCGCTTCGTCGAACCGCCGCTAAGGCTCGATATCAAGCCGCGCAGCGGGCCGATTGCCATTCTCATAGACTATGAAATTCATGACGAGGATCTCGGCGAATTCCTGCCGTTGATGGCCGAGCGCCGCCGCATCCGTCTGCGCGATGGCGCGCGCAACTGGAACCTGATGCGTGATCTGGAAAATCCAGATATCTGGACGGAAAGCTACCATGTACTGACATGGGTGGAATATGTCCGCCACAACCACCGCCGCACCCAGGCGGATGCGGAAGCCTGGGACCGGCTGCTGGCCCTTCATCGCGGCAAGACACGGCCCCGCGTGCACCGGATGATCGAGCGGCAGACCATTCCGCCGACAGATGACATCTTCCACAAGCCGCATACGGACCAGCATTGAGAGACGATAGGGCTAAGTAGTGGCGATGTCATGCTCGGGACAAGCCCGCGCATGACGGAGGAGAGGTTTTCAAGCGTCGCCAGTAAGCTGCTATTTCAGCTTCGCTTTCAGCGTAGCATCGGGAAAGCAGGTCGGTGACAGACCGTTTTTCGCCTGCCAGTCGCCCAGTGACCGGCGTGTCTTGAAGCCGGCCAGCCCGTCCGCCTTGCCGACATCATAGCCCTTGGCGACCAGCGCCTTCTGCATGGCAAGAACGTCGGAGCGCAACATCGATCCGACATTGCCCCATTCGCCCTTGAACGGCCCCGTCCCAAGGGAGATGCGGTCGGCGAGATTGCCGATGAACAGCGCGTAGAGATCGGAATTATTGTATTCCTTGATGACGTAGAAATTCGGCGTCACCACGAATTCCGGCCCGTGCCGCCCGGCCGGCACAAGCATCATGCCGTCGGCGGAGAGGTCATTGGATGGAAAGGCCTTTCCGGAAATGCGGGTGATCCCCATCTTCGCCCACGCACTCACCGGCCGGGCAAGATCCGGGCCTTCCTGGGCGCAGGAGACGTTGCCGGGTATAGACACTTCGAAGCCCCAGTCGCGATCCCTCTGCCAGCCGCGCTGCGAAAGATAGTTCGCTATGGATGCCAATGCGTCCGGCACGGAGTTCCAGATATCGCGGTGGCCGTCGCCATCGAAATCAACGGCATATTTGAGATAGCTCGACGGCATGAATTGCGGCTGACCGAGCGCGCCTGCCCAGGACCCCATCATGCGCGAGGCCGCAATATCGCCGCTTTCGACGATCTTCAGCGCATCGATCAACTCGGTGCGGAACATCTCCTTGCGGGTCGATATATAGGCTTTCGTCGCCAGCACATCGACGACCGAATGCGGAAGTTTCGCACGGCCGAAACCGGATTCGCGGCCCCAGATCGCCATGACGACATCGCCGGGCACGCCATATTTGGCTTCGATCCGGCGAAGGGTGACGGCATGCGTGGCGGCCAGAGAGCGGCCGGTGGCGGCAAGCCCCTGCAACCGCTTTTCGGAGAAATAAGCGCCGGGCGATGAAAATTCGGCCTGGCTCTGGCTCTGCTCCTTCGGCGGCTTCTGGCCGGGGATGACGAGATCAGGCAGGCTCCAGTTGATGGAAAGATCGCTGAGCGCAGCCTCCAGCGTCTTTTGCGAGATACCCGCCTTGCGCGCTTCCGGCCAGATTTCCTTTTTCAGCCATGCGTTGAAATCGGCATCGTACCGGGCAGCAGCGGCACCTGTCGGCGCGGATTGCGCTAAAGCGGCCGTTGCTGAAAAAACGGAAAGAATGGCGGCCAATGCCTTGAGGCTTTTCCAGGAAAAGTGGAGGCCGGTTTTCCGTCTGGAAATGCGCCAAAACAAAGAATCAAATCGGTTTCGCATTCGGTCTCCTCTTCGAGTGACGGACAGGGAAAGAAGGCGTCAGATCGTTGTGCGAGCGCGCAGCGCCGCCGTCAATGTGCCCTCGTCGAGATAGTCCAGCTCGCCGCCAACAGGCACGCCATGCGCAAGCCGGGTGATCTTGATTCCGAGATCGGCCAGCCGGTCGGTGATGTAATGGGCTGTTGCCTGTCCCTCCACCGTCGCATTGACGGCGATGATGAGCTCGCGAATACCGCCGGCGCTGACGCGATCGATCAGTCCCTTGATGTTCAGATCTTCCGGCCCGACGCCATCGAGCGGCGACAGCGTGCCACCAAGCACATGATAGGCGGTATTCATGGCGCCTGCTCGCTCCAGCGCCCACAGATCCGACACGTCTTCCACCACGATGATGACCGACTGGTCACGTCTATCATCGGCGCAGACCGTGCAGGGATCGATGGTATCGACATTGCCGCAGCACGAGCAAATCTTCACCTTGTCATAGGCTTCACCCATCGCGTGGCCCAGCGGTCCAAGAAGCTGTTCCTTCTTCTTGATGAGATGCAGCGCCGCCCGCCGCGCCGAGCGGGGCCCAAGCCCCGGCACTTTTGCAAGCAGCTGGATCAGTTTTTCGATTTCGGGACCGGTGACTCGTTTTGCCATGAGCGCTTTCTACTGCATAAATCGGGAAACGGGAATCATGAAGCGCGAAGGGCAGTCCATGAAAATACGGGCAGTGTGCCGGGGCGAGGCGAAGGCCCTGCCGGGAAAGACGGCAAAGACGGGTATTTTCAAACATTCCGTGCAGGGCGCGGTGATGGTCGATGCGCAAGGCATCGTCAGCGACGCTGTCTGCAATAGTAAACATCACGGCGGGCCGGATCAGGCGATCTACGCCATGGGCTCCGTCGATCTCGATTTCTGGTCGCGTACGCTGGGTTTTGCGGTTGAGCCCGGATTTTTCGGAGAAAATCTGGTTCTCGAGGGTGTCGACAGCGCAAAACTGCATGTCGGCGACAGGTTCTCAGCCGAGGAAGTGGTGCTGGAAGTGACCGCCGCCCGCATTCCCTGCGCCACCCTGTCAGCCCGGCTCGGCGATCCCGGCTTCGCGCCGCGTTTTCGGCAGGCGGGTCAGCCGGGCTTTTATTGCCGGGTTCTGAAAGGTGGAATGCTCAGCGCCGGTGAAGGCATCGCTTTCGAACCCTATCAGGGAACGAAACTGCCCATACCGGTCATTCTCCAGCGCTTCCGCCCCATGCAGCTTACCAGGGACGAACGTGCCGCATATCTCGGCACCCCGCTTGCGAGCCGGTTCCGCGCCATGCTGGAAGTCTGAATTCGTAAGAATATCAGAACGGCAGCTTCATGCCGGGTGGGATCGGCAGGCCAGCCGTGATTTCCTTGGTCTTTTCAGCGGTGATGGCCTCGGCGCGCTCCTTGGCGTCATTGTGAGCGGCGACGATCAGGTCTTCGAGAATTTCGACGTCGTCTTCCTTGAAGAGAGACGGATCGATCTTCAGGCCCAGCAGGCTGCCCTTGCCATTCAGCTTAACGGTGACGAGACCGCCGCCGGACTTGCCTTCGACTTCAAGCGCGGCGATATCCGCCTGCATCTTTTCCATCTTGGCCTGCATTTCCTTGACCTTGCCCATCATGCCCATGATGTCGCGCATGTGCCAAACTCCTGTTTTTGTTATGTATTAAAATTCGATGTCGTCGCCGGGAAGGATGTCGCCCTCGCTCGATTCGGCAACCGAAGGCGGCGGGGCGATCTCGTCCGGTTCGTCCTGCTGGGTGACGCGAATGCGCACGTCGGTGATTTTTGCACCTGGAAACTGTTGAAGAATGGCTGCCACGTCAGGGTCCTGCCTCGCATCCACGAGGCGGGCGTCGCGCGCACTGCCCTCGGCTTCAACCAGCGTCGGCTGACCCTGTTCCTTGCTAAGGCTGACGATCCAGTGGATACCGGTCCACTCTTTCAGCTTCACACCAAGCTCGCCGGGGAGCGATCCGGGTGCGCCATCGCCGAGGCGCATGTCGAGCCGGCCCGGCTCCAGCCGCACCAGTCGCACGAAGTTGCGAACCTTTGCCCGCATGACGGGATCGCGATTTTTCTGGCACAGGTCGGCAATGTCCTGAAGAGAGTTGACGGGAACCTTCGGCTCCGGCCGTTCTTCGGTTTTCGGTGCTGCGACCTGCATTTCCTGCGGGCGGCTGTCAGGCACGGCGCGCAGCATGGTCGAAGGCTGCGAGCTTGCCGGCCTTTGGGCGGAAAGCTCCACAGGTCTTCCTGCGGCCACTGTCTGTCCTGAGGAATAGGCGCGCGCACCGCCGCCATTGCCGCCACCCGAAGGCGCGCCATTGGAATAGCCGCCATCGCTGTTGGAAAGTTCGAGCAGGCGTCGCGCCGCGTCTTCCGGTGCCGGAAGATTCGCGGCATGCGAAAGGCGGATCAACACCATTTCGGCCGCACCCGCAGGACGTGAGGCATTTTCAGTTTCCGGAATACCCTTTAGCAGCATCTGCCAGATACGCGACAGCGCAGTCACGGCGATTGTCTCGGCAAATTCCGCGCCACGCACGCGTTCGATCTCGGACAGCGAGGGATCTTCCGCCGCATCCGGCACATATTTCATACGGGTGACGAGGTGAGTGAAATCGGCAAGGTCGTTGAGCACGACGACGGGGTTGGCGCCTGCCTCATATTGACCGTTGAATTCCGAAAGTGCCGCCGCGACATCGCCTTTGATGATGTGCTGGAAAAGATCGACGATGCGCGCCCGGTCGGCAAGACCCAGCATGCCGCGCACCGCCTCAGCTTCTACCCGTCCGCCGCCATGGGCGATCGCCTGATCGAGCAGGGAAAGACCGTCACGGGCGGAACCCTCAGCCGCGCGGGCAATCATTGAGAGCGCCTGTGGTTCGGCCTCGAAACCTTCCTTGCCGGCAATGGCGGTGAACAGGCCGACGAGATCGGCGGCGCTGATACGGCGCAGGTCGAAGCGCTGGCACCGCGACAGCACGGTAATCGGAACCTTGCGGATTTCAGTGGTTGCGAAGATGAATTTCACATGCTCCGGCGGCTCTTCCAACGTCTTTAGAAGACCGTTGAAAGCCTGCGTCGAGAGCATGTGCACTTCGTCGATGATATAGACCTTGTAGCGCGCCGAAACCGGGCGGTAACGCACCTGCTCGATGATCTCGCGAATGTCGTCAATACCGGTATGGGAGGCGGCGTCCATCTCGATCACGTCGACATGACGGCCTTCCATGATCGCCTGACAATGTTCGCCGGGGATACGGAGGTCGATGGTCGGTTTGTCGATGGTGTCGGTCTTGTAATTCAGCGCACGGGCAAGAATACGCGCGGTGGTCGTCTTGCCCACACCGCGAACGCCGGTCAGCATATAGGCCTGCGCGATGCGGCCGGTCTCGAACGCATTGGTCAGCGTGCGGACCATCGGCTCCTGGCCGACCATCAGATCGGAAAAATCCTTCGGACGATATTTGCGTGCCAGTACCCGGTAGCCGGTCCCGCCCTGGGATTCGCTTGATGTGGTGGGTAAGGTGTCGCTCATCGCCTCGCCAGTTTATTTTGCCAGTTTGTCCTAGAGCGCCGTGCGTCCCATTGGACGCATCAGGCACGCTCTATTCCTCTAAAGTCTGCACATCATGCCGATACGCAGGGGCCGCTTTCAGGCTGAACCGGCCCGGCGAAAGCTGAGCGGAATTTAAAAAAGGTGGGAGGCTGGCACGGCGACCCGTGCCTGGCTCGTTAGGGCTGCTTCCTTCCGGACCTGACCCGGTTGGCGAGTGGCTCGTCCACCACCAACCTCCCGGGGCCACATATCGGCAATATCGAAAGCAAATGCAAGCCAAGCCTTCAAAAAACTGCTATCACGATGAAAACAAACATGGAGGACGCCTTGGAGACATTCCGGCTGGACGACAGGCTGGCGCGAGACAGTGCGCTTGTAATGCGTTTGGGACTATGCGAGCTGCGTTTGCAGAACGACAGCCGCTGGCCCTGGCTGGTGCTGGTGCCACAGAGAGGCGGTGCCAGCGAGCTGTTCGATCTTACTCCGCTCGATCAGGCCGTGCTGACGTTCGAGACCAATCTCGTCGCCTCCGCGCTGAAGGACGTTACCGGAGCCACCAAGATCAATGTCGGCGCGCTGGGCAATATCGTCCGGCAACTTCACGTCCATATTATCGCCCGCAACGAAGGCGACACCTGCTGGCCCGGCCCTATCTGGGGTCACGGGACGCCAGTGCCCTATGGTCCGGGCGAAAAGGAATCCTTGATGAAAAAAATATCCGGCGCGCTCTGATGATATCAATGACTATTTTCGAAACCACTGCTCCCCATCCCGAAGCAAGCCTGCTGACAGCCTTTTCCAAGAACGCCCTCAACCGGTTCGCCGAAAAGCGGACGGAAGATTGCGTTGCCGATGCGCTGAAAGTCGATGGCACCCATATTTTTGCCTTCTCCGGCAACCGGCTTGTCCTGAAACATGACGAACAGGTCATAGATCCCCTGTTTTCCGCCTATGAGCTGGCGGAATTGCAGCCGGATTTCGACAATGCCGTTCTGCTTGGATACCGCGAAACCGGCGAACCGAGAATTGCGGTGCCGGTCGCCGTCACGGAAGACACGCTGGCGAGCCACTACAAGCTGGCCGATGCCCGCACCCTTTATCGCGACCATCTTCTCGATGAGGAATTGCTGAGCGAGGTTGCCCAGGCTGTCAGCCTTACGCACTGGAATGCCGATAACCGCTTCTGCGGACGGTGCGGCGGCACGATGGAATTGCGTATCGGCGGCTACAAGCGCATCTGCGCCGCCTGCAATCACACTATTTTTCCCCGAACCGATCCCGTCGTCATCATGATGACGATCGATATCGAGCGCGATCTTTGCCTGCTCGGACGCGGTGCGCATTTTGCGCCGGGCATGTTTTCGTGCCTTGCCGGTTTCGTGGAGCCGGGCGAAACGATCGAGCAGGCCGTGCGCCGCGAGACGCATGAAGAATCCGGCGTTGAAATCGGCCGCGTGCGCTATCACGCTTCCCAGCCCTGGCCGATGCCGCACACGCTGATGATCGGCTGTTATGCCGAGGCTCTCTCGTTCGATATTTCCCGCGATGAGATCGAGCTGGAGGATTGCCGCTGGTTCACGCGGGCGGAGGTGGCCGCGATGCTGGAGGCTGCTGCGGGCGAGGGCTTTTCCGCGCCTCCGGGCGGTGCCATCGCGCACCGGCTGATGCGCGACTGGGTGGAATGGACGAAATGAAGATTTGCGGCAGGCTCAGCTCTGGTTGAGCTTGCCGCGCATCGCATGACCCTTGTAGACGCCGAGAATTCGGACCTTCTCGGAAAAGAAGCGCAGCTCGTCCAGCGCGTGCCGCACCGGCTCGTCATCCGGATGGCCTTCGATATCGGCATAGAACTGCGTTGCCACGAACCTTCCGCCGAGCTGGTAGCTTTCCAGCTTCGTCATGTTGATGCCATTCGTCGCGAAACCGCCCATTGCCTTATAAAGCGCCGCCGGAATGTTGCGGACATTGAACACGAAGGTCGTGACGATGGTTTCATCTGGTGCTTCGCCTTGGGACTGGCGTTTGACCCAGTTCTCATCGCGCGAAAGAATTACGAAACGGGTAATGTTGTTTTCTGAATCCTCGACATTTTCAGCCATGATATCAAGGCCGTAGAGACCGGCGGCAAGACGCGGTGCAAGCGCTGCCATGCTGCGATCACCCTTTTCAGAAACCAGTCTCGCCGCTCCGGCCGTATCGCCGGCAACGACGGGCTTCCAGCCGTTGGAACGGATGATCTTGCGGCACTGGCCAAGCGCGTGGATGTGGCTGTGAACGGTGCGGATCTCGTCTTTCTTCACGCCCGGTATAACCATCAGCTGGAAGCGGATCGGCATGAAATATTCACCGATGATGTGAAGGCGAGATTCCGGCAGCAGATGGTGGATATCGGCAACGCGACCGGCCAGCGTGTTCTCGATCGGGATCATGCCGAGATCGGCTTCGCCGTTTTCGACGGCATTAAAAGCATCCTCGAATGTCGGGCACGGCAAAGGCTCCATATCCGGGAACATGTCGCGGCATGCCATGTCGGAATTCGCGCCAAATTCGCCCTGAAAGGCAATGCGGTTTGTGCTCAAGGTCATGGAATTATCCATTAGAGGGTTCGGTTTGCGAGAATAGTGCGGGCTTTTTCGAGATCGTGCGGCGTATCAACGCCAAGCGGCACGGAGTGAACGATTTCGGCATCAATACGCATGCCCGCTTCCAGCGCGCGCAATTGTTCCAGCCTTTCGCGCTTCTCGAGTGGCGAAGGCTGAAGCCTCACGAACGTTTCGAGGGCGGCGCGGCGATAGGTATAAAGGCCGATGTGATGATAAAGCGGTCCGTCGCCATAGGGCGCAGTCGCGCGGGTAAAATAAAGGGCGCGCAATCGCGTCTCGGAAAGCGGGCTGCCAACCACTTTCACCACGTTCGGATTGGTCTTTTCTTCCTCGTCGGTGATCTCCACCGTCAGCGTGGCAATGTCGACGGCGGCATTTTCCAACGGGCGCAACGAGGCGCGGATCGTTTCCGCTTCGATGGTCGGAAGGTCGCCCTGAACATTGATGATATATTCGGCGTTGCCATAGGGGTCAGCCTTCTGCAGCGCCTCGAAAATGCGGTCCGAACCGGATTGGTGATCATCGCGCGTCATCATGACGTCGAAACCGGCATTTTTAACGGCTGAAAATACCTGTTCGTCATCGACTGCAACGACGATGCGCGTCGCGCCAGCTTCACGCGCCCTGAGTGCAACCTGCACAATCATCGGTTTGCCGCCAATATCCGCGAGAGGCTTGCCCGGAAGCCGTGTCGATGCCATCCGCGCCGGTATAAGGACGACAGCTTTCTCGAAATCCCGATTCTTCATCCGACACCCTTCAAATCCCAACCGAAAAGTGTCAAAACGTCACGGAGTGGGGAATATTATTCAAGTTGCGCAGGCTGTGCAAAAGCCATAGCTTTTGAATAATTTCAAGATGCCCGGTTATATGGAGCGGATGCGAGGGAGCGCATATAGATGAATTCTTATGTAAATATGGGCGTTGGGGCGTTGCTGGGCACGGTTTTCGTTCTGATGTCGGTGTCAATTGCGTCTGAGGGCATTTTTCATGCGCCCACCCCGGAAAAGGAAGGTTACGCCATCGTCGCGGAAGCGAGCGGCGGCGAGGCTGCAGGCGAACCCGCTGCAGCGGCAACCCCGATCGCGAAATTGCTCGCCAGCGCGGATGCTGCCAAGGGTGAGGCGGTCTTCAAGAAGTGTACGAGCTGTCATACCGGAGAGAGTGGTGGTGCAAACAAGGTCGGCCCCAATCTCTTCGATATCGTCAACCGGCCGATCGCCAGCCATGCGGGTTTCAGCTACTCCGCAGCAATGAAGGATTTCTCCAAGGGCGGTTCCGTGCATTGGGATTACGATCATCTCAGCTACTTCATCGAAGCTCCCAAGAAACACGTTCCCGGCACGGCCATGGGCTTTGCGGGTGTGAAGAAGGAGACGGAACGCGCCGATCTCATCGCTTATCTGCGCACGCTGTCGGCAAACCCGGCGCCGCTGCCGGATCCGGCTGCGGCTCCCGTGCCGATAAACTGACGGAATATGGTGATTCAGAAGAAAAGCCCGGCATCGCTGCCGGGCTTTTTTGATTCTATGTGTCTGATTTCTGAAAGATCAGAAACCCTTGCCGCCGCGCAATTCGGAAATGACCGTTCCGATCATGATCTTGATATCCAGCCAGACGGAAAAATTGTCGACGTAATAAAGATCGGACACGATGCGGGCACGCGCCTTGTCGCTGCGATCCGTCGGGCCGCGTAACCCCCGCATCTGGGCAAGACCGGTAATGCCTGGTCGCATCCGGTGCCGCAGGTGGTAGTGGGGAACAAGTTCCTCATAAAGACGGCCGGCGGCCAGCATGCCGATGGCATGGCAGCGTGGACCCACCAGCGACATGTCGCCTTTCAAGACGTTGATGAGCTGTGGCAGCTCGTCGACATTTGTGCGGCGAAGCACGGCGCCGATCCGGGTTATCCTCGGATCGTTCTTTACCGTTTGCGCCACGCCGGTGGCATCGCCCAGCTCGGTCCGCATCGAACGAAATTTATAGACCCTGATCTTTCGCCCGTTCATGCCCCAACGGACTTGTGAGAACAGGACCGGCCCTTTGCTGTCGAGTTTGACCAGCGCCGCGACGGTCAACAATACGGGCGCGAGTGCGACAAGGGCGATCGACGCCCCTGCAATGTCGATCGTTCTCTTGAGCACAAACTGGCTGCGCAGGAACACCGATGTGTTGGTTTCTGAAATGGAAGGTTGCGTTTCCGCCGCGTCAAAAGTGACAGCCGCAGGATAAGGGGCGCCGTAAAACACGGCATGCGATGAGCTTTTAGTACCCAGCATAATATGAAGCCCTGAAAAGTTATTTTGAAACAAGAAAATTAATTTATATGATCGATTAATAATTCATTTACCGTAAAAAGTCATCCGAAATGTAATCGTTTTTGCGCAAATAGCAATCTACGGTTAACGTGGGCGCACGCATATGTTGCAAACACAAGCGCGGTCTCCGCTCTTGGCTGCGTTGGCTGCCCATTCGGTGTAATCAAGTCTTTGGAAAATTAGGTATTTGCGGGAAAGGCGACAGGATCGTTGCCGGCCCATCGCTTGCCAGGTAACCGGCGAACCGGTTACCCAAAAGGCAATTAATTTCCCATCAGAATATCAAGAAGGGTCGTCTGCTTCGGCCCGGAAGTTGCCGGCGCCCGGCCGCCGATATCGGCTGGCGGCACAGGCCCATTGTCGGCTGAATAGCCGGGTTCGATATCGCGGGAAGGGATGTTTCCAGGCGGCATGGGGACGCCCGGCTGACCAGCGTTTGGCGAGACGGGCGCTTCGGGATAGGCTCGGGTGTTTGTCGTTCCGCCGCCGCCGAGAGCATTGGAAATGATGTCGCCGATGGAGGAGGGCGCGCTCTCGGGCGCCGGTTGCTGTATTTCCCCAAGCGGCGGCACGCCGCCTGCGCCGAGACCGAAGAGCGGCGAGGGCGAGAGCCCGGAATGGGCGGCGGTCATGAAATCTTTCCAGGCCTTCGCAGGCAAGCCGCCGCCGGTGACCTTTTTCATCGATGTGCCGTCGTCGTTGCCGAACCAGACGCCCGTTGTCAGGTTGCTTGTGTAGCCGACAAAAAGCGCGTCGCGGAAAGACTGTGTCGTGCCGGATTTTCCCGCTGCCTGCCAACCCTGGAGGCGGGCGGCTTTCCCTGTTCCTTCGGTGATGACGCGCGACAACATGCCGTTCATCGTCGCGGCGATCTCCTCGCTCAGCACGCGCGGCGGGTTGTCGTATCTGTTTTCATAAAGCACCTTGCCGTCAGCATCGGAGATGCGTTTGACGATATGCGGCGTCGCCTTGTAGCCGCCATTCATGAAGGGAGCGTAGGAGGCGGTCAGCTCCATCAGCGACACTTCCGAGGTGCCGAGTGCGATGGAGGCGTTGTTCTGCAGCTCCGATTCGATGCCCATGCGATGCGCCACCTGCGTCACCCGCTCAGGACCGACTTCCATCACCAGCTGCGCGGCGATCGTGTTCAGAGAATTGGCAAGCGCAGTGGCAAGCGTCACTTCGCCACGATATTTCTTCTCGTAATTTTCCGGTGTCCAGTTTCCGATACGGACCGGCCCGTCATTGCGAATGGTACTGGGGGTCAGACCCGATTCGAGCGCGGCGACGTATACGAATGGTTTGAACGCCGATCCAGGTTGCCGTTTCGCCTTGGCGGCCCGGTTGAACTGGCTTTCGGCATAATCCGCCCCGCCGACCACGGCCCGGATAGCGCCTGTGCCATCGATGGAAACGAGAGCCGCTTGGGAAGCGCCCTGCTTTTTACCGTCACCCTGCAGAACATGGGTCAGTGCTTTTTCGGCGTCGCGTTCAAGATTGGGGTCGATGGTCGTATCGACGACGATGTCCTGCTTGACGTCGCCAATCAGGCCACGGACTTCCTCCATCACCATATCGGCAGCGTAATGTTCGGCACCGGACCAGAAACGTTTGGCCTTTGTTGGCGGCTGCGACATCGCGGTCTTGATCTCGTCATCGGTGATGAAGCCGACATCGCGCATGGATCTCAGCACGACCTGCGCCCGCTCCTCCGCCGCCTGCGGGTCGCGCGCCGGTGAAAGGCGCGAGGGGGCCTTGAGAAGTCCGGCAAGCGTTGCCGCCTCGCCAAGATTGACGTCGCGCGCGGATTTGTTGAAGTAGCGTCTGGAAGCGGCTTCGACGCCAAAGGCGTTGGAACCGAAATAAACGCGGTTGAGATACATCGCGAGGATCTGGTCCTTGGTGTATTTATGCTCCAGCCAGAAGGCCAGCAGCACTTCCTGCACCTTGCGCTCCAGCGTCCGATCCTGTGAGAGGAACAGGTTTTTTGCCAGCTGCTGCGTCAGCGTCGAGCCGCCCTGCACGGTTCGGCCCGTCATCACATTGGTCACGATGGCGCGGGCCAGGCCGAGCGGGTCCACCCCGAAATGCGAATAGAATCGCCGGTCTTCGATCGCCATGACCGCTTGTGGAAGGTAGGGCGACATGTCTTCAAGTGCGAGAGCCTCGCCACCCGTGGTGCCGCGATTGGCAAGCACGCCGCCGTTCACCGAAACGATCTTCACATTCGGGGGTCGTTCGGGAATGGTCCAGCTGCTGGCGCTCGGCATGCGCGCGCCGTAATAAAGGACAAGACCGGCAACGCCGATACCGCCCCAGATGCCGAGCACGATGCACCAGTAAACGAGGGACCGGATAAAGCCTGTTGCGCCACCGCCGGAACTGCGTGTGCGCTTTTCCTTTTTTTGCGATTTGGCGCGGCCGGATGTGGACTTCGGTTTTCTGGCGGGCTGCTTTGCGGTTCCGCCAATGCGCTCGCTGGCATCAAGACGCAGATCGTCACCGGATTCGTGGAAATCCCCGAAGGAAGGCTCTACCCGATCGCGTGATTTACCCTTGCCTGCCATCCAGCCGAAGTCGCTCCTTATATTCGCGAAACCGTTCGCACTTCAGGCTTCTATGCCTGCGCGATCCTTAATCCAGGATGAAGAGTTTAAATGCGGCAATTTAAGGCGGGGTTAAGTCCCTGCCGGATCAAATCGGCGTCATTGGCAGACGTCGACCCATTCCGCTCCCGTCAGTCGTGCCATCATGTCAGGCGAAATCCTCACCGCCGCATTGGTCGCACCCGCTGCAGGAACCACCTCGGGATAGTTTTTCAGGGATATGTCGCAAAACACCGGAAGGGGCGAAGGCAATCCGAAAGGGCACACCCCGCCGACGGGATGGCTGGTCACCGCAACGACTTCTTCCGGCCCCAGCATGCGCGGCTTGGCGCCGAAATGATCGCGGAATTTACGATTGTCGAGCCGTTTCGTGCCGGCGGCAACGACGAGAAGAATTGTGTCGCCCGCCTTCAGGCAGATCGTTTTGGCAATCTGGTCGGGATCGACGCCGTGCGCTTCGGCAGCCAAAGCGACTGTCGCCGAACTCGTTTCCGTTTCGATAACGGTCACTTCGGGGGAATTCTCGGTAAAAAAGGCTCTGACGGATTCGATGGTCATGCGTATTTATTAGGCGGTATGCCAAGAGGCTTCAAGGTGTCGAGAATTAGCTATGCATTTTATGCAATGCTGCGCTGCGATGAAACGTCTGTTTTTTGAGCGGAGATCCTGTATCTTCAAATCATCGAAGCGACGCACTCCTCCTCCCAGCGTCGCCCGATTGGACTGACAATACTCCTCCTCCCAATTGTCAGTCAGTTTCAAGAACCCGGCGCACCTCCTCCCGCGCCGGGTTTTTGCTGTTTAAAGTCTTGTTTCCCGCGACTTTTATTTGTCGACGCTTCACAAAAATCGGCGGGCTTTTTCAAAGAAACTTGACTTTCGGCCCCTTCCAACCTAGGTGTTCGCGCATCGATATTTGTTTGACGACCAGAGCTTCGGCGCCTTTTTTAGGTGCACACGACGATCTTTCCTTCAAATTCGACCCAAGACCGCACTGCGCGCAGTGCAAATACAATTTGCCAACGGAAGGAAATCGTTATGGCGACTGGTACAGTAAAGTGGTTCAACGCAACCAAGGGCTACGGCTTCATTCAGCCTGACGACGGTTCGCAGGACGTATTCGTTCACATCTCCGCCGTTGAGCGCGCTGGTATGACCTCCCTCAACGACGGTCAGAAGCTCTCCTACGAGCTGACGCAGGACCGCCGCTCGGGCAAGATGTCTGCAGGCGAGCTCGTCGCTTCCTGATAAGCGGCCTAGCCTGAACGGGTCATTCGCATGAATATGAAAGGCCGGATTTTTCCGGCCTTTTTCTTTTGGAAGGTGCACCGGGTCCGGCCGCTCTTGAAAAAGCTGGAGTGCATACCGATATAGGGTTCAACAGTGCTCCGCACGGAATTGTCAGGCTGGTGCTTTTAAAGTGCCGCTGTTGTTGCGTTAACCAAAGATTAACCAAAGCAGCCGATCCTGATCGTGAAAAGCAGCGTCGACTTTGTTGGCGCGCTCTGGAGCATCGGACCGTTTGAACGCTTTGACCACGGATGTACTGGCACTGACGAAAAACGGATGGAAAGGTCGGGCTTGCCCGGCCTTTTTGTTTTGAACCACCGAAATATAAGAGAACGAGGAGGCATCGGGTGACCGGCGCCTCCTTTCTTTTTGACTACTTCGCGGCCAGGGCGTCGAGAATGCGGATCCAGGAGCGGATGCCCTTGTGGAACGACTGGAGGTCATATTTTTCATTCGGCGAATGAATGCGGTCATCGGTAAGGCCGAAACCGACGAGCAGCGAATCCATGCCCAGCATCTTCTGGAAATCGCCGACGATGGGGATCGAGCCCCCCATGCCGATCACGACGGCAGGTTTGGGCCACTCTTCCGAAAGCGCGTTTTTCGCCTTCGTCAGCACTGGAGAATCATAGGAAAGCTGGATAGCCGGCGATGCACCATGCTCGTGAAATTCCACCGAGCAATCGGCTGGAATTTTGGAGCGGACATAGTTCCGGAAGCTCTCGCGGACCGCTTTCGGGTCTTGCTCTCCGACGAGACGGAAGGACACTTTAGCAGAGGCCTTTGCGGCGATAACCGTCTTGAAGCCGTCGCCGGTATAGCCGCCGATGATGCCGTTGACTTCCGCCGTTGGCCGCGCCCAGGTCTGCTCCAGCACGGAGCGGCCCTTTTCGCCCGAGGGAACCGAGAGGCCGACTTCGCCGAGGAAGGCCTCGGCGGTGCGGCCCAGCGTTTCCCATGAAGCCTTGATGTTGGCGGGGGTTTCTTCCACGCCGTCATAGAAGCCCGCAAGTGTCACGCGGCCGGTTTCGTCATGCAGGCCGGCGAGAATATCGGTCAGGATGTGAATGGGATTTGCGGCCGCACCACCGAAAAGGCCCGAATGCAGGTCGCGGTCGGCTGCGGTGATGGTGATTTCCTCGCCGACCAGGCCGCGAAGGGCGGCGGCGATGGCGGGCGTATCGCGGTCCCACATGCTGGTATCGCATACCAGTGCATAGTCGGCCTTCAGCTCATCGGCATTGGCGTCGAGGAACGGCTTCAGCGAGGGCGAACCGGATTCCTCCTCGCCCTCGAAAAGAATGGTGACGCGCACCGGCAGACTGCCATTGACCGCCTTATAGGCCCGGCAGGCTTCCACGAAGGTCATCAGCTGACCCTTGTCATCAGCCGTTCCACGCCCGGTGATCACCTGCCGGCCGCCGCCGATATCTTTCACGGCCGGTTCGAACGGATCGTTTTCCCAAAGATTGAGCGGATCGACCGGCTGCACGTCGTAATGGCCGTAGAAAAGCACATGCGGCGCGTCTTTTGTCGCGGCGTCGTGATGCGCCACCACCATTGGATGACCGGCGGTATCGCGAACGGAAGCCGCAAAGCCCAGTGATTCAAGCGTTCTAACCAGCCATTCCGCTGCCTTGCGGCACTCCGCCTTGTAGGCGGGGTCCGTGGAAATGGACGGGATGCGCACCAGTTCGAACAATCGCTCGAGGCTGGAGGTGAGGTTGTCGTCGGCCGTGGAAAGAATGGGGGAAACGTCTGTCATCGCTGATCCTGTCATGTCTGTCGTAACCCGGCGATGGACGAAACATCCTGGTATCGCGCATCGCGTGGGAACAAGGGGCTGACGTGTCGTTGAATCGGCAAGCGCGCAGCCGCCGGAACGATAGAGCAGTTCAGGAAAAGTGCGAAGTGGTTTTCCGTCCTAAATTGCGCGGAAACAAAACCTTGGAGGCTGCAGGCGATAGAAGGCCGGGAGCAAAGAAAGAGCGTTTCGAGTTGTAAATGCTATTTCGCTTTTTTGGCGCGGTCGATCGCCCGGCGCATATATTCCAGCAGAAGCTGCCTTTCGAAACGGCGGAAATCCGCCAGCAGCGTATCTTCCGTGGCTTCGGAAGCGGCAATGGCGTTCGCCTCGAGATCCCTGCCGCGCTGGGTCAGTTCGATGATCTGCGCGCGGCGGTCGCTTGGGTGGGATTTGCGCACGATCAGCCCGTCGCGCTCCATGCGGGACAGCGTATTGGCAAGCGTCGCCTGTTCCACGTCGATTCTATCCAGCAATTGCCGTTGCGTCAGTCCCTCCTCATGCCACAGTTCGATGAGGATGGGGAATTGTCCAGGAGAAAACCCCAGCGCTGCGGCTCTCTTCTGGAGCGCCATGGTGAATTCCCTCGCCATTTTTGCGGCGAGATAGATCGCCGATTCGTCCCGGGAAAAACCCATTCATCAATCCGTCTGGCATCTGGTCGGCGCAATCGCGCAATTTCGATAGTGGGATATATATCGCATGGTATGTTTATGCCAGTCAGAAACCCGGCACAAATAAAAACCGCCATGGCCGGGAGGGGACGGCCATGGCGGTCATATAAGAGGACAAAGGCCCGGAGAGGGGGGAAAGGCCTTTGTCCGGTCTGATGCGGCGGGGGACGAGCCTACAATCAGACTACGGCGTGATCAGGCGCCGTCCTCTAAGAAATGTGTGTGCAAATGCGGCTTTTCAAGGGAAAATCTATTACAAATTCGTAAGGTTCACGCGAATTTTTCCGGTGCCTCCAGCGGCTTAGGCACATGCGCTTTGCGGTGCGTTGTTTGAACTTTCTGTGGACGTCAAAACGGCCCCGCGCTATCCATATCGCCATGAAAAAAGGCGATCATCTCTTCCTCGTTGACGGCTCCGGTTTCATTTTCCGGGCGTTCCATGCCATTCCCCCGCTGAACCGCAAGTCGGACGGGCTGCCGGTCAACGCCGTTTCCGGCTTCTGCAACATGTTGTGGAAGCTCTTGAAGGATGCGCGCAATACTGATGTCGGCGTCACGCCCACGCATTTTGCCGTGATTTTCGACTATTCCTCGAAAACCTTCCGCAACGAACTTTATGATCTATACAAGGCCAACCGCTCCGCGCCGCCGGAAGATCTGGTGCCGCAGTTTGGTCTGATCCGCGAGGCGACACGGGCCTTCAACCTTCCCTGCATCGAGACGGAAGGCTTCGAGGCGGATGACATCATCGCCACTTACGCCCGTCAGGCGGAGGCGATTGGCGCCGATGTCACCATCATTTCTTCCGACAAGGATCTGATGCAACTCGTCACGGCCAATGTGCATATGTACGACGCCATGAAGGACAAGCAGATCGGCGTTCCCGATGTCGTCGAAAAATGGGGTGTAGCCCCGGAAAAGATGATCGACCTTCAGGCGATGACCGGCGATTCCACCGATAATGTTCCGGGTATTCCTGGTATCGGGCCGAAGACGGCCGCGCAATTGCTGGAAGAATACGGCGATCTCGACACGCTGCTGGCGCGGGCAGGAGAAATCAAGCAGCAGAAACGCCGCGAAAACATTATCGCCAATGCGGAGCTTGCCCGCCTTTCCAGACAGCTCGTGGCGCTCAGAACCGATGTGCCGCTGGAGCAGTCTCTGGAAGAACTGGTGCTCGAACCGCAGAACGGCCCGAAACTCATCGCTTTCCTGAAGGCGATGGAGTTCACGACGCTGACGCGCCGGGTAGCTGAAGCCACCGATAGCGATGCCTCTACCATCGAAGCCGCCAATGTGCCGGTGCAATGGGGCGCTGATGCCCATGGACCAGACCTCGACGCCGCGCCTGCAGTTGCCGCAGCTGATGACAAGACCGCGGCGCCAGCGTCAACCACCGCTCCGGCACGGAAGGTGACGGGGGAGGGCAGTGCGCCCACCGATCTCGCCACGGCACGGCAGACGGTTTTCTCCGCCGCCAAGATCGACACGACCGCCTATACGACGATCAGGGATCTGGCGGAGCTGGATCGTTGGGTTGCCGCTGCCCGCGAAACAGGGGTCGTCGCCTTCGACACGGAAACGACCTCGCTCGACCCCATGCAGGCGGAACTCGTCGGTTTCTCGCTGGCGATTGCCGATAATGGCAAGGATGCCTCGGGCACCGATATCCGCGCTGCCTATGTGCCCTTGACGCACAAGACCGGCTCCGGAGGCGATCTTTTCAGCGATGGCATCAGGCTTGCTGAAGGACAGGTGCCGTTTGCCGAGGCGCTAGCACGTTTGAAGGATCTTCTTGAGGATGAAGCCGTTCTGAAAATCGCGCAGAACCTCAAATATGACTACCTGCTGATGAAGCGCCATGGCGTCGTCATGCAGAGTTTCGACGATACCATGCTGATTTCCTACGTTCTTGAAGCGGGAAAGACCACGCATGGCATGGATACGCTGTCCGAACGCTGGCTGGGCCACACGCCGATCGCCTACAAGGACGTGGCGGGATCGGGCAAGTCGAGCATAACCTTCGATTTCGTCGATATTGATAAGGCAACCGCTTACGCCGCGGAGGATGCGGATGTCACCCTGCGGCTGTGGATGGTGCTGAAGCCCCGGCTTGCCGCAGAGCGGCTGACCAGTGTGTATGAGCGGCTGGAGCGCCCTCTGGTGCCTGTACTGGCGCATATGGAGGAGCGTGGCATCACCGTGGACCGACAGATCCTGTCACGTCTCTCCGGTGAACTCGCCCAGAAGGCGGCTGCTTTCGAAGAGGAAGTCTACCAACTGGCAGGCGAGCGTTTCAACATCGGATCGCCAAAGCAGCTCGGCGACATTCTGTTCGGCAGGATGGGCCTGCCTGGCGGCTCCAAGACCAAGACGGGCCAATGGTCCACATCGGCGCAGGTTCTTGAAGATCTGGCGGCAGAAGGTGCCGAATTGCCGCGCAAGATTGTCGACTGGCGGCAGCTGACCAAGCTGAAATCGACCTATACGGATGCGCTTCCCGGATATGTTCATCCGCAGACGAAACGGGTTCACACGTCCTATGCGCTGGCCTCCACCACCACGGGGCGCCTGTCATCCTCGGAGCCGAACCTTCAGAACATTCCGGTGCGCACGGCGGAAGGCCGCAAGATCCGCACGGCTTTCATCTCCACGCCCGGCCACAAGCTTCTTTCCGCCGATTACAGCCAGATCGAGCTACGTGTGCTTGCCCATGTCGCCGACATTCCGCAGCTTCGCAGCGCATTCGAAAACGGCATCGACATTCATGCGATGACCGCATCGGAAATGTTCGGAGTGCCGGTGGAAGGCATGCCGTCTGAAGTGCGCCGACGTGCCAAGGCCATCAACTTCGGCATCATCTACGGTATTTCCGCTTTCGGCCTTGCCAACCAGCTCAGCATCGCCCGCTCCGAAGCGGGGGAGTATATCAAGAAATATTTCGAGCGTTTTCCTGGCATTCGCGATTACATGGAAGCGACCAAGGCTTTCGCCCGCGAGAACGGCTATGTCGAGACGATTTTCGGCCGCCGCGCCCATTATCCGGAAATCCGCTCCTCCAACCCTTCCATGAAGGCCTTCAACGAGCGTGCGGCCATCAACGCACCGATCCAGGGGTCTGCAGCCGATATCATCCGCCGTGCGATGGTCCGTATCGAGCCGGTGCTGGAGGCGGAAAAGCTTTCCGCCCGCATGCTGCTGCAGGTACATGACGAACTCATCTTCGAAGTCGAGGAAGGGGAAATTGAAAAGACCCTGCCCATCGTCGTCTCGGTCATGGAAAATGCAGCTATGCCCGCGATTTCCATGAGGGTTCCGCTCAAAGTGGATGCCCGCGCGGCCGATAACTGGGACGAGGCGCATTGACGGGAATTGACCGGCCATTGACCGATTAATGTCATTGGTTTGTTGCGTGCGCAGATTAGGGGAAACCTCTCAAAAGGAGTTCCCCCATGCACGCCCCGCTCGTTTCAAAAGATCTGGAATCTTTTTCCGCTGCCAGTCACGATCAGCCGCCGCGCCATCTCGGTAGCCGCTATAACGCCGATGGTGAATTCCTGCCCGAGCCTGGCAATACCGTGGTCTGCCATCTCGCTGAAGGGTCGAAAACTGAAAGCGCGATCATCGGGACACGCCAGCGTTTTCTGGATATGCCCGAGGCACCGCAGCTGGCCTTCACGCCGGTTTCCAGCCTGCATATGACGGTATTTCAGGGCATTATCGAATATCGCCGTGCATTTCCCTACTGGCCGGAAGACATGCCACTCGATACGCCCATTGACACGATGACTGAGTATTATTGCGATCGTCTGGCGGATTTTCCGGCCCTGCCTGGTTTCAATATGCAGGTGACTGGTCTCAAGCCGACGGGGCTGGTGCTGATGGGTGCCACCGCCGAAGACGATCGTACCATTGCGCTGTGGCGTGATACATTTGCCGAAGCTTTCGGTTATCGGCATCCCGATCACGACACCTATCAGTTCCATATTACGCTGGCTTATGTCACGCGCTGGTTCGATCCGGAGTGCCTGCCGCGATGGCAGGCGATGCTGGATGAAGAGCTGGAAAAACTGCGTGCGGCAGCGCCGATAATCGAGATGCGCGCGCCAGCTTTCTGTGAATTCAGGGACATGAACCACTTTAGGGAACTCGTGGTTTTTGATAGGAAGTGATGCATGATTTGCAAAGGCCTGCCGCCTGCCCGTCGCAGCAATCCGGCTTAATCGGAAAAAATGCGCGTCAGGGCTGGTCAAAGCCCGTTTGGGCATGTATAAGCGCGCCAAATTTCCGATATCGAGACACCCGACATTCGGCCTTTGGTTATGGCCGGTTACGTTGTTTCGCCGCTAAAGTGGAGTAACAAAAATGGCTGTACCAAAAAGAAAAACAAGCCCGTCCAAGCGCGGCATGCGCCGCTCGGCTGACGGTCTCAAGGCTTCGACCTACGTTGAAGACAAGAACTCCGGCGAACTGCGCCGTCCGCACCATATCGATCTGAAGACCGGTATGTATCGCGGTCGTCAGGTTCTGACGCCGAAGGAAAGCGCATAAGCTTTCTGAAATAATCTTTACGGAAAACCGGCCCTCGTGGCCGGTTTTTTGTTTTCGGGCCGTTTAGCTGCTTTTTTCGGTTACTTGGAAAATCCGATCACTCCTCCTACACTCTGTTCGGGAGAGCAGGTCTGGTGCCTGCAACGGGGAGGGGAGCTTCGGTGAAATATCGCTGGATTTTATTGACGCTGCTCAGCCTCGGCCTCGGTTACGGCGCCGTGACCAAGGGCAGCGGCATCATTGCGGAAAGCTATTTCGGCGAAGTCTCCGATCAGGGCCGCACCACCCTCAGGCTGGCCGTCTCGGCTCTTGGCGGGCTTTTGAGCCGTTTCGAGCCGCTGCCCGCCCTGATCGCCGATCATGACGACATTGAGGAGCTTGTCGCGCATCCGCAGGATGAGGCGATGCGTCAGCGCGCCAATATATATCTCAAATCCATCAATACATTGCTGGAATCCTCCGACATCTACATCATCACGCTGGACGGAGTAACCATCGCCGCCAGTAACTATGATGGACCCACGAGCTTCGTCGGTGAGAATTTCAGCTACCGTCCCTATTTTCAGGATGCCGCCAAGGGCTTCCCGTCGCGTTTCTTCGCGCTAGGCACCACCTCCCACAAGCGCGGTTATTATTTTTCCGCGCCTATTCTCTTCAACGAGGAGATCAAGGGCGTCATCGTCTTCAAGGTCGATATTGAAGGCATAGAGGCGTCGTTCGGCGATGGTGAAAACCGCATTCTCGTATCGGACCCGGAAGGCATCATCTTCATGACCGGAACGCCGCAGTGGCTTTATTCCGGCCTGATGCCGCTGACACCGGAAAGGCTTGCGCGCACGGCGGCATCCCGCCGTTACGCCAATGCCGACCTGAAGGAACTGCCGCTGAAAAACGGCAATTTCGGCTCTCATCGGTTGATGACGATCAGCCAGAACGACGGTGACAGGGAATATCTCGTCCTGTCGCAGCCGATGCCCGACGCGGGTTGGACGGTCAGCGTGCTGATGGATACCGGCTCACTCAGGACGCAGGTCAAGACGGCGATGATCGCGATCATCCTCTGCCTGTGTCTTGCCGCCGCCGTGGTCGCCGCCATGCTGCAAAGACGGCGGCGCCTGCGCGAACGCCTGACCCACCAGGCCGAGGCTCAGGCGGAGCTGGAGCGGCGTGTGGAGGAGCGCACAGCCGATCTCGCGCGAGTGAACCGTGAGATCGAACACGAAATCGCCGAGCGCCGCCAGACGGAGAAACAATTGCGCAAGATGCAGAATGACCTGGTTCAGGCGGGCAAGCTTGCAGCGCTCGGGCAAATGTCGGCAGCACTTTCGCACGAGTTCAACCAGCCGCTCGCAGCCGCCAAGAATTATGCGGAAAACGCCTCTCTTCTCGTGGAACGTGGACGTCTGGAAGAGGTGACGGAAAACCTCAGGCGTATTTCAGGCCTTATCGATCGCATGGCTTCCATCAGCAGGCATCTGAGAAATTTTGCCCGCAAACCCAATGAGAAAATGGCTGCGGTCGCGCTGGATGCCGTCCTTCGCGATACGCTGGAAATTGTTGGAGCACGGCTGAAGGCCGCCAATGCGGTGCTGGATGTTGATCTTGGTCCGGTGCCGCTTGCGGTGAAGGCCGGGCCGGTGCGGCTGCAGCAGGTGCTGGTCAACATCATCTCCAATGCCGCCGATGCGGTGGAAGGGCGCGAGGATCGTCGCATCGCTTTGAAAGCCGTGCTGCACGGTCAGACGGTTTCGATTTTCATTCGTGACCGAGGTCCGGGCGTTCCTCCGGCGATTTCGGAGCGCATCTTCGATCCCTTCTTCACCACCAAGGGCGTGGGGCGTGGCCTCGGTCTCGGCCTTTCCATCACCTACAACATCATCAAGGATTTTGGCGGCCAGCTGCGTGTGAGAAACCATGAAGACGGCGGGGCGGAATTCGAGATCGAATTACCGGCAGCAGCCTATCGTGTGGAGGCGGCGGCGGAATGACCATGTCGCGGGTTCTGTTGATTGATGACGAGGAGGAGCTGCGCTTTTCCACCGCGCAGGCGCTGGAACTTTCCGGTTTTGCGGTGACCATGCTGGCAAGCGCCGAACATGCGCTTGAACTCATCGGCTACAGCTTCGATGGCGTCGTGGTCAGCGATATCAGGATGCCCGGCATGGATGGCATGACGCTGCTGCAGAAGGTGCGGGAGCTTGACCCGGAAATACCTGTCATCCTGATGACGGGCCATGGCGATGTGCAGCTTGCCGTCAATGCCATGCGCAACGGTGCTTATGACTTCATCGAAAAGCCCTTCACCCCGCAATATCTCGCCGGCATCATAAAAAGAGCCAACGACCGGCGGGCACTGGTACTGGAAAACCGCCGCCTGAAGGCGGTGGCGGGCAAGCATGACGATCTCGAAACGCGTCTGCCCGGCAGAACCCAGGTCATGGTCGATCTGCGCTACCGCATTCGCGCCATCGGTGCGACGGATGCCGATACGCTCATTGTCGGCGATACCGGTGCGGGCAAGGAAGTGGTGGCGCGCGCACTTCACGATATCAGCACCAGAGCCAACCGGCCCTTTGTCGCCATCAATTGTGCCGCCCTTCCGCAAACGCTGATCGAAAGCGAGCTGTTCGGCCACGAGGCTGGCGCTTTTCCCGGCGCGCTGCGCCCGCGCTACGGCAAGTTCGAGCATGCCCGCGGCGGCACCATATTGCTGGACGAGATCGGCTCCATGCCCTTTGAATTGCAGGGCCGGTTCCTGCGCGTGTTGCAGGAACGGGTGATCACCCGTCTTGGCTCCAATGAAACAGTCGAGCTCGACGTCCGCTTCATCGCCACCAGCAAGGTCGATCTGGAGCAGGAAGTCGCGGCAGGGCGGTTCCGTGCCGATCTTCTTTACCGCCTGAACGTGGCGACGCTTCTCGTGCCGTCCCTCTCGCAGCGCAGTGCCGACATACCGCTGCTTTTCCTGCATCTGGTGCGGGAGGCTGCCGCCCGTTACGGGCGGGAAGATATGGACGTTCCGCAGCATCTACTCTCAGTTATTTCCCTGCGCGAGTGGCCGGGCAATGTCCGGGAATTGCGCAATGCGGCGGACCGTTTCGTTCTCGGTCTGGAAAGCGATGTCTCCGAAACCTCGCTGCCATTTGAGGACGATGGCAAGTCGGCGCTTGCCGCAAGGGTCGCGGCTTATGAAAAAAGCCTGATTGCGCGCGCGATCGCCGCCCACGGTGGAAATCTGAAATCCGTCTATGAGAGCCTCGGCATTTCACGCAAAACGCTTTACGAAAAAATGCAGAAATACGAGCTGCACCGGCACATGACCGAGGTGTGATGGGTGGATTTCCACCCATGGATGAGCGCGTATGGGTAGAAATCCACCCATTGCTGCCCATGATGGCGATAAAAGCGCGCCTTGAAGCAAGACCACCGTTGCTGAACGGCAATCCCGGATCGCAAATGGCTCACCCCGGTCGCCATGGAGGAGCATGCGCGGCTGAAGTGGCGAACATTTTCATCCGGGAGGAATCGATGAAAATACTGAAGACAGTTACCGGCCTTGCTGCCGCCGCTGCCGTTTCCCTTTTTGCGCTTTCTGCATCCGCTCAGAACTACCCCGAGCGCAACATCACCATGGTCGTGCCCTTTGCCGCCGGTGGCCCGACAGATACGGTCGCGCGTCTTGTCGCTGAATCCATGTCGAAGGATCTCGGCCAGCAGATCATCGTCGAAAATGTCGGCGGCGCTGGTGGCACGCTGGGCGCTGGCCGCGTGGCGTCGTCGGATCCGGACGGTTACACCGTTCTGCTGCATCACATCGGCATGGCGACGAGCGCCACGCTTTATCGCAAGCTCGCCTATGATACCCTGAATGCTTTCGAATATGTCGGTCTGGTCACGGAAGTGCCGATGACCATTCTGTCGCGCAAGACGCTCGAGACCAAGGATCTCAAGGGTCTGATCGACTACGCCAAGGCGAACAAGGACAAGGTCACCGTTGCCAATGCCGGCATCGGTGCTGCCTCGCATCTGTGCGGCATGTTGTTCATGAGCGCGATCGAGACGCCGCTGGTCACTGTTCCCTATAAGGGCACTGGCCCGGCCATGACCGACCTGCTCGGCGGCCAGGTCGATATCATGTGCGACCAGACCACCAACACCACCAAGCAAATTCAGGGCGGGACCGTTAAAGCCTATGCCGTAACCTCGGCCAAGCGGCTCGACGTGTTGCCGGACGTACCGACAGTTGCCGAATCGGGCCTGCCGAAGCTTGAGGTGGGTATCTGGCACGGTATCTACACGCCGAAGGGCACGCCGGCCGAGATCAACGAAAAGCTCTCCAAGTCCCTTCAGGTCGCGCTGAAGGACAAGAACGTGGCGGCCCGTTTTGCCGAACTCGGCACCACGCCTTCCCCGGAAGCCGATGCGACGCCCGCAGCGCTCAAGACCAAGCTTGAAAGCGAAATCGCCCGCTGGAAGCCTGTGATCGAGGGCGCCGGCCAATATGCCGACTGATGGTTGAAGCAATTGCCGGCGGCACCCTGCCGCCGGCTTCTTGCCGTCAATTTAACGCGCGGAACGGTGTGTGGCCGGCCGCAGTGGAGGGGCATCTTTCATGAAGTCGTTTTTCATTGACCCTGCCGAGGCAGCCTGTGGGGCAATTTTCATCGGTTTTGGCGCTTTTTTTGCCTTGCAGTCTTTCGGGCTGGATATCGGAACCGCCTTCCGCATGGGGCCGGGTTATTTTCCGCTTGTTCTGGCAATCGTGCTGATCCTGCTTGGCGGGGTAATATTCATTCGCGCCACCCGTGTGCAGGGCGATGCCCTCGGTGCAATCGCCTGGCGGGGGATTTTTTTCATCCTGCCCGCGCCGATCTTTTTCGGTTTCACGGTCCGGGGGCTGGGTTTCGTACCGGCGCTTTTTTTCAGCGCCCTTATCGCAGCCTTCGCCTCGCACAAGATGAGCCCGCTCATGGCCGTCATTATTTCCGCCGCCATCACGGTCTTTTCCGTTGCTGTGTTCAATTATGGTCTCGGCCTGCCATTCCAGCGCTTCGGCCCCTGGCTTAAATTTTGAGGTGCCGCAATGGAATTGCTTGATAATCTTGCTCTCGGTTTCGTCACGGCCACGTCGCTGGCAAACCTGTTTTTCTGCCTGATTGGCGTGCTGCTCGGCACGCTGATCGGAGTGCTGCCGGGCATCGGCGCAACCGCGACCATCGCCATGCTGTTGCCGATCACCTTTCAGCTTGAGCCCGTCTCGTCGCTCATCATGCTCGCAGGCATCTATTACGGCGCGCAATATGGCGGCTCCACCACGGCGATCCTCATCAACATGCCGGGGGAATCCTCATCCGCCGTTACCGCCATTGACGGCTACCAGATGGCGCGCAAGGGCAAGGCGGGCGCCGCACTTGCGATTGCCGCCATCGGCTCGTTTTTCGCCGGCACGGTTTCCACCTTTCTCGTGGCAGTCTTTGCACCGCCCTTGACGGCGATTGCGCTGGAATTCGGCGCGGCGGAATATTTCTCGCTGATGGTCGTCGGCCTCGTCTCGTCCATCGCGCTTGCCCACGGTTCCATCGTCAAGGCGCTGGCCATAGTCGTGCTTGGCCTGCTGCTGGGTCTCGTCGGCACGGATATCTACAGCGGCGCGCCGCGCTTCACTCTCGGCATCCGCGAATATGCCGATGGGCTGAATTTCGTTGCGGTGGCGGTGGGCGTATTCGGTATCGCCGAAATCCTGCGCAATCTCGAAAACGAGCGCACGCGCTCGGTGCTGATCGCCAAGGTCAGCAGCCTGATGCCGTCGAAGGAAGACTTCAAGGCCATGGTCGGCCCGGTGCTGCGCGGTACGGCCATCGGTTCGGCACTGGGCATCCTGCCCGGCGGCGGTGCAATTCTCGCTGCCTTTGCATCGTACACCGTCGAAAAACGCGTCTCCAAGCATCCTGAGGAGTTTGGACACGGTGCGGTTGCTGGTGTTGCCGGTCCGGAATCCGCCAATAATGCCGGTGCCCAGACCTCGTTCATCCCGCTTCTGACGCTCGGTATTCCTGCAAACCCGGTGATGGCGCTGATGATCGGTGCGATGATCATTCAGGGCATCGTGCCCGGCCCGAACGTTGCGACCGAGCAGCCGGCGCTGTTCTGGGGCATCATCGCCTCGATGTGGATCGGCAATCTGATGCTCGTCATCCTCAACCTGCCCCTGATCGGGCTTTGGGTGAAGCTGCTGACGGTGCCTTATTACGTGCTTTTCCCCATCATCATGGCCTTCTGCGCCATCGGGGTTTACAGCGTCAATTCCAACGTCTTCGATCTCTACGCCGTCGCCTTCTTCGGCTTCATTGGTTATGTGCTCGTGAAGCTGCGCTGCGAGCCGGCGCCGCTGTTGCTGGGCTTCGTGCTTGGGCCGCTGCTGGAGGAAAACCTGCGACGCGCCATGATCCTGTCGCGTGGCGATCCGACGACCTTCGTCACCCGACCGATCAGCGCCACCCTGCTGTTTATTGCTCTGGCCGTGCTGATCATCGTCTTCCTGCCCAGCGTGAAGAAAAAGCGCGAAGAGGTTTTCGTAGAAGAAGACTGAGCGGGTCTCGAAAAATTTGGAACGCCGGTGATGGAAACGTCGCCGGCGTTTCTGCGTTGACGGAACGCTGTGAGGAATCCGGTTCACCAAAGCGGCATATGGTTGACTTGAAGCTTTTTAGGGCCAAGGAAGGGCGGGAAAGAGAGGTCGATATGACGTCGGAAACCGAAAAACGGATCATTGCGCTTGAGGAAACGATCGCGCATCAGGCCAAGACTATAGAGGAACTGTCCGACCAGCTGACGGAACAGTGGAAGGTGGTGGAACAGACCCGCGCCAAGCTAGACCGGTTGACGGAAAGGTTCCTGAGCCTCGAGGAGCAGTCGCTGGACGCGCCCGCAATTACCCGGCCGCCGCATTATTGATGAGGGAGACCCGATGAAGAGCGATACAGCCGCACTTGCCGCCGAAATTGTGGATTTCTGGAAGAAGGCAGGACCGGACAAGTGGTTCGACAAGGATGCCGCCTTCGACGATCACTTTCATGACCGTTTCCGCGATGCCCATTTTGCCGCTGCAAGGCGCGAATTGGATGGCTGGCTGGACGGTGCGGAAAGCAGCCTCGCGCTGATGCTTCTGCTGGATCAGTTCCCGCGCAACTGCTTTCGCGAGACAGCGCATATGTATGCGACCGATCCGCTGGCACGCATGTTCGCCAGCGAGGCCATCCGTCGCGGCCACGATCAGGCGGTGACCGAGGATTTGCGGGTCTTCTTCTATCTGCCCTTTTCCCATTCGGAAAGCATCGAGGATCAGGAGCGTGCCTGCAGGCTCAACCGGCCGCTTGGTGGGCTTTATCTCCACCATGCCGAAGAGCATCGCGATATCGTCGCGCGTTTTGGCCGCTTTCCGCATCGCAACGACATATTGCTGCGGGAAACGACACCGGAGGAACGGCAATATCTTGATGAGGGCGGTTTTACTGGCTGATACGAACGAAAAACGCCGCCAGTCCCGAAAGACGGCGGCGTTTTTTATGGTGGGTAACGGCCGCAGATCAGCCGTCGAAGAATTCCTTCATCCGGGCAAAGAAGCCGGTCGATTCCGGATTATTCTCCTGGGACGAGAGTTGCTCGAACTCCTGCAACAGCTCGCGCTGGCGCTTGCTGAGCTTCTGCGGTGTCTCGATCTGGATCTGGATGTAGAGGTCGCCCGTCTGCGCCGAACGCAGCACCGGCATGCCCTTGCCCTTCAGGCGGAACTGCTTGCCTGGCTGGGTGCCTTCCGGAACCGTGACGCGAGACTTCGTGCCGTCGAGCGTCGTGACATCGAACGTGCCGCCAAGAGCTGCCGTCGTCATGGAGATCGGCACGGTGCAATAGAGATCGGCGCCGTCGCGCTGGAAGAACTCATGCGGACGCACGGACAGGAAGATGTAGAGATCGCCCGCCGGGCCGCCACGCATGCCGGCTTCGCCTTCGCCTTGCAAGCGAATGCGGGTGCCATCCTCGATACCAGAGGGAATGTTGACCGAAAGCGAACGCTCTTCCGTCACGCGGCCCTGGCCGTGGCACTTGCTGCACGGATCGGAAATCGTCTGTCCACGCCCGTGGCAGGTGGGGCAGGTGCGTTCCACCGAGAAGAAGCCCTGGGCTGCGCGCACGCGGCCGGAACCCTGACAGGTGCCGCAGGTTTTGGGTTGCGTGCCGGGTTTTGCGCCAGAACCGGAACAGACATCGCAGGTGATCGAGGTTGGAACCCTGATCTGCGCCGTCTTGCCGGCAAAGGCTTCTTCCAGCGTGATTTCCATGTTGTAGCGAAGGTCGGCGCCGCGCTCGCGACCGCCGGAAGAGCGGCGTGCGCGTCCGCCGCCCATCATCTCGCCGAAGATGTCTTCGAAGATATCCGAGAAGCCGCCATTGGCGAAACCGCCGCCGCCCATACCGCCGCCGCCCATGCCGCCATTTTCAAAGGCGGCATGGCCAAAACGGTCGTAGGCCGCGCGTTTTTGCGGGTCCTTCAGCGTTTCATAGGCTTCGTTGATTTCCTTGAACTTACGTTCGGAATCAGCATCATCCGGGTTCTTGTCCGGATGGTATTTCATCGCGAGTTTGCGGAAGGCGCTTTTCAGCTCTTTTTCGTCCGCGGTCTTGCTGACGCCGAGTGTTTCGTAAAAGTCTGCTTTCGCCATTAAGATAACAAGCCTCGCAAATGGATTTCCGGCTGCACGTCGGCAGCCGGATGTCTTGCATGTATCGACAGGAGACGGGAAGTCACGCGATTATGCGGACTTCTTGTCGTCCTTGATTTCCTCATAGTCGGCGTCGACGACGTCGTCCTTGCCGCCTTCTCCGTCAGCGCCGGCTTCAGCCTGCTGGGCTTCGTAGATGGCCTGACCGAGCTTCATGGAAACTTCCATGAGGGTCTGGGTCTTTGCCTGAATGTCGTCGGCATCCGGTTCGGAAGCCTCAACTGCCGTCTTCAGGCTGGCAATGGCGTCTTCAATGGCCTTGCGGTCGGTTTCGGAAACCTTGTCGCCATATTCCTTCACCGATTTCTCGGTGGAGTGAACGAGGCTTTCGGCCTGGTTCTTGGCTTCGACACCCGCACGACGCTTCTTGTCGGCTTCGGCATTGGCTTCAGCGTCCTTGACCATCTTCTCGATGTCGGCGTCGGAAAGACCACCGGAAGCCTGGATACGGATCTGCTGTTCCTTACCGGTGCCCTTGTCTTTCGCCGAAACCTGCACGATGCCGTTGGCGTCGATATCGAAGGTTACTTCGATCTGCGGAACGCCGCGGGGTGCCGGCGGCAGGCCGACGAGGTCGAACTGGCCGAGCAGCTTGTTATCCTGCGCCATTTCGCGCTCGCCCTGCGAGACGCGGATCGTAACGGCCGACTGGCTGTCTTCGGCGGTCGAGAAGGTCTGGCTCTTCTTCGTCGGGATCGTCGTGTTGCGATCGATCAGACGGGTGAAGACGCCACCCAGCGTTTCGATGCCGAGCGACAGCGGGGTCACGTCGAGAAGCAGAACGTCCTTGACGTCGCCCTGCAGAACGCCGGCCTGAATGGCGGCGCCCATGGCAACCACTTCATCAGGGTTCACGCCCTTATGCGGCTCCTTGCCGAACAGCTGCTTGACGACTTCCTGTACCTTCGGCATGCGGCTCATGCCACCAACGAGAACGACTTCATCGATCTCGGCAGCGGTAACGCCGGCATCCTTGAGGGCAGCCTTGCAAGGGGCGACGGTGCGCTGCACCAGATCGTCCACCAGGCTTTCGAACTTGGCGCGGGTCAGCTTCAGCGTCAGGTGCTTCGGACCGGAAGCATCAGCCGTGATGAACGGCAGGTTGATTTCGGTCTGCTGCGAGGACGAAAGTTCGATCTTGGCCTTTTCGGCAGCTTCCTTGAGGCGCTGCAGAGCGAGCTTGTCGTTCTTCAGGTCGATGCCCTGATCCTTCTTGAACTCGCCAGCCAGATATTCGACCAGACGCATGTCGAAGTCTTCACCGCCGAGGAAGGTGTCGCCGTTGGTGGACTTCACTTCGAAAACGCCGTCGCCGATTTCCAGAACGGAAATATCGAAGGTGCCGCCGCCAAGGTCGTAAACGGCGATGGTCTTGCCTTCCTTCTTGTCGAGGCCGTAAGCGAGGGCTGCCGCGGTCGGCTCGTTGATGATGCGCAGGACGTCCAGACCGGCGATGCGGCCAGCATCCTTGGTGGCCTGGCGCTGGGCGTCGTTGAAGTATGCCGGAACGGTGATGACGGCCTTCTCGACCTTTTCACCGAGATAGGATTCAGCCGTTTCCTTCATCTTCTGAAGGATCATCGCGGAAATCTGCGAAGGGGAATAGTTCTTGTCCTGAGCCTTCACCCATGCGTCGCCATTGTCGCCCTTGACGATTTCAAAGGGAACGAGGGCCTTGTCCTTTTCGACGGTCGGGTCTTCATAACGGCGACCGATGAGGCGCTTGACCGCAAACAGGGTGTTGGTCGGGTTGGTGACCGCCTGGCGCTTGGCCGGCTGGCCGACAAGGCGTTCGCCATCGTCGGAAAATGCCACCATGGACGGCGTAGTGCGCGCGCCTTCCGCGTTTTCAATAACTTTCGTGTCCTTGCCGTCCATCACTGCAACGCAGGAATTGGTTGTGCCAAGGTCGATACCGATTACTTTTGCCATGCTCTTCTCTCCTTGAAGCGAGCTGTCGGAACCCCGTGAGGCATTCCATGGACAACTCCTTGACTTGGATTTGCAGTATTCGCTGCTGTTATGCGGCGTATATAAGGAGCGATTTTTCCTGCTGCAAGGCGCAAGAGAGGGTGAAGCGCTGCAAAAAAGCGGATGAAACCCCTGTCTGTGCAGAAGCATAGCCATCAAGGCTTGCAGAAGGGCAAAAACGTGACTTTGACTGCCACGGTAATGGCGATGCGGAGGCGCGCTTATAAAGTCATTGAGGTGAGGTGAAATGGCGGACAGGGTGGGATTCGAACCCACGGTACGCTTTCACGCACACACGCGTTCCAGGCGTGCGCCTTAAACCACTCGGCCACCTGTCCTTTTTTCAAATCTGCATGTTTTGAGGAATGCAAATCACTGGAACGGCGCGATATATACCGATGAATTCGCTGGGATCAACACGAATCTGACAGTTTTTTGAATTGTCGGCAATTTCCTGCCTTCCGATGCGATTGCAAACCGGTTTTCCCGCCTTTATCGATGCAATATATCTTTCAAAACATGGCTGTCGAAACGACGGGCCGCAACCGAGGTATCCTGATGAAAGCTTTTTTGCGGTTTTTGAGCTTTCTTCTTCTGATTGCAGCGGTTTTTCTTGGCGTACTCGATTCGATCCGCTCGGTTTCCACATCCTCGGTCAACATCACCGGCATCCTGTCAGTCTGGAACTATCTCCTTCCTGCCTCGCGCACCATGGTGGAAACGGCCTTGGCTCACTATATTCACCCTGAAGCGTGGCGCTTCATTGAAAATGCCCTGTCGGGACTGCCGGCATTCGCTTTTTTCCTCGCGCTATCCCTGCTTTGCTGGATGGCCGGTTACAGGAAGCGCAAAGTCATGAGGCGTTCGTCAGTCTGAATTTATCAACTGACAGCGCGCGCGCCCCGCAGATGTGAACCCTGAGAAGCGGCAGAACCGGCCGCACGGAGGACCGAATGTTCCTGTTCGATACGCTTTCAAAAAAGACGACGATGCCGACCGAAGAGACGGCTTTGCCCGGCCGTGAAGAGGCACTTGCCGTGCCTGAGACCCATTTCGTCAATGGCCGGCCTTTGAAGGGGCCTTATCCCGATGGTTTGGAAATCATCTATCTGGGCATGGGTTGCTTCTGGGGTGCGGAGCGCCTGTTCTGGCAGACGCCGGGTGTGTGGGTGACGGCGGTGGGTTATGCTGGCGGTTTTACCCGCAATCCCACCTATCAGGAGACGACGACGGGCCAGACGGGCCACGCCGAAGTGGTCAAGGTCGTCTACGATCCGGCCGTCATCTCGCTGTCAGGCCTGCTCAAGATATTCTTCGAGGAGCATGATCCGACTCAAGGGATGCGGCAGGGAAACGATGTCGGCACGACCTATCGTTCCGCCATCTATGCCAATACCGAAGGCCAGTTGCAGCAGGCGCAGAAGGCGCACGACGCTTTTCAGCAGGCTTTGGACGAGGCGGGGCATGGCCGCGCCATCACCACCGAAATTGGACCGCTTGAAACATTTTATTACGCGGAAGACTATCACCAGCAATATCTTGCCAAGAATCCGGGAGGCTACTGCGGGCTCAGGGGAACCGGCGTAAGCTGCAATATCGACTAGATTTTTTGCACGTTGCCCAGGTGGAAAGACCAAAAAAACGCCAGAATAAAGTTTTTCCACCGGGTCAAAAAAACCGGATGAATTTTTCATTGAGCCATGCAAGGATATGAGCCAAGCACAGCCGGGATAACGGCTGGCGGTTCCGCAGACATTCCCGGTCAACGGGTTTGCGGGAGGACCCTTAAAATATCAATTGCAACAACAGGGCTGCACAATGAAAAAATCCCTTCTGACGCTTTTTGCGCTCGCCGCCATGTCGGCTTCCGCGCTTGCTGCCGATATCAAGCCGGCATTGGTTTATGGTACGGGCGGCAAGTTCGACAAGTCTTTCAACGAAGCCGCCGCGGCTGGCGCTGAGAAGTTCAAGGCAGAAACGGGCATCGAGTTCCGCGATTTTGAACCGACCAGCGATACGCAGGGCGAGCAAGCTATCCGCAACTTCGCCAGCAAGGGCTTTAACCCGGTTGTTGCCGTGTCCTTCGCCTGGACGTCGGCCATGGAAAAGGTTGCAGCCGAATTCCCGGACACCAAGTTCGTCATCGTCGATTCCGTCGTCGAGCTGCCGAATGTCCGCTCGGTCGTCTACAAGGAGCACGAAGGCTCTTATCTCGTCGGTCTTCTGGCAGGCATGGCCTCCAAGAC
Organism: Rhizobium sp. AN6A; assembly: GCF_900215635.1. Classification (NCBI taxonomy): domain Bacteria; kingdom Pseudomonadati; phylum Pseudomonadota; class Alphaproteobacteria; order Hyphomicrobiales; family Rhizobiaceae; genus Rhizobium; species Rhizobium sp. AN6A. The sequence continues at coordinate 1,186,391 of NZ_OCNC01000004.1, forward strand.
CGGTAAGGTCGGCTTCATCGGTGGCATGGATATTCCGCTGATCCGTAAATTCGCCTGTGGTTATGCGCAGGGCGCCAAGGCTGCCAACGACAAGATCGAAGTCTTCCAGAACATGACCGGCACCACGGGTGCGGCCTGGAACGATCCGGTGCGCGGTGGCGAACTGACCAAGAACCAGATCGACCAGGGCGCTGACGTAATCTACGCGGCAGCCGGTGCGACCGGTATCGGCGTGTTGCAGACCGCCGCCGACAACAAGAAATTCTCGATCGGCGTCGATTCCAACCAGAACCACCTGCACCCCGGCTCGGTTCTGACCTCGATGGTTAAGCGCGTCGATCTGGCCGTCTACAACGCCTACAAGGATGCCAAGGACGACAAGTTCACCCCCGGCATCGTTGCTCTCGGCGTCAAGGAAGACGGCGTCGCTTATGCTCTCGACGACAACAACAAGGCCCTGATCACGCCGGAAATGACCGCCGCCGTGGACAAGGCGAAGGCCGACATCATTGCCGGCACCATCAAGGTTCATGACTATATGGCGGACAATTCCTGCCCGAAATGATATGATATGTGTCTGGGGCGCATGGTGATTTTTCACCTTGCGCCCTTTTCATATCCAGCCTTCGGAGAGGTTTCGGTTTGAGTATGGACCCAGCAATCGAACTCGTGGGCATCGATAAAAAATTCGGTGCCGTTCACGCCAATAAGAATATCAACCTGACCGTTGCCAAGGGTACGATCCACGGCATCATCGGGGAAAACGGTGCCGGAAAATCGACCCTGATGTCGATCCTCTACGGATTTTACCAGGCTGATGCCGGTGAAATCCGGGTAAACGGCGCGCCGGTATCGATCCGCGATAGCCAGGCGGCGATCAGTGCGGGCATCGGCATGGTGCATCAGCATTTCATGCTGGTGGAAAATTTCACCGTGCTGGAAAACGTCATGCTGGGCGCTGAAGGCGGTGCTTCGCTTGCCAAGGGCCGGGCCGCTGCGCGCAAGGAGTTGAAGCGCCTTGAGGACGATTACGGGCTGGAAGTCGATCCGGATGCGGTGATCGAGGAATTGCCGGTCGGCCTGCAACAGCGTGTCGAAATCCTCAAAGCCATGTATCGTGGCGCCGAAATCCTGATCCTCGACGAGCCGACCGGCGTTCTCACGCCTGCGGAAGCCGATCATCTTTTCAAGATCCTCGGTGTCCTGCGTGAGCAGGGAAAAACCGTCATCCTCATCACTCACAAGCTGCGCGAGATCATGGCGATCACGGATTCCGTCTCCGTCATGCGCCGCGGCGAAATGGTGGCGACCCGCAAAACCTCCGAAACCAGCGTCGAGGAACTGGCCGAATTGATGGTCGGCCGTCGCGTGCTGCTGCGGGTGGAAAAAGGCGAGACGACGCCGGGCGAGGTTCTCCTTTCCATCCGTAATCTGACCGTCAAGGACAGCCGCGGCGTCACCATGGTGGACGATGTCTCGCTGGATGTCCGCGCCGGCGAAATCGTCGGCATCGCCGGTGTGGCCGGCAATGGCCAGTCTGAGCTCCTCGAAGCGATCGCGGGCATCCGCAAGCCTTATTCAGGCGAGATATGGGTGGCCGGGCAGAAGGTTGATCGACCCGATCCCTCCATTCTGCGCGAACTCGGTCTCGCGCATATCCCGGAAGACCGGCACCATATGGGGCTGGTGCTGAAATTCGAGGAATATGAAAATTCCATCCTCGGCTATCACCATGACGAGCGTTACGGCAAAGGCCCTTTCCTCAACCCCGAGGCCATCCGCAAGGATGCGGTCGAAAAAATCGAGAAATACGATATCCGCCCGCCGAACCCGCAGCTGAAGACCGCCAATTTTTCCGGCGGTAACCAGCAGAAGATCGTCGTCGCCCGCGAAATCGAGCGTGACCCCAAGATGCTGATCATCGGCCAGCCGACCCGCGGTGTGGATATCGGCGCCATCGAATTCATCCATCGCCGCATCATCGAAATGCGCGATGCCGGCAAGGCGATCTTGCTGGTTTCGGTCGAACTCGATGAAATCCGTTCCCTTTCGGACCGGATCATGGTCATGTTCGCCGGGCGTGTCGTTGGAGAAAAAACGGCGGAAGCCGAAGAACAGACGCTGGGCCTGATGATGGCCGGCATCGCCGCATGAGGCATGAATGAGCACCGCTTCTGTATCCCTGCCAAACTGGATCACCTACGGCCTCCTGCCGTTTTTAAATGTAGTTACCGCATTTCTGATTTCCGGCCTCGTCGTCTGGTCGATCGGTGAAAATCCGTTCGCGGCGCTTCGCCTGCTCATCGAAGGTGCGCTAGGTCGTGGCGATGCCATCGGCTTCACGCTGTTTTATACGACGAGTTTCATCTTCACCGGCCTCTCTGTGGCGGTCGCCTTCCATGCCGGTCTGTTCAACATCGGTTCCGAAGGTCAGGCCTATATTGGTGGACTGGGCGCGGCGCTGGTGGCGCTGGCGCTCGACCGTTACGTGCCGTGGTACGTTACGATGCCCTTCGCCGTCATCGGCGCTGCGGTTTTCGGCGCGGCCTGGGCGTTTATTCCGGCATGGCTGCAGGCAAAACGCGGTAGCCACGTCGTCATAACCACCATCATGTTCAACTTCATCGCTGCGGCTTTGATGGTCTATCTACTGGTGAACGTGCTGATCGTGCCTGGCAAGATGGCGCCGGAAACGCGCACCTTTCTGCCAGGTGGGCAATTGCCGAAGCTCGACTGGCTGATGGCGCTGTTCGGCCTGAAGCTTGGGCCGGCGCCGTTCAACGTCTCCTTCATCATCGCACTGGTCATGTGTTTTCTGGTCTGGGTGCTGATCTGGCGCACCAAGCTCGGTTATGAGATGCGCACGCTCGGCGTCAGCCCCTCGGCTGCCGTCTATGCCGGCATTCCTTATGCGCGCACCGTCATCATCGCCATGCTTATTTCCGGCGGTCTGGCAGGCATGATGGCGCTGAACCCGGTCATGGGCGCGTCCGCCCGCCTGCAGGTGGAATTTGTCGGCGGTGCGGGTTTCGTCGGCATCGCCGTCTCGCTGATGGGGCGAAGCCACCCGCTCGGCATCCTGTTTTCGGCGCTGCTGTTCGGCATTCTCTATCAGGGTGGTGCAGACCTCTCTTTCGAGATGCCGAATATTACCCGTGAGATGATCGTCGTCATCCAGGGTCTGGTTATCCTGTTTGCCGGCGCACTCGAATATATGTACCGGCCGGCGATCGTCCGCATCTACCAGCGCTTGGCAAAGGGGTGAGCTGATATGGATTTCTTCGATATGCTGGTCAGCATTCTCGGCTCGACCGTCCGTCTCACCATCCCGCTTCTGTTCACGGCGCTTGCGGGGCTGTTTTCCGAACGCGCGGGCGTGTTCGATATCGGCCTTGAAGGCAAGATGCTGGCGGCAGCCTTTGCTTCGGCTTGTGTCGCCTATCTCACCGCAAATCCCTGGGCCGGCCTGCTTGCGGGCATTGCCGTCTCCATCCTGTTCTCGCTGATCCACGGCTTTGCCGTCATCACAAATCGCGGCAATCAGATCGTGTCGGGCGTGGCGCTCAACTTTATTGCCGCCGGTCTGACGGTGGTTCTGGGGCAGGCGTGGTTCGGGCAGGGCGGGCGCACACCGCAATTGCCGGGCGAGGGCCGTTTCGCACCCATCATCCTGCCCGGTGCGGATGCGATGCGTGAAGTGCCTTTCATCGGCCCGCTCTACGCCAATGTCATTTCCGGCAACAATATCCTGACCTACCTCGCCTTTCTGGCGGTGCCGCTGTCCTGGTGGGTGCTTTACCGCACCCGTTTCGGCCTTCGCCTGCGCGCGGTGGGTGAAAATCCGGGCGCGGTCGATACGGCGGGCATTTCGGTGATATGGATGCGTTACCGCGCCGTCATCGTTGCCGGCTTCCTCTGCGGTTTTTCGGGCGCCTATCTCGCCGTTGCGCAATCGGCTGCCTTCATCGCCAACATGTCGGCCGGCAAGGGCTATATTGCACTTGCCGCGCTGATCTTCGCGAAATGGAAGCCGGTGCCGGTCATGTTCGCATGCCTGCTCTTCGGTTTCCTGGATGCTTTCGCCAACTTCATGCAGGGCAAATCCGTGCCGGGTATCGGCGAAGTGCCGGTGCAGATTTTCCAGGCCATGCCCTATATTCTGACCTGCATCCTGCTTGCCGGTTTCATCGGCGTCGCCAAGCCCCCCAAGGCCGGTGGCGTTGCCTATGCGAAGGAGCGTTAAATCCATGTCCCGTGAACCAATGTCCCATCAGTTGTTCGAGGCAGCAGTGGAGGCCATGGCCTTTGCCCATGCGCCCTATTCGAAATTCCCTGTCGGTGCGGCAATCCGCGCTGAAGACGGCAATATCTACAAGGGCGCCAATATCGAGAACCTCTCCTTCCCTCAAGGCTGGTGCGCCGAGTCTTCGGCCATCAGCGCCATGATCATGGGTGGAGCAAAGAAGATAAGCGAGATCGCCGTCATCGCGGAAAAGCTTGCTCTCTGCCCGCCCTGCGGCGGCTGCCGGCAGAAGATCGCCGAATTCGCCTCGCCGGACACCAAGGTCTATCTTTGTGACGAAACCGGTGTTCAGAAGGTCATGACCATGGATGAACTTTTGCCCTTCAGCTTCAAGACAGAGCTGCCCTGATGCCGGATACGCTGATCGATATTCTGGTGGAGCGTCTGAATGGCCTGATGCCGCGCATCGCCATCGTGCTGGGCTCAGGCCTGGGGTCGCTGGTGGACGAGGTCAGCGATGCGATCCGCGTGCCCTATGCCGAACTTCCCGGTTTCCCTGCAAGCGGCGTTTCCGGCCATGCGGGCGAGTTGGTGGCCGGTTATCTCGGTGGCGAGCCGGTGATGATGTTGTCCGGCCGGGTGCACTATTACGAAAAAGGCGATCCGGCCGCCATGCGCGCGGTCATTGAGGCGCTCGCTGGTCTTGGCGTGCAGTCGCTCATCCTCACCAATTCGGCAGGCTCGGTCAGACAGGACATACCGCCCGGCTCGGTCATGCAGATCACCGATCATATCAATTATTCCGGCATGAACCCGCTGATTGGCGAAGAGAGCGACAACCGTTTCGTCGGCATGACTACGGCTTATGATCCGGACCTGATGCTCGCCATGCGTAATGCCGCGATCCGCGCGACGGTGCCCTTGTTCGGCGGCGTCTATATGTGGTTTTCCGGCCCGAGCTTCGAAACGCCGGCGGAAATCCGCATGGCGCGGCTGCTGGGTGCGGATGCCGTCGGCATGTCCACCGTGCCGGAAGTCATCCTCGCCCGCTTTTTCGGGATGCGCGTTGCCGCCGCATCGGTTATTACCAATTACGGTGCCGGCATGACCGGCGCTGAACTAAGCCATGAGGAAACCAAGGACATGGCTCCGGTAGGCGGCAAGAGGCTTGCCGCCATCTTGAAAGAAATGATCGCAGGAGGAGCGTGACCATGGAACTCCAGCGTCCGCGCGAAGCGGCTGCCCTGACACTATCCTTGCTGGACCTGACCAACCTCAAGGAAGACTGCACGCCCGAGCAGATTGCTGCTTTGTGCCAGAGGGCTCATACTGAATACGGCAATACGGCCGCGATCTGCATCTGGCCGCGTTTCGTCGCCCAGGCGCGTGCCGCTTTCGGAAAAGACCATGCGATCCGTATCGCTACGGTCGTCAATTTTCCCTCGGGCGATCTGGATGTTGCGACCGTGGTCGCGGAGACCGAGGCGGCTATCCGCGACGGTGCCGACGAAATCGATCTGGTCATCCCCTATCGTAAGTTCATAGCAGGCGATGAGACGGCCGTTTCCGAGATGGTGGCTGCCGTACGCAAGGTCTGCGTCGCACCCGTTCTTCTCAAGGTCATTCTCGAAACCGGCGAGTTGAAGGACAAGGCTCTCATTCGCCGCGCTTCCGAACTCGCCATTGCCGAAGGGGCCGATTTCATCAAGACCTCAACAGGCAAGGTCGCCATCAACGCCACGCTGGAAGCCGCCGATATCATGTTGCAGGCGATCCGCGACAGCAGGCAGAAGGTGGGCTTCAAGCCTGCCGGCGGTGTCGGCACGGTGGAAGACGCCACGCTTTATCTGCGGCTGGCGGAAACCATCATGGCGCCCGACTGGGCCATGCCGTCCACGTTCCGTTTCGGCGCTTCCGGCATTCTCGATGATGTCCTGAACGTGCTGGCCGGTGGCGAACCGGCCAAGGCCGCCAGCGGGTATTGAGCTTGATCCCGCAGGAAATCATCCGCCGCAAACGTGATGGCCTGTCTCTTGCGCCGCAGGAGATTGCCGCTTTTATCGAGGCGCTGTCCAAGGACGGCATATCGGAAGGCCAGGCCGCTGCCTTTGCCATGGCGGTGTTTTTCCGGGGTATGAACCGCGACGAGATGGTGGCGCTGACGCTCGCCATGCGCGACAGCGGCGATGTCCTGTCCTGGAGCGATATTGGCAGGCCGGTGACGGACAAGCACTCGACTGGCGGCGTCGGCGACAACGTCTCCCTGATGCTCGCCCCGATGGTTGCCGCCTGCGGTCTTGCCGTGCCGATGATTTCCGGCAGGGGCCTTGGCCATACCGGCGGCACGCTCGACAAGCTGGAAGCGATCCCCGGTTACGATGTGATGCCGGACGAAGCCCTGTTCCGCCGGACGGTCAAGACGGTCGGCTGTGCCATCATCGGCCAGACGGGCGATCTCGCCCCCGCAGACAAGCGCCTCTATGCTATCAGGGACGTGACCGCGACGGTGGATTCCATCCCGTTGATCACCGCCTCCATTCTGTCGAAGAAGCTTGCGGCCGGGCTTCAGACGCTGGTTCTGGATGTGAAGGTCGGCAACGGCGCTTTCATGCAGAGTGTGGAGGATGCCCGTAATCTCGCCGTCGCACTGGTCGATGTGGCAAATGGCGCGGGCCTGCCGACGACGGCTCTTATAACCGACATGAACCAGCCGCTTGGCGATGCCGCAGGCAATGCGGTCGAAATCGTCAATTGCCTGGACTTTCTGGCTGGCCGCAAGGCGGGAACACGTCTCGAAAAGGTGGTTCTTGCCTTTGCTGCGGAAATGCTGGTGCAAGCGGGCAGCGCGGCCACTCTGGATGAAGGCGAGGCGCTGGCTGAGGCCGCCCTTTCCTCCGGTCGTGCCATGGAAGTCTTTGCGAAAATGGTCGCAGCACTTGGCGGGCCTGCGGACTTTGTCGATCATCCGTCGCGTTACCTGCCATCTGCGCCGGTCATTCTCCCGGTCTCGGCTGAGCGCAGCGGCTGGCTGGCATCCTGTGCGACGCGCGATCTCGGCATGGTCGTTGTCGAGCTTGGCGGCGGCAGAAGAATGCCGTCAGACAAGATCGACCCTTCGGTCGGGATCTCCGATATCCTGCCGCTCGGCACAAAAGTGGAAAAAGGCGAACCAATCGCCAGCGTCCATGCGGCCTCTAAGGAAGAAGCGGAACTTGCCGTCAAAAGGATTGCGGCCTGCTATGGGGTTGCCGACACTGCGATGGAAACCGGCACTGTGGTCCTCGAGCGAATTACCTGACCAGCCTCATTTCGCCACCCGATACCTTGAATGACGATAGTTGTTTCAGGAAGCTCATGCCAACAAGCATGTTGCTCAACGCATTGTCTTTCAGCACCATGGCGTCGACATTCTGAACGCGGATCGTGCCGATTTCCACCCGGTCGAGCTTCAGATAGGCCGCCATAGTCTGGCCGTTGGCGGTTGAGATCGGATATTTGAAATCGAGGCTGTTGACGCCGAAACCGAGCCGCCGGGCGATAGTCTCATTGATGGCAACCATGGAGGCGCCGGTATCGACAAGCCCGTCGAAAGATTTACCGTTGATACGGAAGGCGGCGTTGAAGTGGCCGCGTGCGTCCGCCTTCAGATTGACGCCACCAAGCGAAACGGGTTCCGGTTTGACGGCTTCCGATTTGACTTCAGCTTTTTCCACCTTGGCTTCCGGGCGCGGCTGAAATTTTTCCACCAGCGCCGGAATCTGCGTGGCGCTGACCGAAAGACCGATAAGCAGAAAAATCGTACGCGCCAGCAAGTCGTCGCTCCCGAGAAGGCAGGGTTATCCCTATGCAGAATAGACGCAAAACATGCTGAAATCTTAAAAGAAAAAGCCATTCGCCGCTTGTTGGTCGGCGAATGGCTCAAACGGTTAAGCGATGATGAACGGTGTTATTTCGTGCCGTACATGCGGTCGCCGGCATCGCCGAGGCCGGGAACGATATAACCCTTTTCATTCAGCTGCTTGTCGATTGCGGCAGTATAGATCGGCACATCGGGATGCGCTTCACGGAAATTCTTGATGCCTTCGGGTGCAGCCAGCAGACACAGGAAGCGGATGTTCTTCGCGCCCCGCTCTTTCAGCTTTTCAACCGCAGCGATGGAGGAATTGCCGGTCGCCAGCATTGGATCGACGACGATTATAAGGCGGGCATCGAGGCTTTCAGGAGCCTTGAAGTAGTATTCGACCGCCTCCAGCGTATCGTGATCGCGATAGACACCGATATGCGCAACACGCGCCGAAGGCACGAGCTCGAGCATGCCTTCCAGAAGGCCGTTGCCAGCACGCAGAATGGAGGCGAAAACCAGCTTCTTGCCCTCCAGCACCGGAGCCTCGATGGTTTCGAGCGGCGTATCGATGGTTTCCATCGTCATTTCAAGGTCGCGCGTCACTTCATAGCAGAGTAGCGTCGAGATTTCCCTGAGCAGGCGGCGGAAGCCGGCTGTCGAGGTTTCCTTCTTGCGCATGATGGTAAGTTTGTGCCGCACCAGCGGATGTTCGATGACTGTGACGCCGTCCATGAAACTGGCCTTCCTTTTTTATCCTGTGCCCCTGTAATTCACCGAAAGCAGGCTTTTCGCAAGCCTTCTTCGCGGTTTTACCCCGCCAACCGATGCCTAGTGGCTATCGAGTTTCGCAAGCAGCCGGGCGCGTGTGATTTCATCCACAAAGGCGCTTTCCAGAGCGGTTCGAGTCATGCGGTTGATCTCGGCATCGCTGAAACCGAATGCATCCGCAGCCAGCGCATATTCCCGGGCAAGCGAGGTAAAGAAGAATGGCGGATCGTCGGAACTGATGCAGACGCGCACCCCGGCATCGCGCAACGCCCTCAGCGGATGGCTGCCGAAATCGGGATAAACATTGAGCGCGATATTTGATCCGGGGCAGACCTCAAGCACTGTTCCCGCCTCAACCAGCCGGGCGACGAGAGCGGCGTCTTCGATGGCGCGCACGCCATGGCCGATGCGCGACGGCTTTACGAGATCGAGCGCATCGACGACGCTTTCTGGTCCGCAGACCTCACCCGCATGGATAGTCAGCCCAAGGCCGGCATCGCGGGCAATGTCGAAGGCTCGCGCATAATCGGCGACGCGGCCCATGCGCTCCTCGCCTGCCATGTTGAAACCGGTCACCAGCGGGTGTTTCGTGCGTGCTGCATACTCAGCCGCCGCGATCACCCGTTCAGGACCGAAATGCCGCTCGCCGGTCACGATGATGCGGGTTTCGATGCCGGTCTTTTCTTTCGCGATCCGGATGCCCTCGGCGATACCGGAGAGATAGGCGTCAGCGCCGAGCCCGATGCGGTCGCCATGATCGGGCGAGATGATGAGCTCGCTATAGATCGTGTTGGCCTCGGCAAGTTCGGTCAGATAGGTTTGCGTCAGAACCGCATAGTCCTCATCGGTCTTGAACACCTGCGCCACCGCATCGTAGCACTGGATGAATTGCGCAAAATCCGACCAGACGTACTGGCCGTCGCGCAGAAAGCTACTGGTGTCTATGCCGTATTTCTCGGCCTGTTTTGCGACGAGGGCGGGGGGTGCCGCACCTTCCAGGTGGCAGTGAATTTCCGCTTTCAGCAAATGCGATGTCAAATGAAGCTCCTGCCGTGCGAACCGGCCTCGATTCCTAGATGGTGGGCGATGCTTTCGCCGATGTCGGCGTAGCTTGAACGAATGCCGACATCGCGGGAGCGGATGCCCGGCCCGAATGCCATGATCGGCACTCTTTCCCGTGTATGGTCCGTGCCCCGCCATGTGGGATCGCAACCATGGTCGGCGGTAAGAATGGCGATGTCGCCCGGCGCCATTTTGCGATGGATTTCCGGGATGCGCGCATCGAAGGTTTCAAGCGCCGCCGCATAACCGGCAACATCGCGGCGATGGCCGTAGAGCATGTCGAAATCGACGAAATTGGTGAAGACAAGATCGCCGTTTTCGGCTTCGTCAATAGCGTGCAGTGTTGCGTCCATCAGGGCGCTGTTGCCATTTGCCTTGATGATGCGCGAGACACCCTTGTGGGCATAGATATCGCCGATCTTACCGATCGCGTGCACTTTCCTGCCAGCCTCCACAAGGCGGTCGAGTAATGTCGGTTCGGGCGGCGGAACGGAGAAGTCGCGGCGGTTGCCGGTGCGCTCAAAAGTGGCGACCGTCTCGCCGATGAAGGGACGGGCAATGACACGGCCGATATTCAGCGGATCGAGTAGCTTGCGCACCGTCTCGCAGAGCGTGACGAGCCGCTGCAATCCGAAATGGGTCTCGTGCGCGGCGATCTGGAACACGGAATCGGATGAGGTGTAGCAGATCGGCTTGCCGCTCCTGATGTGCTCTTCGCCAAACTTGGCGATGATCTCAGTGCCGGAAGCGTGGCAATTGCCGAGAATGCCTGGAATATCCGCTTGCGTGCAGATGGCCTCCACCAGTTCGGGAGAAAAGGCGTCGCCCTCTGTCGGGAAGTAGCCCCAGTCGAAGGTGACGGGCGTGCCCGCGATCTCCCAATGGCCTGAGGGCGTATCCTTGCCCTTCGATATTTCGCTGGCGGAGCCATGCAGGCCGAAAATACGCTCCGGCGGCTCCATGCCGGCGGGAATGTCGCCGCTTGATTGTCGTGCAATCTCCAGAAGACCGAGCGAAGACATGTTGGGCAGCTTCAGCGGACCCGCCCGAAGGCCTGGCCTGTCGGCAGCACCTGCCGCACAGAATTCGGCGATATGACCGAGCGTATTGGCACCAAGGTCGCCATAATGCTCCGCGTCAGGCGCACCGCCGACACCGAAGGAATCCAGAACGAGAAGAAATGCTCTTGCCATAACTCACCGAAACGAAAATGCGCCGACGGGCAATGTCAGGCCGAACTGTCGTTATAGATCAGCAAAACGTGAAGAAGGAAGTGATTTTATGAACCATCCGGTAAAACCGGCTGCTCAATCCTCTTCCCGTTTCGATTTCGGCGCGTTGAGATTGCGCAGCACGTACCATCCAGCGGCAATTACCATGGCCGCCAGAATATACCATGTGATGGCGTAGGACAGGTGGTTGTTGGGGAAGGTGAGCATGGTCTTGCCGCCGACCGGTAGGCCACCCGGATTGGGCGTCGCATCGGCATCGACATAAAAGGGCGCCACGCCGGAAAGGCCGGATGCCTGCGATATCTGCGGGATATTGCGGGAGTACCAGCGCCGATTTGCCGGATCGTTGGTTCGGAGGAAAAGCCCGCCGGTTTCTGGCGCGCGCATCAGCCCGACGATCTCGACCTGCCCGGTTGGCTCGCCTTCCCGGCGCGAGGATGGATCGCGTTTGTCGGAAGGCACGAAGCCGCGATTGACGATGATATTCGATCCGTCATCGCGTCTCAGCGGCGTCATCACCCAGTAACCGGGGCCGAGATCGCTGACCGTATAGACCTGGATCTCCTTGTCGTTGAGGAAGGTGCCGGATAGTTTCACGCGGCGATATTCATAGTCCGCGGGGTCTGCAAGGGCCGGCCATTCGCTCGCTGCCGGTGCATCCACAGGTGCGGCATGGGCGCGCGCTTCGACGCGTTCGATGAGATCGAGCTTCCAGAAGAGGCGTTGAACCTGCCATGTTCCAAGCGCCAGCAGGAAGCCTGTCAGTACAATGGTCAGAAGCAGAACGACGATTGCTGCGGGGCGGATGCGTCGCGTGTGCGGGGCGGTTGTGGACGGATCGGTCATGGTTTCACAGTCCTTGCAAGGCCATGCGGTTTGCCACGGCGACACTGTCGGCTGCCGGCATCCGGGTCTTCCAGCAAATAACCCCATAAATCGCGCCGACGATTCATGGGGTTATGCGCTGCGGGGGTCGTGTGCTGGCGCAGAAAGCGGCCCGCCGGAAATCCGGCAGGCCGTTGATCTATGGCTGCTCAGGGCAGGTTTTTCACATCCTCGATGTGCAGCGGCATCATGTTCTTGTTCATGTTGTACATGACCCAAAGTGAGCCGGAGAGCGTGATCAGCAGCACCACGACGGTGAAGATCAGCGCCATGAAGGTCCAGCCGCCTTCGGACTTGGTGTCCATGTGCAGGAAGTAGATCATGTGAACGAAGATCTGGATGACGCCGAGACCCATGATCGCGATGACCAGCAGCGTCTTGTTTTCAAGAACGTCGCCCATGACCAGCCAGAACGGGATCGCCGTCAGGATGACCGACAGGACGAAGCCGATCATGTAGCTTTTGAACGTGCCGTGGCTGGCGCGATCATGGTGATGATGGTCGTCGCCATGCGCGTCGTGGTGTGCGTGTGCTTCGGAACTCATCAAAGAACTCCCATGAGATAAACGAAGGAGAAGACGCCGATCCAGATGACGTCAAGGAAGTGCCAGAACATCGACAGGCACATCAGGCGACGCTTGTTTGCGGCGATCAGACCATGTTTTGCGACCTGGAACATCAGTGTGACGAGCCAGATCACGCCGAAGGTGACGTGCAGACCGTGCGTTCCAACCAGCGCGAAGAAGGCGGAAAGGAATGCCGAACGCTGTGGACCTGCACCTTCTTCGATCAGGTGATGGAACTCGTAAAGTTCCACGGCGAGGAATGCGAGGCCGAAGAGACCGGTGATGCCGAGCCAGGTCAGCGTCGTCTTCACCTTCTGCTTTTCCATTTCCAGCATGGCGAAGCCATAGGTGATGGAAGAGAAAAGCAGGAAGGCGGTGTTGATCGCCACAAGCTTCAGATCGAACAGATCGGCGCCCGAAGGGCCGGCCGCGTAGTTGCGGCCGACAACGGCATAGGTGGCAAACAGAGTTGCGAAGATGAGGCAGTCGCTCATCAGATAGAGCCAGAAGCCCAGCGAGGTGCCGTTCTCCGGGTGGTGGTCTTCCTTGAGGTAGAAGACCGGTGTTTCCGCGCCCGCGGCGCTTTGTGCAGGTGTATGAGCCATATTCGTTACGCCTGTTCCGCAAGCAGCTTCGTACGTTCCGCCTCGACTGTCGAAACATCGGAGGCAGGAATGTAGTATTCGCGGTTGTAGTTGAAGGTATGGGCGATCGAGACCGCGATGATGGCGAGCATGGACAGAGCCGCCAGCCACCAGATGTGCCACACCAAGGCAAAGCCAAGCACGACGCTGATGGCGCTGATGATTACGCCCGCACCGGTGTTCTTCGGCATATGGATCGGGATGAAGCCTTCCTTGGGACGGTCGTAACCGCGCTTCTTCATATCCGCCCAGGCGTCGACGTCATGGACAACCGGCGTGAAAGCGAAGTTGTAGGCAGGCGGCGGCGACGAGGTCGACCACTCCAGCGTGCGCCCATGATAGGGATCGCCGGTCACGTCACGGAGCTGATCGCGCTTCAAGAAGCTGACGATGAGCTGGATGACGAAGGAAGCGATGCCGAGCGCGATCAGGAAGGCGCCGAAGGCTGCGATCAGGAACCAGATCTGGAGCGAATTGTCCTCGAACTGGCTGATACGGCGGGTCACACCCATCAGGCCGAGAATGTAGAGCGGCATGAAGGCGAAGTAGAAGCCGATGAACCAGAACCAGAAGGACAGCTTGCCCCAGAACGGATCGAGGCGGTAGCCGAAGGCCTTCGGGAACCAGTAGACGATACCCGCAAGCACACCGAACACCACGCCACCGATGATGGTGTTGTGGAAGTGGGCGATGAGGAACAGCGAGTTGTGGAGCACGAAGTCCGCCGGGGGAACAGCGAGAAGAACGCCGGTCATGCCGCCGATGACGAAGGTGATCATGAAACCGATCGTCCAGAGCATCGGAACGTCGAACTTGATACGGCCCTTGTACATGGTGAAGAGCCAGTTGAAGATCTTCGCACCGGTCGGGATCGATATGATCATCGTGGTGATGCCGAAGAAAGCGTTGACGCTTGCGCCGGAACCCATGGTGAAGAAGTGGTGCAGCCACACTATATAGGCGAGGATGGTGATGACACCCGTCGCATAGACCATCGAGGCGTAACCGAAAAGACGCTTGTTGGAGAAGGTCGAGACGATTTCCGAGAAGACGCCGAAGGCTGGCAGCACCAGGATGTAAACTTCGGGATGGCCCCAGATCCAGATGAGGTTGACATACATCATCGGGTTGCCGCCGAGATCGTTGGTGAAGAAATTCGTGCCAACGTAACGGTCAAGGGTCAGAAGGGCGAGCGTGCCGGTCAGGATCGGGAAGGATGCCACGATCAGGATGTTCGAACACAGCGACGTCCAGACGAAGATCGGCAGGCGCATCATGGTCATGCCAGGTGCGCGCATCTTGATGATCGTGACGATCAGGTTGATACCAGAGAGCGTCGTGCCCACACCGGCGATCTGTAGACCCCAGATGTAATAATCCACACCCACGCCCGGACTTCCATCAATGCCGGAAAGCGGCGGATAGGCAAGCCAGCCAGTCTGCGCATATTCACCGATGAACAGCGAGATCATGGTGATGACGGCGCCGGCCGTGGTCATCCAGAACGAGAAGTTGTTGAGGAAGGGGAACGAAACGTCGCGGGCGCCGATTTGCAGCGGCACGACGAAGTTCATGAGACCGGTGATCATCGGCATGGCCATGAAGAAGATCATGATGACGCCATGGGCCGTGAAAATCTGGTCGTAATGGTGCGGCGGAAGATAGCCTTCCGATCCGCCCGAGGCGATCGCCTGCTGGACGCGCATCATGATGGCATCTGCGAAACCGCGCAGCAGCATGACGAGTGCCAGAATGATGTACATGATACCGATCTTCTTGTGATCGATGCTCGTGAACCATTCATTCCAGAGATAACCCCACAGCCGGAAATAGGTGAGGGCGCCGACGACGGCGATGCCGCCCAGAGCCACTGCCGCAAAGGTCGCGACGAGAATGGGCTCGTGAAGCGGGATGGACTCCCATGTCAGCTTCCCGAACAGGAATGACGTTTGATCGGAATTGACGATCATTTTTAGCCTCTTGCGATTCTAAGACATAAGATCGGCGCAGCCATTGGCCGCGCCGCATAATGCCGGGACTTATCCGTCAGCCAGCGACTTGTTTCGTTTCCGGCAGCGCCGCGGGTTCGAAAGTCTGTCCTTCGATCGCAGCCGGAGTGGATTGGGGTCCGCTGGCGACACCGTAAGGTGAAAGCGGCGTACAGACGACGGAGTTCAGCGCCTTGGCGATATCGATGCCTTCCTTGCCGCCGCCGCCCTTGGCGTCGATATGCATCATGTCACGCATGCAGAGCTTGTTGGGCTCGACGCAGCGGTTGAGGATGGCATCGTAAAGCTGCGGATCGACGGAGGCGAAATATTGCACCGGCTCACGTTCCGAAGGCTTGGCGAAGTCGAGATATTCCTGGCGGCCGAAGCCTTTGCCGCCATCCTTGATCTTCGCAACCCACTGATCGAAGCCCTGCTGGCTGAGACCATGGAACTTGAAGCGCATATGCGAGAAGCCGGGGCCGGAGAAGTTGGCCGAGAAGCCGTCATAAACGCCTTCCTTGTTGATGACCGCGTGCAGCTTGGTCTGCATGCCACCCATGGCGTAGATCTGGCCGGCGAGTGCGGGAACGAAGAACGAATTCATCGCGGTCGTGCCGGTGATCTTGAAGTTGATCGGAACATCGACCGGAGCTGCGAATTCATTGACGCTGCCGATGCCGAGCTCGGGGTAGAAGAACAGCCACTTCCAGTCCATGGCCACCACTTCCACCGTAAGCGGCTTGGTCTCGGCGGTAACCTGACGGTTTTCGTCGATACGCTCCAGCGGGCGGTAGGGGTCGAGACGGTGGGTGGAAATCCAGGTCACCGTGCCGAGCATCAGGATGATGGCGACCGGGGCGGACCAGATCACCATTTCAAGGCGCGTCGAGTGATGCCACTCGGGATCGTAATCCTCGGCCTTCGCCGATTCGCGATACTTCCATGCGAAGAACAGCGTCAGGGCGATAACCGGGACGATGATGAGCAGCATCAGAACCGTGGACGTGATGATGAGGTCGCGCTGCTGGATGGCGACGTCGCCCGAAGGGTTCATCACCACGAGGTTACAGCCGCTAAGCAGCAGCAGTGCGGGGATTGCCAGAAGGGCAGATGTGATTTTCTTGATCATGCGCACGTTCTTTGAACTCGTACAGTTTGGATTATGCCGCGATTAATTGCCGAACATCATTTTTGAAATGAGGTATATTGTCGCGGTGCAGCGAAACCTTCGCGATGCACCATAGGCTTAGCGGAGCCGCGTTTGAAGGCGGAGCGGCTGCATTATCGCATAGCGCGCTTCCGGGGCAAGCCTTTCTTATCAAACTTCAATTGACGTTACGTAGGGTGCGTGTGACAATCCGTCGCATCGTAACGCTAAGGAAGAGGAGCCGGCGCGTTACAGGAAATGGTTCGTCCATGACGCAGGAGGGATATTATGAGTTATACTGATGCTGCTCCATCTTTTGGGCGGGCGCCGGAAGCGAACGGACATGGGAGCGATCCGGTCAAGGTCGATCCGGATCGCATTACAATTGCTGTCATTCTTGCGAGAATGACGGAGTTTTTCGACTTTTTCATCTACGCCATCGCCTCCGCGCTCGTTTTTCCGCATGTCTTCTTTTCCTTCGTCGATCCGCTGACGGCGACGCTTTATTCCTTTGCGGTCTTCTCGCTGGCCTTCATCGCAAGGCCGATCGGTTCATTGATCTTCCTCCAGATCGACCGAAAGTTCGGACGCGTCGTCAAGCTGATGGCGGCCCTGTTTACGCTCTGTGGTTCCACGATGGCGATCAGCTTTCTTCCGTCCTATGCGGAAGCCGGCATGCTTGCCCCCTGTCTACTGGCGGTATTCCGTATCGGTCAGGGACTTGGTCTTGGCGGTGCCTGGGATGGTCTTGTCTCGCTCCTCGCCATGAACGCACCGCCGAAGCAGCGCGGCTGGTACGCCATGATGCCGCAAATTGGTGCGGCGATGGGCTTTGGTCTTGCCAGCGCATTCTTCATCGTGTTCGTGACGCAGCTCTCCAGCGCGGAATTCCTGGCCTGGGGCTGGCGTTTCCCGTTCTTCGTTGCACTGGCGCTCAATGTTCTCGCGCTCTTTGCCCGCCTGCGCATGATTGTCACGCCGGAATTCCAGTCCATGCTGGCACAGCATGAGCTGGAGCCGCGTCCCATGTTCAAGATGCTGCGCTCGCAGTTTCCGGTCGTGCTGACGGGCGCTTTCGTGCCACTGGCAAGCTTCGCGCTCTTCCATCTCGTCACGGTCTTCCCGCTGAGCTGGGTTTCCCTTAATACCACCCAGCGGGTTTCGGACTTTCTGTTCGTGCAGTTCGTCAGCGCCATCATCGCCGGCGGCATGATCGTGGTGTCCGGTATTCTCGCCGACAAAATCGGCCGGCGGAAGCTTCTGGCTTTCGCCGCAGTGCTGATCGGTCTTTTCAGCCTCGTGGCACCGCTCCTGCTGAGTTCGGGCGATATAGGGCGTTATCTTTTCGTCTTGGTCGGCTTTGCATTGCTTGGCCTTTCCTTCGGTCAGGCGGGCGGTGCGCTCGCCTCCCGCTTCAGTCGCGAATACCGTTATACCGGCGCTTCGCTAACCTCGGATATTTCCTGGCTGATCGGCGCGGGTTTTGCACCGCTCGTCGCGCTCGGATTTTCGTCCAAATTCGGACTGTTTGCGGTCGGTATTTATCTGATGTCGGGTGCAGTCTGTACACTGGTCGCACTGTGGTTCAGCCGAACGCTGGACATGCCCTCGGAGTGAACAGGGCAATATAACCATCTTTGCAGCCATCGCGCCGCGGAATCCTGTCGGATTTCGCGGCGTTTTTGTTTTTTTATTGCGTGGGACCGATTTTAATCTTGACTCGCTCCATCATGAAATATTATGTAAGCAATACTGACGTAATTCAATGTGTCTCACTGCCGGAAATGCCGGCCATCAGGGAACGCAATGCGAACGATGACGATCATTATTTGCGAGAAAGCGGCCAATGCCGCCACGCCGTTTGGCGGCCGCAAAACGACCGTTCGCGCCATTAAACGCCGATAAGCAGAAAAGAAGAGGAGCAGCCAGGTCGCCTGCGGCTCCGCCCGCAGAGTGCCGGCTGACGCGCCGGGTTTCGGGAAAAGGGCGATGCCGCGCGGAATGCGCAACGAGAGGAGAGAACCTTGAGCGTGACGGAGCAAAAATTCGGCCTTTACGATGCGGCTTTTGAAAAAAGCAGCTGTGGCGTCGGTTTCATCACCCGCAAGGACGGCGTGCAGACGCATGATGTGCTGAAGCGCGGTCACGAGGCGCTCTGTGCCGTGCCGCATCGCGGAGGCATGTCGGCGGAGGGCGTGGGCGATGGTGCTGGCGTGTCGCTCGATCTTTCACTCTCATTTTTCCGGAAGCTGACGGACAACGATTCCTTGCAGGCAGGCCGGTTCGGCGTCGGCAATTTTTTCCTGCCGCAGAACCCTGCTTTTCATGACCAGGCGATCGGCATCATCGGCAGTGCGCTGGAGGAACAGGGCTTCTCGATCCTGCTCGTCCGCAATGTACCGGTGAATGACGCGGCCATCCGCGCGGCCGCCATTTCCTATCAATTGCCGATCCGGCAATGGGTCTTTTCGGCGCCAGCGGAATGCGCAACCCTTGCCGAGTTTGACTGGCGTATCCACAAGGCGCTGCTCGCTATCGAGGCGCTTGCCTACACCGCGCCGGAACTTGCCGGTTTTTATCCGCTTTCGCTCAGCGCGCGCACGCAGGTTCTGAAAGGGCGTCTGAACTCGCATGAGGTCATGCCCTATTTCTGCGACCTGACCGATCCGCGCCATGAAGTGCATACGATGTATTTCCACACGCGGTTTTCCACCAATACCGATCCGCATCCCTCCATGGCGCAGCCCTTCCGGCTGATGGCGCATAATGGCGAACTCAACACCGACAAGAAGAACCGGCTGTCGGAAGCGGCCGTGGCGCTGGCGAAAAATGCCAGCATCATCCGGCCGAAGGGCCAGTCTGACAGCTGCCGTCTGGACCAGACATTGCAGGCGCGGGTGATGGAAGACGGTCTCGATCTCGTCACCGCCGTCGTCTCGATGATGCCGCCCGCCTGGGAAAACGACGACACACTGTCGCCCGGCGTCAAGGCGATGCTGGAATATTTCTCGCTCTACGAAGAGAAGAACGACGGCCCGGCTGCGCTGATTTTTGGCGACGGCACCATCATCGGCGCACGGCTCGATCGCCTCGGCCTGCGCCCGCTGCGGACCGTCGAGACGGACGATTATCTCTGCGTCATGTCGGAGGCGGGGCAGATTGCCTTTCCGGCCGAAAGCGTCATCCGTCGCGGCCGCATCGAGGCCGGCGGCATGCTTTATTACGACCACGCCGAACGGCGCGCCTTTTCCACCGTCGAGGCGCTGGAGCTTCTGGCGGCGCGGCGGGACTACCCGTCGCTATTGTCTGAAGCGCGCGTCATGCTTGCGGATTTGCCGGAGGTGCCCGCCGAAAAGCAGGGATCGCCGCTTCGTTACAATGGCGATCTGGAACGGCATCAGCGTTATGTCGCCTATTCGCACAATCAGGAAAGCTTCAAGTTCCTGATGGATCCGATGCTGGCGTCGGGTGCTGAAAAAATCTCGGCCATGGGTTATGGCAATGCCATCAACGCGCTCTCCGATCAGGAAGGCGGGGTTGCCAAATATTTCTCGCAACGCTTTGCGCAGGTCACCAACCCCCCGCTCGACAGCATCCGTGAGGCCGATGGCATGACGCTGCGCGTGGCGCTCGGCGCAAAGCCGAATAGCGGTGCGAAAGCGGCCCGCCAGATTGTCGTGCGCTCCCCGATCCTGACCCATCTCGACATGCTGCGCATTCGCGAGCAGTCGGAGACGCCAGTTCGTCGTTTCGAAATGCTCTATGCGCCGATCTTTGATGCTGCGAGTGCCAACGAAGCGGCCTTGCGTCAGGCTATAGATGGCCTCTGCGGTGAGGTTGTGGCTTTCGCGGCTGGGGAGGGCGGTATTGCCGTCGTCACTGACCGGCATGTTTCGGTAGGTCGTGCGGCCTTGCCGATGATCATGGTCGTCTCCGCCATCAACCAGCGGCTGATCGAGGAGGGTCTGCGGCTGCGCGTGTCCCTGATCGTTGAAAGTGGGCAATTTTCTTCCTCGCATCACATCGCGGCGGGCCTTGGCTTCGGGGCTTCGGCTGTCTACCCACTCGGCGTGCAGTTCCGTGCGGAAGAGAAATTCGGCGCCGATGCTGACAAGGCCTTCAAGCGTTTTGCCAAGGCGGCTGAAAAGTCGCTGATGAAGACCATGGGCAAGGTCGGGCTGTGCACGGCGGAAAGCTATATTGGCGGCGAGTTCTTCGAACCGAACTTCCTCGACACCAACGATCCTGTGCTGAAGCGTTATTTCCCCAATGTTAAGACCCCGGTCGGTGGCGTTACCTTCGCTGTCATCGCGCAGGCAGTAGTGGACTGGCATCGAAAGGCGCTGTCGGTAAAGGGTGAAAACGACATTCCGCTGCTCGGTCTCTTCAAGGAGCGCGCCGAAGGTGCGGGCCATTCCTATGGTACGACGGCGGTTCGCGGTTTCGTTGATATGACCGAGGAAAAGATCGGTTTCGACAAGGGAACCGACAACGAAGAGGCGCTGCGTCTCCTGCCGCTCAACCGGCTGGAGGATGCTTTCGGCCTCAACGATGCGGCCTATTATCACAACAGCTTCGACCGGCTGACGCCCGAATCAATCGACGCTTTCGAGGTAACGCCCGGTTACCGCGCCTTCGCACGCATGATGGCCGAAGAAAGGGCCCGCCGTCCGGCAGCCCTTCGTGATGTTCTGGAATTGCCGGCCGATGTGACCTTTGCCGGTTCGGCCGAAGAATTCCGCCGCGAGATGGGGCGCTTTTCCAGACGTGGCAACAACAGCTTCATGGTGCGCGGATTGCTCTGCGAAAGTGCGGGCGAAGGCGCGTTCCGGCTGCAATTGACCGGCCCGCACGGTCATGAGCTTGCCCGGCTTGCCGCACTCGGTCAGTCGCTGCTCGACCGTTTCGGTGAGGATATTGCCGGCCATTGGCTGGAGGGCGGCGCGCTTCTGGTTCAGGCGAAGGGTGAAGCATTCACCTATCTGTCGCTGATCCGCACCGCACCTGACAGCATTGCGCTCGACGCCGTGCAAAAGGCGAGTGAAATCACCAAGACCCTCGCTTCGGGTGCGATGAGCCATGGCGCGCTGGTCGCAGCCGCCCATGAGGCGGTGGCGCATGGCACCAATATGGTCGGCGGCATGTCGAATTCGGGGGAGGGCGGCGAGCATATTTCCCGTTACGGCACCATCCGCGCCTCGCGCATCAAGCAGTTCGCCTCTGGCCGTTTTGGTGTCTGGGCGGGTTATCTTGCCGACCCGATGCTGGAGGAAATAGAGATCAAGATAGGCCAGGGTGCAAAGCCCGGCGAGGGCGGGCAATTGCCGTCCCCCAAGGTAACGGTGGAAATAGCCGCGGCCCGTGGCGGCACCCCAGGCGTCGAGCTGGTTTCGCCGCCGCCGCACCATGATACCTATTCGATCGAGGATCTGGCCCAGCTTATCCACGACGCCAAGGCGGCGCGCGTGCGCGTCATCGTCAAGCTCGTCTCGTCGGAAGGCATCGGCACGATTGCAGTCGGTGTTGCGAAAGCGGGTGCGGATGTCATCAATGTTGCCGGCAATACCGGCGGCACAGGTGCGGCCGCCGTCACCAGCCTCAAATATACCGGCCGCGCGGCGGAAATCGGCATCGCCGAGGTGCATCAGGCGCTTTGCGCCACGGGCCTTCGTGCCAAGGTGCTGCTGCGCTGCTCCGGCGCGCACCAGACGGCGAGCGACGTGGTGAAATCGGCCCTTCTTGGCGGCGACAGCTTCGAGTTCGGCACCACGGCGCTGATGATGCTGAAATGCGTCATGGCGAAGAACTGCAACATCAAGTGCCCCGCCGGCCTCACCACCAATCAGGAAGCCTTCAACGGCGATCCACGCGCGCTGGCGCAATATCTCATGAACATCGCCCATGAAACCCGCGAGATATTGGCCGCACTCGGGTTGCGCTCGCTGCGCGAAGCTCGGGGCCGCTCCGATCTTCTTCACCTCCTCGATCATCCGGCGAGCGTCGGCCAGCTTGACCTGCGCGCGATGCTTTCGGTGGTGGAGGAAGTGAAGATCGACAGCCCGGTCTATATGGAAAAGGACTTCGCGCTGGACGATGCCTTCATCGAACTCGTGCGCTCGGCTCTGATCGACAGCAGACGGGAAAACATCGAGCTTGGCGGCAACCGCTTCCTCAACAATTGCAACAAGAGTGTTGGCGGCCAGCTCGCCGTCGATATCGAGCGCATGCTGAACCACGAACTTTCCGACGAAGAGGCGGATGCGCTTCCGGCTGTGAAGCGGGATAGCCGTGGCCGCCGTTTTCTGGAGGCGGGTTCGGTGCGCATCGACACATCAGGGTCGGCCGGGCAGTCCTTCGGCGCTTTCTGCAATGACGGCATGGTCATGGTCCATACCGGTACCTGCAATGATGGCGTCGGCAAAAGCGCCTGCGGCGGCACCATCGTGGTGCGCTCCCCCGGTGGCGGTTCGCAAGATGCTGATGGCAATGTGCTGGTCGGCAATTTTGCATTGTTCGGCGCCACCGGCGGTCGCACTTTCGTGGAAGGGCAGGCGGGCGACCGTTTCGCGGTGCGCAATTCGGGTGCGACAGCCGTTGTCGAAGGTGTGGGCGACTTCGCCTGCGAATATATGACCAATGGCGCTGTGCTTAACCTCGGCAGTTTCGGCAAGGGTTTCGGCAACGGCATGAGCGGCGGCTTCGTCTATCAATATGACCCTTACGGCGATCTGCCGAAGAAGGTAAGCCATGATTCCATCCTGCTCGGCTCCATCACCGGCGAGGACGAACAGGCATCTATCCACAATCAGGCCGTTCACCAGCTTTTGACCTGGCATGTCGACGAAACAGGGTCGGCCAAGGCCGCATGGATTCTGGAAAACTGGGAAAGCGAACAGCACAATTTCGTCTATGGCATGCCGCGCGCCCTGCTGCTTTATCAGGACAGCGACGAAATTCTGAAAGCCAAGCCCCGCAAGGAGCTGCTGGAGGAACTGGCATCCGCGCTTGCGGCGCATCAGGTGCGGAAGTTCAAGCTGGCCTATCGCGAGCGAAAGGCCGTCTTGAACGGAACCGTCCCTGGTTATGGTGAGACGGATACGGAAGACATGTATGCGCTCATCAACAACTACACGGTTTTGAGTATGGCGCAGGCCATTGCTCTCCAACGGTTGCCGATGGCATCCGGTCCTTCCGATCCCGCCGTCGAAAAGGCCGTGCGTAATCTCGTCCTCACGGAAGACTATGCGCTGATGCAGCGGCTGCTGAAATATGCACGCGAGGCGCTTTCCGATCATGATGACGAGCAGCTTGCGGTGATGATCGCCGCCAAGCGGCTCGACGATTACAAGCAGGCGCTTGCGCGCCGCAACATCTGGTCGGTGGATAGCCCCGGCACCTATGGCTGGATCATTCAGCAGAACCGCAAAAACATCGAGAAGATCGGTCGTCTGCCGGGCTTTGAGGAGCTTTTCGCGGCGCGTGCCATTCCCGACCTTGCCACCGCATCCAGCCAGAACAGGGCAGCATGATGAAGATACCTTACATTCCTCAAGATGCCCCGTTCAATGGCGACCAGCGCGCCTGGCTATCCGGCTTCCTGGCCGGGCTTCATTCCCGCGCAGCGATGGGTATGGACACATCAGTTGCCGCTGCCGCTCCCAAGGCGGCGGCCAGCGTGCTGAACATTCTCTTCGGCACCCAGACCGGCAATGCCGAGGCGCTGGCGATGGATATAGCCGACGCCGCCCGTGCCCAGGGCATGCAGCCTGTGGTGAAGGCCTTGGACGATGTGTCCATGGATAGTCTGGGTGCCATGAAGCGCGTCATTGTCGTCACCTCCACCTACGGCGAAGGTGAAATGCCTGACAATGCCCAGCTTTTCTGGGAGGCACTTTCCACGGAGGCCGCACCCCGGCTGGATGAGATGAACTTTGCCGTGCTTGCGCTTGGCGACACCGGTTACGATGGCTTCTGCCAGGCGGGCAAGCTCATCGATACCCGCTTCGAGCAGCTTGGCGGCAAACGCATGAAGACGCGTATCGATTGCGATATCGATTTCGAAGATGTCGCAGCCAACTGGATCGGAGAGACCCTGCCGCTCGCGCTCGCTATCGATGGTGGCAATAAGGCGGCGGTTGTGCCGGTGATCGCCGAGGCGCCCGCGCGGGCAAAACAGGGCTGGAGCCGCAAGAACCCCTATGCTGCGCAGGTGAGCGTCAATCGCCTTCTTTCCGGGCCTGCTTCGTCCAAGGAAATTCGCCACTACGAATTTGATCTCGGCGAAAGTGGTCTCGACTATGAGGCGGGGGATGCTCTGGGCGTCGTTCCCCTAAACGACCCGAAACTGGTAGGTGCGCTGCTCGAACGCTTCGGAGTGAACGCGGATGGCGAGGTCGCCGGACTCGACCGTCCGGTCGGCGATGCGCTTCTCAATATGTTCGAGATATCGACACCGTCGCGTGAACTGGTCGCCGAGATCGGCAAGCGCGCAGGGCACGATGAACTCAGCCACATCCTTGCGAATGGAGACAGGGAACAGCTTGCCGCCTTTCTCTGGAGCAAGGATATTCTCGACCTGCTTAGTCTCGGTGAAAAACCCGTATTCGACCTTGCTGAATTCGTGACTTTCCTGAAGCCGTTACAGCACCGCGCCTATTCGATCTCTTCCAGCCCTCTGGCCGCGCACAACAGCGTGCATCTGACAGTCGCCAGCGTGCGTTATCGCGCCGAAGGTCGCGAGCGTGGCGGCGTGTGCTCCACTTATCTCGCGGACCGGGTAGAGGCGGGGCAGAATGCCGGGATTTTCGTCTCTCCGAACAAGGCGTTTCGCGTGCCTCAGGACAATGAGGCACCCGTTATCATGGTGGGACCGGGCACGGGCATTGCGCCATTCCGCGCATTTTTGCAGGAACGGCAGGCGCGGGGCGCAAAGGGCAGGAACTGGCTGTTTTTCGGCGATCAGCACCGGCAGTCGGATTTCATCTACGAAGATGAGCTTGGAAAGATGAGTCGCGATGGCGTGCTGACCCGTCTCGATCTCGCTTTCTCGCGGGATCAGGCCGAAAAGATCTATGTTCAGACCCGCATGCGCCAAAACGGCAAGGCACTCTATAAATGGCTCGAAGAGGGCGGCCATTTCTATGTTTGCGGCGATGCGACCCGCATGGCGAAGGATGTTGACGATGCCCTGCACCGGATCGTTATTGACGAGGCGGGCATCTCTGCGGAAGCCGCAAGCGACTATGTAAACCGGCTGAAGCGCGAAAAACGTTATCTGCGAGATGTTTATTAGAGCAAGGCGCTGAGGCCCATCAGCAATTGGAGCAGGTGATCTCTGCGTCGCGCTGTTTGAAGAAATAATCGCGTGCGATCGTGATCGATCGTACGCCGGACGAAGAAATATCTGGCATGAACATCAACAATTCATGCGGCACGGAAAGCTCGACATGGATGAGGAAACTGTCCGCTACAAGCAAACGTGTGGGAACGGAGACTGGCGATCCCACCACATAGGGCCTCGCGTTTTTCTCGTTCCAGGACCAGGCGATAGTCGCCTGTTTCTGCTTGTCGATCTTGATACCGCTGATTTTCAGCTGCAGCCCCTTCGTGCTGTAAGGCGCAAAGACGGCAGCCGTTACGTCCTGCATGCTTGTCATATAAGCCTTGTCGACGGAATTTGTTTTGGAGATCAGGTCGTTGATCGTTGCGGAGGCGCTGCTTGCCCGCTTGTAGGTATTATAGCCGATGGTGAGTTCGAAGGACGTTAGATAAAGCGCAAGCAATATCGGGAAGACGATTGCAAATTCTACCGCACCCACGCCACGGCGATCCCGTGCGAAGCGTTCAACGAGCGCGATGAAACGAAGTCGGCCGTTCGTGATGGTGGAAACAAGCCCTGCCATCATGAGCCCCCGCTCGTGGTATATTTCTCGTTCATGAAAGCATCGGTCGCGACAATGAGGAAATGCGAGGGCATCGACCCGTCGGCTGGGCGTATTTTGGTAAGATATGGTCGGATGATATCTGCGACTACGCGCCAGCGATAATAGACGCGCAGCATGTTGATCGTGTCCGGCCCACCCGGCTTGAAGTCGAATTGCGCCGTGTCGAGATCGTAATATTCGCCGTTAGCTTTCAAGGGTATCGTAGTTGGAATATCCTTGAAGGCGGTGAAGGAGCGAAGGTCTATATAAAGCTTCTGTTCTTTTTTGATCTCATCATCGCAGGTGATAATCACCGAAACTTCGTTGCAGAAACTCTTGCGAAAATCCTCTTTGGAAATCGAACTGCTGATCTGCCCGGTGCGCAGACGCCTCGCCATCGTGTCGGTAGCATTGACGACCACTTGCTCCGCCATCAGGGCGATGAAAGTTTCGATGATCGCAAAGACGACGAGGAAATAGGGAAGCGCCAGGATCGCGAATTCGATGGCTGCTGTCCCGTCACGCGAGAGCCCGAATTTTTCCAGCAATGGCTTCAATTTGGCCAGTCGCATATGTGGGTGTCGATCTTTAGAATATGCGGCAAGCGCAACCGTTGAATTTGTTGCGGACCATAACCAGCCGGTGTTTAAATTCAGTTACCCCGACGAGTTATACTTTATCAGTTCGCAAAAATGGCACAGGCTATAAACGCAAAAAGCCCGGCATATCGCCGGGCTTTTACTTACTGGAAAAACGATAGCTTATTCCGCGTCCGCTTTTGAGAGAACCTCAAGGGTGGGTGTGGAGGTGATATTGTAGCCGCAATCCACGTAGTGGCACTCGCCGGTAACGCCGCGCGACATGTTGGACAGCAGATAAAGAGCCGATCCGCCGATATCGTCGATATCCGCTGTCCGCCGCAGCGGTGCGTTTTTCTGGTTCCACGCATAAATTGCGCGCGCATCGGAAATGCCGGCGCCCGCCAGTGTGCGGACCGGGCCGGCCGAGATGGCGTTGACGCGAATATCGCGCGGACCATAGTCGGCAGCGAGATAACGCACGGACGCTTCGAGAGCGGCCTTGGCAACGCCCATAACGTTGTAGTTGGGGATGACCCGCTGCGAACCGTTATAGGTCAGCGTCAGCATGGATCCGCCATTCGTCATCAGTTCGGCGGCACGCTTGGCGATTTCCGTGAACGAGAAACAGGAGATGACCATGGTGCGGCTGAAATTCTCGCGGGTTGTATCCGCGTAAAGACCCTTCAGCTCGTTCTTGTCGGAAAAGCCGATCGCGTGCACGACGAAATCCAGCGTACCCCATTTTTCGCGGATTGCCGCAAAAAGCGCGTCGACCGAGGCGATATCCTCGACATCGCAAGGCACGATGAAGTCGGATCCGAGCTCGGCGGCGAGCGGCTTTACCCGCTTGCCGAGCGCCTCACCCTGATAGGTGAAGGCGAGCTCTGCGCCCTGCGCCGCAAGCGCCTTGGAGATACCCCAGGCGATGGAGTGATTGTTTGCGACGCCCATGATGAGGCCGCGTTTACCCTGCATGATGCCGTTCATGGCAATTATCCATTATGACGCTGGAAGACCAGCGTGGCGTTGGTGCCGCCGAAGCCGAAGGAATTGGAAAGGATCGTGTCGATCTTGGCATTGTCGATGCGGCTGCGAACAATCGGGACGCCCGCAAATTCCGGATCGAGTTCGGAAATATGCGCGCTCTCGCCGATGAAGCGTTCCTGCATCATCAACAGGCCGTAGATCGATTCCTGAACGCCTGCTGCGCCCAGCGAGTGGCCGGTGAGGGACTTGGTCGACTGGATATGCGGGATCTTGTCGCCGAAGACTTCCCGGATCGCGCCGATTTCCTTGCTGTCGCCGACCGGCGTCGAGGTGCCGTGGGTGTTGATGTAGTCGATATCGCCCTTGACGGTGGAAAGGGCCTGACGCATGCAGCGGATCGCGCCCTCGCCGGAAGGAGCCACCATGTCGTAACCATCCGAGGTTGCGCCATAACCGACGATCTCGGCGTAAATCTTGGCGCCGCGCGCCTTTGCATGCTCCAGCTCTTCAAGAACCAGTACGCCAGCACCGCCAGCGATCACGAAACCGTCGCGGTTGACGTCATAGGCGCGGGAAGCGAGGTCTGGCGTCTCGTTATATTTGGACGACATCGCGCCCATGGCGTCGAAGAGGTTGGACATGGACCAGTCGAGATCTTCATGGCCGCCAGCGAACATCACGTCCTGCTTGCCCCACTGGATCATCTCGGCGGCGTTGCCGATGCAATGAGCCGATGTGGAGCAGGCCGAAGAGATCGAATAGTTGACGCCGTGGATCTTGAACCAGGTCGCAAGTGTGGCCGATGCGGTCGAGGACATGGCCTTCGGCACGGCAAACGGGCCAATACGCTTCGGGCTGTTATTCTTCAGCGTGATATCGGCGGCTTCGACGATGGTGCGGGTGGAAGGACCGCCCGAACCCATGATGATGCCGGTGCGCTCGTTGCCGCTGATGTCGCTTTCCTCGAGACCGGAATCGGCAATCGCCTGCTTCATGGCAACGTGGTTCCATGCGCCGCCCTGCGAAAGGAAGCGCATGGCGCGACGGTCGACCAGCTCGGTCGGATCGAGAGACGGCTTGCCCCATACCTGGCACTTGAAACCGTGTTCGGCAAAATCCGGTGAAAATGAAATGCCGGATTTGGCGTCGCGCAGGGATGCGGTGACTTCGGCGGCATCACCACCGATGGAAGAAACAATGCCGAGGCCGGTGACAACAACTCGTCTCATGAAATGGACCTTTTCTTAAGATTTCGGCTGGACGGCCGAAGCCGCCCGGCGTTTGCCAGGACTATTCCGTCCGCTTCAGGCGGTCTTTTCCTTCGACAGCCCCACACGAAGGTCCGTCGCTTGATAAATGGTTTCGCCGTCTGCCTTCAACCATCCGTCTGCGGTACCCAGAACGAGACGTCCGCGCATCACGCGCTTGAAGTCTATGCCGTACTGGAGAAGCTTCGTCTCCGGGCGAACCATGCCCTTGAACTTGACTTCGCCGGTGGAGAGCGCCATGCCGCGGCCTTCTTCGCCCAGCCAGCCGAGGAAGAAGCCAGTCAGCTGCCACATGCCGTCAAGGCCGAGGCAGCCCGGCATGATCGGGTTGCCCTGGAAATGGCAGGGGAAATACCAGTCGTCTGGGCTGACATCGTATTCAGCGCGGATGAAACCCTTGTCGAACGCGCCGCCGGTTTCGGAAATTTCGGTGATGCGGTGAACCATGAGCATGGGAGGCAACGGAAGCTGGGCATTTCCCGGGCCGAACAATTCGCCGCGTCCGCAGGAAAGGATCTCCTCGTAATTGTAACTTGATTGCCTCGTTGCCATACCGCTTTCACTTCCTCAATCACTGGTGTTTATCGACTTCACTAGAGCAAGTTAGGTTCAAAATGAAGCGCTGCAAGGGCAGAGGCCATTATGCCCCCATTCTTTGTCTTCGAACCTTCTTCACAGAAGTCATTACCTCAATATGCCGTCCGCATACAGGAACCATCCGGCAGGAACCAGAGGAAATTTGCAAGAATGGCCGGTTTGCAGCCATTTGCGACACTCGGCGACGCTGAAACTATTGAAAGCATTCACCGCAAAAGATATATGCTATTGCAATTGATGGGTTTCACCCCTGTGTTTGGAATGGGATTGCATGGCATTTGACGCCACATTGGATATTGGAACGAGGCTGCGGCGCTCGGGGCTGCGCCCCACGCGCCAGCGCGTGGCTTTGGGCGATCTTCTCTTTGCAAAGGGCGACCGCCACCTGACGGTGGAGGAACTGCATGACGAGGCGATCACCGCCGGCGTGCCCGTTTCTCTCGCCACGGTCTACAATACCCTGCATCAGTTTACCGAAGCCGGTCTCATCCGCGTTCTGGCTGTCGAGGGTGCCCGCACCTATTTCGACACCAACGTGTCGGACCACCATCACTTCTTCGTGGAAGGAGAGAACGAGGTTCTCGACATCCCCGTCAACAATCTCCAGATCGACAATCTGCCAGAGGCGCCCGAAGGCATGGAAATCGCTCATGTGGACGTGGTCATTCGCCTGCGTCGCAAGCGGAGCTGAGGCTTCGGTTTGATAAACAAAACAACATGGCGCCCAAGGGCGCCATTTTTGTTTCAGGCAGCCTTCGCCGCCTCACTTCAATATATCTTCGGGCCGTCTGCCGGGCTTGCCCTTGTAGGGCGGAAAGGTCCATCCGAAGATCAACGCTCCGGACCGGACACCGAAAGCCGTCAATACGCCGATGCCCGACGCGATATAAAGCGGCGCGCCGAGGAAATAGGCGCCGGTGAAGATGGAGGCCCCCAAAAGCGCGCAGGTGATGTAGATTTCCGGGCGCAGCAGCACGGAGGGTTCTCCCGCAAGAACATCGCGCAATACGCCGCCGAACGTCGCTGTCAAAACGCCTGTCACGATGGCCACGGTTGCGGAGCCGCTTGCAGCCAGACCCTTGGCGGCGCCCATGACGCAATAGGCTGAGAGGCCGACGGCATCGAGCCAGATAAGCACCCGATACCGGGATTCGAACAGGTAGGCGGTGAAGAAAAGCAGAACCGCAACCGATACGCAGACCAGAATATAGGTCGGGTTCACCACCCAGAACACGGGCGCCCTGCCCAGCACGAGATCGCGCACTGTGCCGCCGCCGATCCCGGTCGCGGCGGCGAAAAACAGGAAGCCGATCAGGTCGAGCTGCTTGCGTGAGGCGGCCAATGCGCCGGTTGCGGCAAACACGGCAACGCCGGCATAATCGAGAAAACCCAGCAGTGTCATGGAAAAGGTCCCCCCGGAAATTTGGATGCGTTTGCGTCAGTGTCGCGCAAGCACGGAACTCTAGGCTGGCCGCCCGGATGATCGCAACATCCATAAACGAAACGGATGCAAAGGAAAATGCCGTGCGAATCGCTATCGTTGCCGCTCTTCAGGCGCTGGTCCTCTTGATGTTTCCGGTCGCGCTGGCGGCACAGCAGCAGCTGGTGAACGATCCCGAGATCTATGAAAAGGATCATTTCCGCAAGGAGTGCAAGACGGCTGGCTTCGGCGATGATTTCATCACCAGACTGGATATCAACAATGATGGCCTGATGGATGCCGTCGTCAATCACGGCGTGCTGGATTGCGATGGCGAAAAAGGCCGCAGCTGCGATGAGGAAGGGTGCCCTTACAATTTTTACGTCCAGGTCAAAGAGGGCGGATATCTGATGATCGCGACGGCTCGGATTTACGGCTACGATTTCATCAAGCGTTTCGGCAACATGGTCTTCGTACTGAAGATGCACCCGCGTTATTGCGATCGAACCGACAAGGAAACCTGCCTGATGACGGTGCGGGTGCGCGGCACGAAATTCGTCACCATATCACGCAAGTGACGACGCATTACGTCAGGGCGCGACGCGCCTGATCCGGACCCTTTGATTATAGCGGTGGCGAAGCGAACGCGGAATGACGAGTGTGGCGATGGCGACCGCAAAAACGGTTGCCGCAACCACCCACAGGGCATCGTACTGCAGCGTGGCGCCCAACACCGCCCCGCAGATTGCGCCGCTGATCATACCGAGCCAGGGCACGATCTGGATGCCCCAATCGAGGCTTCGCTCCCCCAGAAGATAGCGACCGATGCCACGGCCAAAACGGGAAAGGGCACCGGTCACGTAGGTAAGACCGATCGGCAGCCCCTCAATATGCTCGACGGCAGCGTTGACCATGCCCATGGCGAAAACGACAAGATAAAACTGCGTCAGGGCGGAAGCATCGCCGCGCAGCAATGCGGCGATCGCCACCAGCGATCCCACGGCCACGAGAACGGCAAAGATGCTCCGGTCGAATTTATGTGCGACTACGATGCCGCCGGCATTGCCCGCCACGAAAGCGACGATCGCGAAGAGCAGTTTCGCCGCATGGGAATAAACGCCAGCTTCGACCGAGATGGCCGCGCGGGTGGTATTGCCGGTCATGAAGGAAACGAAATCGCCGGAAAGATGAAGACCCACCGCATCTGTCATTCCGGCGATGAATGAAATGGCGGCGACGAGCGCAATACCGGTGCCGGTGCGCCTTGCCCTGATGATGTTACGGCGTCTCTGTCTGGTCATGGAAAAGCTCGATATGGAAAACAGCGGGCCGATGCGCCGGGCTGTGTTATCCTATGTCTAGAATGCCGGGCGGCTTGTTTGCAATCTTTCTGGAAGCGTTTGAGTGCCTCTATTTTGTCTAGACAAATGTAAAATCCCTGCCTAGCATGCCTCAAATAAAGCGAAAAAAATATCGCACAAAAATAAATCAAAAGGGGTTCCGATCATGAAAAAAACATGGGTTATCGCCGCAATCGCGACGCTTGTTTCATCTGCTTCCACCTATGCCGAAACATCGGTTACAATAGGCATGTCCGGCTGGACCGGCTTTGCGCCACTGACGCTTGCCAAGCAGGCCGGCATTTTCGAAAAGAATGGCCTCAAGGTCGATATCAAGAAGATTCCGCAGGCAAGCCGGCATCTGGCGCTTGCTTCCGGTGACATCCAGTGCGCCGCCACCACGGTCGAAACATGGATTGCCTGGAATGCCAACGGCGTGAAGTCCACCCAGATTTTCCAGATGGACAAGTCGCACGGAGCCGACGGCATTGCGGTGCGCAGCGATGTTGCAAAGGTCGCGGACCTCAAAGGCAAGACGGTTGCCGCTTCTGCACCGGGCACATCCCCCTATTTCTTCCTTGCCTGGATACTGAAGGAAAACGGCCTGACCCTGAAGGACGTGAAGGTCGTCAACCTTGAGCCGGGACCGGCCGCACAGGCATTCGTCGCCGGCCAGAATGAAGCCGCCATGACCTATGAGCCTTATCTGTCCACAGTGCGCGCCGCACCGGACAAGGGGAAAATCCTTGCGACGACGCTGGATTATCCCGCCGTCATGGATACGTTCGGCTGCACGCCGGATTTCTTGAAGGCCAATCCGCAGGCGGCAAAAGCCCTTGCGGACAGCTATTTCCAGGCGCTCGAACTCATCAAGACGGACCCTGCAAAATCCTATGAGACCATGGGAGCGGACGTAAAACAGACGGGCGAGGCATTCGCAGCTTCGGCGAAATTCCTGGAATGGCAGGACAAGGCCGCCAACCAGAAGTTCTTCGACGGTGAATTCAAGACATTCTCCGAAAAATCGGCTGATCTGCTTCTGGAAATCGGCGTGATAAAATCGAAACCCGATCTTTCGACACTCGCGGACACGTCCTTCATCAAGTAATAGAAGCAAACCGCTGCTTTTCCTTCGGGGATTACTGCAGCCAATGAGAAGCCTTGCAGCGCCTGTGCGTCATGGACGACGCACGGCGCTTCGATGGCGCGGCGATAGAGTGCCGCGCCCGTTTTCCGGACAGGCGACAGAATGCAACCTCTTCAACCCATAAAGAACAGCACGCGGATTTTTCTCGGCATTCTGTTCTTCGTGCTTTTTTTCTCCGCCTGGGGCTTTGCCACGCTCGGCGGTTTCGTATCGCCGACCTTTCTGGCGGACCCGATCACCATGCTGAAGGACGGCATCTATCTGCTGACCGATCAGGGATTTGCCGGCGATATCGGCATGACGATCTGGCGTGTTGTCGGCGGTTTCGTGCTGGCATCGCTCGTTGCCGTACCGGTCGGCATAGCCATGGGCGCTTACAAGCCGGTCGAGGCGCTGCTTGAGCCGTTCGTCTCCTTCGCGCGCTATCTTCCAGCTTCCGCCTTCGTGCCGCTGCTTATTCTCTGGGCCGGCATCGGCGAGATGCAGAAACTGCTGGTGATCTTCATCGGCGCGGTTTTCCAGATCATTCTCATGGTTGCCGTGGCGGTTGCCGGCACAAGACGCGATCTTGTGGAGGCTGCCTATACACTTGGCGCAAAAGACCGGGGCGTGGTCCGCCGCGTTCTCATTCCCGCCAATGCGCCCGATATTGCGGAAATTCTCCGTCTCGTCCTCGGCTGGGCCTGGACCTATGTCATTGTTGCGGAGTTGATCGGCGCGTCGTCGGGCATCGGCTATATGATCATCAACAGCCAAGCGCTGATGGCGACCGGGCAGATCATCTTCGGCATCATCGTCATCGGTGTCATCGGACTTATTTCTGACTTCGCGTTCAAATCGCTGAACCGGAAGCTTTTCGCCTGGAGGCTTGCCTGATGAGCGAACTCGTTATCAAGGGCGTCAGCCGCACTTTCCCCGGCGTTCAGGGCGGCCAGCCAACGCTGGCCTTGCAGCCCACGGATCTGGAAATCTCCCGCAACGATTTCGTCACGATTCTCGGCCCGTCCGGATGCGGAAAGTCGACTTTGCTGCGCATCATCGCCGGTCTTGACCGTCCAACGACGGGTGAAGTCCTTTTGTCCGGCCGGGCAGTGACAGGGCCGGGGGCGGATCGCGGCATGGTGTTCCAGTCCTACACGCTGTTTCCGTGGCTGACGATTCGGGAAAACGTCGCCTTCGGCCTGCGCGAACGTGGTGTCGCCGAGAAGGAAAAATGGGAGATCGTCGACAGCTATATCGACAAGGTCGGCCTGCGCGGCTTCGAGAACCATTGGCCGAAACAGCTGTCCGGCGGCATGCAGCAGAGAACAGCCATCGCGCGTGCTCTGGCAAACGGCCCGAAAATCCTGCTGCTCGACGAGCCTTTCGGCGCACTCGACAACCAGACGCGCGGGCTGATGCAGGAATTGCTGCTCGGCATATGGGAGCGCGAGCAGAAGACCGTCATTTTTGTGACGCATGACATCGAAGAGGCGGTGTTCATGGCGTCGCGGGTTGTGACGATGTCAGCGCGGCCGGGGCGCATCAAGTCGATCATGCCGGTCGACCTGCCGCATCCGCGTCACTACACCGTCAAGGCCAGCCCGGAGTTTTCGCAGCTACGCGCCAGGTTGACGGAGGAAATTCGCAGCGAGGCGATTGCCGCCGCTGCTCATGGATAGTTGATCCATAGAACCGGGAGGAAGGAAGCATCGGTATGAGGGGTACAGGCGCCGATCTTCAGGAAAAATCACTGCACGAGCGCATCCGCAACGATGTCGAGCGCCACATCATGTCGGGCGAGTGGCCGCCGGGGTACCGTATTCCCTACGAACACGAGATGACCCGGCAATATGCCTGCTCGCGCATGACGGTGAACAAGGCGCTCGGCGAACTGGTGCAGCGCGGCCTTATCGAGCGCCGCCGGCGTCTCGGCACCTTCGTTCGCCAGCCCCATGCGCAATCGGCCGTGCTGGAAATCCACGATATCGAACGGGAGGTGCAGGCGCTCGGTCTCGTTTACGGATACCGTCTAGACACGCGACGGCTGCGCCCTGCAGGTGAAAAAGACAGCGCAACCATGGCGCTTGCTGCCGATGCCCAGGTTCTTGAGCTTACCTGCACGCATTTTGCCGGCGGCGTTCCCTTTTGCCTTGAAGAACGCGTTATCAATGTCACCGCCGTGCCGGAGGCGGAACTGGCGGATTTTTCACAAGTTGGGCCGGGTACTTGGCTGCTGAAAATGGTTCCCTGGAGTGCTGCGGAACATCGCATCAGCGCAGTTTCCGCTGATCGCAAAAATGCGACCGCGCTCGGCATTGCTTCCGGTGCGGCGTGCCTCGTCATCCACCGCCGCACCTGGCACGGAGCGGATTATGTCACCAGTGTCCGGGTCACCTATCCCGGCGACCGACACGCGCTGGTGGCGCAGTTTTCGCCCTCGCAAAACACCTGAAGACCGCAGGTCGGTCAATTTTTTGTAAAGAAGAGTTTACGGTTCCTCTTTTGGCAATATAATAGTTGTCAAAAGAACTCAGGTTTATTATCGGAACGTCAAGCTTTCACGACGGCGTCCGTTCATGGCCCCGGTTTCAGGACCGGCCGATCTGCGGATGAGTTCATCGACGGAAATCCGGGATAAAAATTATGTCAGCTGAGACCTCAACTTCTTCCGCGTCCTTAACCAAGGCAAACAAAACACGGCATATCTCACTTGCCATGACGGTCACCTTGCTGGCCGGCTTGAGTGCCGGAGCGGTTTTTGCTCAGTCGGCATCGGAAACCCAGATACAGTCCGCACCGCAAACGGAAACGGTTCAGCCCGCGCAGCCGCCGGCAACTCCTGCGACGCCGAGCGCTCCGACGGCCACGCCCGTCCAGCCTTCCGCGACAGCAGCGGAGCAGCCGGCCGCCACCGCGCCCTCGCAGCCCCAGTCAGCTCAGCCTCAGTCAGCTCAGCCCGCACCGGCCCAGTTTGCGCCTGCTCAGTCCTCAGCCGAGCCCGCGCCGGTGTCCGAAGGTGACGCGCCGCAGCCGACGCAGACCGAACAGCCCGCGCAGACGAACCAGACGGTCGCGCCGAGCGAGACCTCCACCCCGCTGGAGCCTGTCAGCGCCGAGCCCGCGAGCGCCGAACATCGTGCTGATATCCCGCACAACCTGTCCCCCTGGGGCATGTTCATGGCGGCGGACTGGGTCGTGAAGGGCGTGATGATCGGTCTCGCTTTCGCATCGCTCGTCACCTGGACGGTCTGGGTTGCGAAGTCTATCGAACTTGCCGGAGCGCGCGTGCGTGCCGGTGCGACGCTCAAGGTCATCCGCCGGGCGAAAACCCTGAACGAGGCGACTGAGGCCGTCGAAAAGAAGGGCGGGCCGGCAGCGCTCATGTTGCGCATGGCAACTCACGAAATGCAGCTTTCCGACGCGGTGGTCGAACACACCGACGGCGGCGGGATAAAGGAGCGTGTATCCTCGGCCTTGTCGCGCATTGAAACCCACGCCGGTCGCCGCATGTCGCGCGGAACGGGCGCCTTGGCGACCATCGGCTCCACCGCTCCATTTGTCGGTCTGTTCGGTACCGTCTGGGGCATCATGAATTCCTTCATCAGCATCTCGGAATCGCAGACCACCAATCTTGCCGTCGTGGCACCCGGCATTGCCGAGGCGCTGCTTGCCACGGCAATCGGCCTTGTCGCTGCTATTCCAGCGGTGGTGATCTACAACGTCTTCGCCCGCTCGATCACGGGATACCGGCATTTGCTGGCGGATGCCGCAGCCGGCGTGGAACGCCTCGTCAGCCGCGACCTCGATTTCCGCCGCATTCCGCCGGGCAGCAGCAAGCCCGCAGTGTCGCTGGTTGGGCGGTGATCGGTCATGGCTGGCGGTATTCGCGAAAATAGCGGAGACGATCTCTCCGAAAACCACGAAATCAACGTCACGCCTTTCATCGACGTGATGCTGGTTCTGCTCATCATCTTCATGGTGGCCGCACCGTTGGCGACCGTGGATGTGAATGTCGATCTGCCCGCATCCACCGCCAAGCCGGCGGAGCGCCCGGAAGAGCCGCTTTATCTGACCGTCAAGGATGATCTGTCGCTCAATCTCGGCAATGATGCGGTTGCCCGCGAAGCCCTGGCAGCGGCGATCGACCGGCAGACGGGCGGCAAGAAGGATACGCGAATTTTCCTGCGCGCCGACAAGGCCGTCGACTATGGCCACTTCATGGAAATCATGAACCTGCTTCGCGATGCCGGATATCTGAAGATCGCTCTGGTAGGGCTGGAAAATGCCGCTGTGGCAACGCAGCCAGCCGGTGCCGTTCCGCCCGCCGCGCCTGCTGTGCCAGGAACCGCGCCATGACTGAAAACGGCTACCCGCAGTCCCGACATTCCCGCCTCGGGGAAGCGGCGTTGTGGTCCGCCGCAGCACTGCTCATGCTGGGCGTTCATGCGGGTTTTGCCTATTACCTGATGCAGGAACCAGAGGAACTGGATGCCGGCGGGCCGCCGCCCGCCGCGATCATGATCGAAATGGCGGCCATACCGGAAGCCGTGAACACCGAGGAAACGACGCCTGCGCAGGACGTTGAAGATGCCGAAGAGGTAAAGAGCGACAACAGCCAGCCGGTGGAGGAAGTCACCCCGGAGGAGCCGCCGCCGCCTGAGCCGGTTGTGGAAACGCCGCCGCCGGAACCCGTGCAGCCGCCGGAGCCTCCGGTCGAGGAGATCGTCGAACCGCAGGAAATCCCTGAACCGGTGGAGCCGATCGATCCCGTGCAGGAACAGATGATGGCGGAACTCGAAAATGTCGAGGTTCCCTTGCCCGTCATCCGGCCACCGCCGCCGCCGGTCGAAAAGAAGGTGGAAAAGAAAGAACCGGACGACAAGAAGAAGGTCGAGCGCCAGCGCCCCAAACCGCAACAGGCATCGGAACTGCGCGAAACGGCCAAGGCCGAGACACAGCAATCCGACCGGACGGCGGCATCGCGCAACAATGCCGGTTTCTTCTCTTCGGCGTCCGTTTCGCCCGCAAAATGGGGCGCTAAAGTTCATGCACATATCAAACGTCGTAAACCCCGCTCTCTTCGTGGTGGTGATATGACGGCGACTGTGCGCTTCCGGGTCAACGATGCAGGTGTCGTTAGTGGGGTGAGTATTGTGCAGTCTACGGGTGATTCCTCTGTCGACCAGCAGATCGCAGCCTGGGTACAGAGTGCCTCACCGGTCCCGCCTCCTCCTCCGGAGATAAATAAGACGATCACTTTGCCGATCAGTATCCGTTAGAGCCATACCAGCGGCGCGGATTTTCGAAGTGAAAATATGTGCTCACTCGATATTTCATGCGATACCGATTTAGGCCTGAATTGCATTTCGCGAATGTTTTCGATGGTGTAGGTCTTGTCGACTTGACACGCAGAGGCATTCCGGAATGAAATTCTCAATCGCAGAGGCGGAGGATCTCGTATCCTCTATCTTTGAGCGCAACGGCGTTCTGCCGCAAAACGCCCGCTCCGTGGCGAAGGCGCTCGTGGCATCCGAGGCTGCAGGCCAGGGCGGCCACGGTTTTCGGCGTATCCCCGTTTATGTCCGTCAGGCGCGGGTTGGCAAGGTCGATGGCAATGCGCGGCCGGTGGCAAGTCGTGTCAAACCGGGTGTGCTTTCAATCGACGCTAACAACGGTTACGCCTATCCCGCGATCGATTGCGCCGTAGACGAGTTGCCGGACATGGCCCGGCAGCAGGGCATCGCGCTCGCCGCGATCCATCGCTCCCATCATGCGGGCGTCATGGCGCTTACAGTCGAGCGTTTCGCGGAAATGGGCCTCGTGGCGCTGATGTTCGCCAATGCTCCGGCATCCATGGCGCCTTGGGGTGGCACCAAACCGCTCTATGGCACCAATCCGATTGCATTCGCCAGCCCTGTTGGCGAGGCAGATCCGCTGGTGATCGATCTGGCGCTTTCCAAGGTTGCGCGCGGAAAGATCATGGCGGCCCGCCAGAAGGGCGAAACCATTCCGGGCGACTGGGCGCTTGATACGAATGGCCGGCCCACGACTGATCCCGAAGAAGCCATAGCCGGAACGATGGTGCCTGCAGGCGAGGCCAAGGGGGCTGCCCTGGCGCTGATGGTGGAGATCATGGCCGCCGCGCTCACCGGTGGAAGCTTCGCCTTCGAGGCCTCTTCCCTTCTGGACGACAAGGGTGCGCCACCCTCTCTCGGCCACACGATCATCGCCATAGACCCCGTATCGTCGGGCGGTGCGGCCTTTACCGAGCGACTGGCGCTTATCGCCGGAGAGATAGAAAAGCAGGAAAACGTGCGTTTGCCCGGTCGGCGAAGCCAGGGCATTCGAAGGCAGGCGCTGGAAAGCGGTATCATCGTCGAAAGCGATATTCTTGCCGAAATCCAGTCGCTATGAACTGAAAATGAAAACCCGGCGGACCGGAAAGTCCGCCGGGTAAACCGTGTATGGCTGCCTCGCATTTGCGCCGATAGGCCGGAAATCATTTCCGACCCGCCTTTTGGTCCGCCGTCCCGCCATCGAAATGGTGGGTTTTTGGCGCAGAAAGCAACACATCCGGTTTTGGCTTACGGGAAGGGGACGATTTCACGTAAGCTTTTGGAGCGAGAGGGAAGCTCTAAATATCCTGTTCGATCAGTCCGCGCAGCAGGGCAATGCTGACGGCATTCAGCAGATTGGCCGCACCCAGCCTTAGGCGGACCCGTTCCAGAGTATCTTTAACATCCGCTTCGTCCGCTCCCGTTATCAAGGCAATGTGAGAAGGATGTCGGCCTCGCGCAACGAGCCCCAGATATTGCCGCTCACGATCCGAAAGGACGATTTCACGCGCCTGGTGACGTTCATGCTGCGTTTTTGACGACATAGTCTTTCAGCCTCAAAAGAGATTGACCTTCCCAAAGCCGGATGTGGCCTCAGGAACCAAGCAATAAGCGGCTGATCTCGCAGCCAGCCGGTCCCGGCATGGGCATATCCTCGGCGATGAAAGAATGACTGCACCGTCCTTCCCAAAAACCTGAAATCGGTCCTTGTCCAGAACAATGTAAAATTCAAAGCTTTGGAATATTTTCCGTTATGCCCGAAGGCATATTGCGGCGTTCTATTAGGCGGCCTGCCATATGAAGAGAATAACATCTCACGCCAAGTTTTGCGTTTTTATTGTTATGTTTCGATACATAATCCAATCAACGCCGACATATTTCCCAATTTTATTTTGGATATGTGGAATATTGATGCCGGGAATACGCCCTATACGGCGGAATGATGCGCGTGTTTCTTGCGAATATACGTGGGCGTTGCCCCGAACCAGCGGGAAACGGAACGCGAAAACGCACCCGGCGTCGAATAGCCGAGCCTGTAGCTGATATCGGAAACCGGAAGATCGCTTTCCACGAGGAGCTTGAAGCCGGCATTCTTGCGAATGGCGTCCTTTATCTCGTTGAGATTGGTCCCAAGCTCGGCAAGCCGTCTTTGAAAACTGCGTTCCGACAGGTTGAAATAGGGGGCGATCTCGCTCAGCGAAAGCTCGGCATCCGACAGCCGCACTTGCATGTAACGCTTCACCTGATCGATGAAATGCGTGGCGTCTGCCGATGTCTCCGGCCGCAGCATCCGGCATTGCAAATTCATCAGCTCGAACAGCCGCTCATCTGCATTTGGGTTGACCACGTCCAGAAGCGATGTGGGAAGACGCATGGTGTGGATGGGTTGCGAAAAGCTGACGCGCTTGGTCATTCTTTCTTTAAATAGCTGAATATTAATCGGTTTCGGCCGTTCCAGACCGATCTCGATCAGGTTGACGCGCTCCCCCAGAATATCGCGAAGGCGCTGGATCAGAGCTGTCAGCGACAAATCCACATATTGATCGCGTTTGGCGATGACAGGCGCAAAGGACCACGACAGGGTTACGTGCGCGGCATCCGTGACCATGGTGAAATTGCTGTTATTGGTCGCGTAATAAACGTGATCCTGAAGAAAACGCAGGAAAGCCCGCACTGTCGGCGCGCTGATCAGGCCATACCCGAACGCGCCGGATGCGCCGGCGGGAAAGGTGGACGCGCATTGCAGACCAAAGGCGTCGTCGCCGGAAATCAACGCACATGTCTCGAGCAGGCGGCAAAATCTGTCGAGGCTGATGCGCTCCGTCACGCTGCCGAAAGTGGCAGGATCGATATCGAGAGCCTTGCAGATGGGGGCGATATCAATGCCCCGCGACCGTGCATAATTGGCAACGCCGGCGGCCAGACCGGCCACCACTGTTATCTCGTCGCTGACCCTCTTTTCAGGCATCCCTCGCCTTGGCGTACCATGTTTGGAAATTGTCGCCTGATGGTAAGCGTTGGGAAGCCATTTGTCGAGCAGTTCGGCCTGTGGAGTTTAAATGTGGCGACGGCAGGCGCTCTGCTCCAGCACCTGCATGATGGTTTTGCCCGCATCTTCCATGGCACCGCTATTGTCCACCGTTGTCACGTCGAAATCCCCGACGACTGTCAGCGAACTGCGTTCCAGCCGCCGGAGAATATCCTCCCGGCTTTCCCGCCCGCGCTGCTCCAGCCGCTTCGCCAGCACGTCCGGCCGTGCAACGATGTTCACGACCTTGAGGCGGGCAAACGCGGTGCCGAACTGGGGCAGGGCCCGAGCGGGAGCCGTTGGCGATGACCACGTCTCCCGCATTAAGATGGCGATAGACGGCGGCCGGAATGCCATATTTCAGCCCGTGCGCCTGCCAGGAAACGGCAAAAGCACCTTCCTCTTCCAGCCGGTTGAACTCGTGCATGGAAACCGCATCGTGATTTTCGCCGCCGGCATCGCCGCTGCGGGTAATGACCCGGCGGGTGAAATGGAAGCCCGGCCGCCCGGACAGCTGCGCTGCCGCATAATCCATCAGCGTGTCCTTGCCGGCCCCACTCGGGCCGACAATTACGATCATGGTTCCGGGCACCGTACCCAGCGTCTGGCCGCCAAGCCGGCTATCCTGTCCGTTGCCGGTCATGCCACACGTTTGCCCTGACGCCAGACCGAGCGGGCGACGGGAACGCCGTCCTCACGGTGAACTCGGACCAGATCGGCCCGCAATCCCGTTGCGATGCTGCCGCGATCGCGAAGGCCCACCGTTCGTGCCGGCGTGGAGGTGACCATGCGCAGCGCTTCCGGCAGAGTGATGGCTTCCACCTGGTCGGCGAGCAGGAACGGCGCGTAAAGCAGGCTGAACGGTACATAGTCGGAAGAGAGAACATCCAGCACGCCAAGTTCGGCAAGATCACGGGCGGCGATGTTGCCGGAATGGGACTTGCCGCGAACGATGTTCGGTGCGCCCATCAGCACGCTCATGCCGGCGCTGTGCGAAGCCTTTGCCGCCTCGACGCTGGTGGGGAACTCCGCGAGTTTCACCCCGTGTCCGATCGCTTCGCCCACATGCGCTTCTGTAGCGTCGTCATGGCTTGCAACGGTTATGCCGCGCTCGGCGCAGCGGGCTGCCAGGTAATCCCGGTGCTTGGCAGAAAACTCCGCCGATGCCGTCTGCCGGCGTCTGACGAACTCGGCGAAAGCCTCGTCGCTCAGTCCGCGCTTCTTCTGGTAATAGAAGATGTATTGGTCCATCGACTGGAACTGGCGCTGCCCCGGGGAGTGGTCCATCATCGAAATCAGCCGCACGCGCGGATCGGTCTCAAAATCTTCGAAATGCTCGAGCACATCGGCTGAGGCGACTTCGCAGCGCAGGTGCAGCAGGTGATCTGCCCGCAGGCGGTTCTGATCGGCAGCGGTTTCAATGGCATCCGCCATTTCCCGCATCTCGCCCTTCTTGAACCCGCCATCTTCGTCGGAGCCGAGCCGCAGGCAGTCGAAAACAGTGGTAATGCCTGATGATGCGACCTGCGCATCGTGAGCCTGAATGGCGGCGATCTTATCCCAGATAACCCCGGGACGCGGCGAATAGTGCTGTTCCAGATGGTCGGTGTGCAGTTCCACCAGACCCGGGATGAGGAAATCGCCTTCGAGATCCTCACCGGTTTTGGAGGCGCCTTCGCTGATATCGGCGATCTTGCCGTCACGGATCAGAACGGATCCCAGAATAATATCGTCTTCCAGGACGATACGGGCGTTGGAAAGGGCGTGCTCGGTCATGGGTCAGCATCTTTCTTTGGCGGCTGGCCAAGCGGGTGCCAGCGATGAACGGTAAATGGTGCGCCGCGCGTTTCCTCAACGAACAAAGCGAGGCCGGAAATGGTGAGAGGCCGGTCGACGAACTCGGAAAACCGGGTCGAAAGCACATCCTGGATAGCGGGCGCGTCGCTTTCGTCGATGCGGCCCGTCAGCGTCATATGAAAGCGGAAGTCGTCCATG
Organism: Rhizobium sp. AN6A; assembly: GCF_900215635.1. NCBI lineage: Bacteria > Pseudomonadati > Pseudomonadota > Alphaproteobacteria > Hyphomicrobiales > Rhizobiaceae > Rhizobium > Rhizobium sp. AN6A. The sequence goes on from NZ_OCNC01000004.1 coordinate 1,230,377, forward strand.
ACATGCGGATAACCCCAGAGCGACAGATTTTGCCGCTGGCTTTCGGTCAGGTTTTGCGGGCGCCGGCGGGCAATGTCGGTCTCGGACAGGGGCGCGCGAAACCGGTCGAAATGGTCGACGATCTCAGCGGCAAAATCCTGCAGCGGCTGGTAGGTGCGATCCGGAACGAGCGCGAAAAACGGCCCGAGTGCGCCGATGACAACACGCGGAATATCGAAGACGGATTGGCTGGCCGCAAACTGTTCGAGGGCGGCGACGAGATCCGCTTCGCTGTATTTTTCGGCAAGCTCGAAGGGGGCTTTCAGCGTCGCGTGGAAACCGTAACGGCGCGGCTCTTCCGTCATCTCCGCATAGGCGGCATGGTCATCATGTTGGGCGCCTGAAAACGCATTGCGTCCCAGCCAGCGCGACGCCGCTTCAGTCAGTGGATGATCTTTAGCCGGAGAAAAATAGATGGCGTAGCGCACGGCAAGCACTCTTCGGTGTCATGGAAAACCTGGATGAAAAGCTATTTGGCGTGACTCGCCCGCTTCCCGCAAGGTCAGGAGTGCGAGGTAATCGCTTTCCGTGACAGAATGATGATGCCCCAGGAAAAAAAGCGCTTGAAACGCCGCGTGTCTCTCGAATGTCCGGAAGACGGATGCTGGCACATTGAAGGGATGTGTCGGGCTTTTGCAAAAAGGTTCCGGTTTTGCGCAGGTCTCAGGGAGCGGGATAGCGAAACCCCGCCTCTGTTTCATCACTTAGTGCTGGGTTTTCCCGATCAGACGCGACCGCAGGGAATTCGAGATGTGGTCGAACAGGAAAACCACGAAGAGAATGAGAAGGACCATATAGGCGACCTTGTCCCAGTCGGCATTGGTACCCATCGCTTCCAGCAGTTTCAAACCGATGCCGCCGGCGCCAACCGCACCGATGATCGTGGCGGAACGGGTATTGCTTTCCCAGAAATAAAGCGACTGGGAAATGAAGACCGGCAGGACCTGCGGAAGCACGCCGAAACGATTGACGGCAATGGGGGAAGCACCAACCGATTTGACGCCCTCGCGCTGCTTGTCGTCAACATTCTCCAGCGCCTCGGCATAGACCTTGCCGAGCGCACCGGTATCGGTGAAGAAGATCGCGGCAATGCCGGGGATCGGTCCCGGGCCGAAGCTGCGGGTAAAGAACAGCGCCCAGATCAGCATGTCGATCGAGCGCAGGAAGTCGAACAGACGCTTCATGCCCCAGTTGGCGGCCCTGTTGGCGGTGATATTGCGTGCGGCGAGAAAGGCGAGCGGCAGGGCAACGAGCGTGCCGAACAGCGTGCCCACAAAGGCCATCACCAGCGTCTGCATCAGCTTGGAAAGAATATCGGCGTGCTGCCAGACACCATTGTCGAGGAAATCATCGACCATGTGGCTGATGTTGGAGCGCATGGGATCGAGCCTTTCCCCCCACAGCGCCAGCGCGGCAAGGTCGCCGTAGCCCTTGCCCCAGAATTCCGATTTGGTATCGAACAGGAAGTTCGCCCACCCGAGGAACCGCCGCTGCACGTAAACCTGACTGGTGCGGATTTCCGCCTGTCCGGCAAAACCGTAATGCACGAGAACCTTGTTGCCGTCCTGCGTGATCTCTTGCGGCAGGATCTCAGGCGCCAGAGCCTTGTCGCCATTGATGATGACGGGATAGTTCTTGCCGTCGACATACACGTCCACCCGGGTCGGCGTTACGTCGAGACGGTTTTGCGTGCCCGCATAAACAACGCTGTAGCCACCATCCGGCAAGGGTTGCAGCCAGTCAATCGGCGCATCGGTGGGATATTGCATGCGGCTTGACCACTGGGGGTTCACCTTGCCGTCTTCGAAACGAAGGCGTGGCTGGGCCCGCCAGGAATACCAGTCCTGAATGTAGCTCGAAGCGCGATCCCATCGGCCCTGCATGAAAGCGGGGCCGACATTGAAGAAGAAAAAGCAGGCGGTGAGATAGACGAGGACGGCGACAATACCGGTCAGCAGGCCGTATCGCTGCATGAACCCGCGATTGAAAATTGCGGGATGTGCGGCCGTCAGCCTCTCGCGGTCTGCGGTATTGAGAATGAAGCTGGACGACATCAGGCCGCTCCCCGTCCGAATTCGAAGGATTGATGGCCGATCAGCCTGCGGCGCAACCAGCTGGAAAATTGGTCTACGGCGATGATGGTGATCAGCAGCAGGATGATGATGGCATAGGTCTTGGAGGCGTGATCGTTACCGATCGACAGCCGGAAGACCTCGCCAATGCCGCCACCACCAACGGCGCCGATGATGGTCGAGGCGCGTACGTTGATTTCGGCACGCAGTAAGGCGTAGGATACGAAATTGGGCAGGACCTGCGGCACGATGGCAAAGCGCACCCGCTCCAGCCAGTTGGCACCCGCGGCACGGAGACCTTCATCCGCCTTCATGTCGGCATTTTCCACGACTTCGAAGAATAGCTTCCCCAGAGCCCCGATGGTGTGCACGGAAATCGCGATGATCGCCGCGATTGGCCCGATCGATAAGATCGCAGTCAGCAATCCGGCGACGACGATCTCCGGAAAGGCGCGCAGGATCTCCATTACCCGGCGTACCACCCAGCGCACGAGGCCGGCACCGATAAGGTTGGTGGAGGCAAAGAAGCACAGCACAAAGGCGAAGGTCGTGCCTATTATCGTCGAGACCAGCGCGATGTTGAGCGTGATGATCAGCTGATAGATGAAATGCGGTATGTAGAAACCGTTGGTGATGTAAACGCGATCCGCGACATAGTTGTATTTCAGCGAACCGTTGTCATAGGGCGACGGCAGGTCGAACATCGCCCGGAAGACCTCCAGGGGACTATCCGGCACGAATGTTTTCATGAAGTCGAAAAAATAGGGCAGGCGCTCGAAGAACTTGCCTGAATTGGCCTCATTGGCGAAATTCAATGAGGCGGCAAGGACGATGAGGAAGATAACGAGCGACATAACGGTATAAATCCGCCGTGTCCTAAGCTGCTGTTGATAATGACGCATCACCGTTCGGGACGATGCGCTCAATCCCTCGGGCGTGAGGGTACCATGTTGCAGTGTGGTCGCCATGCCGCTTTCCTTTATTGGCAAAAGCGGCGATGCCGCAAGGCACCGCCGCTTCTGGATATGATCTGAGGATCAGCCGCCGATAACGGACTTACGGGCGTCGATGATCGTCTGGTAGAAAGCCGGGTCGACCTTGATGTAGGCAGTGTTCTTGCCCTGGGTGTAACCCTGGAAGCAGGCGAGATCCTTCTTCGGCAGTTCCATGAAGAAGTCTTCGACCTTCTGCTTCATGCTGTCACCGATCTTGTTGGCAACGAGAAGCGGACCGTTCGGGATCAGCGGGGACTTCCAGACCTGAACGATATCGTCCATGTCGAGGTTGCCCTTCTTGACCATCTGGTGAAGGTTGCCGCCGGAGTAGCCTTCTTCCCACTTGCCGACGCCCGAACCGAATGTCGTGCCGACGTCGAACTTTTTATCGAGAACGGCGAGAACGAGGTTCTCATGGCCGCCGCCGAAGCCGGTTTCGGAGAAATATTCCTTGACCGGAACGCCGGTTTCCTTCGGGATCGATACGTTCGGGACGAGGAAGCCGGAGGTGGAGTCAGGGTCGGCGAAGCCGATCTTCTTGCCCTTGGCATCAGCCAGAGACTTGATGCCGCTGTCCTTGCGGGCAACCATGATCGTGTAGTAGCCGCTGGAACCGTCAGAGCCGGTATAGGTCAGGATCGGATCGACGGCCTTGGGATCGGCAATGGCGATCTTGGCGTAGGAAGAAGCGCCCATGGAGGCAATGTCGATGGTGCCGCCGAGCAGGCCCTGGATAACGCCGTTATAGTCCGGCGACGGGAAAACCTGAACTTCGGAAACGCCGGTTGCAGCCTTGAGGCCATCGGCAACGCACTTCGTGTTGCGGATCTGGTCGGCTTCATTTTCCGAACCGTCGAGACCGATACGCAGGACCTTGACGTCCTGAGCCATGGCCGAACCGGCCAGAACGCCGAGGGCGACTGCCGAAAGAAGGATTTTCTTCAACATGGACTTTCTCCTGTTTCCCGGCGAGCCGGAGTTTGTTGTGAAGTATCGGCCCTTGACGCGGGCGCAAACGATGCTGAGCGGTTCCTCAGAGCCCGGCGAGAGCCAGCGGTTCGGGACCGGCAGATTGCTGAACCGGACGCGCGGCAAGCTGCGCGCCGGGAATATTGATGCTGGTCGAGGTCATGGTCTCGTCGATGCCGGCGCCGTGTGAATCCGTGCCGTAAATCTCCGTGACCGCCGCCGCCGTCAGTTCGGCGGGCGTTCCGTCGAAAACGACTCGACCCTGCGACATGCCGATGATGCGTTCGCAATAATTGCGCGCCGTATCCAGCGTATGCAGATTGGTGATGACGGTGATGCCTTCACGCTCGTTGATGTCGCGCAGGGCGTCCATGACGATCTTGGCGTTCAGGGGATCGAGAGAGGCGATCGGCTCGTCGGCGAGAACCATCTTCGGAGACTGCATTAGTGCCCGTGCGATAGCGACGCGCTGCTGCTGGCCGCCGGAAAGCGTGCCTGCCGCCTGCATGGCTACGTGCTCGATGCCGAGCCGCTCGAGGGCGGCAATCGCCATCAGGCGCTCTTCATCCGTGAAGATGTTGAACAGGCTGAGCACGGTCGAACGGTGGTTCAGGCGGCCAAGCATGACATTGGTGAGCACGTCGAGACGCGGCACCAGATTGAACTGCTGGAAGATCATCGCGCAGTCGCGCTGCCAGTTGCGCAGGGCGGCACCCTTCAGCGAAGAGACTTCCGTGTCGTTGAAATGAATGGAACCCGAGGAGGGATCGACGAGGCGGTTGATCATGCGCAGCAGCGTTGACTTTCCTGCGCCAGAACGTCCGATCACGCCAACCATCTGGCCTTGCGGAATTTCCACATTCACGGAATCGACCGCAGTGTGGTTGCCGAAACGGCGCGTGACTTGCTTCAGGTGAAAGCTCATTTCCCCGTCCAATCTTCTTCTGATGGGGTTCGACCTAACAGCGGTGCGTGAAGCGTGAATGTCAGTTTGATGAAGAAAATATTACAGAATGCGCAGATAAGGCGTGCGCGTAGTCGCCTGCGAACCTTTTAGTAGTCGTGCCAAGGGCTTGAAGCCCGCGCTGTGTCTCGCAGACATGGTTAGGGAGACCCCGGAGCATGACCCCGGAATCTGCAGTTTCTTCGGTGTGGGGCGATTTTACCCGGCGTATTTCGCCACGAAATCCTCGGCGGCGAGGGTGCGGAAATCGTCCAGTGCGCCGCGCAGCGTTGCGTGGTCCCAGTCCCACCATTTGAGATCGTCCATGCGCTGGCCAAGGTCCGCCGGGAAGCGGTTCCTGATCAGCCGGGCGGGTACGCCGCCGACGATGGTATAGGGCGCAACGTCTTTCGACACGACCGCACCGGCCCCGATTACCGCACCGTTTCCGATTGTGACGCCAGGCAGGATGGTCGCGCCATGGCCGATCCAGACATCGTGGCCGATCACCACGCGCTTGGCGCGGCGGGCGGCGAAGAAGTCATTTTCATCTTCGGCGTCGTCCCAATAGCTGCGGGCACGGTAGGTGAAATGGTGAAGTGTGGCGCGCGACATCGGATGATTGGTCGCGTTGATGCGGACGGATGCGGCGATGTTGACGAATTTGCCGATGGTGGCGCACCAGATCGCACCGTCCTGCATGACATAGGAATAGTCGCCCATCTCCACTTCCTCGATGCGGCAGCGTTCCGAAATTTCGGTATAGCGGCCGATCGATGAATTGGTGACGCGGGCACTTTCGTGGACAACAGGTTCGAGACCGACCTTCACACTCATGCCGCTGCCTTCCGGGGGGAGAATTGCGAGACATCCAGAACGCGATCGGCCACAGCTTCCCGCACTTCCTCGTCATGGAAAATACCGAGCAAGGCGGTCCCTTTGCGCTTCTTTTCGGCGATCATCTCCACGACCACCCGTCGGTTGGCGGCATCGAGGGATGCGGTCGGTTCATCGAGAAGCAGGATCGCGTGATCGGTGATGAAACCGCGTGCGATGTTGACGCGCTGCTGCTCGCCGCCGGAAAAGGTTGCTGGCGGCAGCGACCACAGTTCCCGTGGCAGGTTGAGTTTCGAAAGCAGAACGGCTGCCTGCTCGCGGGCCTCTTCCGCAGCAACCTTGCGCGCAAAAAGCGGCTCGGCGACGACGTCGATAGCCGGAACGCGCGGCACGGTGCGCAGAAACTGGCTGACATACCCGATGGTGCGATGGCGAATCTCGAGGATTGTGCGCGGCGAGGCGCTGCCCATGTCGATGACCTGATCCTCGTGGCGGATGAGGATCTGGCCGCTGTCGATGGCATAATTGCCATAGAGCATTTTCAGGATCGAGCTTTTGCCGATGCCGGACGGGCCGCCGAGCACGACACATTCTCCGCCGGAAACGGAGAAACTGACATCGCGGACAACAGGCAGTTCGATGCCATCGCGAAGATGCATGGTGAAGCTTTTGAAGACTTCCGAAACGATAAGGGGTGTCGGCATGGCGTCAAACCTGCAAAATGGAGGAAACAAGCAATTGCGTGTAGGGTTCGCGCGGATCATCCAGCACCCGGTCTGTCAGACCGTGTTCGATGACGTCACCACCCTTCATCACCATCATGCGATGGGAAAGCAGCCGCGCTACCGCCAGATCATGGGTGACGACGATAACGGCGAGGCCGAGATCGTTGACGAGACCACGCACGAGATCGAGCAGGCGTGCCTGCACCGAGACATCGAGGCCGCCGGTCGGTTCGTCCATGAAGACGAGGCGCGGTGAGGTCACCAGGTTGCGGGCAATCTGCAGACGCTGACGCATGCCGCCGGAAAAGGCGCGCGGCTGGTCGTCAATGCGGTCTGTGCCGATTTCCACCCGTTCCAGCCACTCGCTGGCCGATTGCCGGATGTTGCCGTAATGCCGGTTACCGACAGCCATAAGCCGCTCGCCGACATTGGCGCCGGCCGAAACCGCCATGCGCAGCCCATCCGCTGGGTTCTGGTGCACGAAACCCCAGTCTGTCCGCATCAGGAAACGCCGTTCGGCCTCGCCCATATGATAGAGGTCTCGCACCGAGCCGTCGCGCATGCGATATTCCACGCTGCCAGCCGTCGGCACGAGCCGTGTGGAAATGCAGTTGAGAAGCGTGGTCTTGCCGGAGCCGGATTCACCGACGATTGCCAGAACCTCGCCCGGATAAAGCTCGAAGGAGACGTTGCGGCAACCGGCGCGGTCGCCGTAATATTTGGAAACGTCCCTGACTTTCAGAAGCGGTGCGTCGCTCATTCTGCGGCCTCCTTCACATCCGCCAGCAAATGGCCCTTGTGGCCATGGGCGCGGCGGTCTTCGCAATGGTCGGTATCGGAGCAGACGAACATCCGCCCGCCCTTGTCGTCCAGCACCACCTCGTCCAGATAGACATTCTCACCGCCGCACAGCGCGCAGGGCTTGTCGAAGCTCTGGATTTCAAACGGATGGTCCTCGAAATCCAGGCTGACGACATCCGTATAGGGTGGCACAGCATAGATGCGCTTTTCGCGCCCGGCCCCGAACAATTGCAGGGCGTCCGACAGGTGCATTTTCGGATTGTCGAACTTCGGGGTCGGCGAGGGGTCCATCACATAGCGCCCCGCAACCTTCACCGGATAGGCGTATGTGGTGGAGATACGACCGTTGCGGGCGATGTCCTCATAAAGCTTGACGTGCATCAGGCCGTATTCCTCCAATGCATGCATGACGCGGGTCTCGGTCTCGCGCGGCTCGAGGAACCGCAAGGGTTCAGGAATGGGAACCTGATAGACAAGCACCTGCCCCGAATGCAGTTCTTCTTCGGGAATGCGGTGCCGCGTCTGGATGATGGTTGCATCCTTGGTGCGGGTGGTGACGGCGACATCAGCGACTTTCTGGAAGAAGGCGCGGATGGAAACGGCGTTTGTGGTGTCGTCGGCGCCCTGGTCGATAACCTTCAGGACATCGTCTGGACCGAGGATGGCGGCAGTCACCTGCACGCCGCCGGTGCCCCAGCCGTAAGGCATGGGCATTTCACGGGAAGCGAAGGGAACCTGATAACCGGGGATGGCAATTGCCTTCAGGATCGCCCGGCGGATCATCCGCTTGGTCTGTTCGTCCAGATAGGCGAAGTTGTAGGCAGCCAGCCCGTCGTCGAATGAAACTTCTTTAAGCATTGCGCGTTAACCTTGCGAAAAAAGGAGTACAAGCTCATGGAGATTGGAATTCTTGCAGCCGTGTTCTTTGCCGCTTTTGCAGCATTGACCGTCTTTTGCGCCTATTGGTTCGGCGAGCAGCACAGTCGCTGATTTATTCGGCGGCATCGCTCATCCATTCCCCGGCATCGGTGTCGGCCGCGTCGAAATCGGCGCGCATTTTGCGCACCAAGCCCAGTTCGGCCTGAAAATCCACGTAATGCGGCAATTTCAGATGTTCGACAAAGCCCGTAGCCTGCACATTGTCGGCGTGTGAGATGACGAATTCCTCATCCTGCGCCGGAGCAACCACATCCTCACCAAATTCACCGGCGCGTAGCGCACGGTCGACCAGCGACATTGCCATCGCCTTGCGCTCGCTCTGGCCGAACACCAGACCGTAACCGCGGGTGAATTGCGGAGGCGCCTTGGCAGAACCCTTGAACTGGTTGACCATCTGGCATTCGGTGACCTTGATGTCGCCGAGCGATACAGCAAAACCGAGCTCCGGCACATCCAGTTCAACCTCCACCTCGCCGATGCGGATTTCACCGACGAAGGGATGTGTACGGCCGTAACCGCGCTGCGTCGAATAGGCGAGCGCCAGAAGAAAGCCCTCGTCGCCGCGTGCAAGCGATTGCAGGCGCAGGTCGCGCGCCATCGGAAACTCTATCGGTTCCCGGGTCAGATCGCCGGCAACGTGGTCGTCCGGCATGTCGCCGTCACTTTCGATCAAGCCTTCTTGGGCGAGAATGTCGGATACGCGCATGACGTATTCTGTCTCGCCTTCACGGATGGCAGGGATCTCGACAGCTGCGTCCTCCAGAAGCGAGGGATCGAGCAGGCGGTGGGTATAATCGAAGGTCGGTCCCAGCAATTGCCCGCCCGGCAAATCCTTGTAGGTCGCCGAAACGCGCCGTTGGACCGTCATCTTCGCAGTATCCACGGGAACAGAATAGCCGAAACGGGGCAGGGTCGTGCGGTAGGCGCGCAGCAGGAAAATCGCTTCTATCATGTCGCCGCGAGACTGCTTGACGGCAAGGGCGGCCAGCGACTGGTCGTAAAGCGAAGCCTCCGCCATGACCCGGTCAACGGCGAGCGAAAGCTGCGAAACGATCTGCGCCACCGTCATGGCGGGCAGGTCGCGGTCTCCGCGCCGCTTGTCGGCCAGAAGCCGGTGGGCGTTGGCGATGGCGGTTTCCCCGCCTTTGACAGCAACATACATCTTATGCCTCCACGGGTTGAATGCGCGTCGTGCGCGGCAGGCAGACGAATTTGTCGCCAGCCGTCAGGATGACGTCGATGCCGCGCGGGAAGATGGCGTTGTTTTCCGCCCATAGCCTCGGGAATATGTCCGGCAGGCCGGATGGGCTAATGATGTTGATATGGCGGATGCCGGGGCCGGACAGCAGCAGTTCCCGTCCGCCGTCAAGATCGGGCAATTCAATGATGACCGTCGTGGAACGGTCGGGGTATTCCTGACTGCCCTGGGCAAAGAGACCGAAGGAGGCAATTGCGCTTCCCGCCTCAATGACGGCGAAATGCGCCGCGCTTTTTTCCTCTGTTGTAACCGCCCCGGTGTGAAATCCGATCCATCCCGGCACCGTGGTTTTGCGTAGCGCGCCGCTCAGCCAGACCGGCGTGTCATGGTCGCAAAGTGCAAGAAGAACGGCGCCGCTGGCCGCGCCAAGCGGCAGCGGCGGGGCAACTGTTGTTTCGATCGTTTGCGCTGTGCCTGGCCGGGCCATGCCGTCCATGAGCTTCTTGAAGATTCGCTGTGAATCGAAAACGGCGTCGGAAAAACCGCCCGTCAATGCTTCGGCTTTCACGCCCATCAATCCTCTCCTCGAACCATGGTGAAGAAATCCACACGAGTTGCGGCTGTTTCTTTTGTTTTCCTGTCTTTCTCCTCGGCCAGTCTTTTTTCGACCGGTGAAAGAAGCTCGGTCTCGATGAAGCCGCGTGTCGGGTTTTCCTGCCAGAGCGCATCGAAAACCGCAGCGTACCAGGCCTTCTTGCGACCGGTGCCGAGCACATGCGCATGGCCGACGGTGCCGGATGCAAGCTTCACGGTTGCCCGGGTCACGGTGGTTTCGCCCAGATTAAAGGGCGCACCGCCGCCGCCGATACGGCCCTTGACCATCACGAGGCCGGTTTCAGGCCCCCGCACGTTTTCCGTCTGCGGGCTGGCATCCTGCCGGCTCCAGACCGCCTCAAGTTCCTGAACGGTGGCGCGGGCAAGAAGTGCTGCCACCCGTTTCCTTTCCGCATGTGAATTCGCAGCTTCGTTATTCATCGCTTGACCTCTAATGTCTATTGATATAGACAACTATACAATATAAGTTACAATTAACGTCGATGAATGACAAGCGTGTGACATGAGCCCTTCGGCAGCGATGAAAAGAAAGAACGGCGTGGCGCTCTGGCGACAGATCGCCGACAGGATCAGGGGCCAGATCGCAGCGGGCGATTACGACGAAACCGGCATGTTGCCGCCGGAAATGACGCTGGCCGAAAAATTCGGTGTCAACCGCCATACCGTCAGGAGCGCCATTGCCGCGCTGGCAAGCGAAGGCATTCTCGAGGCGAGGCAGGGGCGCGGCACGATGATTGCGCGCAAGGAACGACTGAGCTTTCCGATTTCACTGCGCACACGGTTCACTGCTGGTATCAGCGATCAGGTGAAGGATATGCAGGCGCTGCTTCTTTCCCACACCACCGAGCCGGCAAATGCCGACCTAGCGGCACGGCTGCAATTGCAGCCGGGTGCACCGCTTGTGCGTCTGGAAACCCTGCGAAAGGCCGATAGCCGGCCGGTTTCCCGCTCGACCACGTGGTTTCCGGCGGACCGTTTTTCAGGGATAGGGGAAGCCTATCAAAAAAGTGGGTCGATCACCGCCGCCTTCGAAATGCTGGGCGTCGCGGATTATGTGCGCATCTCTACCGTCATTTCCGCGAGCCACGCTGATACACAGGATTTGGCCGATCTCGAATTGTCGCCGGGCGCAATCCTGCTCGTCACCCAGGCGCTGAACGCGGATATGGACGGCATTCCCGTGCAATATGCCATCAGCCGGTTCTCGGCCGATACGGTTGAGTTTACCGTGGAAAATTAAGGCCGTTATTCCGCCTGCGAAAGGCCGAGAACATCCAGCATGGAATAGAAGCCCGGCTTCTTGTCGAGGGCCCAGACCGCCGCCGCAATCGCGCCGCGTGCGAAGATGGAGCGGTCGCCGGCGTAGTGGGAAAGCTCGACGCGCTCTCCCTCGCCAGCGAAGATCACCGAATGTTCGCCGATCACCGAGCCGCCGCGTAGCGTCGCAAAACCGATTGTGCCTGCTTCACGCGCACCCGTATGCCCGTCACGCACGCGAACGGAGGAGGTGGCGAGATCGACCTTGCGGCCCGCTGCCGCCGCTTCGCCGAGCAGCAGCGCTGTTCCGGAGGGCGCGTCCACCTTGTGTTTGTGGTGCATTTCAAGGATTTCGATATCCCAGTTCTGCGCATCCAGTGCCTTGGCGGCCTGCTGCGTCAAAACGCTGAGCAGATTGACGCCGAGGCTCATATTGCCCGATTTGACGATGCGGGCATGGCGTGACGCTGCCTTGAATTTTTCCTCGTCGCCCAGTGAGCAACCTGTAGTGCCGATGACGTGCACGATGCGGGCCTGCGCGGCGAGACCGGCGAAAGTGACGCTGGTTGCAGGCGAGGTGAAGTCAATCACTCCTTCCGCATGCAGGAATGCCTGCAAGGGATCGCTGGTGATCTCGACGCCGATTGGTCCGAGACCGGCAATCTCGCCGGCATCGCGGCCAACAAAAGCAGACCCTTCGCGCCCGACGGCGGCATGCAGCGTTACACCCGGCGTCTGGTGAATAAGGCGGATCAGCGCCTGTCCCATGCGGCCCGCCGCACCAACCACCACCAGTTTCATATCGCTGCCGCTCATGCCTTCACTCACTTTTCACGTCCTGCCGTTCAAAGTCGCCATTCAATAGACCGACCCATACCTCACCGACGTTAAAGACCGCCCGCCCGCTTCGCAAGCCTGTCCCAAGCGCCGATCAGGCTCTCCAGCGCCGCCCGTCGAGTGAAAGGCCGAAATCCGAAGGGGTGCGCGCGTAGGTGGCGAGACCTGAAAGAGCCGCCTGTGGATGGGTAACGACGAAGGTGGGAATGCTGCGCATCAGGGCACTGTGCGGCGCCTTGTCTTCGAACGCCGCCCGGAATTCAGGGCTTTTCAGCGCGGGAACGATTTTCTGCGAAATGCCACCTGCGAGATAGACACCGCCCTTGGCCATGAAGATCAGGGCAAGGTCACCCGCCACACGGCCGAGATAGGTGCTGAAAAGCGAAAGCGTCTCTTTCGCCTGCGGGTTCTGGCCCGAAAGCCCCTGCGAGGTTATGTCGGCCGGATCGGAAAAGATCGGCTCGATGCCATCGGCGGTGCAGATGGCCCGGTAAAGATTGACCAGCCCGCGCCCGCAAAGGATCTGTTCGCCGGCGACACGGCCCTCGATGGTCTCGATATGCGGAAAGACCGCATAGTCACGCGCGCTTCTGGGGCCGATATCGATATGGCCGCCTTCGCCGGGCACTGGAAACCACATATGTCGGGCGTAAACCAGACCGGCAACGCCAAGGCCTGTGCCTGGTCCGAGAACGACGCGCGATGCCAGCATGTCTTTTTTGCCGGAACCGATAGAATCGCGGTTGTCGTCGTCGAGCGCGGCAATAGCCAACGCCTGCGCCTCGAAGTCGTTGATGACGATGACGTCCTTCAGGCCGAGTTTGGCCAGCATATCCTTCGGCTTGACGACCCAATGGCAGTTGGTCAGCGGAATTTCGTCGCCTTCGATGGGGCCGGCGATCGCAAGGATGGTCGAGACGGGCTGAAGCGAGGTCTTGTCCAGAACCGCCTGCTGGATGGCGTCGTCAATTGTCGGATATTCCGCTGTTTTCACGGTGGTGAGGTGCACCGGTTCCGCAAAGGAATCGATCAGAATGGAAAAGCGGGCATTGGTGCCGCCGATGTCGCCAAGAAGGATCGGAAAGGAAAGATATTCGGTATCGGACGTCTTCGGCATTACCTGTTCCATGTTGGCGCATCATTCGGCGAGGTTGAAGTCGATCAGGTTTTCTGCGGTGGCGCGATTGAGCGCCATGGGAATATCGTAAACCGTGGCAAGCCGCGTCAGCGCCTTCACATCCACATCATGCGGCATCGCCGTCAGCGGGTCGGTGAAGAAGATAAGCATATCGACCTCACCGGTCGCGATCATCGCACCGATCTGCTGGTCACCGCCAAGTGGGCCGCTTTTGAGACGAATGACGCTGAGTTCGGGGCAGGCTTCCTGAACGCGCCCGCCGGTGGTGCCGGTGGCGACGATCTTGAAGCCCGAAAGCACCTTTTGGTGATGACGCGCAAAATCCGCCATATCGTCTTTTTTCTCGTCGTGAGCGATGAGTGCGATACAGCGTTGTCCTGCCATGTCCCCAGCCTGTTCCCATAAAGAATTAAATCGATTTGAAGCCTTCTATAACAGCTTGTCCCCATTTGAAAAGGGAAGCTGTTTAATGCCGCATTTCTGTTTCAGTTCAATGTCGGGCGCTGGGTCGGAAGCGGAATATCCGCAGGTGGCTGAATGGCCGGAGCGTTCTGGATGATCTGTTCCACGCCTTGCTGGCGCACGGCCTGGGCCGGGGAATATGCCTGTGCAGCAAAACCTTCCGTATTGGCGGATGGGGCGGCGGCCACGGCGGCACAGGCTGCGGGCAGATCGGAGACCATGACCTGACGGGGTTTCACCGGCTTGGCATTGGGGTCTTTCTTCGGCGGCGCCCATGGTTCCTTGGTGAACCACCAGGCCAGCGACTTGTCGCAACCGTCACCTTTGCCAACTTCGGCCTGAGGTTTGCAGTTGGGCGCGCCGGGCGGGCATTCCAGCCGGATGTGGAAATGTTCGTCGTGACCGTAGATCGGCCTGATCTTGCCCATGAAGGTGCGGTCGCCGGTCCATGTCTGGCAGAGTTTCTGCTTGATTGCCGGGTTCACGAAGACCCGCTCCACCTGCGGATAACTCGCTGCCATCATCACCAGCCGTGCATTGAGCGGCGACCATTTGCGGTCGTCGACCGTCAGGAACTTGGACTTATCAAGCATGGAAACGAAAGGCAGCGTCTCGCGCTGCTGCACCGTCAGCCTCGGGTTCGGCATGGGCCGCCACCACACATCGACATCGAGGCCGATCTGGTGCGAGGCATGGCCGGTCAGCATCGGTCCACCGCGCGGCTGTGAGATATCGCCGAGCAACAGGCCCGGCCAGCCGATTTTCTGTGCATCCTGCGAAAACCGCTCGAGGAAGGAAATGAGCTGCGGTTGGCCCCAGTTGCGATTGCGGGAAAGGCGCATGGCTTGCCACGTCGGGCCATCCGCGGGCATGGCGATGGCGCCGGACTGACATCCCTTTGCATAGGAGCCGATCGGCTGGGAGCTATTCGCAGATGGCAGGTCGATATGGCCGAATACTTCTTTCGCGGGCCTGTCCTCGGCCGATGCGATTTGCGTCTGCAACTGGAGCGCCGAAACGACCGAAATCGCCAGCATGGCCGCCTTGAAAACTCTGGATGATCCCGCCGTCATATATTCGTGCCCGTTCCGACTAAATGATTCTCTCGCCCCTCAGGATAAACTGGATCGGGATTTTGTTGAAACCATGTTTCAAGCCGCCCGCACCAAGGCATGCGAATAAAGGCCTCAATAAAGAGCTTGTGAGCCGGAGCATCTGTTTTTTGCCAATGTTTGTTTTATGCTCTCTTCTACAAACACGAAAACAGGGAACGTCCCGAATGAAATTGGCACCGCTGAAATCCCGGCTTCTCGTCGCTCTTGCGGCCTCCGCCATGCTGATGCCGGCGGCCGCCTCCGCACAGTCTGCGGAGGTGTGGCGAAAGGGAATCTCGACGGTCGGGGAATTAAGGCATCCCGATGGTTTTGATCATTTTGACTATGTGAACACCAAGGCGCCAAAAGGCGGCACGCTACGCCTGTCGACGTCGGGAACGTTCGACACGCTCAATCCGCTGCTCGCAAAGGGTGAGGCGGCCACAGGTCTTTCACTGGTTTTCGACACTCTGATGAAATCGACGGAAGAGGAACTCTCGGCCTCCTACGGTCTCCTGGCAGAGGGCGTGAGCTATCCCGACGATATCTCCAAAGCCACCTTCAGGCTGCGCGCAGAAGCGAAATGGGCCGACGGCAAGCCGCTGACGCCGGAAGATGTCGTCTTCAGCTTTGAAAAAGCCAAAGATCTCAGCCCGCAGCTTGCGACCTATTACACCCATGTCACCAAGGCAGAGGTGACGGGTGAAAGGGACATCACCTTTACCTTCGATGAAAAGAACAATCGCGAATTGCCGCAGATCGTCGGGCAGTTGCTGATTGTTCCCAAACACTGGTGGGAGGGCGTTGGTCCGGATGGCAAGCCGCGCGACATATCGCGTGGCACGTTGGAGCCGGTGATGGGGTCTGGCCCGTATAGAATAGCGTCGCTGTCTCCCGGATCGACGATGACCTATGAGCGACGTGACGACTATTGGGGCAAGGACATCAATGTGAATGTCGGCCAGCACAATTTCAAAACAATCGCCTATACCTTCTTCGCCGATCAGGACGTCGAGTTCCAGGCTTTCAAATCAGGCACAGTCGATTTCCGGCAGGAAGCTTCTTCCAGCCGCTGGGTCACTGGTTATGATTTTCCGGCCGTCAAGGATGGCCGCGTCAGAAAGGAGGAATTGCCGAATATCTACCGCTCCGTCGGCATCATGCAGGCCTTCGTGCCGAACATGCGGCGGGAGAAGTTCCAGAACCCGAAACTGCGCAAGGCGCTTAACTATGCTTTCGACTTCGAAGAGTTGAACAGGACGCTGGCTTACGGTCAGTTTCAGCGCATCAACAGCTTTTTCATGGGCAGCGAGCTCGCCTCTTCCGGCCTGCCGACCGGTCGTGAACTCGAAATTCTTCAGGAGTTGAAGGATCAGGTGCCGCCGGAGGTCTTCACCACCGAATATAGCAATCCCGTCGCGGGTGAACCCGCCAAACAGCGTGACAATCTGCGCGAGGCGGTCAAGCTGATGAAGGAGGCAGGTTATGAGCTGCGCGGCAACCGCATGGTCAACGCGGCGAGCGGGCAGCCGCTGGATATGGAGTTTCTGATCGATTCCTCCGGCATGGAAAGAACCATCCTGCCCTATGTCCAGAACCTGAAGAAGATCGGCGTCAACGCGACCATCCGCACCGTCGATGCCTCGCAATATACCAACCGTACCCGCAGCTTCGATTTCGACGTGGCGGTCAAGCTCTGGGCGACGTCGGCAAATCCCGGAAACGAACAGGCGGATTTCTGGGGTTCGGCGGCGGCCGACCGGCAGGGCTCCAACAATCTCGCCGGCATCAAGAACCCCGCCGTCGACGCTTTGGTCAGGAAGGTCATATTTGCGCCCAACCGGGATGAGCAGGTGGCCGCCGCGCGGGCGCTTGACCGGGTGCTTCTGGCAAACAGCTACGTCATACCGCAATTTTATCGCGGCGAGATGTTCATCGCTTACTGGAACACGCTCATCCGTCCGGAAAACCTGCCGCAATATGGCATCGGTTTTCCGGAAGCATGGTGGTCCAGCCAGGCCTCGAACTGACGCCGCGCTTGCTTTCGCGCCGAAGGCTTGATTCACATAGGGCGAGACGAATCGCTTGGATCGCGCAAGGCAGCGCTTTCAGGAAAGGACCGGGTTTGACAGAAACGAAAACCGCTGACGTATCGGCCGGGAGCAAAGGCTGATGGGCGCCTATATTCTCAGACGTCTGGCGCTGATGATCCCGACCATTATCGGCATTATGGGCATTTCGTTTCTTGTCATCCAGTTCGCGCCGGGCGGGCCGGTGGAACAGGTCGTCGCGCAACTGACTGGGCAGGGCGACAGCGCCTCCGACCGCCTCTCCGGCGGCGGCGATCTTATGGGCCAATCCGGCGGTTTCGATGAAAGCGGCTCGAAGTATCGCGGTGCGCAGGGCCTTGATCCGGAGCTGATCGCCAAGCTTGAGAAACAGTTCGGTTTCGACAAGCCGCCGCTCACCCGTTTTCTCGAAATGATGTGGAATTACATACGCTTCGATTTCGGCGACAGCTTCTTCCGCAATTCCTCGGTCATCGATCTCATCATCGACAAGCTGCCGGTCTCGATGTCGCTCGGCTTCTGGATCCTGATCATCTCGTACATGATCTCCATTCCACTCGGCATCAAGAAAGCCGTTTCCGACGGCTCGACCTTTGATATCTGGACATCAGGCATCATCATCATCGGTTATGCCGTTCCGAGCTTCCTGTTCGGCATTCTTCTCATCGTGCTTTTCGCCGGTGGATCGTTCTTCGACTGGTTCCCGCTGCGCGGTCTGGTATCGGACAATTTTGACCAGCTGAACTGGTGGCAGAAGATCATCGACTATTTCTGGCACCTGACCCTGCCGCTGATCGCGCTGTCGCTTTCTGCTTTCGCGACGACGACGCTTCTGACGAAGAATTCCTTCATCGACGAGATCAAGAAGCAATATGTCGTGACCGCCCGCGCCAAGGGCCTTAGCGAACGCAAGGTTCTTTATGGCCACGTCTTCCGCAATGCGATGCTGATCGTGATTGCCGGTTTTCCGGGCGCCTTCATCTCGGCATTCTTCACCGGCTCGCTGCTGATCGAGAATATCTTCTCGCTGGATGGCCTAGGCCGCCTCGGTTATCTCTCGGTCGTCAATCGCGACTACCCGATCGTGTTCGGCACGCTCTTCATCTTTTCGCTGATGGGCCTCGTGGTCAGCCTCCTATCCGACCTTATCTACACATGGATCGATCCGCGCATCGATTTCGAGCGGAGGGACGTGTGATGACGCTTGCCCATACCGCCGCAACGGAAACGTTGGTAAAGCCGAAGCGCCCGTGGTTTTCACCAACCACCAAGCGCCGATGGCAGAATTTCAAGGCAAACCGGCGCGGTTACTGGTCCTTCTGGCTGTTCCTGATCCTGTTTTTCCTGAGCCTGATTGCGGAATTCATCGCCAATGACAAACCCATTTTCGCTTCCTACAAGGGCGAATTTCTGGTGCCGGTCATGGTCGATTATCCGGAGGAAAAATTCGGCGGCTTCCTTGCCCAGACTGACTACAAATCCTCCTTCATTCAGGACGAGATCAACGCCAATGGCTGGATGATCTGGCCGCCGATCCGTTATTCCTATCAGACGGTCAATTCCAACATTCCGCATTCCGCGCCCACGGCACCCTTCTGGCTGATGGATGAAAAGGACCGTTGCTCGGCCTACCCGCAGGGTAATGCCGATCCCGGCTGTACGCTCGGCAATCTCAATTGGCTCGGAACCGACAATCAGGCACGCGACGTCACGGCGCGGATGATCTATGGCTTCCGTATTTCCGTGCTTTTCGGCCTGACGCTGACGATCGCTTCCGCTCTCGTTGGGGTGACTGCCGGCGCCATCCAGGGTTATTTCGGCGGCTGGACGGACCTGCTGTTGCAGCGTTTCATTGAAATCTGGTCATCCATGCCAGTGCTTTACATCCTGCTGATCATCGCGGCTATTCTGCCGCCGGGTTTCTTCGTGCTGCTTGGCATCATGCTGCTGTTTTCATGGGTCGGCTTCGTCGGCATCGTGCGGGCGGAATTCCTGCGTGCCAGAAACTTCGAATATGTCCGCGCCGCCCGCGCCCTTGGCGTCGGCAACTGGACAATCATGTTCCGGCATCTCCTGCCAAACGCCATGGTGGCAACACTGACCTTCCTGCCGTTCATCCTCTCCGGCTCGATCACCACTTTGACCTCGCTCGATTTCCTCGGCTTCGGCATGCCGCCGGGATCGCCGTCGCTGGGCGAGATGATCGCGCAGGGCAAGAACAATCTTCAGGCGCCCTGGCTTGGCCTCACGGCCTTCTTCACCATGTCCATCATGCTGTCGCTGCTGATCTTCGTCGGCGAGGCGGTGCGAGACGCCTTCGACCCACGCAAGACGTTCCGGTGATCGCCATGATGGAAACAAAGACCCAGCCGCTTCTCTCCGTCCGTGATCTCTCCGTTGCTTTCCATCAGGGTGGCGCCACCAGCATCGCCGTAGATCATGTCTCCTTCGACCTGATGCCGGGCGAAGTTGTCGCCCTAGTCGGGGAATCCGGCTCCGGCAAATCGGTCACGGCGAACTCCATTCTCAAATTGCTGCCCTATCCGGCGGCGAGCCATCCTTCGGGCAAAATCCTGTTCGACGGGAAGGATATGCTGACCCTGCCGGAACGCGCGTTGCGCGCTGTTCGCGGCAACGACATCACCATGATTTTCCAGGAGCCGATGACCTCGCTCAACCCGCTCCACACCATCGAGCGGCAGATCGGCGAGATTCTGGAGCTGCATCAGGCAATCACCGGCGCTGAAGCGCGGGCGCGCACGCTGGAACTGTTATTGCAGGTGGGTATCCGCGAGCCGGAAAAGCGCCTGAAGGCCTATCCGCATGAATTGTCCGGCGGCCAGCGGCAGCGCGTGATGATCGCCATGGCGCTTGCCAACCGGCCGAAACTGCTGATCGCAGATGAACCCACGACCGCACTCGATGTAACCGTTCAGGCGCAGATCCTTGAACTGCTGAGCGACCTCAAAAACCGGCACGGCATGTCCATGCTGTTCATCACCCACGATCTCGGCATTGTCCGTAAGTTTGCCGATCGTGTCTGCGTGATGACCAAGGGAAAGATCGTCGAGACCGGCACGGTGGAGCAGGTGTTTACCGATCCGCAGCATGCCTATACCCGCCATCTTCTGGCTGCCGAACCCAAGGGCGAGCCGCCGCTTTCCGATGCCAGCAAACCTGTCGTCATGCAGGGCGACGACATAAAGGTCTGGTTCCCGATCAAGGCGGGGCTGATGCGCAAGGTGGTCGACCACGTGAAGGCGGTTGACGGTATCGATATTACCCTGCGCGCAGGACAGACGGTTGGCGTCGTGGGCGAATCCGGTTCCGGCAAAACGACACTCGGTCTCGCCCTCTCGCGTCTGATCGCGTCTGAGGGGCGTATCAGTTTCATCGGTCAGTCGATCGACAGCTATTCCTATGAAATGATGAAGCCGCTCAGAAACCGGCTTCAGGTGGTGTTTCAGGATCCTTACGGTTCGCTCAGCCCACGCATGTCGGTGGGCGAAATCGTCGCCGAGGGTCTGAAGGTGCATGAGCGGCAACTTTCCGCCGATGAGCGGGATACCCGTGTCGCCCAGGCGCTGGAAGAAGTCGGGCTCGACCCGGCGACGCGCTGGCGCTATCCGCATGAATTTTCCGGTGGCCAGCGCCAGCGTATCGCCATTGCCCGCGCCATGGTGTTGAAGCCCCGCTTCGTCATGTTGGACGAACCCACATCGGCGCTCGACATGAGCGTGCAGGCACAGGTGGTCGATCTCTTGCGCGATCTTCAGGCCCGCCACGAACTCGCCTATCTCTTCATCAGCCACGACCTGAAGGTAGTTAAAGCGCTTGCCAACGACGTAATCGTCATGCGCAACGGCAAGGTGGTGGAGAGCGGCCCGGCAGCGGAGATATTCGCTGATCCGCAACAGGAATATACCAAGGCCCTGCTGGCTGCTGCCTTCAATATCGAGGCAGTCGAAACCAAAGCGGTGAGCCAGTAACGGGCGCATTGCTGTTTCTATTAAGACGATGATTTTTCTGTTGCTTTGCGCAAAATGCCGACCCATGTTGCGGGGACGAGATACGCAAACGGATTGAATGCCATGGCAGCGGATGTGATCGTTTTGGGGGCGGGGATCATCGGGGTCTCCGTCGCTTTGCAACTGGCCCGCAGGGGCAAATCGGTGGTGCTGGTGGACCGGCGGGGACCGGGTGAGGAAACCTCCTTCGGCAATGCCGGACTGATCCAGAGAGAGGGTGTCGTTCCCTACGCCTTCCCGCAGGAAGTTAGCCGGCTTCTCCGCTATTCCCTGAACAACAGCATCGATGCCCGTTATCATCTCTCGGCCCTGCCCAGGATCGCGCCTTTTCTTGGCCGCTACTGGTATAATTCTGCGGCCACGCGCCACGCAGCAATTGCCCGCGCCTACGCGCCACTGATCGAGCATTCGGTCTCCGAACACAGCATCCTTATCGATGAAGCCAAAGCCGGCGATCTAATCGTGAAAAACGGTTGGATGGAGGCCTACAGGACCGCCGAAAGGCGGGATGCAGACTTTGCTTTCGCCGAACGTCTGGCGCGCGACCACGGCATCTCCCACACGAAACTCGATGGGGCGGAACTCGCCGCGGCGGAGCCGCATCTCAGCCGGGATTTCGTCGGCGGTTTGAAATGGAACGATCCATGGTCGGTGCGCGATCCACATGCGCTGACGCTCGCCTATGTCAAACTGTTCGAGAGCCTTGGCGGAACCTTTGTCCGGGGCGATGCATCCACGCTCAGCCAGACGACAAGTGGTTGGACGGTACGCACCGAAACCGGGGCGGTGGAGGCCGAACATGCCGTTGTCGCACTGGGCCCCTGGGCGGATACGGTGACGGAAAGGCTCGGTTACCGCTTCCCGCTCGGCGTCAAACGCGGATATCACATGCACTATGCGCCGCAGGAGGGCACCAAGCTCAACAACTGGCTGATCGACGCCGAGCGCGGTTATTTCCTCGCGCCAATGCGAAAGGGCATCCGCCTGACGACCGGCGCGGAATTCGCCGAACGCGATGCGCCGAAATCCCCTGTACAGATCGAGCGTGCGGAACGGGTGGCCCGCACCGTCTTTCCTCTGGGCGGCAGGCTGGATGCGGAACCCTGGATGGGCGCGCGTCCCTGCACACCGGATATGATGCCGATCATCGGCAAGGCGCCGCGCCACAGGACATTGTGGTTCTCGTTCGGTCACGCCCATCACGGCCTGACACTCGGGCCCATCACCGGCCGTGTGCTGGCGGAAACCATGCTGGGAGAAACGCCCGTCATCGCCATCGATGCCTACCGACCCGAAAGGTTCAATCCCTAGATCCTGATGAACTGAAGTCATCTCTGGCGAAAACCGTGCACACTTTTCGCCATCCCGCTCTGATGGCCGAATCCGCTGGCCTTCCTAGGGCGGGCCACGTAACATGAGCTTATCCAAAGGGAAAAGGGGCAAGCGTCATCATGACGGCGAGGTTTCTCATCTATCAACAGCAGGACGATTTTCGTTAGCGAAGCGCTTCTGCGCGCGAAACAGAAGAGAAACGGCCTGCTGGTGCATGATGGATGATATTGAAAAAGCAAAGAAATTTTTCGACGATAACCCCGATATCGAAATTCTCGAAGCCTTTGTCATAGACGCGAACGGCGTGCCGCGCGGCAAATGGATTCCGCGCGAAAGGGCGATTGACGTTCTTGAAAAGGGAATGGCGATCCCACGCTCGGTCTATGCGCTGGATATCTGGGGCCGCGATGTGCATGCCGCAGGCCTCGCCGAAGGGACGGGCGATCCGGACGGGTTCTGCTTTCCTGTCCCGGGCACGCTGTCTCGGGTGACATGGCTTGGCCGGCCGACCGCGCAAGTCCTGCTCGCGATGAAAAATCCGGATGGAACCGGGTTTTATGGCGATCCGCGCAATGTTCTGGCACGGGTGCTGGAAGCCTACAAAAAGGCCGGCCTCACGCCGGTCGTGGCGACCGAACTCGAATTTTACCTGATCGATCCGGTTCGCTCTGCGCTTGATCCCGTTCGTCCGCCGCACAGCCGCGAAGGCCGGTGGCACACGGGCCAGACACAGGTTCTGTCGATTTCCGAATTGCAGGATTTCGAGGATGTCTTCCATGATATCGCCACCGCTTGCCGGGCGCAGGGTGTTCTTGCCGATACGACGCTGCGGGAAAACGGCCCCGGCCAATATGAAATCAACCTCAATCATGTGCCTGACGCGTTGCGGGCCGCCGATTTCGCTGTCTTCCTGAAACGTATCGTCAAGGGTGTGGCGCGGCGGCACGATCTCGACGCCACCTTCATGGCGAAGCCCTACGGGTTGCAGGCCGGCAATGGCATGCATGTGCATTTTTCCGTTCTCGATAGTGACGGCAGGAATATCTACGCCGGGGAAAACGGCCCATCGGACGCGCTGATGCATTCGGTCGGCGGCCTTCTGGAAAACATAGGGGAGAGCATGGCGATCTTCGCTCCCCATGCCAATTCCTATCGCCGCCTGACGCCCAGCGAACATGCGCCCACCTATGCCTCCTGGGGCATAGACAACCGCTCGGCGGCGGTGCGCGTTATCACTGCCAGCAAGGCCGCAACCCGCATCGAACATCGTGTCGCAGGCGCCGATACCAATCCCTATCTTGTTGTGGCGATGATCCTGAGTGCTGCCCTTGCCGGCATGAAGGAAAAACGCCAGCCGGGCGGCGCGATTTCCGGGGACAGCCACGCTATCAATCACGAACCTCTGCCCACCAACTGGGATTATGCATTGCAGCGCTTCACGCGTTCGAGTTTCGCCTATGCGACGCTCGGCCAGCGTTATCGCACGCTGTTTTCCGCCTGCAAACAGCAGGAACTTTCCGAATTTTCCCTGCGTGTAACCGACGTCGAATATGACGCCTATATCAGAACGGTGTGAGATGGCTGAGGTGACGACTATTCCCAATCCCGGCCACACATCCTCCTGGTATGCGGCCTCCGCCAATGTCAAATCCGTGCGGCCCACGCTTGAAGGCGCAATGGAAGCGGATGTCTGCGTCATCGGTGGCGGGTTTACCGGCATTTCCGCAGCACTCGAACTTTCCGAACGCGGCTATTCCGTTATCGTGCTGGAAGGCGTGCGGGTCGGCTTTGGCGCCTCGGGGCGCAATGGCGGCCAGATCGTCAATGGCTATAGCCGCGACCTCGAAACAATCGCCAGTCGTTACGGCCACGACAAGGCGGTGAAACTCGGCGAAATGTCGCTGGAAGGCGGGGCGATCATCCGCAGCCGCATTGCGAAATACGCTATCGATTGCGATCTCGTCGATGGCGGTTTCTTTGCGGCCTTCACGACGAAACAGATCCGCGAGATGGAGGCCCACAAGGCCCATTGGGAAAAACACGGCCATGGCGGGCTTGATATAGTCTCTAAAGCCGATGTCGGAAAATACGTGCGGACCGATCGTTATGCCGGCGGCATGATCGACCGTTTCGGCGGCCACATCCATCCGCTCAATCTGGTGCAGGGGGAAGCAGCGGCGGCCGAAAGTCTCGGTGCGCGCATATTCGAAAATTCGCGGGTCATTTCGCTGGAGCAGGGCGTAAACCCTGTCGTGCGCACGGCGACGGGCAGCGTGAAGGCGAAATATGTTCTCGTCTGCGGCAATGCCTATCTCGGCAAGCTGCTGCCGGAAATCGGCGACCGGATGATGCCGGTCTCAAGCCAGGTCATGGCGACAGAACCGCTTGATGCCGATCTGATCGAGGAACTCCTGCCAGCCAATTATTGCGTCGAGGATGCCAATTATATTCTCGATTATTATCGCCGCACCGCCGACAACCGCCTGCTGTATGGCGGTGGTATCGGTTATGGCGGCAGCGATCCGGCGGATCTGACCGGGGTGATCCGTCCGAATATGCTGAAGACTTTCCCGCAACTGGAAAAGACGAAGATCGATTTCGCCTGGAGCGGCAATTTCGCGCTGACGCTGACGCGCATCCCGCATATGGGCAAACTATCGGACAATGTCTATTTTTCGCATGGCGACAGCGGCCACGGTGTCACCACCACGCATCTGCTCGGCAAGATATTGGGCGAGGCCGTTGCAGGCCACGCCGAGCGTTTCGATGTCTGGAGTTCCCTGCCGAATTATCCGTTCCCGGGCGGTAAAACGTTCCGCGTGCCGCTGACCGTGCTTGGTGCATGGTGGTACGGCATGCGCGACAGGATCGGATTTTAAAAAGCCACCGCTTTCAGGCCCGAAAGTGCGTTTGCGGTAATTTCCTCCGGCGTGGCGCCGATGCTGACGGTTACGACGCCGGGTTCGCCGGTCGGCACTTCCAGCGTGGCAAGCTGGGTCTGGAGCAGCGAGAGCGGCATGAAGTGGCCCTTGCGTTCGCCCATGCGCCTGCTGAGAAGTTCCAGGCTGCCGTCCAGATAGACGAAAGCGAGCGGGCCACCGGTAGCCTCGCGAAGGCGGTCGCGATAGATTTTCTTCAGCGCCGAGCAGGAAACGACGACACCGTTATTTTCGTTTCCCTTGCGCAGTTCTGCGCCAATGAGATCGAGCCAGGGCCAGCGATCTTCATCGGTCAGCGGAATCCCCTCTGACATTTTCTCGACATTGGATTTCGGGTGAAGCTTGTCGCCCTCAATAAAGGCAATGCCCAGTTTTTCCGCCAGTTCCTCTGCGACCGTGGACTTGCCAGAGCCGCTCACTCCCATCACGACGATTGCCTTTGTCACCCGAACCTCGAATGTTTCTGTTTCGACGGTCAGCCCCTAACATGCGCGGCGGATGTCGGGAACATAAAAATGAGGAGCTTGCGTTTGTCAGTGCCCGGTTTTGCGGGCCGCTGCCTTTTCCAGTGCTGAAAAGCCGGCGTGGATCAGGATTGCCAGCACAGCGACGATCAATCCGCCCTGAAGGATGAAGGCGAGATTGTTGGATTGCAGGCCGGCGATGATCACCTCTCCGAGCGTGCGGGCCGCGACCGTGGAACCGATGGTTGCTGTTGAAAGGCTGATCACCGCCGAAAGCCTGGTGCCTGCGAGGATCGCCGGAAGCGCAAGTGGCAGCTCCACTTTGACAAGCCGTTGCCAGCCGGTCATGCCGGCGCCCTTTGCGGCATCCATGACGGTTGGTGGCAGCGTGGTCAGCCCTGTCAGCGTATTTTCGAAAACCGGTAAAAGCGCATAGAGAAACAGTGCGATGAGCGTCGGTTTCTCGCCAAAACCGATCATCGGCACGGCAAGCGCCAGCACCGCCACCGGCGGAAAGGTCTGGCCGATATTGACGATGCTGCGCGATAGCGGCAGAAAATCCGCGCCGAAAGGGCGGGTGACGAGAACCGCAAGGGCTCCCGCCACCAGCGTGGCCAGCCCCGTTGCGATTCC
Organism: Rhizobium sp. AN6A; assembly: GCF_900215635.1. Lineage (NCBI taxonomy): Bacteria > Pseudomonadati > Pseudomonadota > Alphaproteobacteria > Hyphomicrobiales > Rhizobiaceae > Rhizobium > Rhizobium sp. AN6A. The sequence continues at coordinate 1,256,763 of NZ_OCNC01000004.1, forward strand.
GACAATGGTCAGATGCGACAGTGTCAGGGAAAGCAGATTGGCCTGGGTGTAGATCGCCGGCGCATTGGTCTGCACAAGAGGGCGGAATATCGGTGCGAAAACCTGCGGCGCCGAGAGAAAGGCGATCAGCGCCAGCACCAGAAGCCCGGGGGCGAAAAACGAAGCGGCATTTTTCATGGGGTTCCGGCAGCCCGCTGGAGGAGAACATCGCGCCGCACGATACCTGCGGGTTTGCCATCGTCTTTCAGCACCGGCAAGGTATCGCAGCCCGCCCACAACATTGCAGACAGGGCGTCGCGCTGGCTGGTATGTTCATTCAAAGGTTCGCCTTCAGCGCTTCCCGGCTCCACGACGTCTGCAACCGACAGGACGGATAGCAGTTTCAGGGCGCGCTCGTTTTCGCCGATCATGGTGCGGACGAAATTCGTTGCCGGTTTTAGCACCAGCTCGGCCGGCGGGCAGTCCTGAACGATACGGCCCTTGTCCATGACGGCAATGCGGTCCGCCAGGTGAAAGGCCTCGTCCATATCGTGCGTGACAAGAACGATGGTGACGCCGAGCTTCTTCTGAATATCGAGAAGATCGTTCTGGGCCTTGGCGCGGATAACCGGGTCCAGAGCACCGAAAGGTTCGTCCATCAGGAGAATGTTCGGCTCGGCCGCAAGCGCACGCGCCACGCCGACACGCTGTTGCTGGCCGCCTGAAAGCTCATGCGGAAAGCGGTTGGCATAAAGCGCCGGGTCCAGCTGGAAGAGCCGCATCAGCGCGTCGATTTTCGCATCGATTCGTTTGCGGTCCCAGCCGATCAGCTGGGGCACGGTCGCGATATTCTCCGCCACGGTGCGATGCGGAAACAGCCCATGGCCCTGAATGGCATAGCCGATCTGACGGCGCAGCTTGTAGCCCGGCATGGTGCTCACATCGTCTCCGTCGATGCGGATAGTGCCGGAGGTCGGCTCCACCAGCCGGTTTATCATGCGCAGCAGTGTGGTTTTTCCCGACCCGGAAGTGCCGACGATGACGGTGACGGTGCGCGGCGCCACGGTCAGGGAGACCTCGTCGACCACGGTCGTATCGCCATATCGTTTCGTGATGGTGTCGATCTCGATCATGCCTTTTGCCTTCCGCCTGCGCTGAAGAGATTGCTGTCGATAAGGGCATCAAGCGTAATCGCGGCGGCGAAGCCGAGCAGAACGGTCGGCACGGTGCCGAGCAGTACGAGGTCCATCGCCGTCTGCCCGATACCCTGAAACACGAAAACGCCAAATCCACCGCCGCCGATCAGTGCTGCGATGGTCGCAAGACCGATATTCTGCACCAGCACGATACGGATGCCGGTGAGGATGACGGGCATGGCGAGCGGAAACTCCACCCGCAGCAGTCTTTGCAGTGGCGTCATGCCAAGCCCGCGCGCGGCTTCCCGCACTGCCTGCGAAACGCCGGACAGGCCGACCACCGTATTGGAGACGACGGGCAGCAGCGAATAGAGAAACAGCGCCACGAAGGCAGGCGCCATGCCGATGCCGGCGATGCCGATCTTCGCCGCACCCGGCACATTGGCTGCCATCCATCCGAGTGGCGCGATCAAAAGACCGAAAAGTGCGATGGAGGGAATGGTCTGGACGATATTGAGAGCGTTCAGTACACCGGAGCGCAATCGCTCGACCTTGTAACAGAGAATGCCGAGCGGGATACCGGCGAGGGTGGCCGCAACCAGCGAGCCGATGGCAAGTTCCACATGCCGCAGGGCTTCGGTCCAGAAGATATCTGCCCGGCCGGTATATTCCTTGATGATGGAGAGATCGTCCCAGAGGCCGCTTGTCAGGACCGCCGCAAGCGTCCCGGTTGCCACCAGCAACAGGAAAATCCGCAAAGTGGGTTTCGGCTGGAGACGTGCAATGCAATCGGTGGCGAGCAATGCAAGCCCTGCAAACATCAACCAGAAACCGCTGGCGGGCGAAACGCGGGCAAAACTGTTGCCCTCAGGTGTCAGCGCAGACGCCGCCTGCCCGACGAAGATCGCCAGCGCCGCGAGACCGACCAGCGCGGCGGCGAGTTTCAGGCGCGCCGGAAACCGGAAAAAGGCGATGAAGGCGGCGACAACAATGATGGCGATGAGGAGCGCAGCAGCAGCAACCGGAAGCGCTTCGAAGATCGTTCGCGTTTCACCCTGAATGATCCGGTTGGCTCGGAATGTCATGAAGGGGGCCGCGAAAAGCGCGTAGAGAAGCAGGCACGAAATCAGCACGCCTACCTTGTCAGGCCATTTCGTCAAGTTCCGCTCCCCCGGATCATAGGTTCGGACGGGATGGTGAAAACCTCACATGGTTTCCGCTATCCCGCCCCAACGGTTCTCTGGCAATTACTTGAGGAAACCGTTCTTCGTCAGGAAGTCGGCCGCAACTGCCTTGGCCTGTTCGCCCCCCACCTGCACGCGGGCGTTCAGCTCCTGCAAGGTTGCCAGATCCAGCTTTTCGAAAACGGGTTTCAGCAATGCCTCGATATTGGGGTTCTTTTTCAGAACTTCCTCGCGAATGATCGGCGCGGGCTGGTAGACGGGTTGAACATGCCTGTCGTCCTCAAGCACGACAAGACCGGACGGCGCGATGCCACCATCGGTGCCATAGACCATGGCAGCATTGGCATTGTTCGTCTGATTGGCGGCTGCAGCGATAGTGGCGGCCGTATCGCCACCGGAAAGCGTGATCAGCTGATCCGGTTTCATGGTGAAGCCGTAGGTGGTCTGAAATGCCGGCAGGGCGGCTGCGGAATTGACGAATTCCGAGGAGGCGGCAAGAACCACCTCACCGCCACCGGAGATGTATTTGCCGAAATCCGAAAGCGTCTTCAGATTGTTCTTGTCGGCAACATCCTTGCGCAGCGCAATCGCCCAGGTGTTGTTTGCGGGCGATGGTGTCAGCCAGACGATCTTGTTGGCGTCATAGTCGAGTGTCTTGGCTTCCTGGTAAGCCTTGGCGGCATCTTTCCAGAGCGGGTCGTCCGCCTTGGAGAAGAAGAAGGCGGCGTTGCCTGTGTATTCCGGATAAATGTCGATCTCGCCCGCAGTGATCGCTTTTCTGACGACCGGGGTAGCGCCGAGCTGGATGCGATCCGTCGTCTCGATATTGTTCTTGTTCAGCACGGCAAGGATGATGTTGCCGAGAACGCCGCCCTCCGTGTCGATCTTAGACGACACCACCACCTGCGCCTGAGCGAAGGAAACAGAAAGGGCAAGCGCAAATCCGGCGCCTGTCAACATCATCAAGCGGTTCATGAATAGTCCTCCGGTGGGTCAGCCTGTCGAACACGCGAAAAATCGCCGCCGCAATTGCGGAGAAAAAAGAACGGCCAGAGGAACAAATGGTTGCAACGCCATTGGCGTTTTTTACCTGAATGGCGAGGGCGCTGGCCCGGCTTAGATTTCGCCGTCCCGCTTGCGTGCATCCTTGCCCATGACGAGCGGCATGAGAACCGACAGGAACAGAAGTCTGAGAACGTGATGTGAGCCGACATAGGCGGTATCGGCATGCATCATCACGGCCATCGCCGCCATGGTTTCAAGCCCGCCCGGCGAATAGGCGATCATCACCGCATTGAGCGGAACGCCTGTAATGTTGGAAATCATCCAGGCGATACTTCCGGCGATCACCATCACGGCGATGGTGACGACGAAACCCGCCAGAAAGCCTTTTCGCACATCCATCAGCGACACATTCGAAAAGCGCGTGCCGATGAGGCAGCCGATCAGCACATAGACCGGCAGGCTGAGCCAGCTCGGAACACCGCCCTCGGTAAGGCCGGTAATATGGGTGCCGATGGAAACCGCGACGCCGCCGAGCAGCAGGGCTGCGGGAAATCTCCAGCGAAGGAACAGCCATCCCATCGCAAGCGACGCACCAATGGTCAGGGCCAGTGTGAACAGGCCCATCGGTGGATTGGCGATGAGCGGTTCCGTGCTGACGAGATCGAAATATTCAACGATCAGCGGCACGGAAAGCGTCAGCGCCAGCACCCGCACGCTTTGCACGATGCTGACGGTCGCAAGGTCGCTTTTCGTCTCGGCGCCGAGGCTGATAATATAGCTGAGGTGCCCGGGCGAAGCGCCCAGCATCGCCGTCGTCCTGTCGTATCCGAAGCCGTAATGCAGGATCCAATAGGCGACATACAGCATGATTACGACTGCAGCGAGCACGATGACGAAGCTCAGTGGCCATGTCTTCGCGGCATCGATCACCGACGGCGTTACGCTCGTTCCCATCGAAATGCCGACCACAACGAAACAGGCATTGCGGATGAAGGCGGGAATCCCAAGCTTCACGCCCGCCAGTCCCGTAATCGTCACGGCGAGCGCAGGACCGGACAGAAACGGCGCTGGAACGTTAAGGAGACTGGCAAGCAGCGCACCCATGCTGCCGACGAGCGCGGTAAGTGCAAATGTATGGAATTCAGGCTTGATGATCATTGCGACGCTGGCTGATTGCTTCAAAAAAGCTCGCGACCAAATGCGCCGCTTCGTCTCCTGGCGTCAACACGCTCGACCAAAAATATTGCATTTCCGGAGTATTCTATAAAAGAAAAGCCCGTGACCTGCGGACACGGGTTAGCGCAATTGCCGCTTGGGCAATGGGATGATCAGGCGGCCGGCAAGGCGGCGATCTTCGGCATTTCCGTGTCGATGCCGAGCAGGAAGTTGATCTGCGGCCGCGCCTTGACGAGATCGTCGATGGAATATTCCGCCAGCACATCGAAGAAGGCATTGAGCGCCTTGCGAAGCGCCGAGTTGAGGCCGCAGCTGTCCACAAGCGGACATTCGACAGCGCCGTCCTCGAAGCATTCCGCCATGGCAAAGCTGTCTTCGGTCACCTTCACCACGTCAAACAGGCTGATTTTCTCAGCGGGTTTGCCAAGACGCACGCCGCCGTTACGGCCGCGCACGGTTTCTACCAGACCGGCCTTGTTGAGCGGCTGCAGAATTTTGAAAAGGAACAGCTCAGATACGCCATAAGCCCTGGCGATCTCCGGAATGCGGCTCAACTTGCCTTCATTTGCGGCGCAATACATCAACATGCGAACGGCATAGTTGGTCTGTTTGGTCAAACGCATGCTGGTCTCCTAACTCTCAATGTGGAGTTATATAGTCTCTTTTTCAGTTTAGAACAATTCCAGAAACTGAAAAAACTGGCAGCCATCCGATATTTCTCGGACAGCCTTGTTGACCGCTTTGATGATTCATGAACAACAAGTCAAGAATCTGAATGTAATGGAGGCATTCTCAATGGCAAGCTTGAAATCGTGTTTTTCCGCTGCCGTTTTTTCGGGTCTGACGATCCTCTCGGCCGCGCCCGCTGCTTTTGCGGACGGTGAGGTGAACGTCTACTCCTACCGGCAGCCCGAGTTGATCCAGCCGCTGCTCGATGCCTTCACGAAAGAAACGGGCATAGAGGCCAACGTTCTCTTCCTCGACAAGGGTCTGGTGGAGCGCATTCAGGCGGAAGGCGTCAATTCGCCGGCCGACGTGCTGTTGACGGTCGATATCGCCCGGCTTGTCGAGGCGAAAGAAGGCGGCGTCACACAGCCGGTGCTGAACGATCCCGTCATTGAAAAGGATATCCCGGCCAATCTGCGCGATCCGCAAGGCGAGTGGTTCGGCCTGACGACGCGTGGCCGCGTGGTCTATGCCTCGAAGGATCGGGTCACCCAGAAAGACATCACCTATGAAGAGCTTGCCGATCCGAAATGGAAGGGCAAGATCTGCATTCGCGACGGTCAGCATTCCTACAATATCGCGCTGATCGCCTCGATGATCGCCCATCATGGTGTCGATTATACCCGGACATGGCTGACCGGCCTCAAGAACAATCTTGCCCGCAAGCCTGATGGAACAGACCGCAGCCAGGCCAAATCGATATTTTCCGGCGAATGCGATATCGCGCTCGGCAATACCTATTATGTCGGCCTGATGCTGACCAACGACCGCGAGCCGGAGGAAAAGGTTTGGGCGGGATCGGTGCGGGTGATCTTTCCCAATGCGGGCGACCGAGGAACGCATGTGAATATTTCCGGCATGGCGCTGACGAAATACGCACCCAACAAGGACAATGCGCTGAAGCTGATGGAATTCCTGGCATCGCGCGAGGCGCAGGAAATCTATGCCAAGCAGGTCTTCGAATACCCGGTGCTGCCCGGCGCGGAGCCTTCCGATGTCGTGAAGGGCTTCGGCCCCATCAATCCGGACAAGCTGCCACTGACGGATATTGCCGCCCACCGCAAACAGGCATCCGAGCTGGTGGACGAAGTGGGTTTCAACGACGGCCCGACCAATTGACGCCGTTTACACGCCTGTGACCGGTTAGGATACCGGCGGGTCAATCGCCCGCCGGTTTTTCGTCCAGAAACGCGTTGTAGTCGATGATCGCCTTGCGCCTTTCCGGCGTTCCGGGATGGGTGGACACGATGCTGGTGCCGCCCTTGTCGCCCAGCTTGTCCTCAAGCAGTGCAAAGAAACGTTCGATTGCGGTGGGATCCAGCCCGGCCTTGCGCATCAGTTCCACGGAGCGCTGGTCGGCCTGACGTTCGGCATCACGCGAATGCGACAACGCCAGAAGACCGCCACCCTGGGTGAGAATGTCTTCCATGGCCGAACCGACGTCGCCGGCAATCAGCATGACGAGACCGGCGACCCCGGCAGCGCGGTAGAGTTGCCGTAGGCTGTGTTCATATTCGACATGGCCGATTTCATGCGCGAGAACGCCGATGATCATCTGCCTGTCGTCGCCAGCCAGCTTCACCAGCTCGTCGGTCAGCACGAGCGTCCCGTCCGGAAGCGCGAAAGCGTTGGGACCGATGTAACCGCCACTACGAAAACTCAGCTTGTAGTCTTCGGGCGGGCCCTCCGCATGGGCGACTATTCTGGCGAAGTCCGAACGGATCGCGTCCTGTTCCGCCTGTGGCAGGGTGCTTGCAGAAAACACCGTTTTGTCGAAGGCTTGCAGCGTGCTGGCCGACATGACCTGCGGCACGATCGGAGGGGTCACGGCAACCGCCACTTCCACCAGCGCCGGAAGCGCCAGCTTGTAGGTGCCGTAGGCCAGAAGAACGGCCGCCGCCGTGATGCCGACCAGCCGCGGGCGAAATTGTTCCAGCCAATGAACAAAGCCGGCACGTCTCGTGATGTGCCTGCCGAGCAGCCGGTCCACGCCGTCATTGTCGCGTGTTTCAAACAGGGAGCCGTCAGGAAAATGCAGCTCGCGGGGAATGGCCCCGACCCGATGGCTGATCTCGACAGTTTTTATCTCGGCCTGCGTTCTGACATGGTTGTCCTTCGCGTCGAGCACGAGAAGGACTGTGCCGCCAAGTTTTAATCTGGCGGCGCTCGAAAGGTTTGAGCGAGCGGCATGCCACTCGCCCGAAACGGTTTCTCCGGTATCAGAAACCAAATTCGAAACCTTCCATATCCATATATTCGGCGCTGACGGCAGCGCCCGTCGCCTCCATCGATGAGAGCACTTCGCCCACATCGCCGTTGAAACGGATTGCCGTGCGCTCGACGGTGTAGCGCGCTTCACGTACCGCAGCCCACGGCCGCATCAGGCCAAAGGTGAAAACGGTGACGATCAGGTTGGAAATGACGATCCACAGATATCGGCCCCGATGAAGGTCGCTGCGCAATTCGTGCTTTCCATCAAGCAGCATGGACGAGATGACGACGTTGCGCACGCCAGTGCGATAGACCACGCCGGCAAGACCGTAGACCAGAAACGCGCCAAAAAGGCCGATATAGAGGGAGGCAAGCGCGGTTACCATGGCAGCCGTCTCATCTTCAAGCATCGCGCTGTTGGCGGCAAAGGCGGCAATGCCGAAAAAGCCGACCAAGATGCTGCCGATCACGACCATGATGGCGGGAATGATCCAGACCCGGTAGAGCGCGCCGATCTTCGGATCGGCGGTGAACGGACGATCGCCATAATGCAGGTTGCTGAAAATGTAGCGGTTCGCCCAGCGGCTGGCCAGAGGCGCCAGAATCCCGAAGGAAAAGAGCGCAACGAGGCCGCCGAGCAGAATGGAGACGAAAGCGCCACCGGCCGTACCGACAAAATCAAAACGCACGTTACGATAGCTCGTCACCCGCGCATTGAATCTGATGCTGCGTGTAATGAGCCAGGGAAAGAAGATCAGAAGCAGGATCGCCGGCACGAAAACCAGGAACGGGTGGATGAGGCCGACAAGTTGCGAGATGACGATGAAGGCAAAGGCGATCAGGCGACCTTTGAAGATTTGTCCGCCGGTGGCGTGATAGCCGAAGGCGCGGCCGGCGAGTACGGTATTGCCGTTGAAATAACGCTTGCGGCGTACCTTCGCCCAGGCGGAGTAAATGCCGATCGTTATGATCGTCAGTAGAATATTGACGATCCAGATGCCGAAATACTCCTTGGCATTTCCGCTGAAAGAGCCACGTTCGATCGCGCGCTGATCCGCGTTGACAGAGATGTCACTCATAAATAGTCCCTCATGGCATGCCCCTCTCCGGGCAGATTGAGTTTGCAAGCTTCCCCGTTATTCGTCGGTTTGGCAGCGTCCCCACGCCGCAGCGGACTCTTACGCGATAACAGCTTTAAGTGGAATTATTTTGACAGAAGAAAACTTGATATTTCTGGTTATCTTTTTAACCAAAAAAGCCCCGCTGTGAAAACAGCGGGGCTTTTTGTAAGATCGCGGGTTGCTCCAGTTTATTTCATCGTCGGCATGACGAATTCGGCACCCGACTTGATGCCGGACGGCCAGCGCGAGGTGATCGTCTTGGTCTTCGTCCAGAACTTGATCGAATCCGTGCCGTGCTGGTTGAGATCGCCGAAGCTGGAAGCCTTCCAGCCGCCGAAGGAATGGTATGCGAGCGGAACCGGGATCGGAACGTTGATGCCGATCATGCCGATATTGATGCGGCTTGCGAAGTCGCGGGCGGCGTCGCCGTCACGGGTGTAGATCGCAACACCGTTGCCATATTCATGCTTCATCGGCAGTTCCAGCGCGTCTTCGTAGTTCTTGGCGCGAACGACGGAGAGAACCGGTCCGAAGATTTCCGTCTTGTAGATGTCCATGTCAGGGGTGACGTGGTCGAACAGGCAGCCGCCAACGAAATAGCCGTCTTCATAGCCCTGCAGCTTGAAGTCGCGGCCATCGACCAGCAGTTTCGCGCCCTGCTCGACACCGCTGTCGATCAGTCCCCTGACGCGCGTCTGGGCTTCCTTGGTAACGAGCGGGCCCATATCGGCCTTGTCGTCGGTGTAAGGGCCAATCTTCAGCGCTTCGATCTGCGGGATGAGCTTTTCAACGAGACGGTTCGCCGTCTCTTCGCCAACCGGAACCGCAACGGAAACGGCCATGCAGCGTTCGCCGGCCGAACCGTAACCAGCGCCCATCAAGGCGTTCACGGCCTGATCAAGATCGGCATCCGGCATGATGATCATGTGGTTCTTCGCGCCGCCGAAGCACTGCGCGCGCTTGCCGTTCATGGCGGCGGTGCCGTAGACGTAGCGGGCAATCGGCGTGGAACCGACGAAGGAAACCGCGCCAATATCCGGATCGGTCAGGATGGCGTCGACAGCGGCCTTGTCACCATTGACGACGTTGAGGATGCCGGCCGGAAGACCTGCCTCGATCATCAGTTCGGCAAGGCGGATCGGCAGGGACGGATCGCGCTCGGAAGGCTTTAGAATAAAGGCGTTGCCGCAGGCGATTGCCGGCGCAAACATCCACATCGGGATCATGCCGGGGAAGTTGAACGGCGTGATGCCCGCACCGATGCCGACCGGCTGGCGGATCGAATACATGTCGATGGCGGGACCTGCGCCCTCGGTGAACTCACCCTTCTGCAGATGCGGAATGCCGCAGACGAATTCGCAGACTTCGAGGCCGCGCACGATATCGCCCTTGGAATCTTCAACGGTCTTTCCGTGCTCGCTGGAGAGCAGCACCGCCAGCTCATTCATGTCGCGGTTCAGAAGTTCGACGAACTTGAAGAAAACGCGGGCGCGGCGCTGCGGGTTGGTGGCGGCCCACTTCGGCTGTGCCGCTTTTGCGCTTTCCACGGCAGCGCGCAGCTCGGCGTCGCTGGCAAGCGCGACAGTCGCCTGCACTTCGCCGGTTGCCGGGTTGTAGACGTTAGACGTGCGGCCACTGGTGCCGGACACATGCTTGCCGTTGATGAAATGACCGATTTCCCTCATGGGGCTTTCCTCCGCGATTTTTTGATGGGTGCAGCATTGCACTTGAATTTGTACAAATCAATGAACTCAGATAAGAAACCGTTGTGCGTAAATTGAAGCAAGGCGAGCATTTTGAGGGTGGCGGCGGATTTCCGACACCGACACGTTCGCCGGTCAACAGAAGGTCAGAAGCTTGATGAGCGATGAACCGGTCGTGCGGATGGCTGAAATCGAAATCGATCCAACCCAGCTGGATGCCTATCGCAGACTGCTTGCAGAAGAGATCGAAGCTTCGGTCAGCCTGGAAATTGGTGTGCTTGCATTAAATGCGGTGGCAATCAAAGGCAGCCCGGAAAAGATTCGCATCCTCGAAGTTTACGCGGACCGGGCGGCATATGAAGCGCATCTGCAAACGCCGCATTTCCTGAAATACAAAGAGGGCGTGGCAGGAATGGTGACGTCGCTGACCTTGCTTGACGTCGAACCCATAATGCTGCGCAGCAAACCATGAATTGGGATGACGTCCGCATCTTCCTCGCCGTTGCCCGCTCCGGGCAGATCCTTGCCGCATCGAAACGGCTCGGACTTAACCACGCAACGCTTTCGCGGCGATTGACGTCGCTGGAGCAGGCACTGAAAACCCAATTATTTATTCGCCGGACGAACGGTTGCGAACTGACCGAAGAAGGTCAGCTGTTTTTGGGCGCCGCCGAGCGCATGGAAACCGAAATGCTGAATGCGCAGGCAAATCTCGGTCGCGTCGATACGGCAGTGGCGGGAACGGTGCGCATCGGCGCGCCCGATGGTCTCGGGGTTTCTTTTCTTGCGCCACGGCTTGGCCGGCTGACCGCGCGTTTTCCCGACCTGAAAATCCAGCTCGTGCCGGTGCCGCGCTCCTTTTCCCTGTCACAGCGCGAGGCCGATATCGCCATCACCATAGAGCGGCCGGAACAGGGTAGGCTGATGTTTTCCAAGCTCACCGACTATTCGCTGGGGCTTTACGCATCCAAGTCCTATCTCTCCGAATACGGAACGCCGGCGGATGTGGAAACACTCAAGCGCCATCGGCGCATCGGCTACGTCGAGGACCTGATCTTCTCGCCTTCTCTGAACTATACCGGCGAGATCATGCGCGACTGGGACGCCGCCTTTGAAATCTCTAGCGCCACCGGTCAGACCGAGGCGGTGCGCTCGGGCGCCGGCATCGGCATCCTGCACAATTACATTGCCGGACAATATCCCGAACTTCTGCGGATCATGCCGCATATGGGCATAAGCCGGTCCTATTGGACGGCCTATCACGAATCCGCCCGTCAGTTGGTCCGCGTGCGCACGGTGGTCGATTTTCTCCAGGAACTCGTTGCGGAAGAGAGGCGCATGTTCGCGTGACATCGAAATTGCCGATTTATTAGTATTATTAATGCGCGAGTCCTCCCGCTCCGGGCTTGACAAAGGAGGGCTGGCTGAACGACCAATGCAGCCATTGGGAGAGAACGGAACCTGACATGCCGAATATATTACGAAAGCTTTCGCCGACTGGCCTCGGCGTGGCCGTCATGCTGCTTGGAATGCTGCTTTTCGCGTTGAACGACGCCATGGGGAAATGGCTGGTTTCGACCTACAGCCAGGGGCAGGTGATCCTCATCCGCAGCGTCGCTGCCCTTGTCATTCTGGTTCCGATCGTGTGGAAAGGAGGTCTTTCCGGCCTCATGAAAATCGAGCGACCGTCTCTTCAGGTGGCGCGCGTATTCTTCTCCACCGCCGAGCTTTTCTGTTTCTATTTCGCAGTCGCTGCCCTGCCGCTGGCAGACGTGATGACCTATTGGCTCGCCGCCCCCATTTATGTGGCGGCTCTATCGCCGTTTCTCCTGGGAGAAAAGGTCGGCTGGCGTCGCTGGACGGCCATCGCCATTGGTTTCGTCGGTGTTCTCATTGCCTTGCAGCCAAGCTCGGCAAGCCTCACCTCGGCCGCACTGTTTTCCATTCTCGGCAGCGCCGCCTTCGCCTTCATGATGTTGTCCGGACGCCAACTGCGCAACACGCCCGATACGGTGCTCGCTTTCTGGCAGATCATCGGTGCGGGGCTTGCGGGCGTCGTTGCGGTGTTCGTCACGCCGTCGGGCTGGTTGCCTGTCCAGTCTGGTTTCGATCTCGCGTTCCTCGGCCTGCTCGGCGTGGTCGCCATGGCGGCGCATGTGCTGGTCAACCGCGCTCTGAAGCTCGCGGACGCCGCGACCGTCGCGCCGCTGCAATACACATTGCTGCTCTGGGCGGTGGTCTTTGGCTGGCTGTTCTTCGGGGATGTGCCGCAGACCAGTATCGTCGTCGGTGCGGGCCTGATCGTTCTTTCCGGCCTTTATATTTTCTTCCGTGAAAATACGCTCAAACGCGGTCGCGAAAAGGTGGATATACTGGCTGCGGACTAGACATTTCCTCTGTTTACCCGTGATGTTGCCGCCGAAATCATCACGGGACTTGACGAAGAGGTGATCTTCGAGGAGTAAGAGAAGGTCCTGCGATCATATGTCTCGCAAGGGCAGAGGAAACAAAGGTGCCGGGCCCCTCTGGCGAGAGTTTTACGGCGCTCTCGTGATGTCGGTACCGCCTGCAAAAATTGGCCGGCGGATTAAAAACTATGAAAAACCTGAATGTGCTTCGCGCGCGTGCTTTCTGCGTGCGGCCCGACGTCCTGCGTCGTTCCGCAATCGCTCTTGTTACCGGAGGTAACCGGACATGAGCGCCACCCAGAAAACCACACTTTCCTACTTCAAGTGGGCTTTTATCGTCACCATCGTCGGTCTGATCCTTGGCGGCTATCTCGGCTGGGAAATGACCGGAACTGTCAGTGGAACAGCGACGATCTTCTTCATTTGCGCGGTGCTTGCCGTGCTGGAAATTTCGCTTTCCTTCGACAACGCCATCGTCAACGCCAACAAGCTGAAAGAGATGACGCCGGTCTGGCAGCATCGCTTCCTGACCTGGGGTATTCTGATTGCCGTTTTCGGCATGCGTATCGTCTTCCCGCTGCTGATCGTGGTCGTTGCCGCCAATGTCGGCCCCTGGACGGCGCTCGTCATGGCGGCCACGCAGCCGGAACGTTATGCAGAAATCATGCGTGACGCCCATCTGCCGATCGCTGCTTTCGGCGGTACCTTCCTGATGATGGTCGGTCTCAACTTCTTCTTCGACCATGAAAAGGACGTGCACTGGGTGCGCTGGATCGAGGAAAAGGCTGCGGTCTATTCCTCCGTCAAGGGCATCGAGATCGCCTTCGTGCTGGTCGTCATGCTGGCCTTCTCTCGTATCATCGGCGCCAGCGACAATCCGGAGCTTGGTCCGGTTGCGGCCAACACCTTTTTCCATGCGGCAATCTGGGGTCTTTTGACCTTCCTGCTGGTGGAAGTCGTCGGCGGTATTCTCGATCGTAGCCAGGAAGTGCTCGAAGGCGCTGCAAAAGGCGGCTTCGGTGCGTTTCTCTATCTCGAAGTGCTCGATGCAAGCTTCTCCTTTGATGGCGTCATCGGTGCTTTTGCGCTGACGCAGAACCTGTTCATCATCGCCATCGGCCTCGGTATCGGCGCCATGTACGTGCGCTCGATGACGATCATGCTGGTGGAAAAGGGAACGCTTGCCGAATACCGCTATCTGGAACACGGCGCTTTCTACGCGATCCTCATCCTGTCCGTCATCATGTACGTGCAGACGATGTTCCACATTCCGGAGGTCATTACCGGCCTTGGTGGCGCGACCCTGATCGGCATTTCGCTCTGGTCGTCGATCCGACATAACCGGCGGCACAATGCAGATGCGACCGATGCCGCACGCGGCGCGGAAATCTGATCCATCCCGATCCCAGCCTTCCGCTGTTATGGCGGAAGGCAGTTTTTAAGCACTGAATTGCTGATTGCCTGTTTTTGTTGCTATTCCCGCCTTGCGGAAAATTTGAACATAATATCGGAATCGTACCTCAAGCATCTGTTTTTGCTCGTATTTGTGCACTGCAGTAAAACTGGCACGCTTCCTGCATCTCATCTTGCAAGTCCAGAGGGGACAGTAAAGGCCCGAAAAACGGGTTTAAACAACACCGCCGCGCCGCGCGATCTTTTATGGTCTGCGAAGGCGCGGCGGTTCTGTTTGTGCGGTATGCTTCTTGAGTTTTCCGCTCCGTTGAATGAAAACGGTGGGATAACGACTGGAAGGTTACCGGTTTGCCTGCAGAACTTTCGCCTACGGAGGCCTTGGGGCTTTGGCATCGCGTATCTGCGGCGCAGGTCACGGCCGATGCGCCGGATTTGACCTTGCGCCAGACTACAATCCTGCTGCAGATATACCTCGTGCCGCCGCCACATACCGTCCGGGGCCTCGCTGCCTTGCTGGGCGTGACCAAACCGGTCATCACCCGCGCACTCGACAGCCTGGGGGCGCTCGGGCTGGTTGACAGGGTGCGGGACGAACGGGACAAGCGCAATGTCGTGATAAAACGCACCGTGGCAGGTGCGCTCTATCTGGAAAAATTCGGCGATCTGATTATTGATCAGGCACGCAAGATCTAACCTCTGGATGTGAAACCATGATGCTCGACCGCCGCCTGAATGTCTTCCGCTCCGATCTGGCCGATGAGAAACTGCAAGGCGTGGTTCAGGCCGAGCGTTTCGTCAGCGGTTCGCCCGCCCAGATCGCGGTTCCGGTTATTGGCCTGCGGCCAACGCCTGACCTTGCCGCCGGCATCGATACGGAGCTGCTGTTTGGTGAAACCGTGCGCATTTTCGACCGGGCGAATGGCTGGGCCTGGGTGCAGGCGGATGCGGATGGTTATGCCGGTTACGTGCCGGAGACGGCAATCGGCGATGTCGTTGCCGTTACCCACCAGGTGGTTGCGCCACGCACCTTCCTCTATCCTTCCGCCGAATTGCGCAAACCGCCGGTCGCAGCCATTTCCATGGGCAGCATGGTCCGGATCGTTGGTGAGGCCGAGACACGCGGCACCCGCTATCTGCTGACCGAAAAAGGCGAGGGCATAATCGCCGCCCATTGCCGACCAGCCGATGCCGCTCTCGAAGAGGACTATGTTGCGGTGGCCTTGCGCTTTATCGCGACACCTTATCTCTGGGGCGGCCGCTCCGGCTTCGGCATCGATTGCTCGGGCCTCGTGCAATTGTCCATGGCGATGACGGGCCGACGGGTTCTGCGCGATACAGACATGCAGGTGAAATCGCTCGGCGTGGAAATAGAACGTGATGAATTGCGCCGCGGCGATCTGGTTTTCTGGAAGGGCCATGTCGGCCTCATGGAAAACGAAGAGACGCTGCTGCACGCCAATGGCCACACGATGAATGTTGCACGCGAAAATCTCAATGAGGCCATCGAGCGCATCGGCTGGCTTTACGAAAAGCCGACGGCTTTCCGGCGTCTGGAAGGCTGAGGCGGCGGCTTTCACGAAATTGTGCCTGCCTCGCCCTTTGTGCGACCACAGCCGAAAGCCTACATCGGATGAATGATCGTACGGGACCGGCATCGATGAAGACAAAAATGGCAACACGATTGGCAGCGATCTTGGCAGCGGTGTTAATGAGCGCTTCCGCGCAGGCGCAGACCGTTTTTCAGAATGGTTTTGCCCCGGCTCCAGATGCCTATGCGAACCTGCCTGGTGTCAAGGACCCGCGAACGCTACAGCCTAGGGTGCGTTACAATTGCCATAGCGAACTTGGTGTAACTGGATATGCCCGCGGCCCATACCGGGATGTTTTCGGTAGCCGCGGTCTGCCGGTTCAGGGCTATCGCTGCACCGATGAGAACGGTATCTCCAGCTTCGGTGGCAGAAATCCCATCTCCAAGGACTGGTATCCTGGCATCAATCCTGTCGACCCGACCTTCTGAAGTAATATGACTTAAAGCGGCGTTTGCGCCGCCCGCACTCTGGACTTGTTGTTGCTTTTTCAGATAAATCTTTGACATGACAGGTTGATAATACCTGCCGAGGTGCGGGGTGACGTCGGCCCTGCCGATGTTCTGGGCCGATGCTGGGGAATGCAAGCATGACGAAGACCGATATAGCAACCCGTGTCCACAATCACACCTGGAAACTCGATCCGATCGTCCGCAGCCTGATCGATACGGATTTCTACAAGCTGCTGATGTTGCAGATGATCTGGAAACTCTATCCGGAAGTCGACGCGACGTTTTCGCTCATCAACCGCACGAAGACGGTGCGGTTGGCCGAAGAGATCGACGAGATGGAACTGCGCGAGCAGCTCGATCACGCGCGTACCCTGCGCCTCTCCAAGAAGGAGAACATCTGGCTTGCGGGTAACACCTTCTACGGCCGCTCGCAAATCTTCGAGCCGGAATTCCTCTCCTGGCTTTCGAGCTACCAATTGCCCGAATACGAGCTTTTCAAGCGCGACGGGCAATATGAGCTGAATTTCCACGGCCGCTGGATGGATACGACACTCTGGGAAATCCCGGCGCTGGCGATCATCAATGAGCTACGCTCGCGCAGCGCAATGCGCTCGCTTGGTTATTTCACGCTGGATGTTCTCTACGCCCGCGCAAAGGCCAAGATGTGGGAAAAGGTCGAACGGTTGCGGGAACTGCCCGGCCTGCGCATTTCCGATTTCGGCACCCGCCGCCGCCACAGTTTTCTGTGGCAGCGCTGGTGCGTCGAGGCGCTGAAGGAAGGCATCGGCCCTGCCTTCACCGGCACGAGCAATGTCCTTCTCGCCATGGATTCCGACCTCGAGGCGGTCGGCACCAATGCGCATGAATTGCCGATGGTGGTTGCGGCGCTGGCGCAGACCAACGAGGAACTGGCCGCAGCGCCATATCAGGTTCTGAAGGACTGGAACCGGCTTTACGGCGGCAACCTGCTGATCGTGCTGCCCGATGCTTTTGGCACGGCGGCCTTCCTGCGCAATGCGCCGGAATGGGTGGCGGACTGGACGGGCTTCCGTCCCGACAGCGCGCCGCCGATCGAAGGCGGGGAAAAGATCATCGAGTGGTGGCAGAAGATGGGCCGTGACCCCCGCAAGAAGATGCTGATTTTCTCAGATGGTCTCGATGTCGATGCCATCGTCGATACATACAGGCATTTCGAAGGCCGGGTGCGCATGAGCTTCGGCTGGGGCACCAATCTGACCAATGATTTCGCCGGTTGCGCGCCGAAGACCATCGCCAGCTTGAAGCCGATCTCCATCGTCTGCAAGGTCAGCGACGCCAATGGTCGGCCAGCCGTGAAACTCTCCGATAATCCGCAAAAAGCGACAGGCGAACGATCCGAGGTGGAGCGTTATCTGAAGTTCTTTGGTGAGGAAGATCTCAAGGAACAGAAGGTTCTGGTTTGATTAAGGCCGGGCGCTCCGCTTAACGAAGCGCCCGTGGGCCAGTTAGATCAACCGTGGTACCGACTTACTTCGCAAACTGGTGTGTGATGTAATGGAAGAGTGCTCTGATACCTTGAGCCTCGCCGCCGATCGATGAGTGGTGCCTTTCGCTCAAGGACCAGCCGTAAATATCGAAATGTGCCCATTTTTTCGTATTGGTGACGAAACGCTTCAGGAACAAAGCGGCGGTTATCGATCCTGCCATGCCGCCTGATGGCGCGTTGGTGATATCGGCCGCGCGTGAGCGGATATCCTTGTCGTACCCCATGTAGAGCGGCATGCGCCACAGGGGATCGTCGGTATCGATGCTGGCTTCCGCGATATCGTGGGCCAGATCGTCGTCATCGGTATAGAAGGGCGGCAGATCCGGGCCGAGAGCAACGCGGGCGGCACCCGTGAGCGTTGCCATGTCGATCATCAGGTCCGGCGCATCCTCGTCGGCATAGGCCAGCGCATCGGCCAGAACGAGACGGCCTTCTGCATCCGTATTGTCGATCTGTACCGTCAGGCCCTTGCGGCTCCTGTAGATGTCACCGGGACGGAAGGCGTTGGCGGAAATGGAGTTTTCGACGGCGGGCACGAGGACGCGAAGATTGACCGGCAGTTTCGCGTCCATGATCATCAGCGCGAGACCGAGAACATTGGCCGCACCACCCATGTCCTTCTTCATCAGCGCCATGGAGGCGGCTGGCTTGATATCGAGACCACCAGTATCGAAGCAGACACCTTTGCCAACGAGGGTCAGGCGCGGATTTCCCTTCTTGCCCCAGTTCATTTCCAGAAGGCGCGGTGCGCTTTCGCTGGCGCGGCCGACGGCATGGATGAGCGGGAAGTTTTCCTTCAGCAGATCGTCGCCGGTAATGACGCCCACCTTTGCCTTGTAGTGTGCGGCAAGGCTGCGGAAGGCGATCTCAAGCTCGTCCGGTCCCATATCGTTGGCCGGAACATTGATGAGATCGCGGGCGAGGAAGACGCCGGCCAGAACGCGCTTGATCTCGCCATCTTCGGCATCCTGCGGAATGAGAAGCTTTGCCCCGCTGGTTTTGGTTGTCTTGTATTTGTCGAAGCGGTAGCTGCCGAGGCCGAAACCGAGCGCCAGCCGATTGGCCGTCAATGGCGCGGTTTCAATATGCCACTCGCCTTCGGGCAGCTCGCGGGCCAGTTTTCCGGTTATGAACGGGATTTCGGAGGGATTGCCGCCAAGGCCGAGAAGAACGCCACCCAGCGAACCATCGGAAGAGGGAACAAGCAATACGGCGCCTGCTTCGGCCTTGAAACCCGCTTTTTTCGCCCAGTCCAGAGCAACAGGATCGATGGCACCCTGTTCGATATGGGCTGGCGTCACGGCGAAAACCGGCAGGGTGCTGCCAGCCTTGGAGCTGAAAGGTGTCGGGCGTTCGATGAACTGATAGGGCGCCATGGTCTGCTTTCGTAACTGTCGAGAATCGGTGCGATTAACGCTCTGTTAGGGTTAACAGATTATTGCTTAAGCGAAAGTTGCGTCATGTGAGTCTGTCGTATGTCGGGCGCAAGATCGATAATTCTTGGGCGGGGGCACTGCCATGACTGCTTTTTCTTTGAGCGAGACAGGTCGGACAGGGTTACTGCGCGGAGCATGTCTCGCAGCGCTGGTTTTTGCCGTTTCCGGATGCGCAAGCACCAACAAGCCGGATCGCATGTCCACCGGCTCCATTCCTGCGGCCACACGCTCCTATGACCACATGAACATGGACCAGCTCCGGCAGGCGGAAGAGACGGCCGGCAAGGCCTATGAACGCAGCCCCAAGGACAGGTCCGTCGGCATGAATTATGCCAACGTGCTGATGATGACCGGCAAGAACACGCAGGCGCTCGCCGTCATGCAGCAGATCGCCATCGCCAATCCGGCAGACCGCGAGGTGCTTGCCGCCTATGGCAAGGCGCAGGCAGCATCAGGCCAGCTCGAACAGGCCCTTTCAACCATCCAGAGAGCGCAGACGCCTGATCGTCCAGACTGGCGGCTCTATTCTGCCGAAGGTGCCGTGCTCGACCAGCTTGGCAGGTCGAACGAGGCCCGCACCAAATACAGACAGGCACTCGATCTCAAACCGAACGATCCGAGTGTGCTCTCGAACCTTGGCATGTCCTATGTCCTTTCGAGCGATCCCCGCACCGCCGAGACATATCTGCAATCGGCCATCGCCCAGCCGGGCGCCGACAGCCGCGTTCGCCAGAACCTCGCGCTCGTGGTGGGTCTTCAGGGACGGTTTGCCGAGGCTGAGCGCATCGCGGTTCAGGAGCTTTCGCCACAGCAGGCGCAGGCAAATCTCGGTTATCTGCGTGCAATGCTGTCGCAGCAGAATTCCTGGCAGCAACTGGCGAAGAAGGACAACAAGCCAGCAGGCTGATGCGGGTTCAGGCACGTCCATCAATGCCAGATCGCAGATAATTTCACAGTTCCGCCTCATCACGCGCTACCGCCTACAGTGCGGGCGCGTTTAGCGTGTCAGAACGTATCGGCGACGCGAATGCCGGCTGGTCCGAGAATGACTGCGATGAGCACCGGCAGGAAAAAAATGATCATCGGCACGGTCAGCTTTGGCGGCAGTGCGGCGGCCTTCTTTTCGGCCTCGTTCATCCGCTCGTCGCGACCTTCCTGGGCCAGAACGCGCAGCGCCTGAGCCAATGGCGTGCCGTATCGTTCCGCCTGGATAAGCGCTTGCACTACGCTTTTGACGCCGTCCAGCTGCGTGCGCATGCCAAAATTCTCAAGTGCGATGCGCCGGTCCTGAAGGAAGGAAAGTTCCGCTGTCGTCAGCATCATTTCCTCCGCCAGTTCGGGCGACTGCTCACCCATTTCTTCCGCAACACGACGCATCGCGGCCTCCATGGACACACCGGATTCGATGCAGATCAGCATCAGATCAAGCGCATCCGGCCAAGCGCGCCTGATCGAGGCCTGCCGTTTGTTCATGGCGTTGGAAACATAGATATTGGGTGCGTAAAAACCCAGATAACCAAAAATGAGCACTGCCATCAGCCGGACGACGAAAGCCTTATCGGCGAGGTTTCCGAGAACGAAAACCCAGGTAAATGCCAGGGCCAGAAAAACGAATGGCAGCACGAACCGGGCGGCAAGAAATGTGTTGAGCGCATTCTGTGAACGAAAACCCGCAGCGCGCAGCTTGTTCATCGTGTTCTTGTCGGCAAGCGCTTCCTGAAGGTTGAATTTTTCGACGATGCGTCGCGCTGATTTATTATTATTGCCACGCAGGGAGGCCTTGCCGTCCCTCGTGGCGGCGGCCAAGCGCTCACGCTCGCGGCTGCGAATGAGATCGCGCTCCGATGACACGGCTTTCATGCGCTTGGCGAAGTCTTTTCGCTCGAAGAGCGGCATGATGAGCGTATAAAGGGTTGCGAAAACCGCAAGGGTGACGAGAATGGCAATGATCGTTTGCGGGTCCGTCAGGCTGGAAAAGAGGCTTCCTGTCATGGTCGTACCCTCATATGTCGAAATTGATCATTTGGCGCATGATGAAAATCCCGATCAGCATCCATAATCCCGACACCCCCAGAATGATGTGCCCACGCATGTCGGTGAAGAGCACCGACAGATAGTCGGGCGAGGTGAAGTGCACCAGCAGCATGACGATGAAAGGCAGCGCGCCAATAATAACCGCCGAGGCCTTCGCCTCCATCGATAACGCGTTGACTTTGGCACGCATTTTCCTGCGTTCACGCAGAACTTTCGAAAGGTTGGAAAGAGCCTCCGAAAGGTTGCCGCCCGCCTGCGCCTGAATGTTGATGACGGTGCTGAAGAAGCTGACTTCGAAAAGCGGCACGGTCAGCATCATGCGCTCGATCCCCTGCGGAATGCCGATGCCGACCTGCTGCGCGTCGACGACGCGCTGGAACTCCGTTTTCACCGGTTCCTGTCCGTCCGACGCGATCAGTCGCACGGCGTCGTTGAGCGGCAATCCGGATTTGATCGACCGGCACATGACATCCAGCGCATTTGGAAATTCCTCGAGGAATTTTTTCTGCCGGCGCTTGAGTATAAATGCCAATACCCATCGCGGCAGTCCCAAGGCCACGACGGCTCCTATGAGCAGAGCGATAAGCATCGACAGGCCATAAAGAAGCGCAATGACGACGGAGAAAGCAGCCGCGCCTGCACTCAGAAGGTGGAACTGCCGGACAGAAAGTTGCAGTCCTGCCTGAACCAGCTTTTCGCGCAAACCGACATTCTTTGCTTTCTTTGCCTTTTCGCTTTGTTTCTTTTCCATTTCCCGCAGGCTGTCCTGCATGGACTTGCGGCGTTTGCCAAGTTCCTGAACCCGGTCCCGCGCGGCCTTGATGTTGGCGTGATCCGTTTCGGCGGCCTTGACCCGCTTGAAGCGACTGGTGGTCTTTTTCTCGACCTCGATCTGCTGGAAGAGGAAAGCATAAGCAAGCGCCCCTGCCGAAATAGCGACAAGTGCGGCCAGTAGCAGGATTGTGGGGTCCATGGCAGTCGCCTTCCTTAGAGCATTTCCAGTAAAATTGCGTAGTGGTTTTCCGTCCGGAAAATTCGTAGAAACAAAGAGTTAGAGCACGTTAGACGATTCCGTTTAAACAGGACGTGCTCTAGGATGTCTTTTCCATCTCGTCGAGCGCGGTGGCCAGGCGTTTTTCCTCGCCATAATAGCGCGCGCGATCCCAGAAATGGGGTTTGCTGATGCCCGTTGAGACGTGCTTGCCGATCAGCTTACCGTGCGCGTCTTCGCCGTCTATTTCGTATCGCATCAGATCCTGGGTCACGATGACGTCGCCTTCCATGCCGATCACTTCGGTGATCTGCGTTATCCGGCGTGAGCCGTCGCGAAGGCGCTGGGCCTGAATGACGATATCGATAGAGCCCGAGATGATTTCGCGTACCGTCTTTGCCGGCAGGGTAAACCCCCCCATGGCGATCATCGATTCGATACGGCTGAGGCATTCCCGCGGCGTATTGGCGTGAAGCGTTCCCATCGATCCATCATGGCCGGTGTTCATCGCCTGAAGAAGGTCGAAAACCTCCGGTCCACGCACTTCGCCGACGATGATACGTTCAGGCCGCATACGAAGGCAGTTCTTGATCAGATCACGCATGGTGATCTCGCCTTCACCTTCGATGTTCGGCGGGCGCGTTTCCAGCCGCACCACATGCGGTTGCTGCAGTTGTAGTTCGGCGGTGTCCTCACAGGTGATGACGCGTTCATCCTTGTCGATGAAGCTCGTAAGGCAATTGAGAAGCGTGGTCTTGCCCGAGCCGGTACCACCAGAGATGACGACATTGCAGCGGACGCGGCCGATGATCTTGAGCAGGGTCGCGCCTTCAGGCGTGATCGCGCCGAAACGCACCAGTTGGTCTAGCGTGAGCTTGTCCTTCTTGAATTTTCGGATCGTAAGCGCCGGACCATCGATGGCGAGCGGTGGTGCGATGACGTTGACACGCGATCCATCGGGTAAGCGGGCGTCGCATATCGGGCTCGATTCGTCCACGCGTCGGCCGACCTGGCTTACGATGCGCTGGCAGATGGAAAGCAATTGACCATTGTCACGGAACCGTATGTCGGATTCGATGGTCTTGCCGCCGACTTCGATGAAGGTCTGGCCGGAACCGTTGACCATGATATCGGCAATATCATCGCGTGCGAGAAGCGGCTCCAGCGGCCCATAACCAAGAACGTCGTTGCAAATGTCTTCCAGCAGCTCTTCCTGCTCGGCGATTGACATGGCGAAATTCTTGATCGTGATGATATCGTTGACGATATCACGAATTTCCTCGCGCGCGCTCTCCGCGTCGAGCTTGGCGAGCTGCGAAAGGTCGATCGTATCGATGAGCGCGGAAAAGACCTGGCCCTTGGTATTGTAATAATCTTCCGTGCGGGCACGCTTTTTCTGCGGCGATTGCATGGGAGATTGCGCCTGCCGCGTTGCAGGCGATTGGCCGGGCTCCAAAGTGTCGATCGCCAGAGACCGGGGCTCAGGTGTTGCCTTCACCTGCTGTATGGCAGGCGCGACAAAATCCGGCTTTGTGGTTCTGGCTGGGCCTTCTGGCCCGCGTTTTCCGAACATCGGCGTTTCCGTCTAAAGGCCCAGAAAGGGAGCCTATTTGCGCTTGAGAATATTCTTGAGCTTGTCCAGACCGCCGCGCTTGTTTTTGCGCAGAACGGTACGGCCTGTAATGGTATGGGCAATTTGCGAGAACGTTTCCGCGATCTGGGATTTTTCGTCCATCTCGCTGATCATGCGTCCGCTGTTGGCTGCATTTCCGAACAGCTGGGTGTCGAACGGAATGATGGCAACCGGCTCGATTTCCAGTGGGTCGAGAAAATCCGCAGGGGCGATCTCCGGGCGTTTCGGCATGCCGACCTGATTGAGAACGAGATGCGGTAACTTGTCGTTGGGTCTAAGTTTTATCAGCGCGTCGAACAGGTTCTTCGTATTACGCAGATTTGCGAGATCCGGAACCGCCGTAATGACCACCTCGTCGGCTTCCGCAAGCACTGCCCGCGTCCAGTCACACCATTGGTGGGGAAGGTCGAGAACCGCGACAGGCGCACTGCGCTGCAGGACCTCAAGAATCGGCAGAAACGCCTGACGATCGAGATCATAGGTCCTGTCGAGAAGAGAGGGTGCGGCCAAAAGTGAGAGGTGGTCGGAACATTTCGTCAGCAGACGGTCGAGGAACACCTCGTCCAGTCGTTCCGGCGAAAACACCGCTTCCGCCATGCCCTGAGCGGGATCCTGATCGAAATCGATGTTGGCCGTGCCATAGGCAAGATCCATATCCGCCAGAATGGTTTCAGTGGAGAAGAGGGTAGAGATGCCGAAGGCGCAATTATGCGCGATAGTCGACGAGCCCACCCCGCCTTTGGCACCGATGAAGGCGATGTTGCGACCGAGCGGCTCCGCTTCCGGATCAACGAAGATCGTCGCGATCGAGGCCAACAGATCGGCCATGTTGATCGGAGCGACGAGATATTCGGAAATGCCGTTGCGGATGAGATCGCGATAAAGCGTTATGTCGTTGTGCCGGCCAACGATGATGACACGGGTGGTGGGGTCGCAAACCTCTGCCAGAGGCGCGAGATCATCCAGCAGCGAAGCCGGTGAGCTTGCTGTTTCGAGAACGATGAGGTTGGGCGTTGGTGAGGCGGAAAACATCGTCGCCGCCGCGTTGATGTCGCCCTTGGTTACCCGCAGGGTGACCTTGCTCATGCGCCTGTCACTGGACAAGGCATCCATTACGCGCTGCATGTTTTCGCTGACGCAGAAGGCATGGACGGATATGCGGGGCAGGGGCCGCAGGCGATCCATATCCGAGGCACGCGGCGCCGGCTGTTCGGCTTCCGCGTCGCCGCTTGACTTGATATCGTATTCTACAGCGCTCATCGTCTTTCCTGCCCTGACAATTGTTGGAACCGCGTCAATTTGACGTCGCCGTGTTTTTGCCGCTGCGATAGGCGTCAATCACCACCGCTCGGCGCTCCGCGTCGATCGGGCTCATGCCACGCGGACCAACAAGATCCATGGGGTTGGCAACCTGTGCCGCGAGATTGCTCTGGGAAGCACATCCGAAATTGTACCAGTTCTTGTTGGCAAAGGTATTGTCGGAAAGGTCTTCGGGCCATTGGCCGCATTGCCCGGTCATGGCGGTAACGGCTACATAGCTCAGTCGAATGGGGGCGGCGTCGCCATTCGGGGATGCAGCGTAACGTGTTTCCATGATCTTGCCCGAGGGCACACCAGCGCCGGAAAGCGCGGAGCGGATTTGTCTCGCCATTTTTGAAGCCGCTGCCGAGTTGGCTGATCCCGATGGCATCTGGATATTGACGATACCGGTCGACATCGAGGCGTAATTCTGGGCGAAACCACGGACATTATCCGCCATTGCCGTGGTCAGCCGGCTATCGCCTGCTGATACCGGAATATCCAGCGAATGCTCGGCTTCCGACAGGGTGATCGGATGGCGCGTGCGGTAGTCGTCGGGAATGGCGTTGGTCGTCATCGGGTCGCGTGCGCAACCTTGCAACAGGCCGGCGGCAAGCGCCACCATGGCGACGAGACCTGCCCGTCGGCCCGGCAGGCTTGAGGAAAAGGAGGAAGGGTTTTCCTGCATGGCGTTTCCTGCCCGGACCGGGCTTGCTCTGAGGACGAGATTTCGTGCGCGTTTCGTCATTTGTAGATGAACCCCACTGATCCCTGATAGGGAGCCGCCTGAACCTGGTCCTTGCGGCCATAGACCTTGTTGACACGGTTCATGAAATACATGGCGGCATCGTTTTCCGGGTTGAAGTTGTCATCCGGCCGGGCGATCTGGTTGCGCGCAACGGGACGTACCAGATAGGGCGTTGCTATGATGACAAGCTCTGTCTCGTTGCGAATGAAATCCTTGCTGCGAAAAAGCGTGCCGAAGATCGGCACTTTGGAGATGCCTGGAAGTCCTGACATGGCCTGGCGAATATTGTCCTGAACCAGACCTGCGATCACAATCGAGCCGCCGGATGGAAGTTCGACTGTTGTCGATGTCTCGCGTTTGCGGATCGACATGTAGGTAGAACCTGGGATGGTGCGGCCCGCGTTTCCGGTTACAACGTTGCCTTCATATGTCGGCTCAGAAACATTGGTCTCGATTTTAAGGCTGATCCGTCCCGGTGAAAGCACGACGGGCCTGAAGTTCAAGGTGATGCCGTAGTCGACCGTGTTGGTGGTACGCGTTATGGTTGGCTGGCCCGTTTCCTTGTCGATGGTAACTTCCTGCTCTGCAGGCAGACGGAAATCGCCCCCCACGTAGAACTTGGCCTGTTCGCCGGAGATGGCGGTAAGACTCGGTTCGGCCAGAGTGCGCACGACACCCGCCTGTTCCATGGCGTTGAGATAGGAAGCAAAGTTGAGCGAGCCGGAGCCAATCGCGCCACTGGCTATTCGCGACGCACCGCTGATTGCATTTCCGAGATTGGACGGATTTGAAAATTCGAAACCGTTATTGCTTGTCGAGCTGCTGATGGAACCATTGAAGCCAAGCTGTTTCAGCACCTGCCGGCTAACTTCAGCAACGGTGACTTTCAGCGTCACCTGATCTTCGCCCTCAATCGTCAGCATATTGACGATCTGCGATGTCTGGCGGTTTTCGGCAAAAATCGCCGCGTCACCGCCATTGTTGCCGCCCGTCAGCGATATGTTGCGAGTAGTGGCTTCGCCGCCTTTCAGGAATGCTTCGGCAAGCTGGACAGCGCGTGCCGAATCCTGCGGCGTGCGCACTGACCCAGTGAGAACGATGTTGTCCGAAACGATCTCTACCTTGATGTCCGATTCGGGAATGAAACGGCGGATATTGGCCTCAAGCCCGGAGATGTCGCGCTCGACCTCAAGATCTAGGCTGACGATTTCGCGCCCGCCATTCCCGAAAATGAAGATATTGGTCTGGCCCACCGTTTTCCCGAACAGGTAGATGCGCTTGGACGTGCGCGTTACGGCATCGGCAAGGCTCGGATCGGCGACGAGAATATCATGGGCATCCTCCGGCAGATCGATGACCAGTGCCTTGTTGAGACCGAGCTTCAGGCGCTTGCGAATGCCAGTGCCGCTTTCGGTGATCCGCACGATGCTCGCGCTTTGAGCCTCGGCTTCGCTGATACGCAAAAACGCAGGTGAGTGCTGACCCGGAATACCTGAAAAAGCCAGGCAAAATGCAAGGCTGCCCGCCATTGAGGAACGCAGGTGTTGTTTAATGCGCTTTGCCATGGAACCCCCGGTCATTGCGATGCTCCCTGTCCGGTTTTGACGATCGAACCGGATTTGATCACCTGAATCTCCGGCTGCCCGGAGCCGCCGTTGAGAAGGTAACCTGCTGAAAGCGTGTCGTTTTCCTGCGCATCGGCGACTGAGCGCAAAGCCAGCGTAAGGCGATCCGCCATTTGTTGCGCCACGGTGATGATTTTGGCCTGTTCGGGTGTGAGTTCGAGCGTTGCGGTTGCACCCACGACGGCTGAGGTGCCGTCCTCGCCTTCCTTGATCTGCTGGTCGATCGCCAGAACACGGACATTGTTCAAAACATTTTCAGTCAAAAAATGGCCTGAATCGCCCTTGCGGACCATGATGACATCGACCCGGTCATTCGGCAGCACGAAACCGCCAGCACCTGTCGAGACGGAAATTTCCGTGGCGACGGCGCGTTTGCCGGCTGGCAAGAGCGAGGACATGATGCGGGTGCTGGAATCGACCACTTTTTCAGGCCGTACCGGCTCGCCCTGAAACAAAGGCAGCCGCACGACAGCGCCGGATAGTTCGGTTATGGCGTTCGGGTTTTTCGCTTCCGTTATGAAGCTGTCGATGACGTTACCAGTGGGCCAGGGCGTCCAGTGCACCGAACTATCGTTCAGGCGGCTGCCGACGGGTAGGTTGACCGAGGAAACGAGAACGTTAACCGTCGGTTCCTTCTCTATGATCGTTTCCGCTTTTTCGATGACCTGCTTCGCGCCGGAAATCTGCATGGCAACGATGCCGGCAAGACCGGCGGCGACCAGGGCAACTGACAGAATGACGATACGCGACGGTTTCATGCTCGATCCTTGAGGGAATCAGATTTTTCTCCCGTCAGGATGGCGCGTGATTGGTATAATTATGGTTAATATTTCGCCTGGATTTGTGCTTAATAGATTACTAATTTCGGATATTAAAGTATCCGGTCAATAAAGGCTGGCGATTGCTGCTTTTACAAGAGGAGTTTCCCCATAGGTCAAAAGCCCGGCAGCGGCGATACCAACACCGTATGGAATTTTCTGAGCCACCATCAGGGAGTCCGGGATTGGAATGCCGATAGCCATAATTTCTTGCGAGCGTGCTCGAAGAAGCAGGATCCCGACAGTTAACACACCACCAAACAGGGTTACCGCGAGCAGAAATTCTATGAGCGAGATGTTGAACCCATACCACACGGCCGCACCAGTCAACAACTTAGCGTCGCCTCCGCCCATGACATTCGCGGCGAAGAGCGTGAAACATGCCATAAAAACAAGTATTCCTCCGGCCAAACTTAAGCCAAAGGTCTGTAAATCCATACCCGTAAAAGGCGCGACTAAAGCAAAAGATAACAACAGCACGACGGTTATCACGTTAGGGATCGTCATGCTGAAAAGATCGTTTATCGCAGCAAAACTCAGGCAAAGCGGAAGAATTAAGAAAATCGCTGCGACAACCATAGGTGGCTGACCTTTGCTGAGATAAATTTTACAGAAGCTAGCAAATGCAGGTGATGTCCACGCGATACGTCGCATCACCTGCATTATGCATTTATAATCAGACGCCGCCGGTAGCTGCCTTGGAGTCCGTAAACTTCTTGGCGATGAAAGCAAAGGTGTCTTTAAGCTGGCCGCCGAGTGTCGTGGCACCGCCGATGATGGCAACAGAAATAAGCGCTGCGATCAGGCCGTATTCAATTGCCGTGGCGCCGGACTCATCCTTCAGGAAGCGAGCGAAAATCTTGGTCATGGGTCTCTCCTAACTCTTGTGTTGTGTTCAGCACGCCGACAACTGTTTTCCGTTGTTCGGTTGCGTTCAAATTACAGGTGAGCGATTTCCAAGCGCTTAAAGAAGAGGATTAATCCAAAGTAAACGGCAGGATGAATTTCTCTTGGTAAACAAAACAAAAAAGTATTGTCTCTATTTTTATAGTTGCTGATAAACAAATATATTACAGAGACTGTCAGTTTCTTATTTCCAGCAAAGTGTCCTCCAGGTGGGACATAGATGTTCAGTTTTGGTGCGGGACAGCGAGAGCCTCGAAAATATTGCCATGTCAGGCATGGTTACCGTTCACACTACGGGCCTCTATTATTTAACGCTTCATTCACTAAAAACGCGCATTCTGCTCCACAGTAAGTGCGGATAGTGAATAAGGGCGAAACGCGTGTCATCCGGAAAACTGGCGAAAATCGTGGTCGGCTTGTCCGTCATCCTATCGGGTTCGTTACAGCCCGTTTTTGCTCAGGAAGACATATTGCGCGTTTCGATGAACCACGCCCGTGTACTTCGCCTCGACCGCCCCGTGAGCAAGGTTATTGTCGGCAACTCGAAAGTCGCCGATGCGACGGTGGCAGATGCGACCACGATCGTGCTGACCGGGCGGAGTTTCGGTACGACGAATCTTGTTCTTCTCGATGCCGAGGGCAATCCGATCGTCGATGAGCGCATTCTCGTCTCCATCGATGAAGGCAATACGGTTCGCGTTTTCCGCCAGACGGAACGGACCGTGCTTTCCTGTACGCCGAATTGCGAACAGCATTCGCAAAACAGTGGCGACAAAGACGCCCAGCCTTAAGCGAACTGCAACCCAATACCAGGTCTGAAGATATCGGAATTCCGCGCGCGGGAATGGCTGGCATTTTGTCGAAGTGACAAAGGCTTAGCACTCATCCTAGATAGCATTTTTATGGGAAAAATCGGGGTTGATCGCCAGCCAAACGAAAAACCGCAACATCTTCCCCTGCGTTTTGCAAGAGGACTGAATGTTGCTGTTTTTTCGTCTAAGTGTTTGATCTGGCTAAGATCAAAAATGGAATGGTGCCCAGAAGAGGACTCGAACCTCCACACCCTTGCGAGTACCAGCACCTGAAGCTGGCGCGTCTACCAATTCCGCCATCTGGGCGACGGAGAGCGATGTACGAGGGCAGCCGCCCGGTGTCAACAGACTTTTTGAACTTTTATGACGATCATTGATTTTAAAGGGAAAAAACTTGGTTAGACGCTGTTGAAACATGTTGCCGCGTCAATTGTCGAGCTCTTCATGCTTCGTCCTGTCGACATGACCGAGGTCACGTTCCGGGTCGATGACATCGCGGATTCTCTGTTTGAGCTCTTTTGGACCGGGGAAACCGCCATCGCGCTTGCGCTCCCATATGGTTTCGCCATCTGCGGTGATCTCGAACAGGCCACCCGTTGAGGGAATGAGGCTGACTTCGCCGATATCAGAAGCGAAGGTTTGCAAAATCTCCTGCGCCATCCATCCCGCACGAAGCAACCAGTTGCATTGCGTGCAGTAGCGGATGGTTATGCGGGGCTTGGTCTCGGCCATGGTCACGTCTCCTTCAGCGCCCGGTGACAATAATGCTCACGATAATGTCAACTATAATACTCATGTTTTTACCTGCGGCATGCTTGTTCTTATCATGCTGCTTTGCGAACAGATAAGCCATCGAAGGCTAAAACGCGGAGATCCCATGGCCCAGTTCGACAATAATCGTCAGCGTCTTTTCGTTCCGGCGGTCGCACCTCTTTATAATTCGACACATGATCTGGTGGAGACCGTTCTGCGCGTCGTGGCCGGGCTTCTTCTTGTCACCCACGGCTTCGGCAAGATCGCCAATCCGTTCGGGGCTGTCGGCATGGTGGAGAGCCTCGGTTTTTATCCGGGTGTATTCTGGTCACCTCTCCTGGCCGCCACCGAATTTTTCGGTGGAATTCTCGTGGCCATTGGGCTGTTCACGCGGCCGGCTTCCTTTGCTGCAATGATCGTGCTTTTGGTAACGGTCTATTTTCACGGTATCGTAAAGGCGGAAGGTCTGGGTGGCGCGGAAAAATCAGTTCTCTGGGCAGCCATTTTCCTGTTCTTCGCTGTCCGCGGCGGCAACCGGCATTCCGTCGACGCGAAGCTGTCGCGGGAATTTTAAGATGCCCAAGGCCGGCTTGTCCGCTTATTGCCTTGCCGACGATATTGCGCCTCTTGAAAATCCGTTTTTCTCGTGGTGAAGCTGAATTTGATCGGCGACACCGGCCGATCGAATTCCCCGTTTTCGGCGAGAGGCCCCATGCGCGTTGCAATTATCGAAAACATGGCGGGCACGCCGCATGGACAGATCGGCGTCGCTCTGGAAGAGGCAAGGGCTGACGTGCATGTCATCCGCGCCTATGCGGGTGAGCCTCTTCCTCTCGATGCAGCTGCACACGATGCGCTTGTCGTTTTGGGCGGTGAGCAGAACGCTCTTGACGACGTGCTTTATCCCTATCTTCCAGACCTCGCACTTTTGATGAAAGCGTTTGGCGATGCGGACAAGGCCGTGATGGGCGTCTGTCTCGGCAGCCAGTTGCTGGCACGCGCCTATGGCGGAGAGAATATTCTGGCGGGCCCGCCCGAATTCGGCTGGGAAGACGTATCCCTCACGGAAGAGGGCGTGTCCGATCCGCTATTGGCGGGACTCGACAAGACATTTCCCATTTTTCAGTGGCATTGTGACACATTCACGCTTCCGCCCGAGGCGACGAGACTTGCGACCAATGGTGCAACGCGAAATCAGGCTTTTCGCGTTGGCCGCGCTGCCTATGGCACGCAATTTCATTTTGAGGCATCCACGGCCGTGGTCGACGGATGGTGTGAGGCATTCCCGGCTTCCGTAGAAAAAATGGCGCCCGGCTGGATAAACAATTACCGCGACCACCGTGGCGGGCGTGCAGATGTGGCCGATGCGACCGGTCTGGAAATTGCCCGTGCCTGGGTACGGCTTGTCTGATCTGGCAATTATCGGTTGCGAATATGGCCAAGGCCGCTCAGAATTGAGTGTGTTTCACCGACGTTTGCCAAGGAGGCACCAAGATCATGTATAAATTCGAAATCTATCAGGATAGGGCCGGGGAATATCGCTTCCGCTTCAAAGCATCCAACGGGGAAACGATGTTTTCCTCCGAAGGATACAAGGCCAAGGCATCGGCCATCCACGCCATCGAATCGATCAAGAAAAATTCCCCAGGCGCCGATACGGTCGATCTGAGCACGATGACCGCCTGAAGCTCTCCGTTTCGCGAAACCTCGAGGCATTCTCCTGCCAGAAATGACGGGCGCGTTGGAAGGTGTCGGCGTAAAGATAAGATTCAGTCTTTTTTGATAATCTTCCGTTAGCAATTGTATTTCGAGGTTCCCGGGCGGCGTCAGAGTGCCCCTGGATTGTTTTGCGTACAGGTTCTCATGCGTTCATCGGCTGTGCCAGCACTTCTCTTCGGTTGCCTTCTGCTTGGTGGCTGTACCTCCAGTTCCGGGCCGGAAAGCCTGATGGCCGGCCTGCCGTCGAAGGAAACCACGAGCTCGGTTACGCCATCCGCGCCGGTGCCGCAGGCAAGCGTGGGCAGCCAGCCCATCACGGCCCAGCCGCGACAGGAAGTTCTGGCATGGGGCGGGCCGGTGCCCGAAGAGCCAAAGGCCTTTTCAGCCGTTACCCCACGAGCGCCCGTGCCGCAGAACGCGCTTGAAACCCGTTTGCCGTCACCGTCACAGGCTGGAATGGTACGACCGGCAGAGCGCCCGATGGAGCGTCCGGTACAATTGGCCATGGCTGCCGCCCCGGCGGCGAGTGCCGGTGCGCAGATCCGCTCGCGCATTTTCCGCTCCAGCTTCAGCGATGCCAAGCCCATCAATTTCGGCAGGGTTCAGCCGCGCCATTTTCAGGTCCACGGGGTGGATGTCTCGCGCTGGCAGGCCAATATAGACTGGCCGCAGCTGCGCACACGCGGTGCCAACTTCGCCTTCATCAAGGCGACGGATGGCGGCGATCATCTTGACCCGATGTTCCGCACCAACTGGCAGCGTGCAAAGGAAGCGGGCATCCGTCGTGGCGCCTACCACTTCTTCTACTGGTGCCGCTCGGCCGGCGAGCAGGCGGATTGGTTCATTCGCAACGTACCGCGCGATCCGGATGCGCTGCCGCCGGTGATCGACGTGGAATATAACGGCGAATCGAGCTGCAAGATGCGCCATTCCCGTGAGCGTATTCTGGAAAAGATGCGCGTGTTCATGGACAAGCTCGAGCGCCATTACGGACAGCGTCCGATCATTTACACAGCGCCCGATTTTTATAAGGATAATCTGACCGGCGAGTTCCAGGACTATCCCTTCTGGCTGCGCGCCGTTGCCCAGCATCCGTCCGTGGTCTATCCCGGCCGCAAGTGGTTGTTCTGGCAATATTCCGGCTCCGGCCTGTCGCATGGTGTCGATGGCCGAATCGATCTCAATGTCTTCAACGGCAATGAGGATGCCTGGCATCGCTGGATAGACCGCCGCTCGAGCTGACGGGGCGGGCGTCAGCGCGAAAATTTTCGCGCGCCGGCAACGCAGAGCACTACCACCAGCGTGATGCCGATCATCGCAGGGCTGACCTCCTCGTGAAGCAGGGTTGCTGCAAGCACCAGCCCGAAGAACGGCTGCAGCAATTGCAGCTGGCCCACCGCGGCAATGCCGCCAAGCGCCAGCCCGCGATACCAGAAGATGAAGCCGATCAGCATGCTGAATAGCGAGACATAGGCAAGGCCGCCCCAGGCCTGCGGGTCGATGCCTGCGAGGGTTTGCGGCCCTGTGAAAAAGGCAAGCGGCAGCATCAGAGGCAGGGACAGGACCAATGCCCATGAGATGACCTGCCAGCCCCCAGTTTGCGGGAAAGGGCAGCACCCTCAGCATATCCCAGCCCACAGACGATAATCGCGCCCAGCATCAAGAGATCGCCGGCAAGTGAGGCTCCGAGCCCGGAGGCCAGCGAATTCGACAATGAAAAGCCGGCAACGAGAACGCTGCCCAGGCAGGAAAAGAACCAGAAGGCGGGCCGCGGGCGTTCTCCACCACGCAGCACGGCAAAAACCGCGGTTGCGAGCGGCAAAAGCCCTACAAAGACGATGGAGTGGGCCGAGGTGATGTGCCGCAAGGCGAGGGCAGTCAACAGCGGGAAGCCAACCACCACGCCGAAGGATACAATGAAAAGGGATGCCAGATCATCGCGCGCCGGGCGTTTTTGCCGGAACACAAAAAGCAAAGCGAGCGCCAGAAGGCCGGCTATGCTGGCGCGGGCGAGGGTCAGGAACACCGGATCGAAACCCGTTACCGCAACCCGCGTGGCGGGCAGCGAGCCGCTGAATATCACCACGCCGATAAGGCCGCTCAGCCAACCGCTTGTCGTCTTGTCCATGATCGTCTCCTGCAATTTCCCTTTCTTGATCAGGAACGGCTGGTGAAAACAGCGACAATAATATACAATTTCAAGAAACTGTTATGGTTGTTTGGGTGGTACGGTTGGAGAGAAATGTGGACGGATACCTTGCGTCGGGAACGCGCATAGAACAGGTGATGGCCAGCATGCGGCGACGCATCGCCTCGCGAAGCCTCGTTCCCGGCGCCAGATTGCCATCCGTTCGAGCGCTTGCGAAGGCCATGCAGGTCTCCACTTCAACCGTCGTCGAGGCCTATGACCGGCTGGTTGCCGATGGCACCATAAGCTCGCGACCGGGTTCGGGATTTTATGTGGCGGGTCCGCTAGCGCCCCTGTCTCTGGCCGATATCGAGCCTCGGCTGGACAGGGCGGTGGATCCGCTCTGGGTGTCGCGCCAGGCGCTGGACGAGGGAGCGGCGCTTGCCAAGCCCGGTTGCGGCTGGCTTCCAGCGTCATGGATGCCGGAGCAAGCGCTACGGCGGGCTATGAGGGGGCTTGCCCGCGCGGATGCTTCCCTGCTGACGGATTATGCGAGCCCGATGGGGCTGTTGACGCTACGCCAGCTTTTGTCCCGCAGACTTGCCGAACATGGCGTACAGGCGGGCGTCAGCCAGATCATGCTCACCGATTCCGGCACGCAGGCGATCGATCTCCTGTGTCGTTTCCTGCTGCAGCCGGGGGATACGGTGATTGTCGATGATCCCTGCTATTTCAACTTCCGCGCTCTCTTGCGGGCGCATCGGGTGAAAATCGTTGGTGTGCCTTATACGCCGGCTGGACCGGACCTGCCGCTTTTCGAGCAGGCACTGAAAGAGCATCAGCCACGTCTTTATATTACCAATTCCGCGATTCATAATCCGACAGGCGCAAGGCTTTCCGCCGTTTCCGCCCATCGCCTGCTGATGCTGGCCGAACAGGCGGGCCTCACCATCATCGAGGATGATATTTTTGCGGATTTTGAAACGCAGGCGGCACCACGGCTGGCTGCTTTCGATGGTCTGAACCGGGTCGTCCAGATCGGCAGTTTTTCTAAAACCCTGTCTGCTTCCGTGCGGTGCGGTTTCATCGCAGCGCCTCCGGCATGGGTGGAAGCCTTGACCGATCTCAAGATTGCCACTGCTTTTGGTGGAGCCAATTTTTCGGCTGCATTGATCCTGTCGCTTTTGACTGACGGTAGTTATCGCAAGCATGTCGAGGCTCTTCGACAGCGTCTCGCGGCGGCGGTGCCTGAGGCGGCGGCGCGTTTGAAAGCGCTTGGATGTGTGCCGTGGATCGAACCGCAGGCGGGCATGTTCTTATGGTGCCGCCTGCCGGAGGGGGTCGACGCCGCCGATGTGGCACGCCGGGCACTGGCGCAGCAGGTGGTGCTGGCACCCGGCAATGTTTTCAGCTCCGCGCAGAACGCATCCGCTTTCATGCGTTTCAATGTGTCGCAAATGGCCGCTCCTCAGGTCATGGCGGTGCTGGCAGATGCCCTCAGGCAGAGCGCGTAATTATCGCCCATATTGTGCGCGCCGAGGAGAATCGGAACAAAATCCCGTGAACGCCGTTTTCTTCTCAGAATGAAGAGGAGGAAATACCATGACATTCGATCCAAACAATCCGCGCCCGGACCGTGATCTTCGTCCGGAACTGAATATCAGCAATGAACCGCTTGCCCGGAAGTCTCCGTCGTGGATGCCATGGCTGGCGATTCTCGTTGTCGCATTGGTAGGCGTTTTCGCCTGGTCGCAGATGAGCGGCCCGAACACCGATCCGGCCACGACATCCTCGACCATGCCGCCTGCGGCAACGCAACAGGCACCGGCGCCCGTGACTCCGACCGTCCCGGCAACGCCGCCTGCCAACAATGCAGCACCGGCAAGCCCGAATACTGGCGGCACGCAGACGCAGCCGTAATGGGTTAGATAATCTTACAAAACCGCTTGCCTTCCGGCAGGCGGTTTTTTATTGCGCCAACTCCGCGGCGTCAGAGTTGCTCCATCGCAGAGGGGTGGTTGGACAATCTGGACCAGCGGCTGATCGATTCTTCCGCCAGCGCCGAAAGCGTAATGCTTCCGAAGCGGGAGAGGAGAATGGTCTCCGCCTCGTTCATGGCATCGAAAAGGGCAGCATTGACGGCCTGCTCTATGACGCAGTTCGGATTATCACCTGCCAGCCCGATCGAGAACAATTCCGGCGCGCCAAGCGCCCGGTAAATATCGAGCAGCGTGATTTCGCTGAGCGTTTGCGCCAGAACCCAGCCACCGCCATGGCCTTTTTCCGACGACACGTAACCGTGCTCCCGCAAGCCCGCCATGGTTCTGCGCACCACCACCGGGTTCGTCTGCAACATCGCCGCGATGCTTTCAGAGGTCGCCGCCCCGTCATGTTTTTCCATATGGATCAGAATATGCAGCACCCGTGAAAGGCGCGTGTCGTGTCTCATCGGTGAAATCCGCCTGTTTTCCGCGACATTACCAGTTTGCATATGACGTAACAATATAAGTTGCGTGACTATTGACTCCAAAATTCATGTAACAATATAAGTATCGTGAAAATGAACGGGCGCTTCCGGCTCGGTGAACGATAGGTGCATCATGAAATACGACGTCATTATCATCGGCGGCAGCTATGCGGGCTTGTCCGCCGCCTTGCAGCTCGGGCGCGCCAGAAAAAACATCCTGGTGGTGGATGCGGGTGAGCGGAGAAACCGCTTCGCCAGCCATTCCCACGGTTTTCTCGGACAGGACGGCAAGGCCCCGGGCGACATCATCGCCGAGGCACGTCGCCAGATCGAGCACTACCCGACGATACACTTGGCAAAGGGCAGGGTGACGAATGCCGAAGGATCATTCGATGACTTCGTCATCGAGATCGATGGCAATCGCCGCGAAAGGGCGGCCAGACTAATCCTTGCCACAGGCGTTGCTGATGAACTGCCTGATATAGCCGGGCTGAAGGAACGCTGGGGCAGCGCCGTCTTCCATTGCCCCTATTGCCACGGATACGAACTGGATCAGGGCAGGATCGGCGTCGTCGCGGCCTCACCGCTGGCCATCCACCATGCACTGATGCTTCCGGACTGGGGTGAAACGACCTTTTTTACCAATGGTATATTCGTGCCGGATGCCGAACAGAATGCGCTTTTGTCAGCCCGGGGCGTTCGGGTGGAAAAAGAGCGTATCAGAGAGATCGCAGGGCATGCGGATGTCGTTCTTGCGGATGGGCGCAGCATTGCTTTGGCCGGTCTTTTCACGCAACCGAAATTGCGGATTGCCTCGGATTGGATCGAAAAGCTCGGTTGCACCGTGGAAGAGGGGCCGATGGGTTCAAGCATCGTGACGGATGCCATGAAACAGACGACAGCGCGCGGAATCTTCGCCTGCGGTGATGTGGCAAGGCCCGCCGGCTCGGTTGCTCTTTCCGTGGGCGATGGCGCCATGGCAGGGACTGCGGCTCACAGGTCGATCATGTTTCCGGAATGATCAGTGCGAAACAAGGCTCAGCCAGCGCCCCGGAGGCATGCCGAAGGCATTCTTGAAGTGGCGGGTAAAATGCGCCTGATCCGCAAAGCCGCAGGCAAACGCCGTTTCCGCAAGACCCGCACCTGCCCGCATCATGTCCTTGCATTTTTGCAGACGCCGCATGATGAGATAACGGTGCGGGCTCGTGCCAAACAGGGAGCGGAAGTGCCGAAAGAGCGTGAAGCGATCAAGCCCGCTTACTTGCTCCAGCTTCTCTGAGCTGACGGCAAGCGCGCTATTCTCCAGCAGGTAATCCCGGCAACGGAAAACGGCGATCCGGTCGAGCCGCTTGATGGTTCTCTGGTTTCCGTTCGAATGCTTCCAGAGCAGATCCGAAAGTCTCGATTGCCAGTCGGTCAGGAGCAGATTGTCCGGCTCGCCTTCGAGATTGCCGAGAGCCTCTATCAGGCATTGCCGGAACTCATCGTCTTCGATGACGGGATTTTTTGCAAATGGCAGCGCGTGAAATCCGGTCGCCACCTCCATAGTTTTTTCCGGCGGAAGGTAGAGCATACGGTAGCGCAGGCCTTCGTCGGTGCCGGCACTACCATCGTGAACTTCGTCCGGATGCAGCACGATAACCTTTCCGGGCGTGCTGAAATGCGATGTGCCACGATAGGAAAACGTCTGGACGCCGGAAAGCGTCACACCGAGCGCATAGGTGTCATGGCGATGCGGTGCATAGGCGTTGCCGTGAAAGCGCGCTTCGATGCGCTCGATACCTTCGCTGGAAGGAGCCTGCACGATCCCTTCGAATTTGCACGAACGTTCAAGATCGCTCGTACCCTGAGGGGCTAGGGTCGCTTCTCTTTCGTAACCACAGCCAGATTGAGTTCGCATGTTTGATACCAAGATCGCCGTCATCCTTCGTGATGACCTTGCCGTGTGGCAAAAACTGAACGTCACCGCATTTCTCATGTCCGGCATCGTCGCCCAGACCAGAGAGATCATCGGGGAACCATACCGCGACGGGGCGGGTAACGTCTACAATCCCCTGTCCGTCCAGCCGATAGTCGTCATGGCCACGGATCAGGAAGCACTGCGCAAAATCCATCAGCGATCCCTGGAACGCGAGGTCACGACATCGCTCTATATCGAGGAAATGTTCGCAACCGGTCATGATGTTGCCAACCGCCAGGTGTTTTCGGAATTTTCTCCCGACAATGCAAAGGTCGTCGGCATGGCGCTAAGGGCGGACAAGAAAATCGTCGACAAGATTACCAAGGGCGCGAAGCTGCATGCCTGAGCAGATGCCGTGAATGTAAAAAGGGAGGCCGTGAGCCTCCCTTGTCAAATCAGCGACGATTTAGCGGTCGCTTATTCGTCGTTCATCTTCAGCGCAGCGATGAAAGCTTCCTGCGGAATCTCCACCTTGCCGAACTGGCGCATGCGCTTTTTGCCTTCCTTCTGCTTGTCCAAAAGTTTGCGTTTACGCGTCGCATCGCCACCGTAGCACTTCGCCGTCACGTCCTTGCGCAGCGCGCGCACGGTTTCGCGGGCGATGACCTTGCCGCCGATGGCCGCCTGGATCGGGATCTGGAACATGTGCGGCGGAATGAGTTCCTTCAGCTTTTCGCACATGCCGCGTCCGCGCCGGTCAGCCGCCGAGCGGTGGACCAGCATGGAGAGTGCGTCCACCGGGTCGCCGTTCACAAGTATCGACATCTTGACGAGATCGCCTTCACGATAGTCGATGATGTTGTAGTCGAACGAGGCGTAACCCTTCGAGATGGATTTCAGCCGGTCGTAGAAATCGAACACCACCTCGTTGAGCGGCAATTCATAGGTGATCATCGCGCGGTTGCCGACATAGGTCAGTTCCGTCTGCAGCCCGCGCCGGTCCTGACAGAGTTTCAGGATACCACCGAGATATTCGTCGGGCGTCAGGATCGTCGCCTTGATCCACGGTTCGCGGATTTCCTTGATCTTCACGACATCAGGCATATCAGCCGGGTTGTGCAGTTCCTTCTCGGTGCCATCCGTCAGCGTCATTTCATAGACGACCGAAGGTGCTGTGGCGACGAGATCGAGATTGAACTCGCGCTCGAGGCGTTCCTGAATGATTTCAAGATGCAGCAGACCGAGGAAGCCGCAACGGAAACCGAAGCCGAGAGCGGCAGACGATTCCATTTCGAAGGAGAAGGAGGCGTCGTTGAGGCGAAGCTTGCCCACTGCCGCGCGCAGATCTTCGAAGTCGGCTGCATCAACAGGGAAGAGGCCGCAGAAAACCACGGGCTGCGCTGGCTTGAAGCCGGGCAGCGCCTGCGCCGTCGGGCGCTTGTCGTCAGTAATGGTATCGCCAACACGCGTATCGGCGACTTCCTTGATCGAGGCGGTGATGAAACCGATCTCGCCGGGGCCGAGGCTGTCGACATTGACCATCTTCGGGGTGAGCACGCCAACGCGCTCCACGCCGTATTTCGCGCCGGAACCCATCATCCGGATCTGCTGGCCCTTGGTCAGCACGCCGTCGATGACGCGCACGAGAACCATGACACCCAAATAGGTGTCGTACCAGCTGTCGACGAGCAGTGCCTTGAGCGGCCCGTTCTCGCCGACTTCGCTCTTCGGCGGTGGCAGGCGGTTGACGATGGCTTCGAGAACATCGGGGATGCCAAGCCCGGTCTTGGCCGAAATCAACACAGCTTCGGAAGCATCGATGCCGATTACTTCCTCGATCTGTTCCTTGATGCGGTCGGGCTCCGCGGCCGGCAGGTCGATCTTGTTCAAGACCGTCACCAGCTCGTGATTGTTGTCGATTGCCTGATAAACGTTGGCCAGCGTCTGGGCTTCCACACCCTGAGATGCGTCCACCACCAGCAACGAACCTTCGCAGGCCGAAAGCGAGCGGGACACTTCATAGGCAAAGTCGACGTGACCGGGCGTGTCGATGAGGTTCAGCACATAGGTTTCGCCGTTATTCGCCTTGTAGTGCAGGCGCACGGTCTGGGCCTTGATGGTGATGCCGCGCTCGCGTTCGATATCCATCGAATCGAGAACCTGTTCCGACATATCGCGCTCGGCAAGGCCGCCTGTCGACTGGATCAACCGGTCAGCCAGCGTCGATTTGCCGTGATCGATGTGGGCAACGATCGAGAAGTTGCGGATATGGTCCAGGGGCGTGCGGGTCGAATTTGTGCTCATGCCCCGCGCTATAGCAGGGGCTTCTCATGCCGCAAAGCGGGAATTTGGTTAAAAGCCCTTTAAAATGGGCTTTTCAGATCGCAAACTGCTCCGGCCAGTCGCGGCGGGTGGCCACTTGTCCCTCGGTTCTAAGCTTAGCCACGGCAGCAAGGTCGATATCGGCGATCAGCAACGTGCTGTGTGTCACCGCATCGCTTTCGCTTTCCGCGACGATACCCGATGCCGGCATGCCATAGTCGGAAGGCACGTAAAGTGCTGCGCGGCCACGATTTTCATCAACCGCGGGAGACCATGGAGCCTCACCCGCCGTGGGGGAGGAAAGGACGGCATATTGGTTTTCCAGCGCCCGCGCCTGCGCTCCGATGCGCACCCGGTAGGCGCCGGCCAGCGTATCGGTGCAACTGGGAGCGAGAACCAGTTCGACGCCAAGCTCGGCCAGCTTCCGGCCAAGCATCGGGAACTCGTTGTCGTAACAGATGAGGATGCCGAGCCTGCCGATCGGTGTCTCGAAGGCTTTCAGGCCCTCGATGCCGGCATGGATGTTCCATTGCTCCCGCTCGAAGCGCGTCATGATCTGCTTGTCCTGATACCCGATCAGTCCGTTGGGGCCGAACAGCCATGCGCGGTTGCGGAACTTGCCGTCCTTGTCCTTCACTGGCGCGCTGCCCGGCTGAAACAGGATTTGATGTTGCCGCGCCAGCTCTTCGCAAAGCTCGACCCATGAGGGGATGAGCGGCTGTATCTCTTCGATGGAGCGGCGCAGGTCCGAGCGCGCATCGGGCGGCAACTGCCCGGTCAACGTCATGGCCGAATATTCCGGCAAAAGCAGCAGCTCGGCGCCTTTTTCTTTCGCCTCGCGCACGATGGCGGAAAGATGGGCGGCATAGCCTTCCCATGTCTCGATGAGTTCGATGGCATATTGGCTCGCGGCGAGTTTCGTCATCTGTTTTCCTCTCCGGCAGCAATGGTCTTCATCCAGAACGACAGGGGTTTCGGGCTTTCGGTGCTCTCGTCGAGATCCCGCCAGCTGAAGCTGGTGTGCAATTCCGGGTGATGGCGATAGCCGCGTTTTTCCCAGAAGGTATTCAGCGGCACGTAGTCCAATGGCCGGCGCGGGTGGTCGGCGGGGCGCTCGACCGCGCAGAAGGTGCAGCAGTTGAAGCCGAGCTTGCTTGCATGCGCCTCCCGCTCCGCAAAGAACCGCACTCCGATGCCATGCCCGCGATAGCTGGGCAGAAGCACGCTTTCGCCGAAGTAAAATATCCGGTCCGGATCGTAGCCCGCCTTCAGGAAGGGCGCCTTCACCTCGTCGGTTTCCGCCGCCATCGGCATGCCGGTGGACATGCCCACCACGTGTGCGCCATCAAGCGCCAGCACGAAAACCGCGCCTTTCGTGTCGGCATAGGTGGCGAGATATTTGCGCTCGTAATCCAGCGATCCGTCATAGAGATAGGGAAAGGCGCGAAACACTTCGATCCGCAGGCGCGCAAGGTCATCGAAATAGGGCGCGGCCTCGATGCCGGAAAGAGACTTGATTTCGACGGTCATGGACATTTTCACTTTCGGTTGTACTGGTTATACCGTCATGGAAAACCCGCGCAAGCATTGAACGGAGAAGACGATGACCGCCACTGAGACCATCCGCGCCTATTACGATGCCTTCAACCGTCAGGACATGGATGCCTTTCTGGCGCTTCTTCACGACGAGGTGGTACATGACATCAATCAGGGCGAGCGCCAGACCGGAAAGGCGGCTTTTGCGTCCTTCATGCAGCACATGAATCGCTGCTATAAGGAAAACCTCACCGACATGGTCATCATGGCGAGCGAGGACGGCAAGCGCGCCTCTGCGGAATTCATCGTGAACGGCGAATACCTCGCAACCGATGAAGGCCTGCCGGAAGCCGATGGCCAGACATACGTCCTGCCAGCCGGTGCATTCTTTGACCTGAAGGATGGAAAAGTTAGTCGAGTAACGAACTACTATAATCTGAACGATTGGATCGCCCAGGTCGGTGCCTGATGCATCTTTGCCGCGCGCAGAACCCGCGGTAAAAGCGGTCGAAATTTCCATTATGATAGATATTGACTCCATCATGTGAGAATGTATTCTCGCATGATGGAAAACGAAGATCATATTCTCGAACGCTCTATCGGCGACCGGATCAAGACGTTGCGCGCCGAAAATGGCCTGACGCTGGACCGGCTCGCCGCCGAATCCGGCGTCAGCCGCGCCATGATTTCCCGCATCGAACGTGGCGAGGCGAGCCCCACGGCCTCGCTTCTTGCCCGCATCTGCGCAGCGCTCGGCCTGTCGCTCTCCGGCTTTTTCGCCGAAGACGAAGAGGCTGTTTCACCGCTGGTGAAAAAGCGTGACCAGCAGCTCTGGAAAGACCCGGAGACCGGTTATGTGCGCCGTGCCATCTCCCCGCCACGCGTCGGTTCCGATCTCGATATCGTCGAGGTCGAGTTCCCGGCGGGCGCACGGGTCGGTTTCCCACCGCATGCGGCAAGCCGCGGAATGACGCAATATGTCTGGCTTTTCGAAGGTGTGCTGGAGATGACGAGCGGTGGAGACGTGCACCGGCTGGAACCCGGCGATTGCCTTTTCATGCCGGTGGGTGAAGGACATGTCTTCCACAATCCCTCAGAAAAACCTGCCCGTTATGCCGTCGTGCTGGATCAAAGACAGCGCTGATTTTCCCCGACAGGAGTTATTAATGGCCACCATCCGCGTATTGAACCGGGCAGAGACGATCAATGTCTTGCCCGAACTTTGTGACGTTATCGCCGACTGC
This sequence comes from Rhizobium sp. AN6A, assembly GCF_900215635.1. Taxonomy (NCBI): domain Bacteria; kingdom Pseudomonadati; phylum Pseudomonadota; class Alphaproteobacteria; order Hyphomicrobiales; family Rhizobiaceae; genus Rhizobium; species Rhizobium sp. AN6A. The sequence goes on from NZ_OCNC01000004.1 coordinate 1,300,759, forward strand.
GTGAATGGCGGCGCGTCTGTCGGTTTCATGCTGCCTTTCTCCCCTAAAGATGCCGAGCCGTTCTGGCAGGATGTAGCCGATGCCGTGGAAGCAGGCGGTACCATTCATGTGGTGGCGGAAGTGAACGATAAAGTGGTGGGCACGGTGCAGGTCGGTCTGGCCTCCAAGCCCAACCAGCCACATCGCGGTGATCTGATGAAACTTCTTGTGCATCGGTCGGCACGCGGGCTGGGACTTGCACGAAAGCTCATGGAAAAGGTGGAGCAGGAAGCGGCAAAACGTGGCCGTACCCTTTTGGTGCTGGATACGGCCACGGGAAGCGATGCGGAAGCAATTTATCCCCGTCTTGGCTGGGAACGCGTCGGCGTCATCCCCGATTATGCGCTTTTTCCCGACGGGCGTTATTGCGGCACGACCCTGTTTTACAAAAGGATCGGCTAGGTTCTTCTGGTTATTGACCCGGCTTCAGCGTGCGGTTGAAGGCGGTGACGATCATCGTTTCCAGCTGTGCATGAATATCCTTACGGTCGCGGGGCCCGGCCGGTTCGCAGATCGGATCGCGCTCGCCAACGGATTTGAGAAACGCGTCGGCATCCGGCTTGCAAAGGGGCAGGAAGCTGAAATGGTTGGCCTCGTCGACCTGTTGGTAAGTAGAGGCTGGCACTTGTGCTGCAAGCGCGTCGGCAAGCACGGCGGGCGGTATTTTACCTTCGCTGCCAAGATTGATGAAGGTCAGCGGAATATCGATTTGTCTGAGGCTGTCCGGCTGGAACGCCAGCGCCAGACCCGGATCGACCAACACGGCGGAACGGATGCGTGGATCGCGGTTCTGCTGCTCGAAACGGGCCTTGTCGAGGGTTCTGAGATCGAGCTTCGGCACGCTGACCGGCTCGTTATTGACATAGGCCCGGCCGCCGGCAAACCACTGGCAATCTGGCATCGTTGTATAGTCTTCGCAATAACGCGCATAGGCGCCGAGATCAGCGCGGGCGCCAGCAATTTCCATTCCGGCGCTGCCGCCCAGCGAAAAGCCGAGGACGCCAATCCTGCCCCCATCGATGGAGGCGAACCATTTGTCGTGTGTCGTGAGCGCCGTGGCGATCGTGGAAAGATCGCCGGTCCGCTCCCAGATTTTCGGCGTATTGGCCGGCGTGGAATCGCCGCTGGTCGTGCCTGGATGGTTGGTGCCAGCGACGATGAAACCCTCACTCGCAAGTTTCGAGGCGATCCAAGCCATGCTGCGCACGCTGGCACCGGAGCCATGGGAGAGAAGTACCAGCGGAAGACGGCCAGGCTGCACCGCAGCGTCCTTGAAGGCGGGTGTGCCTTGAAAAATCCGGTCCTCCCCGGAAAGCACCTGTGTGCCTTTACCATCGGATGGATACCAGATCGTCACGCCAAGCTCCTCGCCCCGTTCGGCCGAATGGATGGCGATGTCGCTGACTCCGACGGCCTCGCCCGCGAAAAGAGGTTGGATGGCGAGAGCTGAAAACAGAAAGGTCGTGATGGTCGTAAAGGTGCGCATGAAAACCTCTTGCGGTGAAAAGAACGAGATGCAGTCTGCGCCGTTACCGGTTTTTTGCGTCCTTGATCGCGTTTGAGGTCGTACCGAAACGCGATCTGGTCCATGACTGGGCAAAATAAGGTCTCGCTTAGGGGATATCGTTCGTGCTGTTCATTCCGCTGCCTTTTGTCGTGGCGCTTCTGCTGGTCGTCATGTTCATCGTCTTCCTGCGAAGCGGAGACGACGTGCGGACGAACCGGGCCTTTCTGGCGTCCATTGCCCTTTGTGCCGTGCAATCCGTTCTCGTCGGACTGCGTTGGGGTTATGGCATCAGCGAAATGCGCTATGCTCTGCCGATCCTTGCCGCCTGCCTGCCGCCTCTTATCTACATTGCCTTTCGCGGATTGATGGGGGCGGGGGTAGAGAGCCGCAGGGTGATGCTCGCCAGTCTGGCCTTGTCACCATTGTTGATCGTCGTGCTGGAATTTGCCTTGCCCGCTGCGATCGACCTCGCGCTGATCGTCATCTTTGTCGGATACGCCGTCGCCCTGCTTCTTCTAGGAAGAAAGGGGCCGGATGGGCTGGATGAGGCGCAATTCGCCAGCGTCGCCTCGGCGCACCGGGCGCTGATTATCGCTGCCATGGCCCTGTGCGTTTCCGCCCTGTTCGATCTTCTGGTGTTTTTCGATTTCGAATGGGCGCATGGGCAAAATGTTGCAGCGCTCGTCAGCAATGCCAATCTTTTAGGATTGTTGTTGATTGGTCTCATGGCCGCATTGGCCGGCGAGAGCAAGGCACCGCAAACGGCCATGGATCCGGTCGCGGAATTGCCGCCGCCGGAGCCATCCGAACAGGACCGCGACATCATTGCAAGGGTCGATCGGCTGATGGCGGCGCAGGCGCTTTACCGCGATGAGAACCTAAACCTGTCACGGCTCGCAAAACGTCTCGGTCTGCCGAGTCGGCAAATCTCGGGCGCCATCAATCGCTCGCTCGGCGTCAATGTCTCGCAATATGTCAACCAGTTGCGCATCCGCGAAGCCTGCCGGTTGCTGGAGGAGACGGATCAGTCGGTCACTGCGATCATGCTGTCTTCCGGCTTTCAGACCAAATCCAACTTCAACCGGGAATTTCGCCGCGTTACCGGCATGAGCCCAGTGGACTGGCGTGAACGCGAAGTGTGGAAGCTGGTATCGAATACAAAAACGGCCACCCGGCAGATGCCGGATGGCCGTTTGAAGATACTGAAATGAGGATCAGAGCGTGCCGTTGCGCTGCTGGATCATCATATAGGTGTCATAGGTATATTCGGCGATCTGTGCCCAGAGATAGGCGTCCTTCTTGAACGCCTGCTGGCTTTCGTAGATCTTCTTGAAGCTTTCGTTCTTGGCCGAAATCTCCGCATAGGTGTCCTGTGCCGCCTTGTGGCAAACGTCGAGGATTTCCTGGCTGAACGGCCGCAGGATGGCGCCCTGTGCCACGAGTTCCTTCAGAGCCTTCGGATTGCGCGCGTCATAACGCTCCAGCATGCTGGCGCTGCCGGCGGCGCAGGCGTCTTTCAGAATACGCTTGTAGTTTTCCGGCAACTCGTTGAACTTCTGCAGGTTCACGAAAGCATGAACGGCCGGGCCACCTTCCCACCATGCGGGGTAGTAGTAATATTTCGCAACCTTGTAGAAGCCGAGCTTCTGGTCGTCATAAGGACCGACGAATTCGGTGGCATCGATGGTGCCCTTTTCCAGAGCGGCGTAGACATCGCCGCCGGCGATCTGCTGCGGTGTCACGCCAACCTTCTGCATCACCTGGCCGGTCAGGCCGGCAATGCGCATTTTCAAGCCCTTCAGGTCATCGATGGTGTTGATTTCCTTGCGGAACCAGCCGCCCATCTGGGCGCCGGTATTGCCGAGCAGGATCGAGTAGATATTATGCTGGGCAAGAAACTCATTGAGCAACTCGTTGCCGCCCGCCTGGTTGAACCATGCATTCGTCTGGCGTGCATTGAGACCGAAGGGAACCGAGGTCCCGAGCGCGAAGGTCGGATCCTTGCCGACATAGTAGTACGAGCAGGTATGCGCCATTTCGACGGTTCCGGCCGTCACCGCATCCGCTGCCTGCAGCGCCGGCACGATTTCGCCACCGGCGAAATGCTGGATGACGAAGTTGCCGCCGGATGCTTCCTTGACATGATCGGCGACGATCTGGCCGGCACCGAATAGAATGTCGAGGCCCTTGGTGAATGACGACGTCATGCGCCAGGTGATTTTGGGGTTTTCCTGCGCAATGGCCGGAGCGGCCAGCACGGTTGCGGTAACACCGGCGCCAACAGCGCCCGCCTTGCGAATAAATGATCTGCGATCCATGTCGATAAGCCCTGATATGTCTGCATATTACAGGCGAACCGTACGGTACGCCTCCCACTGGCTACTAAACATTTATCCTTGCGGCCATCAAGGGGAATATTTGAACTTGCCGGGCCTGCGATCATCGCCCGGATGGGGCTACGGATGCATGCGTTTTAACGCCGGATCATCCATTGCAGGATTGTAAAACAGCGAAAGCGTCAGGCTTTTTGCGATGCGTTCCGCAGTTTCCATGAACCAGCTATGGGCTTGTGGGCTCGGCGCGATATCGTCAAGGGTGGCCGAAAAAAGCGCCAGCCATTGCGGGAACAGTTCCGCAGACATGCCTTTTACGCCAAGATGCGCCTGCACCGGCTTGCCGCCGTAGCCGCCATTCTTGAAGGCGACGGCCGCCCAGAACTGTTTCATCCTGGCCATATGCTCCGGCCAGCGCCCGGAAAGCCGCGCATCGAAGACAGGGCCGAGCGTAGGATGTTCCAGAACACGGCCGTAAAATGTCTCGACCAGCAGGTCGACGAAACCGGCGTCGATGCCGATAGCCGCCATGGCCTTTTCCGCCCTGTTCTGAATTTCCGCGTTGTGGGCGGCCTTTGCCGCGATCTGGTCCTGCATTGTGCTTCCTTTTGCGGCAGAACCTACGTGGCTCTTCAACACTCCGCAATGCGACCCTTTGGCATATTAGAATAATTCTAAAAGGCTTGATTGTGACGTGATCGGGATGTATTTAGATTTATTCTAAAGAGGTTCCAGCCATGTTCCGTAGTCTTTTTTCCCTGTCCAAACGCCCGTTCTCCTCGCTTGGCGAACAGGAAATCCTCGCACTCGCAATCTCGTCCGAAGAGGACGATTCCCGCATCTACCGCTCCTATGCCGATCATCTGCGCGCGCAATATCCGCAATCCGCAAAAGTCTTCGATGATATGGCCGAGGTGGAGCAGCAGCATCGAAACGTGCTGATCGACATGCACCGCAGGCGATTTGGGGAAACGATCCCCCTGATCCGCCGTGAGCATGTGCGTGGCTTTTACGAGCGCACGCCGGACTGGCTGGTGAAGAACCTGTCGCTCGACAAAATTCGTGCGCAGGCGGAATTGATGGAGGCCCAGGCGATCCGTTTTTACGAGGAGGCTGTCAAGCGCACCGGCGATGCCTCGACCCGCAAGCTGCTCGGCGATCTGGCCGAGGCGGAGCGTGGTCACGAAGACATCGCGCAGATGCTGGAAGAGAAACATCTCGACGAAAACGGCAAGACAGAAGAGGCGGAAACCGCAAAGCGGCAATTTCTTCTGACCTTTGTGCAGCCGGGTCTTGCGGGACTGATGGATGGCTCAGTGTCGACGCTGGCGCCGATCTTCGCAGCCGCCTTCGCCACGCAGGATACGTGGCAAACCTTCCTGATCGGCCTTTCGGCCTCCGTTGGCGCGGGTATTTCCATGGGCTTCACCGAGGCGGCCCATGATGATGGCAAGCTTTCCGGTCGTGGCTCTCCGGTAAAGCGCGGTCTCGCCTCAGGCATCATGACGGCTGTTGGTGGCCTTGGTCATGCGCTGCCCTATCTCATTCCGCATTTCTGGACAGCCACGGCCATCGCCGCCGTCGTCGTCTTCGTGGAACTCTGGGCCATCGCCTTTATTCAGAACCGTTTCATGGAAACGCCGTTCCTGCGGGCAGTGTTTCAGGTCGTGCTCGGCGGTTCGCTGGTGCTGGCCGCCGGCATCATCATCGGCAACGCCTAATGAATAAGAAAGCCCGCAGCGTTTGCTGCGGGCTTTCTGCATTGAACATATAATCTCTGTCGATCAGCGCAATGCGCCGACCAGAACGTCGCGGCCATCCTCGATGGAAACCCAGCGGCCCGAATTGAAGGACGCCTGCCGCTTCAGATAAGTGTAGTTCGTGTCGGTCCAGAGCTTCACGTCGTCGGTGAGATTGTCGAGAATGTAATCGCCATCGGTGGTGCGGAGCGTCAGCACGGCGTGGCCCTCGCCATCAGGCTTGCGCACGACAGTGATCAGCAGGTCAGCAACGGAAAACCCGCGCTCGACCAGCTTCTTGCGCTTCAGCAGCACGAAGTCCTCACAATCGCCAGCGGTCGTGGGATATTCCCAGACCTCTTCCTTGCCGTAGATTTCCATGTCGGTCATGGCGACGATCGAGGTGTTGACGGATGTGTTGATCTCGCGAACCACACCCCAGCCATACTCGGTGACGCGTGGCGGCGGCGTCAGCTTGCTTCGAATGTTGCACTCGCTCGCGTATTTCTGACAGAACTCATAATGACCGATCGGCTGGGATGTGATCCCGCCCGTCACCATGGAAGGGCTTCCCTTGGTTCCCGCCACGGCGGAGGCGGCAGTCAATAGCCCGGCGGCAACTGCAAACAGCAGCGCACGCGCCAGCGGTGCGTTCATCATGAAACCCGTCCCTTAATTCTTAATGAAAAGTTAAGAGGGTTGGGGGTCAGGAGTCAATCACTAGCCATCGGCGGCGCGCAAGACTCGTTAAATATGGTTAAGATCGTTGCGCAAATGCCTATGTTGCAAGGGCTTTGACGGCAGCCAGCATCCTGTCGATATCCTGCGGCCGGGAAAGCCGGTGGTCGCCATCGCGGATCAGCGTCAAGACGACGTCGTCGGCAGGAAGATGTTCGAGGAGTTTCAGCGCATGCTGATAGGGAACATCGGGATCGCGCATTCCCTGCAGGATGTGAACCGGGCAGCCCGTGGTAATGATGCCGGTGAGGACTCGGTTCTGCTGCCCGTCTTCCATCAGCGCGCGCGTAAAGATGTTCGGCTCGGGGCTGTATTCCGAATGTTCCTCGAAATATCCCTTCTCCTCAAGCGACCGCTTTTCCGCATCAGTGAGGCTCGGCTCTATCAGGTCCGCCGTGAAATCGGGGGCTGGCGCAATAAGGACCAGACCGGCGACGGACGGCGTGCCGCCAGCCTTGCGCAGTTCCTCGACCATGCGCAGCGCAATCCATCCACCCATCGACGAACCGATAAGGACGACGCGCGATGGCGCCTTTTCGCGCACGACGGCAAGTGCCTCTTCAAGCCATCTTGAAATCGTACCCTTTTTGAAGTCGCCGCCGGAAGCGCCGTGCCCGGAATAATCGAGCCGCAGGCAGGCAATGCCGTTTTCCGCTGCAAAGCGGTCGAGTTCCACCGCCTTGGTTCCCGTCATGTCTGAACGGTAACCGCCGAGCCAGACAAGCGTGGGTGCATCTTCTCGTGAAGTTGCCGGGCGATGAAGGACGGCGATGTCGCGGGCGTCGTCGCCCATGCCTACACGCAGGAATTCAGCAGCTTGTTCTGTCATGTATATGCAATTCTCCTGAATTTCGCGCAACAAAGGCGGCGTATTTGCAAAAACCGTGACAACAGGTGATCTTTTCGGGCAGATATGCTATTGACTTCGCCACGGCAATAACGACATTTCCGCCGCTTGTACCAAACAAGCTGTTTTTTGCCGATGTGATCCAGAAACAGATCAGGAGAATACGACCATTCGCAGACCTTTCAAAGCCGATGCCCCCGTCAAGGAGGGCCCGCGCTCCAACCGGGAAATCCGGGTTCCCAGAGTTCAGCTTATTGATGAAGAGGGCCAGAACCTCGGTAGCATGCCGACGGACCAGGCTTTGAAAATGGCGGAGGATGCCGGTCTCGATCTCGTTGAGATTTCGCCGAACGCTGAACCGCCGGTATGCAAGATCCTCGATCTCGGCAAGCTTAAATACTCGACCCAGAAAAAAGCCGCTGAAGCGCGCAAGAAACAGAAGATCGTCGAGGTCAAGGAAATCAAGATGCGCCCCAACATCGACACGCATGACTATGACGTGAAGATGAAGGCGATGAACCGTTTCTTTGACGAAGGTGACAAGGTGAAGGTGACGCTGAAGTTCCGCGGCCGCGAAATGGCCCACCAGGAACTCGGCATGAAGCTTCTCCTGCAGGTGAAGGAAGATACCCAGGCGATTGCCAAGGTTGAAGCCGAGCCGAAGCTCGAAGGCCGTCAGATGATGATGGTTCTCGCGCCGAAATAACTCTTTCGCGCACGCCGCCCGGGCGGCATGAAGCACCACCGCAAGGGGAAGTTCGTATTCCCCGTTGCGCTTTTAACCGACTGCGGTTATAAGCGCGCGTCCGAACGGTCCGGCAGGGCATGCCGAGGCCGTTCCTGAATAGCTTGAAATAGGCCTCGTCTGCCTGTTTCGATACAAAAACACGGAGTAGCAAAATGCCCAAGATGAAGACGAAGTCCGCTGCAAAAAAGCGGTTCAAGATCACCGCCACCGGCAAGGTTGTTGCAGCCGCCGCCGGTAAGCGCCACGGCATGATCAAGCGTACCAACAAGTTCATTCGCGACGCGCGTGGAACCATGGTTCTCGCCGAAGCTGACGGCAAAAAAGTCGTCAAGAACTACCTGCCGAACGGTCTCTGAGACTTTTCCGCACTTTTGGACACTTTAAGGAGATCATGACATGGCACGCGTAAAACGTGGCGTAACTTCCCGCGCCAAGCACACCAAGACACTCAAGGCAGCCAAGGGCTTCTACGGCCGCCGCAAGAACACCATCCGCGCAGCAAAGGCTGCCGTGGATCGTTCCAAGCAGTACGCTTACCGCGACCGCAAGGTCAACAAGCGCAACTTCCGCGCTCTGTGGATCCAGCGTATCAACGCTGCTGTTCGCGAATTCGGCCTGACCTACGGCCGCTTCATCGACGGCCTGAACAAGGCTGGCATCGAAGTTGACCGCAAGGTTCTGTCCGACATGGCTATCCATGAGCCGGCAGCATTCGGCGTGCTCGTCGAGACCGCGAAGAAGGCTCTTGAGTACCTCAAGGACGCTGGTACGACCAACGAGTTTGAAACCGCTGTAAAGTAATTACGGCGCGGACAATCTGTTGTTCATTTGAAACCCGCGCCGGTCCTCCGGCGCGGGTTTTTCGTTTTCAGTTTCTGATGCAGCTCTATCGGCGTTTTTTAATTTAGAAATTTAGAATAGTTGGAGTATTCACGCCGTTTGAAGCGAAATCCTTGGTGGACGGAAATGCTGGTCAATAAAATTGAGGTTGTGGAAGCAGAAGGCTTTCGCGTTCATCTCGACGACGACGACATCGCGACCCTGATGCGCGTCCTCCTGAAAAGTGACCGGCGCATTCAAAAGGTCGAGCTTTCGCACTTGACGGTGTGGATCAAACGGCAGGGCACGGAACGTGTGACCTGGTGGATGAAAATGCAGAAGCTGCTGTCAAAACTTCTGCCTTATGCTTTTCTTCGCCCTTCGGAACCACTGGACGGCGCCGGCCTCATGCAGCGAGAGCTGGAAACGTTGCAGCAGTTCCAGCAATGTGGTTTCCCGGTTCCGCCGCTGATCTACTCGTCGCGCACAGCAATGGTGTTGGGAGATGTCGGTCCGACGCTCATGGAGCGGATGGATGCGCTAAAGGCGTCCGATCCGGTGCAACATGACGCCTTGCTTGTGAAATCCGCAGAAGCGCTTGGCGAGCTGCATGCGGCGGGCCTATGCCACGGCCGCCCGCATGTGCGTGACTTCTTTTTAAAAGACGACCGTATCGGTTTCATGGATTTCGAGGAGCGCCCGCAGGAGGTCATGCCGCTGGAGACGGCGCAGGCGCGCGATATCTGGCTGCTGTTTTTGCAGGTCGCGACCCGCGCCTGCGATGCGCCTAAAACCTGTGACGCCGCCTTTGCCCGCTGGCGTGAAAACGCCCCGCCGCGGGCGCTTGAAGAATTGTGCCGTCTGATCGGCATTCTGGGGCGATTTTTACCGCTTGCCCGGTTGATCGGGCGCGTGCGGATGGGTAGTGATCTGCGACGCTTTATCATGGCGACCGACTATCTGATGAATGCTGTGAACCCCGAAGCCGCTGTTAAAAATACCGGCAAGGCAGGAAAAGATGACTGAACTTGATACCTTGAAATCGCAACTGATGTCGGAGATCGCCGCCGCCGCCGATGAGCCGGCCATCGAAGCCGTGCGCGTCTCCGCGCTTGGCAAGAAAGGCTCGGTTTCGGAGCTTCTGAAGACGCTGGGGTCGATGACGCCGGAAGAGCGCCAGACCCGAGGCGCTGCCATCAACCAGCTCAAGACCGAAATCACCGACCTGATCGGCGAACGCAAGAGCGGCCTGAAAGATGCCGCGATTGCCGCCCGCCTAAAGGCGGAAACGCTGGATGTCAGCCTGCCGGTCCGCCAGTCTCCGACCGAGCGCGGCCGCATTCATCCGATCAGCCAGATCGTCGATGAAATCACCGCGATCTTTGCGGATATGGGCTTCTCGATCGCCGAAGGTCCGGATATCGAAACGGACTATTACAACTTCACGGCGCTGAATTTCCCCGAAGGCCATCCGGCCCGCGAAATGCATGACACCTTCTTCTTCCAGCCGGATGAAAACGGCGAGCGCAAGGTGCTGCGCACGCACACCTCGCCGGTGCAGATCCGCACCATGGAAAGCCAGAAGCCGCCGATCCGCATCGTCATTCCGGGCAAGACCTATCGTCAGGATTCCGATGCCACCCATTCGCCGATGTTCCATCAGGTCGAAGGTCTGGTGATCGACAAGAAGGCGCATGTTGGCAATCTGCGCTGGGTACTTGAAGAGTTCTGCAAGACCTTCTTTGAGGTGGATAGCGTTGTCATGCGCTTCCGCCCGTCGTTCTTCCCCTTCACGGAGCCGAGCTTCGAGGTGGATATTCAGTGCGACCGCTCCGGCCCGATCGTCAAGTTCGGCGAAGGCAACGACTGGATGGAAATCCTTGGCTGCGGCATGGTGCACCCGAATGTGCTGCGCGCCGGCGGTCTGGACCCGGATGAATATCAGGGCTTTGCCTGGGGCATGGGTCTCGACCGCATCGCCATGCTGAAATACGGCATGCCGGACCTGCGTGATTTCTTCAACGCCGATGTCCGCTGGATGAACCACTACGGCTTCCGCCCGCTCGACATGCCGACGCTGTTCGGCGGTTTGAGCGTTTAATCCGGTTAGCCAAGGAGCAAAGACATGAAATTCACTCTTTCCTGGCTGAAAGAGCATCTCGAAACGGATGCGACGCTGGACGAGATTTGCGAACGGTTGACGGCAATCGGGCTTGAGGTCGAGGACGTCGACGACAAGGCGGCCTATAAGCCTTTCGTCATTGCCAAGGTCGTCTCCGCCGAAAAACATCCCGAGGCCGACCGCCTCAAGGTGTTGATGGTGGATGCCGGTGACGGCAAGCCGGTGCAGATCGTCTGCGGCGCACCGAATGCGCGCGCCGGCCTTGTCGGTGCGCTGGCGCGTCCTGGCGTTTACGTTCCGGGCATCGATGTCACGCTTGCCGTCGGCAAGATACGCGGTGTCGAAAGCCACGGCATGATGTGCTCCGAAAAAGAGCTGAACATTTCCGACGATCACGATGGCATCATCGATCTGCCGGAAGACGCGCCGGTCGGCACTTCTTTCGCAACCTATGCCGGACTTGACGATCCGGTCATCGAGATCAATCTGACGCCAAACCGCCCGGATTGCACCTCGATCTATGGCATCGCCCGCGATCTCGCCGCTTCCGGTCTCGGCAAGCTCAAGACCAGGACAGCGCCGTCCTTCAAGGTCGAAGGCGCAACGCCGGTCGACGTTAGGCTGGAGTTGGATGACGCGGCGCTTTGCCCCGGCTTTTCGCTGCGCATCGTGCGCGGTGTGAAGAACGGCCCGAGCCCGAAGTGGATGCAGCAGCGTCTGATGGCGATCGGCTTGCGTCCCATCAATGCGCTCGTGGACATCACCAACTACATGACCTTCGATCAGGGTCGGCCGATGCACGTCTTCGATGCCGCCAAGGTCAAAGGCGATCTCACGGTCCGCCGTGCGAAGGAGGGCGAGACGATCCTCGCACTCGATCAGCGCGAATACAAGCTCGGCCCGAACAATGTCGTCATCGCCGACGAAAAGGGCCTTGAGTCCATTGGCGGCGTCATGGGCGGCGAACATTCCGGCTGCGATGAAAACACCGTTGATGTGTTGATCGAGTCCGCTCTCTGGGATCCGATCAACATCGCCAAGACCGGCCGTTCGCTCGGCATCATCACCGATGCCCGTTATCGCTTCGAGCGCGGCGTCGATCCGGAATATATGGTTCCGGGTCTGGAACGCACCACCGAACTGGTTCTGGAACTCTGCGGCGGCGTTGCCGGCGAAGCCAAGGTCGTCGGTTACAAGGGGCATCAGCCCAAGGTCGTTGATTTTCCTCTCTCGGAAGTGAAGCGTCTGACCGGTCTCGAAGTTTCGGCGGAAGAAAGCCTGGCTATTCTCAAGGGTCTCGGTTTCGGCATCGAGGGAACGGGCGAGCGTGTTTCCGTCACCGTGCCGTCCTGGCGCCCGGATGTCGATGGCAAGGCCGATCTGGTGGAAGAGGTCATGCGCATTCATGGCGTCGACAACATCAAGCCGGAACCGCTGGAAAGCTTCGGTGCCGTCAACGGCCGCATCTTGACGACGCTGCAGGTGCGCACCCGCACCGCGCGCCGTGCGCTTGCCAGCCGTGGCATGCTGGAGGCCGTCACGTGGTCCTTCATCCCGGAAGCTCACGCGAAGCTTTTCGGTGGCGGTTCGCCCGCTCTGAAACTGGCCAACCCCATCGCGGCCGATATGTCGGATATGCGTCCTTCGCTTCTGCCGGGCCTTCTGACCGCAGCACAGCGCAATGCCGACAAGGGCCATGGCGATGTGGCAATCTTCGAGGTCTCCGGCACCTATGAGGGTGACACGCCGGACACCCAGCGCCGTGTTGCCGGCGGTGTACGCCGTGGCACGGCCTCGCTCGCAGGCAGCGGCCGCATGTGGTCCAATGCCACAAAGGGCGGCGGCAAGCCGGTGGATGTCTATGACGCCAAGGCCGATGCGCTTTCGGTGCTCGAAGCCTGTGGCCTGCCGATGGCCAATGTGCAGATCGAGGCCGGCGCTCCCGGCTGGTATCACCCTGGCCGCTCCGGCACCATCAAGATGGGTCCGAAGGTCGTGCTCGGCTATTTCGGTGAATTCCACCCGAAGACTCTGTCAGAGCTGGATGTTTCCGGTGTCTATAGCGGTTTCGAGATCTATCTCGACGCCATGCCGGAGCCAAAGAAGAAGGCGACCCGCACAAAGCCGGCCCTTGAGCTTTCGCCCTTCCAGGCGGTCAAGCGCGACTTCGCCTTCGTGGTCGACAAGTCGGTCGAGGCAGGTGCCATCATCAAGGCTGCAACAAGCGCTGATCGCAAGCTGATCACCGGCGTCAATGTCTTTGACGTTTTCGAAGGCGCATCGCTTGGCGAAAGCCGCAAGTCCATCGCCATTGAAGTTCAGATCCAGCCGGTCGACAAGACGCTGACGGACGAGGATTTCGAGGCGCTGACCGCAAAGATCGTCGGTAATGTCGAGAAATCGACGGGCGGCGTGCTGAGGGCGTAAAGCTCTGTTTCATGAATTGAAAAAGCCGAGGCAGTCGCCTCGGCTTTTTTTGTTTTTAGCGGTTTGCCATCTGGGACATACGCTCGGGATATCGTTGGCCGGCAACCTTTGCTGGAGAAAGCAACGCTCCAAGGCTGGCGACTTCTTCTGCCGTCAGCGATACATCCGCTGCCGCCACGTTTTTCTCAAGATTGGCGATTTTTGTCGTACCGGGGATCGGAACGATAAAGTCACCCTGCGCCAGAACCCAGGCCAGCGCCAGCTGCCCGGCGGTAACACCCTTTTCGGCAGCCATGTCTTCCAGAAGCTTGATGAGTGCGAGATTGGCATCGAAGTTTTCACTTTGGAAGCGCGGCAGGCCGCGGCGGAAATCGTCGGATGCAAGTCCGTCGAGCGACTTCAGCGCGCCCGTCAGGGCACCACGCCCGAGCGGGCTGAAGGGGACGAAACCGATGCCAAGTTCGCGGCAGGTTTCCAGCACGCCGTTTTCCTCCACATCGCGGGTCCACAACGAATATTCGCTCTGTATGGCAGCGATCGGGTGAGTGGAATGCGCCTTGCGAAGTGTTTCGGCACTCGCTTCCGATAGGCCTAGATGTTTCACCTTGCCCTGCCGGACCAGTTCCGCCATGGCGCCGACCGTATCTTCAATTGGAACATCCGGATCGACACGATGCTGATAGAACAAGTCGATGGTGTCGACGCCTAGGCGTTTGAGAGAGGCTTCGGCGACGGCGCGCACATTTTCCGGGCGGCTGTCGGTGCCCACCATCATCTGGCCTGCGGGTTTGCTGGCGTCGATTTTGAAACCGAACTTGGTGGCAATGACCACCTTGTCGCGATAGGGCTTCAAACCCTTGCCGACGAGGATTTCGTTGTTGTAAGGCCCATAGACCTCTGCCGTGTCAAAAAAAGTGACACCGAGTTCGACGGCGCGGTGCAGCGTCGCTATTGCACTATTTTCGTCGCCGGTCGGGCTATAGGCATGGGTCATGCCCATGCAGCCGAGGCCAAGCGCCGAAACGGAAAGGTTGTTTCCGAGAGTTCTTTTTTTCATCTGTTCGTCCTTCCATGAGGAACCGCCCGTTGTCAGGGGCGTGATGAGAAGATAGCGCCCTAAGACGGCGAAAATAATCGCTGCAAATCGGTGCGGGTTGTTCTATTATTTAGAACAATGAACCGTGTGCAACTCTCCCAACTCGCTGTCCTCGCTGCCGTTGCCGAAGGCCGCAGCTTTCGCAAGGCTGCCGCCGAACTTGCCATTGCGCCTTCCGCTGTCAGCCATGCGGTGTCGTCGCTCGAAGCGAGCCTTGGCCTGCGCCTGCTGCATCGTACCACCCGCAGCGTTTCGCCGACGGAGGAGGGCAGGCGGCTTCTCGAGACGCTTGGGCCGGCCCTTGCCGAAATCGATGCCGTCATCGATACGCTTGCCGAGCATGGCGGAAGGCCGGCCGGACCGTTGCGGATCACCCTGCCGAGACTTGCGGCGGAGGACCTGATCATGGCCCGGCTTGGCGAGTTCCTGCGGTTATATCCAGATATCTCGCTGGAGATTTCGACCGATGACCGCTTCGAGGATATTGTCGCGAAAGGTTTTGATGCCGGCCTGCGGCTCGGCGAGAATCTTGAAGCGGATATGATTGCCGTGAAGGCGAGCGGCCCATGGCGTGGCGCGATTGTCGGCGCGCCCACCTATTTCGCAGAAAATCCGCCGCCCCGTGAGCCGAGGGATTTGATGCGGCATCGCTGTATTCTCCGTCGCTTCTCCAGCGGGTTGCTCTACCGCTGGGAGTTGGAAAAGGACGGCAGACCTTTGGTGGTCGATGTGCAGGGGCCGCTCATCCTGTCGGACCAGAGCCTTATTCGCCGGGCGGCGATTGACGGTGCGGGTCTGGCTTTCGTTTTCGAACAGCGCGTAGAAGACGACATCAAGGAAGGCAGGTTGGTCCGGGTGCTGGAGGACTGGTGTGCGCCCTTTGATGGTTTTTATATCTATTACCCCTCGCGCCGGCAGATGCGCCCGGCGCTGAGGGCTTTCGTGGATTTCTTCCGCTTCAGAGGGTGATCAGAACTTGATGCGATAGCGGATATGGCCGTCGCTCTTCACATAGCTGTCGTAGAGTTTCTGGGCACGGTGATTGTGCTCGTCCGTGTTCCAGTAAAGCCGGGACCAGCCCTTTTCCTTGCATATGGCAATGAGGTCATCCATCAGCGCCCGGCCTGTTCCCTTGCCGCGGATCGCGCCGTCAACGAACAGGTCTTCCAGATAGCAGTCGGGCGTTTTCACCCAAGTGGAATCATGGAAGTGATGGATGGCGAAACCGGCCATCCTGTCGCCCAGAAGAGCCACGCGCATGGAAACGCGTGATGCCGGATCGAGGATACGCGCCCATGTATGGTTCGTAACTTCCTCGGCAAGGTGTACGTTGTAGAAAGCGAGATAGTCGTTCCACAGGCGCAGCCATTCCGCCCGATCTTCTGGCTCCGCGTCGCGAATTACAAGATCCATGTCACGCGCCTGCCTTATCGAGCAGCGTCATCATCTCATCCGTCAGCTTGAGATTGACGGCGCGTTTGAAGCTTTCGAGTTGCGACAGGCTGGTGGCGCTGGCAATCGGTGCCGTCACGGCCTTCTTCCGCAATAGCCACGCCAACGCGATATCGGCAAGCTTAGCTCCGGTTTCCACGGCAACCGCATCCATGGCGCCCAGGACGGCAAGGCCGCGGGCGTTGACATATTCACCCACCCGGTAGCTGCGGGCGACGCCTTCCGTATCCGCCTTGGCGCGATATTTCCCGGTGAGGAACCCGGCCGCGAGGCTATAATAATTGATGACACCAATTTCCTGGGCGACGCAAAGATCGGCAAGCGGGCCTTCGAAATCCGCACGGTTGTAGAGATTATATTCTGGCTGCAGCACATCGTAACGGGGCAGATCGTTCTTCGCGGCCGTGTCCAGCGCTTCCTGAAGCTGGCTCACCGAATAGTTGGAGCAGCCGATGGCGCGTATCTTTCCCTGTTCCTTCAGCTTTGCAAAGGCTGCAAGCGTTTCCTCCAGCGGCACATCCGCGTCCGGCTTATGGGCGAGGTAGAGATCGATATAGTCGGTTTGCAGCCGCTTCAACGAGGCGTCGACAGCCTCTGCGATCCATTTGGCGCTGAGGCCTGTCTTCTGACCGCGATTGTCGAAACCGACCTTGGTGACGATCACCGCGTCCTCACGCTTGACGCTCGACTGTTTCAGCCATTTTCCGATGATGGCTTCCGACTCGCCGCCCTCATGCCCGTCCACCCAGGCGGAATAGACGTCTGCCGTGTCGATGGCGTTGAACCCGGCGTCGAAAAATGCATCGAGCAGGGCAAAGGAAGTCTTTTCGTCCGCTGTCCAGCCGAACACGTTGCCGCCGAAGACGATCGGGGCGATGGAGAGGCCGGTGCGGCCAAGGCTTCGTTTTTCCACGGGGAATGCTCCTGTTGCTGTCTTTGGCGGCAAGGTTATCAACTGCTTGCCGGCATAACCATTCAATTCCTTTGATGGCATTCATCAGGCAACGGGCAAAAGCGGGTGAGATCAGGCCTGAAAGCCGCGATAGTGGCTGGGCGGGAGGCGATTGTGCTGTTGCCACACGCGCCGCAAATGCCGGGCGGAGGCAAAGCCCGCCCGCTCCGCAATGGTCTCCATATCCAGACGGCTGTTTGCAAGGATGTCGCGGGCAAGATTGACCCGCATCAGGTTGACGTAGTCGATGACGCTGATGCCGGTATGCTCGCGAAACAGGCGGGACAGGTGCCTCTCGCTGAGTGCGGCAATATCGGCCAGCCGTTCCAGCGACCAGTCCTGAGCCGGCTCAGTCATCACCCGGTCCTGCACCCGGTGAATGGCGGGGTGAATGTGGTTGCGGCCGGTAAGCCAGGGGGAGATTTGCGGATCATTGCCGCTGCGCCTGAGATAAACGACCATGTTTTTGGCAATGCGCGCCGCGACCGCAGGCGATGTCAGTCGGGAAACGACATGCAGCATGAGGTCGGTGCCGGTGGAAATACCGGCACTGGAGAAGCGGTTGCCATCCTCCACAAAAAGGCGGTTTTCGGCCACCTGCGACAGCGGTGCGGTGCGGCGCAGCGCTTCGACGCAATCCGCATGTGTCGTACAGTTCCGCCCGTCGAAAAGTCCGGCTTCGCCCGCAAGCAGTGCGCCGGAGCAAATGGAAATGACTGTGGTGTCCGCGCGCACTGCGCGGCGCAACCATGCCACCAGCGCCTGCCGCTCCCGTCGCATCTCCGGCGCGTTGTCGAAGCGGGAGATGCTGCCGGAAATCAGCAGGAAAGCATTGTCCGGCAGGGTTGCGGGCAAGGCCTCCAGCCCGCAAAGCCCAAGGCCGATGGAGGATTGCTGCTGGTCATGTTCCGCGATGTAGCGGCAGTCGAAATGGATGTCCCGCTGTTCCGCGTTGGCATAACGGATCACCTCCAACGGGCCGGCAATGTCGAGCAACAACGCGTGTGGCGGCACAAGCGTATAAAAGGGAATGATGCGCGTGCCGCCATTGTCCATTAGGCGGCCTTTCGTACCGTTTCGAGAACGTCGCCGACGGTCACGATGCGCGCAAAGCGACCGGCCAGCACCAACTCGGTTCGGGTGCGAATATCATCAGGGCTGAACACGGTGCCCGAGGCGTGCGTCATTGGAAAGGTAAGCGTCGCCTCGGTGACGTAATCGACTTTGTAACCGAGGTCCGATGCATGCCGGGTGGTCGTTTCGCAGCACTGTTCGGTGCGGATGCCGGATACGATCAGCCGGTTGATACCCTTTTGCGTCAGCCAGATATCGAGGCCGGTGCCGGCGAAAGCCGAGTGGCGGTTCTTGCGAAAGGTGACGTCAGGGGTAATGCGCACACCCTCGAGTGCGCGAATATAGCCGCTCTCCTCTGCAAAGGCTCGGTCGCCATCGACATGAAAGATTTGCACGACGGGAATGCCCGACGCCTCGGCGCCGTCGATCAGTGCCTGCTGTTTTTCCAGATAGGCGGGAAGTTCGCTTTCTTGGAAATAGGGGGTGTGCCGGAAGGATTCCTGAACGTCGATGACAAGGAGTGCCGTGTGAGAAGAGGACATTTCATGATTCTCCATTGGGTTCATGCATAGCATAATTCACCTTTGAAAGGCTGGATAAAAGCATGGAAACCGACAAAGGAAGGACGAATCCGGCCATAGCTTTTGCAGTTACGTCTCGCGCGACTTGCCAGGCGGCGCGACGATGGTAAGTTTTCGGGAACTACAGAGTGGGAGAATGAAATGCTGCGCTTCGGAATAATTTCAACGGCGAAAATCGCTCAGGATCACGTCATTCCGGCGATACAGGATGCGCGGAACTGTGTGGTCAACGCCATCGCCAGCCGCGATCATGCCAAGGCGCGCGCGGTTGCAGACCGTTTTTCCGTCCCGCATGCCTTCGGCTCCTATGAGGAAATGCTTGCGTCCGATGTGATCGATACCGTCTATATTCCGCTTCCCACCTCGCAACATGTGGAATGGACCATAAAAGCTGCCAATGCCGGCAAACACGTTCTGTGTGAAAAGCCGATTGCACTCAAGGCTGAAGAGATCGACGCCATCATCGCAGCGAGGGATGACAACGGCGTTGTCGTGTCGGAGGCCTTCATGGTCACCTATTCTCCTGTTTGGGCCAAGGTGAAGGAATTGCTGGCATCAGGTGCAATCGGAACGCTGAAGCATGTGCAGGGCGCTTTCAGCTACTTCAACCGCGATCCCTGCAATATGCGCAATATTCCCGAACTTGGCGGCGGTGCCTTGCCGGATATCGGCGTCTACCCGACCATCGTCACCCGTTTTGCCACAGGTGCCGAGCCGAAGCGCGTACAGGCGAGCGTCGAGCGTGATAAGGAATTCGGCACCGATATCTATTCCAGCGTCAGGGCTGATTTCGGCGGCTTCGAACTGAGCTTTTATCTGGCGACTCAGCTTGCCGCCCGCCAGATGATGGTTTTCCACGGCACGGACGGGTACATCGAGATCAAATCTCCCTTCAACGCCAATCGCTGGGGTGCGGAGGAAATCGAGTTGACCAACCAGGGCCATAACCAGTCGCAAGTCTTCCGGTTTCAGGACAGTCGTCAGTACAAGCTGGAGGCAGAGGCCTTTGCCCGCGCGGTGAAAGGTGAGGGCGAGGTCGTCACCCTGGAAAGCTCGAGGAACAACCAGCTTTTCATCGATGCCATCTACCGTGCGGCGGAAAAGGACGGTTGGGAGACGGTTTAATCCCGATCCGCACGCTGCTTTTGAAGCCGTCTGTAGCCGTAAAGCGCCAGCACCAGTGCCGCGAGTGCCGAAAAGGCAAGCGGGACCAGCGGCTGCACCAGTGGATTGCGCCATTGCAGCAGGGCAAACAGCCCGACGCCAACCATGCGGGAGATAAGCGTGACGGCGTTCATCAGAAAGCCGTTCAGCTCATTGGGGCCATCGCCATTCGAATGGTTTAGCCTCCAACTCGTCGCAAGCCCTGCCAAAGCGCCCGGAAGACGGGCGGCAAGCGGGTCGATGCCGATATAAAAGATCAGCAGAAAAGAGATGGAAAGGTCTACAGCCAGTCCGTAAACCTCGGTCAGGGCGAAGTGGCGAAGCCGCAAGGCCGTGTGCTTTAAAGCGTCGGCTGGGTGGAACGCGGACGTTGCAGCACGAGAAGGCCGATGACCACACTCACAACGCCGAAATTATAACCGGCAAGCGCCAAGAGCAGCGACATCAGCGGCACGGCGGTTGCAGAAATCGCCATTGCGACACCATAGGCGCCGATAACCATCAGGCAGATGAAAATGATGCTGAATACCGAACGCAACGCAACTGCGGTTACGCCGAGCAATGTGGCGGTAAGAAAAATCATGAATGCCGCCTCCTCTTTGGTTGCCGGGTCTGGGATAAGACGTAGCGTCCTCTTCCCTAACGAACCCTTGTTTTCTCCTCCCTCACCCATTTTCCTAACTCGTTAGTTGAGGATATGGTTTCATCGCCGTTAAAAATAGAGCCGGCCAGTGCCGGCATTTCCGAATCGACGGGTTTTGGTTACAAACGGGCATGAGCGATATTTTCTCCAATGCCGCATTGAGCAATCTTGCCGAGTTCTCGGTTTCCGAACTGTCGGGTTCCATCAAGCGAACGGTGGAGACGGCTTTCGATCAGGTGAGGGTGCGCGGCGAGATTTCCGGCTACCGGGGTCCGCATTCTTCGGGTCACGCCTATTTCTCCCTGAAGGACGATCGCGCCCGCATCGATGCGGTTATCTGGAAGGGTACTTTCTCGCGGCTGAAGTTCCGCCCGGAAGAAGGCATGGAGGTCATCGCCACCGGCAAGGTCACCACCTTTCCCGGCTCCTCGAAATATCAGATCGTCATAGAAAGCCTCGAACCGGCCGGCGCGGGCGCGCTGATGGCTTTGCTGGAGGACCGCCGCCGACGTCTGGCGGCGGAAGGGCTGTTCGATGCGGAACGCAAACGCCGCCTGCCGTTCATGCCGCGTGTCATCGGCGTTGTCACATCGCCCACGGGCGCAGTCATTCGCGATATTCTCCACCGCATTTCGGATCGCTTTCCGGTCCATGTCGTCGTCTGGCCGGTCAAGGTGCAGGGCGAGGGCTCGGGTGAGGAAGTGGCGAACGCCATTCGCGGTTTCAATGCGCTTCAGCCCGGCGGTGAGATTGCACGCCCCGACGTGCTGATCGTCGCCCGTGGCGGCGGCAGTCTGGAAGATCTCTGGAGCTTCAACGACGAAATCGTCGTGCGCGCCGCTGCCGAGAGCGAAATCCCGCTGATTTCCGCCGTGGGGCATGAGACGGATACGACCCTGATCGACTACGCCGCCGACGTGCGCGCGCCCACACCGACGGGTGCCGCCGAAATGGCCGTGCCGGTGCGTGCGGAACTGGAGGCGCAGCTCTCCGGCCTTGCAGCGCGCCTTTCCGGCTCGGTATCACGCCAAATGGACAATCGCCGACAGGGCGTGCGTGCGCTGGTGCGTGCACTGCCATCGCTTGACCAGCTTCTGGCTCTGCCGCGCCGTCGTTTCGATGAGGCCGCAAGCGGTTTGGGTCGCGGGCTTGAGATGACGACGCTGAACAAGCGCCGCGCGTTCGAACGCTCTGCTTCGGGTCTGAGGCCGGAAATCCTGCTGAATGGCCTGCGGCAGCATCGCCAGCGTGTTACGGAACGCATGCAGAGGGCCGAGGCGCTTGTGGAGCGCCGCCTGTTGCAGGCGCAGTCGAGAATTTCCTCGACCGATTCCGCGCTGCGTTCGCTGCCCGCCCGCTTGCTCGGCCAGTTGGAGCGGCAGAAGGAACGGGTCGTCACCGCAACGCGACGTGCCGACACCGCCGTGCTTCACCGCATGGTGCAGAACCGTTCGGGCCTTGCTGCCCATGACCGCATCCTGCAGTCGCTGTCCTACAAGAATGTGTTGAACCGCGGTTATGCTGTCATCCGCGACGAGGAGAACCGGCCGCTGACCCGCGCTTCCGCCATCGCGTCCGGTGCTGTGGTGTCGATGGAGTTCGCCGACGGCCGCGTGGCCGCCCTGACGACAGGCGAGGCTACTCCATCATCTGACGTTCCCACGCCTGCCGCTCCCAAAAAGAAGCCGGTGAAACCGGCCTCTTCCGACCCGGGAAATCAGGGCAGTCTGTTCTGATCAGATCGACGCCGCATCTGAAAAACGGCGGCTGACGGTGAAGGTCTTTTCAATGTCGGGATGCAGCTCCATGCCAAGGCCGGCACCCGGCGGCACGGTGATCATGCCGTTTTTAACTTCCGGCAATGCGGTAACGAGATCGCGGTACCACGTCTTGTAGAAAGCACGCACGCTTTCCTGAACCAGCGCATTCGGTGCGTTGAGCGACAGATGCGTGGAGGCGCAGAGCACCACCGGGCCGGTGCAATCATGCGGCGCGACCGGCAGATGCCAGGCTTCGGCCATGGAAGCGATCTTACGCGCTTCGGAAAGTCCACCACACCAGCTGATGTCAAGCATCACCACACCGGCAGCGCCAGTTTCCAGGAGATCTCGGAAAGCCCAGCGCGAGCAGAGCGTCTCCGATGCGGAAATCGGCGCGGGTGAAACGGCGGCATAACGCGTCAGGCTGGAAAGGCTGTCCATCTTGATCGGATCTTCGTGCCAGAAGGTCTGGTAAGGGGTGAGCGCCTTGGCAATCTGCATGGCGGGCAGAAGCTGCCACATGGAGTGAAACTCCACCATGATATCCATCTTGTCGCCGACTGCCTTGCGGATTTTCTCGAAAGGCTCGAGTGCGCTTTTCAGGTCAGGCATCGAGATATATTGGCCGCGCGTCTTTTCCGCCGCCGCATCGAAAGGCCAGATCTTCATGGCCGTGATGCCGTCTTCCAGCAGCGAATGGGCAAGCTCGTCCGCCCGGTGCAGGAAGCCGTTCAGGTCGTCATAATCCTTGCCGCCGGACAGGCCGTAATTGGCCGTCTGCTGGCCGGTCGCCTTCTTGATATATTCCGTGCCCGCGCAGGTATTGTAGGTGCGGATTTCCCTGCGGCTGAAGCCGCCAAGCAATTGCGCAATAGGCTGGTTGGTGGCCTTGCCGAAAATATCCCAAAGCGCGATATCGAAGGCCGAATTGCCGCGTACTTCCGCCCCCGATGAACGGAAGCCGAGATAACCGACGAGGTCCTGTGCCAGAAGGTCGATCTGCAGCGGATCGCGGCCGATCACGCGGGGTGCGATATATTCGTGCACATAGGTTTCAACCGTCTCGGCGCCGTAGAAGGTTTCACCAAGTCCGGTAATGCCCTCATCAGTGTGGACCAGAACCCAGAGCAGGTTTGCCCGTTCCGCCACGCGGACGGTTTCGAGTTTCGTAATTTTCATGAAGTGTCTCCTCCAGAGGCAGGCAGTTTTCGATCTGGAACTGCGTTTGAAAAATCAGGCGATGCCGGCGGCCAGAAGCGCATGCACGCTTTCATCGAAATGCCGCGCCATAAGTGTTGAGGCCGTTTGCGGGTCGCCCGCGGCAATGGCCTGTCCGATGGCGATATGAAGTTCAGTCGCGGCATGACGCTGCGCGTCGGATTTGCGGCTCTTCCAGCCGATCGGCCATGTCTGGCGCGTCACATTCTGAAAGGCGCCGAGAATGAGTTCGAAAACCGGGTTCTTGGAGGCTCTGGCAACGGCAAGGTGAAAGGCAAGGTCGTGTTCCATGACCGTGTCACTATTGCCGAAGTCCCGCTCCATATTGTTGGCGTGGTCGAGAATGGTGAGCGCCTCCGCATCCGTTCGCCGCAGCGCCGCCAACGTCACGGTTCTGACTTCGATAGTGCGACGTACGTCGTAAATCTGCTGGATGTTGATCTGCTCGGTGTGAATGCCATGTTCGAACATCAGCGACATCGCGCCATGATCCAGCGTCGCCACCGTAGCGCGCTTGCCGACGCTGACATCGATCAGCCGCATGGCCGACAGGGACCGGAAAGCCTCGCGAACAACGGTCCGCGAGACACCGAGCTGCTGCGAGAGCGAAAGCTCGCTCGGCAGCTTCGCTCCGGGGGCAAGTTCGTTTTCGCGAATGTGGCGCGTGATTGCGCCAATCGCGCTGCTGACGAGGTCGGTTTCATGCGAAATGGGCTTATACAATCTTTCCTCCAACCTGTAGGACAGGTTTATGGAAAATTGCTTATAGGATTTTTATCGCCGAAACAAGCGCCATCACCTGCGCGATTGCTGGTTCCTGTCCGCGTTGTGGGAAACCTAAGCTTCAAACCCCTGGAGGAACCGCTTCACAAGCTTGTTCAGCGCCGTGCGCTCTTCTTCGCTAAGCTGTGCGACCAGCCGTTGCTGGTTCTCGACATGGGCGCTGACCGCGTCCTCGACAATGGCAAATCCCCGCTCCGTCAATGATATCAACACGCTGCGACGATCCTGCGGGTTGTGGATGCGCTCCACCAGACCGGCTTTTTCCAGTTGGTCGATCCGGTTGGTCATTGTGCCGGAGCTTACCATTGTCATAGCCAGCAGATCACCGGGCGAAAGCCGGTAGGGTGCGCCCGCGCGCCGCAATGTCGCCAGCACATCAAAAGCGGAAGAGGAGAGGCCGTGTTTCAGCAGCACCGCCTCCACCTCGCGACCGAGATGCGTGGTTAGCCGTTTCAAGCGCCCAAGCAGCCCCATGGGCGCGACATCGAGATCGGGCCTCTCCTTGCGCCATTGCGCCAGAATGTGATCGACGTGATCGAGCGGTTCTTTGTTCATCTCCAAGGCATAACAAATGATATCTTGACGTCAAGATAAAATTGACTAGACTATATTTATCTTGATATAGAGATTCTTGAAATGAAGAAAAATACCACCTATGCCGCCGATGTGCTGGTGACCGCACTTGCCCCCGCCATCTGGGGAACGACCTACTTCGTCACCACCGAATTCCTGCCGCATGGATATCCATTCCATGTTGCGATGCTGCGCGCCTTGCCGGCCGGCGTATTGCTCTTGCTTCTGGTCAGAAAACTACCGGAGGGCATTTGGTGGCCACGCAGCCTTATTCTAGGTGCGCTGAATTTCTCGTTTTTCTGGGCGATGCTTTTCGTTTCGGCTTACCGGCTGCCGGGTGGTGTAGCCGCGACTGTGGGTGCGGTCCAACCCCTGATCGTCATCGGCCTTTCGCGGCTGTTTCTCGCCGCGCCGGTCCGGCCGCTGGCCATTGTCGCTGGTCTTCTGGGTATTGTCGGCGTCGCACTTCTGGTTTTGGCGCCGGGTGCTGCCGCGCTGGATGCCGTCGGCGTGGCTGCGGGTCTTGCAGGCGCCGTATCAATGGCCTTTGGAACCGTGCTCACCCGCAAATGGCGACCGCCGGTGTCGAACCTCACCTTTACGGCCTGGCAATTGACGGCTGGAGGCATTCTGCTTCTGCCGGTCGCATATTTCCTGGAACCGGCCCTACCTGCACCGACCGCGGCCAATATTCTCGGCATGGCCTATCTCGGCATTATTGGTGCCGCCTTGACCTATTTTCTGTGGTTCCGGGGTCTCGCCCGCATCGAACCCTCGGCTGCAGCCTCGCTCGGTTTCCTAAGCCCCGTCGTTGCGACCCTGCTTGGCTGGCTGGCGCTCGGCCAAAGCCTCACGCCAGTGCAAATCGTCGGGTTCGTTGCGGTGCTTTTCAGCATCTGGCTCAGTCAGCGGAGCCAGATGCCGAAATAGCTCTTTATCAGGCCCATTCGCCCTTGCGCATCACTGGAACCGTGGAGCCATCCGGCTTCACGCCATCGATATCCACCTTGTCGGAACCGATCATCCAGTCGATGTGAATCAGGCTCGAATTGCCGCCCTGCGCCTTGATCTGATCCTGAGACAGCGAAGCGCCATCAACGAAGCATTTCGAATAGCATTGGCCGAGCGCAATGTGGCAGGAGGCGTTTTCGTCGAACAGCGTGTTGTAGAACAGGATGCCACTTGCCGAAATCGGCGAGGAATGCGGCACCAGCGCCACTTCACCCAGACGCCGCGCACCCTCGTCGGTATCGAGCACCTTGTTCAGCACGGCTTCGCCCTTCGAAGCCTTGGCTTCCACGATGCGGCCGCCTTCGAATTTCACCTGGATATCGTCGATCAGCGTTCCCTGATGTGAAAGCGGCTTGGTGCTGGACACGTAACCGTCCACGCGCAGCGCATGCGGTGTGGTGAACACTTCTTCCGTCGGAATGTTCGGGTTGCAGGTGACACCGTTCTTGGCGGTGGAGGCGCCCCCATGCCATTCGTGGCCGTCCGCCAGGCCGATTTTCACGTCCGTGCCGGGACCGGTGAAATGCAGCGACGAGAAATGTTCACCGTTCAGCCATGCGGAACGCTTGGCGAGATTGGCGTTATGCTCCGCCCATGCCGCAACCGGATCGGCAAGATCCACCCGCGAAGCGGCGAAGATGGCGTCCGCGAGCTTGCGAACCGCTTCGTCTTCCGTCACACCGGGAAAGACCTGTTTTGCCCAGGACGGGTTTGGATAGGAGATAATGTTCCAGTTGATGTCGAAGTTGGAAATCTTCTCAAGCGCCGGCTTATAGGCCGTGGAATTGGCCTTGTTGGCGCGCGCCACCTTGGCGGGATCCTGTTCGGCCAGCAGCATCGGGTTGTCACCCGCAATCGCCAGCCGCGCCGCGCCATTGGCATAGGCCTTGGCCATGCCGTCATAGAGCCAGCCGGAAGCCCGGTCGAAATTGGCGTCGCTGGCGTGGCGGTAGCGGGAAAGCGTGGTTTCTTCGTCGGAATAGAAGGTGGTGACCAGCCCACCGCCGGCAAGATAGGCGTGTTTGGTCAAAAACCGCACCAGCGGCAACGCCGCCAGCGGAGCGGTGATCACCAGATCCTGATCCTTCTGCAATTGCAGGCCGACCTTAATGGCGACTTCAGCCAGTTTCTCGAGTTTGACGGGATCGATGGGGGAAACAGTCATGATCTGCCTTCGTATATTTCAATCGGAGGCGCCGACCATAGCCCATTCGCTTCGAAAGCCAAATGCTTTCAAAGCTGTGTTCAGACGTCAATCGGCCACCAAAGGTGCGACAACGGCTTTCAGCGCTGCCTGCGCGTCGCCGGGGGAAAGCCTCACCTGCAAACCGCGCTGGCCGCCATTCATGTAGACATAGGAATGTGTCATGGCCTCAGCCTCTATGGCGGTCGGAACCTGTTTCTTCTGTCCAAAAGGGCTGATGCCGCCCACATGATAACCGGTTGCCCGCTCTGCATCGGCGGGCTTCATCATGCTTGCGGATTTGCCCCCGAAGGCGGCGGCGAGCTTCTTCATGCTCACTTCCCGGTCGGATGGGACGACGACGCAGACCGGCTTGCCATCCAGCTCAGCCATCAGTGTTTTAAGAACCAGATGTGGCGGCTCGCCGATAGCTTCGGCCGCCTGCAGGCCGATCCGGTCGGCATTCGGGTCGTAGTCATAGGTAACTGTGGTGAAGTTCACACCGGCCTTGGTCAGCATCTGTGTAGCGCGGGTTGTCTTGGACATGGCGGCTTGCGCTCACGCAAAGAGGGACTGATAGGTTTCCGGCTTGAAGCCGACGGTTATCGTCGCCTTGGCCTCCAGAACCGGTCGCTTGATCATGGAGGGCTGCTCCAGCATCAGGCCAATGGCCTTTTCACGGGTAAGATCGGCTTTCTGTGTATCGTCCAGTTTTTTGAAGGTGGTGCCAGCCCGGTTCAGAACCGTTTCCCAGCCCGCGGCATCGCACCATGTTTCGAGATGGGCCTGGTCGATGCCGGCCGTCTTGTAGTCATGGAAAGAATAGTCGACACCGTTGGCTTCCAGCCAGCTTCTGGCTTTTTTCATCGTGTCGCAGTTCTTGATGCCGTAAATGGTGACCGTCATGTTGCCTGCCTCTTTGTCTTGAACTTCCGGCATAACAAATAATGCGCCGTATTCAACCCGCAGCCTGAAGCACGGGATTCAAGCCATGCAAAAATGCAGTGTCTGACATCCAAACGAGCGCGAGCAAAGCTGCATGGCTTCCCTGCTACATCATGAGTTGTAGCAGAGGCCGAAAATGCCCATTATCTGGGCATCAAAGATGGAGAGAAAAATGCGTCAGGTTGCAAAGACATCGCGTAACTTCTTTGGCGAAACTTTCGCCGTTCTCGGTGCCGCACTTTCGGTTTCGGCCGCTGTTCGCGCGCATCGCAAGCCGGCCCGCGCCGACCTCGAAGCGCTTGGCATCGACGGCAAGGCTTTCGACAAGGTTCAGCTCTAAGCTGATTATCGTTTGCAGCGAGGCGACATCGCCTCGCTCGTGCGTATATGTTGGCGGGCCTTAGCGTTCCGCCTGCTTTCGGTTAGGCCGTTTTCTCGGACCGATCAGTTTATCCGGTAAATGCAGCTGGCTTTCGAGCGGCTCATAACGATCCGCTTTTGCGGAAAGTGCGAAGCGTCCAAGAGACTCATGTCGCGTTTCGCCATTGTGGCTGAAAACAAGCTCGAAATTACCCGCAAGCCAGCTATAAGGCTTTCCGGCTGGCATCGGCTCTATCTTCCCGCAGCCATAAATCATCGTGATATGCGGCGTGAAAGATGGTGCCGCGATATAGGGAAGGTTCGCCTGTCGAAGCGCCCGTTGCAGCAGCTTCACCAGAGCGTTGATCTCCGGCAGATCACCACCGTTTCGCAGTACCAGACTGTTGCGATTGCCGAAAAGCGCGCTTCCGTCCAGGGTGACTGGAACAGGCCGCGCGCTTACCGCACCCATTGCCGCCTTCAGCCTGCTTGTCAGTCCGTGAGGGATTGTCTCGAAACATCCCAAACACAGCAGGGTTATGTGCAGAAGCTCGGCCGGATATGCCTCGCGCGTTGTCCGACCCATGGCATGATGCGACGCATCGACAAAAATTCTTTCCGCCAATTGCCGTGGTGGCTTCAGCAGTAGCAGGAGCTTGTTTCGAAAGCGCGGATTGATGCGCCGTATTTTCTGCGGCTCCAACCCATCAAAACAAAGCTGCCTTAAGGCTCTTTCGTCCGCCAACTCGCACTCCATGACGATGCTCCACAGCCTTATACCAAGGCCGGAAACCTATCATTGTGCGGTGATAAAATAAAGAACAAAAGAGGAACAAAGGCGGAATTGCTCCGCCTTCGTTTATTCCCACTCGATCGTGCCGGGCGGCTTGCTCGTCACGTCATAGACGACACGGTTGATGCCGCGGACTTCGTTGATGATGCGGGTCGCGGCGCGGCCGAGGAAATTCATGTCGTAGGGGTAGAAATCCGCCGTCATGCCATCCACGGAGGTCACGGCGCGGAGCGCACAGACGAAGTCATAGGTGCGGTAGTCACCCATGACGCCCACGGTCTGCACCGGCAGGAGCACTGCGAAGGCCTGCCAGATGGTGTCGTAAAGACCCGCCTTGCGGATTTCGTCGAGATAGATCGCATCTGCCTTGCGCAGAATATCGAGCTTCTCGCGGGTGATCGCACCGGGGCAGCGGATCGCCAGACCCGGGCCGGGGAAGGGATGGCGGCCGATGAAGCTTTCCGGCAGGCCGAGTTCACGGCCAAGCGCACGCACCTCGTCCTTGAAGAGTTCGCGCAGAGGCTCCACCAGCTGCATGTTCATGCGCTCGGGAAGGCCACCGACATTGTGGTGGCTCTTGATGGTGACGGAAGGACCGCCAGAGAAGGAAACGCTCTCGATGACGTCAGGGTAAAGCGTGCCCTGCGCCAGGAAATTCGGAGCACCCTTGCCGTCTGCTGCGATCTTGGCAGCTTCCGCCTCGAAGACCTCGATGAACAAACGGCCGATGGTCTTGCGCTTCACTTCCGGGTCGGAGACGCCCGAAAGCTGGCCCAGGAACATGTCTGCGGCATCCACATGTACCAGCGGAATATTGTAATGATCGCGGAACATGCCGACGACCTGCTCGCTTTCGCCAAGTCGCATCAGGCCATGATCAACGTAAACGCAGGTCAGCTGGTCACCGATCGCCTCATGGATGAGGATCGCCGCAACCGAGGAATCGACGCCGCCGGAGAGTGCGCAGAGCACGCGCCCGGTGCCGACCTGATCGCGGATCTTGCGGATCATCTCGGCACGATAGGCTGCCATCGTCCAATCGGATTTGAGACCGACGATCTTGTGCACGAAGTTGGAGAGCAGCTTGCCGCCATCTGGCGTATGCACCACTTCCGGGTGGAACATGGTGGTGTAATAGTGGCGTGTCTCGTCGGCAGCTATGGCGAAGGGTGCGTTCTCGGAGGTTGCGATAACCTCGAAACCTTCCGGCAGTTTCGTCACGCGGTCGCCGTGGCTCATCCAGACGGGATAGCTCTTGCCCTGTTCCCAGAAACCGTCGAACAGAGGGCTTGCCTTTTTGATGTCGATATCGGCGCGGCCGAATTCCGCCGCGTGACCGCCCTCGACAACGCCGCCGAGCTGGGTGCAGAGCGTCTGCTGGCCGTAGCAGATGCCGAGGATCGGAACCTTGCTGTCGAACACCGCCTGCGGAGCGCGCGGGCTGCCTTCCGCCGTGACAGATGCGGGGCCGCCGGAGAAGATCACGCCCTTGGGCTGGAGCTTCTCAAACGCCTCTGCGGCATTCTGAAACGGGTGGATTTCGCAATAGACCCCGGCTTCGCGGATGCGGCGCGCAATCAGCTGCGTCACCTGGCTGCCGAAATCGATGATGAGAATGCTGTCGGGATGGGCTATCTGGGTCATGGCGAGCCTTTAAAGAAAATGGCGGCTTTAGGCAACCCGGAAGCGGGCGTCAAACGCCGGAAATTTGCGGAAATCGCGAGGTTCAAAGGGTGATCGCACCGTCTTCGATGGCGTGGCAAAGCCTGTCGACGGCGTCTGCGAGCTTTTCATCGATGATATGCAGGTATTCCGTCCAGTCGTCCACATGGTTCACATCTTCCCTGCCATCGGAAATACCGCGCAGGCCGATGAGCGGCACGTCGAAGCGCTGGCAGGCCCGGAGCACGGCATAGGTTTCCATTTCCACCATATCGGCATCGATCGACCCATAAGTGGCACCAGAGACGACATTGGCGCCCGTGGAAAGCCGCGCCTCGGCAATATCGGGTATGCGCAGAGACAAGGCCACCTCGGCCGGCAGATCGAGAAACGGCGTGCGGCCCTTTTCAAAACCGAAGGCCGAGGCATCCATGTCGCGATAGGCAACAGAAATCGCCTGATAGATGCCCGTCTGGTCGAGCGTCCGCGAGCCGGCGGAGCCGAGCGAAACGACAAGGTCAGGCAGATGGTCCGCCGCATCGAGACCGGCAAGAATTGCCGTGACCGAAATCGCTGCCTCGACTGGGCCGACGCCGGTCATCAAGGGCGCGATGCGCGCCTGCAGGTGGGGGCCGTATTCGGCGGAAGCCGCCATGACGAAAAGTATGGATTTGTCTGCAACATGCAAAAGCCGGTAGCTCATCCGGTAATATCCTCGCGGCCCTTCACCACCATCATCGTGCCTGTCATGGAGGCGATCAGCTTCGCAGGCCCGTCCGAAAGGGCGTAAGCGCGGCCATCGGCCACGATCAGGTTGTTGCCCGGCTTGATGATTTCGCCACGAAACAGGAACCGCTCGCCGCGCCCCGGCGACATGAGGTTGACCTTAAACTCGATTGTCAGCAGCGAGGCTTCCGGCTCTATGATCGTATAGGCGGCATAGGTGCAGGCGGTATCCAGGCCTGCGGCAATGACACCGGCATGCAATATGCCGTGCTGCTGTGTCAGCTTTTCATGAAAGGGCAGCTCGATTTCCACCAGACGGTGTTCGATGCGGCTTATCTGCGCACCGATTGCCTGCACCACACCCTGCCGCGCAAAGCTTCTTTCTATCCGCTGACGAAAATCGCCGGGATCCGTGATCTCCATGGCTTACCTGCCTGCTTTTGTCCTCACCGCAAACTGACATGGCGTGTGGCGGCGGGCAAGGCAAGTGCCGCAGGAGCAATTAGTTCAGCACGGCGATGCTGGCGTTCAGCAGCGTGGCAAAGGCGACCCAAAGTGCGTAGGGCACGAAAAGCCACATGGAGATGCGGTCGCGACTATAGGTGAGCGCAATGAAAGCCAGAATGCAGATCAGCATCGGCACGATGATGACCAACGCGCCCGTCGGGCTTTGCATGCCGAAAAAGATGGGCGACCACAGGAAATTCAGCACCAGCTGCGTGAACCAGAGACGCATGCGCGTGCCCGCTGGTCTCACGATCCAAGTTCGCGCGCCTGTAATACCGATCATCACGTAGAGCGTTGTCCAAACGGGTCCGAATATCCAGTTGGGCGGGTTGAAGGGCGGCTTCTGAAGCGACTGGTACCATTCGCCCGGCACGTTGTTGATGCCGATGAGCGCACCCAGCGCAACAACCACAACCACGAAAATGATATACACGGACAGGTTTTTCATGACGCCTCAAATGCTTTTTGGTCTTTTTTGTTCCGGTGCATTTTCAGTATTTTAGCCTGAAATACGCACGATATGCTGGTCCCACGCCACGTCGCTGCGAATAGCCTCGAAAAATCCGTCATAGGAAGAAACCGCAATGCCCTTTGTGGCGGGGGCAACGCCCGCAGCCTCCCGCACGGTCGTCTCTGCTACGACACGCCCGGTTTTCGCATCCAGCGTCACGGCCGCGTTGCCATTGGGTGAGGTCAGGCCCACCAGGCCATCGCGTCGGTTGACGGCGATGGCACCGACATAATTGGCAAGGCGCACCGTCGTTTGCTCTGGTAGATCGACGAAGGCAAGGTCCTCGCCCTTCGAGAAATGGCCGACAAGCGGCGGAAGATCGTTGCGCGGTCCCTCATATTGGCAGGCGAACCAGACACGCCCGTCATCGCCGAGATCGACATGGCGGGTGGAAAGCTGTCGCAACTGGTCTGGCATCGCATGTTTCTGGATCAACTGGCCGCTGGCGGCGTCCAGAAGCACGAGCGACGGCTGCATGCTGTCGACATTGAGTTTGGTTCGGCCGAAATCCGGGTGGGTCTCGATGCCGCCATTGGCGATGACGATCAGCCTGCCATCGTCGCTCACGGTCATGTCATGGGTGCCAATGCCGTGGGCGTCGTATTCACCAATGCGGACAAATCCGTCGCGGGCATCGTAAAGCCCGATAACACCGCGATTGCCATCGAAGTCGTTTTCGCTGACGTAGAGGATCGCACCGTCGGGAGAAAATTGTCCGTGGCCGTAGAAGTGGCGATTTTCCGGCGTGTGCATCACGACAGGTTCGCGGCGTCGCGCGGGGTCAAAGGCCATGAAGAAGGTGCCGGGCCGGCGCGCAAAGGCCACTGTCACGCCGGTCGCATGGCTCGTTGCCATTCCATGGGCGCGGGCTGGAAGCGCAACACGGTCGATAATCTCGCCGCGTTCGCTCACAGTCGCAATGCCGTAGGAACCGTCATGGGCGCGAAAAGCGGAAGCGAAGACAGCGTCGGCGCGTTCGAGCGCATGCAGCGAGCCGGGAGCGAGCGTCGCAAGGAACGGAATGCCCGCCGCCTTGATGAAGCTGCGCCGGTCTATCAGCGTCGGCTTTTTGCCTGATATCACCGCCTCAGTCTCCGTCGGCGAAGGAAAAGCCGGAGCTGAGACCGATTGCGCCGCCATACTGGTCGTTGAGGCGGTAGATCAGGTCTTTGCCGTTCAGCAGCAGGTAATCCACCTTGGCGCGTTGCTGATCGTCATCAAGCGCCTTTTCCACGTTGGCATCAATCGTTCCGGCAATGCGGATCATCGATTTGGCGATGAAATCGATGGAGTTGACGATGGAGCGCTGGTCGGGTGGCACGAGTTCGACCATATTCGCCGTGTGCAGCAGGGTCTGAACGGCCTTGATGTTTGCGGCAATGCTTTTCCACGTCAGGCCGGACCGCCAGTAGATCGCCGTGCGGGGAAACTTCGCCTTGTCCGGCCCCTTGTAGAATGTCTCTATGCGCTGGTCGCGGATTGCTTCGGCGCCGTGCACGAGAATGCCAAGCAGGGCAACCAGCGCCTCACGCTCATCGCGAAAGACGGGATTATCCGCGCCGGGCTGCGTCCAGTTTTTCTGCGCTCCATCAGGTGCGTTCCAGCTGTCGGAAAGCTCCGCCGCCACATTGGCAACGTTGCCGGCAATCGCTGCGCCATAACGGCAACGGAAATCGGCCTTCTTGTCGAACAGGTCACCCGCACCGGTGCCATAGAGCACGAATTCCAGCGCGCCGAGCCCCTGCGCTGCGACACTCTTGCCCTTCAGGCTCTCGGCGCTGGTGACGCTTTCGTCCTTTTCCGCAAGGTAACGCTGTACCTGTTTCAGGCCAAGACCCTTCTTGTCTGGGTAATAGAGCACACGTTCGAAGCGGTTGTTCTCGATCACCGGACCGACCCGAACGATCTCGATGGTTGACCAGCTGGAGACCGTATCGGCAAAGGCCGCTTTGGCCGCCTCATCCGTCGT
This sequence comes from Rhizobium sp. AN6A, assembly GCF_900215635.1. Classification (NCBI taxonomy): domain Bacteria; kingdom Pseudomonadati; phylum Pseudomonadota; class Alphaproteobacteria; order Hyphomicrobiales; family Rhizobiaceae; genus Rhizobium; species Rhizobium sp. AN6A. The sequence continues at coordinate 1,335,041 of NZ_OCNC01000004.1, forward strand.
TTTGGAAGGGGCGGCGCAGAACGCCTTCATGCTGCCTTCCAGCTTCTCTGCCGATTGCCGGAAGTGGTCATAGCCGGGACGGATGAAACCGTTCACCGCTTTTTCCATCACGCCCCGCACCTGTACGGGGTCGAGCGGTGGCGGCGGCATCAGCTCCACATCCTGCGCCATTGCGGGCCGCATGCCCAAAAGCAGCAGCACGGAGATGAGACCGGGTATTTTTCGCATGGCATTTTTCATCAAAGGGACTCCAGAAAAGCCAGCAAAGCCTGCCGGTCGGATTTTTGCAAGTCGGCAAAGGCATCGCGCGCTTTTTGCGCTTCGCCGCCGTGCCATAATATCGCTTCTGTCAGGCTGCGCGCCCGCCCGTCATGCAGGTAAAAGCCGTTGCCATTCACGCTTTGCGTCAGACCGATACCCCAGAGCGGCTGGCTTCGCCATTCCTGCCCGCTTGCTTCGCCCACCTGCTGGCCGTCGGCAAGCTCCTCTCCCATGTCGTGCAGCAGAAAATCCGAATAGGGCCAGATCAGCTGGAAAGACTGCATGGGGTCTGCAGCGTCACGGCGGGTGACGAATTTCGGTGTATGGCAGGATGTGCAGCCGGATGCGTAGAAAAGCTGCTTTCCCCGCAACACGGTGGGATCACCCACATCGCGGCGCTGCGGCACTGCGAGGTTTTCGGCGTAAAAGGTCACGAGATCGAGGATGGGGTCCGGCGCTTCCACTGGCCCAAGCCGTGGCTGCACGCCGGTCGGCATGGCAAGACAGTCTTTCTGAACGTCTGTGCAATCGCCATAGGCGTTTTGTGCATCCGGCGTGGAAATGCCGATATCGTGGGAGAACGCGCTGGCGCTCTGGTCGCGGACGCTGGCGTTCTGGGCTTTCCAGCCAAATCGGCCGAGCTTCACTTCGCCGGTCCGGTGATCCCGTACAAAAGCAGGGCGCCCGGAAATGCCGTCGCCATTTTTGTCATCCGGATCGGCGCCGGCCTGAATATCGGCATCGGCAATGGCCTCGATCAGCCCAAGCCCAAGGGTTGGCATGGCAATCCGCGCCGACAAAGTCGTATCGACGCCCAGGGGGCCATAGTGCAGGCCTGCCACGGCATAGTCTGGCTTGCGCAGCATCACCACCTCGCCGTCGGCCAGCCGCACGGGCTTTTCGATATAGGTGACGACAGGTTTGCCCTCTGCGGCGAGGCCGGGAATGGCAAGGTTCTGAAGCTGCCGGCCATAGGTCTCGTCGGGAAAATTCAACACCTCGTGGCGCGCAATCGCTGCCCGTTCCGCCTCGTTGCGGGCAGGCCGGGCCAGCCGCAGAAACAGGGAGACGGCATCTTCGCCGGCACGTGGCGGTCGGCCTCTGCCGTCCTTCACATGGCAGGCCTGGCAGGATCGGGCGTTATAGAGCGGCCCCAACCCGTCCGAGGCTTGCGTGGAGGAGGGGGAAGACACCCAGAGCTTCTGGAACAGCGCATTTCCGAGCTTGAAATCCTGTTTTCGCTCGAACGGCATTGTTGCGGATGGATGCGAAAACGCGCCGCTATCGGCTTTGTTGGTGCTGGTCGTTGCCCCGCCGGACATAGCCTCGAAGGGCTCCGGCCTGGTAAAATCCATCGTCGGCGCGGTGACAGCCTGAACGCGGCTTCGGTCTTTTTCCGTCAGATCGTCTCGAAGCGGCGCGGCAAGCACCATCGATGCCACAAGGCAGGCTGCCCCGGCGAAGAAGAACGGCTTGCGGATCCGCGGCAGCGATGACTTCATGGAAAGCATGGGAATGGCGGGCCGCAGCGATCTGCGGCCCGCATTGGTTCTTATTTGAAGACGGCGTTCGGATTATCGAGGCTGGCGGAACCTTCAAGTTCGATCTTGCCGAGATCGAGTGCCGCAATCACGCGTTCGACGGTTTTCGTCTGGTCGAGAAGGCCGTCGATGGCCGTCTGAACCACGGCGTTGCCTTCCTTGTTGCCTTCGCCGATCATCTGGTCGTAGGCCTCGACGGTCTGGGCGCGCTTTTCCATGGCATGCATGGCGTCGAGCGTCTTGTTCAGCTTCGCCGTCATCTCGTCGTTCAGCGCCTTGTCCTTGGCGCCGACCAGCTCCGACAGCGAGGCGCCGGTCATCTTCGTTCCATCCACACGGGTATATTCGCCGGTATAGGCAGATGCGATGCCGATGGCGTCGTTAAGATGCGAATTATAGGTATTGTCGGAGAAGCAATCATGCTCCTCTTCCGGATCGTGCAGCAGAAGGCCGAGCTTCATGCGCTCGCCTGCCAGCTCGCCATAGGAAAGAGAGCCCATGCCGGTGAGAATGGCGGTCAGGCCGGCTTTCGGGTCGGCTTCCACTGTCTTGGTGGCTTCGCCTTCCGGCGCCCAGGCGTCCACCATTTCCTGAAGATCCTTGATCAGCAGGGTGGAGGCGGACTTCAGGTAATCGGCGCGGCGGTCGCAATTGCCGTTCGTGCAATTCTTCTTGTCGTAGTCGGTATAGGGGCGGTTGCCCGCACCAGGTCCGGTGCCGTTCAGGTCTTGGCCCCAGAGCAGGAATTCGATGGCGTGGTAACCGGTGGTCACATTGGCTTCGACATCGCCCGCCTCGTGCAGGCTTTCGATCAGTTCGGGGGTGATCTTCGAGGTATCGACATCTTCGCCGCTGATCTTGATCTTCGGATTGGCGATGATGTTTGCGACGTAAAGCTCGTTCTCGTCGCTCTCGGTGCCGTAGGAACCGTCGACATAGTCGATCAGGCCTTCATCCAGCGGCCAGGCGTTTACCTTGCCTTCCCAGGCGTCGACAACAGGGTTACCGAAACGATAGACTTCCGATTGCTGGTAGGGAACGCGCGCCTTGATCCACGCTTCACGTGCAGCTTTCAATGTTCCTTCGCTCGGCGTTGCGATCAGCGCGTCGATTGCCTTGTCCAGCGCCTTGGCCGTGGTCAGCGAATCCTCGTATTTCGCATGCGCGACGTCGGCGTAATGCTTGACGACAGCGGCGGCGTCGGTCGCAGCGCGGGCGGGAAGTGCGGTGAAGGTCGCGGATGCGGCCAGAAGCGCGAAAGACGCGCTGAGAATGGTTTTGCGGATCATGATCCCTCTCCTTGGGCAGGCGTGAAATAACTTCACGCTGCGGCAAGCGAGTTCTGACCCAATCGCAAACTTGTGTCAAATATTCTAGTTTAGAATGCTTTGAAACAAGCTACGCGGTATTTTTCGAAGTAAAATCAGCGCGTGTAAAACCTGTTTCAGGCTTTGCGTTTCATTACGCAGAAGAAGAAACCATCCGTATCTGTAGTTGCAGGCGTCAGCGTCACTGTCTTGCCGTCAGAGGAATGCGGTTTGTTTGCATTGCCGCCAAAAGTCGCCTGCCAGCGTTCCAGTGCCGAACCGATATAGAATTGCGGATTTTCTTCGCAGAAGCGCGTGACCTGCTGCTCGTTTTCCTCGGGCAGAACCGAGCAAGTGACATAAAGCAGCTCGCCGCCGGGGCGCACAAAACCCTTGGCCTGCGAAAGGGCCTCGCCCTGCTGCTGTACCCGTTCTTCCAGATTGCGTGTGGTCAGCCGCCATTTGGTGTCAGGCCGCCTGCGCCATGTTCCGGTGCCAGTGCAGGGGGCGTCCACCAGAACGCGATCGAATTTTTCATGAAAGGGGACAAGTCCGGCTGCGCGGTCATGAACCTGCACATTGCGCGTGCCGGCTCGTTTCAGCCGCTCGATGATCGGCGCGAGCCGCTTGCGATCGGCGTCGAAGGCATGAACCTGACCCTTGTTGTTCATGCTGGCGGCCATGGCCAGCGTCTTGCCACCGCCACCGGCGCAATAATCGAGGATCTGTTCGCCCTCATGCGCGCCAGCAAGATCGGCGACGATCTGCGATCCCTCGTCCTGAACTTCGAACCAGCCTTTCTGGAAGGACAGTTCTGCGGTCACATTCGGCAGGCGGGAAGGGCCTTCGCCGGCGGGGATGCGGACACCCTGACGGGCGATATGCGTGGCTTCCGCACCGCTCTCTTCCAGCGCCTTCAGTACCTTGTCGCGAGTGGCCTTCAGCGTGTTGGCGCGCAGATCAAGTGTCGGGCGTTGATTCAGCGCCTGCGCCTCGGCAAGCCAGCCCTCTCCGAACGCCGTCTCGAAGGATGCTTGAACCCATTCGGGAATGTCGCCCTGAATATGGGCTGGTGCGTCGGCGAGAGAACGGGAGAGAAAGGCTTTCTGCTTTTCTTCATCAGGCGCGGCAGGGGCGAATTTGTCGCCGTCGAACTCCGCCGCCAGTTCCGAAAAGCTCTTGCCCCATTGGCGCAGCAGAACTGCATAACCAAGCGAGGCGGCGCTGTCGTCATCCATCAGCCAGGCGTGTGACAGTTTCATGCGCAGCGCGTCATAGACGATGTTGCCGATCGCGGGCCCTGTCACCCGAACCTGCGAAACGATGGGCAAGTCCCCAGTCCTTCAGAGCATCGGCAACGGGACGCCTGCGTCCCTCAATATCCGCCAATACTTCGATTGCTCCGGCCAAACGCCCGCCCAAACGCATTGTCTACCTCATTTTGCTGATTAGCCCGGTTGGTAGACGCGAATGGCGGCAAGGGCAAGGCTCAATTGGCGCTGACGACCTCGTAGCAGACCTTGGCGGTGCCGGAACTGATCATGCCGATGTTTTTGGCAGCGGCCTTGGAAAGATCGAGAACGCGACCCTTGATGAACGGACCGCGGTCATTGATGCGTACCACAACGGCCTTGCCGTTACGGGCATTGGTAACCTTGACCTTGGTGCCGAACCGCAACGAGCGGTGAGCGGCGGTCATGTTGGCGGCGTTCATACGCTCGCCCGAAGCAGTCTTGGAGCTCAACGCATACCACGATGCCCCTCCACAACCATTTGCCGCATTCGCCTGAAGAGGCGCAATGATGGAACAGGCGGCTATAGTTGCGACGGTGAAAGTTATACGACGGATATTCAACAAACTGTGCTTCCCTGAAAATCGGCCCCGCGCCGATTGATTGTGCCCTTGCTAAACGGCCATTGTCTGGCCTGAACGCGTTTGAATGCGAGATTGTAGGGCGAGGGAAAAATGGCGAAAAAAAGCTTAGCTCAAATCACGAAATGTTACAGACTGTAACATTCGTGATCGTTAGCCGGAAAGGTGTCGCCGGTGCCTTATTGTTGAAAAGTGGAAAAAATGACGCAGAATCAATGCTCAATCGAAATGCTGTTACAAGTCACGCCTTCGTGAATCCAGTTCACGAAATGTGAGTGAAATATTTTTCTAATGGCTACGATTTTAGCGATTTTTGCATGGTTAATAAAAGCCTAATTGACTGAAAAGCCACGAAAACCATCCTCAAAAACGGGTTTGGAAGGATTTTTCATCGCTTTTAACTGGGGGATTTTCAGCCCCGCCAGAGGCCGCTTTCCCACAATTGTGTCAGGGAGATTTTGTACTCCGGAAAGCTGAAATCGAAACCGAGGCCACGTATCCTGGCGTTGGAAACACGCTTGTTCTCGCCGTAGAAGGAGCGTGCCATCGGCGTCAGATCGGCGGTCTCGAATGCCTGTTCGGGAGGCGGCTCGACGCCCATCAACGTGGCGGCGAAACTCACCACATCCTGCGGCGGGGCGGGCTCATCATCCGTCACATTGAAAACGCCGCGTTCATTTCTCAGCGCCAGAAAGGCGTGGGCCGCACCAATATCCTCAACCCGAATGCGGTTGAACACTTGATCTTTCTTCACCAGTCTGCGCGCCGTTCCCTTTTCGAAATTCATGAAACTATTGCGTCCGGGGCCGTAAATTCCGGAAAGGCGCAAGATGGCAAGCGGCACCCCCGCTTTTTCAGCCGCCGAAGTCCAGGCGATTTCCGCAGCAACGCGTTCCACGGACCGGGCGGACACCGGGCGGCACGGGGTTTCCTCATCCACCCATGCGCCGTCATGGTCGCCATAGACGCCAACGGTGGAAAGATAAGCGATCCATTCAAGCTTGGGCAGAAGCCTCTTCAGGTCGTCGCCCAAAAGTGCAAGCAGTGGATCTCCATCCTTGCCCGGCGCGATGGACTGCACGAGATGCGTGACATTGGTCATTGTGGTGATGAGATCGTCATTGAGATGGGCACCGTCGAACAGGAAGGGTGTCATGCCAGTTGCAGCAAGGCTTGCGAACTTGTCTGTGCTGCGCGTGGTGCCCGATATCGTTGCAGCTTCGGTTTTCAGCGCGTTTGCGATGGCCTTGCCCGAATATCCTGCGCCGAAAATCATCACATGCATGGGTCACGCCTCTGCCAGTTGCCATTCCATTTCCGCCTCCGGATCAGGCTCCGGCGCGCGGCCGGCAGAGTATGCACGGAATTCCTCGCTGTCCATAAGTTGCGACAAAGCCCATGCGGCCATGCCGCGCACCTCCGGTGCCGGATCTTTTTCGGCGAGAGACTTGCATTGCTGCACGAATTGCCCGTCGCGCGAGTTTCCAGCCGCTATCAGCACATTGCGGATAAACCGGTTACGCCCGATGCGCTTGACCGGTGAGCCGCTGAAGAAGCTGCGGAAGGCAGCGTCGTCCAGCGTCAGCAGGAAGGCGATGGAAGGTTCCTTCAAATCCTCGCGCGCCTGCAGCTTCATCTCTGAGGCGCTGGCCGCGAATTTGTTCCAGGGACAGGCGGCAAGGCAATCGTCGCAGCCATAGATGCGGTTGCCTATCATCGGCCGGAACTCGTGCGGGATGACGCCTTTGTGCTCAATGGTGAGGTAGGAGATGCAGCGGCGAGCATCCAGCTGGTAGGGGGCGGGGAAGGCCGCCGTCGGACACGCATCGAGACAGGACCGACAGGAGCCGCAATGGTCCTTCTCGGCCTCATCAAGACAAAGCTCGGCGGTGGTGAACATGCTGCCTAGAAACAGCCAGGAACCGTGGGTGCGGCTGACCAGATTGGTATGTTTGCCCTGCCAGCCGAGACCCGCGGCTGCGGCAAGCGGTTTTTCCATCACCGGCGCGGTGTCTACGAAGACCTTCACGTCCTCGCCGGCGCGCGCGGCAAAACGGGTGGCAATTTCTTTCAGTCGCCCTTTTATGACGTCGTGATAGTCGCGGTTGCGGGCATAGACCGAAATGGCTGCCTTGTCGGATTTGGAAAGAACGCCGCGAGGATCTTCCTCAGGCCCGTAATTCAGCCCGAACATGACGATGGAGCGCACGTCGCCCCACAGCGTTTTCGGCTCGGCGCGACGGGCCTCGGTCTCCTCCATCCACGCCATCGTGCCATGATAGCCCTTGTCAAGAAACTGCCTCAGCCGTTCCGGTGCCAGCGGAATACTGTCCGGCGCGGTGATACGACAGAGATCGAAGCCGAGCGAAAGCGCCTCCTGACGAACGAAGTCCGTCAGTTTGCGAGCGCGTATCCGCTGCTTGTCGCTGGCAACGTCGATGGTCGTTTCTCCTGCGGGTTAAGAGCGACATATATACTCTTAGCGTATGCCGCAGCAAATAACCGGGAGCGGGGGTTTAAAAATCCAGATCGGCGTAGTGGGAGGAGGGGGCAAGGCGCGGAATGCGCTCGCTGAGGAAAGGCCGGAATGACGGGCGCGATTTCAGTCGCTGATACCACTCCTTGGCAATGGGCGCTTCGAGCCAGTTGATTTCGCCGAGATAATCCAGCACCGAGACAGAGGCGGCCGCGGCCAGATCGGCATAACTCAACCGGTCGCCCGCCAGCCACGTACGCGAACCCGCCAGCCATTCGAGATATTTGATGTGCTGACGAACATTATTGCGGGCGGTGCGCAGAAGCTTGGAATCCGGGGGGCCACCACCCTGCGCGGCCGTCATCTGCAATTTATAGACCCGTTCCCGCACCAGCGGCCTGGTCACGTCGTTTTCCATCTTCTGCAGGAACCACTCCGTCAAGCGGCGGATTTCCGCCCGCTGAAACGGGTCTTCCGCCAGCAATCGCCTGTCACGCTTCAAAACCCCGTGCGTTTCGTCGAGAAACTCGGCGAGCACGTAAGGACCGCTGAGAGAGCGCATATTGTCATCGAGATAGACCGGCAGGGTGCCCGCTGGGTTCAGCGCCAGAAACTCCCGCCTTCTTTCCCACGGCTGCTCCTCCACGAGATCGGTCTGGAACCCGTATTCCGAAAGGATCAGACGAACGAACCGGGATGCGGTCGACATCGGAGAGTGATAGAGAGTTGGCATCGGTACTCAATTTTTACGATTGGTTGTCATGATCGACAATTGCCGGAAAACTTTTTCAGTTTCGCTTCATCAAGACGCTATAAGAGCTTGGCTACTTTAAAACAAGTTTAACGCAATTGCTTTCCCTTCCCGCTTTCCCCTGAAAAAAGGATACCTCATGGGTGACCAATCGATCATCAGCGCGCTTTTGCTGGGCATTATCGAGGGTCTGACGGAGTTCATTCCCGTTTCCTCAACGGCGCATGTGCTGCTGGCCGGGCATTTTCTCGGCTTCAAATCGCCGGGCAACACCTTTGCCGTTCTCATCCAGCTCGGCGCGATCATTGCTATACTTCTTGTTTATTTTCAGAAGCTTGTGTCGATCGCCGTGGCGATGCCGACAAGTGCCAAGGCGCGCCGCTTCGTGCTGGCTGTCGCTGTCGCCTTCCTGCCGGCGGCGGTGATCGGCGCTCTGGCGCATGATTTCATCAAGACGGTGCTGTTCGAAACGCCCATCCTCATCTGTATAGTGCTGGTTATCGGCGGCATCATATTGCTGGCCGTCGACCGGATGCCGCTGAAGCCCAGATATACCGATATCATGGATTATCCGCCGTCGCTTGCCTTCAAGATCGGTCTGTTCCAGTGCCTTGCGATGGTTCCAGGCACCTCCCGGTCTGGCGCCACCATTGTCGGCGCGCTGTTGATGGGCACGGACAAGCGCTCCGCCGCCGAATTCTCGTTTTTCCTGGCGATGCCGACCATGCTCGGCGCGTTTGTGCTCGATCTCTACAAGAACCGCGATGCCCTGAGCTTCGATGACAGCGCGCTGATTGCCGTGGGCTTCATCGCCGCTTTCGTCTCCGGCCTGTTCGTCGTGCGCTCGCTGCTGGACTTCGTCTCGCGACGCGGTTTTGCACCCTTTGCCTGGTGGCGCATCATCATCGGCTCGCTGGGTCTGGTGGCACTTCTGCTCTACCGTTGAGCCGAGCTTTAAAATAGCCGTTCGTTTTTAATACACGGACAAAATAAAAAGCGCCCCGGAGAATCCGGAGGCGCTTTTTATTTGAGACTTGTGAAAGCTGATCAGTTCGTGCTGATCGAAGCCGTTGCGCAAGGGTCGACACCGTAGGCGGGAGCGCAACCGCTCTTGCCCGCTGCAACCGTGCCCGGCGCCATGAAAGAACCCGCCAGAACCACCAAAGCCGCACACGCAAAAAAGAGTGCGATAGATCTGCCCATTTTATTATTGCCTTTCAGACGTTCGTTCGCGCGGATTACGCCGCCGTGTGTGAAGTGAGGGTTCTGGATATGTTAGGAATGTGGCCATTATCAATAAAGCGGCTTGCTGAATACCGGGTTAATGCGAAGTCTTTTCCACAGTTGCGCTTGTGCCACGCTTGGCTGTGGAGGCCACTTGGCCGTTAACTTTTACCCGGCTGTTCAAAACAGCTTCAGTCGATGGTGCACCTCCCCTTCAGTTGAGGGGAAAATGCGCCAATAGCGGTTTGGTTGCGATTGAATTGCGCAAAAACAAAAAGCGGGAATGGTTCCCGCTTTCGTCCAGATCGTTAATGCACGACGGTAGGCTTATGCTGCTTTTCCGGCGTTCGAGAACTGTCCGTGCGGGCGATAGTGCACCATGTAGGACGGCAGGACGGAAGCAACGCGAACGGGCGTAATGCCGATGCCTTCCAGGGTCAGGCCGTTCTTTTCCGCGTCAGCGGAAACGACATTATCCTTTTTCAGCATGGTCACCTGATCGACAGTCAGCGGCGGCGTAATCAGCGGCACCAGCGACGCGATCTTGCCGATCATTGAGGCGACGCCGAAAGGCAGGTTGACGAAAGGACGCTGACGGTAGGTTGCGGCAAGAACCGCCTCGAGACAGTCGCGGAACGTCATGACGTCCTGACCACCCAGTTCATAGATGGCGCCGGGCTTCAGCTTGCCATCCACGCTGCGGGCAACGGCTTCCGCTACATCTTCGACATAGACCGGCTGGAAGTTGGTTTTTCCGCCGCCGATCAGCGGGAGGAACGGCAGGCTGCGAGCCATCTTGGCGAATTTATTGAAGAAGTCGTCTTCCGGTCCAAAGATGATCGAAGGACGCAGGATCACGGCGCCGGGCAGAACGGAATGGATTGCTGCCTCGGCGCGGCCCTTTGTGCGGCCGTAGCCGGTCGGCGAATTGGCATCGGCACCGATGGCTGAGATATGCGTCAGCGTTGCACCGGCGTTGCGGGCTGCCTCGGCAATGGCTTTCGCGCCGAATTCCTGCACGGCGTCAAAGGTGTTGCGGCCGCTTTCGGCCAGAATGCCAACGCAATTGACCACGTGGTCGGCGTCTTCGACGGCTTTGGCGATGGAGTCGCGATACCGCAGGTTCGCCTGGGCAAACGAGATCTGGCCGACATTGCCGAGTGGCTGCAGGAAACCAGCAAGATCGGGACGGCGCACGGCCACGCGGATGCGATAACCGCGCTTGGCGAGCATCCGCACGACATGCCGCCCGACGAAACCCGAACCGCCGAAAACGGTGACGAGGGGTGGAAGGTTGGCCAAGGTCATGGGAGGCTCCTCAGAAGCTGTCGATAAAGCGTTTTTCAGTCTCTTAGCCCAAAGCCGTGCGCGCGTGAAGAGACGTTGTCACAAGGCCCGGGACTAGTTTCGGAAATGCGGTTGACGACCGTCAAATTCCTTCGACGATCATCATCTCCGCGTCAGCGACTTCCTGACGGATTTTGGCCGCCGCCTGGTATTCGGGCGAGTTGTAGCAATCGATCGCGTGCTGCACCGAGGGGAATTCGATGATGACGTTGCGTGCGCGTGCCTTGCCCTCAAGTTCGGTCAACGCACCGCCGCGGGCCAGAAAGTTGGCGCCGAACCGCTCGAAAGCGGGCTTCGCTGTCGAGACGTAGTCCTTGTAGCGCTCGTTGTCGCGTACATCGACGCGCGCGATCCAGTAACCCTTTGCCATTTCGTCTCCTCCGATGGTCCTTATTGATTTGCCGGAAAGCTGGCGCGCAGCATGTCGTCAAGAATGGCGCGGGCTGCTGCTTTCGGATCTTCTGCTCTGACGATGGGGCGGCCGACAACCAGATGGCTCGAACCGGCCCTGATGGCGTCGAAAGGTGTCATCACGCGCTTCTGGTCTCCCGCCTCGGCACCGGCCGGGCGAATACCAGGGGTGACGACGGCAAGGTCGGGGCCAAGGATTTCACGCACCGCCGTCGATTCCTCTGCCGAACAGACGATGCCGCCCATGCCCGCCTCGCGCGCCTGTTCCGCACGGCGCAGCACCAGCGAACGGGCATCCGATGCATAGCCGGCCTCGGCAAGATCGGCGTCGTCCATCGAGGTTAGCACGGTGACACCAAGCAGGCAGAGGCCGGAGCCTTCGGCTGCCTTGACTGCGGCGCGCATGGCTTTCGGGTAGGCATGCAGGGTCAGCATCGACATGCCCATGCGGGCGATGTTTTCGACGCCGGAGGCGACAGTATTGTCGATGTCGAGCAGTTTCATGTCGAGAAAGACTTTCTTGCCGCTCTGGGCAAGGTCGCGGGCGAATTCGAGACCGCCGGCAAATACCAGCTGATAGCCGATCTTGTAGAACAGAACCTCATCGCCGATCTTCGACACGATGTCTTCAGCTTGTTGCACAGTCGGAACATCGAGCCCGACGATCAGTTTTTCGCGCGCGGTCATTGTCTTATCCCTGCCATGTTTCCATTGCCGTCCAGTCGCATGTGGGGCGCTGAGCTGCAAGTGAAAATTCGGCGATTGGGAACCGGAAAAGGTTGCCGCCGCCGGGTGGCTGGTCCTTGCTGCGGCTGATGCCGACGCCTTCGATATGGCATTTCAAAAGCGTGCCGACGCCGCCATGGCCGACAAAGGCAATCGGCTGTTGCGGGTCGTGCCGGTCGAGAACAGCCCTCACGGCGTTAACAATTCGCGCCTGCGCATCGATTGCCCGTTCCCAGCCGTGAAAGCTTTCTTGCGGATGGGTAAAAAACCAGTCGGCAGCCTTTTCGAATTCCGGCGGCGTCAGGAAGCCTGTGGCCGACCGGTCGTTCTCATGCATCGCCTCGATGATCTCTATCTCCGCACCGGATGTTTCGGCAAGGATTCGGGCGGTTTCGATGGCTTTGGTTTCCGCGCTCGACACGATCCGGCGCAATGCGCGTGCCCATGGCATGCGGCTTGCCTCAAGCGCCCGCTGTACACCCAAGTCCGAAAGTCCCCATTCCGGAACCGGAACCTCCGGATCGATCCGGACCTGGGGATGGGTAATGTAAAGGGCATGCATGGGACGGTCCTCAATGGCGATGGAAGGGCAAATCAGGACCCTAACCATCTGTCACGACCGGGAAATGACGGCCTTACCCACTCTGCCGTGTGATCAGGCCCGCGTATAGGTCCACAATTGCGCCGGAGGAATGTTGCGCACGATGAAATCGAAATGGCGGATATGGTAGAGATGCGGCTGCGCAACGATCGGGGAAATCGGACCGTAGGATATCTGTATGACGGGGCGGCCATGCGGCACGCGTTTCAGCAATTCGTCGAGAAGTTTGATGCGGGCGGCCATCGGGAAATTCAGCATCGGTACGGCGGAAATGACGCTGTCGAACATCTGGCCCTGGTGCTCGCCAAGTGTCGCATTCAGATCGAAGGCATCGCCATTGATGAAGTTGACGCCCGGATAGCTTCTGAGAAGCTGATTGTAGAAATCGGTCGAATATTCGATGGCCGTCAGGCGCTCAGGCTTGATGCCGCGTGCCAGAATGGCCTTGGTGATGACACCGGTGCCGGGGCCGAGTTCGAGAACTGGCAGGTCGGAATGGGGGTCGATGACACTCGCCATTTTTCTTGCCGTGATGGAGGATGTCGGGACGATGGCTCCGACCTTTTTCGGCTGGCTGACCATGCCTTTGAAAAAGCGGATTTCTTCCTCAAATTTTCTTTCAAAGCGTTGCTTCAGGTTGAGTGCCATAATTCCCCTCGGATGTATTTTGGTCATTGTCAAAAAAATGTTACGCACTGTTGATCTCATTTGGCGCTAAAACAAGGCAAAATGTCGTAATTGGAAAAATTCGTTTAGCGTTAGAAATCTGTCTGCGCCGAATCAAAAAACGCCGGTGGAGCGATCCACCGGCGTTTTTTGATTGATTTGAAGAAAAAAAGTCCACTTTAAACACGCATCGGCATCAGAACATAAAGCGCATCGTCGCCGGCGGTGTCGCGAACGAGCGTCGGCGAGCCCGCATCCGCCAGAAGGAAAATCGCGTCTTCACCGGAAAGCTGCGAGGTGATGTCGAGGAGATATTTGGCATTGAAGCCGATTTCCATCGAATCATTGTCGTAGCCGACAGCCACTTCTTCCGTCGCACTGCCCGAATCCGGATTGTTGACGGTCAGCGTCAGCTGTCCGTTGGTCAAAGCCAGCTTCACGGCGCGGCCGCGCTCGGAAGAGATGGTCGACACGCGATCGACCGCGCGGGCGAAGGTCTGGCAATCGACGCGCATTTCCTTGTCGTTGCCGGTGGGGATGACGCGCTGGTAGTCCGGGAAAGTGCCGTCGATCAGCTTCGAGGTCAAAACGACCGAGCCGATGGTCAGGCGGATTTTCGCGTCCGATACCTCGACGGTGACATCAAGTTCGGGATTGTCCATCAGCTTTTGCAATTCGCCGACGGTCTTGCGCGGAATGATGATGCCCGGCATGCCTTCGGAGCCGGAAGGCGCATCCACATCGGCGCGCGCAAGGCGGTGACCGTCCGTCGCGACTGCGCGCAGCTTGAGGTCGCCGTTGCTTTCGATGGTGTGGAAGAAGATGCCGTTCAGATAATAGCGTGTCTCTTCGGTCGAAATCGCAAATTGCGTCCGGTCGATCAGCATCTTCAGGTCGGTCGCCTTCAGTTTGAAGGTGTGGCTGAAGGTACCGGCGGTCAGATCCGGGAAATCGGTTTCCGGAAGGCATTGCAGCGAGAATTTCGAACGGCCGGAAGCAACCGTCATCGTGGAGCCATCCGGATTGGTGGCCAGAAGCACTTCGGAACCATCCGGCAGCTTGCGCACGATTTCATAAAGCAGATGCGCCGGCACGGTGGTCGCGCCCGCCTGCTCCACCATGGCCGGCGTCGCTTCGGTGATTTCGAGGTCGAGGTCGGTCGCCTTCATATCCAGATTGGCGCCGGATGCGCGCAGCAGAACGTTGGACAGGATCGGGATCGTGTTACGACGCTCGACGACCCTGTGGACGTGGTTCAGCGATTTAAGAAGGTTCGACCGCTCAAGAGTAATACGCATGGACGCTACCGCTTTCAACCGTTGCGACCCGGCCACCGCCGGATCGGTAAGAAGAGTCTTGACCGGCCGGAACGCCGGATAATGTGGACGGGCAAAATGGCAGAGTTATTGCAGAAAATGCAAGAGCCGAGTGCATCTGACGCCGGTCATTTTGCTGCTATACAGCATGATCCACAGCCTGTGACCGCCCGTGGACCTTGTTCGCCTGTTTTCTATTGCCCATAAAGGGGTAAAACTGGAACGACCGGCCGTAAATGATCGGCCAGAATGATTGGAAGCCGTGTGACGGAAGAAATATCGAACAGCGACGCCGGACAGGCGACCAAGAGCTTCAGGATCGGCACGGCCACTATTCCGGCGCGGCCGCTGGAGCCGGCGCTCTATCTCGTGGCCACCCCCATCGGCAATCTCGGCGACATCACCATCCGGGCGCTGGAAACGCTGGCGTCGGCCGACGTCCTTGCCTGCGAGGATACCCGCGTCACCCGCATTTTGCTCGAGCGTTACGGTATCCGCACACGTCCGCTCTCCTATCACGAGCATAATGCGCAGGAAGCGGGGCCAAAACTCATCGCGGCTTTGGAGGCCGGAAAATCCGTGGCGCTGGTGTCGGATGCCGGAACGCCACTCGTCTCCGATCCCGGTTATCGCCTCGGTCAGCTCGCGCTGGAGGCCGGTCATCGCGTCGTGCCGGTGCCGGGAGCGTCGGCGCCGCTTGCTGCCCTTGTCGGTTCTGGCATGCCGAGCGACGCCTTTCTGTTCGCGGGCTTTCTGCCGGTAAAGGATCGCGGCAAGCGCGACCGTTTTGCCGAACTTGCGAAAATTCCGGCCACCCTCATGTTTTTTGAATCGCCACGCCGCATTGGCACCTCCGTAAAGGTGGCATCGGAAGTCCTTGGCCGCGATCGCCGTGCTGTGGTGTGCCGCGAGCTGACCAAGACTTTCGAGGAGTTCCGGCGTGGCACGCTGGGCGAGCTTGCGGAATATTACGACGAGGACCGTGTGGTGAAGGGCGAGATCGTGCTCCTGATAGAACCGCCCTCTTATGACGAAATTCCTGATATCGAGGATGTCGAGAGACTTCTGAAGGATCTCGTCACAACCATGCCTGCCGCAAAGGCCGCAGCCGAGGCGGCAAAGCTGACCGGCCTGCCGCGCAAGGAGCTTTATCAACGGCTGCTGGATATGAAGGATGCGGATGGCCGCTGACGGGCGAACGAACAAAAGACGAAAGGCCGAGCAACGCGGCCACACTGCGGAATACTGGGCAGCACTCTTTCTGCTGTTTCGGGGATACCGCATCCTCGCCATTCGTTATCGAACCCGGCTGGGGGAAATCGATCTCATTGCCCGCAAAAAGGATGTCGTCGCCATCGTCGAGGTCAAGGCGCGGCCCTCCGGTGCCGGCGCTGTCGATGCGGTCGGCTTCCGTTCGCAACAGCGCATTCGGGCGGCTGCCGATATATGGCTCTCCCGCCGCAAGGATGCCGCGCGGTTTTCGTTGCGTTTCGATATCGTTGCAGTCCTGCCACGACGCCTGCCGCAGCATTTCATCGACGCTTTTTGAGGGGAGGGAAGGCAATGTCCACTGAGCGGGAAAAAATGGCCGCCGGCGAATGGTATTGCTGCATGGATGCCGAACTGGACGTGCTGCGCGCCCGCGCCCGCCGTGCCGTTCACCAGCACAACACCGCGCCGCCGGATGAGCGCGGGGCCATGTCGCCTTTGCTGCGGGCGCTCTTTGCCTCCGTTGCGGAAGGGGGCTTTATCGAAGCGCCGTTTCATTGCGCTTACGGCTTCAACATTACGCTGGGTGCGAACGTCTATCTCAATACCGGCTGCGTCATTCTTGATTCCGCGCCCGTGCGGATTGGCGATGGCGCGATGTTGGGGCCGGCCGTGCAGATCTATTGCGCTGAACATCATCTGGACCCGGTTCCGCGTTCGCAAGGCATTGAAATCGCAAAGCCGGTAACGATCGGTCGCGATGTCTGGATCGGCGGCGGCGCGATCCTTCTGGCCGGCATCACGATTGGCGATGGCGCGATCGTTGGGGCCGGTTCGGTGGTGACGCGGGATGTCTTAGCCGGGACGACGGTGGTCGGAAATCCGGCTCGCCCGATAAAGCGCAAGGACGCTTGAGACATCCGTTTCTGGAAGAATGGAGTCCCTATCGCAGGGACTGTAATAAATCTGACATAAAACCGTTAAAGAGGCGTCATGGAACGTCTCTATTCGCATCCTCATCCCAATAAATGGTGGAGAGGATTTAGTAATGTTGAAGAAGATTTCCATGGCCGCAGTGGCGGTCAGCATTTCGGCAACGTCTTCCATGGCAGCGACCAACATCACTTGGTGGCATGGCATGGGCGGCCGTAACGGCGAAGTCATCAACGAAGTTTCGCAGAAGTTCAACGAAGCCCAGAAGGAATGCGCTCTGACGCCGGTTTCCAAGGGCTCATACGAAGAAGCGCTTGCAAGCGGCATCGCTGCTTTCCGTTCGGGCGAACAGCCGAACATTCTCCAGGTTTTCGATGCTGGCGCTGCCACCATCATCAACGCCAAGGGCGCTGTCATTCCTGCGGAAGACCTCATCAACAAGGCCGGTTACAAGTTCGACCGCGAAGCCTTCATCAACGGCGTCCGCTATTTCTACGCTGCCGCTGACGGCAAGTTCGTTGGCATGCCTTTCAACACTTCCGCGCCGATCATGTATGTCAACGACGAAGCCCTGAAGAAGGCCGGCGTCGAAGCTCCGAAGACCTGGGAAGACTTTGAAAAGGTCGCACCGAAGCTGAAGGAAGCCGGCTACATCCCGCTCGTCCAGTCGCAGCTCACCTGGCAGTTCACGGAGAACTTCTTCTCCCGCAACAACATCCAGTTCGCAACCAACAACAATGGTTACGACAGCGTCACCGACACCAAGCTCAAGGTCACCGACCCGAACCTCGTCATGATGTTCGACAAGCTGAAGGACTGGAAAGACAAGGGTCTGTTTGCCTACTACGGCGCCGGCTGGAACGACAACCAGAAGCCCTTCGAAGAAGGCAAGGTTGCCCTCTGGATCGGTTCCTCGGGTTCGTTCGGTGGCCTGCAGAAGACGGCGTCCATGCCGTTCTCGGCAACCTTCCTTCCCTACTGGGGCTCCATCAAGGGCGCTGGCACCAACTCCTTCATCGGCGGCGCTGCCCTCTTTGCAATGTCGGGCAAGTCCGAGGCCGAAAACAAGTGCGTGGCTGACTTCTTCCAGTTCCTGACCTCGCCGGAAATCCAGGTCTTCTACCACAAGGCAACCGGTTACGTCGCTATTACCACGGCTGCTTACGAAAAGGCCAAGGCTGAAGGCTTCTACAAGGAAAAGCCTGCCGCCGAAGTCGGTATCCAGCAGCTGTCGCTGCCTTCAGGCGAATGGTCCAAGGGCTACCGCCTCGGTTTCTACCCGCAGATCCGCTCCATCATGGAACGCGAATACAACCGCATCTTCTCCGGCGAAGTAACGCCGAAGGACGCCTTCGACATCATCGAAAAGGAAGGCAACGATCTTCTCGCCCGTTTCGCTAAAACGGCTGGCTGATCTCCCTTTTCGAAACCAACGATAGTTGTCGAGCCTCCTTTCCGCCGGAAAGGAGGCTCGCTCTTGGATTAAGGAGGCGCAAGCGTGGCCTATACATCGTCTCAACCGCGTCTGGCCCGGTTTCTATCCGGCCGGTCTGCAAAAACCGGAAAAATGGCGAAGGCCGCAGAAGCCAGCATGAAGCGCGTGCAGTTCTCCTCGTCCTACGTGCCCTATCTGTTTCTGGCGCCGCAGCTGGCGGTGATTTTCATCTTCTTCTACTGGCCTTCCGTTCAGGCCGTGCAATCGTCGTTCTTTATCGAAGACCCTTTCGGGTTCGGTGCAACGTTCGTGGGCTTCGCCAATTATTCCGATGCCATCTTCAATCCGGAATATCTCAACATCGCCAAATTCACGGTTGTCTTCACCGTGCTGGTCACTTTCTTTTCGCTGGCGCTCGGTCTTTTGCTTGCGGTCAAAGCCGATGCGGTTATTCGCGGCAGTTCCGCCTACAAGACGTTGCTGATCTCCGTTTACGCCATCGCGCCGCCGGTTGCGGGTCTCATCGGCATGATGTTTTTCGACCAGCATATCGGGCCTTTCGTCAAGATGGCTGCGTTTTTGGGCTGGGATATGAAGGTTGGCCTCAACTACTTCGATACGGCCTTCGCCATGATTGCCGTCGCGGTCTGGAAGCAGATCCCTTATAATTTCATCTTCTTCCTGTCCGGATTGCAGGGCGTATCCGTCGCCGTGCGCGAGGCCGCCGCCATCGATTGCCGATCGGGCGTGCGCCGGTTCTGGACAGTCATCATGCCGCTTCTGGCACCGACTGCCTTCTTCCTGCTGATCATCAACATCACCTATTCGCTGTTCGATACGTTCGGCATTATCGACGTGATGGTGAAGGACAAGGCCGCCAACAATCCGATTACGCTGGTATACAAGGTCTTTCTCGATGGTTTCCGTGGCAATGACATCGGCGGTTCTTCTGCCCAGTCCGTCATCCTAATGCTGGTCGTCTTCGTTCTGACCATCATCCAGTTCCGCTTCATCGAAAAACGCATCCATTACAATTGAGGGAAAAGACAATGTACAAGACAAAACCCCTCGACCATCTGGTGCTGATCATCGGCGCACTGTTACTGATATTGCCTGTCGTCGTGGCATTCATGACGTCCACCCATACGGCGGCGGAAATCCACCGCAGTGGCCTGACACTCGTTCCGGGTGACAATTTCGTCGGAACCTATGAAAAGGTCCTGACGCAGAAGGGCGGCTTCACCGGGCAGATCACCGGTCTCAACATGGTGCTCAACTCGCTGATCCTCGGCATCGGTTTTGCCGTCGGTAAGATCGTCCTGTCGATGATGGCAGCCTATGCGATCGTCTATTTCCGGTTCCGGTTTGCAACGCTTGCCTTCTGGATCATCTTCACCACCCTGCTTCTGCCGCTCGAAGTGCGCATCATGCCGTCCTATGAGGTGATGAGCAAACTCGGCCTCTTGAACTCCTATACCGGTCTGATCGTGCCGCTTCTGGCGTCTGCTACGGGCACCTTCTATTTCCGGCAGTTCTTCAAATCCATTCCTGAGGAATTACTGGAAGCCGCTCGCATAGACGGTGCCGGCCCGGTCAAGTTCTTCATTGATGTGATCATCCCGCTTTCCCGTACCATGATGGCGGCGATCTTCATCATCATGTTCGTTTACGGCTGGAACCAGTACCTCTGGCCCATGCTGATGACCACGGACGAGAGTTTCTTCACCCTGATGCGCGGCATCAAGTCGATCCTGCAAGTCTGGGTCGGTTCGCAAATCCCCGATTACAACGAAGCTTTCGCGCTTGCCGTTCTGGCCATGCTGCCGCCTGTGATGATCGTCGTGATCTTCCAGCGCTGGTTCATCAAGGGCCTGACCGAAAGCGACAAATAAGGAAACTGAAAATGGCCGCGATAGAAATCAGTCAGGTCTGCAAGGATTATCATGGCGGCGTGCGTGCCGTGCATCACGTCGATATCGACATCAGGGACGGCGAGTTCATTGTTCTCGTCGGTCCCTCCGGCTGCGGCAAGTCCACGCTCCTGCGTATGGTCGCCGGACTTGAGGATATTTCCGAAGGCACGGTGAAGATCGGTGACCGGGTGGTCAACCAGGTAGATCCGGCTGACCGGGATATTGCCATGGTCTTCCAGAACTATGCGCTCTATCCGCATATGTCGGTGCGTCAGAACCTGGAATACGGGTTGAAGAACCGCAAGACGCCGAAGGCGGAGATCGACGCGCGCGTAGCCGAGGCCGCCCGCATGCTCCAGCTCGAACCCTATCTGGAGCGCAAGCCGCGCGCCCTTTCCGGCGGCCAGCGTCAGCGAGTCGCCATGGGCCGCGCCATCGTGCGCAAACCGGCGGCCTTCCTGTTCGATGAGCCCCTGTCCAACCTTGATGCCAAACTGCGCGTTTCCATGCGCGGCGAGATCAAGCGCCTGCAAAAACGCCTCGGCACCACTTCGATCTACGTCACGCACGACCAGCTGGAAGCCATGACGCTGGCAGATCGTCTGGTGGTGCTGAACAGCGGCCGCATCGAACAGATCGGCGCACCGCTTGAGGTCTATCACACCCCCGCTTCCACCTTTGTCGCAAGCTTCATCGGCTCTCCCGCCATGAACCTGCTGAACGGCGAGTTGCACGGGGATAGCCTTGCCGTCGGGCCGTCGCTGCTCGCGCTCAACGGTTTCGCCCCCACCTCCGGCCCGGTTACTGTGGGCATGCGGGCGGAAGATTTCCGCCTGGCGGCCGCAGGTGAGCCCGGTTTTTCGCTACGCGTCGAATATATCGAGGAACTCGGCTCGCAGCGTCTTATCCACGGTATGATCGGCGACCAGAACCTGACCGTGGCGTTTTCGCCGGAGGTCGAGATTCCGGCTACCTTGTCGGTCGCCATATCTCCGGACAAGCTGCACTTCTTCTCCAGCGAGACCGGCAAGCGCATTGCCGGCAAGGCGGAACAGGCCATGGCGCAGCCCGTGCAGCTGGCAACGGCCTGAGTGGACGATGAGAAATCGGCGCGATCACTAAAATTGCGCCGATTGTCAAAACCGCTTCGTTACGATCCCGATGATAGAAGATCTCCAATAATTCACGGGGGTTTTCTAATATGCCTTTAAAGATGATGTTCGCGGCGGCTGCGACCATGGCGATCCGCACGGTGCCGATATTGCCGGCCTCTTTGCGCCGGGCAAAAGACGAGGGCGTGGTTAGCGCGTCCTGCACCGATTTGCGCCTGCAGCCGGCCCCCATCAACCCCGACTGGATCATTTCCGGCGATCCTCAGGCGCGCGCGGCGGATCATTCCAGAAGCGGCGACCGCGCTTCCAGTACTGCCATGTGGGATTGTACGGCGGGCGAGTTCCGCTGGTTCTTCGGTTGGGACGAGACCGTCTATATCCTTGAGGGTGAGGTGCATGTAACGGCGGAAGACGGCACAGTCAGTATCCTGCGGGTGGGTGACGTCGCTTATTTCCGCGCGGGAACATGGGCCACCTGGCGGGTGGATGAGTATGTCCGCAAGGTTGCCTTCATGCGCCGTCCTTTCCCCACGGCGCTGGCTCTGGCCTACCGGGTCAAGAACAAGCTGTTTGCCGGTCGTTCCTACAAGCTGGCGGCCTGAACTGGTAAAACACTCTGGCAGGTGGGGCGCTGCGCAGCGCCACCTGCGGAATTGTGAAGGTTCAATAAAACTCACAAAAAGCACCCCTCGCAGCAGTTGCGTTTGAATGGTCGCTGCCCTACATCTTCAGGGTTTTCTGAAGCATTTCCGGGTCTCTTCCGGTCCTGCGGGGAATCGTGAAAAGACGAGGCAATGGGCACGGCGGAACCGCGAAGCGTCCGCATGCTGCAAGAGGAAGATGCGCATGGCGAAGATCAAGAACGTCGCGATCCAGATGGATCATGTCTCCGGCATCAATATCGCCGGCGACTCCACTTTCGCCATGAGCCTTGAGGCGCAGGCACGTGGATACCGGCTGTTTCACTACACCCCCGAACGCCTCTCCATGCGCGATGGCAAGATCTACGCGACCGTCGAACAGATGGAACTGCGCGATATCAAGGGCGACCATTTTTCGCTCTCGGAGCCCGAGCGGGTCGATCTCTCGACCATGGATGTCATTCATCTGCGCCAGGATCCGCCATTCGACATGGCCTACATCACCTCGACCCACTTGCTCGAGCGCATTCATCCCAAAACGCTTGTTGTCAACGATCCCGCCTGGGTCCGCAACTCGCCGGAAAAGATTTTCGTCACCGAATTCGCCGATCTGATGCCGAAGACGCTGATCACCAAGGATGTCGCTGAAATCGCCCGCTTCCGCAATGAAATGGGCGATATCATCCTCAAGCCGCTTTATGGCAATGGTGGTGCAGGTGTCTTCCATTCCGCGCGGGACGACCGCAATTTCTCATCGCTGCTGGAAATGTTCGGCCAGATGTTCCGCGAACCCTATATCGCCCAGGAATACTTGCCGGATGTTCGAAAGGGCGACAAGCGTATCCTCCTGGTAGATGGCGAACCCGTTGGCGCGATCAACCGCGTGCCGGCGGAAAATGATGCCCGCTCCAACATGCATGCCGGCGGCCGCCCGGAGCCAACGGAACTCACCGCGCGCGAGAAGGAAATCTGCCGCCGCATCGGCCCCGCCCTGCGCGAGCGCGGTTTCCTGTTCGTTGGCATCGACGTGATCGGCGATTACCTCACGGAAATCAACGTCACCTCACCGACAGGCATTCGTGAAGTGCAGAAATTCGGCGGCGCCGATGTGGCAAGCCTGTTGTGGGATGCGATCGAGAAAAAGCGCGAAGCACAGGATTTCTGAGGCAATTTCCTCGCCACCTGCGTTTGTTCCGCGTGCACAACTCTATACAACTGAAATACACCGTGTGCGCGAAATTGTTCGCTTAATGTTCTTGTTTTATTCTTTGCTCTGTGGCAGTTTACTTGAGGGTGGCCGCCATCGGGGCATAATGCTTTGATGTTGCGGCCGGTTTGCGGGGGCAGGCCATGGTGGCACGGGTCAATACGGTTGCATTTCAGGGAATAGAGGGTGTGCCGGTCGAGGTGCAGGTGATGGTCGCACCCGGAAAGGTCGGCATCCAGATCGTCGGCCTACCGGACAAGGCGGTGGCGGAAAGCCGGGAGCGGGTGCAGGCCGCGCTCCACGCCTCGGGTCTGGCGCTGCCGGCAAAAAAAGTCACGGTCAATCTGGCGCCTGCGGATTTGCCCAAGGAAGGATCGCATTTCGATCTTCCGATCGCTTTGGGTCTCATGGCCGCTTTGGGAGCGATACCGGCGGAAGCGCTCGGGCAATATGTGGTTCTCGGCGAGCTCAATCTCGATGGCACCATCGGCACGGTTTCGGGCGCTCTGCCCGCGGCCATCGGTGCCAATTCGCTCGGTAAGGGTTTGATTTGCCCGGCCGATAGCGGGCCGGAAGCAGCCTGGGCCGGCGCTGGCATCGATATTCTCGCCCCACGCAGCCTTATTGCGCTTGCCAACCATTTTCGCGGCACCCAGCTTCTCTCCCGCCCGATGCCCGCCATCCGCGCCAATCCGGTCAATTTGCCGGATCTGGCCGATATCAAGGGGCAGGAGACGGCCCGGCGCGCGCTGGAAGTGGCAGCTGCCGGTGGCCATAATCTGCTGACGTTGTGCTACATTAATTCGCTGTTGTCTGATATCTCGCCGTGTGAAATCTTCGGGAGATTACAGGAGGCATAAATGGCGACGTGGCTTGAGGATATTAAACAAGTGTTCGAGGCGGTCGGCGGGGAGGTTCACTACAGCGACCTTTACGAAGAACTGGGACGCATCCGTGGGCGGAAACTGTCTCGGAACGACGAAGCGACAGTGCGCAAAGAGGTTGAGCGCTTCTCGTCGGACTCAGACAATTGGAAAGAAGGGCGGGCCGACCTCTTTCGCTCAGCTCGTGGAAAGGGGAAAGGCTTTTGGTCGTTGGCAGATACTAGCGCAGAGCTCGACGCGATGCCTTCGGACGAATCCAGTATCCTGGAAGACACCGCTCCTCCTGCAAGGCGAGAGTATGTGAGAGAAATCATTTTAAGGAACTCTCGTCCAGTTCGTGCTCTCAAGGCGCTTTACAAAGGCCGTTGCCAGGTCTCGGGTGAGGCCTTGATGGATGGTATAGCTGGCGACCTCACAGAAGCGCACCACATACACTGGTTGACACGAGGCGGACTAGATGTCGAAGCAAATATGATCATTGTGTCACCAACGTTCCATGCGGCCATCCACGCGGTTGATGCTGATTTCGATTGGACAACTCTTACCTTTATTGTTTCCGGAAAACGCTTTCCTCTGATGCTCAACAAGCATCTGAAACGGCAAACATGAAATACACTGGGTCGCCATTTTAGGCGATGTTGTGATACATAAATTCAATGTTTTTGACTAAAAAATCCGGCCAAAAAATTGAGCTTCGGTGACAGGGTTAGGGGATATATACGGTCACGCAACCGCCACCAATCATTGAGTAACGACATGACCGACAATCCCTACACCCGCTGGATCAGCTCTGATCTGAATCTAAGCAAGCCGGTCATCGCTGGCGACGTACTTAATAGGATTCCGCTGATTGTAGGCACTCGGGTTTTTGAGATGATGGGTGAAGGTCCACTGCCCAAAATCATGCTCGATTTCGAACATCTCCAGGTGGTTGACTATACTACATTCGAGGGTCTAACGCCGGGTCAACAGAGAAAAATCGCCGCACTTCATTCGAGCGATTTGATCAGACCCGAGGAAATGGTTTTTCTCGCGCTAACGTCACTGTTTCATTTTGTTTGGCCGAAGCCTGAGAGTGAGGACGACCTTCGCTACGCCGCGAGTTACCACTGGGTGCTCAACGATGTTCTCGTTAGCCAAGCGCTAGAACTTACAGGCAGCTTCTCAAAGCCCGACGGGTTACTTCCCTACTGGGGGCGGCTTGCCTTCCTCCGGGTCATGTCTGAACTTCCACCCGAACATATTATCCGCTTCGGGCTCGACAAAGTAGCGTGCGTTCTCGTTAAGAAGCCAAAGTTCAACGCAATGACTATTGCGCTGGATGAAGGGCCGCTGATTTGCATGAACTACGCGCTTGAGCCGATCTTGAAGCACCTAAATATGTTTCTCTTGCACTTTTACGACAGCGCTGACCTAGCAGGACCTAAGAGGCTTCCAAGGGCATGGAATGGCATCTTGCCGACCGTGCTGCATTTCTGGTCCGAAGTAACGGCAACGAAGATTGTCAAGGTACCTACGATGATCTTCGATGAGGGTATTGCGGCGACTGTGCACCAGATGACCGCTGATCAAATCGACTTCATCCTTATGCACGAGATAGGCCATGTTGCTCTCAATCATCCACGACGCCTTAAAGCTGAGCTAGATAGCCATCGAGACGCGACCGTACTGAGGCATGAGTTCGAGTTTGGAGCAGATGCTTTTGCTCTTGGCTTAATGCGGTCGCGTTTCATGGAGGGTGCTCGTGCCCGGGCAAAACAACCCCACGGTGAGCGAGAGCCTCGTGATACAGATGACGATATCACTGCGTTGCTCCACGACTATCAGCGCAGACTCGGTTCCGTCTATCTTTTGTTCACCTACATGGATTTCATTCAGCGAGCAGGTGAACTGTTGCGTGATCGTCTGGGCACCAGTGTCCGTCTCAACAGCCGCATGGACACACATCCCCGAGCCGCCGACCGCCTAGAGCGACTAGAATTGATCAACCTCGGCGAATATCTCTACAGTAGTCCAATAAAGCGATACGCACATGACTTTCTGCAGTCTGTACTAGATTATGCAGAAAATATGGATGAAAGCGAGTTGTTGGACGGCGTAACTGCGGCTATCGGCTAATGAGGATGGCTCGCCGAGGGCGGCGGGACCGTCGGCGCTCCTCCTTCGTCCCCCAGTTTACAAGGTTAAATTGAAGTTTTGAAGTGAGGTGGGGGAGGCAGCCGGACCACGCTAACATTATGCTACATTAATTGGGAATTTTGTTGTCAGCAATTTGCCGAGGCGAGCTGAATTAGCGTTTGGCTAGGAAGGTGGGCGAATCGATCCTGACCACGTACAATTCGCGCCATCTCGATTTATTGGAGGGAAAATGACTATCAAACTTGAAGCTGCCTATCACGAGGCAGGCCATATTGTGGCCGCCTACCACTCAAAGTTTTACGATGTCGTCAGCGGCATTCATCTGTTGAACGACGGTGCGGGCGGTTTCGATCTGAGCCTGAACGGGAGGAAATGCAGAGAGGCTGGAAAAGCCGACGATGCGACCGCTCAGAAAGACAAAGAGGTGACGCGGGACGCTGTTGTGATCCTCATGGCAGGATATGCCGCTGAGCTGATCGCGAAGGAAAAGAGTTCTGCGATAACGCCTCATCGGCCATCGGCCGATCCTGATTATAGCATGGCTGGCACCTTTCTAAAAGGCGCCGGTCTTTCGCAAAAGATAGACCGTGCCGAACAGGAAGCTAGAGCTATCCTGATCGAAAATTGGGCGACGGTTGAAAGGCTTGCGACCTTGGCTTTTGAAAAGAAAGGTTTGTCATGGTTGGAGGTTTCGGAGGTACTCGATCCCGAGGTCTGACCAATTCACGCTACGGGAAAGAGTGATTGTGTGGTTGTTTCCACAAATCCCAGACCATGTGGTTCGAGCGCAAAAAACTCGAACTTAGGGTCTGTAGGCCAAATGTACCCCTTCGCCTGGGCCATGGCAGCGATCTTTTCGGGTGTGTTATTTAAGGCGTATTCGAATTTTCTAACATTCTGCAATACGTGATCGGCAGCCAACGAAGCTTTCACGGCAGTTCCCGCCGTCGTCACTCCTCCTGCCGGTTTAAAAACGCGACCGTTGACTTCAACGAGGCAGTTTACACCGACCTTCCGAAGTTGGTTACGCTCTTCTTCGGTGTAGTGGACCGAAAGCCCAATGGCTCCTTTTATTAAGTGGATTAGGTTCGCATCCGGCCATTCGTCCGCCAGTATCTCAAGAATGTGATCACGATTGAAATCATGGTGGGTCATGAGATCAAGGACGTAGGCATCCTGTTCGTGGAACACGACAAATAGGAGCGGGTCGTCCCGCGTCACAAAGCCGTCAGCCTCAAT
Source organism: Rhizobium sp. AN6A (assembly GCF_900215635.1). Lineage (NCBI taxonomy): Bacteria > Pseudomonadati > Pseudomonadota > Alphaproteobacteria > Hyphomicrobiales > Rhizobiaceae > Rhizobium > Rhizobium sp. AN6A. Next base: position 1,362,253 of record NZ_OCNC01000004.1, read on the forward strand.
TGCTTGCGAAATGTGAAGGTGATGAACCTCCCATTCGAGCAACATCAAATCTAAGTCCTGACGACGGGCGATCTTCTTCGTGGAGGATTCAACAACCTGCTTAATCCGCTTGCTAAGATGTGGGGTGAGGTCAATGCCGGACTCGATCTTCGTGACAAGGGCATCAAGGTCGGCCTGCCGCGCTGCTGCAATAGGGTTCGTCATATATGCTGCAGAAAGATGAACACGGCGCGGCTTGGCCGGAATATGTCTGGCGATCCAGTTGTGGTAAACGATTAGCAGCTCCCGTGCATCTTTAGCCTGCATCTCAGCAACTAGGGCTGAATCCGTCGTGTCATATGGCAGGCTCGAAAGCGCCCAAGTCCTGATAGCCTTAGATAAATCGACTGCCATTTTTCAACCTTTCATCTACAAGCTCCAACCTGCATTGGGTCAAGGCATTAAGCAAGGCGGGAAGTCGGTTTATCGAACTTTCGAGTTTGACCGCTTCCAGCGCGAAGGAGACGGGTCGGTAGCCGTTGCTGACGTTGTGCTACATTAAATTAGGCAGCGTGGCGGCGCTTGCGGGTTGTAAGGCCCAAGCTTCTGTCGATGCCAGACACTCACTTCGATCCGCTAGGGCGCTTTTAGAATTGCGGACTCAAGACTCAATTGCGAACTGCTGTTTTCAAGTGTATTCTCTGCGTATTCTTGGGGGAGCAAATGGACACCGAAAGTCATACGGTCAATCAGCTTGAACTAACCAAGCAAATATACAGGTCTTTCCTTGATAGCCTTTATGAGGTTGATTACTATCGCGAAGTGAGGCTCGGGGTCGCATCGTACTCTCAGTATTATGATTTTGTTATTGCTTTGGGTACGGCACTTAGCGGTGGCACGGGAGTAATCGGGATTCTCAATGAGAGCAAGCCAATGGCTTACGTCTGCGGGGCTGTTACCTTGGCTTCGATAGTGCTGACTGCGGCAAAGCAGGCGTTCGACTGGCCCAGTAAGATCAATTTCGCGTCTGAAATGATGCAGCAGCATGCGGCTCATGCGGCGCGCTATAAGATTATCGTGGATCGGATACAGGCTGCTCACGCACTCACGAAAGATGCCATTCACGGGCACCTAGAGTTGCTTAATGAACAAGCTTCGATGCCCGTAGATCACTATAAGGCACTACCAATCGTAAAACGTAGGGAGCTTCAAGCTGCCATACAACAACGTGAGGCACCGAAGACTTGGTGGAAGCCCGATCCAACCGCAACAATGCCAGGATTTTGACAATGACGTACCGAGGACCACTTAAACCGCAGGACGAAGCACCGAACAAGCCGCCAGACCCTTGGGACCTGGTGGCTGATGGGGAGTGGATTCCGACGACACATCAAGCATGCAAGTAGTGTAAATATCAGAAGGCTCGCGCCGTTTCGGAAGCAGGAATACGTTCCTTCAGATTCAGGCGCTCTGTGACTAGCGTTTGTACCGGGCCAGTCAAAAGGAGAAAAGTCTGGTTCGAGTGCGAGAAGTCTGATGCTTACATCCGGGTCGAAGTTGTTGGTCGGGACAAGCACCTGGCATCAAGATGGGCCATAACCCATCTGTCGCCGACATCACCTCCTCGATCCTGGCTGCGGGATTTCGGACAAGCAAATTGCTTCAAAATTCTTAATATTAACATTGACTGACTAAGCTTTATTATCGATTGTAAGTGCTCTCTGTTTAACTGTGCATCCCAGACCAAGCAGCCGATAGAACCAGGGGGCAGCAATGACAGGTCTTAAAGACACGATCCGCAGGCAACTTGACACAAGCGGTACGCTCCTTCTTCGAGCGTCGAAATCATTGACGAATGAAGAATTCTTCTCCGAGCCGTCACATGGGGGCTCGATGGCGTGGACCCTAAGGCATTTATCTGGGCTTCAAGATTGGGCGGTCAATAGGGTCTTCGCGGGAGCGACCCCAAAGTTTGACCGTGAATTGCGGGAGGCCTTCAAGGGCGGGCGTGAAATCACCGATGAAGATCGCCAAAGGCTCGGCGGCCGAACCGAGATCGAGGGAGTCTTCGCACAGGAACAGTTCGAAACAATTGAGGCGCTAAACCGATTCGACGTAGATCGCTGGGACAATTCCACGCCTTCCGGCTGCCGCTTCCCCACCTATGGTACGTTATGGGAGCATTTAGCTACGCATAATTATTGGCATCTCGGCGCACTCTCAGTAAGTCACCCCCGGTTAGCCCAACTCGTACTTATAGCTCCGCGCTTTTACAGCGTGGACCCCGATGAATCAGCAGCGTGAGGGGAGAGTAAGAAATGACCAATATATCTGATCAGACATTGGACGAAGAGCTGGGAAAATTCTTTAAGCTGCATTGTTCACTAAACAGATCAATTGAAATGTGGTCTGGTAAAATAGACAAATACTGGCACGAAATACTTGGAAGCTCGTCATACGAAGAGTTCTGCATCAAGAACTGCGGGCGAATGGTCGAACATGATCGCTCGGAGGGTTATGGAGAGGTCTCTTGGATCGCCGACTACGAAGAGCGCTTCGGGACTCTTCCAAAGGTGTGGTTCTTGGCTAGCGATGGGACTTTCGATCAACACGTCTATGATGAATATGCTAGGACCGGCCGTATTGTTGCCTCTTGGGACTGCGGTCCTGTCATGCCCGACTCTAAGAAAAAAGGACCTGCTCAGCCCGCGTCGACGAAAGAGTCCGAAAAGCCTGCTCGCGCCCCGCAAGACGAGCACAAAGACCCAAAAGATGAGAAGTAGAGCTTCTCGTACAACAACAATTTCTGAGGGCGGCGAGGACCAAGCAAGACAGTTTCTGTCTGAGTCGTCCCGGTATTGCCCATTCATACTTCGAGCGCAGCAAGCTGGCACAGTTCGCTCATTCACCACAAATATCGACCTCGACAGGTCGGACGTTCATGATGTTTCTCTTGCATTCGTTCAGCTAACTGAACGCTATCTTGAAGAAAGAGCCGCCACGCACAGCGGCTGGCGAATGTTGCTTTGCTATAACGTTCTGTTCACGCAAAGGCGGTTTAGCGAGCTAGGAATTTCTGCACTCGCAGAGTTGCACTGGGCACTCAAGCACAAGTACACCTGCCAGGGAGTTATGTTTGGAAAATTCTGGCCAGACGAAGACTCCTATTCCTCAAAGCATCATCGGACGATGCCGAATGCCCCACTTCCTATGATCTCAATCCGATCCGCACAATCGGGTAATGACAGCCGCTTCTTCACCAAATCGGAACAACTGCTTCGCGAGTATCGAGATTGGTGTAGTTCAAAAAGCGAATCTTTTATTCGCCGTCGGCCGTAACCTCCGATGCTGTGCTAGATTAATCCGAGAAGTGACCGCTTCAATTTCTTCCTCAAATATCGGTCTTCGGCCTTGGCAGGAGGCGCTCCCACGCATGATTGGCGATGAACAGATGGCCGAGACCGGCAACGAAGAGCCTACAACGCTTCCGGCGTTGACCAATGTCCGCTTGGAGGGGTTTGGCTCCGAAGATGAAGCGCGCCGCCTCGGAACCGCCGTCTTAACTGTCATGCAGATGGCAGGCCGTTCCATGGACTTGTCGGGGATTGATGGCGTAACGGTCTCGACGGCCTATCATGAGGCATTGCTCGAACTGGATCGAGGGCTCGAAGGCCTTCGACCTCTGACCGCCTCTACTGAGGAAGAGGAGGGGGCGATAGGCGTGGCTATGTCGCCCGCTGTTCTGCGTGAAGGCCAAGTCAAGACGCACTTGCTGTTTAATGCAAACATCATCTTCCCGTTAATTGACGTAGAAAGCGAATTATTTCAACAAGCCGTGCATACCGTTGTCCATGAATGTGCACACGCTGCTCTTCACACCGCTTTCGACGGCGTCTTCCCCGGTGTCATCCTGCGCGAGCGGTTCGACGACCACTACGACACGTTCCGTGGGGAAGTCATTGACGCCTGCTGGCAGGAGTATGGCGCGACTCGACTAAGCGCAGTTTGGGGCGCTGATCCGACTGAGGGGTATGCGACAACCTTCACGACCGCGCTTCTGGAAACCGATGATGCGGCTAACGCATCGATCCGACTTTATCGGACCCATAGCGATCTGAATCGCGTTCTCTCCGAAGTGCTCCCCCTATACGCCCGACTTATCAAATGGGCATCCTACCTCATCGGCACCATGCATGGTCTTGAACGCAAGTTTGGGGACATCCCAGAGCTAGATGAGGCGTTGAAGGGACATTGGTTTGCCGAGTATTTCGGCAGGCTGGAAGTCGCCTATCAGGCAATCTGGGCGCAATTCGGCGTATGGCCTGACAAATCACCGTTCGACGCTATAGGCGACATCGCCTTGGAAATCCTAGACCAAGGCGGCATCATTCTAGCCAAGACGCGCGCAGATATCCCTTTTCGCCCGCACAACACGCCTCACTATGAAATCCTAAAACTCTTGGGCGGTCTTTAGCCAGCAAGCCGAAACGCGAAATTAGGATTCTCGAATCGGAAGGAGATCGGTAACGTCTGAATATGGATATCGTGAATTCATCTGTTGGCACGACCCAGGCGGTGGAGTGGAAGATTTACTCCGTGAGCAGGTCGGACAAAGCACCATTGCTCGCCTTCGTAAGGGGGGCACTGGAAGCCCACGATTGCAGGATAGTATACGCAAGCGAGCCTGACCGCGCGCCGTTTTACGTCGTCTATGACGGTCCAACTGGAGATCGTCAGGGTCTGCTCGTCTATGCATTCTTTGCGAATTCGAAGCTCACTAAGAATCGTCCTGAAGACGAACATCGCTTTCAAATCAAATATGGCAGCAATCTAAAGGGCATTCTTGAGGTAGCGGTAGACCCGTCGCAATTGATAACCACATTGTTTCTCGGCATCGACCCGGTCGAGAAAATCTTCGTGGCAGCCGATCCTCTTATGAACGCGCCTTCTCCGATGTCTCGCTCGATCGAATTTAAAGCCGAGCACGTCGCAATGATCCGTACCCGTGGTTGGGCGGTATGGGAGCGCGATCGCCGGCCGGGAAAATCGAAGACCCGGCCCACGGCGGAAATCGAAGACTATCGAACTGAAGTGCTGGTCGGAGGCAAGCAGGAGCGCCTTCTGGACCTGATCGCCCTGGAACGCATCGCCCGCGGCCTCGATCCCGGGGAACGCCACCTTGTGGCGGACAAAATGGGAATCCTCAAGACCGCGGCCAACGTCGCAGAACATCCGATTGTCAAAGAATTCGGTATTGCTCCCGAAGCGTTATTCGACCTGATCGAAGGAGCTGGGAGATTGAAAATGGCGGTGCGCGGTTGGGTCGCCGAGCAGCACCTTTTTGAAAAACTCAAAGTCATTCCCGGTGTTACGGATTGCATGCGGCTTGAAGAAGACGGGAAACCCGACGTTTCCCTCAGGTGGAACTGTGGAGCGCCAATCCTGATCGAATGCAAGAACACCCTACGGACCACATACGCAGACGGGCGGCCGAAAGTTGATTTCCAAAAAACGCGAGCGGCCAAGGGTAATCCATGCTCCCGCTATTACCGACCCGAAGATTTTCCGGTACTAGCTGCGTGTCTGCATGCGGTGACCGAGAACTGGGACTTCAAATTTGCGCTAACCGCCGAATTGGAGCCTCACAAATCTTGCACCGGGCGTATCAACAGCAGCATCGGCATTTCCGAGCCGATCTTCACCGATAAACCTGAACTGGTGTTCGCGCGGCACTACGGTTTGACTGCATAAGGGAGATTCTGGGAGTGAGCCTTAAAGCAATATCCCTTTTCAGCGGAGTCGGCGGGCTAGACTTCGGATTCGAGGCTGCGGGTTTCGAGACACGCGTGGCGCTCGATCTCGACCCGGTCGCTTGCGCGACGATGCGTCTCAATCGAAACTGGGCGGTCCTCGAAGGACCGATATCTGCGATACCGACTAAGACAATTCTGGATACAGCCGGCCTTCAGGCTGGTGAGGTCGACGTGCTGATCGGAGGGCCACCATGTCAGCCGTTCTCCAAGTCCGGCTACTGGGCTCGTGGGGATGCCTCCAGATTAAATGATCCACGGGCGGATACTTTGGGCCAGTACCTACGCGTCCTAGAAGACACCCTTCCCAAGGCTTTCCTTATCGAGAACGTGCCAGGCCTTGCCTATCGCGGTAAGGCCGAAGGGATAGAGGCGATCCGAGCCGGTGTCTCTGCGATCAATAAAAAAGCTGGAACGAATTACTCATTCGAATTCAAGGTGCTGAACGCCGCGAGTTACGGCGTTCCGCAAATGAGAGAGAGGGTGTTCATTGTAGGCGCGCGCGACGGGACGCGGTTCGAGTTTCCGAACCCAACCCATGGTGAACCTAGTTCCGGACTTGAGCCTTTCCGCACCGCTTGGGACGCATTCGCCGACTTGCCCCGGCCGGCGGACCTGGAATCCCTGAAAGTGCAAGGGAAGTGGGCCGACCTCCTGCCTTCCATTCCAGAAGGCAATAATTATCTTTGGCATACAGAGCGTGGTGGCGGGCAGCCTCTATTCGGCTGGCGGAGGCGGTACTGGAATTTTCTGCTCAAGCTGGCAAAGAACAAGCCAGCATGGACGATACAGGCTCAACCGGGGCCGGCGACTGGCCCTTTCCATTGGGAAAATCGGCGACTCTCGACCCGCGAGCTTTGTAGGTTACAGACATTCCCGGATTTCCTTCGGTTTGATTGTACCCGAGCCGATGTCCAGCGGTTGGTCGGGAATGCAGTGCCCTCAGCTTTGGCTGAGATGTTGGCACTGGAGATCACGCGACAATTCTTTGTAAGAAATATCCCCCGAAGCAGCGCGTCGTTACTTCCGTGCGGACAGGTCCACGTGCCCGCCGCTGCCACGCCTGCGCCAGTTGAGGCTAAATTCCTACACCTGCTTGGCAGCGATTCAGAACATCCTGGTACGGGGCTTGGCCGAAGTGCTTCAAATCGCGCTGCGGCGGCTGTTTGAGACCCAAGGGAAACACGTCACGTACCTTTACATAACGGTATCCCATTGCCAAAACTGTGCCACGGTCTGACGTTGTGAAACATTGATCAGACGGCTGTGCACTGATTTTTGTGTCGCTAAGCGTCTGTTAACAAGAGGTGGCTCAAAGGATTCCCACGTTTTAGTTGCAAGAAGGTGGGGACGCCAAATGATAACGTGGGATGATGCCACCATTATGAAGCTGCGATTTACGGCAAGCGAGATCGCGGCGATACTCTGCGGTGAGTTTTCTCGGGGGGAAATTAAAGGAGAAGAGGATTTCTCGAGCGCGCTGACAAGAGAGATGCGGCGTGCACTCAACAATATGAGGCTAGAACCAGAATATTCTCACGGATACTCGCCTTTTGACAGTGCGGGACCCACGTTCAAGGTCCATGCTACGCGAACCACAAACGGGTTCGTTCAGTCCGAGGAGAACCTCTCTGGTGCTGACATTCTTATTGGTTTCTCGGTTCCAATTGCCGGTGAAGAGGTTGATAAAACCGCGTTGATACAGGCGAAACTCTTTCGCGAAGAAGGTGCGTTCAGCAACTTCCCGAGGAAGACGAGCGAGAAAAGACGCCTAGTCAGGCAGTGCATCCGAATGAGGAGGATCAGTCCTGAACACTCGTACGTGTTTGTCTACTCGTCAATTGGCATTCAATTCTATCCGGCGGCAGATGTTATCCAAGCATACCCGACGGGTATAGATTTCCTTGATGGATTGACGTTTGATGAGTTCATTACCCGCCTGTTCACATGCACGGTAGGTGACCACCAATATCAGACTGTACATAGAGAAGACTTCCGTGACGAACTTCTCCGACTAGGAATAAAGCACGCCTTTACGGTCGAGGTGCTGCCAACTTAAATGCGTTCGGCAATGGTCACAGCGGTGTCGCAAGGGTAAGCTCTTGCGACAGACTTTTGCGAATTCGTCCCTCTGAACCTTCAATGCTGGCGATCGTCACGGTTTATGCAGCGGCGAGAGCAGGGGAAAGCAGTGCGGCACACTCCTCGACGACGTACTCAGGTATGCTCTCGAATTTATGCGGGTTGAGCTGCATCACGTATTCGTTTTCGATGTGGTAGGACTCATTGATGAACTTGCGGATGACGCTATCGTCATGTTCATCGTTAATGATCCTAAACAGCTGAATTTTTTCATAGCCCACGTTCGTGGCGTAAAATTTGGCCTTGATGCCCTCCACGTTCTTCACCTCTGATACAAGGGAAGCGTAGTCAAAGTCGACGATATGGTTTTCGCGGATTGATGTCTCGGCAGCCGCTTGTTCGTCAGCCGTCATGTTCCGGGTAGAGGAACCCGATTTAATTGTTGGCGTGTCACGTCCCTTGAACAGACTGGCAAGCAGATTGTATTCCAAGCCGGTGTCGTCTTGCAGCTCGAAGTGCCGTCGTAGGTAAATTGCCTTGATGATACTATCGTCGAGCGCCCCGATATTGTCTTTGCAGATTTTGGCGAAGGTCTGAATGTCGTTCCGCTCGATCGGAACCTCCGTCACAACCCCTGCACGCGAAGATAAGAAGCAAGCGGATGGTGCTGCGCCTTGAAATACGGCGTTGGTGCTTTTTATGACGTCGATCGCAGGCTCGATGTCGTGAGTGAGCATCAGCGTTGTCTTGCCGCGTAGGCTGGCCTTGCCCCGGAACAGCTCATGGAGAATCGCGAATTTCTTGTTCTTGTCGAAAGATGATATCGGGTCATCCAAGACCACCAAGTCCGGTTTTTCACTGAGAACCTGATACATGAATAACACCAGCGCAAACGCGTTTTTCTCGCCGTAGCTGAGATGCCGGGAGGCGGTCTCGATGTGATTCATCTGGTCTTTATGGACCAGCTTCATTTTGTAAGATTCAGGTTCAGCCACGATCTCGACGGCGTATTTGTAGCCTGCGGACCTCAGGAAGCCGTTGATGCTGGACTGATTTTCCTCAATGGTTTTTTTGATCTTAGTCTTGTGTCGATTGATCTTCCCTTTGAGGCTGCCAACCTTCCCGATCAGGTCATCGAGTTGTTGGTTAATAGGGTCGACCGTTTTGCGTGTCTCCGCGGAATCCAGGGTGTCAATCAAATTGAGATCGATCTTCAATGGCGTCAGCTGGTCGCCGACTTCTTCAAAATCGCGCAACGAGAAGAAAGACAGCGTTCTTAGCCCCTCCAGCTTGTTGATCAAGGCATCGATGTGGGCTTTGAGACCCGTCAGGAATCCTTGCTCCTCCGCCTGTAAACTCACCTTTGCCTTCGTCACCTTTTCCAGGTTCTGTTGGCATTTCTCGCTGAAATACTTCCCCAGCCTGTCGATGATTCCCCGCAGCGTGTTGATGTGACCGGCGGTATTGGCGTCATATTCCTTCTCGACGGCGAGGGCTGTGTCCTTCTGTCCTGCGCCAGTTAGTGCAGACGAACAATAGGGGCAGCTGTCTCCCAATTGTAAAAACTCATTGCCCTTTACCTGCCACGCAATCCATTTGGCGGGTTCCTGACTTTTGATGAACGTCGAAAAGGGCTGCAGGGTCTCGGGGATATTTTCGAGCTTGTTGCCCGATCCAAATGCCTTGTGCATCTTACTCGTCTTGGGAATTGCACCTGTGTTAGATTTTCCGAACGCCTCTTGTAGCTCTTTCAGGTCGGAAATGACCTGCATGATTTCAGCATTATCGGAAAACGCTTTCCGGATACCCGAAAGCAGCACATCGATTTCTGCCATCTCCGCTAGATATTCTGGCGTCCTGATGAAAATCTCGAAACTGTTTTTAACAACCTCGTCTTTCTGAAAGACGAACTGCTGCACATAGTTATCGTCGAAAACTACGACTTTCTGGAGATGGTCTACGCCCCGAACCTCTGGGGCAGGTGCATCAGGCTTGCCGCGGTTCTTGAAAGGAATTAACTCCTGGAGGGAGCCGTCAGCACGAATATGGCTGATGATCGCCTTCGCGATAGTGCTTTTCCCAAGTCCGTTTGGCCCATATTTGATGTTCAGCGCCCCCTCGGCAATGACCACGTCGGCGCGGTCTATGCTGTTACAATTGAGAACGGAAACCGTGTAGTTCGCCATGTCTTCCCCCCAATAATATTTGGGACAAATAGGCAGCAAAATTCTGGGTTGTAAAGTCTTGCAGTCGCTTTCTTACTGGGTCGAACACACACCTGGGCCGATGTGGCAATCGCTCCTGTGTAAACTTGCCTGCCTATGGTCTACAAGCCGAATCAGCTTCAGAATGGGTTGCTCTTAGATTAGCGCGCCCGCCGCTCAGGGTGGTTCGAACAACGAAGGCATGCACGAGGATGATTGGAGGGACAGCGGCCAAAATGTCTTTGAAATGCATGTCGCCAACGGTGGGCCCGGGTTCTGGAAACGTCGGACCACTTGGGGCGGGACCGTGGCACGCATCATCCGCGCGGCCCGGTGGTCTCCGACGGACAAGAGCTGGTGGCTGCCGGCCGACGACAGATCGACACTCTCGAAGGCGCGGGCTCTCAGTTTTCTTGATGTTTAAGTACGGGACCCGACCATGTTAAAAGCTACTGAAGCAGAAATTGAGGAAGTCCGGGAATACTTCGAATGGCAAGCCCCCGACCTCGAAGTGACCTTCATGCAGAAGGTCTACTCGGAGACCGTTCTGAACACCCGTCACGACGTGTGGGACATCCACACCAACAAGGATCGTTGGTGGGTCATCACGGGCGGTACAAACCTCTACTCCCAGGAGCAGTTCCCAAATATGGACCTTGCTCTGACATTCCATATCGGTCTGATGCTACGCATCCCGCGAACGGAGAAACAACAAGAGGGTGATCTTCGCCTCCTCCCGTTCGGTCCCGTCTTCGAAAGGATGGATGAAGCCGGCACCGCCGTAACGCAGGCCCACAATCTTTCAGATTATCAGACCGTCGGCGTCCGCTGTCGTGAGGTGCTGATTGAACTGATCGCCGTAGCGCAGGACGCAGCAGTGTGGAAGACTGATGCTTCGCCACAGCGCGCCAACTTCCGCGCATGGATAGAAATCATCTGCAACGACCTTCTGCCGAGTGACACCAACAAGGAGCGTCGTGGAGCCCTCAAGGGCGTGCTCGAGTCCGCATGGACATTCTCCAACTGGCTCACGCATTCAAAGTCGGCGACCTGGATTGATGCCGACATGGCGCACTCGCTGACCCAGCACGCCATCGGGATGGCGACCTCATTGATCCTTCGCGAGTTGCGGGGGGTGCCTGAGGAATGCCCGGACTGCGGGTCGCCGCATCTCGAACCCGAACATGGCGAAAATACCGCAGCACCCGGCGTGCTTTGGGAACGACCACGCTGCGCCGACTGCGGATGGTCCGGCAGGCCCATTCCCATCCTCGATCTTGAGGAAGGACAACCCATCATCACTCGCGAGGGCGAAGAGACTGATGAGTGTAGCATAATGACCGTGCCGCTGCGTGCGATCCTGAAGCCGGGAGACCCGACAATCGAGCCGCTGAAGAATGCAGAGACCGGCCCCCCGGAGCATGTTGTATATTTTGCTTATGGGTCGAACATGTCGACCCCTCGGCTGCGCGAACGAATGCCGAGCTGCAAGCCACTAGGCATCGCGACCTTACCGGGTCATGCGCTTCGTTTTCATAAGCGCAGTACGGACGGGTCCGGGAAATGCAATGCAGTTGCCACTGGCGACGAGAATAGCGTGATCGGAGTTCTGTTCAGCTTCGATCCCGCCGAGCGCGCAAAGCTAGATAAGGCTGAAGGTGTCGGCAGCGGCTACGAGCACGCGACGGTAACGGTCATCAACGACAAGGGTCACAGGCGGAAGGTCCTCACCTATCTTGCTACTCCCGACTATATCGACGATAACCTCAAACCTTATGCTTGGTACAAGGACTTTGTCCTAGCAGGTGGTAGGGAGCACGACCTGCCGCCAGGTTATATAGCCGAATACATCGAGTCGGTTGAGGCAATCGACGATCCCAATGAGGCACGTGACAAGAAGCAGCGGGCCACGCTCGGAAGTCTTAGGCGGTAAGACGACGTCACCGAGGTCAACCAAGCGGTTGCCTCATCGCTCTGGTGACGACATGGCCCCGCCAGGTCATGAAATGGCTCCGCAGTGCGGCCCTCGGAGAGCCGCCATCATGACGCAGGAATGATGATAGTCGGTCACTATCATGGTACTTTTGCCTTCCTTTTCCTTCCGCCGGCAGGCACGCTTGGTTCATTCCTCCGAGTGCTTTCCATGCCACGCCCCTCGATTTACTTCATGCTCGTTCGTCTCGATCATGGCCGATTTGCTTCACTTATAATCATCCGCCAAGCCGACGAATTTTTCGTGCAGTTGAAGTCCTGGGACTTCACAGATACCGTGGACGTGTCATCGCCAGCGATCGCGACGATGCAGACGGGCGCATTTCTGGATACGTTCGCCGGGGTTTTCAGCGTTTCCCGCGATCGGCCCTTCACGTACATCATTCCCGATGGAGTTAGTCGCGCGGACTGGCTGGCTGACAAGGAAGCGAAGGCGCGCGATCCGCGTTTCACGGTCGAGGAGCGCGACGGGGAACTCGTCTGCTGCATGACTGTCCCTCTGCGAGGATGAGGTGCAGTCATGGCCTTCCAGTTCGTCCACCTCGAACCCTGGTGCCGACGTCCCGATGCCAAGGGGCGCAACACCACCTTCGTTTTCGATGAAGCCTCCCGAAAGCCGATGGCGTCGGTCCACGTTCGCGATCCCAAGCCGCCGACGACAATTTGGGGCGTCGGCGTGGAGGAGGTTCGCGCGATGCACGACGCCGCGGCTGAAGTGGCGATGACGCCCGGTGCGCGGGGCAAGCTGCGGAAGATCGCGGTGAGTCAAAAGACTCTGCATACCGTTGTCGCCTCGCACCCTTACACTGTCGAGGAAGTCCGCGCCGACAAGGCCAGGCTGGCCGAGGTCCGGCAATGGGAGCGTTTGACGATCGATTGGCTCAAACGCCAGTACGGGCCGGCGCTAAAATCCGTCATTCGTCACACGGACGAGCAACAATGGCACATCCACGCCTACGTGCTGCCGAGTGAGGACCGGGAACTGAAGGCTGCGGTCTTTCATCCCGGTATCGTTGCGAAACGAGCGGTGATGGCCGAAGGGCGACGGCCGGGTGAAGATGGAAAGGCTCTGAACAAGCGGTCCAACGCAGCCTACAAAGGCGCGATGCGCGAATGGCAGGACTCGTATCACGAGGCAGTGGCCGCGCCATGCGGATTGACGCGTCTCGGTCCTGCGCGCCGACGCCTGACGCGTGAGGAATGGATGGCGGAACGGACGCAGGCACAGGCACTCAAGCAGGCCGTGGAGCGCGCGGCGGCGGTGGACGCCAAGGGGCGCGAGTACATCGATCGCACCAAAGCCGAGGCCCAGGCAGTCAGGGTAGACGCCGCGAAGGTAAGGGCGGCTGCCGATCGCCTGAGAGGCGTCGGGGGAGCATTCCGGGCGGCTATCGACGGAATTCAGGAATCCCGCATCCGCGACCAGATTCGAAAAGAGTTCGCCCGCGATCTCGCCGCCGCGAAGGCTGCCGTGGAAAAGGCCAGAGCCGCCGCCGGTAGAGAGCGAAACTCACGTCGTGAGTTTGAGCGAAAGGCTTCCGATGCAAGTTACGCATTCCGCCAACAGCGTCAACGTCTCCTCGCTGCGCAGCAGGAAATCCGGACTTTATCCAAGGCACTCGCCGCCGCGCTGGATGAGCCGGCATCGACACCAGCACCGGGAGGGATGACGCCATGAAGGACGTCGGCGAAGAGATTTTTTGGCAGAACGCCCGTGCGGTCACACGCGATATCGGAATGTCCCACCTTGATCCCGCACACGGGGCGGCGGTGGACGTCGTTCGGTGGTGCCTGCTGGTCCGCGGGCGGCCGACACGCCATCGGCAGACCTTTTTAGAGGTGGAGTCTCCACCACTTCTCGCCTACCTCGAAACGCTGGCGACGTCAGGGGACGCGGCAGGCTGGCGGACGCTGGAGCAACGTATCCGGCATCATGCCGAACTGCTCCACGAGACGGACATGCAGCCTTGCGCCCGTCCCTGGCTGGCCGCGATCTGGCATTGCTTGCCCGAACTCGCGGTGATCGGCCAGACGATCCTTGACGGCGCGGACGAACCCAAGAGCGCGGCGGATTTCGAAGTCGCGCCAGCGCCGACCGATACCGACACGAAGGCCGGCGACGACGGCGACGACAAGGGCAGCGCGGGCAAGGCCGGATCGGCGGGGACGGCGGCGAAGCCGAAACCCTCGTCGCGGCTGGCATTACCTGTCGTCGCTGTGGTGCTGACACAGGCCGAGATGAAGGCGCTGGCTCCCGACGACGACGCCAGCGATGCCAACGCGAAGAACGATGCCACGCCTGACGGCCCAGACGGGTCAACGGGTCCCAAACCAGGAGGCCCGAAATGATCGACTACGTAGCAAGTTTGTTTCAGGGGCCTCCTGACTCGAATCTGGCATGGCAATTGGTCAAGGCGGTCCTGCCGACGGACTCGACGTCGGCTTGGGGACAGACATTGCAGGTATTCACGTTGTCGCTCTTCGGGTTCTGTACCGTGATTCTCGGCTACGGTGTCATCTCCGGGATCGTGCAGTCGGCCTATACGGGAAAAACGCTTGGGGATCGCTGGCATCAGATATGGACGCCGCTGCGGGTCATCGTTGGTTTGGGACTTCTTATCCCGACGTCGACGGGGTTTTCTCCGGTACACTACCTCCTGCGTGACGTCGTTGCCCGTGGCGGTATAAATCTGGCGGATGACTCTTGGGGGGTGTTCGTGAAGGTGGTGGCATCGGGGGAGACGACAATCCTTCCGGTGTCGTCGTCGGGATCGACAGTCGCCATGGCGATCCTGCAACACGAAATATGCGCTGCCGTCTATAACAGGGCGGGCGGGATGTGGGGTTGGCAAGCACCATTGCCCGAACCGGCCGGCGATGTCGTGGGACTCGGTATTCCTGGTTACGGTAATAAGGTCGTATGGAGTTACGGGCCGACCTGCGGGCATTTCTCGTACACAGTTCCGGATAACCGGGAGGATTTCTCGAACACACGGCGTGAGGCGGTCAAGGAAATTGTGTCCGCATACAGGACAGAGGCGCAGCGTTATACCCAGTTGGCCGCCGAAACGTCAGGCCTCTCGTCCGCCGACGCAATGACGAAGGCGCTCGGCAGCAAGGGACTGTCCGCGACGATCGTGCAGGATATCCGTTCCCGTGGGGCAGCCTTCGATGCCAAGATTTCCGAAGCGGCGAGAACGGAAGCCGCGACGGTCGAAAAAGAGTCGAGGTCAAAACTTGTCGAGAACGCGAAGCTGGAAGGATTCTTGAGTGCGGGGACGTACTTCAGGGCACTGGGTCAGATCAGCGAACTGACGACGGCGCTTTCGAACGAGACCTTGGAAGACGTTGCGCCCCGGACAGATGGGGATTTCGGGTTGGCGCTGGATCGGGCCTTCGCCGTCCTGCGCCTCCAGGTATCCGGTGAGACCGACAGGGCGAACCTGACGGCCAATGACTTCGCGGCGGCGGGAGATGAGGGTTCGAATTTCCTCGTCAAGCTCCTTGCGCCAATTTCCCGGGGTCTTGCCGAATGGGGTGCGTCATCCTCTGCCAGATCGGGTGACGCGATGTCGAACCTGATTTCCTCGGGTCATGCGATGTTGTCAATTGCCTGGACGGCTATCGGCGCGGGAGCCACGTTGATGGTCGCGTCCTCGAACTGGTTTTCGTCGGCGGTCGGTGCGGGCGGAGCAGCCGACTTCCTGCTCGGCTGGGGCAATTGGGCTATCGGTGGCCTCATGTTCATCGGCGGCTTACGCGCTTACGTGATCCCGATCCTTCCGTTCTTGTTCGTCCTTGCCGCCGGGATCGCCCTTGTCGCAGCCTTGCTTGAGGCGATGATCGCGCTGCCGTTGTGGTGTCTCAAGTGGATGAAAATGGAAGGCGGTGAAGACTTCGCGAGCGAAGGTGTCCGAATGGGGTTGATGCTGACGGTCAACGTATTCCTGCGTCCGTCTCTCGCGATCCTCGCCTATTGCGGCTCCTACCCGGTTTTCAACATCGTTCTCAAGACGATGGATTCGATGTGGGCTACCGCCTTCCTGGCGCAGACTGGCGGCGCGGTCGTTGGCCTCATCGGCTTCCTCGTTATGTCCATCATCCAACTTTACCTGACCTGGTACGTAAGCCTGAAGTTGTTCGGACAATCGTGGGCGTTGCCGGACCGCGTTCTCGGCTGGCTCGGCCTTCCGGGAACGGCGGGGGAATCAAGCATCGCCTCCGGTGCTATCGGCGGAATGCTCGGTCTTGCCGGACGCGGGTTATTGCCGAAAACTGGTGTGGCGATGCTCGGCAAGGGAGGGAAATCGAAATGAAGAAACTCATGATCTGGACAGCGACCGGGTTTGGTCTGGCGACAGCCTGTGGGCTGGCGGGGCTGGCGCACCTGTCGGCGTCCCTCGTCACGTTGACGGCGTTCTGCGCTGTGCCGGCGCTTCTTGTCATAGCGCTCGAAGCTCTATCTCGCAGGAGGGCAACTACATGAAGATAGTGTCTTCATCCAGAGGCTTCATGCTCGCGGTTCTAGTGGTGAGTTTGGCGGCCCATGGTCTCCTGACCGCCGCGTTCATCATAAGTGCGGTGACCCTGATCGCTGTCTCTTTTGGCGCATTTGCATCAGGATCGCCCGGTTACGGAATGCTCCAAATGGCGGCTATGCCAATGCTGCTCGCGGGATATTTCCATGCGGGCAACGTTGCGAGCGCCGAAGTCGCTCGGGTAATGACCTGGCTCTTCTATGGCGAGTGGGTGCCGAGATGAGGTGCTCGGCGATCACAGCCCTTGTGCTGGCTGCTTTCACGATAGGGAGCGCAAGCGCCGAGACCTTCCGGTTTCCCGCCGCAGCGCGGGCGGGTTATGGTGTCCCGCAGGTCGACATTGCCATGTCCGTGTACATGCACCCTGATTGCGCCGGCCGCTGGTCTGTCGAATATCCGGCAGGCTTTGCGTTTCGACGTGGGGGACCAAACGGGGGGAACCTCTACGGTAACCCTGGCAGGGGTTCGTATGACGTCGCCATAAAAACAGACACCTGCCCGTCGCGGGAGTCCGATTACGTCGAACCTGCCCGCACGACCTGGCACAAAGTTGTCGTTTACTGAGAGGCCCCATGAAAACGATCCTGACCGCTCTTTTCCTCTCCCTGGTGACCCTACCGGCTAGCGCGGGGTCGCTCCTGCAGCCGCCCGCCGACGCGCTGCGTGTGGAGTTCACCAGTCCCGACACGTCGCCCGCCGACCGTCTCAAGGCAGGTCAGACGTTGACCGTGGGCGTCGTGGTCTCACGGTCGACGGGGGTCGTGGAGGTCGTGCCGACGGCAAAACCGGATTGGATGACCTACGACGCTGCCGCTCGCCAGTTTTCAGGGGTTCCTGTAGTCGGTGATCACGAGCTTTCGGTGCACGTGACGGACGCCGAAACGGGGCAAACGGCAACGGGTGTCCTGTCCTTCAACATCGATGCGATGCAGAGCAAGTTTTAAAATACAATTTGCAACTTACTGTTTTTATTGATGTAAGGTCGTTTGCTTGTTGACGGATGTCGCGGGATCGGCCATCCTTAAAACATCGAAGGAACGCAAGGAACTTCTGTGGTTATCTTCCCCCTTAAGGGCTCAGAAGAACCGTAACGGCGAGAAATTGCCTTTGCACTGTTATGTTTCCCCATGAGGGATTAGGAGAGATCAGGTCTTTGACTTGAAATGTCCGTCATCGTTCCCCGCGAGGGATCATTTCGACCACCCAAAGGCGGCTCTGAAATATATGGGTTTGTCGGAATTCAAACTGACGAGACCACCGTTGACCGCCTCACAGGCGGATTTGGAAAAGGGCGGCAGAAATGCCGCCCTTTTGGCTTAGGGTGGTCAGTCAGATTCCCCCTTAATGCGTCATGTGAAAGTCCGTGACATCATCGGGTGCATCGCCTTGCTCGGAATGGTACATGCTTGGAGCTACGCCCCGCATCAACTCCTGAAGATCGATCGGGCGCGGACGACGGCGCTCTTCTCCGCCTTGCACGGGTTCCGGAGTATTGCCGTTGCGGGCGTTTTCAAAGGCGCGGTAATGGCGCAATGCCTGACGAAGATCAGATTTGGTGCTATTGCGGAGGCCTTCGAAACCGGGCACGCGTTCCAAAGCCGCGATCTCCAAGGCCTCATTCTCGAAAGTGCGACCCAAGAGCATATACCGGGCACGTCCAAGGCTTGATTTGATGTTGCGGGCGGTTGCGCGTGAGCGCTGGTTGCCGCGGACAAGCCACTGCATGAAGCGCTCCTCCGTCTCCGGGGAAATCTTCCCTGTCTGGCGGTCGAGAATGACCTTTCCGATGATTTCGGCTGCGGTCGGTGGAACGGCGTTGGCGATCATCACCATGATGCGGCGCTTGTTCTTCGAACACCATTTCCAGCCCTCAGGAAAGCCTTGGATACGGGACAAGAATTTCTGGTGGCCAACAGCGGCGTCCTCCAGCGGAGCGCTGTCGTTCGGGTGTGCCTCGTACTTTGCCTTCAGCGCTGCCGACGGAGGCTCGCCCGAGGTTCTGGTAATCGTCGCATAGGGCTCATCAACGCTGCGGACGGCACGGCCGGCGCGAAGCGGCCGCGTGTAGACATGTTCTTTCACGACGATATCGAGATTGTATTCCGGTCGCCACTGGTTCTCCGCAGTCGGCATTTCTCCCATCTCTTTGGCGAATGCCCGCCGCACGGATTTCGGAACGTCCGTCGCCGCGTCCGCAATGGCACCTTCGATAAAGCCGTCACGTTCACCGAGGCGTCCCACGACGATCAGGCGACGTCGCGCCTCTGGCGTGTTGTAGTGGGAGAAATCGACCCGGCACTCTGAGATACCGTAGCCAGCTTTTTTCAGCATGGCGCGGGCTTCTGCCCATGAACGGGACCGCGCAGCCTGGATGACATTCTCCATGATGAACCATTCCGGGCGGACCGATGCGATCGTGATCGCGTATGCCAGGGTCAGTCGGGCGTTCTTGCCCTCCGCACGCTTGCCGGCCACGGAGAAGTCCTGGCATGGAGGGCCACCCGCGATGAGGTCGGGTTTCAGGTCCACGATATCCGGGATGATTCCGAGAAGATCGGACAGATCGCGTTGATGAACGTGGTCGCCAATGTTGGTGCGGTAGGTCTCGACGGCGTCTGGCATGCTGTCATAAGCAGCGACAACGTCAAAGCCGGCGCGCTGGAGCCCCAGCGACATACCACCTGCACCACAGAAAAGTTCCACAACCTTCATTCGCTCTTCCTTTCGCACGGTCCGTTTCACCAGCTGTGTAGCGGTGGCGTGTTAATGGAAGTCCGAAAAAGTCGTTAAAGGTTTATCGAAGGTGTAAATTCCTTGATATCGAAATTAAACACCCATCACGTAGTTCTACATGACGCTGATGCGGGCAGATGCCCGCCATTTAATGCTTCGCTTCCCGGTGGCCGATTTCGCTGATCAGTTCCCATGCATCGCCAAGAGCGGCGTGGACTTTCTCCATCTTTTTCGCGACCGCTGTCCCGTTTGGTGTTCCGAGGTCGGAAAAACGGGCTGCTATAGAGCCGACCTCATTGCGGAGACGACAATATGTGTCGCGGTTCATGGGGAATTTTTCGACTGGTATATCGGAGAATTTGGTCATGATTTTTCACGGGTTCTCATGTTGAAAGGCGAACGTAAGCAGTCGCAAGCGAATTTGCCGCGCCGTAAACAATCATGGCGGCACCCAGGAAGTTGAAGACTTTGTTTTGCCAACGCGAACAGAGACTGTTGTCGCCAATGATAGCGAAACCGAGGAAAAGGAAGAGTACCTTGATATCGTCCACCTTCCTCAGGCCTCGGTCTCGATCTCGAAGGATTGTACTCCCACCGGCCTGAACGCCGCTGCCAAAAAACGGTCCCGTGCCGCCTCGGCCTTCTCCCCAGCCCGGATGACGTCCTCCATGTCGCTGAAGTCACATTCATATTCGGTCGTTTAACTTCCGAGATGCTGACGCAGCACACGACGGGCATCTTCATCGCCCTCGCCATCGCTCCCGATGAGATCGAACCGGACGCAGCTCTTGCCTGGGATGCCCTCAATGATGGGCTCGACCCATTCAAAGTTTCCCGCCGGATCGACAATCGCCAGTTTGCCGTCAAAGCCGAAGTCGTCGAATTTGAATTTCGTGTTCATGCATCTTTTCCTTGTTTGATGGCTTTTTGAACGAGGGTGGTAACAACCTCCCGGATCGTCATTTCGTGTTGCGCGGCGTGAACCTTGAGCGCCGTCAGCGTTCCGGAAGGAAGGTCCACCGTCAGCCTGTCCGCACGGCCTCGTCGCGATGGGCGGGCTTGGTGGGCGAAGGATGCCTGAACCATGTCACGCATCCTCGATCACGAAGAAGCGGGCAATCGTGTCCTCGTTGGCGTGCTGTTCGGCGAATTCGCGGGCTTCCGCAGTGCTGACGGGATGCAGCCCCTGGCTACCTGACCGTCCGCCTTGGACAGGCTGAGCCCAGCGCGTCATTGCGCCGCCATGTCCGGCGAGAAAAAAACGACCGCGCGGCGTCCGATACAGTGACGTGACCTCGTGGCGGAAATCACCCTTGCTTGCATCACTTTCGAAGATGCAGATTTTCTCCGCCGTCGCCGTGTTGTAGCGGAGACCGTTGATGATTTTGGCGATGTACATTCCAATCCCTTTCTGTTGACCTGCGGGCAAAGCTTCGCCACCGCGCAAGGGCACGTCATCCGTTGATTTGTTTCCATTTTTCAGGAGTTCATGTGATGTGGAGAAGTACGTTTGTGACTGTCCACATACAAAGTGTTGGAGCATTCCGAAGGCGGCGCAAGAGGGAAAATACGCCGGCGGTGAAGTTTTTTACGACACCGCGGTCGGGCCGCTGACGATACGAATGATCGCTTCCTCGACGGCTGCCACGGCCTCCTCGCGGGTGTAAACGATGCCGTTGGAGAGGGAACGCAGGCGCTTTGGGAATCCATCCTTGTCACGAAACTGCATGTCCGGAATGTCGACCGAGAAAATCCACCGTGCATCGGGGCACTTCTTGAGCTCTTCGATCCACACGCACAACACATGCGGATAGGAGGGATGATCGACCTCCGCAGCGTCGTGGAGGGCGAATTCGTATTCGGCATTGTACCAGCCTATAGCGATCGCGGTCATGCGCGCCTCCAGATGAACTTGCCGGCGACCAGTAGGGGCACGACGATCCACAGAACGAGATTGCCGGCCTCGACCGCTTCCGGGGCTTTGATGGCAATCGTATAAAGGATCGCAAATGACAGCATGGCAATCGGCAGGGCGAGGATTCGTAAAACAAGCATTTCGTGTTCCTTTCATGTGGGAATGTGGGTTTAGGCACGGGAAAAGCGTCTAAACGCTTGAATACCGTCGCGCTGGATTTCCCGTTTCATTTCGTCGGCGGCACCTGGCAGACGGGACTTCCCGATCAAGCGACGGGCGGACGTCGTTTTCTCGATCCTGTAGATGGATGCCACGTAGCACAGGAGACTTCCGCACGGTGCCCGCTCGTTAACTTCCTCGATCATCAGATTGAAGGTAAGACCCGGAATGAGTGTGGTCTTTACGGCCATTTCGAACCTCTAAAGCGGCTGTTTTCATTGATATATTTATATCACGGCGTGAGAATCGTGCCCAGGGAATAACGCGGAATGGTTGAGTTGTGCCGGAGGGAGAGTTAACGGGATCGGTAGAATTTTAAGGGTTCTGAGATGAATGCCGTGCTCCCTGTTCGATGCGGGCCGCAGGCCGAGCTTCGAACCCGCGCGTAGCGCGGTCTACTGATGCTCCCCGTCCCGATGCCATCATCGCCGCCGGCGCTCGGAGCGGCAGTCACCCCGCAGGGGCCGTAACGAAGTGGAGGACGCCCCGGCGTTGACAGAGTGAGATCGCTGGCAAACTAAGGTGGTGAGGGTGGGGAAATGGATTCAAAGGTAGGTTTGACCCGTCTGGACAGCCAAACGTACTGTACGGGCTCGCATCGAGCCTCGTACAGCACGTTTGACTTCAAAATGGACCTGTGGGCCATTCGAATGCGGGAACCGCATCTGTGGTAAAGATGAGCGCATCGGAGCGACAAGCATAGCGGTTCCCGCTGTCGGGGATGACGCGGTAATTCGCGCATTCGGAATCGACGTCTGCCGCAGGAGCGCCAGCATAGCGACCCGGTACGGGTGGTGCGGGACCGACTGACGCCGTAACGGCATTCAGTATCTCTGGACGTGGAACACGGCCTTCCTGCAAAGCGATCCAGACTTCATGACTGGCTAGAGCCTCGGTGTCCTCGTCGCTGTTGCCGAATAGGGCGCTATAGCTTGCGACCGTGTCAGACGTCAGGTTGTTTGAAGGGGCGCACGGACCTGCGGGAGCCTTTTTATCTATACACTGTTTTTCACACCCTTGCTCGATCGCCGAGACCAGGTCATTCCAACGATTGATGACGGTGCGCCGGGAAACCTTGGCGGCCTCGGCCAGTGCTGATTTGGTGACGTCGCCGCCCGTCGCGGAAAGCGACCGGTAGGCTTCGGCGAGCTTGGAAAGGGTGCGATCCGCATTCGATTTCGCGGCGTGTCGGCCTCCTGCTGCCTGACGGGCTGCCACGGATGTCATCCCGTCCACGACGTCCAGCAGGCGACCGCGATTTACGCGTGGGTTGTCCAGCTTTGTCGGATCGAAATGGGCCGCGAGGTAGTCGGCGACCTTGCCAGTTACGTAGCCGACCTGCGTTTCGGAAAGTCCGGTTTTCTCTGCGAACAGGGCGAGCGCCTGATGGAGATGATCGGCAAGGGCCTCACGCGTGCCGCGCATGCGGCTGTCGGCGGCGAAGTGCCATTCGGCAAGGAGGCGCTGCCCTTCAGTCCGGAGGATGTCAAAAATGGCATTCGATACCGTCAGCCCGAGGCCGGATTGAATGGCTGCGGCACGACGGGCGAGGACTGGCCGGCTTACGCCTGTATCGACGTAGTCGGCGTATTCCGAGAGCGTCGGCCAGACGTCCGCGTTCGGAGTGATCGTGTGCCAGATCGGCGACGTCGGGCATTTCATCCTCATCGTCATCGTGGGTGCGGCGGGGTCCGCACCGATGTCGAGCAGCGCCGCCGTCAGACCACGGCACACGGCGTCAAAGAGGCGGACCGGCTCCTTGCGGCATCGTTCGTCCTTCGAATTCCAGACGGCGGCTCCGTAAGGGAGCAGCCAGATGAAGTGCGGTCTGATGAACCGGCCATCGTCCAGTCGGTCCCCGACGACGATGTGCGGCAGGCATGGAATGCTGCCATCGCGCACATGTTCGAGCAGGTCGAAAATACACGCCTCCGGGCTTGGGAAAACGCCGTCACAATCCACCCGGAGCGCCGCCACGAACTCCTTGTTGAGCTCGATATAGGGATAGTCGAGCGTCAGGACCTTCTCGCGGCACTGGACGTCAAGAGTGGCCTTGTCCCAGGACGCACGCGCACGACCACGGCGGGGTACGAGCGATACGAAGTACTTGAGAACGATATTCTCCTCGGAGCGCAGACCGTCCTCGCGGAATGGCTCCCGATAACGTCCGCCCACGTTTTTGCCGAAAGGCAGTTCGTAGCCCTCGTTGATGCGCTTCCGGACAAGGTCTTTTTGACCGGCGTTCCGAATGGCGAACTCGTTGATGGTGTTCGTAGTCCGACGGCTAGTGCCTCGGCTAGCCTGGCGCTGGGCTTCGGCATAACGGGTCTCGAACCCTGCCATGCCGTTCGAGCGGTCGGGACAAATTTGTTGACACGGTAGGTTGTGAAAGTCCTCGGTGCCGGCTGGGATATGTCCCAGCCTCGGGCTCACCGTTCAGAAATGGGGGTCTTTACAACAATCGCGCCGTTGGCAATCATGGACTTGTCCTTGAAAAAACACCGCGGAGGGTTCCAGCCCGTTGATGCGGTGTTTTTTTATGGTCATCTGCGGCGGCGTACAGGTCAAGCGCCGAAAATACGTTCCGTATCCGTAACGATTTGACGCTGCCGTCACGTACAAGTGCGTGATGCTTCCAATCCCGGTTCCCGCCCAAGGGCGGCGTCAGGGTCTTCCCATGCGGGTGACGTGGTCCAGTCGCCGTCACTCTGGCGATCATCAGACTTTACTTTTTGTTGCGGGGCGTCAACGATCTCACGAATTTGTTTGAAGGGAATACTGGATGGGTTACGAAGACACACAATCACGATCGCTTGTTATCTCCGAAACCCCAGGTGCGTTACAGCGGAACTGGAAGGTTCCTGCACTTTTCCCACTCTGCCCTTCAACTTCTTCAGATGCACCACTGGCCACCTATTTCGAAGGCTTGTACGTCGGCGACGTGGCGGTGATTACCCGCTTTGGGCAAACCACCATTGGCGATACTGCAATGACGCCTGACGGTCGCAGTATCCTTCTTCTCGGTGAGCATGGTGAAGAAGCAATCAAGCCATGGTCATTGATGCAAATAACATTCGAAAATGGATATTTCGTTCACGAAAGCCATGGGATGTTCTTTTCCCGCGAAGGCGCAGAGAAGGAGTTCACTCTGGCGCAAGGGTTGCCATGGGAGGGCGAAGAGACAATTGATGACTTTTGTCGGTAGCTGGCGTTTTCTTGTAAATCTCGGGCGTGACAGAGTTTATTCTTGGTGAGGTCCGCTCCGTCGTTTCTGTCATGAAATCCCCCACCCCGCCCAAGGGCGGTGCTGCGGCCCTCCCCCAGGGAAGGGCCTCACGCCCCTCGCGGGGCGACTTGATCTCATCGCCATCGCGCAGGCGCTCGGGCGATGCCGTCTTTTCATTTTTCCCGTGATTTAAAGGCGTGTGGCGACGGGAAACCCTTGATCCCGTCTGCAGCCATCACCTGACCACCCTTACCTTGATAGAAGGCATCACGCGCTTCATCGTTAGGGTTCTTCACTAACAGGAAAAGAAAACGAGGAGGAGGCGCGTCAATCGCTCGCGGCTGGAGATCAAGTTGATAGGCAAATGCGCCCTCGGTGGGAGCATTTACGCGCCAGATTTTCGTGTCGATGGGCAATACCATGTAGGCTCCCCGGACTGGATCGCATTCAATGAGGTCCACGATCCGGCGGATAAGGGATGAAAGACGGATTCGACTTTCCAGTTTCTCCTCACCTTCTGTTCGGAAAAAGTCTGTCGACAACTGGAGAATTTCTGCTAGGCGGACGGCGTCGCCAGGGTCGCTTTGGTGTGTCGCCAGCTCCGCCTCGGCCGCCGCCAGTTCCGTTTTCTTGGCCTTAATTTCCTTGGCGTTCTCAAGGAAGCGTGCTTCTGCCTGTTCGTCTTCGGACTCCGCCAGCCTCATGAGAACTTTGTTCCTGCGATTGAGGTCATCCAGCTCCGCCCGGAGCGCGTCGACTCTCTGACCCTGATTAACGACAGTACCGTTCAAACTCTCGAAGGATTGCGTTTTGAAAGAGGTCAGACACAGAAGAACGGCTTCCTCAAGTCTGTCCACGCGCCAAGCTCGGCTATTGTCGCATCCAGTGTTTCGTCGGTTGGCAGAACAGACGAGATAAATTCCGCCTTTGGGCGGCTTGCCTTTGTTCATGACGTGCATTGGACCGCCACAAGCCGCGCACTTTGCCAGCCCTTGGAGGATGTGAGCCCCGTGGTTTCCGCGCCGGCCACCAGTCTGCTGTCGCCGGTTTTCAACGGAGGACTGGGCACGCCAAAATACGTCGTCCTCCACAATGCGGGGATAGTAGTCTTTAATGGGGTCTCCCTCTGGCTTTCTGTTGCGCGCTTTATGTGTGCCGGTGTGAGGTTGGTACTCGCCCATCACTGCGCGGTTCTGCACGATCTTCGCGACACTCGAAGTCTGCCACCCAGTGGAAGGCTTTTTCCGCTTCTCGCCGGCTTTGAAAGGCAGCTTTCCTTCGCCGTTTAACCGGCATACGATCTCTCGTCGTCCAAATCCTTTGATCGTCTCCCGAAAAATACGGTGCACGATTTCGACTCTATCCGGGCGCTCAATGAACTTCCCGTCGCGGACTTCGAGCCATTCTGGGCATCGTGGCGTAATCGGCTTTCCTCCTGCACGTGCAGCCGCCTTCTTTTGCCGCCATGCCTCCCCGACGCGCTCGCTCTTCACACGACTTTCATCATGCGCGCGTGCCATGACCGCAAGTGATATGACCAGAGGCGTCCAGTCTTGCCTGAGGCGAGTGGCCGAATACTCCTGACCATCGCTGAGGGTGACGACGACGACACCGGCTTGAATGAGGGCGAAAAGCTGAGTCGCAGCATCAATCACGGTTTCGCGCGATAGGCGGTCCAGGCTCTCCACGATAAGATATGAATCTCGTTCGATCCTGCCCTCCTCGACCATCTGAAGAAACGATCGAAGGGCACCATTCGTCCGGTTCGCTCCGTGATAGGCGCTCATTCCAAGGTCGCGATGGGAGTCGTCCAAGATTAGGCCGCGCCCTTGCGCCCAAGCTTCCGCTTTCGCGACTTGGCGGCGTAGGGAGTCCCCTTGCGCTTGTTCCGGCGTAGAGAATCGAATGTATGAATATGCTTTCGTCATGGTCTGCGTTCCATATCTGATGTGATGGAATTAATGTAGCACAATTTCCTGATGGTTGGCCCGCCCGGCTCCGGCAAATCCATGCTCGCCGCGCGCTTGCCGTCAATCCTGCCACCGCTCGAGGCTGCGGAATTGCTGGAAGTGTCCATGGTCCATTCCATCGCCGGCCAATTGTCCGGCGGCAAGCTGTCGGACCGCAGACCGTTTCGCACGCCACACCATTCCGCCACCATGGCCGCGCTGATCGGCGGAGGGCTGCGCGCCAAGCCGGGCGAGGCTTCACTTGCCCATCACGGCGTTCTTTTCCTCGATGAGTTCCCGGAATTTGCGCCGCAGGTGCTGGATGCGCTGCGCCAGCCGCTGGAAACGGGCGAATGCATCATTGCCCGTGCCAATCACCGCGTCACCTATCCGGCGGAAATCCAGCTTGTTGCTGCGATGAACCCCTGCCGGTGCGGCAGAGCGGGGGAGCCGGGTTTCACCTGCGCCAGAGGCCCACGTTGCATGACAGATTATCAGGCCCGCATTTCCGGCCCGCTGATGGATCGCATCGATATCCGCATCGACGTTCCCGCCGTCTCCGCCACCGACCTCATCCGTCCCATGACTGCCGAACCGAGTACGGTGGTGGCCGCCCGTGTCGCCCGCGCCCGCCTTGCCCAGCAGGAGCGTTATGCGGCGGCGGGCTTTTCAGGCATTCGCACCAACGCTCGCTGCACGACAACGCTGATCGAAAAATACGCGGCGCCCGATGCGTCCGGGCTGCAATTGCTGCGCGATGCTGCCGAACGGTTGAAGTTCTCCGCACGCGGTTATCATCGCATTCTCAAGGTCGCCCGCACATTGGCTGATTTGGACGGCAAACAAACTGTCGGGCGTATCCATGTGGCGGAAGCCATTTCATACCGCATTGCCGGTGAAAGACTGACTGCGGCGGCATAAGAGGCCTTCCTTCGCCCTTTACCGGGTAAACAATTGTGCCGCCAGCGGATGGCCAGCGGCACAATCGGTTATTGCGGTCAGGCGCGCGTTTGCGGCCTGCCCAAAGAGGTGGATTAAAGCCCAAGCCCTTCGAAAAGGGCGGTCGAAAGGTAACGTTCCGCGAAGGAGGGAATGATGACGACGATATTCTTGCCGGCATTTTCCTCACGTGCGCCGACCTTGATTGCCGCTGCGAGTGCCGCGCCCGAGGAGATGCCGACGGGTACGCCTTCCAGCTTCGCCACCAGACGGGCGATTTCAAAAGCGTCGTCATTGGTCACGGTGACGATTTCGTCATAGATTCCAGTGTCGAGGATCGCGGGTGCAAAACCGGCGCCGATGCCCTGGATCTTGTGCGGACCGGGGTTGCCACCGGAAAGAACCGGGCTGTCGGCTGGCTCGACGGCAATGACCTTCACCTCCGGCTTGCGGGATTTCAGCACCTGGCCCGTACCGGTAATCGTGCCACCGGTGCCGATGCCCGAAACAAAAATATCAACAGTACCCTCGGTGTCGTTCCAGATTTCTTCCGCCGTCGTCTTGCGGTGAATATCCGGGTTTGCGGGGTTTTCGAACTGCTGGGGAATAATCGCGTCTGGCAGGGTTTCGGCCAGTTCCTGTGCCTTGGCGATGGCGCCCTTCATGCCCTTCGGGCCTTCGGTCAACACCAGTTCCGCGCCCAGCAAGGCCAGCATTTTCCGGCGTTCGACCGACATCGTTTCCGGCATGGTCAGGATCAGCTTGTAACCCTTGGCGGCGGCGGCAAAGGCGAGCGCAATGCCCGTGTTGCCGGAGGTCGGTTCAACCAGCGTCGTTTTACCGGGGGTGATCTTGCCCTGCGCTTCCAGCGCTTCGATCATGGCAACGCCAATGCGGTCCTTCACGGAGGCGATGGGGTTGAAGAACTCCAGCTTGGCGAGAAGATTGGCCTTCACGCCCTTTTCCCTCGCCAGCTTGTCCAGCCGCACGATCGGCGTATCGCCGATTGTTTCGGTGATGGAGGAATAGACGCGTCCGCGTCCGGGCTTTCTGGCTTCGGGCATGATGCTCTCCTGTATGAAGGCCACACGATGTGCGACCGCAAGATTTCAGCGGCAGAATAGGAGCAATAGTCTTGTCAGGCCAGCGAACGTTCGTCCTAATATCGTCTGATTACCGGAAAAAATTCACGATAAATCAGGCAAATGCACGAAATCGTTTCAGGTGCTGCGGATCGCGATCATGGTCGCCGTTCCCGCCAGAATTCCCGCCGCCGTGCGGTTGAGGATCGTCAACGCACTTGGCCGTTTCAGGAGGTTGCGCGCCTTGGCGGCAAGCAGGATGTAAGGCAGGAGAACGGCCATCAATACGACGAAGGTCAGCGCCAGAAGTGTCGCATATTCCGATGGGCCGATCATGCGGATGTCGATCAGCGTCGGCACCAGCGCCACATAAAACAGCATGGTTTTTGGATTGCCCAGCGTGATCAGCAGGCCGGACAGAAACGACATGGGAATGCTGGTGCTTTTTTTCGCCTTCAGGTCCTGCGGCAAGAGGCCGGCGGTCCAGAGCTTCCATGCGATATAGAGAAGATAGGCTGCGCCGGCAAACTTCAGGACCATGAAGGCCTCCTGAAAGGTCTGCGCCACGAAGGCGAGGCCGAGGATCACGCCGGTCAGGTAGATCATGTCGCCCAGCACCAGCCCGAGGCCCATGAAGAAGGTTTCCCGAAACCCCGATCCCAGCGCCCGCGCCACGATCGCCGTCATGCCGGGGCCGGGAATGGCAGCGGCGATGAAGAGTGCGGTGGCATAGGCAAGAAGGGTTGTCAGCGTCATGATCATTTTCCCCGAAATCCGCCAGATCCATAGCGAAAATCAGGGGTAAAAACAATCGCCCATAAAGGGGGGCTGGTCAAAGCCCCGTGGAACCGAAACCACCGGCACCGCGTGCCGTCTCGGATGTTTCGGTCACTTCGCTGACTGTCACCTGCGTTACCGGTGCAATCACCATCTGTGCGATGCGCATGCCGCGCTCGATGACGAAATCGGCCTGCCCCAGATTGGCGAGAATGACCTTCACTTCGCCGCGATAGTCGCTGTCCACCGTGCCGGGGGAATTGAGGCAGGTGATGCCGTTCTTGATGGCGAGGCCGGAGCGCGGACGGATTTGCGCCTCATAGCCTTGCGGAACCTCGAAGATGAAACCGGTTGGCACCAGTGCCCGTTCGCCCGGCTGCAAAGTCAGCGGTTCATCGGCCGGCACTGCGGCGCGCAGGTCCATTCCGGCGGCGCCACGGGTTTCATAGGAAGGCAATTCGAGGTCTGCGCCATTGGCGAGACGCACAAGCCGGAGGAGGGGTCGATTATCATTTTGAACGGTCATGCGGCATTAGTTTGCCGAGATCGCGGCAAGGTCAATTGCAAATGCGGGCCTGAAACGCTAGATACCCCGCAATTCCACAGGATTTGTCAGATGGCCGAAACACTTGCCGAGGCGGTCTCCCGCCGCCGCACCTTTGCTATTATTGCGCACCCGGACGCGGGTAAGACCACGCTTACGGAAAAACTGTTGCTGTTCGGCGGAGCGATCCAGCTTGCCGGCGAGGTGAAGGCGAAGAAGGATCGCATCCAGACCCGTTCGGACTGGATGAAGATCGAGCGCGAGCGCGGCATTTCGGTCGTCACTTCGGTCATGACCTTCGAATATAACGACCGCGTCTTCAACATCCTCGATACGCCCGGCCATGAAGACTTCGCTGACGACACCTACCGCACGCTGACGGCGGTGGATGCGGCGATCATGGTCATCGATGCCGCCAAGGGTATCGAGCCGCGCACGCTGAAGCTTTTCGAAGTTTGCCGCATGCGCGATATTCCGATCATCACCTTCATCAACAAGATGGACCGCGAAAGCCGCGATCCCTTCGAGATTCTGGACGAGGTCGAGGAAAAGCTGGCGCTCGATACCGCGCCGATCACCTGGCCGGTCGGCCGGGCAAAGAGCTTCTGTGGCGCTTACAATCTTGCTGAAAACACCTTTCGTGGCAACGACACGCAGGTGGATGGCCTTTCGGTCAACGGCCCTCAGGCTGTCGCCGATCGTCTGCCGGAAAATGAGCGCAAGGTCTTTGTCGAGGAAACGGAACTGGCTCTGGAAGCCTGCCGCCCCTTTGACCGTCAGGCGTTCCTTGAAGGTCACATGACCCCGGTATTCTTCGGTTCGGCGCTGCGCAATTTCGGTGTGCGCGACCTCATCAATGCGCTGGGTGATTTCGCCCCGCCGCCGCGCGATCAGGTGGCGGATACCCGCACCGTGCATGCGGCGGAAGACAAGATGACGGCCTTCGTGTTCAAGATTCAGGCCAATATGGATCCCAACCACCGCGACCGCATCGCCTTTGCCCGCATCTGCTCCGGCAAGCTGGAGCGCGGCATGAAGGCGCGGCTGTCGCGCACCGGCAAGCTCATGGGGCTGACCGCACCGCAATTCTTCTTCGCGTCACAGCGCCAGTTGGCGGATACCGCCTTTGCGGGCGATGTGGTCGGCATTCCCAACCACGGCACGCTGCGCATCGGTGATACGCTGACCGAAGGTGAAAACCTCGTATTCCAGGGCGTGCCGAACTTCTCGCCGGAAATCCTGCGCCGCGTGCGCTTGGAAGACGCGATGAAGGCCAAAAAGCTGAAGGAAGCTTTGCAGCAGATGGCGGAAGAAGGTGTCGTGCAGCTCTTTTCGCCAGAAGACGGCTCGCCCGCCATCGTCGGCGTTGTCGGCGCGCTGCAGCTCGATGTGTTGAAGGAACGGCTGATGGGCGAATATGGCCTGCCGGTCTCGTTTGAAATGTCTCGCTTTTCCGTCTGCCGCTGGATCTCGTCCGATCAGCCGGCGGAAATGGACAAGTTCCTCAACGTCAAGCGCGGCGATATCGCCCGCGATCTGGATGGCGATCCGGTGTTTCTGGCGCAGGATGCCTTCTCGCTGCGGTATGAATCCGAGCGGTTTCCGGCGATCAAGATGGTCGCGATCAAGGAATATCACGTCGCCAAGGCGGCGTGATATCAGCCGGATTGCACTTTGAATGCCAAGGGCTTAGTTTCCCGGTTAAACGGGAAACTGGTCCGGCATCATGACGCTTTCAGGCAAACATATTCTCCTCATCATCTCCGGCGGCATCGCGGCCTATAAGAGCCTCGACCTCATCCGCCGCCTGAAAGAGCGTGGCGCGAAGGTGACGCCAGTCATGACGAAGGGCGCACAGGAATTCGTCACTCCGCTTGCTGTTGGCGCACTGTCCGCCACCCACGTCTTCACCGAGCTTTTTTCGAGGCAGGACGAGCAGGATGTCGGGCATATCCGGCTCGCGCGCGAATGCGACCTTGTGCTGGTCGCGCCCGCCACCGCCGATCTGATGGCGAAGATGGCGAATGGTCTGGCTGATGATCTTGCCTCCACGATCCTTCTGGCGACCGATCGCAAGGTGCTGGTCGCACCTGCCATGAACCCGAAAATGTGGTCGGCAAAGCCAACGGTGCGCAATGTCGAAACGCTGAAAAAAGACGGCGTGTTTTTCATCGGCCCTATGGCAGGCGAAATGGCGGAAAAGGGCGAGGCCGGTCTTGGTCGTATGGCGGAGCCTTTGCAGATCGTCCAGGCAGTAGAGGCGTTGCTGGATGGCGGGCCGAAGCCTTTAAAAGGCAGAACGGCGATCGTTACTTCCGGCCCGACCCATGAGCCGATCGATCCGGTGCGTTACATCGCTAACCGCTCCTCCGGCAAGCAGGGCCATGCCATCGCAGCTGCGCTTGCGGAATTGGGTGCGGAGGTAACGCTGGTCTCGGGTCCTGTCACTATTGCCGATCCGGCGGGCGTTGCAACGGTCCATGTCGAGCGTGCCGAGGAGATGCGCGATGCGGTGATTTCAAAGCTGCCGGTGGATATCGCCGTCATGGTCGCCGCTGTCGCCGACTGGCGAGTGGCTGGTTCTTCGGAGCAGAAGATCAAGAAGCAGCCGGGCGATGCCCCGCCTGCGCTGCAACTTATGGAAAATCCCGATATTCTCAAAACCGTCGGCCACCACGAAAAGCGCCCGAAGCTTGTGGTGGGTTTCGCCGCCGAGACGCAGGATAT
This sequence comes from Rhizobium sp. AN6A, assembly GCF_900215635.1. Lineage (NCBI taxonomy): Bacteria > Pseudomonadati > Pseudomonadota > Alphaproteobacteria > Hyphomicrobiales > Rhizobiaceae > Rhizobium > Rhizobium sp. AN6A. Next base: position 1,394,969 of record NZ_OCNC01000004.1, read on the forward strand.
CGAGAAAAACGGCCGTTCCAAGCTGGAGCGCAAGGGCGCGGATTATATCGTTGCCAATGATGTGTCGGCGGAAACCGGCATCATGGGCGGAGACCGCAACAGCGTGAAGATCATTTCGAATGAGGGTATCGAGGCCTGGCCTGATATGGACAAGGCCGAAGTCGCCAAACGTCTGGCGGCCCTTATCGCGGAGAAACTCGCATGAGCCTTTTCGATCGCAAGACATTCGACAGGGTGCTCGGCGAATGGCCGGGCGTCCGTTTCGTCGATCAGTGGGATTCCCACGTTGCCAAGGTCGGAGACAAGGTCTTTTCCGTTTTGGGTGAGCGTGACGACTGGCGGCTTGTGGTGAAATGTTCGGAGGAAAGCTTCGAAATCCTCACCTCGCTGGAAGGGATCCGTCAGGCACCTTATTTCGCCAAGCGCAAATGGATATCGATCTCCGATCATTCACCGCTGGAGCAAGAGGAGCTGGAACACTATGTCCGCCGCTCCTATGAACTCGTTGCCGCAGGGCTGACGAAGAAGCTGCGGGTCGAACTGGGAATTCTCTCAGCCTGACGGCGGCATTGCCGCCAATCCCTTCAATTTTCTTTCGTGTTTCGCCCGATGATCTGGCGAACCCCTTCCTTGGTGAAGGGCTGAAAAAGTTGTGGCAGAAAGCCCTTTGCGATTTCTCCCTTGATGCCGATGTTGGTCGAGGAAGGGCGATCGGGATTGAAATAGCTGCCGAACAACTGGTCGAAGACGACAAGGTTCTCACCATAATTGGTATTTCCCTCAGGCAGCTCTTTGGAGTGGTGCCATCGGTGCAGCCTGGGGGTGCTGAACACGTAGTCCAGCGGCCCGGTTTTCATATCCACATTGCAATGGGTCAGAATGCCGATGAAGGCCGTCACAGCCGCGAGCCACCAGAACACCTGCAACGGTGCGCCCATGAGATAAAGCGGAATCTGGCTGAGCGCGATCTTGAACAGCGAGTCGGCCACATGAAAACGGCCCGTATTGACGACCCAAAGACGGACAACGCTGTGATGAAGCGCGTGGAAACGCCAGAAGAACACCGTTTCATGGGCGATACGGTGCGCCCAGTAGAGACCGAATTCAGCGATCATCAGGGCGAGCGTGACCTGAACAACCATCGGCAACTGAGAAGGCCACAGGTCGAATTTCATGGCCGCCAAAGGTTGCAGAAAAATGGCGGTCAGCATCGGAAAGAGCACCGCTGCCATGGCAGCAAGCTGAACAAGCCCCTTGGTCAACAGCGTGTGGGCGATATTGTTGACGGTTTCACCATCAGACTGAAGCCATTCCGTCTCGTAGGGAATGTAACGTTCAAGAAGAAACAGGCTGGCCACCGCGCCCGCGTAGACGGCGAGGAATGTGGTGATCGGATGCTCACTCGAAAAAGCGAAATAAGCCCCGGTAAGACCGAGAAAAAACACCATGGGCCACGAGCAATAGGTAAGGACCCGTTTTACGGCTTCATTTTTTGCCATCAATCTCAATTCCCGTCCGGCAATCATTTAACTTTCAACCAAGATCAGGTCATTATCCTCGATATGTTGCAGCAGCATGGTATGCATCTATCGAACTGGAAGACCGGCGATTTTCGGTTCGAAAGTGCGCCGCACCGGCGTGAGCGCCGAGTTTGAATATCGTTTAGCTGATCCTGATCGCGATATAGAGAAGCGTGAGCGCAATCACCCAGAGCGCCGCCCGACCCCATTTGGTATGGCGCGCTTCCGCCTTGCCGATGGCTTCCGCCGTCTGGGCGTCGAAACGCAGGCCGTTCTCGCTCATATACACCAGGTCGGAATGCAGCTTCTCCGTCTTTGCAGCGATCTCGGGTGCCGCCTCCGCAAGCTTGAGAGCCGCCTTCACGCCGTCCTTCAGATCGGTGACGATGCGTTTCGGGCCAAGATTGTCCCTTATCCAGCCGCTGACGACCGGATCGGCCGCTTTCCACATGTTGAAACGCGGATTGAGCATGCGGGATACGCCTTCCACCACCACCATGGTCTTTTGCAGCATCACCAGTTCCGGGCGCGTTTCCATGTCGAAGAGTTCGGTAACTTCGAACAGCAGCGTCAGCAACTTGCCCATGGAGATCGTCTCGGCCGGCTGGCCGTGGATCGGTTCGCCGATGGCGCGGATCGCCTGCGCAAAGCTGGCTTTATCGTGATGGCCCGGCACATAACCGGCCTCGAAATGCACTTCCGCGACGCGCATGTAATCGCGGGTGATGAAGCCGTAGAGGATTTCGGCAAGGAACCTGCGTTCTTTTTTGCCCAGCCGCCCGGCAATGCCCATATCCACGGCTACGATCATGCCCTGCGGATCGACAAAGAGATTGCCGGGGTGCATGTCGGCATGGAAAAAGCCGTCGCGCAACGTGTGCCGCAGGAAGGACTGGATGAGGGTATCAGCCAGCTTGTTCAGATCGTGGCCGGCAGCCTTCAGCCCCTCAATATCCGACATCTTGACGCCGTCGATCCATTCCATGGTGACGACATCGCGGCCGGTGCGTTCCCAATCTACCTCCGGAACGCGGAATCCGGGGTCTTCTTTGGTATTTTCGGCAAGTTCGGAAAGGGCGGCGGCCTCAAGCCGCAGATCCATCTCGATCTTGGTTGTCTGTTCCAGCGTGCGAGTGACTTCCACCGGCCGCAGGCGGCGGGCAGAGCGGACGAAACGCTGTTGCAGGTCGGCGATCAGATACATCGCCTCCAGATCGTTCTGGAAGCGCTGGCGAACGCCGGGGCGAATGACCTTGACGGCGACCTTGCGCGGCCCTTTCGGCGTATCCACTATCGCCGGGTGAACCTGGGCGATGGAAGCGGCGGCGATCGGATCGCCAAATTCCCTGTAGAGTTCCGAAACAGACCGCCCGAGCGAACCTTCGATGTTAGCCTTGGCCGCGGCTGCGGGGAAAAATGCCATGCGGTCCTGCAGGCTCGCAAGATCGTCGGCGAAGTCGGCGCCGACCACATCCGGCCTTGTGGCCAGAAACTGTCCCATCTTCACATAGGACGGGCCAAGCCGCTCGACAGCTACCGCCAGCCGGTCGCTACGCTGCGCCCGCTTGGCCTTGCTGCGGGCGAATGGCTTCAGCAGTGCCTTCATCACTTGCGCGGAGGCAGGAAGGTCATCGGATGGCAAGGCCAACACGACGCCTTCGCGCACGAGAACCCAGCCAACCCTTGCGAGGCGGAAATATGCGCCCAAAGTGCTCATGCTTATGCTTGTCTCCTGCTTTTGCCGGACATGGTCTTAAAGCTTCCAGCCGGAATGCAGGGCGGCGATACCGCCGGTGTAATTGGTATAGGTCACGCGCGAAAAGCCGGCGGTGCGGATCATCGTCGCGAAATCCTCCTGATTGGGGAATTTGCGGATCGACTCGACCAGATATTGATAGGGCTCGGCATCGCCGGTGATCATCTTGCCGAATTGCGGAATGGCGTTGAACGACCATGCATCATAGACGCGGTCGAGCAGCGGCATTTCCACTTCGGAAAATTCCAGCACCAGCAGCCGCCCGCCACGTTTCAGCACGCGGTAGGCTTCTTTCAGCGCGACGTCTATGCGCGGTACGTTGCGAATGCCGAAGGCGACCGTATAGGCGTCGAAGCTGTTCGCCTCGAAGGGCAGCTCCTCGGCATTGGCTTCAACGAAGGTCAGATTGTCGGAGAGCTTTCTTTTTGCCGCGCGCTCCTCGCCAACGGCAAGCATCGAGCCGTTGATATCGAGAACGGTGGCATGCGCCAGACGGTTGGAGGCTTCCACGATGCGGAAGGCGATATCGCCGGTGCCACCAGCTACGTCAAGCACCGTATAGGAGGCATCCTTGCGCGGTGAAAGCGAGGACACCATGGCGTCCTTCCACAGCCGGTGCAGGCCGGCCGACATCACGTCGTTCATAATGTCGTAGCGCTTGGCCACCTTGTGGAAGACATCGTTGACCAGCCCCTGCTTTTTGCCTTCGTCCACTTTGTGGAAGCCATAGGACGTTTCCATGCCGCCTTGGGCAGTGGTACGGGCGTCGGTCATCGTCTGTCTCCATATTAATTGCGTGGCGGACCATAGCGGAAACGCCGTGGCGACGCTATCTGTTGCCGCATCGCCTGGGCGCGACATTTCGCGTGCATTGTATAGACCACATGGTCCTAACGATAAACTGCCGGATAAGCCAGATGCCAGAATTGCCAGAAGTCGAAACCGTCAGACGCGGCCTCGCGCCCACCATGGAAGGGGCAAGCATCCGCAAGCTCCACCTTGGCCGTCCCGAGCTGCGCTTTCCGTTCCCGGAGGACTTCGCGGGCCTGATCGAGGGAAAGACGATCATATCGCTCGGGCGCAGGGCGAAGTATCTCTTGATAGAGCTGGAAGACGGGCTGACGATCGTTGCCCATCTTGGAATGTCCGGCTCGTTCCGTATCGAGGCGGCGGCAGATGAGGCAGGGAATAAGAACGCGCCCGGCACGTTTCATTATGCCCGCTCGAAGGACGGCAAGCACGATCATGTCGTCTTTCATTTGGATAAAGGCGAAGAGCGCATCTGCGTCATCTATAATGATCCGCGCCGCTTCGGCTTCATGCATCTGGTGGAGCGCAACAAGCTCGATCTTTACCCCGCTTTTGCGGAGTTGGGACCGGAACCGACCGGCAACGCGCTGAGTGCTGATTATCTCGCGAGCCGGTTCCAGGGTAAAAGCCAGCCTTTGAAAAGCACGCTGCTGGACCAGAAGGTCATTGCGGGCCTCGGCAATATCTATGTCTGTGAGGCGCTGTGGCGCGCCCATCTCTCGCCTTTGCGGGCGGCGGGAACGCTGGTGACCAAAACCGGAGAGCCAAAGCCGGAGCTCATCAATCTCACGGAGAAGATCCGGGACGTGATCGCGGACGCAATCGCCGCCGGCGGCTCTTCCCTGCGCGACCATATACAGACGGACGGAACGCTCGGTTATTTCCAGCATTCCTTTTCAGTCTACGATCAGGAAGGCCAGCCTTGCCGTACACCCGGCTGCGGGGGTACGGTTGAAAGGATAGTGCAGGCCGGTCGTTCGACCTTTTATTGCGCGGCCTGCCAGAAGTAGCTGAGGCGGAATAATGGCGAGGGAGACTGCCGTGGATTATGAAACGATACTGGTCGAGAAACGCGACGAGGTGGGCGTCATCACGCTCAACCGTCCCAAGGCGCTCAACGCCCTCAATTCGGTGCTTCTGAAGGAGCTGCGGCACATTCTCTCCTCGTTCTCTGCCGACGATTCCATCGGTGCGATCATTATAACGGGGTCGGAAAAGGCATTTGCCGCTGGCGCGGACATCAAGGAAATGCAGGGGCTGGATTTTGTCGATGCCTATGTCGGCGACTTTCTCGGCGGCTGGGACGAGGTCGCATCGACCCGCAAGCCGGTCATTGCCGCAGTCTCCGGCTTTGCGCTGGGCGGCGGGTGTGAGCTGGCAATGATGTGCGATTTCATCATCGCTTCGGACACGGCGAAATTCGGCCAGCCGGAAATCACGCTTGGCGTCATTCCCGGCATGGGCGGCTCGCAGCGGCTGACGCGGGCGGTGGGCAAGGCGAAGGCGATGGATCTGGTTCTGACCGGCCGGATGATGGATGCGGCCGAGGCAGAGCGCGCCGGCCTCGTTTCGCGGATTGTCCCCGCGGCAAATCTCATGGACGAGGCGGTGGATGCCGCCACGCGCATCGCCTCGCTGTCGCGCGCTTCCGTTCTCATGGCCAAGGAAAGCGTCAATCGCTCCTTCGAGGTTCCTCTTTCGGAAGGGCTGAGATATGAAAGGCGATCCTTTCAGTCGCTCTTTGCAACAGCGGATCAGAAGGAGGGCATGGCGGCCTTCGTTGAAAAGCGCAAACCCGCTTTCCGGAATCGCTAAGGATTCGGAATATCGGCGTTTTCCGCCATTTGCGCGTTGACGGGCGTACGCTTTAGCGGTATATGCCCGCCCACGGTTAAGGAAAGCCATCCGGCTTGTCCGAAATTACTCCCGCATTCTTGGGTTAAGTGAGGTCTTCGAACGACCCGATCCTCTGGTTGCGGAATTTGGTTTGAATTCGAAGAGAGGCATACATGGCCAATACAACTTCGGCGAAAAAGGCGACCCGCAAGATCGCTCGCCGTACCGCAGTCAACAAGGCTCGCCGTTCGCGCGTTCGCGGCTTCATCCGCAAGGTCGAGGAAGCAATTGCTTCGGGCGATCTGGCAGTAGCCACCGAAGCTCTGAAGGCAGCTCAGCCTGAGATCCAGCGCGCAGCGACGCGTGGCGTTCTGCACGGCAACACGGCATCCCGTAAGGTGTCGCGTCTTGCCCAGCGCGTTAAGGCTCTTTCCGCCTAATCCGGCTAATCACAATTAACTATTCAAAAAGCCTGGTCTTTTGACCGGGCTTTTTGTGATTCTAACCCTCCGTTAATCATTCCTGCCGTAACGTGACAAACGCGTGTCAGATGAGCGACAAGAAAAACTGAATAAAAACAATGGATTGGCGGAGGTCTCCCGAAAAATGGGAAGCTTTCTCTACGGAAGTCGCAGCCAGTTTTGAGTCAAGAAGATTTTTATTTTTTTGCCAAAACGGGCTATCGAAAAATGCCAAAATTGAATCTCATTGATTCATAAGCGATTCTGCTTCGGACCTTGCCGGTGATGCAAAACGACCATTGCGAGTCAATGGTCGATCTGAGTTTTTGCAGAAAAAACGCCATTGATCTCTCCCCACGATCCTGCCTAAATGCATTTCAACAAGGGGTGCGGATCTCAGTCCACAGATTATCTCGATGATCGTATCGACGATATTCACCTTCTTGCTGGCGGGTCTTTCGAGGTCCGTTTTCTCAGGTCATTGAGCTTTTTGTGCCGTTTCGGTCTCGGAACGGGCGGAGCTTTTTGTCCTTAAGAATGCGCCTTACAGTTGTAGCGAAAGGAGCGTTTTTAGCGTGTCGCAGGCCTCTCCATGAAGGGGAGGGAAATGGGATAACCGGCTCGCAAACAAGTAGTAGTCTTTGACGCTCTTTCGAGGGGAGTGCTGGAGGCGGGAAATAATACGAGGGGGATCTCTGGCGATCGTTTTTTGATCGTCAGGCTATGATTGGCAATTTGAAAGGCGGCAATATGCAATTGAATTTGGCGATGGGTGCGGTGGCCGATGGGGACCGCGCACCACAGGCTCGTGATGCAGCTTGCTCAGAAGCGGCAGGGGATAAATCGGCAATGAAGCACGATGCGCTGTTTGAACGTTTTAGCGCGCGGCTGAAGGCACAGGTTGGTCCCGAGGTCTATGCAAGCTGGTTTGCACGGCTCAAACTCCACACCGTTTCGAAAAGCGTCGTCCGTTTTACCGTTCCGACGACCTTTCTGAAGTCCTGGATCAACAACCGTTATATGGATCTGATCACCAGTCTCGTCCAAAGCGAGGATCCGGACGTGCTGAAGGTGGAAATTCTTGTCCGCTCCGCCAGCCGCCCGGCCCGCCCCGCGCAGGTCGAGGAACGGGTGCAGCCCGTTCAGGACATGGGCGCTGTTGCGCGCAACAAGTCCTTCATTCCGTCGCAGCCGGCGACAGCACCTTCTGCACAGCCTGCGGCGGCGCAGGCGACGCTGCGGCAGGGTAGCTCCGGGCCGCTGTTCGGTTCGCCGCTCGATACACGTTTCACCTTTGACACTTTTGTCGAGGGCTCGTCCAACCGCGTCGCGCTTGCGGCGGCAAAGACGATCGCTGAAGCGGGTGCCGGTGCTGTGCGCTTCAATCCGCTGTTCATTCATGCGGGTGTCGGGCTTGGCAAGACACACCTTCTGCAGGCGATTGCCAATGCTGCTATCGACAGCCCGCGCAACCCGCGTGTGGTCTATCTGACGGCCGAATATTTCATGTGGCGTTTTGCGACCGCGATCCGCGACAATGATGCGCTGACGCTGAAGGACACACTGCGCAATATCGACCTTCTCGTCATCGACGACATGCAGTTCCTGCAGGGCAAGATGATCCAGCACGAATTCTGCCACCTGTTGAACATGCTGCTCGACAGCGCCAAGCAGGTTGTCGTGGCCGCTGACCGCGCGCCGTGGGAGCTGGAATCGCTTGATCCGCGTGTCCGTTCGCGCCTTCAGGGTGGCATGGCCATCGAGATCGAAGGTCCCGATTACGACATGCGCTACGAAATGCTCAACCGTCGCATGGGTTCTGCGCGTCAGGACGATCCGTCTTTCGAGATTTCGGACGAAATCCTGACCCACGTGGCCAAAAGCGTGACGGCGAGCGGACGCGAGCTTGAAGGCGCCTTCAACCAGCTGATGTTCCGGCGCTCTTTCGAGCCGAACCTCTCGGTTGACCGTGTCGATGAGCTGCTGTCGCACCTCGTCGGCAGTGGGGAGGCCAAGCGCGTCCGTATCGAGGATATTCAGCGCATCGTGGCCAGACATTATAATGTGTCGCGGCAGGAGCTGGTTTCCAATCGTCGCACCCGCGTCATCGTCAAGCCGCGCCAGATCGCCATGTATCTGGCGAAGATGCTGACACCGCGCTCATTTCCCGAGATCGGTCGCCGTTTCGGCGGTCGCGACCACACCACGGTTCTTCACGCGGTGCGCAAGATCGAGGATCTGATTTCTGGCGACACCAAGCTCGGCCACGAGGTTGAGCTGCTGAAGCGCCTGATCAACGAAAACAACGCATGAAAAAAGCGGCCTTCGGGCCGCTTTTTTATTGGTTTCTCGGTTGTTGATTGGCTCAGGACCAGCCAGTGCTGCCGGTCAGCAGGCGAGATCGGCGACCACGGCATCCAGAATAAGCATGCCGGAAGGGGTGCAGCGCAGGCGGGAATTGCCGATGCGTTCCACGAAGCCGTGTTGCAGGAGGAATTCCTCTTTCTCCGGGTCGAGTTCGCGGCCGGAAAGATCGCTCCAGCGAGCAAGATCGATGCCTTCGCGCAGGCGAAGACCCATCAATAGCAATTCGTCTGCCTGTTCGTCGACGCCGAGAAGCTCCTGATCGACCATGCCGTGGCCCTCGCGCTCGACGGTCTCGAGCCAGGTTTCCGGATGGCGCTCGGTGACGGTGGCGAGCTTGGAGGCGCCATTGGTCAGGCGTCCATGCGCACCGGGGCCAATACCTGCATAATCGCCATAACGCCAATAGGTCAGGTTATGGCGGCTTTCCGCACCGGGGCGGGCGTGATTGGAAACCTCGTACGCCGGCATGCCGTAACGCTCGGTGATTTCCTGTGTCGCTTCATAAAGCACCGCCGAATGCTCGCCATCCGGTACGATCAGCTTGCCAGCCTTGTGCAGCCCGTAGAACGGCGTGCCTTCCTCGATAGTGAGCTGATAGAGCGACAGATGGTCGACGGCGTAGGAGACGGCTTCCTTCAGCTCAGCGTCCCATTCGGCCACCGTCTGGTTCGGGCGGGCGTAAATGAGATCGAAGGACATGCGCGGAAAAATCTCCCGCGCCAGCCGGATGGCTTTCAGCGCATCGGCAACATCATGTAGACGGCCAAGGAACTTCAGGTCCCGGTCGTTCAGCGCCTGAACGCCGAGCGAGACGCGGTTGACGCCGGCTGCCCGGTAACCGCGAAACCGCTCCGCCTCGACGCTTGAAGGATTGGCCTCCATGGTGATCTCGATACCATCAGGCACATGCCAGAAGCGCGAAACGCCATCAAGAAGCGCGCCGACGGTCTGCGGGTCCATCAGCGAAGGTGTGCCGCCGCCCATGAAAATGCTGGTGACGACACGCGGACCGCTGAGCGCTCGCATCTTTGCCATTTCGCTGAGGAACGCAGCAGTGAACCGTTCCTGATCCACCGGGCGATGGCGGACATGGCTGTTGAAATCGCAATAGGGGCATTTGGCCGCACAGAAGGGCCAGTGCAGATAGATCCCGAAACCGGGATCGCCCGTATCCGGCAGAAGCGACGCGCCAGGGGCAGAAAGTTGGTGCTCCCCGGTCATCGGGTTCATGCCTCCAGGCAGGTTTCTACGAATTTTTTAAAGGCGCGGGCACGGTGGGAGAGCGCAAACGCATCGCCGTGCTTCCAGCCGTGTTTTTCGTCTGCGGTCATTTCACCGAATGTGGTGTCGTAACCTTCCGGTTTGAAGATGGGGTCATAGCCGAAACCGCTCGTTCCGCGCGGGGGCCACGCCACCGTGCCCTCCACCTCGCCGCGAAAATATTCGACATGCCCGTCCGGCCAAGCAAGGCACAGCACGCTGACGAAGCGGCCCGTGCGGTCTTCCGGCTTCGTTGCACCGCGTTCGGCAAGCGCATCCTCGACCTTCTGCATGGCCATGGCGAAGTCGCGCGTACCGTCAGCCGTTTCCGCCCAATTGGCGGTGTAAACGCCCGGCGCGCCATCCAGCGCATCGATCACCAGACCGGAATCGTCAGACAGAGCCGGCAGGCCGGACGCCTTCGCAGACGCAAGCGCCTTGATGGCAGCATTTTCCTCAAAGGTGGTGCCTGTCTCGTCCGGCTCCACGAAGTTCAGCTCCGCAGCCGATTTGGCTGAAAAGCCGAAAGGCCCGATCAGGTCGGCGATTTCGGCGATCTTGCCCTTGTTGTGGCTGGCGACGACGATCGTTCTGGTATCGAGCTTGCGCATGACGTTTTCCTGTCGGCTCAGGCGATTGCCTGTTTCTGAAGGGCGACCAGTTCGCTGCATCCGGCCTTTGCAAGACCGAGCAGCGTCAGGAACTCCTCTTCGGAGAAGGGGGCGCCTTCCGCGGTTCCCTGCACCTCGACGATGCCGCCGGAGCCGGTGATGACGAAATTCGCATCGGTCTCGGCGGAGGAATCCTCGAGATAATCGAGATCGATGACGGGCTGTTTTGCAAAGATGCCGCAGGAGATCGCGGCGATATGGTCTTTCAGGACCTTCTCGACCTTGATCATGTTGCGGGTTTCCATCCACTTCAGGCAATCATGCAGGGCGATCCATGCGCCGGTGATGGAAGCCGTGCGCGTGCCGCCATCGGCCTGAATGACGTCGCAGTCGATGCTGATCTGGCGCTCGCCGAGCGCCTGCAGGTCGACCACTGCACGCAGCGAGCGGCCGATGAGGCGCTGGATTTCCTGCGTGCGTCCGCCCTGCTTGCCAGCTGAGGCCTCGCGTTTCATGCGTTCGTGGGTGGAACGCGGCAGCATGCCGTATTCGGCAGTGACCCAGCCCTTGCCGCTGTTGCGCAGCCACGGCGGCGTCTTTTCCTCAAGGCTTGCGGTGACGAGCACATGCGTATCGCCGAATTTGACCAGACAGGAACCTTCGGCATGTTTCGAGAAATTGCGCTCGAAGGAAACCTTGCGCATCTGATCGGTTTTTCTGCCTGAAGGCCGCATATGATCCACTCTCCATGTTGGTTCCTGCCTTCTAAGGTGCGCCCCGGGCTTTTGCAAAGCCAATTTCCATTTTGCCGCAGCGGTGCAACGCATTATATTGGTAAGGACAAGGTTTTTACGATAAAGAACGGATGATATGGGCTTTTCCGCACCGCTTTCAAAAGATCAGGCATCGTTGCTGGATGAACGGTCGCGGGAGATTTTCCGGCGCATCGTCGAAGGCTATCTCGACACCGGCGAACCCTTGGGGTCGCGCAGCCTGTCGCGGCTGTTGCCGATGTCGCTTTCACCGGCCTCCGTTCGCAACGTCATGAGCGATCTCGAGGAACTGGGTCTCATCTATTCGCCGCACATCAGCGCCGGTCGACTGCCCACCCAGACGGGGCTGCGCTTTTTCGTGGACGCATTCATGCAGGTGGGCGATCTGCCCGCCGACGAGAGAGCCAGCATCGACCGCCAGATCGGTCCGGTCGCCGGCCACGAGCAATCGCTGGAAGGGTTGCTGACAGAGGCAAGCCGCATGCTTTCAGGCATGTCGCGCGGTGCGGGCCTGGTGCTGACGGCCAAGAGCGACGTCATTCTCAAGCATGTTGAATTCATCCGGCTGGAGCCCACCAAGGCGCTTGCCGTGCTGGTAGGGGACCACAATCAGGTCGAAAACCGTATCATCGAATTGCCGGCCGGCATTTCGTCATCGCAATTGACCGAGGCGGCGAATTTCATCAATGCCCATCTTTCCGGGCAGACGCTGCAGGAACTGCGGGGCCAGTTTCAGACGCAGCGTGCCGAATTGCAGTCGGAACTCGGCACGCTCGCGCAGGACCTCATCGAACGTGGTCTCGCCATATGGGCGGGCGACAATGAAGAGGGTAAGCTCGGCCGCCTCATTGTGCGCGGACGCTCCAACCTGCTGGAAGGTCTGGCCGGTGAGGAAGATATCGATCGTGTGCGCCTGCTGTTCGACGATCTGGAACGCAAGGAAAATCTCATCGAGATCCTCAACCTTGCAGAAAGTGGCTCAGGTGTCAGGATTTTCATTGGCTCGGAAAACAAGCTCTTCTCGCTGTCAGGCTCGTCACTGATCGTGGCACCTTATCGGGATGAGGAAAATCGCGTTGTGGGTGCGGTCGGCGTCATCGGTCCCACGAGGCTCAATTACGCCCGTATCGTGCCTATGGTGGACTACACCGCACAAATTATGGCCCGCCTTTCCCGAAAGCAGAGATAGGACAAGCCCGCAAGGTTAGAGAATGCGGCAAGCTTTTCGCCGCAAGCCTTGATTTTTGCCCTTCAAACCTCGATATCGGGCGCAACCAACAATATTCAAATCTGGAGAACGTCATGACCGACGATACGAAAAAGCCCGGACCTGACGCGGACGTCGCCGAAGAGTTTGTCGAACCCGCATTTACAGGGGAAGAGACGGCGGAAGCTGCCGAGCCCGATCCGATCGAACTGCTCAGGGCCGAAAATGCCGATCTGCGCGACAAGTTCCTGCGTCTTGCAGCAGAAATGGACAATCTTCGTCGCCGCACCGAGCGCGAAGTCAAGGATGCGAAGGCCTATTCTCTCGCCGCTTTCGCGCGCGACATGCTTGCCGTTTCCGACAATCTTCGCCGCGCTCTTGAAGCCATTCCGGACGAACTCAAGACCAACGGCGAAGCCGGTCTCAACGGCCTGATCGAAGGTGTCGAGATGACAGAGCGCTCGATGCTCTCGACGCTGGAGCGCCATGGCGTCAAAAAGATCGATGCGGAAGGCCAGAAATTCGATCCGAATTTCCACCAGGCGATGTTCGAAATTCCGAACACGGCGGTTCCGAACAACACGGTACTGCAGGTGGTTCAGGCCGGTTTCACCATCGGTGACCGGGTGCTGCGCCCCGCCATGGTTGGCGTCTCCAAGGGTGGCCCGAAGGTGGAGACCGCCGCAACGCCCGAGCCGGGCACCGCCTCCGTCAATGAGAAGGATGCGTGAGGCATTCTCTCACCTAAAGCGCGTCCAGATGTAAAACCGGGACGCGCTTTTGTTTGAAATGCTCCAATAAAAAACGCGCCTCAAGGGCGCGTTTTTTTGTCCATGGAAAGGACCGTCGGCAGCCTTTGATCAGGCAGCGGTCGCCTGCTCCTGATTGAGGAAGGCGTAAATTGCCGTGTCGGAATCGGTGGCGCGCAGCTTGGCCACCAGCTCGGGGTCGCGCAAAGCTCGGGCAATTCTCGACAGCGCCTTCAGGTGATCCGCGCCGGCGCCTTCGGGTGCAAGCAGCAGGAAAACCAGATCTACCGGCTGGTCATCCAGCGCCTCGAAATCAACAGGTGTTTCAAGACGTGCGAAGACGCCGGTGATCTGATGGATGCTGCTCAGCTTGCCATGCGGAATGGCAATGCCGTGCCCCACACCGGTGGAGCCGAGTTTCTCACGCTGGAGGATGACGTCGAAAACTTCCCGTTCCGAGACTCCGGTAATTCTGGCTGCCTTTGCGGCCAGCTCCTGAAGCAATTGCTTTTTGGAATTCACCTTGAGGGCGGGAATAATCGCATCTTGTTGCAGCAAATCTGCCAACGCCATTCTCTTTTTCCTTCATGCCATCGAGACGATGCAGGAGGCAGATACGCTTTCGCGCTCTGCCTCCCATGTCTTGTCAGACTGTTCAGCTCTTGATCGTTTCCGCGTCGATCCAGCCAATATTGCCGTCATGTCGTCGGTAGACGATGTTGAGATATTCCTTGCCGGGGCTGCGGAACAGCAGAACCGGTTCGTCCGTCATGTCGAGCGCCATCACGGCGCTGGCGACGGACATCGTCTTTATCTGTTTCGAACTTTCCGCAACGATCGTGGGTGCGTAGTCTTCCGGAACCTCGTGGTCCTCATCGGGGACAGCATCCATTACCGTATAGGCGATTTCCGACATCGCGCCGTTCACCGCGGAACCATTGTGGTGATGGTCCTTCAGCTTCCGTTTGTAGCGACGCAGGCGCTTCTCGATACGCTCGGCGGCGGCATCGAAACTCGCTTGCGGATCATTTGCCTGACCCGCCGCATGCAATACAACGCCCGTATCGAGATGCAGTTTGCAATCGGCTGCAAAACGCGATCCGGACTTCTCTACGGTCACTTGGCCTGAATACCCCCCATCGAAGTATTTGGTAACTGCCAGACCTATATTGTCCTCAATCCGCTGCCGGAAAGATTCGCCGATCTCCATATGTTTACCAGATACACGCACACTCATGGAAAATTTCCTTTTTGTAGTGATTTGCGAGTACCAGCTTACGTCAAGCCGCGCGCGCATCCAAGCGTTTCGAAGGCCTTTAAAAGCCCCCATTCGAATTTTACGCCCATGGACGGTGGAGGTGAATCCGTTACAAATGACCTTGCTTACGTGTGCGGCGGGCTTCTAGCCCTTGCCGTAGCAAGAGTCAATGGTGCGGCTGGAAAGCCCTGAAAACGTGACCAGCGCCACCGCTCAGAACGCCGACAGTCTGGCCAGGGCCTTCTTCTCGCGCCGTCTCTGAACGGAGGATGGGATGTTCATCGCCTCGCGATATTTGGCCACGGTGCGGCGGGCAAGATCGATACCACTCTTTTTCAGATTATCGACGATATCGTCATCGGAAAGCACTGCGTCGGCGGCCTCCTGCGCGATCATCGCCTTGATGCGATGACGCACCGCTTCTGCCGAATGGCTGTCACCGCCTTCCACCGAACTGATGGAAACACTGAAGAAATATTTCAGCTCGAACAGGCCGCGCGGCGTCAGCATGTATTTTTTCGACGTCACCCGGCTGACGGTGGATTCGTGCATCTTGATGGCGTCGGCCACCGTCTTGAGGTTCAGCGGGCGCAGGTGATCCACGCCATTGACGAGAAAGGCGTCCTGCTGGCGCACGATTTCGGTCGCCACCTTCATGATCGTTCTGGCGCGCTGGTCGAGGCTGCGGGTCAGCCAATGGGCCGTCTGCATGCATTCGGAAAGGAAATCCTGATCCTCTCCCTCGCGCGACTTGTGCCTTGAAACCTCTGCGAAATAGGTCTGGTTGATGAGCACGCGCGGCAGGGTCTCGGGGTTGATTTCCACAAGCCAGCCGCCGGCAGAGGAGGGGCGAATGATGATATCAGGAACGATTGTCTCGGAAACGGTCGAATCGTAACCAGCGCCCGGACGCGGATTGAGCGTGCGGATTTCCGCCAGCATGTCGAGAAGGTCTTCCTCATCCACGCCGCAGAGCTTTTTTAGAGAAGCGAAATCCCGTTTCGCCAGAAGCTCCAGATTGTCGATAAAAGCCCGCATTGCCGGATCAAGCCTGTCCTTCTGGGCAAGCTGGATCGCCAGACATTCGCTCAGCGAGCGGGAAAACACGCCGGGAGGATCAAAGCCCTGAAGCGTCTCCAGAATGCGCTCCACTGCCGAAGGCGCCGCCCCCAGCCGTTCAGCGACGTCTTCGACAGCATCTACGGCGATATATCCGGTCTCGTCGAGCTGGCCGATCAGCGCATCGGCGATCATCCTGTCTTCCACAGAGGATATGGCGAGAGGCAATTGCTGATTGAGATGGTCGCTGAGGGTCTGTTTCGCGGCAACGAAGTCGTCGAGATCGTAACTTTCGCCGGACTCCTGCCCGGGCATGGATTTCCACTGCCCCGCCAGTTCGGGTGCGTCGGGCTTTCTGGGTTCGGTATCGTCGGGAAAGACATTTTCGAAGCTGGTGTCGAGCTGCTCGCCGAGATTTGCCGCGCGGTCGCCGTACCAGTCGTCGCTGTCGGCCGTTACCGGCGCAGACTTGTCGGACCCTTCGCTGTCGGCATCGCCGAAATTCTCCGCATCAACAGGGCTATCGCTGCTCAAATCGCCGTCGTTTGCCGCAATTTCGAGCAAAGGATTGCGCTCCACCTCCTGCGCGATGAACTGCGTCAGTTCGAAATGCGTCATCTGAAGCAGCTGGATGGACTGCATCAGTTGCGGTGTCATCACGAGAGACTGGTTTTGACGCAGCAAAAGGCTGGCAGATAATGCCATGGCGGACGCGAAACTCCCCTTACAGCTTCTTCGTCGCCACAAATTTCATAAATTTTGCGCAGGCAACGAAACTTGGCCCAAAAATTGCTTTTTTATTATGTTTGGTCAAGCGTCACTGCGGGGCGCGATGAAGAATCTTTCGCGCCCGGGAGCTTAAAGGCTGAAATTATTGCCGAGATAGAGCCGGCGCACATCCGGATTGTTGACGATATCGTCCGCACGGCCATGGGTCAGAACCTCACCGGCATGGATGATATAGGCGCGGTCGATGAGGCCTAGCGTTTCGCGAACATTGTGGTCGGTGATGAGAACGCCGATCCCGCGTGCGGTCAAATGTCTGACGAGGTTCTGAATGTCGCTGACGGAGATCGGATCGACGCCGGCAAAAGGTTCGTCCAGAAGCATGAAGGTCGGATCGGTCGCGAGAGCACGGGCGATTTCCAGACGGCGACGTTCGCCGCCCGACAGCGCGACAGCGGGCGATTTGCGCAGCTGCGCAATGTGGAACTCTTCCAGCAACTCATCGAGCTTGCGGCTGCGCTTGGCGCTGTCAGGTTCGTGCACTTCCAGCACGGCGCGGATGTTTTCCTCGACTGTCAGTCCGCGGAAAATGGAGGCTTCCTGCGGCAGATAGCCGACACCGAGGCGGGCACGCCTGTACATCGGCATGGTAGTGACGTCGTTGCCGTTGATGGCGATCTTGCCGCTATCGACAGGTACGAGGCCCGTGATCATGTAGAAACAGGTGGTTTTGCCCGCGCCATTCGGGCCAAGCAGCCCCACGGCTTCACCACGGCGCACGACCAGCGAAACGCCGTTGACAACCCGGCGCGTATTATAGGTCTTCGTCAGACCATGCGCGATCAGGGTGCCGTCATAGCGAGCCTTGTCGGCCTGCGACGCAGCGTCCACAGGTCGGTCGCGCCCACCGCCAAATATTTTTGAGATCGAGGCTATCTTCACGAGGTGAGACTACTGTTTCTTCTGCTGCGATTTCGGATCGAGCATGATCCGGACAGGGCCGCCGCAGCTTTCGAGCTTTGCCTGCCCTGAATTCATCAGAACAGTGAGCTTGCAGCCGGTGAAGACATTCGCGCCCTCGGACAGCACAACCTGCTTGCCGGTCAGAATGAAGGTCTGCGCCGCCATGTCGAATTCGCCGTGATCGGCCGTGGCCTTCTGCGTCTCGGACGTCAGGTAGACGTTATTGTCGACGAAGATTTTTTCGATGTTGGCGTCACCGCTGGTGAGCGAGGAACCTTCACCCTTGTAATTGACCGTCATCTTGCCGGCCTGAAGGGTGGTGGTGCCCTGCACAACTTTTACGTTACCTGTGAAATAGGCCTTGCGCTCTTGGTCCCGAATCTCGAGCTGATCGCTTTCGATAGCGATCGGCTGGTCGCCGGAGAGCTTGACGCCTGTCATGTTGCTGGTGGTGTTCTGAGCGAAAGCCACGGTTGCAAGACAGGAAAAAGCAAAAGCTGCGACTGTAACGCCTGCGGATTTGCCAAGGGAAACGGGACGGGAAATTTGCATCATCTGGACCGGGCTCTCACTTGCCTTCATTCTTGATATTGGATGCAGCGATACGTGCGCGTACCTGCCCCGAAAATGTAATAGTCTTGCCATTATCCGCGATATCAATCGATTGCGCAACAATGGCGCCGTCGTTTGTTTTGATCGAAACCGGCTCTTTGCTGCTCATTTTTCCAGCCTTCAGATCGACATCCGCAGATTGGAACTTCGCTTGTATGCCATTGCTGAGATTGATGTCAAAAGGGGCGGTCATCTTCAGCGTGTTGGTGGCCCGGTCGAAAATGCCTTCCTTGGCGATCACCTGGGCGACGCTGTCGTTCACAGGCACCGCAGCCAGAACCCTTTCGAGCGTCATGAGGTTGGGGTTGGCGATGTCCTGCAACGCACGGTCTGCGTTCATGGAGTAGTCGATCCCCTTCTCGTTGCGGCCCGCAACGGCCGGCTTTTCCATCACGATCTTGCCGTCTTCGATCCTTGCGCTTTCAAGCGAGACCTCTTCGGGCGCCCAGGTGCGAATGAGCGAAACGGCGACGAAGGCAAACGAGATGATCGCCGCACCGAGCGGCAGAATGATTTTCAGCCGCTTCACGCGCGCGGAATGCCTCAGCGCGCGCTCGTAAGCGCCGTTCTGGTCATTGGGCAGCGGAAACGCTGGCGCGGGTTGGCGGAGTCTTTCGAGCATAAGAGTGGGTCCGGAAAACTTCCTAGGCGCCACTTTGGCGCGCAACTGAAGCTTATATGTTTATCTTGATGTCTTTGGCATGAGTGCTGTGTCCTGCCAATATGGTTTTTGTCTGGAAAGGTGCAAGGGAAATGCGAATTTAATCGTAATTCTGGTTTCCTTATTGTTTCCTTGCGGCTTCGCGCTAGAAGAACCATATGGCCATGATGCTTACATTACGCTTCAAATGCCGGAAGGCAGGGGTTTTCGATGGATAATATGGCGATAGCGGATCGCAGACAATTGCGCCGCAAGCTGACTTTCTGGCGGATTGCCGCTGTTTTTCTGTTTATCGCCGGCATTTTCGGCCTCTACCGGTTTTTATGGGCCGCCCCGCAACAAAGCGAGAGACCCCATATTGCCCGTGTCCAGATCTCCGGGCTGATCCAGGACAATACCGAACTTCTGGAGCGGCTCGACAAGATTGCCAAGAGCGACAATGTCAAAGGGCTGATCGTGTCGATTTCATCGCCCGGTGGCACCACCTATGGCGGCGAGCGCATCTTCAAGGCCATTCGCGGCGTTGCGGAAAAGAAGCCGGTGGTGTCCGATGTCCGCACGCTTGCCGCCTCCGCTGGATATATGATCGCATCTGCAGGTGACGTCATCGTCGCTGGCGAAACCTCGATCACCGGCTCGATCGGCGTGATCTTTCAATATCCCCAGATCGGCCAGCTGATGGATAAGCTCGGCGTCTCGCTGCAGGAAATAAAGTCCTCTCCGATGAAGGCGGAGCCTTCGCCTTTCCATGAGGCGCCCGAAGAGGCGAAGACGATGATCCGTTCCATGGTGATGGACAGCTACGGCTGGTTCGTCGACCTTGTGGCCGATCGCCGCAAATTGCCGCGCGAGGATGTGTTGAAACTGGCGGACGGATCGATTTTCACGGGCAGACAGGCGCTCGCCAACAAGCTGGTCGACACGCTTGGCGGCGAAAAGGAAATTCGCGGCTATTTCGAAACGCGCGGTGTTGCCAAGGATCTGCCGATCGTGGAATGGCGCGCACCGTCTTCCAGTTCGCCTTTTTCGCTTTTCAGTGTTGCGCAAATAGCGAAGCTTCTGGGATATGACGATTTAATTCCGTTTGCGGGCTCCGGTCAGCTCGGTGCGGACAAGTTGTTTCTTGACGGTCTTGTTTCCGTTTGGCAGGTTGAGCCGCATTAAAAATCCAATTCTTTCAGGGGGCAACCGTGATCAAGTCTGAACTGGTGCAGATCGTTGCTGCGCGTAACCCGCACCTTTATCACCGTGACGTGGAAAATATCGTCAATGCGGTGCTGGATGAAATCACCGATGCCTTGGCAGCGGGAAATCGCGTCGAGCTTCGTGGTTTCGGCGCATTTTCGGTGAAAAACCGTCCTTCGCGATCCGGTCGGAACCCGCGTACGGGTGAATCGGTTTTCGTCGAGGAAAAATGGGTGCCTTTCTTCAAGACGGGCAAGGAACTGCGTGAGCGCCTGAACCCCGGTATGGGTGACGAAGAGGACGATTGATCGTTCTCACCCGCCGCGCCGGAAACGGAGTCGGCGGAATGCACGCCGCGATGGAGTAATGTCGGATGTCGAAAAAAATCATCAACCTCATCATCCTGCTTCCGCTGGCGATTATCCTCGTCATCCTGTGCGTGGCCAATCGTCAGTCCGTGACACTCGCGCTCAATCCGTTCCGACCGGAGGATGGTGTACTTTCCTTCACCGCGCCGTTTTTCGTGTTCCTGTTTCTGGCCGTCATTTTCGGTGTGCTTCTGGGATCTTCCGCCACATGGTTTGCGCAGGGCAAGCATCGCAAGCGCGCCCGGATCGAGGCGAAGGAAGCCGTTCGCTGGCATGACGAGGCGAACCGGCACAAAGCGGCAACAGCCGCGCAGCTTCCGAATGCGGGCCAACTCCCGGCAAAGTGATGGTGCCGACATTCGTTGCGGCTCTAGTCGAGCGACGCTTGGAATGCTATTTGCTGGCGCGATAAGACGCGGGCAGAAGCGGAAAGATTTCCATTGAAGAAAAAAGACAGCCGGCCGGGCAATCGCGTGCGTGCCGGGAGCGAGAAAAAACAGGTTCATGCCGCAAAGTCGGCACGGCGGACGGACGCGGCACCGAAAAAGCGCGAGCCGGACGCGGTGCGTAGCGCGCCGAAACCTGCGCCGAGGGAAAAGATAGCCCCAGTACCGGCCGTTGAGCAGGTGCCTGCGCGGCCCCTCAAGCATCGCACCGGCGAGCGTCCCGCAGAACAGGTTCCGGTTATTCTGGAATCGAGTGGCGCGGGTGATTTTCATCTCATCGACAGCGGCAATGGCCTGAAGCTTGAACAATACGGCGAATATCGCGTTGTCCGTCCCGAGGCACAGGCTCTCTGGCAGCCGTCGGTTCCCGACCGCGTATGGCAGAATGCCGACGCCATTTTTACCGGCGACACGGATGAGGACGGCATGGGCCGTTGGCGTTTTCCAAAGGCAGCACTCGGCGAAACCTGGCCCCTGTCGCTGCTCGGCGTCGAATTTCTCGGTCGTTTCACCGCCTTCCGGCATGTCGGCGTCTTCCCGGAGCAGATCGTCCACTGGGAATGGCTGAAACATGCCGTCGAAACGGCTGACCGGCCGCTGAAAGTCCTGAACCTGTTTGGTTACACCGGCGTCGCTTCGCTGGTCGCCGCTGCTGCAGGCGCTGAAGTGACCCATGTCGACGCCTCCAAGAAAGCGATCGGCTGGGCAAAGGAGAACCAGGCGCTTGCCGGGCTCGAACAGACGCCGATCCGCTGGATTTGCGAAGACGCGATGAAGTTCATCCAGCGCGAGGAGCGTCGCGGCAGCACCTACGACATCATTCTCACCGACCCGCCGAAATTCGGCCGCGGCACCCATGGTGAAATCTGGCAGTTGTTCGACCATCTTCCGTTGATGCTGGATATCTGCCGGGAAATCCTGTCGCCCAAAGCGCTCGGTCTGGTGCTGACGGCCTATTCTATCAGGGCCAGCTTCTATTCGATGCATGAATTGATGCGCGAAATCATGCGCGGCGCCGGTGGCGTCGTTGCCTCCGGCGAGCTCGTCATTCGCGAGGCCGGGCTTGATGGCAAGACGCCGGGCCGGGTGCTTTCCACATCGCTGTTCAGCCGCTGGGAGCCGAAATGACGAACGACATGCGCGAAAACACGACGCGCCGGGTTGGCCAGGTGAAGGAAGTCACCAGCCTTGCCAATCCTATCATCAAGGATATCAAGGCGCTTACCCAGAAAAAGGGCAGGGAAGAGACCGGCACCTTCATGGCGGAAGGCTTGAAGCTGGTTATCGACGCGCTCGAACTGGGCTGGACCATCCGCACCCTGGTTTACGCCAAGGCGGCCAAGGGCAAGCCGCTGGTGGAGCAGGCGGCGGTAAAAACGGTCGCTTCCGGCGGGCTGGTGCTCGAAGTCAGCGAAAAAGTCATCGCCTCGATCACCCGCCGCGACAATCCGCAAATGGTCGTTGGCATCTTTGACCAGAGATGGAAGCCATTGAAGGATATCCGTCCGGAAAAAGGCGAGACCTATATCGCGCTCGATCGGGTGCGTGATCCCGGCAATCTCGGCACCATCATCCGCACGGCGGATGCGGCGGGTGCCTCAGGCGTCATTCTGGTCGGCGATTGCACCGATCCGTTTTCGCTGGAAACGGTGCGTGCGACCATGGGTTCGGTCTTCGCTACGCCCGTTGCCCGCGCCTCGGTTGAGGAATTCCTCTCATGGAAAAAATCGGCGAATGTCAGTGTCGTTGCCACCCATCTTGCCGGGTCCGTGGATTATCGAAAAATCGATTATGCCGGAAAGCCCGTCGTGCTTTTGATGGGTAACGAGCAATCCGGCCTGCCACCTGAACTGGCTGGCAAGGCAGACCAACTGGCGCGCATTCCCCAACAGGGCCGTGCCGATAGTCTCAATCTCGCCATCGCAACCGCTGTCATGCTTTTCGAGGCGCGGCGACATCTCCTCGAACTGGCACCGGTGAAGTAATGGCCAAAGCGGCGTTGTTTTCGAAATTTGGCCCGGCTTTCGCGCTTATCGTTGCTGCTCTTGTGCTGGACCAAATCGTCAAGCAACTGGTCGAGACCTATCTGCCGTTGCAGGAGATGGTGCCGGTCATTCCGTTCCTGGCGCTTTACCGCACCTATAATCTCGGTGTGGCGTTTTCGATGCTGGCGGACATGCACGGCTGGTTCATCGTCAGCATGCGGCTCGTCATCGTGGTCTTCGTGCTGTGGCTCTGGCGCAAGACGGCGGCGGACCGGACTTTTGCCCATCTTGGCTTCGCCTTCATCATCGCTGGCGCGGCCGGCAATCTTCTCGACCGCTTTTTCTACGGTCACGTCATCGACTACATCCTGTTTCACACCGATACATGGTCGTTCGCGGTCTTCAATCTGGCCGACACTTTCATAACCATCGGTGCCGGTTGCGTCATTCTCGATGAGTTTCTGCACGCCCGGGCGGCTAAAAAGTAAAATTTTAGCGTTTGAGCCAAACATATCAAAACCGCTGCCGTGGTAGCGGTTGTGCATGAGCGAACTGGCACGACTGCGGGAAAAATTATCAGATGGCCTCGCCGCCACCCCGGCGCAGCCGGCGGATCGCATCGACACGACATCTCACCATGTCGGTGCGGAGCGCGGGATAGATGGCAGATCGATCACGCTATACGTTGCCGCGTCATTGTCGGTGGGTGCCTTCTCCGCGGCCTTGATCGCGCTTGCGGTGCCTTATGCGGTCACCGTCGCCTTGGCATCCTTCTTTGGTGCGGTGCTGGTCGGTCTCCTGTCCTACGCCATGTTCGGCAAATCCTTCCAGTATTCCGACAAGCTATCTGCAGATGATCTGGATGTACGGCTACGCCAAACTCAAAACCGATCGCTGATTGCCGAGATCCAGGAGGCCATGGGCGATATCATCGTCATCCGCAATATGGATCGGCGCATCGTCGAGGCGAATGCGGTTTTTCGTGAAGTGACGGGCTGCTCGACCCCCGAAGGGCTGATCTGTGAGGAAATCGGCATCGCTTTCCGGCCGGGCGACAAGGCCCACGCTTATGATGTGGAAATCGCGACCCCGTTCGGTCAGCGCATTTTCTCCTGGCACGATGTCGTCACCCGCGATCTGGCAAGCAGTCGTCTTCTCATCAGCAGCATCGCGAGAGATGTCACCGAGGAGCGACTGGCACTCGGCGAGCGGGAAGACGCCCGGTTACGCGCTGAAAAGGCCGATGCCGAAAAGGCAAGGCTGCTTGCCACGGTTAGCCACGAGATCCGCCTGCCGCTTTCCGGCATGCTTGGCATGAACCATCTTTTGTCGCAGACGAAGCTCAACCAGGAGCAACGTAATTATCTCGACGGCATGAAGCAGTCCGGTCAGTCGCTGGTACAGCTGGTCGAGGACCTGCTGGATTATTCGACCATGGAGGCGGGCCGTTTCAAACTCAATCCGCGTGCGGAAAACCTGCGCCGGCTGATCGAGAGCATTGTCGAGATGCTGGCGCATCGTGCCCACGAAAAGGGCATCGAAATCACCTCCTTCGTCACGCCGGATGTGCCCGATTATCTGGATTTCGATCCGGCAAGGCTGCGTCAGGTTCTGTTCAACCTCCTCGGCAATGCCGTCAAATTCACGCAGGTGGGTGGGGTCGTCATCCGGGCGCGCATGGTTGAAGGCGAATTGCATATCACCGTCGAGGACACCGGCCCCGGCATGAGCCAAGCGGAACAGGCCCGTATCTTTGGCGAATTCGAACAGGCAGGCCCGATGTCGCAGCAAAGTGGGGGAACAGGGCTTGGGCTTGCGATTTCCGCCCGCATCGTGCGGGAATTCGGCGGCAGCCTCACGGTCTTCAGCCGCAAGGGTGAGGGCAGCACCTTCACGCTGGCATTCCGTCCGGGCAGTTCGTCCACCGGCACGCCGGACCCGGACCGGCGCCATTGCCTGCAGCATACCAATGTCCTGCTGATCGCGCCGAGGGGCGTGGCAGCGGCGGTGACGATGGAGGCGATCGAGGCTTTCGGCGGTAAATGCGCTCTTATCCACGAACCGGAGGATTTGGAAAGGCTGCACGATAAAGCTGCCGATCTCACCGATATCATTGTCGACAAGCGTATTTCACCTCTGTTCAGAGACGCGCTAAGGGACTGGCCGCAACAGAATGTCCGCCGCACGTTGCTGGTCAGTCCCGAAGAGCGGGCGTCGACCATGCATGTGTCCTTCGACGCCTGGTTGATACGGCCGCTGCGCGAAAAGTCCCTGATTGACGTCCTCTGCGGCCGTCTGCGCGGCATAGAACGGCGCGATGCCATCAACGACAACCATCCGGATGTGGGGTTTTCTTCACGGGTGACGGAGGGGGTAAGCGGCATCGATATCCTCGTGGCCGAGGACGACGCCGTCAATGCGCGCATCATCCGGGCCGTTCTGGAAAAAAGCGGTTACATCGTGCGCGGTGTCGACGATTTTCAGGCCCTGCAGCAAGCCGTGGCGCCGGGCACAACCCGCCTGCCGCACCTCATCATATCCGATCTCAATATGCCGGGTGGCGAGGGGCTTGAGGTGCTGCCGGAGCTTCTCGGCACGCTGAAGGGTGGAAGAAATATTCCGCTCATCGTGCTCAGCGGCGATGCGAGCGTTGAGACCGCCGAAATCCTGCTGAATGCCGGTGCGGCCAAGGTTTTGAACAAGCCTGCCGACCCGAGACGACTGGTCGAGGAAATCCGCCGCTTGCTGGAGGCGAAACGCCTGTTGCCATCATGACTTGAGAGACTCGCAATGGCTGCATTTTGTCACTATTCTGTCGTCAATTAGTGATTTATGACAGGAAAAATCTTTTGGTGGCGGAGCGATTCCCCATGGTTGCCGAAATCTACAGTCACGACATTTGTGAAAACAAAGTTGTTATTCATCCTCGTCCAGACACCGCTCAGGACAATGAGGGGCTTTTCGGCCGTATCGGCTCGCTGGAAACACGGCTCGCAAGAAACGAGCGGGAGATCGACGCGGCGCAGTCCGTGCGTTACCGGGTTTTCGTTGATGAAATGAAGGCGCGCCTTCCCGCAGACGCCATGCGCCGCAAGCGCGACATCGATGCCTGGGACAGTGTCTGCGACCATCTGCTCGTGCTCGACAAGGCGATTGAAGGCGACAGCGAAGACCAGATCGTCGGCACGTACCGTTTGCTGCGGCAGGAAACGGCGCTTGCCAATAACGGGTTCTATTCCGCAAGCGAGTTCGACATCGCCGGGCTGGTGGCGCGCCATCCGGGCAAGCGCTTCATGGAGCTTGGCCGCTCCTGCGTGCTGCCGGAATATCGCACCAAGCGGACGGTTGAGCTTTTGTGGCAGGGCAACTGGGCCTATGCCGTGAAACACCGCATGGATGCCATGATCGGTTGCGCCTCGTTCCCCGGCGTGCAGCCGGAAGCCCACGCGCTTGCTCTGTCCTTCCTGCATCACAATTGCGTTGCAAAGGGCGAATGGGCGGCTTCCGCTCTTCCCGAGCTTTATCACGAGATGGACCTGGTGCCGGCTGAGGCGCTGAACGCCCGCAAGGCGCTGAACGCCATGCCGCCGCTGATCAAGGGCTATATGCGTCTCGGCGCCATGTTCGGCTCCGGCGCCGTGGTGGACCATGCCTTCAACACGACAGATGTTCTCGTGGTCCTGCCGGTTTCCTCTATCGCCGGCCGCTACATCAGCTATTACGGCGGTGAGACCGAGCGCATCAACGGCTGACCGGTTTTAACTCGGATTTAGCGGGATGTTCCTGTGGGCAGCGGTCCCGTGTGTGTTGTCTTGGTGCGGCCATTGCCGCTAGTGTCGGCGCTCCCTTTCCGCAACACGATATGACATCGGCAAGCCATTGACGGACGTTTTGACCACCGCTTCCCTGATCTCGGAAGAGAGCCGCGCTACGGCCACTCCGATGATGGAGCAATATATCGAGATCAAGGCGAACAATCCCGGTTCGCTGCTGTTTTATCGCATGGGCGATTTTTACGAATTGTTCTTTGACGATGCGGTGGAAGCCTCGCGGTCGCTCGGCATCACGCTGACGAAACGCGGCCAGCATATGGGGCAGGATATTCCCATGTGCGGCGTTCCCGTTCACGCCGCCGATGATTATCTCCAGAAGCTCATCCTGCGCGGTTATCGCGTCGCCGTCTGCGAGCAGGTGGAGGACCCGGCCGAGGCGAAGAAGCGCGGATCGAAATCCGTGGTGAAGCGCGATGTGGTGCGGCTTGTCACACCAGGCACGCTCACCGAAGAAAAACTGTTGTCGCCGACGGAATCCAACTATCTGATGGCGCTTGCCCGTATCCGCGGCAGTGCCGAAGCGCAGTTCGCGCTCGCCTGGATCGATATTTCCACCGGCGTCTTCCGTCTGGCGGAAACCACCCTGACACGGCTTCTCGCCGATATCTGGCGTATCGACCCACGCGAGTTGATCGTGGCCGACAGCCTGTTCCACGACGAAGAGCTGAGGCCTGTTTTCGATGTCCTCGGCCGCGTGGCGGTGCCGCAACCGGCTATCCTATTCGACAGCGCGGTCGCGGAAGGGCGTATCGCACGTTATTTCAATGTCTCGACGCTGGACGGTTTTGGCGCTTTTTCACGCGTGGAAATGGCAGCAGCCGCAGCAGCCGTGGCCTATGTCGAAAAGACCCAAATTGCCGAGCGCCCGCCCCTTGGCGCACCGGAGCGCGAAAGCGCCGCCTCGACCCTCTTCATCGATCCCGCCACCCGCGCCAATCTGGAACTGGTAAAGACGTTATCGGGTGAAAGAGACGGATCGCTGCTGCATGCCCTTAACCGCACGGTAACCGGCGGCGGCGCGCGGCTTCTGGCGGAGCGGCTGATGTCGCCTTTGACCGACCCGGAAAAGATCAATGCCCGCCTCGATGCGGTTGGTTATCTCATCGATGACGTATCCCTCTGCGATGGCCTGCGCGATGCCTTGAAACACGTCGCGGATATGCCGCGTGCGCTTTCACGTCTGGCGCTGGAACGCGGTGGTCCGCGTGATCTCGGCGCTATAAGGCAGGGGCTGGTTTCGGCCGAAAAAATTGCAGCTATTCTCGATGATGGGCTGCTGCCGGATGAGCTGGCGACAGCTCTCAAGGATTTGAAAGCCTTGCCGGGCGGGCTTGAAGCGATGCTTGGCTCGATGCTCGCCGACGATCTGCCGCTTTTGAAGCGTGATGGCGGTTTTCTGCGTGAGGGCGCCAATCCAGAACTCGACGAGGTACGCGCGTTGCGCGACCAGTCGCGTCGTGTGATCGCCGGGCTGCAATTGAAATACGCCGATGAAACCGGCATCAAGTCGCTCAAGATCAAGCACAACAATGTGCTTGGTTACTTCATCGAGGTGACGGCGGGCAATGCCGATGTGATGATGGCGACGGACGAGGCCAAGGCGCGCTTCATCCACCGCCAGACCATGGCGGGTGCCATGCGCTTCACCACCACCGAGCTTGCCGATCTCGAAAGCCGCATCGCCAATGCCGCCGCACAGGCATTGACCATGGAGCTGGAGGCCTTCGCACGCATGGTTGAGGCCGTGGTGCAGCAGGCGGAAGCAATCAAGGCCGGCGCGGCGGCACTTGCAGTTATCGACGTTGCCTCGAGCCTTGCCTATCTGGCGACGGAGCACGCCTATTGCCGACCGATCGTCGATGCCTCCATGACCTTCCAGATCAAAGGCGGGCGCCATCCGGTGGTGGAACAGGCCCTGCGGCGCCAGTCGGCTGGGCCATTCATCGCCAATAATTGCGATCTGTCGGCTGCTGAGGGCGGCAAAAATGGCGCGATCTGGCTGCTCACCGGCCCGAACATGGGCGGTAAGTCGACTTTCCTGCGTCAGAATGCGCTCATTGCCATCCTTGCACAGATCGGCTCCTTCGTTCCGGCAGAAGCCGCCCATATCGGCATCGTAGACCGGCTGTTTTCCCGCGTCGGCGCATCGGATGACCTGGCGCGTGGCCGCTCGACCTTCATGGTGGAAATGGTGGAAACGGCCGCCATCCTCAATCAGGCGACGGATCGCTCGCTGGTCATTCTGGATGAGATCGGTCGTGGCACGGCAACCTTCGACGGCCTTTCGATCGCCTGGGCGGCGGTCGAGCATCTGCACGAGGTCAATCGTTGCCGTGGCCTCTTCGCCACGCATTTCCACGAACTGACGGTGCTGTCGGAAAAGCTTGGTCGCCTTTCCAATGCCACGATGCGGGTGAAGGAATGGGAAGGTGACGTCATCTTCCTGCACGAGGTCGGACCGGGTGCTGCGGATCGTTCCTACGGTATTCAGGTGGCAAGGCTCGCCGGACTTCCGGCATCGGTGGTGGAGCGCGCCCGTGAGGTGCTGACGAAGCTCGAAGATGCCGATCGCAAGAACCCGGCCAGTCAGCTGATCGACGATCTTCCGCTGTTCCAGATCGCGGTTCGCCGTGAGGAAACCCGCAAGGCTGGACCATCGAAGGTGGAAGAAGCTTTGAAAGCGTTCAACCCGGACGAAATGACGCCGCGTGAGGCATTGGACGCGCTCTATGCGTTAAAGAAAGAACTTGGCAAGGCTTAAGAGGATAGACTGCCTGTCCATCGCCTTTGAAACTCGCTATAGGACAATCCCATCGCAAGCGGTGGCTTTCCCACAGGACATGGATAACGGCATAAATGGCCATCAAGGACCTGGATTTTTCCGAAATTCTCGATGTTTCGGCGCTGAAGCGCGAATGCGACATCATCTTCAAGAACGACGGCAAGCGCATAGCCGATGTCAGGTCCGACCTGCTGCCGATCTTTCGCAAGGCCAGCACGGAAGGCCGGGAAAAGGCTCGCGAACTGCTGAAATCTGACGGCAGCGGCATCGACTGCGCCCGACGTATCTCCTGGCTCCAGGACCGGCTGATCGAAATCCTCTATGATCTCGCCTGCCAATATGTCTATCCGAAAGACGCACCGCAGATCGCCGTTGCAGCGGTGGGCGGTTACGGTCGCGGCACGCTGGCGCCGGGATCGGATATCGACCTTCTGTTCCTGCTGCCGGCCAAGAACACGCCGGATATGCACAAGGCCGTGGAGTTCGTGCTTTATCTGCTCTGGGATCTCGGCTTCAAGGTTGGCCACGCCACGCGAACGGTGGATGAGTGCGTCCGCCTGTCGAAATCCGATATGACCATCCGCACCGCCATTCTGGAAGTGCGGGCAATCTGCGGCAAAAAATCCCTGACCGATGATCTCGAAAAACGTTTCGAGTCGGAAGTCGTCACCGGTACCGGACCGGAATTCATCGCCGCCAAGCTGGCCGAGCGCGACCAGCGTCACCGCAAGGCGGGCGATACGCGCTATCTGGTGGAGCCGAACGTCAAGGAAGGCAAGGGTGGCCTGCGCGACCTGCACACGCTGTTCTGGATCGCCAAATATTATTACCATGTCCGCGATACGGCCGATCTCGTCAAGCTTGGCGTCCTGTCTAAGCGCGAACTCAGGCTGTTCGAAAAGGCCGATGATTTTCTCTGGGCCGTCCGTTGCCAGATGCATTTCATCACCAACAAGGCAGAAGAGCGCCTGTCCTTCGACATTCAGCGCGAGATCGCCGATGCGCTGGGCTACCAGCCACGCCCCGGGCTTTCCGCCGTCGAACGTTTCATGAAGCATTATTTCCTGGTGGCGAAGGATGTAGGTGACCTGACCCGCATCGTCTGCGCCGCACTGGAGGACAGGCAGGCAAAGGACGTGCCGGGCCTGTCGGGTGTTCTCAGCCGCTTTGCCCACCGCGTCCGCAAAATTCCCGGTTCTGTTGAATTCGTCGAGGATCGCGGACGCATCGCGCTGGCCAAGCCGGACGTGTTCAAAAACGATCCGGTCAATCTGATCCGGCTCTTTCACATCGCCGATATCAACAATCTCGAACTTCACCCGGATGCGCTGCGTGTCGTTACCCGGTCGCTGTCGCTGATCAACGACGGGCTTCGCGAGAACGAGGAGGCGAACCGGCTGTTTCTGGCGATCCTCACCTCGAGGCGGGATCCGGCGCTCACCTTGCGGCGCATGAACGAGGCTGGCGTCCTCGGCAAGTTCATTCCCGAATTCGGCAAGATCGTCGCGATGATGCAGTTCAACATGTATCATCACTATACCGTGGACGAACATCTGATCCGCTCGGTCGGCGTACTGTCGGAGGTGGACAAGGGAACGGCTGTGGATGCCCATCCGCTTGCCAACCAGCTGATGCCGGGTGTCGAGGAGCGTGAGGCACTTTATGTGGCCGTTCTGCTGCACGATGTGGCCAAGGGCCGGCAGGAGGATCACTCGATTGCCGGCGCGCGCGTGGCCCGCAAGCTTTGCCAGCGTTTCCGGCTGACCGGCAAGCAGACCGAAATGGTCGTCTGGCTGATCGAACAGCATCTTCTGATGTCGATGGTCGCCCAGACGCGCGACCTGCACGACCGCAAGACCATCACCGATTTCGCCGACAAGGTGCAATCCATGGAGCGGCTGAAGATGCTGCTTATCCTGACGGTCTGCGATATCCGCGCGGTCGGTCCGGGTGTCTGGAACGGCTGGAAGGGTCAGTTGCTCCGCTCGCTTTATTACGAGACCGAGCTGCTTCTCTCCGGTGGCTTTTCGGAAGTCTCACGCAAGGAAAGGGCGCATATTGCCCGTCAGGCGCTTTACGACGCGCTGGAAGACTGGGGCCAGAAGGCGAGGCGCAAATACACCAAGCTGCATTATGAGCCCTATCTGCTGACGGTGGCGCTGGAAGATCAGGTGCGTCACACCCGCTTCATCCGCGAGGCCGACAAGCAGGAAAAAGCGCTGTCGACCATGGTGCGCACACATTCCTTCCACGCCATCACCGAAATCACCGTGCTGGCGCCCGACCATCCGCGCCTGCTGTCGATCATTACCGGCGCCTGCGCTGCGGCCGGCGCCAACATTGCCGACGCGCAAATCTTCACCACATCCGATGGGCGGGCGCTCGATACCATCCTGATCAACCGCGAATTTCCGATCGACGAAGACGAGACGCGGCGCGGCAACAATGTCGGCAAGCTGATCGAAGAGGTTCTGTCCGGTCGTCAGCGCCTGCCGGAAATGATTGCCACTCGCACCAAGAGCCGGAGGAAGAAAAGCGCCTTCACCATTCCGCCCTCCGTCATCATTTCCAACGGGCTTTCGAACAAGTTCACCGTTATCGAGGTCGAGTGCCTGGACCGGCCGGGGCTTCTGGCGGATATGACGGCTGTCATTGCCGATCTGTCGCTGGATATTCATTCCGCACGCATCACCACCTTCGGCGAGAAGGTCATCGACACATTCTACGTGACTGATCTCTTCGGCCAGAAGGTCACCAACGACAACCGGCAGGCCAGCATTGCCACGCGCCTGAAGGCCGTGATGAGCGAGCAGGAAGACGAATTGCGCGATCGCATGCCAAACGGCATCATCGCCCATCCCGATGTGGCGGCGTTGCCGGCCACGCGCACGGCAAAGGCTTGAAATTCCCATGAGCTTGATCGGAAAGTTCGCCACGGTCGGCACGGCCACGCTCGGAAGCCGTATCTTCGGTTTCCTCCGCGAGACCCTGATGGCCGCAGCCGTCGGTACCGGCCCGGTCGCCGATGCCTTCAATGCTGCCTTCCGGTTCCCGAACACCTTCCGGCGCCTTTTTGCCGAAGGCGCGTTCAACTCGGCCTTCGTGCCGCTTTTTGCCAAGGAAATCGAGGCGAACGGCATGGAGGGTGCAAGACGCTTTTCCGAAGAAGTTTTCGGCGTTCTGTTCACCGTACTTCTGGCTTTGACGATCCTGATGGAACTGTCGATGCCGTTCATCGTGCGCACCGTTATTGCGCCGGGCTTTCTGGAAGACCCGGTGAAATTCGACAACACCGTCCGTCTCGCGACCATCATGTTTCCCTATCTCGCCTGCATGTCGCTGGCGGCGATGATGGGTGGCATGCTGAATTCGCTGCACCGTTATTTCGCTGCCGCGATTGCGCCGGTCTTCCTGAACATCATTCTCATTGGTGTTCTGATGCTGGCCTGGTGGAAGCACTACGACCCGCTTCAAGTGGGTTATGCCCTGTCCTGGGGTGTCATGGCGGCGGGTGTGGTGCAGCTTGGCATCGTCTGGATCGCCGTGCGCAATGCCGGCATGCGGATCGGTTTCCGCAGACCCCGGCTGACGAAGAATGTCCAGCGCCTGCTGGTCCTTGCTTTGCCGGCCGCGATCACCGGCGGCATCACCCAGATCAATCTCCTGATCAACACCAATATCGCGTCTGCCGGCGAGGGTGTGATCTCCTCGCTTGCCTATGCCGACCGGATTTACCAGCTGCCGCTCGGTGTCGTCGGCATCGCCGTTGCCACCGTGCTTTTGCCGGAACTGGCGCGGGCTTTGCGTGGCGGACATATGGTCGAGGCGGGAAGCCTGCAAAACCGCTCGGTCGAATTCGTGCTGTTTTTGACATTGCCCGCCGCCGCTGCCCTTCTCGTCATGGCGGAACCCATCGTGCGCTTTCTGTACGAGCGCGGCAATTTCGCGCCTTCGGCCACCGTCACCGTTGCGCAGATCCTCGGTATTTATGGCCTCGGCCTGCCGGCTTTCGTGCTGATAAAGGCGTTCATTCCCGGCTTCTTTGCCCGCGAGGACACCCGCACCCCGATGATTTTCGCGGCGATTTCCGTGGTTGTGAACGTCTCTCTGGCGCTGACGTTGTTTCCGCGTCTCGGCGGTCCGGGCATCGCCATTGCCGAGATCACCGCCGGCTGGGTCAATGCCGCCCTGCTGTTCGGCATGCTGTTGTGGCGGGGTCACTGGCATGTGGACATTCCGCTCCTCACCCGCATTCCGCGCTTGCTGCTGGCCGCCGCCCTTATGGCGGGCTTCGTTCACTATGCGCTGACCTATCTGAGCTTCGAGCTGTCCTCCGCCTCCTCCATTTTCGTTCGCGCGGGAACCATCATGGGCCTCGTGCTCTCCGCCATGCTCGTTTATTTCGTGCTGGCCTTCGTTTCCGGCGGTGCCGATCTCGGCATGGTCAAGAGAGCCATCAAAAAGCGCCGCAACAAGAATGCCCAGACGGAGACAAGCTGATGTCCTTTGCCGAAAACCGTCGCATCGCCCTCATTACCCTTGTTGTGGACGATTACGACCGGGCAAAGGCGTTTTATTGCGGGGTTCTGGGGTTCGATTGCATTTCCGACCAACCTCTTGATGACGGTAAACGCTGGCTGGTGGTGAAGCCTCAAGGGACCGACGGCTGCGCCCTCTTGCTTGCCGAGGCGGATGGTGAGGCGCAGCGTCTTGCCATCGGCAACCAGACCGGCGGCCGTGTCGGGTTTTTCCTGCATACCGACGATTTCGGCCGTGACTACGAGACGATGCTTGCGCGGGGCGTGCGCTTTCTGGAAGAACCGCGCCATGAGGTTTATGGCTCCGTCGCGGTCTTTGCGGATCCTTATGGAAATCACTGGGATCT
The DNA here is from genome assembly GCF_900215635.1 of Rhizobium sp. AN6A. Classification (NCBI taxonomy): domain Bacteria; kingdom Pseudomonadati; phylum Pseudomonadota; class Alphaproteobacteria; order Hyphomicrobiales; family Rhizobiaceae; genus Rhizobium; species Rhizobium sp. AN6A. Next base: position 1,429,082 of record NZ_OCNC01000004.1, read on the forward strand.
TCTTCAGCCGCGCGGCTGACGCGCCCTGAAACCGCTTGATTGCGAGGGGCTGTAGGTGCATAAGCGCGCGTGCAATTCCAACCACGGGGCGGGGCCCTCCACAAGCCTTTTCGAGGACGACAATGAACGCATTCAAGCCGCTGGTTTTCTCGGGCGTCCAGCCGACCGGCAATCTGCATCTCGGCAATTATCTCGGCGCCATTCGCAAATTCGTGGCTTTGCAGGAAGATAACGACTGCATCTATTGCGTAGTCGACATGCATGCCATCACCGCCCAGCTCGTTCATTCGGACCTGAAGGCGCAGACCCGCTCGATCGCTGCCGCCTTCATTGCCGCAGGCATCGATCCGGTGAAGCATATCGTCTTCAACCAGTCGGCTGTGCCGCAGCATGCCGAACTCGCCTGGATCTTCAATTGCGTGGCGCGCATCGGCTGGATGGAGCGCATGACGCAGTTCAAGGACAAGTCCGGCAAGAATGCCGAGCAGGTGTCCCTTGGGCTACTTGCCTATCCGAGCCTGATGGCTGCTGACATTCTCGTCTACCGCGCGACCCACGTTCCTGTCGGCGACGACCAGAAGCAGCATCTGGAACTGGCCCGCGACATCGCCCAGAAATTCAACATCGATTTCGGCGACCATATCCGCAACGCCGGTCTCGGCCTCGACATCACGGTGGGCAATGAGCCGGTGCATGCCTATTTCCCGATGGTGGAGCCGCTGATCGGTGGTCCGGCACCGCGGGTGATGTCGTTGAAGGACGGCACCAAGAAGATGTCGAAGTCCGATCCGTCGGATCTGTCGCGCATCAACCTCATGGACGATGTCGACGCCATTTCGAGAAAGATCAAGAAGGCGAAGACGGACCCGGATGCACTGCCGAGCGAAGTGGAAGGCCTGAAGGGCCGCCCGGAGGCCGAAAACCTCGTTGGTATCTATGCGGCACTGTCTGACAAGACGAAAGCGGAGGTTCTTGCCGAATTCGGCGGACAGCAGTTCTCGGCCTTCAAGCCGGCTCTCGTCGAGCTTGCCGTCAATGTGCTTGCTCCGGTCAACAACGAGATGCGCCGCCTTCTCGACGATCCCACCCACATCGATGCCATCCTCACACAGGGTGGTGAGCGCGCGCGCGCGATCGCCGAAAACACGATGAACGAGGTGCGCGACATCATCGGGTTCCTGCGCTGACCAGGTATCGCCTTGCGGATCACGGCGGGCGGTTTGCGCCTGTCGTGATTTGATATAATCTCCGCCCGAACCGTCGGGCGGTTTTTCGGATCGCGGCGGACACAGGGAGTGCGGAATGGTTTCAAAACGGCTGTCGCGTCTGGAAGGGCATCGTCGCAAATTTCTCGCTGTTATCGATGACACACCGGAATGCGAAAGGGCCGTGCATTATGCCGGTCGTCGCGCCAAGAACTCCAATGGCGGACTGGTTCTGCTCTACATGATACCGGAAGGCGATTTCCAGCAGTGGCTGGGCGTCGAGCAGATCATGCGGGCCGAGGCACGCGAGGAGGCGGAAGCAACGCTTGCCAAGATCGCCCAGAAGGTCCGTGAGACCATCGGCATCGAGCCGGAGGCAGTGATCCGTGAAGGCGGCGCAACCGAACAGATCCACGGGCTTATCGAGGAAGACCGCGATATTGCCATTCTGGTTTTGGCGGCAGGATCAACGAAGGAAGGGCCGGGACCGCTCGTCTCCTCCATCTCAGGACGCGGTGCGGCCTTCCCCATCCCCGTCACCGTGCTGCCGGATACGCTGACGGATGAGGAAATCGACGCCCTTTGCTGACCTTTGTCCGGCCCTGAAAGGCAGGGACGGATTCGGGCAAGAAGTTGGGGCTGACGATTTCTTGAATGTAATTATCATGTCAGGGCTTGAAGTAAGGCTTCGCCAGGCGTATTTTTTGGAAGAATTCTAAATTGCGGGGCGTGAACGGCGACCTCGAAGGAGACAGATAATGTTCATTCAGACGGAAGCCACGCCGAACCCCGCGACCCTCAAGTTCCTGCCGGGCAAGGTGGTGCTGGAAAGCGGCACGGCTGAGTTTCTCAACCCAGCGCAGGCGCAGGCCTCGCCGCTGGCAGAGCGTCTCTTCACCATTCCGGGTGTCACCGGCGTTTATTTCGGCTTCGATTTCATTACCGTCACCAAGGATGACGCCGAATGGCAGCATCTGAAGCCCGCCATTCTCGGTTCGATCATGGAGCATTTCATGTCCGGCCGCCCCATCATGGGCAGCGCCATTGCGGCTGAAGTGTCGGATGAGGAAGGCGAGTTCTTTGAAGCGGGTGACGAAACCATCGTCGCCACCATCAAGGAACTGCTGGATACCCGCGTCCGCCCCGCCGTGGCGCAGGATGGCGGCGATATCACTTTCCGTGGTTTCCGCGACGGCACCGTGTTCCTGAACATGAAGGGCGCCTGCTCCGGTTGCCCGTCCTCCACCGCCACGCTGAAGCACGGCGTCCAGAACCTGCTTCGCCATTTCGTGCCGGAAGTGCGCGAAGTCGAAGCTGTATGACGTTATAAGCCAGGCCGCGCCATGATTGCTCTCGCACTCGATACCTCAGGTGTGGACTGTTCCGCCTGCGTCTATGACAGCGCCTCCGACACGGTGCTTGGCGAGGTATGCGAAACCATCGGAAAAGGTCATGCCGAGCGGCTGATGGCTGTGATTGATGGTGCTCTGCAGCAGGCGCAGCTGCCGCTTCAGAAAGTCGGGCGCATCGCGGTAACGATCGGACCAGGTTCCTTTACCGGCATTCGCGTCGGCGTTGCCGCAGCGCGTGGTTTTGCCCTGTCACTCGGCATAGAGGCAGTCGGCGTAACCACGCTCGAGACTATCGCCTTGCATCATCTGATGGAAAATCCCGGTCGGCCAGTGGCTGTCGGGCTCGACGCAAAACGGGGCGAAGCCTACCTCCAGACATTTGCAGAGGATGGATCGCCGCTCCGCGAGGCCGCGCTTTTGTCTCTGGAGGATGCCAAAACGGCTCTCTCCGGTTTCGATGGTGCCATTGTCGGTTCCGCCGCACCCCTTTTTCAGGGTTTCGACGCGGGGTCAGGGCCTGATCATTTTCCGATTTCCACTGTCGCGCGGGCGGGTGGACGCAAGCCGAAAGGCATGCCGAAACCCGCACCGCTTTACCTTCGCGGCCCGGATGCCCGGCCGCAGACGGGTTTTGCGCTGGCACGCCAGAGCGTTGCCTGATAGGTGGCACCCGTAAATGCGTGCGGATGATTCCTTGTTATGTTTGACGAATATCTAAGCTGGAAGCCCTATTTCGAGATTGTGCCGATGCAGCATGAGGATTGCGCCGGCGTGGCGGAGTTGCATGCGCTGCGCTTTCCGCGCCCCTGGAATGACGGGGAGTTTTCCGGGCTGTTGACGCAAGGCTCGGTTTTCGGTGCCGTCGCGCGGCAGACGAACGCATTTTTCAGCAAACCGCTTGGTGGTTTCGTGCTTGCGCGCGAAGTGGCCGGCGAGGCGGAAATCCTGACCGTTGCGGTGGCCGACAAGTTCGCGCGCACCGGCCTCGGCTGGCGCCTGATGCAATCGGCCGTCCGTGAGGCGATGATGCGCGGTGCCGAAACGATGTTCCTGGAAGTGGACAGCAACAATGCCTCCGCTCTGGGACTTTATAAAAAGCTCGGCTTCAAAACGGTCGCTGAGCGCAAGGCCTATTACACCGCCAGGGATGGCGCGAAGTCGACGGCGCTTGTCATGCGCCGCGATCTTCGCTAGTTCCCTGCGACAGGCATTTTTCGGCGACAGCCCCGAAATTCAACCGGAATACTCAAAAGGCCAGAAGACGTGATAGACCTTTCGAAAACGCTGGAGGAACTTTGTGCCGAACGCGGCATGCGGATGACGGACCAGCGCCGTGTCATCGCCCGTGTGCTGCAGGAATCGGCAGACCATCCGGATGTCGAGGAGCTTTACCGCCGTTCCTCCGCCGTTGATCCGCGCATCTCGATTTCTACCGTTTACAGAACGGTGAAGCTGTTCGAGGACGCCGGCATCATCGAGCGTCATGATTTTCGCGATGGCCGCTCGCGTTACGAGACCGTGCCTGAGGAACATCACGATCATCTGATCGATCTGAAGAACAGTGTGGTCATCGAGTTTCATTCACCCGAGATCGAGGCGCTTCAGGAAAAGATCGCCAGGGAACATGGCTTCAAGCTCGTTGATCACCGGCTCGAACTCTACGGTGTACCGTTGAAGCCCGGCGAACATTGAGACGCTGGTGAGCAAGCGCACGGTTCAATCATGATGTGGCTTCGGACAGCCTATATTGCGGTCGTTCTCCTGATCGTCACGCTTATATTGCTGCCGCTGCAACTGTTGGGCCTTGCCTTCGACTTGCGGCTTCGTCGCCGTATTCCCCGCATCTGGCACCGCATAGCCTGCCATGTTCTTGGCATCCGCGTGCATGTCCATGGGGATGTGGAGCGGGCAAAACCGCTCATGCTGGCGGTCAACCACGCCTCGTGGAAGGACATTCTCGTTCTCGGCAGTATTGCCGACGTGGTGTTCATCGCCAAGACGGAAGTGCGTGACTGGCCCGTCTTCGGCTGGCTCGCCCGTCTGCAGAAAAGTATCTTCGTCCAGCGCGAGCAGAAGCGCAGCACCGGTGCGCAGGTCGGCGAGATCGCCGCCCGCATGGCCGATGGCGAGATCGTCGTGTTGTTCCCGGAAGGCACCACCTCTGACGGTAACCGCATGCTTGCCGTCAAATCCTCGCTGTTTGGCGCAGCCTCCACGGCTGCCGAGCAGGTTCCGGGCAAGCTCGTTTATGTGCAGCCGGTCGCGATCGCCTACACGCGGGTGCAGGGCATGGCCATGGGGCGGTATCACCGGGTCATTGCGGCATGGCCGGGCAGCATAACTCTGGTGCCGCATCTGCTCGGTATCATCAGGGCAGGTGCTATCGACGTCGACGTTACATTCGGCGACAGCGTTCCGTTTCACAGCACGGATAACCGCAAGCGTCTGGCGACCGATATCGCCGCTTCTATCCGTTCCATGTTGGCTTTCAGCCTGCGTGGTGGCTGGCGGAAATAGAGCATTGCAGCTTTTCCGGTATTTTTCTGTTTAATCCGGGCGTGAAAAACACTAGATAACCGCCATGACCCAGGAAACGCTTGGCCTCGACGCCCCCGAAATGATTGCCCGCGAGGGCTCTAACAGCAGGAAGGTCTTCATCAAGACCTATGGCTGTCAGATGAACGTGTACGATTCCGTCCGCATGAGCGATGCGCTTGCGAAGGACGGTTACGTTCAGACGGAGGATATGGGCGAGGCGGATCTGGTGCTTCTGAACACCTGTCACATCCGCGAGAAGGCCGCTGAAAAGGTCTATTCGGCGCTCGGTCGCCTGCGCGACATGAAAAAATCGCGCGAAGAACAGGGCCGCGAATTCGTGATCGGCGTTGCCGGATGCGTGGCGCAGGCGGAAGGCGAGGAAATCCTTCGCCGTGCGCCTGCCGTCGATGTCGTCATCGGCCCGCAGACCTATCACCGCCTGCCTGACGCCCTGAAGCGGGTGCGCGGCGGCGAGCGCGTCATCGAGACCGAATATGCGGTCGAGGACAAGTTCGAACATCTGCCGGTGGCCGAAAAGGCAACACTGCGTACGCGCGGCGTCACGGCATTTTTGACGGTGCAGGAAGGCTGCGACAAGTTTTGCACCTTCTGTGTTGTGCCCTATACGCGTGGTTCGGAAGTTTCGCGCCCCGTGCGCCAGATCGTCGATGAGGCGATGAAACTGGTGGATGCCGGCGTGCGCGAGATCACGCTGCTTGGCCAGAACGTCAATGCCTGGCAGGGCGAAGGCCCGAAGGGCGAAAAATGGGGACTTGCCGAGCTTCTTTACCGGCTGGCGGAAATTCCCGGTCTTGCCCGCCTTCGTTATACCACGAGCCATCCGCGCGACATGGATGACCGCTTGATTGGCGCACATCGCGATCTGCGCATTCTGATGCCCTATCTGCATCTGCCTGTTCAGTCCGGGTCGGATCGCATTCTGAAGGCGATGAACCGTCGCCACACGGGTGAGGAATATATCCAGCTCATTGAAAAAATCCGGGCCGTCCGCCCTGATATCGCCATGTCCGGGGATTTTATTGTTGGCTTCCCCGGCGAGACGGATCGTGATTTCGAAGACACGATGGCGATCATCGAAAAGGTGAAATATGCGCAGGCCTTTTCATTCAAATATTCCACACGCCCCGGAACGCCGGGCGCCGATCTGACGGATCAGGTTGCGGAAGAGGTCAAGGCCGAGCGGCTGGAACGATTGCAGGCGCTGCTCTTGCGGCAGCAGAAGGAATTTGCGGAATCGCTGGTCGGAAAGACGATGGATGTGTTGCTGGAAAAGCCCGGCCGCATGCCTGAACAGTTGATAGGTCGCTCTCCCTGGCTGCAATCTGTGAATCTTGATGCAAAGACTTTGAAAATCGGTGACATTGTTAATGTACGAATCACCGCAACGGGTCCAAACAGCTTGTTTGCCGAGGTGGCAGAGAGTTAGAGTGAGGAGCCGACACTGATTGGGACAGGAGCCTGACCGCTTGAACGCACATGAATTGGTATCACCTTCATCGCGCCAGCCACGCCAAGCCGCGACCGACGCCAATCACTTCGTCCTCACGTTCGAGAATAACAGGATAGCGGGAGAGCTATTCGGTCAGTTCGATCAGAACCTCAAATTGCTGGAACAACGCCTCAACATCGATGCGCGCCCGCGCGGCAATTCCGTTGCCATCACCGGCGATGTCGTTGCCACCAATCAGGCTCGCCGGGCGCTGGATTTCCTTTACGAGCGTCTGCTCAAGGGCGGAACCGCCGAGGTTTCCGACGTGGAGGGCGCGATCCGCATGGCCATGGCGGCAGACGACCAGCTGACCTTGCCGACGATGGAGCGCAAGGCGAAGATCTCCATGGCGCAGATTTCCACGCGCAAGAAGACCGTCGCTGCCCGCACGCCGACGCAGGATGTCTACATGCGGGCGCTGGAGCAATCCGAACTGGTTTTCGGCGTCGGCCCCGCCGGCACCGGCAAGACCTATCTTGCCGTGGCGCATGCGGCGCAACTTCTGGAGCGTGGTGCGGTCGACCGCATCATCCTCTCGCGTCCCGCAGTGGAGGCGGGCGAACGCCTTGGCTTCCTGCCGGGCGACATGAAGGAGAAGGTCGATCCTTATCTGCGCCCGCTTTACGACGCGCTTTACGACATGATGCCGGGTGACAAGGTGGAGCGCGCCATTCAGGCGGGCGTCATCGAAATCGCTCCGCTGGCCTTCATGCGCGGACGCACGCTTGCCAACGCCGCCGTCATTCTGGACGAAGCCCAGAACACCACGACCATGCAGATGAAAATGTTCCTCACCCGTCTCGGTGAGAAAGGCCGCATGATCGTGACCGGCGACCCAAGCCAGGTGGACCTTCCGCGCGGTGTGAAGTCAGGCCTTGTCGAGGCCCTGCAAATCCTCACCGACGTGGAAGGTGTATCCGTCGTGCGCTTCAAGGATGTGGACGTCGTGCGCCATCCGATGGTGGCGCGCATCGTGCGGGCGTACGAATCCCACACGGCGGTGCCGGATGAAAGCCTCGTGAAGGGCAACTGACGCAAGACAATGACAGCTCTGGATATTCAAATCAGCGTCGAGGCCGAAGGCTGGTCCTCGGAAGAGGACCTTCTTGCCTTCGCCACCAAGGCGCTGGATGCAGCGGTTGATTTTTTGAAGCGGGAAGAGAAACAACCCTTCCCGAAAATGCCGGTGGAACTGTCGCTGGTCTTTACCGACGATGAAAATATCCGGGAAATCAATGCCGAATGGCGCGACAAGGACAAGGCAACCAATGTCTTGTCTTTCCCCGCTTTTCCGCTGGAACCGGGCGGCATGCCCGGCCCGATGCTGGGCGATATCGTCATCGCGCGCGAGACGGTTGAACGCGAGGCTCTTGAACTTGAGAAGAGTTTCGAGGATCATCTGACCCATCTTCTTGTTCATGGGTTCCTGCACCTGTTCGGTTATGACCACATGGATGAGGAGGAGGCGGAAGAAATGGAGTCGCTTGAGACTCGCATTTTGGCGGTGCTTGGCCTATCTGATCCTTACGCGGGACAGGAACCGCTTTGAATATTGTCTGGAGCCATGAACGAACATTCTGCACGACCTGCCAATGAGGGCAGAGAAAACGGCGAGCAGTCCTCCTCGGAGGAGGGCAGTAGTCATTTACGGAACGACTCCAATGCAAAGCCGAGATCGACGATCTGGTCGCGCATTGGACGGTTGCTGAAACCGTCACAGGGCGAGCGCCTGCGCGAGGATTTGACCGACGCGCTGATGGACGACACCGAAATCGGTGCCGCCTTTTCGCCCGAAGAGCGGGCGATGCTGAACAATATCCTGCGTTTCCGGGAGGTTCGGGTCGAAGATATCATGATCCCACGCGTGGATATCGACGGTCTCGACCAGAATATGACCATCGGCGAAGCTCTGATCCTCTTTGAGGAAACCGGGCGCTCCCGCATGCCGGTCTACGATGAGACGCTGGATAATCCGAAGGGCATGATCCACATTCGCGATCTGCTGGCCTATGTCGCCAAGCAGGCGCGCAACAAGCGCCGGGTGGGATCGCGTGGCGTTGCTTATGGCGAGGCGAAGGCTTCGCGCTCGCCGCGACCGAATTTTGACCTGGCACGGGTGGATCTGGAACAGACGGTCGCCGATGCCGGGCTGGTGCGTAAAATTCTTTTTGCACCCCCCTCCATGCTGGCCTCAGATCTTCTGAAGACCATGCAGGCACAGAGAACACAGCTTGCCCTGGTGATCGATGAATATGGTGGCACGGACGGTCTCGTCAGCCATGAGGACATCGTCGAGATGGTCGTGGGTGACATTGATGACGAGCATGACAAGGACGAGACGATGTTTTCGCGTCTGTCCGCTGACGTGCTGGTGGCGGATGCCCGCGCCGAACTTACGGAACTTGCCGAGGCAATCGGACCGGAATTCGATGTCCGCGAGCATCTTGAAGAAATCGATACGCTCGGCGGCCTGATATTCTTCGCGCTCGGCCGCATTCCGGCCAAGGGTGAAGTGGTCCGGGCCGTACCCGGTTTCGAGTTCCAGATCCTCGATGCGGATACGAGGCGTATCAAGGGTGTCCGTATCGTCCGCAATCACGGCTCGGAAGGGCAGGATGACCGCGCGCCGGGTGATGCCGATGAGGTTATTCCGCTGCCCGCGCCGGATGTTCGCCTCATCACCCACCAGCAAAACGCTGACTGAGGTGGGCGACGGGATGCTCCCCGTCGCCTCCGCTCCTTGAACGCGTCATCAAGAGTCCAAAAGGACGCACGGTGCTCCGGCGACCATCCCTTCTGTGGACTGCGAATCTTTTTTCCTTTACGTCGAGTCTAAAGGGAAATTCCTTTGCGCGGCCATGCCGGGGTTGGGCTTTTCCGGGTGGGCATTAAACGGAGATGGCATGGAGCGTCTTGCAGGCAGGGTAATGCTGGCCGGCGGCAAAAGCCGCGCAGTGATGGCGATTGCCGCAGGCGCGGTTGGAGCGCTGGCCTTGCCTCCGGTCGGCTTTTTCGCGGCGCTTTTTTTGTCGTTCACCCTGCTTGTCTGGTTGGTCGATGGCTGCACCGGCAAGCCGGGCGGCGGCATCTTCAGCCGCATCATGCCCGCTTTCGGCATCGGTTGGTGTTTCGGACTTGGTTATTTCGTGGCGGGCCTGTGGTGGCTGGGCAATGCGCTCCTGTTGGAAGCTGACGAGTTCGCCTGGGCGCTACCGCTCGCCATCCTCGGCCTTCCGGCTTTTCTCGCCGTGTTTTACGGTTTTGCGGTCGCAGCCGCCAATATCGTCTGGTCGGACGGTCTCGGCCGTATAGCCGCACTTGCGGCCGCATTCGGCCTTTTGGAATGGCTCCGCAGCTTCATAGCAACTGGCTTTCCCTGGAACGCCATCGGTTACGGCATCATGCCTGTGCCGATCATGATGCAGTCGGCGCATCTGCTTGGTCTTTTTGGTGTCACCACGCTTGCCGTTTTCATCTTCGCCGCGCCTGCCTTGATCGGCACGAAAAAAGGCATGTGGCCGGGTCTCATTGTGGCGGGCCTGCTGCTGGCTGGCCATTTTGGTTATGGCTCTTACCGCCTTCAGACACCGTTGGAGACACCTGCGGATGCGCTGACCGTGAGGATCGTGCAGCCGTCGATCGACCAGTCCCGCAAGATGCTGAATGCAGACAGGGCCGAGATTTTCAGCGAGCATCTGCGCTTGACGGGCCTGCAGCCCGGCGAAGGAAAAAAACGCCCAGATATCATCGTCTGGCCGGAGACCTCCGTGCCTTTCATCCTGACGCAAAATCCGGACGCTCTGGCGGAAATCGCCAAGACGCTGGAAGACGGGCAGGTCCTGTTTACCGGTGCGGTCAGAATGGAAGATGCCGGTGCCGGCCGGCCTCCGCGTTACTACAATTCGGTCTATGCGATTGACAGTCAGGGCGAGATCATCGGCGCGACCGACAAGGTCCATCTGACACCCTTTGGAGAATATGTTCCTTTCGAAGATATTCTACGGGGATTCGGCATCAATAATGTCATCAGCCTGCCGGGCGGCTTTTCAGCCGCCTCTTCGCGCACGCCTTTGACGCTTCCTTCCGGTAAAACCTTCTATCCCCTGATCTGCTACGAGATCATTTTTCCCGAAGAGATGACCCCTGGTCTGGCGGGTGCCGCAGCGATCCTGAACGTCACGAATGATGGCTGGTTCGGCGATACGCCCGGCCCTTATCAGCATTTTCTGCAGGCAAGAGTACGGGCCGTTGAAACGGGAGTGCCGGTGATTCGCGGCGCTAATACCGGAATTTCCGCCGTTATAGACCCCTATGGTCGTATTATTGCCGGGTTGGACTACGGCCGGGTCGGAATTGTTGACGCCACCTTGAGTGGTGGGTCAAATGATGCTGTTACTTACGACATACATCGGACGTATTTCTGGTTGATTTTTTCTATCATGCTGACCGTTGCGGTATTTTCTGCCTGGCGTTTTGCCCGGCGCCAGAATTGACCGGGAACCCCTACAATTGCATAGTGAATACGTCAGTCGTAAAACAAGTTTAGACGTTGTCGAAATGCCAGCTCATTTCTTCGAATAAGCAATGAAACGAGATATCAACCCTTTCCGAGTGTCAGGACCGCATGATGACCGAAAATAAGAAAAAGCCTAACCCCATCGACATTCATGTCGGAAGCCGAATTCGTCTTCGCAGAACCATGCTGGGCATGAGCCAGGAAAAGCTGGGTGAAAGCCTCGGAATTACCTTTCAGCAAATTCAGAAGTATGAAAAGGGCACGAACCGCGTGGGCGCCAGCCGCCTGCAGAATATCTCCGCGATCCTGAATGTGCCGGTTTCCTTCTTCTTCGAGGACGCGCCGGGCGACCAGGCCGTCGGCACGACGGGCATGGCAGAAGCATCGAGTTCCAATTACGTGGTGGATTTCCTGTCGTCTGCCGAAGGCTTGCAGCTGAACCGCGCTTTCGTGAAGATCGCCGACCCGAAGGTTCGCCGCCGCCTCGTTGATCTCGTCAAGTCGCTCGCCGCCGAAGGGGATGCCGAGTAGCACTCGCAGGCGACTCCTTTATTTTCCAGCGTGCGGCGCTGGACACTCAACGGTCCGCAAGGGCCGTTTTTTTGTGCCCAATTAGAAAGGAATTCTCACATAAAGATATATTTATGTGGTTGTGTCCTTGTCTTTCATGGCCGAAATGACTAACAAACTCGAAGACCGTTCTTTGAGGGGAATCCCGCATGCGTGCCAATTACCTGTTCACCAGCGAGTCCGTGGCCGAAGGTCATCCGGACAAGGTTTGTGACCGTATTTCCGATGAAATCGTGGATCTCATCTATCGTGAGGCATCCAAGACGGGTGTCGACCCCTGGACCGTGCGCATCGCATGCGAAACGCTTGCGACGACGAACCGCGTCATTATCGCCGGTGAGGTTCGGGTTCCCGATACCCTGCTGAAAAAGGACAAGGACGGCAAGGTTCTCAAGGATGCTGCCGGCCACCCGGTCATCAATCCCTCGAAGTTCAAGTCTGCTGCCCGCAAGGCGATCCGCGACATCGGCTACGAGCAGGACGGTTTCCACTGGAAGACGGCGAAGATCGACGTCCTCCTGCATCCGCAGTCGGCGGATATCGCGCAGGGCGTGGACAACGCCTCCGACAAGCAGGGCGACGAGGGTGCCGGCGACCAGGGCATCATGTTCGGTTACGCCTGCAAGGAAACGCCGGACCTGATGCCGGCTCCGATCTATTATTCCCACCGTATTCTGCAGCTGCTCGCGACCGCCCGTAAAAGCGGCGAAGGCGAAGCTGCGAAACTCGGTCCGGACGCCAAGAGCCAGGTGACCGTTCGTTACGTCGACGGCAAGGCTTCGGAAGCCGTGTCCATCGTTTTGTCCACGCAGCATCTCGATGCCAGCTGGGATTCGAAGAAGGTTCGCGAAGTTGTCGAACCTTATATCCGCGAAGCTCTGGGTGACCTGAAGATCGCCGATGATTGCCAGTGGTATATTAACCCGACGGGCAAATTCGTCATCGGTGGTCCCGATGGCGATGCGGGTCTGACCGGCCGCAAGATCATCGTGGACACCTATGGCGGTGCTGCGCCCCATGGCGGCGGCGCATTCTCCGGCAAGGACACGACCAAGGTCGACCGTTCCGCGGCCTATGCTGCCCGCTATCTGGCCAAGAACGTGGTGGCTGCCGGTCTGGCCGAGCGCTGCACCATTCAGATCTCCTACGCGATCGGCATCGCCCAGCCTTTGTCGATCTATGTCGATCTGCACGGTACCGGCAAGGTCAGCGAAGATCAGGTCGAAGGCGCCATCCGCAAGGTCATGGATCTGTCGCCGTCGGGCATTCGCCGTCATCTCGATCTCAACAAGCCGATCTATGCCAAGACGTCCTCCTACGGCCATTTCGGTCGCAAGGCGGGTCGTGACGGTTCCTTCTCCTGGGAGAAGCTCGATCTGGTGAAGCCGCTCAAGGAAGCTTTGAGCGCTTGAAGCATTTCCAGTAAAATTGCGTAGCGATTTTACGTCCGGAAAATGCGGGGACTTGTTCTAAGTCTTGTCATTCGACGGGGATTGAGAGATACCGGTTGCACCATTTGTAACCCGCATAGTGCCATGCAAGTGGCCCTGTGCGGGTTTAGTCTATTTGTTCTTGAGAGTATGACATGACGGAAGAGCGGCGTTCGCGCGCAACGGAAGCGTTTTTTGGCCGACGCAAGGGCAAGCCCCTGCGCAATCAGCAGATCGATACGATCGAAAACCTGCTGCCTTTGCTGAAAATCGATCTGGAAAGCGCGCCTCCGAAAAATCTCGTCGCTCTCTTTCCGGCGGATGTGAAATCGGTCCGTCTGGAAATCGGTTTCGGCGGCGGCGAGCACCTTGCCCACCGCGCGGTTGAAAATCCTGAGACCGGCTTTATCGGCGTCGAGCCCTTCGTCAATTCCATGGCCAAGCTGCTGGCAAGCGTGCGTGAAGGCGAGTTGATGAATATCCGCCTTTACGATGATGACGCGACGCAATTGCTGGATTGGCTGCCGGATGGGTCGATCGATCACATCGATCTTCTCTATCCCGATCCCTGGCCGAAGAAGAAGCACTGGAAGCGCCGTTTCGTTTCCGACGTCAATCTTGCCCGTTTCCATCGCGTCCTGAAACCCGGTGGCAAGTTCTGCTTTGCTTCCGATATCGATACCTACGTCAACTGGACGCTACAGCATTGCACCCGCCACGGCGGTTTCGAGTGGACGGCGGCAAGTGCCGAGGACTGGCACACCCCCTATGCCAACTGGCCGGGCACGCGTTATGAGAACAAGGCGAAAAGAGAAGGCCGCAGCTCGGCCTATCTCACTTTCATTCGCATTTAACAGCTCGAACCGTCAGATATTCGCGTCCACTTCGGCTGCGACCGGAATGGAAGGCTGGGCGCCGGTGCGGGTGCAGGCGAGCGAGCCTGCGACGGCGGCGCGCTTCAGCGCCTTTTCGAAATCCATACCCTGATCGAGGCTGGCGGCGAGATAACCGCAGAACGTATCGCCAGCGCCAACGGTATCGACCGGCTCGATCCTGAGACCGGACGCCTTGAAGACCTTGCCGTTGCGAATGGCGATCACGCCATCAGCACCAAGCGTCACGATCAATGTCTGGCCGGTCTGCTCATGCAGGGATTTGAGTTCGTTTTCCCGTTCGGAGGCTGAAAGCCCGTTTTTGCCGATCAGCAGTTCGAACTCTGTTTCATTGGCGATGACGATATCGGCAAGGCTAGCAAGGCGCGGCCCGTCCGCGGTCAGCGGCGCAGTATTGATGATAGTGGTGATGCGTTTAGCCTTCGCGGCCGTCAGTGCTGCTTCGATTGAGGGTGCGGGCACCTCGAACTGAAGCATCAGAATATCACCCGCTGCCATCTCCGCCACGGCTCTTGCCGCGTCGGATGCGGAAACTTCGCCATTGGCGGCGGGAATGACCGAGATCATGTTCTCCCCGCCTTCACCGATCAGGATTACGGCGGTTCCCGTGGGGCCTGGCGCGGTCTTGACGAGCGACAGGTCGGTGCCGGCATCGCGCAGCAATGTCAGCGCTGGCGCGGCAAAGGTGTCATCACCCGTAGCGCCCGCCATTTTGACCGTTGCACCTGCGCGCCGTGCGGCAAGCGCCTGATTGGCTCCCTTTCCGCCGGCCGCCGTGGAAAAGGTGTCTCCCGTTACGGTTTCACCGGGTTTGGGCAGGCGTTTGGCGGTGGCGACGAGATCCATGTTGATGGAGCCGAAAACAGTAATCATCAGGGCATGTCCGTATGAAATTCAAAGCAAGGCGGCGACTTTGCCCGACGGGATCACTCGTCGTCAACCACCCGCAACTTGGCCGTTCCCGCCCTGTTCTCCGCAAATCGTCGCGCCTGCTCGATTTCGCTATGGGAGGTCTCTTTTTCCGTCGGCGAAAAATCAAGACCCTCGATCTTCTGGCCACGCGCCAGCACCTTGTCGGAGGAAATCAGCATCATGTCGACGTCTTTCTGCGCCAGCCCGAAATGGGCTTGCAGCTTGCGCGTCCGGTCGTCCAGCCGCCGCACGTCATCCATGAGAAGCGCGACTTCACCCTGAATGAGATGCGCCTGCTCGCGCATGCGCTGGTCCTTCAGCACCGACTGGATAACCTGCACCGACAGCATCAAAAGCGATGGCGAGACAATAACGACACGGGCGCGATGGGCACGCTGCACCAGATATTCGAAATGCTGGTGAATGTCGGCAAAGATCGATTCCGACGGCACGAAGATGAAGGCGGTATCCTGCGTTTCTCCGCGTATCAGATATTTCTCCGCCACGTCGCGAATATGAACTTCCATATCGCGGCGGAACTGCTGGGTCGCAGCCCGTTTGCCCTCGGGCGTTTCATCCGCCTTCAGCGCATTCCACGCCTCCAGCGGAAACTTGGCGTCGATGACGAGGGACGGCGCATTGTTCGGCATCCTGATGATGCAGTCCGGTCGGTAGCCGTTGGAAAGTGTGGGCTGAAGCTGAAAGGCCCCGGCGGGAAGCGCATCGGCGATCAGCGCTTCCATGCGCGCCTGTCCGAAAGCGCCGCGCGTCTGCTTGTTGGAGAGGATCGCCTGAAGCCCCACCACGTCCTTTGCCAGATCCTGAATATTGCCCTGCGCCGCATCGATAACCGCAAGCCGCTCCTGCAGGCGGCTTAGATTCTCGTGCGTCGACCGGGTCTGCTCGGTTAGCGTTTCACCCAGCCGCTGCGACATGCCGTCGAGGCGCTGGTTGATCGTCTGGCCCATCTCGCTCTGGCGTGTGCCGAGCGTCTCGGCCATCGCCGCGATCCGGCCGTGCAGTTCCGACTGGGTTTTCAACAGATCGGAAATTTCACCATCGGCTTCCGCTTTTTTCCCACGACTTTTCGTGACCATCCAGAAAGCGGAAAGGCCGAAAACGAGAGCCGCAAGAAGCCCGCCGAAGCTGATGTCGACGGAGCCGGCCCGCAAGGCGGGATCGAGGAGAAAAGAGAAGTCGATGCTCATGGCTAAATCTAGCAGATTTCCAGTGATTCGTAAGATCAAAACAAGAACATTCATGCGGCGGAATTGAGTCGGACAAAACCGGACGAAGGTCCCATTTCGACCGCGTATTTTTTATTTCCTCAGCGCAAGAGATACGTTATGGGAAGCCATGACTATCAAACCGCTTATCATTTTGCCCGATCCCGTGCTGCGCCAGCAATCAAGGCCCATCGAACAGGTGGATGCCGAAGTGTTGCGCCTTGCCGACGATATGCTTGAAACCATGTATGATGCGCCGGGTATCGGCCTTGCCGCCATTCAGGTGGGCGTGCCGCGCCGCATGCTGGTGATCGACGTTTCGCGCGAGGACGAGGAGAAAAAGCCGGTCGTCTTCATCAATCCGGAAATCCTCAAAGTGTCGGACGACGTCTCGGCCTATGAGGAAGGGTGCCTCTCCATTCCCGATTATTATGCCGAGGTGGAGCGTCCCGCATCCCTGACGGTGCGATATGTCGATCGTGACGGCAAGCAGCAGACGGTCGATGCGGACGGGCTTCTGGCGACGTGTCTGCAGCATGAGATCGACCACCTGAACGGCATTCTGTTCATCGACCATATTTCGCGGCTGAAGCGAGAAATGGTCATCAAGAAATTCACCAAAGCAGCCCGCGCTAAGGTCTGATTCGTCTTAAATATGTAGACGGAACGACATAGAGGGCAGGGGGCGATATGGCTCTTCGCATCATTTTCATGGGCACGCCGGATTTTTCCGTTCCCACGCTGCGTGCATTGGTGGAGGCTGGTCACGAGGTCGTTGCCGTTTATACGCAGCCGCCGCGTCCAGGCGGTCGCCGTGGCCTCGATCTGCAGAAATCGCCGGTGCATCAGGCGGCCGAACTGCTGGGTCTGCCCGTGCTGACGCCGGCGAATTTCAAGGCCGAGGAAGACCGGCAGCAATTCAGGGAATTCAACGCCGATGTCGCTGTTGTCGTTGCCTATGGGCTGCTACTGCCCGAGGCGATCCTGAGCGGTACGCGCCTTGGCTGCTATAACGGCCACGCCTCGTTGCTGCCGCGCTGGCGCGGTGCGGCACCCATTCAGCGGGCGATCATGGCTGGCGATGCCGAGACCGGCATGATGGTCATGAAAATGGAAAAGGGGCTGGATACCGGCCCGGTGGCGCTGACCGCCAAGGTCACGATCGGTGAGAATACCACGGCAGGTGAATTGCACGACAGCCTGATGCTGACAGGCGCGCGGCTGATGCGGCAGGCGATGGACAAGCTGGAAGCAGACGATCTTCCTCTCGTTGCACAGCCGGAAGAAGGCGTCGTTTATGCATCGAAAATCGACAAGGGCGAGACCAGGATTAATTTTTCCCGGCCGGCACAGGACGTCCATAACCATATTCGCGGCCTTTCGCCTTTTCCCGGCGCATGGCTAGAAATGGAGATCGGCGGCAAGGCGGAGCGCGTGAAGGTTCTGGCGTCAGAACTGGCGAGCGGTATGGGCGAGGCAGGCGCTGTGCTCGATGACGCCCTGACCATCGCCTGCGGCAGTGGCGCGGTGCGGCTTACCCGTTTGCAGAAGGCAGGTGGCAAGTCGCTGTCGGCTGCCGATTTCGTTCGTGGCACACCCGTTCCGGCCAGAACGAGGCTCGGCTGATGCCGCGTTTCCGCATGACCGTCGAATATGACGGCACGCCTTACTTCGGCTGGCAGAGACAGGACAATGGCCCTTCGGTTCAGGGCGCGCTTGAAGCTGCCGTCCGGTCGCTGACTGGCGAGACCGTGTCCATTCGAGGCGCTGGCCGCACCGATTCCGGTGTGCATGCGGTGGGACAGGTAGCCCATGTCGATCTTTCTCGCGATTGGGCGCCATATAAGCTTCGCAATGCTCTCAACGCCCATCTGGCCATGGCGAAAGAGGCCGTCTCGGTTGTCGACGTAACGGCTGTGACCGAGGACTTCGACGCGCGCTTCTCCGCGCTGCGCCGCCATTATCTGTACCGCATCATTTGCCGGAAAGCGCGGCTGGCACTCGAGCACAAGCGCGCATGGTGGGTATCGAAAGATCTGGACCATGAGCGCATGCATGAAGCTGCACAGATGCTCGTCGGCCGGCACGATTTTACCACTTTCCGCTCAGTCCATTGTCAGGCGAGCAGCCCGGTCAGAACGCTCGACCGGCTGGATGTGACGCGCAATGGCGATCTTATCGAGATACGCGCCACCGCGCAGAGCTTTCTGCACAACCAGATACGCTCTTTTGCCGGAACGCTGAAAATGGCCGGTGAAGGCAGCATGACACCGGAAGACGTGCGCGCGGCACTGGAAGCACGGGATCGCAAAGCCTGCGGCCCTGTCGCGCCGCCAGATGGTCTCTATTTCATGCAGGTCGATTATCCCGACGTCATTCCGCCGCGTGTCTATTCAAAGGTCGAGACGGTCGAAGACACGGACTGAAGTCCGTCTCGTTTCTCAGGCCGGATAAACGCCGAGAAAACGCTGCAGCGCCTCGGACAGAAGCATGCCCGGCACCAGCAGGGTCATGACGATCGCCGATACAAGCAACGACTGGTCGCGGATGAAGAAGCGCACGATCCGCGAAAAGGCGAAGACCAGCGACAGCAGGAGTGCCAGCCAGAGGATGGCTATCAGCCCCTGCAAGGGCGGCAGAAAGAACGCGATCAGGATCAGAACCGCATAGGCATAGGAAAACGGCAGCGACAGCCAGTTCATGGTGGTGACCAGTGCGGTGAATTTTTCCCTCGCGCCAAAGGCAAACAGCAGCATGCCGATCAACAGCAGCGGCACGATCCAGCAGATAGCCTCGACCATCGCAAGGCGGAAAAAGAAGATGAACCCCGTTCCTGTTCCGGGCGGATAGCTTGCCAGGAACGCAGCGCGCAGCCACAGCCAGGACACCAGCATGGCCGGCAGGCACCAGAGGGCGGAGTAGAAGGACCGCCACATGCCGCGCTCGGACAGATCCAGATAGCGCGCACCGGTGTGGTCGCCGAGCAGCAGCAGCCAGAGGCCTTTCAGATAGAGCCTTACTTCACTTGCCGTCGGCATGGGAGAACCAGCGTTCGATGAAGGTCTCGTAGATGCGTGTCAGCGTCTCCAGATCGGCGACTTCCACGCGCTCATCGACCATATGCATGGTCTGCCCGACGAGGCCGAATTCCACGACGGGGCAATAATCCTTGATGAAACGCGCATCCGACGTGCCACCGGTGGTCGAAAGCTTGGGCTCCTTGCCTGTCACGGCTTCCACGGCGCCGGAAAGCGATGAGATGAGCGCATTGTTCCGCGTCAGGAAAACATGGGCCGGCCGGTCCGCCCAGACGATATCATATTTGACCGGGCTGCGGTCGGGACGAAGTTCTCCTTCGGCAGCGGCGGCATCGAGGCGACGGATGATTTCCGCCCGCAGGCTCTCCACCGTCCAGCTGTCATTGAAACGGATGTTGAACGACGCCGTCGCCCGCGCCGGAATGACATTTGTGGCGGCATTGCCGGTGTCTATGGTCGTCACTTCCAGATTGGACGGCTGGAAGTCGTCCGTACCGTGATCGAAGGGCGGATGCATCAGCGCGTGGGTCAGTTGCAGCAGCCCGCGAATGGGGTTGTCGGCCAGATGCGGATAGGCGGCATGACCCTGCACGCCATGCACGGTGATGCGGCCCGAAATCGATCCCCGGCGGCCGATCTTGATCATGTCGCCCAGCTGGTCGGGGTTGGTCGGTTCACCCACCACGCAGGCATCCCATGTCTCGCCTTTGGCGGCGGCCCATTCCAGCAACTTGGAGGTGCCGTTGATCGAGGGGCCTTCCTCGTCACCGGTGATCAGGAAAGAAACGGAACCTTTCGGTTTTCCGTGTTTCTCGATGTAGCGGGCAATGGCGGCAACGAAACAGGCAATGCCACCCTTCATGTCCACCGCACCACGTCCGAACATTTCGCCGCCCGCAATTTCAGCGGCAAAGGGCGGATGGCTCCATGCCGCCTCGTCGCCTACCGGAACGACATCGGTATGGCCCGCAAACATCAGGTGCGGACCTTCCGTGCCAAGCCGGGCGTAGAGGTTTTCCACGTCAGGCGTTCCCGCTTCCGTCGCCACCATCTTTTCCACCGCAAAGCCAAGCGGTGAAAGCAGGGTGTCTAGCAGGGATAGCGCGCCACCTTCGGCGGGCGTCACCGAAGGGCAACGGATGAGGGCGGCAAGATTGGCAACGGGATCGGTCGTGGTCATGGTATCAGCTTATCAGTCGCGCAGAAGCTCGTTGATGCCGGTCTTGGAGCGGGTCTTTTCATCGACGCGCTTGACGATGACGGCGCAATAAAGGCTCGGGCCCGGCTCGCCGTTCGGGAACGGCTTGCCCGGCATGGTGCCAGCAACGACGACGGAATAGGGTGGCACTTCGCCATAGGTGATCTCGCCGGTGGCGCGATCGACGATCTTGGTCGACTTGCCGATGAAGACGCCCATGCCGAGAACCGCGCCTTCGCGCACGATGCAGCCTTCTACGACTTCCGAACGGGCACCGATGAAGCAATTGTCCTCGATGATGGTCGGGCCAGCCTGAAGCGGCTCCAGAACGCCGCCGATGCCGACGCCACCGGACAGATGCACGTTCTTGCCGATCTGCGCGCAGGAGCCGACCGTCGCCCAGGTGTCGACCATCGTGCCTTCATCGACATAGGCGCCGAGATTGACGAAGGAAGGCATCAGCACCACGTTCTTGGCCACATAGGCCGAGCGGCGCACGACGGCGTTCGGCACGGCGCGGAAGCCGGCAGCGCGGAACTGGTTTTCACCCCAGTTCTCGAACTTCGACGGCACCTTGTCCCACCAGGTCGATTCACCGGGGCCGCCGGTGACGATTTCCATGTCGTTCAGACGGAAGGAGAGGAGCACGGCCTTTTTCAGCCACTGGTTCACCTTCCAGTTCCCGTCCGCCTGCTTTTCGGCGACACGGACCTTGCCGCTGTCTAGAAGTTGAAGAGATGTGTTCACCGCGTCGCGAACCTCGCCCTTTGTCGATACGTTCACACCGTCACGGTTGTCAAAGGCTGTTTCGATGATGGTTTCGAGGGAGATGAGATCCGTAAGGCTCATGGAAAATTCCTTAAAGTCGCGTGTGTTCGTGGTCACGGATGGTCCCGCGCCGCTGGAAGGCTCTGGCCATTTGATCTAAGGGAGTGTTGGAAAGGCGTCAATGTGATTTGGGTGATTTGGCGCACCAGACGAAAGGCTTGGAAATGACACGACTGAAAAACGGCAAATTGCGGCGCAAGGATGGGGTGTGGGACCCGTTGAAGCGTAGCTCTGCGGACAAGCAGCAGGCCGAAGTCGTTCAGAAGACGCCGCAGTCGGATTCCGCGTCCTACCGGCTTGCCTATGTGGACATGGATTTTCTCTGCCGCGAGGAGTTGCGCCCCGTCAGGCTGCAACTGGAACTTCTGAAGACGGAGATGGCGCTGAGCGAGCGCGGGATCAAATCTACCGTCGTCCTGTTCGGCGGCGCCCGCATTCCCGAACCGGGCGGCGCGGCCTGGGCGGCGCGCAACGAGACGCAGAAGCGCAATCTGGAGCAGGCCTCTGTTTATTACGAGGAAGCGCGCAAGTTCGCCCGGCTTTGCACCGACTATGGCGCGAAATCCGACCACCTGGAATATGTGGTGGTTACCGGCGGCGGTCCGGGTGTCATGGAAGCGGGCAATCGCGGCGCTGCCGATGTGGGAGGCCCGTCGATCGGTCTCAACATCGTTCTGCCGCATGAGCAGGCGCCCAACCCCTATGTCACGCCGGAGCTGAGCTTCAACTTCCACTATTTCGCCATCCGCAAGATGCATTTCCTGATGCGCGCGAAGGCCGTGGTGATCTTCCCCGGCGGTTTCGGCACGCTCGATGAACTCTTCGAGACGCTGACGCTGATCCAGACGAAGCGCATGGCGCCCATTCCGCTCATCCTGTTCGGAGAGAAATTCTGGCGCTCCGTCGTCAACTTCGAATTCCTCGCGGACTTCGGAACCATTGCGCCCGAAGATATGGAGCTGCTACATTTCGCCGAAACGGCCGACGATGCATGGAACATCGTCTCCGCCTATTACGAACATTGATTTTTTGCTTGGCGCGACGAAGTAATTTTAGGGGTTAATTAGCAAACATAACCTAATTTTGCCTCGTCGCGATGCAGCACACTGTCCCATTCTGGACGGGCCTCCATGACGGAGATTTCTCATCCGTTGACGCCAGCCTTTTCGGCCGGCGATTTGATCGAGGCCAAAATGTTCAATTTCAAAGTGAAGTCGCTTGCGACCAAGCTGATCCTTGTAACCGGCTGTGCAATCACCACGGTCCTTGTCGCATCGAATTCCTTCCTCATTTCCCAGACCAGCGACCGTGTCCATTCGCTGACCATGGATCAGGCGAACACCGAGGCACGCGCCATCGCCAACGTCATCGCCGCCGATGTCGGTGAACTCGGTAGCGCCGCCCGCTCCATGGCCGGTATCATCGGCCGTGCGCATCAGGCGAAATCGATGGACCGCCCCGGCATCGTCAACATCCTCAAGGCCAATGTCGAGCAGAATGCTTTTGCTTTCGGAAGCTGGTTCTGTGAGCAGCTGGGCCTTTTCGACGGACAAAGCACCGAGATCGCCAACAGGCTCGATCTCGGCACCAATGCAACAGGTGCATTTGCCCCCTACTGGTCGAAGACCCAGAAGGGCGACATCCAGTTTTCGACCTTCAAGAACGATTATGCAGCGGAATGGTATTCGCTTGCTGCCAAATCCGGCAAGGGCGCCATTACCCAGCCCTATCTGGCTGAAGGCACGGAAGTGCCCACCACAATGACCTCGCTTGCCTATCCCGTCATGTCGGACGGCAAGATGATCGGTGTGGCGGGGGTCGATATCTCGCTGGCAGCCCTGTCGCAGAAGCTGCAGGCGCTGCATCCTTTCGAAACCGGCCGTGTGACACTCATTTCGCAGGGCGGCCAATGGCTGGTACCGCCGACGCCCCAGCAGAACATGAAGGCCTATGACGGGGAGGGTGCGAGCACCGTTCAGGCCGCGATCACATCCGGCAAGCAGGGCCTGATCGAAAATCTCGGCCTTGATACCGACGCGCCCTATAACCGCCTTGTCTATCCGTTTGCGGTTCCGGGCCTCAATGCCACCTGGGTGGTTCTGGTGGATATCCCGCATCAGGCGTTGAATGCGCCGGTGCAGGAGCAGACTTATCTGATGATCCTTGGGGCGATCGTCATTCTTGCGGCGGTTATTGCCGCGCTATATTTCTCCGTCCGCTATTTCGTCCGCAATCCGCTCGCCTCGCTGGTCTCCGATGTGAAAACACTGAGCGACGGTCGTTACGATGTGCCGGTTTCCGGACAGGAACGCAGGGATGAGACGGGCGCGGTGGCAACGGCTCTGGAAGGCTTCCGTGCGAAGCTTGCCGGTATCCGCGAAATGGAAGCGGATGCCGCCGTGCAGCGTGGCAATGCGGAAACGGAGCGCCACAGGTCCGAATCCGAGCGCAATGAGAACAGCCGGATGCAGCAACATATCGTGAGCGTACTCGGCGCGGGTCTCAATGCGCTCTCGCAGGGCAATCTGACCTATCGCATCGAGGACCAGTTCCCCGGTGAATATGCAAAGCTGCGCAACGACTTCAACTCGGCGCTCGCCAGCCTCGAGGAGACCGTCTCCACCGTCAACGGAACCGTTGCCAGCATCGGCAACGGCACCGGCGAGATCACCCGCGCTGCGAGCGATCTCTCCCACCGCACGGAACAGCAGGCTGCAAGCCTGGAAGAAACCGCTGCCGCCCTCAACCAGCTGACTGCGCAGGTCAATTCCAGTGCGGAAAACGCAGCGCAGGCGGCGACAGCTGTCAGCAATGCCTGCGACGACGCCGGCAAGTCGGGCGAGGTCGTGCAGCAGGCCGTCAGTTCCATGGAAGGCATCGCTCAATCCTCGGCGGAAATCTCCCGCATCATCGGGGTAATCGACGAAATCGCTTTCCAGACCAACCTTCTGGCGCTGAATGCCGGCGTGGAAGCCGCCCGCGCGGGCGAGGCTGGCAAGGGTTTTGCCGTCGTCGCGCAGGAAGTACGTGAACTGGCGCAACGTTCCGCGACAGCCGCGAAGGAGATCAAAGGTCTGATCAACACCTCATCAAGGCAGGTGGGCGAGGGCGTCCAGCTGGTCGGCAAGGCCGGCGAGACGATGAGAAAGATCGCCGATCAGGTTCTGCAGATCAACCAGCTGATACGGCAGATTTCGGCCTCCGCCAGCGAGCAGGCGGTCGGTCTCAAGGAAATCAATTCCGCCGTCACCCAGATGGATCAGGTCACCCAGCAGAATGCGGCCATGGTGGAAGAAACAACGGCGGCAAGCGTGACGCTGAACAGCGAGGCGGAAACGCTGAAATCGCTCGTTGCCGGCTTCTCCGTATCCGGCGGTCATTCCAGCCAGTCCGGCCAGCAATTGCGCGCCACCGCGGCGGCAATGCGTGCGCCTGTCGCCCCGCCACAGGCATCGGGCCGCTCGGCTGCGACCCAACGTGTCCGCCCAAGAACCAGCGGCGCAAACGCGCTGGCACAGGACGACTGGACCGAGTTCTGAGAATATCCCGTGGTTCCAAATGAAAGGGCCGCTGGCCATGCCAGCGGCCCTTTTTCATGTCTGCGTTCCCATCAGAGGCGGGCGAAACGTTCCGTCAGCAACTCGAAGAAGCCGTCCGCATCCACATTTCGCATCACGCGGGCGTTGACCGGGCGCTCGGTCACCCGCCACCAGTCCACCACCGTCATGCCCATGGTGAGTTCGGAATTGACCTCGATTTCGACATTGCAATCGCGGCCCTGAAACAGCTCGGGCTTGAGGAGATAGGCGATGACGCTTGGATCGTGCAGGGGGCCGCCGTCCGAACCGTATTTCTCGATGTCGAAACGTTCGAAGAATTCCAGCATTTCCGCCATGGCGATTGCCGGGCGTGTGCCGATATCGCGAATGCGGCTGACACGCGCCTTGGTGGTCAGCAGCTGGTGGGTTACGTCAAGCGGCATCACGACGATGGGCACGCCGGAACGGAAGACGATATCGGCAGCCTGCGGATCGACATAGATGTTGAATTCCGCAGCCGGTGTGATGTTGCCGCCTTCAAAGAAGCCGCCACCCATCATCACCAGTTCCTTGACGCGACCGGCAATCTCTGGGGCCTTCTGCAAAGCCAGCGCCACATTGGTCAGCGCGCCGAGCGTGCAGAGCGTCACGGTGCCCGCAGGCTCTCGCAGCAGCGTTTCGATGATGAAATCGACGGCGTGCTGCTTTTGTGTTTCCATCGTCGGCTCGTCGAGAACCGGGCCATCAAGGCCGGTGCTGCCGTGAACATGCTCGGCAGTGATGGGCTTTCGCACCAGTGGCCGCTCGGCACCCTCATAGACGGGAATATCGGTGCGGTCGCACAATTCGCAGATGATGCGGATGTTGCGGCTGGTCAGTTTCAGCGGAACATTGCCGGCGACGGCGCATAGACCGAGAATTTCAATTTCTTCCGGGCTTGCGAAAGCCAGCATGATCGCTGCCGCGTCGTCCTGACCTGGATCCGTGTCGATGATGATTTTTCTGCGTTCTGCCATGTCTTGCCCGCCGTTGAGATAAGGCGCTTTTTTCGAGCGGCGGACGCTCACTTGTCAAGTCTCATTCCTCGGCGTGCCCGCCTTTGCCTTGTGGCCCCGCCTTGCGCATCGTGGTTTTGCTTCCCATATTGCGTAGAGCCGGTAAGATTGACCGGCAGGGTTGCCGGAAGCGGGACCGCGAAACGTCGCTTGGTTGCAAGGACAGAGACGATATGAGCCGCATGACGCCATTCACCCACCCGCTTTTGCTGGGTTTTGATGCCATGGAAAAAACGCTGGAGCGTATGGCGAAGGCCAATGATGGCTATCCTCCATACAACATCGAGCGCCTGCCCGGCGGTGAAGACGTGCCGGAACGCCTGCGTATCACGATTGCAGTCGCCGGTTTTTCGCAGGACGATCTGGATGTGACAACGGCCGACAACCAGCTCGTCATTCGCGGTCGCCAGCAGGAGCAGGAAAAGCGGGATTTTCTCTACCGGGGTATCGCTGCCCGACAATTCCAGCGGGTCTTCGTGCTTGCAGACGGCATGCAGGTGAGGGACGCGCGCCTGCGCAATGGCCTTCTTGCCATCGATCTGGTGAAGCCCGAAATTTCAAACGTGGTAAAGAAAATTAATATTTCCGTCTCAGAGTAGAACGTGAACGCCGGAATCCGACACGAATCGCTCGGCGTGAAGAAGGAGGCTGAAATATGCTTTTAAAAGAAGCGCATGCGCGTCTCACCCGGTCCCAGCTCGCCCATATCGGCGAGGGAGAAGTGGGCTATATCCGTAAAATCCGTGCGGAAGACGTAAGCCGCTGTTTCCCGGAAGCGCCTGATCTCGATCCGCAACTCGATCTCTGGGCCCTGTTTGGCGCGGATGGCACGCCGATCCTCCTGACAGACAATCGTTCCAGCACGTTTTTCAAGGCTGCCGAAGACGATCTGAAAACCGTCAGCCTGCATTGAAAGGAAAAAGCCCGCCGCTTGAGCGGGCTTTTTCTTGTGTGATTAAAGGAACGGGCGGTCTGGCATATCATCGATGGAGATGACGCCGTCCTTGTTCCTGTCCAGCCGTTCGAACATTTTTTCGCCGGCCGCGGTGAATTCGGCCTTGCTGACCTGGCCGTTTTCATCAGTGTCGGCCATGCGCATCATCGCAAACGCCCCACCCTTGCCGCCATGCTTGCCCCAGCCCTGACGTCCGCCATGTTCGCGTTCGGCGCGCTTGCCCTCAGGTCCCTTCCCTTCGCCCGCTTTGGCGTCAGCAGCCTCTGGGCGCGGATGAGCCGCACGGAACGCCTCCATTTTGGCCTGGCGGTATTCACGCATTTCCTTTGGCGTGATCGAACCGTCCTTGTCCTTGTCGATCTCGGCAAAAAGCGCGTCCTGACGTGCGGCGAACTCTTCCTTGGTAATCTTGCCGTCCTTGTTGGTGTCGGCCACCTTCAGCAGCTGAACGAACGCCAGTTCCGGGCGGAACGGCATGCGCTCGCCGTGGCCTTTGCCGTGCGCTGGCGGGGCGGCAAAGCTGGCTGTAGCGGCCGAGCCGAGCAAGAGGGCTGCGCCAAGAGCAGAGAGTGCGATCTTTCGTGTAGACATCGTCATTACCTTCCGTTGGTGTCCCTGAGGAGGAAGATAGTGGCGCAGGCGGCAGTCCACTACTTAAACATCCGTAAGGTGCATGAAGCTTCGGTAATGTCGCCTGCGCTCGATTTCGATGTTGCCGGTCAGCGGGTGATCGTTTTGGTCAGGAAACCGGTCAGATCGTCAGTGATGTAGTCGATATGCGCATCCGTCGCAGCGGGGATCTCCCAGCGCTCCATGATGACGCCTTCGAGGTTCGAAGGAACGAGCAGCACGGTCTTCATGCCGAGTGCCTTGGGTGCGGCGAGATTGCGTGGCAGGTCCTCGAACATGGCGGCTTTTCTGGTGTCGAGCTTTGCAAGTGCCGCAAACTTCTCATAGGTCGCGCTGGCCGGTTTTGGCAGATAGTTCGCGGCGACGATATCGAATATATCCTCGAAATGGTCGAGAATGCCGAGTGCGCCCGCCGCTGCCTGCGCATGTTTTACGCTGCCATTGGTGAGGATGAACTTGCGGCCCGGCAACGCCTTGATTGCCTCGCCGAGCTCCGGATGCGGGCTCAGTGCGGAATAGTCGATGGCATGCGCGCGCTCCAGAAACTCGTCCGGGCTGATGCCGTAGTGGATCATCAGGCCCTGAAGCGTGGTGCCATGTTCGTGGTAATAACGCTTCTGAAGCGCGCGAGCCTCGTCGGGCTCGAGCTTTAAAAGCTCCGCAACATAGGCCGTCATGTTACGATCGATCTGGGAAAACAGATTGACGTGATGCGGATAGAGCGTGTTGTCGAGGTCGAAGACCCATTCGCTGACGTGGGCGAAATCGGCGGCATCGGGCAGGTTTTTCGGCTTTGTGTCCATGGGCAGCTTTATGCCCGTTTCGAATGCCGAAGAAAATCGAAAAGACGACGACAGACGGGAAAATCGGGCTTGGCTGCGGCCTCCAGCGCATGATACCGCCAAGACCATGGAACTCTGGATAGGCATAACCTTCGCAAGCGCGTTCTTGCAGAACCTGCGCTCGACCCTGCAAAAGCACCTGAAGGGCATGATGGGCACCACGGGCGCGACTTTCGTGCGCTTCGTTTTCGGAATGCCCTTCGCTCTTGCCTATCTCGTTTTTCTGCATGGTGTACTTGGCCGGCCGCTGCCGGTGCCGAACATGTCATTCGCTGTCTGGGCGATGGTTGGGGCCATGGCGCAGATCGCCGCCACTTTCCTGTTGGTGCATCTGTTTTCCTTCCGCAACTTCGCGGTTGGCACGGCCTATTCCCGAACTGAGCCGGCGCAGGCGGCATTGTTTGCGCTGATTTTCGTTGGTGAAAGCGTCAATGGCGGCACTCTTGCGGCCATCGCTATTTCGGTGGCCGGCGTCATGCTGATTTCGGTTGCACGCACGGAAGTGACCCCCGCCTCCATTCTCACCTCCATCTTCAGCCGGACGGCGGGCATCGGCCTCGCCTCGGGGGCTTTTTTCGGCCTGTCGTCTGTCGCTTACCGTTCGGCCTCGCTGGCGCTGGCACCCAGCCTGCCGGCACCGGATGCGGTGATGCAGGCCGGCTTTACCCTCGTCGTTGTCATCGTGACGCAGACCTTGGCGATGTTCTTGTGGATCGTATGGCGGGAGAGGGACGAATTGCGGCGGATCGCGAAGGCGTGGAAACCGTCGCTTGCGGTCGGTTTCGTGGGGGCCACGGCGTCATTCGGCTGGTTCACGGCGATGACGTTGCAGCAGGCGGCTGTGGTCAAGGCATTAGCACAGGTGGAGATGCTCTTCGCCTTCGCCTCGACCGTGCTCTTCTTCAAGGAAAAGATCAACCGGCTCGAACTCTCGGGCTGTCTGCTGATCGTGCTCGGCGTGCTGTCGCTTCTGATATTCGGCTGAAAGTGTCGTCGTGGCGGACAGGCATTCCCGTCCGCCACATGAACCGTATCAGGGCACGATGAGCGTGCCGGCGCCTTCCGTGAAGATTTCCAGAAGAACGGAATGGGCGGTCTTGCCGTTGAGGATCACCACGCCCTGAACACCGGCCTTGATGGCCTCGATGCAGGTCTCGACCTTCGGGATCATCCCACCGGAAATCGTGCCGTCCTTGATCAGCGCACGCGCCTGGGAGACCGTCAGTTCCTTGATGAGTTCCTTGTTCTTGTCGAGAACACCAGGCACGTCCGTGAGGAACAGGAGGCGGGTGGCGTTGAGCGCACCGGCAATGGCGCCGGCAAAGGTGTCCGCATTGATGTTGTAGGTGGCGCCATCGCGACCGGGAGCAACGGGAGCGATGACCGGGATCATCTCCGACTTGGCAAGCAGGTCGAGCAGGGTGCGGTCGACCTCGACGACTTCACCGACAAAACCAAGATCGAGAACGCGTTCGATATTGCTGTCGGGATCGACGACGGTCTTTTTCGCCTTTTCGGCGAAGACCATGTTGCCGTCCTTGCCGCATAGGCCAATGGCCCATTCGCCCGTCTGGTTGATGAGCGCGACGATCTCCTTGTTGATCGAGCCGGCCAGAACCATTTCGACGATCTCGACTGTCTTGGCATCGGTGACGCGCAGGCCGCTTTCGAACTTCGATTCAATACCCATCTTCGTCAGCATTGCACCGATCTGCGGGCCGCCGCCGTGCACGACGATGGGGTTGATACCGGACTGCTTCAACAGGGCGATATCTTCCGCAAAAGCCTTTCCAAGTGTGGAGTCGCCCATGGCATGACCGCCATATTTCACCACGATGGTCTTGTTCTCATATTTCTGCATAAAGGGCAGAGCCTGTGCGAGCAGCCGCGCCTGAGTCTCGCTTTCGGAAGCAGTCATGGAAAAACCTCGGTCTGTGGTTGCGGCCCTTGAGAGCCTGTCATCGCTCTACAGCATCGGCGCAAAAATCGGAATCGATTTTTGCGGTGCAGGATGCGCAGATTCCACATGTCGATGCGTTTGCAAGGACAGGTGAATGCGCGGGGTGGATGAATGAAATAACCTCCGGGCCATATTGTGTCGGCGCGTAGTAAAATTCCGCTTTTGGGCCGCCCACGACGCGTAATAAGATTGACATAAAGCACCAATCGGACCAGCCTTGTGGCAAGCAGGGGAGGGGTTATTCAGCAGGGCGACGGAGGATCGTTGCGCATCGCAAAAACGATGCTGGCCTGAACGACCGAGGAGTTTGAAAACATATGACCGTACCGGATCGAGACAAGCAAAGCGGTTTGCGGGACGAAGTACTCGCTGGCGAATATGTGCTGGGTGCCTTGCCACCGGAAAGCATGGCGGAGCTTGCAAAACGCGTCAAACGCGACCGTCAGTTTGCGGCCATGGTCAGGCGCTGGCGGGACAATCTGGCGGAAACCGAATATCGCGAAAGAGCGGGCGTTGCAGCCCTGCTTGACAGGGATCCGCTTCGCCCCGGTCTGCCATTCAAGGGCCAGCCGCTCCGCAATGGCAGCATATTCGCCGCGATGCTTCTGGAAGTATGGAATTCCGTGCGTTTCTGGCGGCTTCTGGCATTGACGGCGATGCTGTGGACCGCCGTCCTGCTTTTCACCATCGCCTGAAGGCGACGGTCTTTTAGAGAGAAACAGTTCGTACGATCTCGGCGCGCAGGCTATCCAGCCCGAAGGATTTTTCCGAAGAGGTAGCGAGAACTTCCGGATAGGCGGCGGGACGCTTGCGGATTTTCTCCAGCGTTTCACTGATCAGCCGGGGAACGCCAACGTCCTTGATCTTGTCCGTCTTCGTCAGCACGACCTGATAGGACACGGCCGCCTTGTCGAGCAGGCCAAGAACCTCTTCGTCGTTCTTTTTTATTCCGTGGCGGGAATCGATCAGCACGTAGACGCGCTTCAGCGTCGCACGTCCACGCAGATAGTCGAAGACGAGCTTCGTCCAGGCATCGACGTGGTCCTTGGGCGCCTGCGCATAGCCGTAACCCGGCATATCGACCAGCGCCATCGGCGGCAGGTCGCCCGCCTCACCGGAATAACCCTCAGGAACGAAGTAGTTCAGTTCCTGCGTGCGTCCGGGTGTGTTGGAGGTACGGGCAAGGCCTTTGTGGCCCACCAGCGCATTGATGAGCGAAGACTTGCCGACATTCGAACGTCCGGCGAAGGCAATCTCCGGCGGGCCTTCGGGCGGCAGGAATTTCATCGCGGGAACGCCGCGAATGAATATCCAGGGTCGCCCGAAGAGGGGCTTTTCGGTTGCCGGGCCGGTTTCACTCATTTCGATTGCACCGGCTTTCGCTTGAATAGCCCTTTGAGATTATCGAACAGTTCGATCTTGGCACCGTGACGCTTCATGATGAGGGCCTGCTGCGAGATCGACAGCGTGTTGTTCCACGCCCAGTAGATAACCAGACCGGCGGGGAACGAAGCCAGCATGAAGGTGAAGATCAGCGGCATCCAGGTGAAGATCATCGCCTGTGTCGGATCGGGTGGGGTCGGGTTCATGCGCATCTGCAGGAACATCGTGATGCCCATGACGAGCGGCCAGACGCCGATCATCAGGAAGTGCGGCACGTCGTAGGGCAGAAGGCCGAACAGGTTGAACAGCGAGGTCGGATCTGGCGCGGAAAGGTCATGAATCCAGCCGAAGAACGGTGCATGCCGCATTTCGATGGTGACGTAGATGACCTTGTAGAGCGCGAAGAAGACCGGAATCTGCAGCAGCATCGGCCAGCAGCCGGCAACCGGATTGATCTTCTCTTCCTTGTAGAGCTGCATCATCGCCTGCTGCATGGCCATGCGGTCATCGCCATGCTTGGCCTTCAGCTCTTCCATCTTCGGCTGCATGCGCTTCATGTTCGCCATGGATGCATATTGCTTGCTGGCGAGCGGGAAGAAGAGAGCCTTGACGACGATGGTGGTCAGCAGGATCGCCACACCGAAGTTGCCAAAATAACGGAAGAAGAAATCCATCATTTTGAACATCGGCTTGGTGATGAAGTAGAACCAGCCCCAGTCGATCAACAGGTCGAACTTCGGAATGGAATATTCGGTTTCATAGCGGTCAACCAGCGGCACTTCCTTGGCACCGGCGAAGACAAGGCTCTTCAGTTCGATGGACTGGCCGGGTTCGACCGTCATCGTATCGCTTTTGAAATCGGCCTGGTAGCTCGGCTGATTGCCCTTGATGTGCGAGTAACGCGTTTCGAACGGCGTCATCTGCGGCGGCACAATGGCAGCTGCCCAATATTTGTCGGTGATGCCGAGCCAGCCGCCGGTTGCCTTGGCAACCGTTACCGGGGTTTCCTCGACATCCTTGTATTTTTCTTCCGTCAGGCTGCCGTCTTTGCCCGAGACGCCGAGGAAGCCTTCATGGATGACGAAAACGGGCGGTATTGCCGGCTTGTTATTGCGCGTCACGCGGCCATAGGTGGCAAAGGAGACGGGCGCCTGCCCGGGGTTCTCGACCTTGTCGTTGACCGTGATCATGTAATGCTGGTCGATCGAAACGGTACGGGAGAAAACGACGCCATTCTGGTTGGTATACTTCAGGGTAACCGGTGTGGTCTCCGTCAGCTTGTCGCCGCTTGCGAGTGTCCACACGGTCGCAGGACCGGGAACGCTGCCGGCATCGGCACCGCCGACGTAACCGAGTTCGGTGAAGTAGCCGTCCTTGGTGTCGGAAGGCGAAAACAGCGTGATGATCGGGCTCGAGTCATCGACGGTCTCATGGTAGCCCTTGAGCCGGATGTCATCGAAGCGGGCGCCGGTCAGATTGATCGAGCCGGCGATGGCATTGGTGTCGATGGCGACACGCTGGCTTTTTGCGATCGCTTCTTCACGCGTCGCCGTGGCGGCGGCCTGCGTGGAGGAGGCAGGCGGTGCGCCGTCGACGGTCACGCCGGGTGCGGCACCCGGTGCCGGCTGTTGCTGCGTTGTCTGCTGCTGCGCCTGGCGGGCCTCTTCGGCGCGGCGCTGCTGCTCGATGCGCGGATTCATGTAAAGGAATTGCCAGGCGAGGACGATGACAACCGAAAGGGCTATCGCGATGAAGTAATTGCGGTTCTTTTCCATCATTCTTTCCTGGAGCGGGTGTCCTGGGACCGTTTCGGTTTCGCCGTTCCTTCAATTCGCTCGGTAAGGAGAGACTGAAGTTTGGGGAAGGCCGTCTCGAGCACGTCCCTGCGGGCGACAATCACATAGTCATGGCCGGGCTTCATTGCGAATCCGGCAGAAAGCCTGACGGCTTCCTTGAGACGGCGGCGCATGCGATTTCGCTCGACCGCGTTGCCTTGTCTTTTCGTTACGGTGAAACCGACCCGAGGTTCGGTTTCCGGGGTTTTCCGGTCGAGGACCTCCAGAAGAAAGGTGCCTCCCCGACGCTTTTCCCCCGTCTGCACGGCAAGAAAATCCGACCGGTTTTTAAGCCGGCCGGGCAGTTTTTTTGTCTTGCTCATGTGCCCGCGACTTTCATCGGGCCACAGAGACGGCAATTAAGCCGACAGACTTGCGCGGCCGCGCGCACGGCGGGCTGCGAGAACTTTGCGACCGCCGGCAGTAGCCATACGGGCACGGAAACCATGACGACGCTTGCGAACAAGCTTGGATGGCTGGAATGTACGCTTCGACATTTATTTAATACCGCGGTGTGCGGCCCTTCTTGAATTTGCACTATTTGCAAGAGCGTTTCGTTTTTTGCACGGCTAACCCCGCCTGGGCGAGCTTTTAATGGCCGAGCGTGCGCGGCTTATAAGGGCATAGGCCGAGCAAAGTCAATTGCCGAAGGGGTTTTCGCGCTTCACCTTTTGCGGAAGCGCCATGAAATCGGCTTCGCGCACGGGCGCTGCGGGCGCATTCCGATCGCACGATCGGTAAATTCTGAAATTCTTTCTTAAGACGGCATTGATAAATATTGTGGTGGGAAAAGTTATGCCAGCTTCCCATTTTCCATCGTGCGGCTGGCTTTTGGGGGAACGAAATTGAGAATTCGCGGTCGTATCAATCTTCTTGTCGGGCTTATGAGCCTTGTGGCCTGCACCATCGGCGGCCTGTCCATATATGCGGTCAGCGAATTTCAGGTGCGCACGGTCGGATACGAAAAGGCAGCGGAGCGCGCCTATAAGGGTGAAGCGCTGAACCGGCTTGTGACTGCGGTCGTGATGGAGGCGCGCGGGGTCTACGCTGCGCCCGATATCGAAAAGGCGGCACCTTTTGCTGATGGCATCGTCAAGAACCTCGACGCCATGGAGAAGCTGATCGCAACCTGGACCCCTCTCGTTCCGGCGGAACAGAAGGCGGCCTTCGACAATCTCTCCAGCCGCTTCAAGGAATTCAAGGCCTTCCGTCTGGAAACGGCGCGGCTTGCCCGCGAGGCCGGCCCGCAGGCCGCCAACCAGCAGGGTAACAACGACGCGAACCGGGCCAACCGCAAAGCCTATCAGGCGGAAATCGATGCTGTCGTGAAGAATGACATCGCCGGGCTTGAAGCCGTCAAGGCGGGCATCGACGGCTTTGTGACGACGACATTCTGGCTGGTCATCATCGTCACCGGCAGCGGCATATTGGCCGGCGCGGCGTTCGGCCTCTACATCGGAGCGCGGCAGCTGAGCGCGCCCATCCGCAAGGTTTCGGAAGTGATGAATGCCGTTGCGGACGGAAATCTGGACGCGGACGTACCCTATCTCGGCCGGACCGACGAAATCGGGGAAATGGCAGCGGCAGTCGAAGTCTTCAAGAAGAACGGTCGTGAGGTGTGCCGCATGAATGCGCAGGAAACCGCCATGCGTGCCAAGAGCGATGACCTGCAGGCCGGCATGGCCATTGTCGTCGACGCTGCGGCCCAAGGCGATTTCAGCCGCCGCATCAACAAGGATTACGGCGACGAAAACCTCAATCGCTTCGCTGCGACGATCAATGCCCTGCTTACCGGCGTGGACAATGGGGTTTCCGAGACCAGCCGCGTCATCGAAGGTCTGGCGCGGGGCGATCTGACGGAAAAGATGGATGGCGAGTTCCGCGGCGTGTTCGCCGAGCTCCAGACCAATGTCAACGAGACGCTGGCCAAGCTGCGGGAGACGATGCGGGAAGTGCGCAGCAGCACGGAAGGCATCAGCGGCAATGCGAACGAATTGCGTTCGGCGGCCGACGACCTTTCGAAGCGGACGGAACAGCAGGCTGCGGCACTGGAGGAAACCTCCGCCGCCCTCGACGAAATCACCGCGGTCGTTCGCAATTCCACGGATCGTGCGCAGGAAGCCAGCACCATGGTGGCCGAGACAAAGCAGAAGACGGCAGAATCCGCCAATGTCGTGCGCGATGCCGTCTCCGCCATGGATCGGATCGAGCATGCCTCGCGGGAAATCAGCCAGATCATCAATGTCATTGACGAGATCGCCTTTCAGACCAACCTTCTGGCGCTGAACGCCGGCGTTGAGGCCGCGCGTGCGGGTGAGGCGGGCAAGGGCTTCGCTGTCGTCGCACAGGAAGTGCGTGAACTGGCGCAACGCTCCGCGACGGCTGCGAAGGACATCAAGGCGCTGATCACCAAATCCGGCGAAGAGGTCGGACGCGGTGTGTCGCTGGTGCAGAGAACCGGCAGCGCGCTGGGCGAGATCGAGACCCGCGTTCTGGCCATCAACGAACATATCCATTCGATCGCCACGGCGGCGCGGGAACAGTCGACCGGCCTGCATGAGGTGAATACCGCCATCAACCAGATGGATCAGGTGACGCAGCGTAATGCCGCCATGGTCGAGGAAACCTCGGCTGCAACCCACAAGCTGAGCGGTGAGGCGGGCCATCTCGTCACGCTGGTGTCGCGCTTCAAGGTCGGCGTAGAGGATGGTCAGATCCGCTCTCGCGCAGAACAGCCGATGTGGCCCGTGGCGGTGTCTGGAAGGGCAGCGGCCGTGGCCTCTCCGGCACGTAAATTGATGAGCAGCGTCAGCCGCGCTCTCAACGCCCAACCAGCCGCTGCTGTAGCGAACGGGGACTGGCAGGAGTTCTAAGCCATTCCGCCTGCGGTTTCGCTTGAGACCGGTTCTACGTCAAACGCCGCCCTCCTGGGCGGCGTTTGTTTTTCGGGCGATGGAAACGTTTGTTTTGCAACGCATTTGAAAAATATCTGTTAGGTCCTATTATCGTGCTTGCATATAAACCGAGCCGTTCCACCGAAGCGGCGGCGCGCATACAGGATCAGGGCCCGGTGTTTTCTAAAGGCGTAGACAGCTTGGACGGCACGGAAGACAATCCGGTGCACTGCATGCCGGGATTGACCGGGGGGCTTTCCGGGCGCCTGCTGTTGCTCACCGTTATTTTCGTGATGATTGCCGAAGTGCTGATCTTCGTGCCTTCGGTCGCCAATATGCGCCTTTCATGGCTGCGGGACCGTCTGAACACGGCGGCAGCAGCCGGCGCGGTGATCGATGGCTTGCAGGCCGAATTGCCGCGGAGCGTGCAGAACGACACGCTGATGGCCACCGGGGCGAAGCTGATTGCGCTGCGCAAGGATGGCACATCGCGCCTGCTTGCCGTAGCGGAAACGCCGCCCGGGGTTGATGAGCAATATGATCTTTCCGATGTCTCGCAACTGGCAGCGGTGCGGGATGCCTTCTCTACATTGCTGTTTGGCGGCAATCGCGTCATCCGCGTTTTCGATGTGGTCGGAGACAGCGACACCATCATTGAACTCGTGCTGGGTGAAAACAAACTACGGGCGGCGATGCTGGCTTATGCCCGCAATGTTTTCCTGATCTCCATCGTCCTGTCGCTTGTCACCGCCGGTCTCATCTTCGTTTCCATCAACCGCATCATGATCCGGCCCATACGCCGCCTGACGCTCGGCATGCAGCGTTTTTCCGAGGAACCGGGCAATCCCGAGCGGATTTTCGTGCCGGAGGAGGGAAGCGACGAGCTGTCCGTCGCGGGTCGTCACCTGGCCGACATGCAGACCGAGTTGCAGAAAACCCTACGGCAACAGAAGAACCTCGTGGATCTCGGTCTGGCGGTTTCGAAGATCAACCACGACATGCGCAATATCCTGTCATCCGCACAGCTCATGTCGGACCGGCTGGTGGACGCCAAGGATCCGATGGTCAGGAGCTTTGCGCCGAAACTGCTGCGCACGATCGACCGCGCCGTGGCCTATACAACCGAGGTTCTGGCCTACGGGCAGGCGACGGAGGGTGCGCCGAAACGCAAGACTGTGCAGTTAAGTCTTCTGGTGCGGGATGTGCGTGACATTCTGGCGCTCGATCCGGAAAGCGGTATCGAGTTTCACGATAGCGTGCCGCCCGATCTCACCGTCGATGCCGATGCCGAGCAGCTTTTCCGGGTGATCCACAATCTCTGTCGCAACGCCGTTCAGGCACTGCAATCCGACACGGCGAACGCGGCGCCCCGGCATCTGTCGATTGCAGCCCAGAGGGCCGGCAACGTCGTCAGCATCGTGATAGACGACAATGGGCCGGGAATGCCGCGCAAGGCGAAAGAGAACCTGTTTTCCGCCTTCAGGGGATCGGCACGATCCGGCGGCACCGGTCTCGGCCTCGTCATCGCGCGGGAACTTGTGCTTGCCCATGGCGGCACGATAGCGCTTGTCGAAAAACCCGGTCCCGGCACGCAGTTCCGCATCGAGATCGCTGACCGCGCCGCCTCCGTACATGCCGCTCGAACCGCCTGATGACTTCGCCTGAACAAGGTCCTGCACAATCGCCGCACCTCCCGGAATATGTGCCCCATACGGCCACTCAAAAATGCCCTTGATGGAATTTCTAATATAATCAACAGGATACATGAATTGCTGCGGAAAAATGACAATTTCGAAACGAAATCGCTTGCAATCGGAATGAGGACGTTTTAGAGGATCGCCACGCCACCGGAAATGACCGGAACGGCACGCACCCGTAGC
Organism: Rhizobium sp. AN6A; assembly: GCF_900215635.1. Classification (NCBI taxonomy): domain Bacteria; kingdom Pseudomonadati; phylum Pseudomonadota; class Alphaproteobacteria; order Hyphomicrobiales; family Rhizobiaceae; genus Rhizobium; species Rhizobium sp. AN6A. The sequence continues at coordinate 1,467,271 of NZ_OCNC01000004.1, forward strand.
TCAGCTGGATAGAGCACCAGACTACGAATCTGGGGGTCAGGAGTTCGAATCTCTTCGGGTGCGCCATTTCATCTCCTTGATGAAAAACAACAATCTGATTTTGCTGATGTTTCTCCCGCCGCTTTTGATACACAAAGGTGGCACACATGGTCCTTTCTATGCCTTCCCCGTTTAAACATCCTGCGACCGGCGTTTATTGGTATCGTCAGCGGGTTCCGGCGCGGTTGAAATCGGTAGCCAAGGGGAGAGCAGTTACCGTTACGATTGACGGCTACCCTTCTTATCCAACAATTGGCGACGAGATAAAAGTCTCCCTACGCACCAAGCTCCCAGCGGACGCAAAGCGATTTGCTCAGGAGGCCCAGTCGGAGTTCGATCGAATCTGGTTGAGTTTTGAGAGCGGGCCTGTGTCGCTCACGCTCAAGCAGATTGTAGCCCTTTCGGGGGAAATGTATCACGTTATTCGGTGCGCGCTTGAGGACGACCCCGGCGAGGCGGGGCAATGGCTGTCGCGCAGGCAGGAGCGCCAAGCCGATAGCGTCATAGCGTCGAAGTCTCCCCGTGCTGCCTTGATGATAGACCCAGCCGGGACGCTACATAGCCGCCTCAGTTCGTGGGTGGACGGCATATTGGCTCAGCGGCACCTTTCGGTAACAGAAGCCACCTATCAGCGTCTTTTGGTCGAATTTGATCGAGCTGCGGGTGATGTCGCCGCCCTGCTGCACAAGCGCGCATCTGGTGATTTTAGCGCAGACAGCACGGGGGAGCGTTTTCCCTCCTTTGAAGTAACGGTTACCAGTCCCACAACGGCGCAGGTTTATACAGGCGTAACGATAACCAAGCTGTTGGACGGTTGGTCCGGTAGATTGAAAGCACCGAAGCCGCAAACGATTATCAGGTACAGCGGAATCATTTCCCAGCTTGTTGCCTATCTCGGCCACGATGACGCTGAACGTCTATCTGATGCTGACATCGTGCGCTGGCATGGTGACCTGATGGCTAGCGGCGCTGTGACGCACGACACCTTCATCAAGGCTTATCGTGCTGCCATCAGCACAGTCTATGCCTACGGCATGACTGCTCAAGGTGGAAAGCTCGTCAAATCCAACCCGGCTGCTGGCCTTTTGTTGGAAGGTCCAGCAAAAAAGCAAAGCCGTCCCAAGAGCTTCTATATCGAAGAAGCCCAAGCCATCCTGCGCTGCTCCCTAGCTGCCCTCACGGCGGAGAATAACTACTCCGAGATCAACCGAACTGCGATGCGCTGGGTGCCGTGGATATGCGCGTATACGGGCGCACGTGCAGGGGAAGTCTGCCAGCTCCGAAAACAGGACTTCATCGAGGTAGATGGCGTGAAGTGCATAGCTTTGCTGCCGGACGCTGGAACCATCAAAACCGGGCAGTTCCGGCATGTGCCGTTGCATCCCCATCTATTGGAGCAGGGGCTATGGCAGTTTGCGGGCAAGGCAAAGAACGGGCCGCTGTTTTTCAACGGTAGCCTCAAGTCGGCACAGCCGTGGGTTCAGACCGTTCAGATACTTGGAGAATGGGTGCGAGCAGTGGCCAAGGTAACCGACCCCCGTATCGGACCTAACCACGCTTGGAGGCACTGGTTCAAATCCAAGGGCCGCACCGCTGGTATAGATAACGTCTACCTTGACGCGATTTGCGGGCATAGCCTGCCGACACAGGGAAATAACTACGGCGAGTTTGAGCCAAGTGCCTTGTTGCGTGAAATTTGCAAGCTCCCGTCCATCGAGATCAAGACCGCCTAGAAGCCCCGAGGAAGAACCACGGGGCAACCAAAGGTAGGTGCGGCGGCATCCTTACGCCCGCTTACCTGTACCTTCTGTGGCCCTTCTTGGGGGCTTTGCTTCCACGCCTTCCGAACAGTGCGGAAGGTGCAGCGCTTATCAGGGAATATTTTTCATGCGCAACATCATCACCGGTAACGCCACACACAATGATACCGTCGAGGCCCTCACAAAACGCATTGTCGAGCTGGAGGCGGCGCTTGCGCTCGAAAAATACAATGTCGAGTTCCTGAAAAATCAAGGCCGGAAGAGTCGCGGAAAAACCAAGGCCATCAAGCAGGGGTACTCTCAAGCTCGTAACCATCTTAGTCAGGCGCTGGACAGGGCAGAACGGGCGGAGCGCTTTAGTGAGCAGTATGCGCGGTTGGCTGGACGTTAATTAGAACCCACCATTAGAGGCTCGCAAACCAGCAGACGGCTGAATTACCCCTCACCATAGAGTTTCTCTCGCCCCGACGATGGTGGCGCGAGAAATCCTTTTTCGGGCCACCCTCAGTTTTTCTTCATGAAAGCTGGCGGTGGCGTTTTTCATTTCCATCACCGGGCTTCCGGTCCCACCTTTCATTAGCTCGGCACCTTTTCGGCTGCCAGAAGGAACTCCTATGACAAAACTACCGGGATTAATTCGCCAAGATGACCGCCCCTCAGTGGGTGGTGCGAACCGTGGACGTGTCCAAGTTCGGAACCCCATCGGGGATGTAGCCTTGCAGCCGCAGGCTCGCCCGGTGGATACCTATAGCCGCCCCCAGGCCGCACCTTCTGGACCCAACGGTCTCCAGCAGCTCGCCGGGGCGCTTGCTCAAATCAGCCCCGCGCTCACCAACTATCTCGATAACACTGCCGCGAAGGCACAGAAGGACGCCGAGGACCGCGCTATGCGACGGATTGGCGGCATGAGCTTCCAAGAGGCTCGTGATGCTGTGAACAGCGGCAAGATGAGCGAGATGGATAATCCGTGGTTCAAGGCTTCATTTATGAGGCAGCTTGGCGAACGTATGGGTTACGAGCGCGTGAACGAGTTATCCACGGAATATGAGACCAACTTCGACAAGAACGGTGGCGACCTTGACGGTCTTATCCGGGGCCGCACCTCCGATGATTTGGACCAATACGGTGACGACCCTCATTTCACCGGGGCGTACACCAAGGTCATGGATGGTTTCAGCGCCAGGGCGAAGACCGCCCAAGCTCAGTACAAGACCGAGCAGGTGAAACAGGACACGGTTAGCGGGGTCTATGACACCTTCCATGGTGAAGCTACTTCTCTACGGAGTGAGGGCAAATCCCCTCAGGAAATCGTTACCGCGCTCCGGGGGAAATACGAGGGGAACCGCTCTCTGCTCCATGTGGACTTCAAGGAGCAGGACAAGGAGATGGTCCGGCTGGCCGAAGCTTTCGCGGCCAAGGGCGATATGGAGATGGTCAACGCCATCCTCAACTCCGACCGCAAGGGAGCCGATGGCACCGTTCTCGGTCCCTTGTCAGCCAACCGGGAATTTCAGGCAGATGCCGTTCGTATCACGACAAATGCCGAGAGGCAGGCATTCGACAACACCGAAAAAGCGACACGCGAAACGCGATACGATTTTCTCAACGAGGCGCAGGAAGGGAAACTGAATGTAGAGTGGTTCCGCGAATGGCATAAAGCTAACCCCGGCGCTTACACGGAAGCCCAGTCAATCGCCGTCATCAACCACAATAATACCGTGGTGGAACAGCAGCAGGAGCAGGCGCGAAAAAACACCGAAAGGCTACAGATGCGCGCCGCTGCCACGAAGTCCGAGGAAGACCTTATTCTCCGTAATTTCGAGGTAGCGAGAACGGGGATGCTTCCGTTTATCGAAGAGGCGACCGTTTTGACCGACACAGGTGGCAACAAGACGGTCTCTGTGGACGAGCAGAAAAAGGCCCTAGCGAAAAGGATTGTCGATCAGACCGAGCGGCTTGTGCAGTTGGGGAAGGCCGACAAGGAACAGGCATTCGGAATGCAGGTGGAAAGCTTCTCGGTCAACAACCTCACCAATCCGAAATGGGAAAACGTGCTCAAATCAGGGCCGAAAGCCGCCACCCCTTTCACCCTTTCTGGCGGCACCGTTCCGCCAGCGCTACAGGACAGTGCCGACCTCTATATGAGGTTGCATGCAGCCAATCCCAAGCTTCTCGAAACACACATCAAAGACAACTCCGACAGGGACTTCTTTGAGGCATACCGAGTTGCAACACAGTACGTCAAACTTGCGCCGGAACAGGCTGTGCAAATGGCAATGATGCAAACATCGGACCCGGATAAAGTTCGGTCGATCGGTGCCTCGGCCCGCTTAGAACAGGTCGAGGAGCGGGTTAATGACATCCGGCATGGAGGCGGATGGTTTACGTCAGGTTCGCCTCCTGCGAACAAGAGTTACGTGGCTTCTGAAATATCCCGGCTGGGTAAGTTTTATGTCCAAAATGGCATGGACACGGAGGATGCCCTTGACGAAGCCAAGACCCGCTTTCTTGCTTCTCACACCGAAGTTGGCGGAAACTTCGTTTACACGGGCGGAAAGGACATCCCGAAAAACTTCGGCACTCTCGCCTCTCGCGCTATTGAAAAATATGTCGAGGATTTTGGCGAAGACGAGGGGGTGGAAGCGAGCGACCTGACCATCAGGCCCGCCACAAACGGGCAGAGCTGGCTTATCGTACATCAATCCGGTCAATATCCCGTCGAGAACTCTGCACGGGCAAATCTGACACTTCGGTCTCTTTTTGAAATGGAGCGGGAGCGGCAAGATAAGGTCAAGCAGAAGGTCATTGATGAACACACCCGGAAGCAGAAAGACCTAGCGGCAGGCATCACGCCATTGGCTAGAATGATGCCGATGGTTCCCGGAGGGGTGTTCACGGGCGACACCGCCGAAGCCATCCGAAAGCGTGACGAGGAGGACCGGCAGGCATCCGGCGTCCCGGCAGAACCAGAGAAACCACATGTGCCACTTCTGGAACGACTGTTGCCGCCTGTGCGCGGCGGGTTGTTCACCGGAGATAAGTACGAGGAAGTCAACGGACAGAAACCCGCCGACAAATGACCGCTGACGGTCAATCGCAAAATCCACCCTCGGTCCTCACGGGCCGGGGGTTTTCTTTTTCCGGCGCTTATGCGCGATCAACAACCGATGGAAATAGCATGACCACAAACGCCGATATCGACCTCGCCACCATCAAGACCGGCAGGTACTACATCATCGCCACCGATGGTGCTGCCATTCCAAATCCCGGCCCCGGTGGCTGGGGTTACGTCAAGCAGCTTTGGGATGGCGGGCAGCTTCTTCAGCAGGCACTCAATGCAGCCCGTTCGGAAGAGCTGCAAAGTACCAACAACCGTATGGAAATGACAGCAGTTACCATGGCCGTGGAAAGCGTCCGGGAGCCGGAAACGCCGACCATCATTCAAACAGATAGCGAATATGTGCTAAAAGGTTTCACGCTCTATCTGCCCCAGTGGAAGACCAAGGGGTGGAAGTCATCTAGCGGCTGGGTGAAGAACAGGGAGCTATGGGAAAGGCTTGATGCCGCCTGCGCTGGGAAGACCATCTATTGGGAGAAGGTGCTCGGTCATTCCGGTCATCGTCTCAATGAGATGGCTGACACTCTGGCGAATGCGGCAGCAGAGGGAGGCTTCCCAAAAGGGCGGTTGTCGATCAGGGAAAAGCATCTGGATTGGTTCCTATCGGGACCATGATTTCTTAGACCAGATAGGTAGACCATCGATTACCCCTCCCCATAGGAGGAGATGTTATAGCCCACCATAGGAGGAGAGATGGTCCCCCCTAGGTAAAACCTGATATATTTATTCATAGGATGATTATAAAAGCATAATCATAGGTAATACCTATGGGAACCTTCTGGCGTCGTTATGCTGACCTATGGCAGCCAATATCGCTCGGCATCCTGTACCCTTCTCCACCATCGTCACCACCTCCCAACAGCACCGCCTCATCTTTGAGTAGCGGCTTCCTGTCTGCGACACCCGCAAGGATATTTCCGTGAAACGCAAACCACCGCCATCACCGGCCCGCCTTGAGGTCCGGCCATCCGTTCCCGATGACGTTACCTATCTCGCCCCAAGGCTCCGCAAGGCCGACCTCGAAAGCCTCGAGGCATGTGCATCGCCTTCCGCCGAAGTCAGTCTCACCCGTGGTCTTCAACATTCCGACATTTGCCTGACCGCCTTGGATGACGAGGGTTTGCCGGTAGTGATGTTCGGGACCGTTCCGTATCCCCAAGACAGCACCGTGGGGAACGTTTGGTTTCTAATGGCTGATGGATTGAGCATCGACGCCGAACGCTTGACCATTACAGCCAGTCACTACGTTGAAACTTTCCACGGAAAATATCCAATCCTGTCGAGTTTCATGGATTGCCGTGATCGTCCTCGGAAACGGATGTTGCGACGTTGTGGTTTTGATTTCGGCAACATCGCCAACAGCCCCAGCGGACACAATTTCCAAGAAGCATTCAAAATCAGGAGCGCCGCATGTGTGATCCAATAACGATGGTCGCTGCGGCGCTCGGTACTGCACAGACCGTTACCGGATACATAAGCGAACGGCAGGCCGCAGCAGCTCAGAACGCAACGGTCCGTGAGAACCAGAAGGCCGCCAACGCGAACCTTGTCCGCGAATACGCTGATGTCCAGACGCGGCAAATTCAGGAAGAAGATGCGGCGGCTGTCCAGAAGCAGGACATTTCCCGCGAAGCTCGTGCCGCCCGTGCCACCACCATGGCCGCAGCCGGGGAAGCCGGTGTATCCGGCCTATCGGTCGATGCTCTTCTTGCGGACGTTTACGGTAAAGAGGCGACCGCCAAGGACCGTATCAGTCAGAACTCAGGTTTCACCACCGCGAACCTTACGAGGGAGATGGACGGCCTCAAGGCGAAAGCCCAGGACCGTATTAATTCCATGCCGTGGGCAACCGGACCAAGCCCGTTCGCAGCGGCGCTCAAGATCGGCGGAGTCGGACTGGACAGTTACAATCGTTATGGGAAACCCAAGCAGGCCTAATGCTGTAACAGATGAGGGCCGCAGTCTCGATCACCGCGACCCTCGTTTTTTGCCCCTCTAGCGAAGTAGGGCCGGGTGGCGGCTAACGCTGCCGAGACGCAACTTACGCAGATCGCCGTGTTTTGCCAATATCTTACAAGAAGGGCGATATGGTGCCGGTTCGACAGAACGCACTGACAAGCGCGGCTTATATTAATGGTGGCGCATAGGAACCTTCACCATTCCGCAGCTTTTAAACTCTTCCCCACAAACGTCTGCTCTTGCATGGTGGAAGAATCCAGTCACAGTTGTTTCTTAACTACGCGAAGACAAACGGAGCGCCGCTAAGAATGACGAAGCCGCAAAGCTTGGACCTGCTCAATAATAGCATTTCCTACTTTCGGGAGGCCGTCTCGTATGCTCAGAAAGACACCTCCGACGCAAACCAGTGGAAGTTCGCCATCCTCCATGTTGTCCAAGCCATGGAACTCGCCTTCAAAGAGCGATTAAGAAAGGTTCATCCTGTTTTTATCTACGAAAATATCGATAAGCCAGATAAAACCATCTCGCTTCGCGTGGCCATCTCTCGTCTAAACAATCCTAGTATCGGTAATTTACCTATTTCTGACGAAGACAAACGTAAGATCGAGAAAGCTTTTGAACTCCGAAGTCAGTTAACTCACTTTGAATTCAAGCAATCTCCGGAACATATAGAGTTGAAGTTTGCTGAGATATTCAGCTTTATGATTTTTTTCTATCGAACACAGCTTGGATTGCCGACCTCAGAATTCATTGATGAAGAACAACATTCGAACGTAATACGATTGATAAAAACGCGACAGGAATTACTGCGCCGCGCGAAAGATTACATCGAGAACCTCGAAGACGATACGCGTTGGATTTGCCCCGAGTGCAATGAGACCACTTTTATCGTAGCCGAAGAGCAATGTTGTTTCTGCCATCGAAAGGAGCCGATAATCGAATGCCCGACGTGCGGTTCTGATGCGTTCGAACATGACTTGATCGACATTTCAGATGCGTTCGATTGGAGCAGTGATGAAGGGCGCGTTGAGGTCCAGAGCTACGGGATGGAAACTATAACGTGCCCTGATTGTGTATATGATGCGCGCGAGACGGCTGAGCAAATCAGGCGGTATCAGTATGACGAAGACATTGCTATGGAAGAATACTATCACAACAAAGCGAAATAGCCGGTCGTTCGGCGGGTGTTTCAATGCCGATTTTTTCGGAAAAAATCCGAGCCGGCAATCGATAGAAATGCTCACGCGCATTCCCCCGTGCCCCCACGGATGCCCGGTATAGCTCGGGCAGGTGCACAGGCGCGGCTAGGCTCCTTCTCAATCAAGATCAAGTCTTGACCTTGGCATTCCTTCCGGCATCTTCATGACGTGCAAAGGGAGACCATATGGAACTGGCGATTGAGAAACGGAGGACGCCCAAGCGGGTGAGTGCACTGCGGACCCTAAGTGACCGCATTGAGGTGTTGCGGGAGTTTCGGGCTGATATGCCGATACACATGGTCTCGGTATTCTTGGCCGTGGCGATGCGCCCCGGAGTTCTCCAATGTGACCTCCCGGACCTCATTGGCATCAGCCAGTCGTCAGTCTCGCGGAACGTCTATGCCCTCGGCAAGCACGACCGTCACGGGAAACCCGGGCTTGGCCTTGTGGAACAGCGATGCGGCCCTACGGGTGCTAGGTCGCCCGAGATACATTTGACCAAAGCCGGGAGAGAGCTGGCGAAGAGGTTGATGGTTTTCTGATGTCTCAGTCGTTGTCCGATAAGGTATACCCACTGCGGACAAACTCAACGGAACTGAATGTGTCCGATATGAGTTGACATTCGAATTAAGAGACACTATTCCGATTTTATCTTAGACCTTATCGGACAAAAGGTGTCTCATGAAAATCGGATATGCCCGCGTATCTTCCACCGGTCAGAACGAAACCGCTCAGGTGGATATTCTTACCCGCCACGGTGTTGAGGAGGTATTCATCGACAAAGCAAGCGGGACTACCCGTGAAGGCCGCATAAAGCTCGCTGAGGCCATCCGCTTTGCTCGGAAGGGAGATGCCTTGGTTGTGACCCGCCTTGATCGCCTAGCCCGCTCTGTGCCTGACCTACACGCAATCTCTCAGGAGTTACAGGCTAAGGGCGTGGACTTGATCGCAACGGAACAGAATATCGATACCACGACACCCACCGGACGCCTTATGTTCAACATGCTGGGTGCCATTGCCGAGTTTGAAACGGACCTCAGGAAAGAGCGACAGCTTGAGGGTATCGCCAAAGCGAAAGAAGAAGGGCGATACAAAGGGCGTCCCGTGACGGTCGATGGGGAAGCCATAAGGGCGGCCTTGGCTGCTGGGGATAAACCGATGGCCGTGGCCAAGCGTTTTAACGTCGCTCGCTCTACTGTTTATAGACTGATGCCCGAGACCAAATAGGAACGGCGTTACCCTCAGACGCCTTGGCGAGGGGGCGTCTACTTGTTTTGTGACCGGCTTTTGCGAGCATGTGGATGTTGTTAAAATACCCACTTCACCATACCCTTATACAGACCATCGATGGGGGGCAAAATGGGAGGATGGGATGAAGAACAGGCATTCAAAAATAAGCGGCCATGGAGGACCTTTGTGAGCCGCCGACTGAGCAGTTTCTCTGGTAAACCAATCCGGATAGCTAGGAGAGTTGTTGATGGGGGCGGAGGCTTAGAGTTTGCGAACGAGAAGGGTGAATTGGTTCTGCAGGAAGTTCCACCAGCTCGCTTTGAGCTGGTTGCCAAATTCCTGGAGGATAATCGGGGCATAACGAATCTGGTAATACAGAAGTTTACCAAAGCAGGTGCGAAAGAAGCATTCACGCTTTATCCGGCTCAGATAACTGCTTTGTTGCAATTCGTTGCGAATATCCGTCGTGTAAATTTTCCCGACGAGGGTGGGTTGAACCTTAGCGATGGTGAGCTTGAAGAAATGCTCTTATCACCAGAGCAGACCCGCAAGATGATGGCTGCTAATGGCGCCTTGCTAGCTGCAATTGCGAGGACCGAAATAACCACCGAGGATGTCGTAGCGCTAGGCTACCGGAAGTCTCAGTTACAACGCTTCGGAAACTTATTGAACGATGAGCTAGCATTTGCGGACGAGTTGGCGGAATGCGCCGGACGGCCTGAGGCAGTGTGGCAGCGGTTCTTTGAGCAGAATCAATGGGTTTTTGGCTATGGGCTCGCGTTCGTATTTATGGCGGGTCTCGAAGACCGAAAGCTTGAACAAGTGATCAGAGGCTTTGATATTTCTGGCCGCGGTAAACGGGTAGACAGTTTACTCAAGACAAGGGCCGAGGTGAGCTCCCTCTGTTTTGTAGAGATAAAACACCATAATACCGCGCTTTTGGCATCAGGCAGCTATCGGCCAGATGTGTGGCAGCCGTCGAAAGAGCTTTCGGGTGCTGTTGCGCAAGTTCAAGCATCCGTACAGTCTGCTTTGTCAGTCATCGGAGAGGAGCTTCGGCCTGAAACAGAAGATGGCAGTCCGACAGGCGAAATTCTCCATGCGGTGCAGCCGCGTTCCTTCGTAATCGCCGGGCGATTGAGTGAACTCACAACCGATTCAGGGCTCAACAAGCCTAAGTATCGAGCTTTTGAGCTGTATCGGAGGAACCTCGTGCAACCAGAAATTCTTACATTCGATGAGCTTTTTCATCGAGCGAAATTCATAATTGAAAGCACTTGAAAACGATCAAGCCAGTTTTGATGATTGCGTGACTTTTGGGCGTCTTGATCTCCGAATTATTTTATGGGGGATTCACAAACGACCCTTTATGCGACATCATGCGTCACAAATTTATATGATAGGGGCTTGTGTTGGGTCTTGTGAAGAAAAAGGTCGCGCATGCGGCCCGAGGAACCGAAACCGAGTGGTATAAGGGGTGGTCGTTAACGGCTGAGCAGCGTGAGAGATTCCGCGTCATCTCTGTAGAAGCCAAGCAAGCGAAGGCGCGCGCCTTGAGTGGCGAGTGTGAGCTGCCTAAACACCCCGTTCCTGTACCACGGTTGTCTCCAATTGACCTCATGCCACTAGCTCCCGATAACGGCCTGCGAGCGCTGAGTCTGTTCGCCGGATGTGGTGGGCTAGACCTAGGTTTTGATAGAGCTGGTTACAGGCATATCGCGTCGTACGACATTCTCGAAGAGACAGGAAAAGTTCTTCGGGCAGCACGTCCTTCGTGGACGGTTCATTGTGGTGAAGACGGCGATGTGAGAAGAGTCGACTGGAAGCAATATCAGGGAAAAGTCGATGTGCTTCATGGGGGACCGCCTTGTCAGCCGTTCAGTACGGCCGGTGGTCGAAAAGGTGCGGCAGACGTACGTGATATGGTTCCAGAATTTGTCAGAGCCGTGCTTTCGGTGAAGCCACGAGCTTTTGTGATGGAGAATGTCTCCGGCCTGAAAAGCCGTCGTTTCGTAGACTATCTCAATGATGTTCTGTACGCGCCGCTCGGCAAGCACTATGACGTTCATACATTTAAACTCAGCGCGGAGGATTTCGGGGTACCACAGAAGCGTCAACGCGTGTTCTTCGTAGGTTTTGCCAAAAACTCCGACTCCTCAAGATTTAGCAAGCCTCTACCTACCCACCAGTGGTTGGGAGATACAAATCTTCCAAAAACTATGGGTGTACGAGAAGCTTTAGGCCTTCCCGAAATCGGCACGGACGCGTTGTCTCCGACTATTAGGAGCGGTTGGACCGGCCCACGCCACACCACCAGCGTGGTGAACAGCGCCACTTCAATGAAGGTCTGGAACCAAGTCGCTGTTTGGCCCCACGGAGTCGCTCCGACGCGAGAAGCAGCTTCGGGGTATATCGCGAAAAACAACCATTTCCGACTTTCAGTACCCGACTGCATGATATTGCAGGGCTTTCCCGAGGACTGGCCGATAAAGCCTCCAGTCTATAAGGCGCTGGGCCTTATCGGCAATTCCGTAGCTCCGCCTATGGCATACGCAGTTGCAAAGGCGGTAGCTACAGCTCTTGGTCAGCCGTCCGGCGATCTTTGAGCCACGCTTTTACGAGCTTCCTAAGGGTTGCCGCGTACTCGCGAGTAATATCAGGATGATGGTTGAAGTACGACGCAGGGATATGAGGATTATTTAGAGTGGAGCCCCGTAACAGGAGGTAACGTACGCGGTCTCTAAATATTCCTAACATCTTCTCTGGGCTATACCCATCGGCTAGGTCCATTAGCTCTTTGTATTGGGCGGCTGAGTACTGATTCTTATGAAGTCTTTTTGCATCGTCTTTGGTGTATATCGCTTTTCTGCCAACGATACCCTGCATCTCTCGTAGAGTGACTGTGTCAGGAACTAAGTCCGCCATTCTAAAGTCAGCCTCAACGTAGTTCCAAATTTTCTCGATCCATGGCTTCATGTCATCCGGACTTGCGTATTTGCAGCGCGCAAGCTTGCCGGATTTATCGTAGAACGCCACTATCCAGTGCGTGTCTCGCCACTTCTCTATATGATCTCTTCCGAGGTCCCTAACCGTACTAAGACTGCCTTTCTCCACCGTGACAGACTTCAGCTCGAACTTGATAAGCGTATTGCGATCGACTTTTAGGACAGCGTCTGTTCCATGCCGAGACCGATTCTCTTCACGGTAAAGATTGAAAAGATCAATAAGCTGATTTTCACGAGCGTCGTCTTGAGCAGGCATCTGGTTCCTCGAATCACTGGTTGTATATATACACTCCCTCGCGTTTAGATGCACTTTGCCGTGAACTGATGTTGGTTTGCATTTCGTCTTCTGCCGCTCCGGTAACGAACAGGCGCTCAGGGGCATTTAGTGTTTTACATGAGCACACACTGTTGATACACAAGGCGCGGGCAGCGGGGTGTGAATCCCAGCATTTGTCGGATTATTGGCGTTCTACAACGGAGTTCGAATCTCTTCGGGTGCGCCATTTCTCTTCCCACAAAAATACAATAATACGGCCTTTGCCCAAGGCTGTTGAGTCATGCCGATAGAATATCGGCACCATTGGCATCTCCGTAAAACCCACGTGGCCGAACAGATTCCGAATTTCCCTTATATGTGCTAAAGTTCCGGGGTCATCAGCTGACCGCAGGGTGAAAGCCATGTTGGAAACGGACAGGGTCTTTGCCGGCTCTATTCCGGAAAACTACGACCGCTATATGGTGCCGTTGATTTTCGAGCCATTCGCCCGCGATCTGGCACGGCGGGCGGCGGCGTTGACGCCGATCAATGTTCTGGAAATCGCCGCAGGTACCGGGGTTGTAACGCGTGAACTGGCACCCGGATTGCCGCCCGCGGCAAATTATGTCGTGACTGACCTCAACCAGCCGATGCTCGACTTTGCGGCGTCGCACCAGGTGCCCGACAATCGCATCCAGTGGCGTCAAGCCGACGCGCAGGCGCTGCCTTTCGAAAATGCTGGTTTCGATCTCGTTATCTGCCAGTTCGGTGCGATGTTTTTTCCCGACCGCCCGTCTGCCTATCGCGAAGCGAAGAGGGTGCTGAAGCCCGGCGGCCATTATTTATTCAACGTATGGGACCGAATCGAGGAGAATCATCTCGCGAATGAGGTGACGAACGCCCTTGCAAGCCTGTTTCCCGACGATCCGCCGCGCTTCATGGCCCGCACCCCGCACGGCTACCACGATACGACATTGATTCGTGGTGAGCTGGAAAGTGCCGGCTTCTCTCTCGTGGTGATCGAGACGATAGCGGCGCAAAGCCGTGCATCGTCACCGCGAATTCCTTCCATCGCCTATTGTCAGGGAACCGTTCTCCGGACCGAAATCGAAGCCAGAGGGCCGGGAAAACTTGAAGCCGCGACGGACTGCGCCGCATCCGCCATTGAAGCGCGCTATGGCAGCGACGAAGTCGTCGCCAAAATTCAGGCTCATGTGATTCTTGCAGCCGTTTAGAAACCGGGCCCGCGAGGCACGCAAGGCCGGTGAACAAGCGTCAAGCTCGGATAGTCGAACTGCCCCCCTGATATTAGCGGTTTTTTGTGAAGGTCGGTATCTCAAGGCGTGGCGATGAGCCGGGATTGCCGGGCTTTTCAGTGTCACGGAACTTTCTGCAAACCTTCGTCATATTGTCATACAATATAAGCATATGCGCTCCAGAAAAGGAGCGCAGAATGACGCCACAATCACTTGAACTTTCGGGTATCGGAAAAGGCTTTGGAGCTGACGATATTCTGAAAGAGATCGATCTCTCCATCCGTCCCGGAGAATTTTTGTCCCTCGTCGGCATGTCCGGCTGCGGCAAGTCAACGCTGCTGCGCATCATCGCGGGGCTGGAAACGCCGGATCGCGGTTCGGTGACGATCGGCGGTAAGGATGTGACGGAGATCGATCCAAGTGATCGCAATCTGGCGATGGTGTTTCAGTCCTACGCGCTTTATCCGCATATGAGCGTGCGCCAGAACATCGCGACGCCGCTTCGGATGCGACGTCTGCCGCTTGCTGCACGCTTGCCGCTGATCGGAAGATTTGCGGCGCCTGCCGAAACTTTGCGCCAGATCGATGCTGCCGTCGAACAGGCGGCCGAGACCCTGCAGATCGCGCATCTGCTGGACCGCAAGCCGGCCCAGCTTTCAGGCGGCCAGCGCCAGCGAGTGGCTCTGGCCCGGGCACTGGTGCGCTCGCCTGCCGCATTCCTCATGGACGAACCGCTCTCCAACCTAGATGCAAAGCTTCGCGCCCACATGCGCGAGGAGCTTGCCGGGCTGCACCGGCGGTTGGGCGCGACGTTTATCTACGTCACCCATGACCAGATCGAAGCGATGACAATGTCGGACCGCATCGCGCTGATGTCGGAAGGTCGTATCGAGCAACTGGGCACGCCGGACGAGCTTTACCGGAAACCGGCGACACTGACGGTTGCGCGCTTCATTGGCACGCCGTCGATCAACCTGCTGCCGGTGGAAATCCATGCTGAAGGTAAGGTCACGGCTTTCGGCCGCGATCTTGGCGTCGAGGCTTCTGGTCGTGATGCCGGCCCGGCGACGCTTGGCCTTCGCGCCGAAGATTTGCGCCCGGGCATCGAAGGCTTCGCAGTGCGGGTGACCCGCAGCGAAACCCACGGTGCGGACCGTTTCGTAAGCTGCCGCCTGTTGAGCGACGAGACGGTGGCCATCACCCTGCGTCAGGCAGCAGGTGAGGTACTGGGCGCCGATGAGAACGGCGTGATGAACCTCGGCTTTGCGCCGGAGCGCGTGCATCTTTTTGCCGCAGACGGCCTGCGTCGCAAGACGACGGTGCGTGAAATGGTGCCGGCATGACGGCGGTTGATTTTTCCTCGGCCACGCGCACAAAGTCTCGCCCGCGCCTCTCGAAGGCGGACCGACGGATGATCTGGCGCGGTCTGATGTTCGCAGCACCGGCAAGTCTGCTGCTTTTGGCGATCTATATCGTTCCCATATTCGTTCTGGCCGGTTTTTCCGTCACAGATTACAAGCTCGGCGCACTCTCCACCCGCTTTGTGGGTCTCGACAATTTCGTGAAGGCTTTCCACGACCCGGTCTTCCTGCGCGCGCTGGCGAATACGGCCATTTATGCGGTCATCGTCATTCCCTTCGGCGTTTTCCTGGCGCTCGGCGTGGCTTTGCTCGTTTATAATCGCAAGCGCAGCCGTGCCTTCTGGGAAGTCGCTTATTTCCTGCCCGTCACCGCAACGCTCGTCGCCATGGCGACCGTGTGGCAATTTCTGCTGCATCCTTCGCTTGGCCCGGTGAATGCGGCGATCAAGTGGTTCGGTTTCGAGCCCGTCGCGTTCCTCTCCAACCCGGTCCTGCTCATTCCCACCATGGCGCTGATGGGTGTCTGGCAGGTTCTGGGCTTCAACATGGTGCTGTTCCTCGCCGGCCTCACCGCCATTTCGAAGGATCTGCACGAGGCATCGAGACTCGACGGCGCGAAAAACCCGATTGACCGGTTCCTGACGGTGACTTGGCCAATGCTGGGGCCGACGACGATGTTCGTCGTGGTCACCACCTCAATCTCGGCTTTCAAGGTATTCGAGACGGTTGCCGTGCTGACCAAGGGCCGCTTCGGTTCCGAAACCCTGCTTTTCGATCTCTATCTTGAAGGGTTCGAATATTCCAACACCGGTTATGCCGCCGCGCTGACGGTGATCTTCCTCGCGATCGTGTTGATCCTCTCGATTGGCCAGACGCTGCATATGGACCGGAAGGTGCACTACTGATGGCCGCGCTCCGCAAATACTTCCCGCATCTCGTGCTGGCACTCGGCGCTTTCGTTATGCTCCTGCCGTTCTACTGGATGATGTTGACGTCGATCCGCTCGCCGGCGGAAATATTCGACGTCTCGCTCTGGCCGATCCCGGCGAAATTCGATGCCGTCGAAAACTATACCCGCGCAGCGAGCCAGGTGCCGATGGCGCGTTTCATGCTGAACGGTGTCATCGTCTGCGTCGGTATCCTCGTCGTGCAGGTCCTGACATCGGTGCCGGCGGCCTATGCGCTGGCGAAGCTCAGGTTCCCGGGCCGCAAGCTGCTGCTGGGTCTCATCATCGCGGCACTCTGCGTGCCAATTCAGGCGCTTGCCCTGCCGCTTTTCGTCGGTCTGGCGAAGACGGAACTGCTGAATACCTATTTCGCGATGATGATGCCGTTCTTCCTGTCGGTCTTCGCCATCTTCCTGTTCAACCAGTCCTTCCGCAGCTACCCGGATGAAATCATCGAAGCGGCCCGCATGGATGGTTTTTCGGAAATGGAGATTTGCTGGGGACTGGTGCTGCGCGGCTCGCTGCCTTCGCTCGCGGCTTTCTCGATCTTCTCGCTCGTCGCCCACTGGAACGACCTTTATTGGCCGATGATCGTGGTCTCCGACACCAATCTCGCCCCGCCGCCGCTCGGCATGATGCTTTTTGCGGATGTCGAATCCGGCGCCAATTACGGTGCCCTGATGGCGGGCGCAACACTGATTACCGCGCCAATGGTGCTGTGCTTCCTCCTCGCACGGCGGCATTTCATCGCCGGTATTACCATGACCGGCGTCAAGTGACGTCGTTCGAACTCCTCCTCCCAACCCATTTTGGAGAATGACATGAAAATCAACCGACGCGCTCTGATGGGCGGTCTGGCACTCGGCGTGGCCTTTGCAGGCCTCGCTACGCCGGTTCTTGCCAACGAAATCACGCTGAACGTTCTCTACAACCTGCCGGGTTTCACGAAATTCCATCAGCCGCTGGCCGATGAATTCATGAAGAAGAACCCGGATGTGAAGATCAACTTCCTCGCTCCGGCCGCAGGCTACAATGAAGGCCAGCAGCAGGTCTTGCGCTCCGCCGTCACGGGCAATCTGCCTGATGTTTATTTCTCGGGTTACAACCTGACGGCGGAACTGGTGCACACGCTCGCACCGCGCAACCAGATCACCGATCTTAGCCCCTTCATCCAGGCTGAAGGCGGCCAGGCCTTCCTCGATAAGAACTACAGCCCGAAGATGGCCGCACTCGGCCAGATCGACGGCAAGCAGTACGGCCTGCCGGTCAACGCTTCCTCGCCGATCATCTACATCAACTCCGACCTCGTCACCAAGGCTGGCGGCGACCCGGACAAGATGCCGACGACCTTCCCGGAGCTGATCGCTCTCGCCAAGAAGATCAAGGCACTCGACCCGAAGTTTGCGGGCATGAGCTACGACATCAATGGCTGGCCGGATGACTGGTTGTGGCAGGCGCTCGTTTTCGAACAGGGCGGCAAGCTCGTTGACGAAAAGACCAAGACCGTTGCATTCGACAATGAGATCGGCCTCAACGCCCTGAAAATGACCCGCCAGTTCGTCACCGAAGGTGGCCAGAACCTGCTCGACTGGGACCAGTCGCGCCAGCAGTTCGGTGCAGGCCTTACCGGCTTCATCTTCTCGACGCCCGCTCACGTTCAGACAATCCAGGGTCTGGTTGGCGATCGCTTCAAGCTGAAGACGGCAACCTTCCCGCTCGACAACAAGGAAAAGGGCGGCGTGCCGACCGGCGGCAACTCTGCCGTTATCCTGACGCAGGAAAAAGCCAAGCAGGACGCTGCCTGGAAGTACCTGAAGTGGATCACCGGCCCCGAGGCGCAGAACACCATCGTGCGCATCACCGGCTACCTGCCGACCAACAAGCTGGCAACCGGCGCTGACTTCCTGGCTCCCTATTACGCCGAGAACCCGAATGTGAAGACCGCTTCGCTGCAGGCTGACCGTTCTCTGCCGTGGGCCGGTTATCCCGGTGGTGATTCCGTCCGCATCTGGCGCACCCAGCGCGATATTATCGGCACCGTCATGCGCGGTGAAGTGTCGCCGGAAGCTGGTCTCAAGCAGATCGTCGAGCAGACCAACGCCCTGCTGAAGTAAGCGAAACCATCGAAAAGGCTGCGGGAAGCACATTCCCGCAGCCATTTTCATGCAGAGAGACCGACAATGAAGATCATCCAGATTACAGACACCCATCTTTTGCCGCCAGGCATCGCGATAAACGGCGTGGATCCCGAGAAGCAGCTGCGCGCGGCGATATCAGATATCGTCGAAAAACACGCCGATGCCGACCTTCTGGTGATGACGGGCGATCTTTGCAATTACGGCGAGCCGGAGGCCTATGAACTCCTTCGCGACATTTTGGCATCCGTGTCCTTGCCCGTGCGGCTGATGCTCGGCAATCACGACCGCCGTCCGGAATTCGTGGCGGCCTTTCCCGAACAGCCACGGGATGAAAACGGCTATATCCAGTCCTTCATCGATACCGAATTCGGCCGGCTGCTGTTTCTCGACAGCCACGAGGCCGATGTCATCGGCGGCATGTACGGTGCGGATCGCCTGACATGGCTGGACAAGGCGCTTGAAGGCGCTGGCGACCTTCCCGTGACGGTTTTCGTTCACCACCCGCCAATGGATTGCGGTATCCGGCATTTCGAAAACATCGGCATGCATGATGACGGCGCGGTTATGCAGCGTCTAGGCAGCCATCCGGCGGGCGTGCGCCATATTGTTTTTGGCCATATCCACGTTCCGATGGCGGGCACCAGCGCCGAAGGTATCGCCTATAGTTCCGGCCAGGCCTGCGCACATCGCTTCATTACCGATATCGAGGTTGTCGATCCCCTGTGGACCGGCGGCAACCCCTGTTACCGGGTGATCAGCCTCGGTGCATTCGGCCTCCGTGCGTATGATGTCGAGGTAGGGCAGGTCGTGCTGGGCCAGGCCTCCGCATGCGAAGGCCCCTGATTGCAGGCAATAGCTGAGGCAACTCTCCTGTATGTAACGAGGCGATCCACTCGGCTCATCAGCGGTTGCGGTGGGCTGCGATGCTGCGATGGCCCCGCAGCCTGTCGCGCAGATGCGCCACTTGCGGTCTGTTGATCAGATTTGATGGATCAAAGCCATGGTCCCGTTCACACCCTTGATCTATGTCAGTTTCATCGTTGAAACTCCGCGCCATAGTCACTGGTGAGGTGGCCAGCCACGTGACGCGCCATCTGGAATGCAGATCATGGAGAAGTGCATGCTTGAAAAGCGTATCCGCAACGCGTCCCTCTTGAACAGGATAGTCAGCGCTGAAGAGGCTGCCGGCCTCATTCAGGATGGCATGACGGTGGGCATGAGCGGCTTTACGCGCGCCGGCGAAGCAAAGGCGGTGCCGCTGGCGCTGGCCGAGCGTGCGAAGACGCACCCGATGACGATCACCCTGATGACCGGTGCATCGCTTGGCAACGATCTCGACAAGACCATGGTGGAGGCGGGCATGCTGGCGCGCCGTATGCCGTTTCAGTCCGACCCCGCTTTGCGCAAGGCGATCAATGACGGCAAGGTGATGTTCATCGACCAGCACCTTTCTGAAACGGTCGAGCAATTGCGCGGCGGCCAGATCCACGGCGTCGATGTTGCCATCATCGAGGCGGTAGCGATTACGGCGGACGGCGGTATCGTGCCCACCACATCCGTCGGTAATTCGGCGAGCTTTGCCATTCTGGCCGAAAAGGTCATCGTTGAGATCAATCTTTCGCAACCCGACGTTCTCGAGGGGTTGCATGATATTTTCATCCCCGCAAAACGCCCGACCCGCATGCCCATTCCGGTGGTGGCAACGGACAGTCGCGTCGGTCTGCCGTTCATTCCGGTGCCGCCGGAAAAAATCGCCGCAATCGTCCTCAGCGACAAGAGCGACAGTTTTTCGACGGTGCTGCCGCCTGATGACGAGACCAAGGCGATTGCCGGCCATCTCACCGAATTCCTGCTGAATGAGGTCCGTCATGGCCGCATGACCCACGAACTCCAGCCGTTGCAGGCCGGTATCGGCACCATCGCCAATGCCGTCATGCACGGTTTCATCGATACGCCGTTTCACGATCTCAAAATGTATTCGGAGGTCCTGCAGGATTCGACCTTCGAGCTTTTCGATGCTGGCAAGCTTACTTTCGCCTCCGGTTCATCGATCACGCTCTCCTCCGCCATGAACGAACGGATCATGCCGCGACTGGCCGATTACAAGAGCAGGCTGATCCTGCGTCCGCAGGAGGTCAGCAATCACCCGGAGGTCATCCGCCGCCTCGGCATCATCGGCATCAATACGGCGCTGGAATTCGATATTTATGGCAACGTCAATTCCACTCATGTCGGTGGCACTCACATGATGAACGGCATTGGTGGCTCGGGGGATTTTGCCCGCAACGCCTATATGTCCATCTTCGTCACCAAGTCGATTGCCAAGGGCGGCGCCATCTCCAGCGTCGTGCCGATGGTCAGCCATGTCGACCATACCGAACATGATGTGGATATTCTGGTCACGGAAATCGGGCTGGCCGATCTGCGCGGCCTTGCCCCGCGTGAGCGCGCTGCGGTCATTATCGCAAATTGCGTGCACCCCCACTATCGCGATGCCCTGACGGACTATTTCCAGCGGGCGGTGGCACGCGGCGGACATACGCCGCACCTCATTGAAGAGGCGCTGTCCTGGCACAATGCCCTTCGCGAAAGGGGCACGATGCTGCCGCAGCGATAGAACTCGCCTGCACGTCACAATCACGTCTCCCGGCTCCGCAAGGCGGGAAAATTGGGTCTGTTTGGACACACCGGCGCGGAAATCTCCGCGCTTCCGCGATGGTTGCTGGCGCGGCAGTTCCGCCTCCGGTAGAAATTCCTGTCCTCTGGCCGCTATCCGGCTGCCTTTGGGTTGCAGGAGAATGATGTGATGCCCATCCGCTTCGTAGCCATAATCGCGATTGTTGCCCTGCTCGCCGGCTGCGGGGGGCGTCCCATCGGGGTCATGACGCCAACAGGGCAGACCGTGGCGGGAACCACGCCCGTCAATCTTCTGGTCGCCACCACGCGTGCGCCGTCGGACAATGCCGCCGTACTTTTCGGCGGCGAACGCGGAACCGGCTTGAAGGTCGATGCCGTCACCATCTCCATTCCGCCCAAGGCCAACCGCAAGGTCGGGCAGGTGCAGTGGCCGAAGAAGCTGCCGCCTGACCCGCTGAAGGATTTCACCACGGTGGCGGTTGAGCCTGTTCGTTCCGAAGCGGAGACGAAAAGCTGGATCAGCAAACATATCCAGAAGGACCGCCGCGTTCTGGTCTTCGTGCACGGTTTCAATAATCGTTACGAGGAATCGGTCTATCGCTTTGCCCAGATCGTCTATGATTCCGGCTCGGATGTCGTGCCTGTGGTTTTCACATGGCCGTCGCGAGCAAGTATTTTCGACTATAATTACGACAAGGAAAGCACCAATTACTCGCGCGATGCGCTTGAGGAAATGCTGACCCGTCTGGCAAAGGACAAGTCGATAGGCGAGGTCACGGTCATGGCGCATTCCATGGGCACCTGGCTTGCCGTGGAGGCGCTGCGCCAGATGGCCATCCGCAACGGCCGCGTCGATCCGAAGATCAGCAATGTCATTCTGGCAGCACCAGATCTCGATGTGGACGTGTTCAGCCGGCAGTTCGCCAGCTTCGGCAAGGCGCCGCCGAAATTCACCCTGTTCGTCTCGCAGGATGATCGTGCGCTCAGCCTGTCGCGCCGCATTTCCGGCAATGTCGACCGTCTGGGCCAGATCGACCCTTCCGTCGAACCCTATCGCAGCCAGCTGGAAAAGGCCGGTATTACTGTACTCGATCTGACCAAGCTGCAATCCGGTGACCGGTTGAACCACGGCAAATTTGCAGAAAGCCCTGAAGTCGTGCGCCTGATCGGCGACCGCCTCATTGCCGGTCAGACCGTGACGGATTCCGATGTCGGTCTGGGTGAGGCGCTGGGCGCGGTCAGCATCGGTGCCGCGCAAACGGTCGGAACAGCGGCAAGCGTCGTGGTCAGTGCGCCCATTGCGGTGTTCGATCCGCGCACGCGTGAAAATTACGGCAGGCAGGTGGAGAGGCTCGGCCGCTCTGTCGAAAACACCGTCGGATCGGTTGGTGATACGGCCGGCTCCGTGGTGGACGATCAGGCGGTTCAGTCTTCGAGAGTGAATTGCGACGCCGCCGCCAATCGTAACCGGGCGGAGTGCCGTAATCGCTAGATCACGATGAGAACTGGATGGCGAAAACCATAAGCGATTTTCGCCATCCAGCTCGCGCAGATTTGTATACAGCTTGTATTTTTACCTATATGGTCCGGTCAACAGCTCAACTTCCGGAGTAAGATCCCATGCGTTGGAAACGCACCCTGCAGCTTCTCGATGTTCATTGCGAAGGCGAAATCGGCCGTGTCGTCACCGGCGGCGCGCCGAAAATTCCCGGCAACACCGTGGCCGAGCAGCTTAACTGGATGAATACCGATCCCAAAGGGGAAGCCCTGCGCCGCTTTCTGACGCTGGAGCCGCGTGGCACGCCCATGGGGTCGGTCAATCTTCTGCTGCCGCCGAAGCACCCGGATGCCCATACAGCCTTCGTCATTCTCCAGCCGGATCAGGCGCATGCCAGCTCCGGCTCCAATTCCATCTGCGCGACGACAGCACTTCTGGAAAGCGGCATGGTAGAGATGCAGGAACCGGAAACGGTCGTCATTCTGGAAACGGCCGCCGGTCTGGTCAAGGCCACCGCCACCTGCCGCGACGGGCGCTGCGAAAAGGTCAAGCTGACCATGGTGCCGTCCTTCGTGCATGAGCTGGATGTGACCATCGACACGCCCGAATGGGGCAAGGTGACGATGGATATTTCCTATGGCGGCATCTTTTACGCGCTGGTCGATGTGCGCCAGATCGGCCTGACCATCGAAAAGGCCAATGCGGCGAAACTGGTTGCTGCGGGCATGATCCTCAAGGACCTCGTCAACAGTGAAATGACGGTCGTGCATCCCGAAATCCCCGCCATATCAGGCGTGGCCTATGTGATGTTCCGCGATGTGGATGCCGATGGTTCCATCCGCACCTGCACCACCATGTGGCCGGGCCGGGCGGATCGCTCGCCCTGCGGCACCGGCAACTCCGCCAATCTTGCAACGCTTTACGCGCGCGGCAAGGTGAAGGTGGGAGACGAATACAAATCCCGTTCGATCATCGGTTCGGAATTCGACGTCGGCCTTTCCGCCGTCACCGAAGTGGCAGGCCGTCCGGCGGTCATTCCCACCATTGCCGGACGTGGTTTCACCTTCGGGCTGCACCAAGTCGGCCTTGACCCCTTCGATCCCTTCGCGGACGGCTTTGCCATGACGGATGTGTGGGGTCCCGAAGCGGGCGGCATCTGAGGCTCGCTTCAAAAAAATGACATTTACAGCCGCCCGATGCCTCTCGGCGGCTGTTTTCCTGTGACGAAAGATGCTAAGCGGGCGCCAATTCCGTCATGCTCCGAGGTATCCCGATGAAGTCGCTCACCCTTCGCCGCCCTGATGACTGGCATCTGCATCTGCGCGATGGCGCCATGCTGGAAGGCGTGATCGGGGATACGAGCCGCCATTTCGCCCGCGCAATCATCATGCCGAACCTGGTGCCACCGGTGGTCACCTGCGCCGATGCCCGCGCCTATCGCGAACGCATCGTCAAGGCCATTCCGGCGGGCGACCGTTTCGAGCCGCTGATGACGCTTTATCTCACCGAGGACACGCAGGCCGACGACGTGGAAGAGGGCAAGAAAAGTGGCCTTATCACCGCCGTGAAGCTCTATCCGGCCGGCGCGACCACCAATTCCCACGGCGGCGTGCGCGATTTCAACAAGGCGATGCCGGTTCTGGAACGCATGGCGAAGATAGGCCTGCCGCTTTGCGTGCATGGCGAGGTGACGACGCCGGAGGTCGATATTTTCGACCGTGAGAAAGCCTTTATCGAAACGGTTCTGGAGCCGCTGCGCCAGCGCCTGCCTGAACTCAAGGTGACGATGGAGCACATTACCACCCGCGATGGCGTGGAGTACATCAAGTCGTCCAAGGCCAATCTCGCCGGTTCCATCACCACTCACCATCTCATCATCAACCGCAACGCTATTCTGGTCGGCGGTATCAAGCCGCATTATTACTGCCTGCCCGTCGCCAAGCGCGAGGAGCACCGGTTGGCACTCCGTGCGGCCGCGATTTCGGGTGATGCCCGCTTCTTCCTCGGCACCGATTCCGCCCCGCATGTCGATCCGCTGAAGGAATGCGCCTGCGGCTGCGCCGGCATCTATACCTCGATCAACACCATGAGCTGTCTTGCGCATGTCTTCGAGCAGGAAAACGCTCTCGACAAGCTGGAAGCCTTCGCTTCCCTCAACGGCCCAGCCTGGTACGGGTTGGCGCCAAATGAGGAGACGATCACGCTGGTGAAGCGCGAGGAGCCGGTGTCGTTTCCCGCCAAGATCGAGACGGGCGCCGGGCCCGTGACCGTATTTGATCCGATGTTCCCGCTTCATTGGGACGTGAGCTGATTTTTTTGATGACCGCCGGCAATGCCGGCGGTTTTGTTATGGTCCACAGGCATCCATAAGTTCCGGTGCCGCCTGCGGATGCCTGCAATGCTGAACCGAGACGTTGTGCTTTCCGAAAACTGGCCCCGGTTTTCGGAGCGATAAACCAAGGCCGAAAAAGGAGAACGCCTATGAACCATTTCACATTCACTGACCGCACTGTCGTTGCAGAACTGGTTGCGAAGATGTTGTGGGAAATCAAGGCGGTTCACTTCAATTCGGAAAGCCCGTACACCTTCGCCTCGGGCATGAAGAGTCCTGTTTATATCGACATGCGCAAGCTCATTTCCTTCCCGCGCATTCGCTCTGCGGCAATGGATTTTGCGGCAGCGGCGGTGATGCGTGAGGCCGGTTTCGAGAAGTTCGACTGTGTCGCAGGCGGTGAAACGGCGGGCATTCCATTCGCGGCTTTCCTCGCCGAGCGCCTTGGCCTGCCGATGATCTATTGCCGCAAGAAGCCGAAGGGCCATGGCCGCAACGCCCAGATCGAAGGCCATATGCCGGAAGGCGCCCGCGTTCTCGTCATCGAGGACCTCACGACGGCCGGCGGCTCGATGTTTACCTTCATCGACGCCATCCGCGCGGCGGGCGGCATTGTCGATCACGGTATTGCACTCTTCTACTACGGCATTTTCGAACAGGCCGAAGCGCGCTTCGCCAATGGCAATGTCAAGCTGCATTATCTCACGACCTGGCGCGATGTTCTGGCTGTTGCCCGGGCTGAAAAGCTGTTCGACGAAAAGACCCTGTCGGAGGTCGAGGCCTTCCTCGATAACCCGCTGCCCTGGTCTGCAAAGCGCGGCGGCGTCAGCGAATTGCCGCAATCTTGATTTCGGATGCGGCCAGCCAGCTTGTGGCTGGCCTTCCGATCGATCTTCGTCTAAATCGATTTAAGTCCATTTGATTTGCTGTTTGAGGAGGACCGTAATGATCCTGTGTTGTGGTGAAGCCCTGATCGACATGCTGCCCCGGCAGACGACGCTGGGTGAGGCGGGTTTTGCCCCCTATGCAGGCGGAGCGGTCTTCAACACGGCGATTGCGCTCGGGCGTCTCGGCGTCCCGTCCGCGTTCTTCACGGGTCTTTCCGATGATATGATGGGCGATATCCTGCGGACAACCCTGCGGGCGAGCAACGTGGATTTCAGCTATTGCGCAACGCTTTCGCGGCCGACCACCATCGCCTTCGTCAAGCTCGTCGATGGCCATGCCACCTACGCCTTTTATGACGAAAACACCGCCGGCCGGATGATCACCGAGGCCGAGCTTCCGGCCTTGGGCGCCGATTGCGAGGCGCTGCATTTCGGCGCGATCAGCCTCATTCCGGAACCCTGTGGCAGCACCTACGAGGCGCTTATGGTGCGCGAGCATCAAAGCCGAGTCATCTCCCTCGATCCGAATATCCGCCCCGGTTTCATCAAGGACAAGCAGTCGCATATGGCCCGCATCCGCCGTATGGCTGCCATGTCGGATATCGTGAAATTCTCCGACGAAGACCTCGAGTGGTTCGGTCTGGAAGGCGATGAGGACACGCTCGCGCGCCACTGGCTGCATCACGGCGCGAAACTGGTCGTCGTCACACGTGGCGCCAAGGGCGCGGTCGGTTACACCGCCAATTTCAAGGTGGAAGTGGCTTCCGAGCGCGTGGAGGTCGTCGATACCGTCGGCGCGGGCGACACCTTCGACGCCGGTATTCTCGCCTCGCTGAAAATGCAGGGGCTTCTGACGAAGGCGCAGGTTGCTTCGCTGACGGAAGAACAGATCAGAAAGGCTTTGGCGCTCGGCGCAAAGGCTGCTGCGGTGACCGTCTCGCGAGCTGGCGCAAATCCGCCCTTCGCGCATGAAATCGGATTGTAAAGGATATGGTTGAACCGTTTTGAAAAGGCGGTTCACCACTCCTGCCTGGGCCAGGGCCGTAAAAAACCGATATTTGGATATCAAGAAGCTTGTGTCGGCCGGTTTTTCACGAAACAAGCATCGCATGAGCGTTCCAACAACCCATCCTTTCGATTTCGACCCGACCTATGGCATGCAGCGCGAGCAGTTGCTGGCCATTATCCCGCCTGAGGCGCCGCCGGGCTTTGATGATTTCTGGAAGAAGCGTTATCGTCGCGCGCTGGCCACGGATCCGCGACCGGTGCTGCGCAAGAGCAAACTCAGCCATCCCCGCTGGCATGTTCTCGACATCTCCTACACATCCACCGGCGGCTTCCGCATCGGTGGATGGATGCTTCTGCCGCGCGAAGGACAGGTGCGGCGCGGCCTTGTTGTCGGCCATGGTTATGGTGGGCGGGGAGAGCCCGATTTCGATGTGCCGGTGGAAGAAACGGCCGTGCTGTTTCCCTGTTTTCGCGGGCTTTCGCTGAGCGCCTGTCCGCCGATTTCGTCCGACCCGGCCCTTCATGTCCTCTACAACATCGATAGGAAAGACGACTACATCATCGGTGGCTGTGTCGATGATCTGTGGATCGCCGTCTCCACGCTCGTCACGCTCTATCCATGGCTGGAAGGGCAGGTGGGTTATAGCGGCATCAGCTTCGGCGGCGGCATCGGGGCTTTGGCGATACCATATGATGCGCGCCTTGACCGGGGCCATCTGGTCGTACCGACATTCGGGCACCGGCCGTTCTGGCTGACGCTGCCGACCGTCGGCAGCGCGGATGCGGTCCAGACCTATCAGAAGACCCATGCCAATGTGCTGGAAATGCTGCGTCTGTTCGATGCCGCTTCTGCGGCTTCCCGCATAAAAGTGCCGATGCTGGTCGCGCCCGCCCTGTTCGATCCGGCGGTGGCGCCGCCGTGCCAATTTGCGGTTGCCAATGCCCTGCCGTCCTCAAAATTTAATGAAATCTTCATCCTAGACGCGGGACATTTCGAATACGCTGACAGTGCATCCCAAGATGCGGTCCACAAGGACAAGGTCAGACAGTTTTTCAAGGTGCCATGAAACGCGAATATCTCCGCTGGTATAGTCAAAGGCTTCATCGCGATATGGAGCTGTTGATATTCGGTCATTCTGGCGCCAAGGTGCTGATGTTTCCCACACGCGACGGGCGCTTCTTCGAATATGAGGAACTTGGCCTTGTCGACAGTCTGGCCGATAAAGTGGAGGCCGGTCATCTTCAGCTCTATTGTATCGAGGGGCTGGCTAGAGAGACCTTTTATGCGGCCTATAATCACCCGGCCGAGCGCATTCGCCGCCATGCCGCCTTCGAAGATTATATTCTGAATGAAGTGCTGCCGCTGATGGCGCAGAAGAACCCGCATGGCGATACCATCGTGCAGGGCTGCAGTCTCGGCGCGTTTCAGGCCGCAAGCCTCGTCTTTCGCCACCCGCATCTTTTCCGCAAGCTCGTCGCCTTTTCCGGCCGCTACGACCTGACGATGAAGGTGGAATCCTTCGGCGATCTGTTCGACGGTTACTACGATGACGATGTCTATTTCCACATGCCGAGCCACTTTCTGCCGGACCTCGCCTGCGGCTGGCGGCTTGAAAACCTCCGCCGCATCGACATGGTTTTCACCATCGGCGATGCCGATCCGTTTTTGGACAACAACCATCACTTGAGCCGGGTTCTTAACGACAAGCAGATAGGGCATCAGTTGCATGTCTGGGAGGGACGTGCCCATCGGGCAGGCCCCTGGCGCAAGATGGCGGCGCTGTATATCTGAGGCGACCGGCGCCGTCTCAGGCGAGGAGAAATTCCATCAGGGCATTCTGCGCGTGCAGAAGAAATGCCTTTGCGGGCCGGCTTTGACAGGCCGGATGCGTCATTGCATCTGCCGTCACTTCCTGACCACGGGCAACCGGCGGGCAGGGTAAAAAGATCACCTCGGGCTGCATCCTGTCGAGAAGGGATGCGGATATGCGGTAGTCGATCAGGATATGATCCGAACCGGCGGGCCAGGAATCGGTAATGACCACATCCGTGTCCAGCAACTCCGCCATATCAGAACTGGCCCGGAAATTCGGGTTGATGAGCGCAGCATCGGTGACGTGCCATTGTTCGGGGTAAACTTGTGTGACCTGAATTGGCAGGGAAATCGAGGCCTCGACCCACGAGCTTAAGATATTTGCATCCGGTGCGACGCCGACGATTTTGAGACCGTCGACCCGGCCTCTCACGCTTTTTATGTAGGCAAGATCGCCAAGCGTCTCGCAGGGATGATTGGACTTAGTCCGCGCGTTGATCACGGGTGCACGCATTTCGGCTGCAAGCGCCCGGAGGGTCGCGAGTTCTTTCGTGCGGATAATGACTAGATCGAACCAGTTGTCGAGATAGCCCGCCAGGTCGGCGATTTCTTCACGGCCATTAAAGCTGATCGGGACGCTGGCACAAATACCGCCCATGGCCTGAATGCCGAGATCGAAGGCAGCGGTGTTGCGCCAACCGGTGTCGTCGACGATCAGCCCGATGCGTTTTCCCTTGAGCAGCTGTGGCATCGTGCGCTTTGACCAGTCATGCGCCAGACTGCCTGCACGGTCTATGATCGACAGCACCGCATCTTCAGGCAGATCATGAAACGCCAGAAAATCCTTGCCTTGCCGCAGTGCCATATGTGCCTCCAATCGGCGTTCCATCGATGCTGAATTGAAAAAGCCGGAAGTTTCCTTCCGGCTTTCGTAATTATCAAGGGAGCAAGGATTTTACCCCGCCAGTCCCGACAGCGCTTTCACCAGACCCTGTGTCGAGCTGTCATGGCCGGCTGCACTTTCCTTGCCTTCAACGACGGGAAGCAGGCCGGTTGCCAGTTCCTTGCCAAGCTCCACACCCCACTGGTCGAAGGAGTTGATGCGGAACAGCACGCCTTCCACGAAGACGCGGTGTTCGTAGAGCGCGATCAGACGGCCAAGCGCAAATGGCGTCAGCTTGTCGTAGACGAAGGTAATGGACGGGCGGTTGCCGGTGAAAACGCGGTGCGGCGCGATGAAATCGGCTTGGCTGTCTTCCATGCCCTTGGAGGTGAGCTGGGCTTTCGCTTCGGCCAGCGTGCGGCCTTTCATCAGGGCTTCCGACTGCGCCAGGCAATTGGCGATGAGAAGCTGGTGCTGATGGCGCAGTTCCGGTTCGAAACCGTTGGCGGCGATCATGAATTCCGCCGGAATGACGCTCGTGCCCTGGTGGATGAGCTGGTAGAAGGCGTGCTGGCCATTGGTGCCGGGTTCGCCCCAGACGACCGGGCCGGACTGGCCTTCGACAGGTGTCCCGTCGATCGTCACGCCCTTGCCGTTCGATTCCATGTCGAGTTGCTGCAGATAGGCAGGGAAACGCGACAGGCGCTGGTCATAGGGCAGGATCGCCCGCGTGGAATAGTTCAGCACGTTGCGGTGATAAAATCCGATGAGACCGAGCAGCATCGGCAGGTTTTCACGGATCGGCGCCTCGCGGAAATGCTTGTCCATGGCATGCGCGCCATCCAGAAACTTTCCAAAATTCTCCGGCCCGATGGCGATCATCAGCGGCAGGCCGATAGCCGACCAGATCGAATAACGTCCGCCAACCCAGTCCCAGAAACCGAAGATGCGATCGCTCTCGATGCCGAAGGCGGCAACCTTTTCCAATGCTGTCGAGACGGCGGCGAAATGGTGCTTCACAGCCTCTTCACCCAGCTTTTCGGCAATGAAACGGCGCGCGGTCGCGGCATTCGTCATCGTTTCGATTGTGGTGAAGGTTTTGGAGGCGACGATGAAGAGCGAGGTCTCGGGATCAACGAGCTTCAGCGTGTCGGCAATATGCGCGCCATCGATATTGGAGACGAAATGCGCACGCGGACCATCATGGAAAGGCGCAAGCGCCAGCGTCGCCATGACGGGGCCGAGATCGGAGCCACCGATACCGATATTGATGATGTCGGTGATCTTCTTGCCGGTCGCACCTTTCAGGGAACCGGAGCGAATGGCGTCGGCAAACTTGCCCATGGCAGCAAGAACGGCGTTCACATCCGGCATCACATCCTTGCCGTCAACGAGAACCGGCGTGTTGGAGCGATTGCGCAGTGCGGTGTGCAACACGGCACGATCTTCGGTGAAATTGATCGCCTTGCCGGAGAACATCTCCTCGCGCTTTGCCTCGACGCCACCGTCACGCGCCAGCTGTTCGAGAAGCGTGACGATTTCGTCATTAACAGCGCATTTGGAATAGTCCATCAGCAGGTCATCGAATTTGGTGCTGAAACGGCTGAATCGTTTGTCGTCGTCCGCAAAAGCGGCGCGCAGATCGGTTGCGGCTGTGCTGCTTGCCGTTGCTTTCAGTTTTTCGATGGTGGCCTGCATCTCGTGCTCCTCGGCTTCCTGGAAGGATGAGGAAACTATTCTTTTTCAGGCGACCAAATCAAGGCGACTTCGGTAAAAGAAATGGACTGGGAGAAAAGAAAAGAGCCGGTCACCCGGCTCTCGTCCTTCAGTTCAGATTGCGCAACTCACGCCGCAAGATCTTGCCGACGTTCGATTTCGGCAGCTCCGTTCGGAACTCGATGATTTTCGGCCGTTTGTAGTTGGTCAGGCTCTTGGCGCAGAAGGCCTTGAGTTCCGCTTCCGTCAGCGACTGATCCTTCTTGACGACGAAAAGCTTGACGGTCTCGCCGGAATGTTCGTCGGGAACCCCAATTGCCGCGCATTCCAGCACGCCGGGATGGCTGGCGGCCACCTCCTCGATCTCGTTCGGATAGACGTTGAAACCGGAAACGAGGATCATATCCTTCTTGCGGTCGACGATCTTGGTGTAGCCGCGCTCGTCCATGAAACCCATGTCGCCTGAACGGAAGAAGCCGTCTTCGGTCATTGCTTTCGCGGTTTCATCCGGCCTCTGCCAGTAACCGGCCATGACCTGCGGCCCGCGAATGCAGATCTCGCCGACCTCGCCGGTCGGCAGGCTGTTGCCTTCCTCGTCGCGAATGTCGATCTCCGTCGAGGAAATAGGCAGGCCGATGGTGCCGCTGAATTCCGTGGCATCGAGTCTGTTGACGGTGGCAACGGGCGATGTTTCCGATAGCCCGTAACCTTCGGCGATCGGGCAGCCGACAATGGAAAGCCAGCGCTCGGCCACCGGCCTCTGCACCGCCATGCCGCCGCCGAGAACGAGAATGAGCGAGGACAGATCGAGCTTGCGGAAATCCTCATTGTTCATCAGCGCGTTGAACAGCGTATTGATACCCGGAAAAATATGCGGTCGATAATGCGACAACTCTTTCACGAAGCCGGGAATATCGCGCGGATTGGCGATCAGCAGGTTATGGCCGCCAAGCGCAATTCCCATCAGCGAATTCACCGTTAGCGCAAAGATGTGGCATAGGGGCAGCGCGCAGACGAAGTTGAGGACTTCTGGACGGTCCTTGCGTTGGGTGAAAGCGGCATCCAGCCACAGGCTGATCTGCGCCTTGTTGGCCAGAAGATTGGCGTGGGTGAGGATCGCACCTTTGGAAATGCCCGTCGTTCCGCCGGTATATTGCAGGAATGCGATATCCTGAGGCAGGAGGCGGACCGCCTTCAGGGAAAATCCCTGACCTTCCTTCAACACGGCCTTGAAGCTGATGGAGCCGGGAATAGCGTAGGCCGGCACCAGTTTCTTCACCTTGCGAACCACAAGATTGACGATATGTCCCTTGAGGCCGAGGAGATCACCCATGGCCGCAACGACCACATGTCTGACGGCGGTTTTCGGCACCGCCTGCTGCGCCACATGGGCGAAATTCTCGAGTACGAAAAGCGCTTTTGAGCCGGAATCCTTCAGCTGGTGTTCCAGCTCGCGCGGCGTATAGAGCGGATTGACGTTGACCACGATCATGCCTGCCCGCAAAATTCCGTATACGGCGACGGGGTTCTGCAGGATATTCGGCATCATCACCGCAACCCGGTCGCCTTTTTCCAGCCCTCTGGATTGCAGCCACGCGGCCACCGCGCGGGTTTCAATATCCAGCTCCCGGTAGGTCAGGGACTTTCCCATGCTGGAAAAGGCCTTCCTGTCGGCAAATTTCGCGCAGCTCTTTTCGAGAAGTTCGACAAGGGAGGTATTGGCGGATGCGGGGATTTCGGAAGGTACGCCCGGCGGGTAGGATGCCAGCCAGCGCTTCTCTGCGCTGACATTTTCCGGATGTCCCAGGGACAATTCACTCATGCTTCTCCTCCCAGAGTCTCTGTCGCGCCGTGCGTTCGATGGAACGCATGAAAGGCGCTATAAGCTGCCTGATCATCATGAGACCCCCAATCAACCGGCGTAATGGCCGGATTGAGGGAACCGCATGTGGCGTCACCGGATCGACTGCTCCTCCGCTCCCCGATGACGAATGATAGACGTCTAATCACTTGACGTCCATCGTATCGGCAAAGCCTATTTAACTCTAACGTAAACGTCAATATTCCTGCCGAACATCTCGCAACCTCGTGAATGGAAACCTATTTTCCCCGCCTTTTGACTTTAATCCTGATTTGAGCGATCAACATAATTCGCAAAGCAGGGCAGGATTGGAAATGGCAGGCAACGCAGCGCTTGAACTGAAATCGGTCGGAAAAAGATTCGGCGATACGGATGTATTGTCCGATATCGATCTGACCGTCGAACGCGGCGAAATCATTTGTCTGGTGGGACGGTCCGGCTGTGGAAAATCGACCCTGCTGCGCATTATAGCGGGTGTGGAAACGCCTGATCATGGCAGCGTTTGTGTGAATGGCGCAGTCGTTGCTGGTCCGGCTGGTTTCGTGGAACCGGAAAAGCGCAATATCGGTTTCGTCTTTCAGGATTATGCGCTCTTCCCGCATCTCACCGTCGAACAGAATGTGATGTTCGGTCTCAGGTCATTGCCAAAGGCCGAGGCCCGCCGCCGGGCTGCGGAGATGATCGAGCACGTTCATCTGCAGGAGTTGGCCAAGCGCTACCCGCACACGCTTTCGGGCGGTGAGCAGCAGCGCGTAGCCCTCGCCCGCGCCCTTGCCCCGCAACCCGGCCTGCTGTTGATGGATGAGCCCTTTTCCAATCTGGACCGGGGATTGCGCGACACTGTGCGCGAGGAAACGCTGGGCGTCCTGCGGCAACTGGGCACGACGGCGATCATGGTCACCCATGATCCGGAAGAAGCGCTTTCCGCCGGCGATCGTGTGGTGCTGATGCAGCGCGGTCGTATCGTCCAGAGCGGCACGGGCTACGAAATCCACGATCATCCCAAAAGCCGCTACGCCGCCGATTTTTTCTGCGCCTTCAACAAGATCGAGGGCAGAGTGAGGAAGGGGCGGGTGGAAACGCCGCTCGGGCCTCTGGGCGATGCGTCCGGTCTGGCGGAAGGTCTTGCCGCCACCGCCTATGTTCGCCCCAATGCGATTTCGATCATTGAGGACAGCGCTGCGAAAGACGGGATTGCCGGCGAAATATCAAGTCGTGTGTTCCTCGGCGAGATCGAACAACTCGGCATAGCCGTTCCCGGCCTTCCAGCCGACCTGCGCGTCAGGACGATGCAGCGCACACCCGCCAAGACCAAGGCAGTGCGCTTCGGCATCGATCCGAAGGGTGTCCTGATATTTACCTGAAGTTGAATGAGCGGATTTGCATGTTTATTTTCGCTCTATTTTCAACTGTTGGTGATCGAAACCCGTCTGAAAACGGCCAAATAAAACTTGATTTGATACGTCATGTATGATGTTTGCTCCCCCTATATTGCGCCATCGAAGAGGGAGACACACCATGACGAAATTTGCCAAACTTGCCCTGCTTGCCAGCACGGTCACTTTTGCAGCGGGATCAGTCAGCGCTGCTGAACTGAACATCTACACCACGAGAGAGCCGGCCCTGATCCAGCCCCTGCTGGAATCCTTCACGGCCTCCAGCGGTGTCAAGGTCAACACCGTATTCCTCAAGGATGGCCTTGCAGAGCGCGTTCTGAGCGAGGGCGCAAGCTCACCTGCCGACGTGCTGATGACGGTGGATGCCGGCAATCTCGTCGATCTCGCGGAAAAGGGTGTTACCCAGCCGGTTGAATCCGAAACCCTGAACAAGGCTATTCCGGCGGAACTTCGCGACGCCAAGGGCCACTGGTTCGCACTTTCCATGCGTGCCCGCGTTCTCTATGCGGCGAAGGATCTCGACCTTGCCTCCTTCAACTATGAAGACCTGGCAGATGCGAAGTGGAAGGGCAAGATCTGCATTCGCGCCGGCCAGCATCCCTATAACACGGCTCTCTTTGCCGACTACATCGCTCACTATGGCGCAGCGGACACCGAAAAGTGGCTTGCCGGCGTCAAGGAAAACCTGGCCCGCAAGGCAGGCGGCGGCGACCGTGACGTTGCCAAGGATATCCTCGGCGGAATTTGCGATATCGGCATCGCCAACTCCTATTATGTCGGCCTGATGCGCTCGGGCAAGGGCGGCGAGGAGCAGGTGAAGTGGGGCGACGCGATCAAGGTCGTTCTGCCGACGTTCAAGAATGGTGGCACGCAGGTCAACATCAGCGGCGCGGCTGTTGCCAAGAACGCTCCGAACAAAGCCGAAGCCGTCAAGCTTCTGGAATACCTCGTTTCGGACGAAGCCCAGAAGATCTATGCCGAAGCCAACTTCGAATATCCGGTCAGGCAGGGCGCAGCACTCAACGACATCGTTGCTTCCTTCGGCACCCTGAAGGTTGACAACAAATCGCTGACGGAGATCGTCTCTCATCGCAAACAGGCGAGCGGGCTGGTCGACAAGGTCGGTTTCGACCAGTAAAGGCCAATTGGCGACAACAAGTTGGAAGGCGTTCGCATCCGCGGGCGCCTTTCCCTGTATTTTCAAGAAGCTCATGAATCCAGACGCCGTCCAGCCATTGATGCCCCGCGCAAGACCAAGGTTTTCATCCTCCTTCTGGTGGCTGAGCCTGTCTCTGGCAGCGGTCTGTGGCGCCATGCTGCCGGTTCTGGCACTCGTCTCACAGGCGGTGCAGGGGTCTGATGGCCTGTGGTCCCATCTCGGTTCCAGCGTGATTTTGACGGCTTTGCCGGATACCGCCGTTCTGATGCTCGGCGTCGGGTTGCTGGCCGGTGTTATCGGCACATTTGCCGCCTGGCTGGTTACGGCCTATGCTTTTCCCGGCCGCAAAATACTGGAATGGGCGCTGCTGCTGCCACTGGCCATGCCCACCTATATCGTCGCTTACGCCTATCTCGATATCCTGCATCCGATCGGGCCGGTGCAGGGGGCGATCCGCTGGCTGCTCGGCTATTCCAGCCCGCGTGAATTCCGCCTGCCGGACATAAGGTCCATGACGGGCTGCATCATCCTGCTCGGTTTCGTGCTGTTTCCCTATGTCTATATTCCCGTGCGCGCCATGTTCCTCACGCAGGCGGGCAACCTGCTTGAAGCGGCACGCACGCTTGGAGTTTCCAGACGGGCCGCTTTCTTCAAGGTTGCGGTGCCTTTGGCACGCCCGGCCGTCGCGGTCGGCATCAGCCTTGCCCTGATGGAAGCGCTGAACGATATCGGCGCATCGGAATTCCTTGGTGTCCGCACACTCACCGTTTCGGTCTATACCACATGGGTCACGAAATCCGACCTGCCCGGTGCGGCGCAGATCGCGCTTTCCATGTTGTTCATCGTGGTTGCCCTCGTGGCATTTGAACGATGGGCGCGGCGCAAGCAGCGTTATACCGTGTCGGCGCAGAAAAGCAGGGAACTGGAGCCTGTGCGTCTCACAGGTCTTAGAGCTTGCGGTGCCTTTGCGCTCGGCAGCCTGCCGGTTCTGATCGGCTTCGTGGCGCCGGCAAGCTATCTCGTCACCGAGGCATGGAAGCGTTTCCGGTTCAGCGGCCTGTCGTCCCGTTTTGCCGATGAGGCTCTGAATACCATCCTCTTTGCCGGACTGGCGACGGCGATCACCCTCGTCCTCGGCCTTGCGGTCGCTTACGCGATGCGCCTTGCTCCGGGACGTCTCTCGCTCTGGTCCTACCGGCTTTCCACGGTAGGTTATGCGGCCCCCGGCACGGTCATCGCCATAGGTGTGCTGATTGCGCTTGGCGGCTTCGACCGGTTTGTCGACCAGACCATGCGCGACTGGTTCGGCATATCCACCGGCCTCATTTTCATCGGCAGCGGTGCGGCCCTGATTTACGCCTATTCGGCGCGGTTCCTCACCATTGCGGCTGGCGGCGTTGATGCAGGCCTGAGCCGTATCCCGCAATCCTTCGATCACGCCTCGCGAACGCTGGGACGATCCGCAACACAGACATTCCGACAGATCCATCTGCCGCTTTCAAAGGCATCGCTGGCCGCCGCCGCCTTGCTGATCTTCGTCGATTGCGTCAAGGAACTTCCCGCCACCCTCCTGTTGCGGCCGCTGAATTTTGAGACTTTCGCAACCCATCTTTACGGTGAGGCGGCGCGTGGCACCTACGAGGAAGCGTCGATTGCGGCACTGGCGATCGTCGTCATCGGCATCCTGCCGGTCATGCAGCTTGCAAGGATCGGGCGGCGCAAGGGCTGACGCCTGCATCATAAATGACAGGCGCAAAACTGTGCGAGAAGCCAATAAGCTTCAAATCTCCCCAGAAAACGACAAGCATCCGGCCTTAATCCTGATGTAAATACTCAGCTTAATTGAGGTGCTGCGGCCTGCCGTATATAAACGTCGGCCGTGATCTGTTTCGGGGCATATCTTGAAAAATTTGCATGAGATGTTTTTGGGCCGCCTGGCTTTGGGAACGGCTGCCATTGTTTTGATGGCGCCATTGGTAGGTCACGCACAGCAGACGACCGTCCTGCGTGAGATCACCGTCGAGGGGCAGGGCGCGGAAAACGCCACTGGTCCGGTCCGGGGGTACGTCGCGAAGAAAAGCGCGACGGGTTCGAAAACTGAGACGGAAACGAAGGACATTCCCCAGTCCGTATCGGTCGTCGGCCGCAAGGAAATGGATGACCGCGGCGTCGTGACCAAGATCGACGAGGTACTGCGCTACACGCCCGGCGTAACGGCGGAACCTTTCGGCACCGATCCGGATACGGACTGGTTTTACATTCGCGGTTTCCAGGCAACCCAGACCGGCGTGTTTCTGGATGGGCTGAACCTGTTCAGCTACGGTTTCGGCGGTTTCCAGATGGATGCCTATGGTTTGGAGCGGGTGGAGGTGCTGAAGGGACCGGCTTCGGTGCTCTACGGCGGCGCCAATCCCGGCGGCATCGTGCAGATGGTTCGCAAGCGCCCGCAGGATGAGCCAGTCCGCGAAACGGAAATCGGCATCAACAATTTCGGCAATGCCTTCTTCGGTTTCGATCTCGGCGACAAGGTCGACGGTGAGGGCGTGTGGAAATACCGCGTCACCGGCAAGGTCTCGGGCGGCGACAATTATACCGACTACTCCGAGGATCTGCGCGGCTTCATCATGCCGCAGATCACCTTCGAGCCGGATGCTCAGACCAGTGCCACGCTCTACGGCTATTTTTCGGCGCTGGATCAGGTCCATGTCGGCAATGGCTTCCTGCCCTATGTCGGCACGGTGGTTGACGCACCCTTCGGCAAGCTGGACCGCAAGGCCTTTTATGGCGAACCGGATATCGACAATGGTCGCGTCTACCAGTCTATGGTGGGCTACGAAGTCAGCCATGAATTCGACAATGGCTGGAAGATAAGCCAGAACGCCCGCTACGGCCACCTTTACAAGCACGAAACCGGACCCTATGCGGGCGGCTGGGCCAATACCGACGCCAATGGCCAGCCGATCCTCGATGCCACCACCAATGACTATATGCTGACCCGCTTCGGTTATGACGGCCTGTCGAAGGTCGACAGTTTCGGCGTCGACAATCGCGTCGAAGGCCAGTTCGATACCGGTGCTGTCAGCCATTCGCTGCTCTTCGGTCTCGACTATAAATACTACAAGCTGGATCAGGTGCAGGCGTGCTGCGGATCGAATGCGATCGGTGCGCTCAACCCGGTCTATGGCTCGACGCAGGGAACGAATTTCGTCTACGCCAATAACGTCGTGACGCAGCAGCAGATCGGCATCTATGCGCAGGACCAGCTACGTTTTGGCGATGGCTGGCTGGTCACGCTGAACGGGCGTTACGATTACGTCGATACCGAACTGAACAACAGGCTGCCAGCGGGTGTGTCTCGCCGCTCCAATGACGATGCGCTGAGCGGTCGCGCCGGTCTTGCCTATGAATTCGACAACGGCCTGACGCCCTATGTCTCGG
The DNA here is from genome assembly GCF_900215635.1 of Rhizobium sp. AN6A. NCBI lineage: Bacteria > Pseudomonadati > Pseudomonadota > Alphaproteobacteria > Hyphomicrobiales > Rhizobiaceae > Rhizobium > Rhizobium sp. AN6A. Next base: position 1,506,168 of record NZ_OCNC01000004.1, read on the forward strand.
CGGCCACTTTCTTCAATCCGCTCATCGATACACTTGCGGATGGCAGCTCCGCCGTACCGGAGGAAGGACATCAATTCGAGGCCGGTATCAAATACGAGCCCACCTTCTTCGATGGCAGCATCACCGCCTCGGTCTTCAAGCTGGTGAAGGACAACGCCATCGTTTCCTATACCGCCGGCGGCGTAACGACGAGCGGCCAGTTCGGACAGGTGGAGTCCACTGGCTTCGAGCTGGAGGCGAAGGCCAATCTCACCGACAACTGGAAAACAATCGCCTCCTATTCCTATACCGATCTCGATATCACCAAGGACGCCAATCCCAACCTGATCGGCAAATCGCCGTGGATCGTGCCTGCTCACACCGCGTCGCTTTGGGTGGATTACGCCTTCACCGATGATACGTTTGAAGGCCTCAGCATTGGCGGCGGCGTGCGTTATCAGGGCAAGTCCTGGGCAGATGCGGCAAACACGCTGCGTGTTCCGGATGCTGCGGTCTTCGATGCCGCGATCCGCTACGAGAAGAACGACTGGACGGCATCCGTCAACGTCGCGAATGTCTTCGACAAGGAATATGTCAAGAGTTGCGCCGGTGTCTCCGTTTGCGGCTGGGGTGACAGCCGCACCATCACCTTCAAGCTTTCCAAGAAGTGGTAACGGGTAGCTGGCAGTTGCGGGAAAAATAGTTTGCCCCTATAAACATGAATAATCTTATCATGTTTATAGGGGCGCCTTTGCGCCTTGCGGGATCGAGAGGCCATGGCTTTCCGCGTTCGGATGGAAAATGAGATCGAGGGCTTTGCCGTCATCGGCGGCCCACGCTCGCGGGTGTGGAACGGCATCGTCGCCGATCTCTGGGACGTGCGTTGCGCACCCAAGGCGGGTGGCCGCTATGTCGGCAAGGACCCGCGTTTCGTTTTCCTGCTCGATATGGATGGGACGGATGATGGCCGGTTCATGATGAACCGTAGCCGCCGCGACAATTACGCGTCATCAGAAGCGAACCGGATTTCCTTCGTACCGGCCGACCTGGATGTACATGCGGAACTCAGCAATGTTTCCTTCGTGCGCCATCTCGATCTGCACTTCGATGCGGGATTGCTGGGGACGCGGCTGGTGCAGGGGTTCGATCCGCACGGATTGCTCGATCCGCACCTGATGTTCGAGGATGAGCGCCTGCTAGTGCTTGCGCGGCTGATCGCCGCCGAATGTGATAATCCCGACCCTTTGCACGATCTATACGGCGAAAGCCTCGTGCTGGCGCTGTTGACGGATTTCCTCAAGGTGAAGCGGGAGCCGGTCAAAAAACGCAGCAAGCTGGCCTCCTGGCAATTGAGGGCGGCGACCGATTACATTCGCGAACATTGCCTGCGGTCGATAAGGCTGGAGGAACTGGCAGAACTCACCAACCTGTCGCAATCCCATTTCAGCCACGCCTTCAAGGCGTCGACAGGCGTACCGCCGCATCAATGGCAGATGCAGGCGCGTATCGATCGGGTCAAGGACCTGATGATGCGAACCGACATGGCGCTGACCGACATCGCCATCGCAGCCGGGTTTTCGGATCAGGCGCATTTTTCCCGCGTCTTCCGCAAAATGGTCGGCGTTTCTCCTTCTGTCTGGCAAAAAATCCGCCAATAGGGGTTTTTCCGCGCCTCCTGATCCGCGTCTTCAGTCCGCAGCGCGCGAGAAGATTCGGAACGAATTTCCGGTGGAGGGGTTTACCAAGCGTAATACTCACGAGGAAAAACCAAGGAGGAAAGACGTTATGTTGCATCAAGAACCCCGTGCCGGGCAGGACCCTTACGTCAAGGATACGCCGAGCCTGATCGCCAGCGACAAGGTTGAAGGTACGCGCGTCTATGGCGCCGATGGCAAGCATATCGGCTCGATCCAGCGGATCATTCTGGAAAAACGCGGCGGCCGTGTCGCCTATGCGGTTTTGAGCTTCGGTGGTTTTTTCGGAATCGGCGACGACTATTATCCGCTGCCGTGGGAAAAGCTCCATTATGACGAAGAGCTCGATGGCTATCGCATCGATCTCACCAAAGAGCAGATCGAAAATGCGCCTCACTTCGCCAATCTGGACGACGATGACCTGCTGCATGCGCGAGACCGCAAGGTTTACGACTACTACGGCGTCGCACCCTACTGGATGTAGATGGAACGAAATATGGCAAACATGAAAATGGCCCCTTTCGAGGGGCCATTTGTCGTCTGAATATGGTCAGTGCGGATTTTTCTGCATCTCGGAAACCGCATCAGTAAAGCACTTGCGCGCTTCCTCCGGCGATTTGCGTCCATCAAGCGCAGCGCGACACGCGCTTCTGGCTCTCACGAAACTCAATCCGCGAATTTTGGGCCAGCCTTCCGTCAATAACATCAGTGCCTCGAACGGGCCGGCGATAACGCTTTTGCCCTTCGCCTCGAGATTGACCTCGACAGGCTCTGTCCATCTCTCGTTCTTCATCGTGCACCTCCCAGAGCAACGCGATCCCGAAATACACCCGACAGCAAAGCAACCCATGAACGCAGCCGTGTGTCACCGCTGATTAGAATAAGCGTAAGCGATCGAATTGACAACGGTGATCAACGAAAGCCGAAAAACGACAGAATCGCCAGAACGATGACGACGAGGCCCACGATGTAGATGATCTGGTTCATGATTTTCTCCTTAGCTGGTGTCATCACCATAACGTGAGGGAGAAGATGAGGTTCCAGTCGGCATTGAGAATTTAATCACGTACTAAAATATTGTGGGCATCCGTTTGTGCGCATCTGATGGTTGTCCCCTCATATGCCGCGCAAATCTCATTTGCGCAGGATCACCCAGATCGCGTGAATGATGCCGGGAATGTAACCGCAAAGCGTGAGCAGGATATTCAACCAGAAATGCAGGCCAAGTCCGACCTGGAGAAACACGCCAACCGGCGGAAGAATGATGGCGATGAGAATACGAAGGACATCCACGATGGCAGGCTTTCCATTTGATTACGACTTGCTTGCTCAACGTGCGGAGGCCTGTTTGGTTTCAAAGGTTTTGTGATTGCAGGCAGCAACGCCAAATGACGATTTCCGCCAGTGGACAACCCCGCGCCAAAGGCAACTAAGTGTCGGAAATGAATTTTTTAGGAAGAAATGGTGCCGCTTACGTGACTCGAACACGTGACCCCGTCATTACGAATGACGTGCTCTACCAACTGAGCTAAAGCGGCCCGATTGTGACCCGTTTGTTACGGATCAGCTTCATGGCGGGCTGATACAGGCAATGCTGACGGATTTCAAGCCTTGAATGCGCGGGTTTCGAAAAATCCGAAAAAAAGCTTTGCCTGTCCGTTGTTTATAGGTGGCCTCAGCTTCTCGCGCAGATGCGCTGTCTGGCTGCCTCATACTCGCGTACTAGCCGACCGACGAGGTCAGCCACTGGCTCCACCACCTTGACCGCGCCGATGCCTTGTCCGGCGCCCCAGATATCCTTCCAGGCCTTTGCGCCGCCGGTGGCGGTTTCGAAGTCCATCTTGGAAGGGTCCGCTTCCGGCAGGTTGTCGGGGTCCATGCCTGAGGCGACGATCGAGCTTTTCAGGTAGTTGCCGTGTACGCCCGTGAAATAGTTGGAATAAACGATGTCCTTGGCCTGTGCCTCCACGATCGCCTGCTTGTAACCGTCGGAGGCCCGGGCTTCCTGGGTCGCGATGAACGGGGAGCCTATATAGGCCATATCCGCGCCCATGGCCTGCGCCGCAAGGATGGAGCCGCCATTGGCGATGGCGCCGGCCAGCAGCAGGGGACCATCGAACCATTCGCGGATTTCCTGAACCAGGGCGAAGGGCGAGAGAGTGCCTGCGTGTCCACCGGCCCCCGTTGCCACTGCAATCAGCCCGTCCGCGCCCTTGCGGATGGCGGAGCGGGCGTGGCGATCGTTGATGACATCATGCAGCACGATACCGCCATAGGAATGCACGGCCGCATTGACCTCCGGTACTGCACCGAGCGAGGAAATCACCACCGGCACCTTGTATTTGACGCAGAGGCCGAGATCGTGTTCCAGCCGCCGGTTGGACATATGTACGATCTGGTTGACGGCGAAAGGAGCGGCCGGGCGCTCGGGGTTGGCCTTGTTGTGGGCGGCCAGCTCCTCGGTGATCATTGCCAGCCATTCATCCAGCTGGCTTTCGGGCCGCGCATTCAGCGCCGGGAAAGCGCCGATGACGCCCGCCTTGCATTGCGCCAGCGTCAATTGCGGATGCGAAATAATGAATAGCGGTGACGCTATGACCGGAAGACGCAGATTGTCTTTCAGCACGGACGGCAGCATGTCTCCTCCCACGGATTACGTTTACGCGCACGTAAGTCAATATCGTGTTCGGCAGCGGATTGAAAGCGAAAACAGCGTCGCACCGGCCCGCCAGACCTGCGCTCGCAGCGCCACAATGGATCGATTTTCCCCAAGGCAATCCGGTCTTTATCGCAAACGATGCTTGCGGAGGCGCGGCATAGCCGTTACCGAATCGTAAACCAATGGCGCACTGCCACATATTTTTGCGAAGAGCAGTAGAATAAGGATCGGTCGTGAGCGGACTGGAAACGGCAATCAGAAATGCTCTGGAAAAATCGGACAGATCGAACGCCGAAGTTCGTGCACGAATTTACCAATCGTCCCGTCAGGCACTGGAAGCGGGCCTGCGCAAGCAGGGCATAGACGACCCGCAGATTGTGGGCCAGCAGCGCCAGCGGCTCGAAAGCCTGATCCATGTCATAGAGAATGAAGAGCGGAACCGTCTTCTGGACAGGGTGGAGCAGCAGTTGCGCCCGCCTGTGCCGGAAAGTGCGGCGCATGACGACCCCTCGGTCGATCCCGTCTCACAATCGCAGCATCACGGCGATATGGCCGTCGAGCCGGAATTGCGTGGCGAAACGCGCGATGTGCGGCCGGGCGCCGCTGCCGCTCCGGAACCTCTGAGTGCTGGACGTCGCAATGGAAAACCGCCAAGAAGAGGCTCCAGCGCAGGTGACGCATCGCTCGCGTTTCGTCCGGAAGGTGCCGTTGGCCGCCGCAAGCGCCGCGGACTTTTCGCCCGGCTTTTCATGCTCGTGACACTGCTTGCCTTTGTCGGTTTCGGCGCCTGGTGGGTCTATTCCTCCGGCCTCCTGCTCACGCCGGAGCAGCGCGATACCAGCGTGCCCAATCCGCCGGCACAAGTCCAGGCGGAGGACTTCAACGGTGCCGAGCCCGCGCCGAGCCTTTCCGCCGGCCGCGGTTTTTCCGACGACTGGGTGGAGGTATTTAATGCGGAGCGCGGCAGTTCCGGCGTTTCGGCAGGCCCCCGCGCCAATGTCGAGAACATCGCCACACCCGCCGGCAAGGCGATACGGGTGACGTCGAGAAGCGTCTCTCAGGACGGCGCAATCAGCGTCGAGGTTCCGGTGGAAGTGATGCGCGACATGGCGGGTAAATCCTCGACCATCTCGATCACGCTGCAATCCTCCAGCGATCGGCAAACGCAGGTTTCCGTAGCCTGCGATTTCGCCACGTTGGGCGATTGCTCCCGTCACCGTTTCACGGCAACGGCCGAGCGTGCGGATATGCTGCTGAACACGACGTTCGAGCGTTCGCTTGCCCCGAATGCGCCCGGCAAGATCTTCATCAACAGCGATATCGATGGCAATGCCCGCCCGGTGAACCTGTACTCCGTGCGCATTTTGCCGGGTCAGTAAGAATCCAGCAAGAAGAGGGAACAAGCGCCGCAGCCGGGGCGCTTGTTTTCGTCTCCCAGTCTTATTTCAGAAAACCCGGTCCTGATCCAAGGATCTTGTCGTCGATCTCGCCAATCGCCTTTTTGTCCTTGCCGTCGTAGTCAAGCGTATTGAGGATGTGGCGAATGAGGTTCACCCTCGCGCGGCGTTTGTCGTTGGCGCGCACCACCGTCCAGGGGGCGGCGTCGGTGTGGGTTTTCTCCAGCATCTCGTCGCGCTTTTGCGTGTAATCATCCCATTTCGTCAGCGCGGCGATATCCATGTCGGAAAGCTTCCAGCATTTCAGCGGGCTGTGGCGACGGTCATGGAAGCGCTCGATCTGCGTTTCGCGGCCGATATCAAGCCAGAACTTGAACAGATGAACACCCTCATGGACCAGCATCTTTTCGAGGCGTGGTGTTTCCTTGAGAAAGCGCTTGTGCTCTTCCGGGGTGCAGAAGCCCATGACAGGCTCCACCCCGGCGCGGTTATACCAGGAACGGTCGAAGAGAACGAATTCTCCAGCCGTCGGGAAATGCGAGATATAGCGCTGGAAATACCATTGGCCACGCTCGGTCTCGGTTGGCTTGGTCAGCGCCACGACACGGGCATAGCGGGGGTTGAGGTAAGCGTGGGCCGCAAAGATCGCGCCGCCCTTTCCGGCGGCATCGCGTCCTTCGAAGACTGCCATCACCCGTTTGCCGGTGGCCTGCAGCCAGAACTGTACCTTGACCAGTTCAACCTGCAGCGCTTCGAGGGTGGCGTCGTATTCCTCTCGCTTCATCTTTTTGTCGTAAGGAAAATCTCCGGCGGAAAGCTTCTTCTCCTCCACCCAGTCGGGAAGAACCGGATCGTCGATGTCGAAGCTGCGCAGCTTGCCGCCAATGGTGATCTCCACCGATCGCTTCTTCGTTTCTTCGCCCATGCTTTCCTCCTGATGTTGTTGTGTAAAGGCAACTCGCTGCCAATGAGTTCATATCCACCCGCATAATTCAAGTGAAAGAGGATTGGTTAGCCGGAGTGCTACCGCAGTGACGATTGCGGCGCAGATTTTGCGCATATACGCTGTGGAAAATACGCGATGATGAATCTCTGTCATGAAGCTGGCCTATGAGACTCCGATGCGCTGTCAGGTGAAAGTGGAAAGTGTGCTGAAATGGCAGTCATGAAAGGCGAGAGTGGATTGAAGCTTTTTGCGAAAAAGCTTGGCCGAAACTGGTTGCCTGTTCTCGTCGTCAGCATGCTTGCCGTCGCTGCCGTTTCTGAGTTGCAAACGCCCTACATGCCCGCCGTCCTGTGGCTCTGTGCCGTCATCGCTATTTTGACCGCCCGGCAAAAGCCGGAGGAGCCGGCTAAGGATGAAACCGCAGCTGCGGAGGCGGAAGAGCCTGATGTGCCCGGCGAAAACGTCATCTCAGGGGTGAGGGCGGGTCTGGCCGTTCTGGATACGCCCGTCTTCATCCTCGATAAAAACGCAGGCGTGCTTTATCAGAACGGCGCGGCGGAACGCGCCTTTGGCCAGCTTCCGGCCGGCGCGCATATTTCCGCCCGGCTGCGTTCGCCGGGCTTGCTGGATGTCATTCGCGAAACCATCACCACCGGCCAGCCCAACCAGGTCGAGCATTCCGAGCGTTTTCCCTCAGAGCGGGTCTTCATCGTCCGCATTGCCCGGGCGGATGCGGGAGAGGCGGCGGGTCCACCGTTCTACATCCTGTCGTTCCGCGATGTTTCGGAGCTTCGTCGCATCGACCGCATGCGCAGCGACTTCGTCGCCAATGCAAGCCATGAATTGCGCACCCCACTCGCCTCGCTGCGCGGTTTCATCGAAACCATGCAGGGGCCGGCCCGCAACGACCCCAAAGCGCAGGAACGTTTCCTGGCCATCATGCTGGATCAGGCCACACGCATGAGCAGGCTGGTGGATGACCTCATGTCGCTTTCAAGGCTGGAATTGCGGGCGAATATCGCGCCGGACCAAAAGGTCGATCTCGTCCCCGTCATCGGTCATGTCCGGGATGCGCTGCTGCCGCTCGCCAACGAACTGGATGTGGTTATTACGCTGCATCTGCCCGACCGGCCGGCAGAAGTGCAGGGCGACCGCGACGAACTGGTGCAAGTGTTCCAGAACCTCGTTGAAAATGCTTGTAAATATGGCCAGGAAGGCAAGGTCGTGGATGTCTGGCTGCGTGCCGAACCCGGTAAGCCGGTGGAGGTGAGCGTCATTGACAAGGGGCCGGGCATTCCCGCTGAACATGTGCCGCGTCTGACGGAACGGTTTTACCGCGTCAGTGTCGCTGACAGTCGCTCCAAAAAAGGGACCGGCCTCGGGCTTGCTATCGTCAAGCACATCCTCACCCGTCACCGCGCCCGCCTCATCATTAAATCGGAACTGGGCAATGGCACGGACTTTACCGTCAGATTCTGACATAGAGTACGTTACAGTCTTTGGCTTCGAAAAATTTTATGAATGAAACCAATAATTTAGGCTGTCACAAATCTTTCACCGAAGTGACATAAAAGGAAGTGGTTACGGTGGTTAAGAAGAGACCGCCGAGCGCATGCTAAGAGCGTCTGCCGCTATCGGCTGCGTCCACAAACAAGCCCACGACGGGAGAGACAAATGAACTTCGTTAAATTTTCCGCAGCAGCTCTGGTGGCTTCTGTCGCCTTCGCTGGCGCCGCCGCTGCTCGCGACCAGATCCAGGTTGCTGGTTCCTCCACGGTTCTGCCCTATGCCAAGATCGTTGCCGAAACTTTTGCTGAGACTTTCCCGAACTTCAAGGCTCCGGTTGTTGAGTCTGGCGGCACGGGCGGCGGTCTGAAGGCGTTCTGCTCCGGCGTCGGCGAAGGCACCATCGACATTGCAAACGCTTCGCGCCCGATCAAGAGCGACGAACTTGCCGCTTGTAAGGCCGCTGGCGTTGCCGACGTTCAGGAAGTGAAGATCGGCTACGACGGCATCGTCTTCGCAATGGACTCTTCCAACAAGGACATCAAGCTCGAGCCGAAGGATCTGTACCTCGCGCTCGCCGCTGAAATCGTCAAGGACGGCAAGCTCGTTGCCAACCCTTACAAGAAGTGGTCGGAAATCAACAAGGAACTGCCTGATGTAGCGATCGCCGCTTACATTCCGGGTTCCAAGCACGGCACGCGCGAAGTCTTCGAAGAGAAGATCATGGCTGACGGCTGCAAGGAAGCCAAGGCGACCGACGCCATCAAGGCGCTGATCACCGACGCCAAGCAGGCTGCTGCCAAGTGCGTTGCAGTTCGCAAGGACGGCGCTGCAGTCGACATCGACGGCGACTACACCGAGACGCTTGCCCGCATCGACGCCAACAAGACCGGCCTCGGCGTTTTCGGCTTGGCATTTTATGAAAACAACGCTGACCGCCTGAAGGTTGCGACCGTCAGCGGCGTTGTTCCGTCCACGGAAACTGTTGCCAGCGGCAAGTACCCGGTTTCGCGCCCGCTGTTCTTCTACGTGAAGAAGGCTCACCTGGGCGTTATCCCCGGCCTCAAAGAATATGTCGAGTTCTTCGTTTCTGACGAAATGATCGGCCCTGACTCCCCGCTCGCAAACTACGGCCTCGTTGCCGCTCCGGAAAAAGAACGCGAAGAAATTCGCTCCAAGTTCGCTGCCGGCGCTTCGATGTAATAGACAAGGAGGGGTGCGGCCTGCCGCGCCCCTCTCTCCGCTCCGGTACCGTTGTGCTTAAGGCGGCTGTCTTCGGTTGACAGTTCCCATCCATCGCCGTCCACATAATTGTTGATGGATTACAGATGGATAGGATGTATCAACCTTGACGCTTGCCAGACTTTGTTACAGTCAGGCGGCAAGCATCTCTGGATGGTCCAGCGGTCTCGTTTTGATGACTTTTTGATTTGCCCGATATCGCACCGTGCTCTTGAGGCACGACGAGGGAACTCTAATGAACACATCGATCCTTTTGCTGATACTGGTGTTGATCGGCATCGGCAGTTATCTGCTCGGAAGCCGCCGCGCCGTTGCTTTGTCTGGTGGGCGTCCCGCCAGCATGCATTCCCGTGCCGGTTATCACGGTTCCTACGCTGTCGTCTGGGCGGTGCTGCCCGCAGCGCTCATTCTCTGTATCTGGCTTGTTATCAGCCCGCTGATCGTTACCTCTGCGGTGCGTGGCGAATTTCCCGAGGATGTGCGCTCCCAATCCGAAGCGCAGCAGAGCCTCACCTACGGCATGGTAACGTCCATCGCCCGCGGTCTTCAGCGTCTGACGCCGGAAGAAACCGCAAAGGTTGATGCGGATACGGCTGCGGTAAGATCGCTTCTGGCATCGAAGGGCGTGGCAATTGCCGGCGAACCCCAGCGTTTCATGGTCGATGCCGCCCAGACGCTGAATGCGATGACCTCCACCAGCCGCCTGGGCATGATCGCCACCGTGCTGCTGGCCGCATTCGCCGGTGCCGCTTATGCACTGCGTTCAATCGCGCCGCGTTTTCGGGCGCGCAACAGGGTGGAGAGGGTCATTCTCGCGGCTCTGGTCGTCGCGTCGTCCATCGCCATCCTGACGACCATCGGCATCGTCCTTTCGATGCTTTCAGAAGCAATCCAGTTCTTTACGATGGTTCCGGCGCACCAGTTCTTCTTCGGAACGGTGTGGGATCCGCGTTTTGCCGCTGCCGGTGCGACCGACTCCTCGGGCCAGTTCGGCCTGATCCCGCTGCTCGCCGGCACGCTCTATATCGGTTTCGTCGCCATGCTGGTCGCCGTTCCGGTCGGGCTGTTTTCGGCGATCTATATGTCGGAATATGCGACGCCGCGCCTTCGCTCGATTGTAAAGCCGCTGCTCGAGGTGCTCGCGGGCATCCCGACAATCGTCTACGGCTTCTTCGCGCTGACGACCGTTGGTCCTTTCCTGCGAGATATTTCCACGCAGATCAGCGGTCTTGCGACAGGCAACTACGCCAACTTCATCCAGGCGCAGAGCGTCATCACCGCCGGCTTCGTCATGGGCATCATGCTGATCCCTTATGTTTCGTCGCTGTCTGACGACATCATCACCGCCGTGCCGCGTTCGCTGCGCGATGGCTCTCTCGGTCTCGGCGCCACGCGCTCTGAAACCATCAAGAAGGTCATCCTTCCCGCCGCTCTTCCCGGCATCGTCGGCGCCGTGCTGATGACGGCGTCGCGTGCGATTGGCGAGACCATGATCGTGGTTCTTGCGGCTGGCGTCGCTGCCCGCCTGCAGCTTAATCCCTTCGAACCCATGACAACAGTGACGGTCAAGATCGTCAGCCAGCTGACGGGTGACCTTGAGTTTACCTCGCCGCAAACGCTGGTGGCCTTCGCGCTGGGCATAACTCTTTTCGCAATCACGCTTTGCCTGAATATCTACGCGCTTTACATCGTGCGCAAATACCGGGAGCAATATGAATGACCGACATCGTTTCCCCGGCGGCCGGTGCTGCCGCAGTGAACAAGGCCACGCGCCGTGATATCGGCATCAAGCGTCGCTATGCTGCTGAACGCCGCTTCCGCGCCTATGGATTGGCAGCAATCTCGTTCGGCCTCATCTTCCTCTTTCTGTTGCTCTGGTCGGTCGTATCCAAGGGGCACACCGCCTTCCAGCAGACGATGATTACCGTTCCGGTCGAGTTTTCCGAACTGATCATCGATCCGAAGAACGAGCGCGCAACCAATCCCGCAAAGCTGATGACGGCCAACTACCCCGTCCTCGCCCGTGATGCGGTTGCCAAGGTTCTCGGCGTCGCGCCGACGGATAAGGCAGGCCTTCGCGCCGTCAACGTCATGATCTCCGACAGCGTGCGCACCCAGCTGCGTGATATCGTCGTCGCCGATCCTGCCGTCATCGGCACCACGCGCAGCGTCACGCTTCTGGCGTCGGGCGATGTCGACAGCGCCTTCAAGGGCCAGGTCGACATGTCGGTGGATGAAGCAAACCGCCGTATCTCGAACCAGCAGCTCGGCTGGATGAACCAGCTCGTGGAAAGCGGACAGCTTGGCAAGCATTTTAATACCGGCATCTTCGTCAACGGCGCTTCGAGCCGTCCGGAAGCCGCGGGTGTTGGCGTTGCGCTGATCGGCTCGTTCTACATGATGCTGATCGTGCTGGTGCTGTCGCTGCCGATCGGTGTTGCGGCCTCCATCTATCTGGAGGAATTTGCCCCCAAGAACCGGTTGACGGACCTTATCGAGGTTAACATCAACAATCTGGCGGCTGTTCCCTCCATTGTTTACGGTCTGCTTGGTCTCTCCGTCTTCATCAACTTCATGGGCTTTCCACGCTCGGCCTCGCTGGTCGGCGGCCTCGTCCTGACGCTGATGACCCTGCCGACTATCATCATCGCGACCCGCGCTGCATTGAAGGCCGTGCCGCCGTCGATCCGCGCCGCCGCACTCGGTCTTGGCGCTTCCAAGATGCAGACGATTTTCCATCACGTCCTGCCGCTGGCAATGCCTGGCATTCTGACCGGCACCATCATCGGTCTCGCCCACGCACTGGGCGAAACGGCGCCGCTGCTTCTGATCGGCATGGTGGCATTCGTCGCGAACTATCCGACAACGCCTATGGATCCGTCCACGGCCCTGCCGGTGCAGATTTACATGTGGGCGAACGAAGCTGAGCGTGCCTTTGTCGAACGGACATCTGGCGCTATCATCATCCTGCTTCTGTTCCTCATTCTCATGAATGTTGGCGCAATCCTGTTGCGTCGCCGCTTTGAGCGGCGCTGGTAGAGGGAGCTAGAGCAATGAACATGTTGTCGGAAGCAGCAGTTGAAAAGGCGCTGGACAAGAAAATGAATGAAGTCTCATACAAGATGATCGGCAAGGACGTTTCGGTTTATTACGGCGAAAAGCGCGCGCTTTACGACGTGAACCTCAATGTCCGCGAAAACACGGTGACTGCACTTATCGGCCCGTCCGGTTGCGGTAAATCCACTTTCCTGCGCACCTTGAACCGCATGAACGACACGATCGACGGTTGCCGGGTCACCGGCAAGATCACGCTCGATACCGACGATATCTACGATCAGCAGATCGACGTCGTGGAACTGCGTGCCCGCGTCGGCATGGTGTTCCAGAAGCCGAACCCGTTTCCGAAGACGATTTATGAGAACATCGCCTACGGCCCGCGTATCCACGGTCTCGCCCGCAACAAGGCGGATATGGACCAGATCGTCGAGCATAGCCTGCAGAAAGCGGGTCTCTGGAACGAGGTGAAGGATCGTTTGCTGGAATCCGGCACGGGCCTCTCCGGTGGTCAGCAGCAGCGTCTGTGCATCGCACGCGCGGTTGCCGTCAGCCCGGAAGTGATCCTGATGGACGAGCCGTGCTCGGCGCTGGATCCGATCGCGACTGCGAAGGTCGAGGAACTGATCCACGAACTGCGCACCAACTACACCATCGTTATCGTCACGCACTCCATGCAGCAGGCGGCGCGCGTTTCCCAGCGTACGGCCATGTTCCATCTTGGTCATCTTGTCGAAGAAAACGAAACCGACAAGATGTTCACCAATCCGGACGACCAGCGCACGCAGGACTACATCATGGGCCGCTTCGGCTGATCCCCGGCCGGTGCTTTATCGTAACCGTACAAGACTGGTGCCTCTGCCGTGCCCCGCTGTTGGGCACGCGCATGCAGGCCAAGCCGGAGGAATAGACCATGACACAGACAACGACCCATTCGCATATCCTGTCTGCCTATGACGACGAACTGAAGTTTCTGACGCGCCGCATCGCTGAAATGGGCGGTCTTGCCGAGCAGATGTGCGGTGACGCCGTGCGCGCGCTCGTCAATTCCGATGCGGCGCTCGCGCAGAAAGTCATTTCGGACGACACAATTCTCGACCACGCTGAGCGCGAAATCGGCGACAAGGCGATTGTAACCATCGCCAAGCGTCAGCCGATGGCGGCAGACCTTCGCGAGATCATCGGCACCCTGCGTATCGCCGCCGATCTCGAACGCGTCGGCGATCTTGGCAAGAACACGGCCAAGCGCGTTATCGCTGTCGCCGGCACCGGCGTTCCGCGCAAGCTCGCCCGCGGCATCGAGCATCTGTCCGACCTGGCGCTGGTGCAGCTCAAGGAAGTCCTTGACGTCTATTCCACGCGTTCCGCCGAAAAGGCCAATGCGATCCGTGAACGCGACGAAGAAATCGATGCCATGTACACGTCGCTCTTCCGGGAGCTTCTGACCTACATGATGGAAGACCCGCGCAACATCACCACCTGCACGCATCTTCTGTTCTGCGCCAAGAACATCGAGCGTATCGGCGATCATGCGACGAATATCGCAGAGACGATCTATTACATGACCACCGGCAGCCAGCCGGAGGGCGAGCGTCCGAAGGACGACAGTTCCAACACGCTTGGTTCGGTGACCGAGTAACAGACAAGCAGAAGCTTGCGGAGTTCAGCATATGGTGCCCAAGATTGCAGTTGTGGAAGACGAGGAAGCATTGAGCGTCCTGCTTCGTTACAATCTCGAGGCTGAGGGATACGACGTCGACACGATACCCCGTGGCGACGAGGCGGAAATCAGGCTGCAGGAGCGCATTCCGGATCTTCTCATCCTGGACTGGATGTTGCCCGGTGTCTCCGGTATCGAACTGTGCCGGCGCTTGAGAATGCGGCCGGAAACAGAACGCCTGCCCATCATCATGCTGACGGCGCGTGGCGAAGAGAGCGAACGGGTTCGCGGTCTCGCTACCGGCGCTGACGATTATGTCGTCAAACCGTTTTCGACGCCGGAACTCATGGCCCGGGTCAAGGCCATGTTGCGCCGGGCCCGTCCGGAGGTTCTGTCGTCGGTGCTCAAATGCGGCGATATCGAGCTGGACCGCGAGACCCATCGCGTTCACCGCAAAAGCCGCGAAGTGCGCCTTGGCCCGACGGAATTCCGCTTGCTGGAATTCCTTATGACGTCGCCGGGTCGGGTGTTTTCCCGCTCGCAATTGCTGGATGGCGTCTGGGGTCACGATATCTATGTCGATGAGCGCACTGTCGATGTGCATGTCGGACGTCTGCGCAAGGCCCTGAATTTCTCGCACATGCAGGATGTCATCCGCACGGTGCGTGGTGCGGGATATTCGATGGAAGCCTGAGCGAAGCGGAACCAGATAGTTTCGCTGGCGAAGTAGTGCACCAAAGAAATCAGGAAGCCCGAAATCTGAAGAGATTTCGGGCTTTTTTTATATGAATACCGCCAAACTCGATGCCATTGTCCGTTTTGACCGGAGGAGATCGGCGACGCGTTGAAATCCGGATTGAAGAGGCCCGCCTAATAGTAAGGGGAAAGGGTGCGCCCTGCCATCAAGCCACCCCAGAAAGCGGCTTGATTTTCGTCATAAAAAAACGGGCCCGAAGGCCCGTAATTTTTGAGTGCTGAATGCGTGCCGCAACACTCAAGCCTTGCGGCGCTCGCTCACCGGCTGGTAGGCGAGTTTCGCATGGAACTTGCAATAGGGCGAAGATTCCAGCGCTTCACAACCGCAGAAATGGAAGTCGTCCTTCAGCGGATCGCCAACCGGCCACTTGCAGGTGCGCTCGGTCAGTTCCGTCAGCGTCAGGCGACGGGAAATCGGCGTGACAACGTTCTTGGAAGGAACGTAATCGAGAACCTGCGCGGTCTCGATATCGATCTCCTCGTGCAGCGCCGTTGCCGCGTTCGAACGGGTGAGGATGCGCGCCGGTGCCGCGTTGACGCGACCTGCGAAAGTGGTCGTGCGCGGGGCAGGGGCAGCGGTGCGCTTCGGCGCGGAGCGTGCCGAAGTCACTGGACCGCCAGCCTTGACGCGTCCCGGCAGATTGAGACGATGGACCTTGCCGATCACGGCATTACGGCTGACGCCGCCCAGCTGCGCTGCAATCTGGCTGGCGCTAAGGCCCTCGGACCACAATTTCTTGAGCTTTTCGACTCGTTCGTCTGTCCAGTTCATGCCGCTTCTCCGCTTGTCGCGTGTATTTTCGGCAGAATCCCTCTACGTCTCGCGGGCATGCCGCAAGCGTGGTTTCTGCCTGATTTTCGGTGACTAGTTCCGCCGCAATGCAGTCTAGTAATTAGCGATTAACCTAGTGCCAGCCAGACTCCGTGGCAAGAGTCGCGGGAATCATCTGGAATCGATTTTCCGGTTTTCCCCAACTTGCTGGCGTATTGAGTCTGAAAGGCAACACCTTGGGGCTGGCCCGCCGCCGCATACTAGTGCTTGAGAAGCCCGGGAAACGCTGACTTTTGTTGACATCGGCAAACGAAGTGACAATAGTGCCCCTGCCGCCGCGAGGCGGCATTTTGATTTTCAGGCGAGGGATAACCCCGCAAGCCTATTGACAACAGTTTGACAGCGCATCTGCGCAAGGAGTGATACAGCCATGGCCGAAGCCGGCGCGCCATTGTTTGATACGTTTTCAAGAGCCCCCCTGCGCTTCGAGCGCGGTGAGGGTGTATGGCTGTTCACGGAAAGCGGCGAGCGATATCTGGATTTTGCGGCCGGTGTTGCTGTCAACTCGCTGGGCCACGCCCATCCTCACCTCGTTGATGCGATCAAGACGCAGGCCGAGAAGGTCTGGCACGTCTCGAACCTTTATGAAGTGCCGGGACAGGAAAAACTCGCCAGGCGCCTGACGGAAGCGACTTTCGCGGACAAGGTATTCTTCACAAATTCAGGCGCGGAAGCCCTGGAATGCGCCATCAAGACCGCCCGCCGTTATCACTATACCAAGGGCCATCCGGAGAAGTTCCGCATCGTGTCCTTCGAAGGCGCTTTCCATGGCCGTACACTGGCGACGATCGCCGCGGGTGGCCAGCAGAAATACCTCGAAGGTTTCGGTCCCAAGGTCGAAGGTTTCGATCAGGTTCCGTTCGGTGATGTCGATGCCCTCAAGGCCGTCATCACGGCTGAGACTGCAGCACTTCTGATCGAGCCCATCCAGGGCGAGGGCGGCATTCGCTCGCCCAGCAAGGAATTCCTGCAAATCCTGCGCGGATTGTGCGACGAGCACGGCCTGCTGCTGATTTTCGATGAGGTTCAGACGGGTGTCGGCCGCACAGGCAAGCTGTTTGCATATGAACATACCGGTGTTGCGCCCGATATCATGGCAGTCGCCAAGGGTATCGGTGGCGGTTTCCCGCTCGGCGCATGCCTTGCCACGGCAGATGCCGCTTCCGGCATGACGGCGGGCGTGCATGGCACCACCTATGGCGGCAACCCGCTGGCCATGGCAGTCGGCAATGCCGTGCTAGACGTCGTTCTCTCCGAAGGTTTTCTCGAGAAGGTCCGTGACGTCGCGCTGGTCTTCCGGCAGGGGCTGGCCTCGCTCAAGGATCGTTATCCTGACGTGATCGAGGAAATTCGCGGCGAAGGTCTGCTTCTGGGCATCAAGGCGAAGATTCCTTCGGGCGAATTGCTGCAGGCCATGCGCGCGGAGCATCTGCTTGGCGTGCCTGCGGGCGACAATGTCATCCGTCTTCTGCCGCCGCTCGTCACCACGGCTGAAGAGGCCCGCGAGGGTCTTGCACGTATCGACGCGGCTGCCACCTCCCTGACGGTTGCGAAACAGGCAAAAAGCGCCTGAAAAAATCAAGAGCGGGCCTCTCTTCAGGGGCTCGCAAGCATGGGACAGATTAGAATGGGTTCACCAAAACATTTTCTGGACCTCTCGGCCGTCGGGTCGGAGGATCTGCGGACAATTCTTGATGATGCGCGCACGCGCAAGATTGCCACCAAAACCGGCACGGCGGAAAAGCCGCTTGCCGGCAAGATGCTGGCAATGATTTTCGAAAAGCCGTCCACACGCACCCGCGTCTCCTTCGATGTCGGCATGCGCCAGCTCGGCGGTGAGACCCTTTTCCTGTCGGGCACAGAAATGCAGCTCGGCCGCGCGGAAACGATTGGCGATACGGCCAAGGTGCTGTCGCGCTATGTCGATGCCATCATGATCCGCACCACGGATCACTCGCGTCTGCTCGAGCTGGCCGAACACGCCACCGTGCCTGTTATCAACGGCCTGACGGACGACACGCATCCCTGCCAGATCATGGCGGATATATTGACGTTCGAGGAACATCGCGGCCCGGTCAAGGGCAAGACCATTGCCTGGACGGGTGACGGCAATAACGTGCTGCATTCGTTTGTGGAAGGCTCCGCCCGTTTCGGTTACCGCATGGCGATGGCAGTACCGATGGGTTCGGAACCGCACGACAAGTTCCTGAACTGGGCGCGCAACAATGGCGGCGAAATCTCGCTGTACCACGATGCCGACAAGGCAGTGGCGGGCGCGGATTGCGTCGTCACCGATACCTGGGTGTCCATGAACCAGGAACACAAGGCGCGCGGCCACAATATCTTCCAGCCTTATCAGGTCAATGAAGCGCTGATGGCGAAGGCCAACAAGGAAGCGCTGTTCATGCACTGCCTGCCGGCGCATCGCGGTGAGGAAGTAACGGATGCAGTGATCGACGGGCCGCAATCGGTGGTCTTCGACGAGGCGGAAAACCGGCTCCATGCGCAGAAGTCCATTATCGCATGGTGCATGGGCGTCATCTGACTGCTATCGGCCGGGTGCTTGAACTCGGCGATGCACATTCCCATCTGTGGGGCTTCGAAGACGCTCGTTGGCTTTTCGCTGGCGGGCCACCTCACGATTTGCACGATTTTCCCCGGAGGCGGTTTCGCTTCCCGGATCTCTGTGCGACAAGCTGAAAAAGTACATTTTAAAAGCCGGACTTTTGGACGGTAGCGGCGCAACGGCTGCGCCAGGGAGTTATGACATGGCAGATGTAACGGTTGAACTGGACAATCTCGATTTAGCTGGCGACGACAAGGTTGTGCCCTTTCAGGTCGAAGGTCTGGACGTGCGCGGTCGCGCCGTACAGGTCGGGCCGCTGTTGAATGCCATCCTCGAACGTCACGAATATCCCGAGATTGTCGCCCGCCTGCTGGCGGAAGCAACTGTTCTGACGGCGCTGATCGGCACATCCCTGAAATTTTCCGGCAAGCTGACCGTGCAGACCAAGGGCGACGGCCCGGTTGACCTTCTGGTGGCGGATTTCACCGCGCCTGAGAGCATGCGCGCTTACGCCCGTTTCGATGAGGAGCGGCTGGCGGAAGCTGTCGCTGCGGGGCAAACCTCGCCTGAACAACTGCTCGGAACCGGCATTCTGGCCTTCACCATCGATCAGGGCGTCGGCATGCAGCCTTATCAGGGCATCGTGCCGCTGGACGGTTCTTCGCTGGAAGAAATCGCCGGGGTTTATTTCCGTCAGTCGGAACAGCTTCCCACCCGCGTGCGCCTCGGTGTTGCCCAGTTCTTCGACCGTGACGGCGAAGGCAAGCCGCGCCATAGCTGGCGTGCAGGCGGCGTGATTGCCCAGTTCCTGCCGCAGGCGCCCGAGCGTTTGCGCCTGCGCGATCTCCATGGCGGTGACGGCGACGAGGGCGATTACGAAGTGGCCGAGGACGATGCCTGGACAGAGGCAGTGTCGCTGCTGAATACGGTGGATACCGACGAACTGACTGATCCGCAGGTGCCAGTGGAGCGTCTGCTTTACAGGCTTTTCCATGAGAGCGGCGTGCGCATCTACGATCCGCAGGTCATTTTCGACCGTTGCAGCTGTTCACGGGACAAGATCAAGGGTGTGCTGTCCGGTTTCACTGCCGAAGAGATCAAGGCGAGTGAGGAAGACGGTGCGATTGCCGTGACATGCGAGTTCTGCTCCACGACCTATCGTTACGATGTCGGCGAGTTTGAAAACGTCTGACGAGGAGAGCCGCGCTTGTGAATGGCGCGGCTTTTTGTCAGTTCAGCACCCGCAACAGGCCGGGTGAATCCAGTGAAAAGGCGGGGATGGTGACGTTGAACACCTCGCCTTTGTCCGTTTCCATTTCATAATGGCCGAACATAAGGCCTGACGGCGTATCCAGCGGGCAGCCGGATGAATATTCGTAACTGTCACCGGGGTTCAGGTGCGGTTTTTCGCCGACGACACCCGGCCCGTAGACCTCATCCACCTGTCCGTTCTGGTCGGTGATGTGCCAATAGCGGTTGACGAGTGTTATCGGAACATCGGAATTGTTCGAGATCACGACTTTATAGCCCCAGACGTAACGGTCGTCATCCGGGTCGGACTGCTCCTCGAGATAATACGGATCGACCGTTACCTCGATATCCCTTGTCAGAGCACGATACATACGCGCCACACCTCGATATTTTCCCTGCTGCCATCATCCTACACTACAGGTTCTGGCTATCGTCAAGAAAATGAATGACTTGACGACCACGTGCATCTTCTGTTGCGCCGTTTTTTCACCGTTAGGGATAACGATAAAGGTAAATATTGGTTGCCCGACGCGGGCTTTCGCTCAAGCGGGATGCGTGCCATGGCCCGACGGGAAGTCGGGCCATGGCGATATGTCGATTGAATTCTTAAGCTGAAACGGCCGCCAGACCCTTAGCCAGATCCTCCAGCAGATCGTCCGTATCTTCGATACCGCAGGAAAGACGCAGGGTCCCGCCGGAAATACCGAGTTCGGCGCGCGCCTCGTCGGTCAGGTTCTTATGCGTCGTGGTGCCGGGGTGCGTGATGAGGCTCTTGGCATCGCCGAGATTGTTGGAAATCTTCACGATATCAAGCGCGTTCTGCAGTGCGAATGCCGCTTCCTTGCCGCCCTTCAGTTCGAAAGCCACGAGCGTCGAGCCGCCCGACATCTGCCGCGCGATGATGTCTGCCTGCGGATGGTCGGCGCGACCGGGATAGATCACTTTGGCAACCTTGCCGCTGTCGGCGAGGAAATCGGCGATCTTCGAGGCATTGGCCGTCTGCTGCTTGACACGCAGCGGCAGGGTTTCGATGCCCTTCAGCAGCGTCCAGGCATTAAACGGCGACATGGCTGGGCCGGTGTGGCGGAAATAGTCCTGCAGCTCTTCCTCGATCCACTTTTTGTCGGAAAGGATCACGCCGCCCAGGCAACGGCCCTGACCGTCAATATGCTTCGTCGCCGAATAAACGACGATATGGGCGCCGAGTTCGAGCGGCTTCTGGAAAAGCGGTGTTGCGAAAACATTGTCGACAACCACTTTCGCGCCGATCTGGTTGGCGAGCTTCGCCACGCCGGCAATATCCACCACTTCGAGCGTTGGGTTGGTCGGGCTTTCGAGGAAAAACAGCTTGGTGTTCGGCTGGATCGCCTTTTCCCAATTGTTGAGATCGCGTCCGTCGATCAGCGTGCACTCGATACCGTATTTGGGTGCAAGCGTTTCCACCACCCAGCGGCAGGAGCCAAAAAGCGCGCGGGCAGCAACGATATGGTCGCCTGCACGCAGCTGGCACATGATGGCGGCTGTCACGGCGGCCATGCCGGAGGCAAGCGCGCGTGCGTCTTCCGCACCTTCCAGCAGGCACATGCGCTTTTCGAACATGTCATTGGTCGGGCTTGCATAGCGGGCATAGATGAAGCCATCCGTTTCGCCCTTGAAGCGCGCTTCGGCGGCTTCGGAGTTTTCGTAAACGAAACCCTGGGTCAGATAGATCGCTTCCGACGTTTCACCATAGGGTGAGCGTAGCGTACCGCCGTGAACGAGCTGGGTTGCCGGGCGCCATTTATTGCTCATGTGATCACCTCAAAACAAAAAAACCGGTCGCAAAAGCAGACCGGTTCCTAGCACCCGGTCTTTTTAGCCACTTGTTTAACGTGGCTGCAAGCCGACCGGCCAAATCACCACGGGATAAGCTTGCCATACTGCCGTTACCGGCTTGCGTCAATGCTTTCCTTTTGGTTTTGTCGCCGTAAAAAGGAATGATGATCATGACCAGAACCACGGGCATTTTGGCGGATGGCGCGATCAGGGCGCTGTTTGCGGGCGGCAAGCTGAAAAGCGAGGCTGATCTCGATGTCGATCAGGTGCAACCCGCCAGCCTCGATCTGCGACTGGGCTCCAAAGCCTATCGCGTGCGCGCCAGTTTCATGCCCGGCCCCGGAACCCGAGTCATCGACAAGCTCAACCGCTTCAGCCTGCACGAGGTCGATCTGAGCGAGGGGGCGGTGCTGGAAACCGGTTGCGTCTATATCGTTCCCTTGATGGAGAGCCTGGAGCTGCCGGCGGATATGTCGGCTTCGGCCAATCCGAAAAGCTCGACGGGGCGTCTTGATATCTTCACCCGCGTCATGACCGACAATGCGCAGGAATTCGACAAGATACCTGCGGGCTATGCCGGCCCGCTCTATCTGGAAATCAGCCCGCGCACCTTCCCCGTCGTCGTGCGTCGCGGCTCGCGCCTCTCGCAAATCCGTTTCCGCATCGGCCACTCGTTGCTCAATGAAGCCGAGCTTCTGAAATTGCACGAGACGGAGATGCTGGTCGCCAGCGAAACCCCTAATGTGACCGGCGGCGGCATCGCGCTTTCCATCGACCTCAAGGGTTTCGGTGAAACAGGGCTGATCGGCTATCGCGGCAAGCATCACACGGCGGTGGTAGATGTCGACAAAAAGGCTCAGCACGATGTTCTCGATTTCTGGGAACCTCTATACGCCCGCGGCCGTGCCGAACTGATCCTCGATCCGGATGAGTTCTATATTCTCGTTTCGCGTGAAGCCGTGCATGTACCGCCACTTTATGCGGCCGAAATGACGCCCTTCGATCCCTTGGTGGGCGAGTTCCGCGTGCATTATGCGGGCTTCTTCGATCCAGGCTTCGGCCATGCGCAGGCGGGCGGCACGGGCAGCCGCGCCGTTCTCGAAGTGCGCAGCCACGAGGTGCCCTTCATCCTCGAACACGGCCAGATCGTCGGCCGGCTGGTTTACGAGCACATGTTGCAAAAACCTGATGGCCTCTACGGCAGCGGCCTTGGCTCCAACTATCAGGCACAGGGCCTGAAGCTTTCCAAGCATTTCCGCGCGGAGTAATGATCCTGTAGGGTGCTTGACACCCGATAAGAACTGTCCGATGTCTTGTGCGCGGCGCGGGTGTAGCTCAATGGTAGAGCAGCAGCTTCCCAAGCTGAATACGAGGGTTCGATTCCCTTCACCCGCTCCATATTTTCAAGGCAATCCCAACAATTTCCTGACCAGCGAAAAGCGCGCATGTCACCGCCATCGCTCCGGCAAAAGTGCGACTATGCGATTTAGCTTGACTGCAATTAAATTGCACGTAATAGTTGATCCAGTCGTAACATTATTGGGGGAGTGTTATGAGTCGCAAGCTTCTTTCGGAATTTCTTGGCACTTTCTGGCTCGTGTTCGGAGGTTGCGGCAGTGCGGTTTTTGCCGCCGCTTTCCCTGAACTCGGCATTGGCTTTCTCGGTGTCGCTTTCGCTTTCGGTCTGACGGTTTTGACCATGGCCTATGCGGTCGGTGGCATTTCGGGCGGTCATTTTAATCCGGCCGTTTCCGTCGGTCTGTCCGTTGCTGGCAAATTTCCGGCATCGAACCTCGTTCCTTACATAGTGGCGCAGGTTCTGGGGGCGATCGTCGCGGCGGGGGCGCTTTATGTCATCCTTACCGGCAAAGCCGGTGCCGATATAGGCGGTTTTGCTGCAAATGGTTACGGCGAACATTCACCGGGTGGATATTCGCTCGTGTCGGCACTGCTGATCGAAGTCATTTTGACGGCATTTTTCCTGATCGTCATTCTGGGATCGACGCACGGCAGGGTTCCCACTGGGTTTGCGCCGATCGCCATTGGCCTTGCTCTCACACTTATTCATCTGATCTCCATTCCGGTCACCAACACATCCGTCAATCCGGCCCGCTCGACGGGACAGGCGTTGTTTGTTGGTGGATGGGCGCTGCAACAGCTCTGGCTGTTCTGGCTCGCTCCGATCCTCGGCGGCGCAATCGGCGCCGTGGTCTGGAAACTTTTCGGCGAGAAAGACTAAGGCTCAAGGCCCGCTTTCTCCGGCCCGCACAGACATGAATGGGAAGCATTGTTTGCCCGAATGGTCGGGGAAACCTGTGAGGAGGATGACATGGATCTTACTTCGATATTGGCCCAAATTGTCGGCGGTGCGGTTGGTGGTTCGGCCGGCGGAAAAATACTCAAGGATTCCGATCTCGGTGCGCTCGGCAACCTGATTGCCGGCGCTATTGGCGGCATCGGCGGAGGAACCGTGCTCGGATCGCTGCTCGGGACGGCGGGAACTGCTGCAGCCGGCGGCATGGATATAGGCGCTCTTGCCGGCCAGCTTGTTGGCGGCGGCGTCGGCGGCCTGATTGTCCAGATCATTGTCGGCCTCATCAAGAACAAGCTCGTTACCAAATAGAGCTGCTCGGCCGATCTTTTGCGAAGCGATAGAACCTTGCCGGAGGAGAAGCCTCGTTCGGCAAGGCGTTTTGGTTTATGCCATATCCGCAGTGTCGGCGCTGACGGAACCGGAATTCGTTTGTAGAATCCGGTCGTCAGGCCTTGTTCCTGATGACCGGCATATGCGGCGTCTTGTTCCAGACGAACGGCTTGGTTTTCAATTCCACCACGGCGCGCCATGCGGCGAGTGACAGCATCAGCCAGTAAAGCGGGATCGCCAACCAGCGCCGTCCGACCCGTTGTTTCTCATGAGCTATCATCCTGTTTCTGCCCATCAGTGCGAAGATGGCGTAGCTTCCGAAAATATTCAGCGTATCGATGAAAAACAGAATGCCCTGCCAGGAAAGCAGCATATCCGCGCCGTTTTCCCGGATTGCCATAGCCATGAAGGCGAAGGAAACAAACAGCAAGGGATGGGCCAGGGACGACAGAAGCATACCGCCAATCAGCAGCTGAAAGACGATATAGGCGATCCATCCCATGCGGCGCGCGGTCGTGAAGGGCGAGCGGGTCATGACCAGCCAGCTTTGCAGCCAGCCCTTGTACCAACGCGCGCGCTGGTTCAGCCAGACGGAAAGGGAGGTCGGAGCATCCTCCAGTGTCTGTCGCCGGATGACACCACAGCGATAACCCAGCCTGTGCAGCCGGAGGCCCATATCGGCATCTTCCGTCACATTATAGGGGTCCCATCCTCCCACCCGGCGTAACACGGCGGTGCGGAAATGGTTGGAGGTGCCACCAAGCGGCAGCGGCAGCTTGCACGCTGCAAGAACGGGCAACATGCAGCGGAAAAGGCCGGAATATTCCAGTGCGAAACAGGCGCTGAGCCAGGAGGAGCTGGCATTGCTGATAATAAGCGGCGCCTGCACACAGGCCAGCTCGTCCGGCTGGTCGCGGAAGGCGGCATAGGCTTCGCGCAATTGCAGCGGATGCGGCCGGTCCTCGGCGTCGTAAACGGCAACGAAAGTGCCACGCGCGCCGGAAAGCGCATAGGTCAGGGCTTTGGGCTTGGTGCGTGGCATGGATGGCGGCACCCTGACGATCTCGATATGCGGACCGGGATTTATCCGCTGGACAGCCTCTATCGTCGCTGCGTCGTCTGCCTCGCAGACGAGCTTGATATCGAGCCGGGATTTGGGCCAGTCCAGCCGCTCCAGCGCACGAATGAGCTGCTCAACGACCGCCTCTTCGCGATAAAGTGGCACAAGAATAGTGTAGACCGGCAGCTCCCCGTCCTGCTGGAGTGGTATGACGGTTTTCGCATCGTTTCCTTTGGGCGTATGGACGAGTGCAAACAACCTGAAAAGCAAGGTGGAGAGATAAAGCATCGTGAGGGTGACGTGAATATAGACCAGGGCCGCCTGCGTATAAAACAGTAGCGACAGAACGAGCAGGGTAACGAGAATGCCGCTGACAAAACCCTGCTCGCCATGTAGCGTGATCCTTGCGGAATGCTGCGGCGCCGCGTTGAAAAGCTGATGTCGCGTGTCTCGGCAGCGGCGTGCTTCGCCCGCCTTCCAGATTGCGCTGCGCATGGCCTGTGGCGTGGTCACGGCAAGTTCTTCGAGAAGATACGGACGCTGATCGAGGATGCCTTTCAGCAATTCCATCCTTGCCAGTTCCGGCACGATCAGCAGCACTGGCTTACCATTCAGCGGTGTCAACCGCAGGAGCCGTGGTTCGGCTAGTTGCGCGTCCAGGTGATTGATGTCTGCCACACGGCCTAGATCGATTTCCGGTCGAAACGGCAATCGCAACAATCTGGCAAAAGCACCGTAATACGCATCCGCATCGACAAGGCCGCTCGCCAGCAATTCGTCTTCCACGGTTGAGCCGTTTTTGAGGGCCTGCTCTTCGAATGCAGCGATGTAAGGCTTGCCGAACCCCAGCGAAGAGAGAAAGCGTGTTGGCCCATGCTCGTCCGGTTCGGGCGCTGTCCAAAGCGGATTGTCGCCGATGAGCGGAAACGCAATTTTTCGCCCCGCTGACGTCGTGCGGAACGATTCTCGTGTATAGTGCCTAAAATAATCCATGCATCGCCGCCGCCGCCATGGTAACGCCCTGCTTCTTGCTACGGACAGTATAGATGAGAATGATGAATGTAACGCGAAATATAGTTATTGGTTTTACTTTAGCTTTCGCTTTACAATTTGGTGGTAATTTTGGAAAACTTCATGCGGAAGGTCTCTCGGACAGAAACCGCATGCCGGTGTTGTTTGACGCGCAGGAGCGGTTTCCGGGTGGCGATCTGTCCTCCGTGCCCCGGATCAGGTTTTTGATGTCGGTCGATTTCCCACCCTTCAATTTTACCGATCAGGAAGGCCGGCTTGCCGGTTTTCATGTCGATCTGGTGCGCGAAATCTGCGCCCAGCTGAAGGTTGAGAGCAAATGCCAGGTGCAGGCACTGCCGTTTGACGAGCTGGAGGCGGCGCTGGAAATGGGAGAAGGCGAAGCGGTGATTTCCGGCATCGCCACCACCGCCGATCTGCGCAAGAGTTTCACCTTCTCGCGACCCTATCTGCTGTTGCCCGCCCGTCTTGCCGTCAACAAGGCGGCGAAATTCACTGGCTCTGGCGCTGACGCCCTGTCGGGAAAGAAGGTGGGTGTGGTCACAGGCTCACGGCACGAACAGATGCTCAAGGCATTTTTTCCCAAAGCCGCGGCCGAAGGCTTTAATGGCTACGAACCCATGTATGAGGCGTTGAAGACGGGCAAGGTGGACGCCGTTTTTGCGGATGGGCTGCGCCTGCCTTTCTGGGTTTCGGGAAGCACGTCCGGTGGTTGCTGTGCGCTTTTCGGCGGGCCTTATTTATCCGACAGATTTCTTGGCGAAGGCCTTTCCATCATGGCAGTTGATCCGGACGATGTGCTTGTACCGGCCTTTGATCAGGCGCTTGCCGCACTTTCGCGCAATGGCCGGCTGGAAGAAATCTACCGGCGTTATTTCCCCTACGGGCTTTATTAGAGAAATCCGGTTTCACTCGGATCGGCGCCCGGATGACGTTCTATTTGGCGGGCGCAAAGGCTTCTTCGTTGCGCCGCAATCGCAAAAGCGCGATCCAAACGGCGGCGGCGATGGCGGCTTCCACGAAGAAATAGCTGCCGATCGTTCCCGAAATGCTGAAGGACCAGGTGAGGAAGGCGACGATGACGGAGCCGATGAGATTGCCGCTGTTCCATATCTTGGCGCGGATATCCTGCCGTCCGGATGCGCCAAGCGCCTCAAGCGCGGTCGCCGCAACGGCCATCGGCAGCACGACCCAGCAAAGGATACGGGTGATGATCGGCAGCGAGACGTATTCGTCGCCGAACAATAGCGGCAGGAAGGGTGCGATGATGAAGATGACCAGCGCGCTGCCGACTGCGATGACAAGCGCTGCCTTCAGCACATTATAGGCGCGCTCTATGGTCTTTCCGATACCCTGCAGGGCGGCTGAGGCCGACCCCGGATAGATCAGCCGGTTGAGAGCCTCGACGGAGAGGTAGGAGCTGTCGAGAATTCGCCGGGCAATGGAGTAGCTGCCCAGAACCTCGGCGCTGGCAACTGCACCGAGAACGAGAATATCGGCATTGCCACGCACGGCCTTGAACAGGAACTGGGTGGAAAACAGGATGCCGATGCGGATTTCATCGCGAACGATCCGGAAGACCGGCCGACCGAGCCTGCCGATCGCCTTCAGCGAAATCACCGCCGCAATCGTATGGGCAGCCAGGTTCCAAAGGGCCCAGGCCTCCACCGTCTCCACCTTGAAGATGAGACAGGCGACCACGGCGGCAATTGTGCGGGCGACGGCGAACATCACTTCCAGCTTGTTGGCCGAGGCGAAGTCGGAATGGGCGATGAAGCTTTGGGTGGAAAGCGAAATGACTTTCAGAAGGATGAGGTTCGTCACCAGGATCACGAAAGTGGTGATGAGGGTATGCAGCAATGTTTCCGACGTCGGGAAAAACACCGGGATCGTGACCATGCCGATGATGGTCAGCACAATGCCGGTCGCGGCGCTCAAGAGATAGCTGTGGCCGAGCATCACGGGAAACATGCTGCGATCCTGCGCCACGCGGCGGATCAGCGATTCCTGCGAACCGAAACCACAAATCTGTACGCCGAGATTGGTCACGGCCGTGATCGAGGCATAGAGCGCGAATTGTTCCACGCCGAGATGGCGGGCAAGCAGGGCGAAGGTCAAAAGCTGGGCGGCGCTGGACATCAAAAGCGCCCCGCCGGATGCCATATAGGTCAATCCCAGTCTGACTAGATGGCTGAACCGCGGCGTATTCAACGACACCTTATTCTCCGTGCTTTCCGGCGTCGCCGGGCGAATTCAAGATAACTGCCGTGTTTTTAAACTTGATGAACTGAAAAACCCGGCAAGGGGGCAATAATTCGAAGGCCGTTGACCTCTATGAATGGCAGTTGCCCAGTCTTAGCCTTCTTGAGGTAAGAGAGGGTTAAAGCAATTGTATAATAATGATGATAATGACTGTTATGGTTATTTGGACATGGCCCGGTTTCAAAAAGGGTTTCGTTGTTCGTCACAAGGCAGGCCAATGATCCGATTATCCTTTTTCGATGTGGCCGACGATGCCGCCTTTTACTGATACGCAGTCCATTCCTGTACAAAGCAGCAGCATGTCGCTTACGGGCGGCCGTCGCGACGCGATTTTTTTCGTCGTCACGATGCTTTATATCTGGATTTCCGTTGCGCCTTTTGAAAATCTTGCGGCTGCACCCGTGCCGCACGCCGCCGCAAACCAACTGACCGGGCTGGTGATTGCGCTGATGCTGGGTGTTTTTGCCCTGCGTCATCGGCTGACGGGGCTTTTGTTGCGGCCGCGTCTGCCCATTCTGTTGTTGTTTTCCTGGCTGGTGATTTGTTCGGTGCTTGGCTCCCAGCCCGGCACTTCGCTGCAACGTTTGCTCTTTACGGGCCTTCTGTGCTTCATCACCAGCGTCCTCGTCGTCATGCCGCGCGACAGGCGGCAGTTCGACCGGATGATGGCCATCTTCGCCGTCATCCTGCTGGCGCTCTGCTACTTCGGGGTGATCTTCCTGCGCTCGCGCTCGATCCACCAGCCCCACGATCTCGATGAAACGGCGCTCGCCGGCGATTGGCGCGGCATCTTCAATCACAAGAATGCCGCCGCTCCCGCCATGATCATTCTCGTCATGATCGGGCTTTACCTGCGCAATAGCTGGTCGACGGTTGGCGGCATTGTCATCACGCTTCTGGCAGGGTTCTTCCTCTGGAAAACCAACGGGAAAACCGCAGCAATGCTGTTGCCCGTCACTGTTGCGCTGGTCTGGGTCATGGAAAGACATGCCGGTCGGACATTGCTGATGATCGGAGGTCTTCTGGCTTTCCTCAACATCCTCGCGGTCGGCTCCACCTATTTTCCGAGCATACGGCATGTGGTCGATAGTCTGGGGATCGATTCCACCTTTACCGGCCGAACGGATATATGGCGCCTGTCCTTCGACACGTTTGCGCAATCGCCGATCTTCGGGCAGGGTTTTCAGGCATTCTGGACGAGTGACCGGCTTCTGGCGCAGGCCGATACTGCCGGCACCTGGGCGGTCACCGCCTTCCATGCCCATAACGGCTTTGTCGAAAGCCTGCTGAATGGCGGCCTGCCGGCCTTTGTTCTCATCGTCATATGGCTCGTCATCATACCCGCAAACGATTTTCGTATAGCTGTGAACAAGGGTACCGATCCGGCATTAACGCGGCTTTTTGCACGAATTTGGGTGTATGCACTGCTTTCTTCGTGTCTTGAGAGTAATTTCTTTACCGGAACCGGGCCTATCTGGTCTTCTCTACTGATTGCAATCTATTGTTTGAGGCATCAGGCTTACGACATACTTGAGCAGGGGCAGTAATTTGCAGACAGGCCGGGGGGCTTATGCATGACACAAAAAATCGGGACATTTGCAGACAGGATCAATAACCGGCTGGTGCAGTACTTTCCAGGACCGGCGGCGCTGATCAAAACGTCCGAACCAATCGTCTCCTTCACATTCGATGATGTGCCGGCGACCGCCTGGACGAAGGGCGCGCGCATTCTGGAAAGCGAGGGTGTTCGCGGGACATTTTATCTCGCAGGTACTTTTATCGACAAGCACTATGAACAGCAGGACATGATTTCAACCGAAGGCTGTTCGGAACTTGCAGCGGCCGGCCACGAGCTTGCCTGCCATACTTTTTCCCATCGTAAACTCTCGAGCTTTTCGCGGCGCGGGCTTGAAGAGGATCTTGATCGCAACGAAACCGTGCTGGGATCGTTCGCCGAAAATCGTGGCAGGCGGAATTTCTCCGTTCCTTTCGGCATGGCCTCGCCCGTCATGCAACCCCTGTTGCGACGAAGGTTCAAGACCGCTCGCGGCATCATGCCTGGCATCAACCGGGGCAGCATTGATCCGTACAATCTTGCCGGGGTGGAGTTGCGCGCGGACCAAAACTATCTCGATGCCGCCGATCGCTGGCTCGAGGACGTTTTGCAAAATGGCGGCTGGCTCATCATTTTCACCCATGATGTTTCGCAGACACCGAGCTTTTACGGTTGCCCGGAAGACAAACTTCAGAGCCTTGTGCGCAGGGCAGCTTCCGGCGGCGCGAAGATCATGACGGTTGATGCCGCTGCGACGTCACTCGGTTTGTAAAGGGATAGTATCGACGCCCACTCCCTGAGTTGTGCCCGGGCAAGTAGTCTTCGCAATGGCGGTGTCTATTGGCTGGCCCAGATGATGCGGGCGATCCATTCCACATCGGCCATGTCGAAGCTGCGGTTCGGATGTTCGGGATTGAGCGAAAGAAGCTCGATATTCTTGGGGCTTTGCCGCGCCAGCACCTTGGCCATCACTTCGCCGTCACGGCTTTTCAGCACCACGCGGTCGCCGCGCCGCACCTGCGCGCCCGGCTCCACGATCAGGATATCGCCGTCGCGGTAAAGCGGCATCATGCTTTCGCCCTGTACTTCCAGCGCGTAGACGCCCTGCTTGCGTTCGGGAGAAGAGGGGAACTCCACCACATCCCAGCCTTGACCGGCCGGAAAACCGCCGTCGTCGAAAAAGCCGCCGGAGCCCGCCTGCGCAAAACCGAGCAGGGGGATGGCATTGTCCGCACCGGAAGGCTGCATTGTCTGCGTCCTGCCGAAAGCATAACCAAAAAACTGGTCGACGCTTGCCCCCGTCGCCTCCAGCACCTTGGATACCGATTCCGTCGAAGGCCAGCGTTTGCGGCCATCCGGGCCGAAACGCTTCGATTTGTTGAACGAGGTGGGATCGAGACCGGCACGCTTCGCCAAGGCCGAAGGCGTCAGCTGGTGACGCTTGGCAAGCGTATCGATGGCGCTCCAGATCGTCTCGTGTGAAAGCATGATGAAAGCCCGCAGGTGGAGCCCGTGGCGGAAAAGCTCCTGTCGTTTACTCCACGGAATCTAGACCATATCCCGTCAGGAGTAAAGAAAAGAAAGGAATAAAATCCTTGATTACGCCACCATGGCCGATGTGTTTATCTTGGCGAGCTGGATCACCGCCTGCGTGCGGCTATCGACCTTGAGCTTCAGCAGGATCGCGGAGACATGCGCCTTGATGGTGGCTTCCGAAACATTCAGCGCATAGGCTATCTGCTTGTTCAGCAGGCCTTCGGCCAGCATGCCCAGAACCCGGCTCTGTTGCGGCGTCAACGTTCGGAGCCGGCCGATGAGATCAGCCACATCAGGATCATGCTCCTTTTCGCCCTGACAGCTTGCCGGTATCCAGACATCGCCTTCAAGAACCGCGCGAATGCCATCCCTGATATCGTCGATGCCCGAGGATTTGGAAATGAAACCGGAAGCGCCGAGTTCGATGGACCGGCGAACAGTGGTCGCGTCGTCCGTTGCCGAAACGATGACGATGGGCAGGCTGGAAAATTCCGCCCGCAGCGCCATCAGGCCTGAAAATCCGCTGACACCCGGCATGGCGAGGTCCAGAAGCATCAGATCGGCGTCGTTGCATGCCGTCGCGGCACTTCTGGCAGCCTCGAAATCCCCGGCTTCCATGATTGTCTGCTGCCCGTCGAGACCGGATACGGCCTGTTTGAGAGCACCGCGAAAAAGCGGGTGGTCGTCTGCGATGATAATGACAAGTTCCGACATTCTGGCCCCCTCCCAAGGGCGTTATGCGGTTCTTTGAAAGGTATGGTGCACTCCCGTTTGCCGGCAGTCTAGACTGCTTCCGGCTCCTCTGCTGAAAGGTTGCTCTAATCGGTTGCGTATTACAAGAAAAAGCTTGGGAACAGCCGTCACGGCAATAAAAATGCCGTGGAAACTGTGGACAATCGACCCGCTTTGCGGCAAACCGCCCAGACTGAAAAGCCTTGGAAAGCCTTCGGAGAGCCCCATGCAGGAAACGCCCGCGATCATTTATAAAATCGTGCCGGAGACGTTGTGGAATGCAGCCAGGGCACAAGGCGTCTTCGAAGGCGCTGCCATCGATCTGACGGACGGGTTCATTCATTTTTCAACGGCAAAGCAGGCGGCCGAGACTGCCGCCCGGCATTTTTCCGGCCAGACCGACCTGCTTCTGATCGCTGTTGATGGTGCAGCACTTGGCGACAAGCTGGTTTATGAACCCTCGAGAGGCGGCGATCTTTTCCCCCATCTCTATGCGTCTCTTCCCCTGACCGCCGTGCTTTGGGAAACGCCGCTTTCACTCGGCCATGATGACCAGCACCAGTTTCCGGAGATTTTGTGATGAGCGGATTATTTTCCTCAATCGGCCGCAAGGGCCTGTTTCTTGTCGATCCGGAAAAGGCACATGGCCTGTCCGTGGCGGCGCTGAAAAGCGGCTTTCTGCCCACCTGCATGGTGCCGCACGATCCGCGTCTGCAGCAGACCGTTGCAGGCCTCGTTTTCCCCAATCCGCTCGGCATGGCGGCGGGTTACGACAAGAATGCGGAAGTCCCGGGACCGCTTCTGAGGCTCGGTTTCGGCTTTACTGAAATCGGCACCGTCACGCCGCGTGGGCAATCCGGCAATCCCAAACCGCGCATCTTTCGTCTGGTTGAGGATGAAGGCGTCATCAACCGCCTCGGTTTCAACAATGAAGGCCATGCCGCAGCGCTGGAGCGCCTGAAGCAGGCGCAGCTACGCGGCATCGTTGGCGTCAATATCGGTGCCAACAAGGACAGCGAAGACCGCATCGCCGATTATGTGCAGGGCATCGAGGCCTTTTATTCGGTCGCATCCTATTTCACCGTCAACATCTCTTCGCCCAATACGCCGGGTCTGCGTGACTTGCAGGCGCGCGAAAGCCTCGCGGCACTTCTTGGCGCGGTGCTGGAGCGTCGCAGGGCAGAAGCCGAACGCTTTGGCAAACGCATTCCGATCTTCCTGAAGATCGCGCCCGATCTGACCGAGGAAGGGCTGGATGACGTGGCGGAAGAGGCGCTGGCCCATGATCTCGATGGCCTGATCGTCTCCAACACCACGCTCTCGCGTGAAGGCCTGCGGCCCGGTACGCATAAAGGTGAGGCGGGTGGATTGTCCGGCAAGCCGCTATTCGAGCTTTCGACCACTGTTCTCGCCAAAGTGCGCCGGCGCGTCGGCAGCAATCTGCCCATCATCGGCGTGGGTGGCGTTTCTTCGCCGGAAACGGCACTGGAAAAGGTAAGGGCAGGGGCCGATCTGGTTCAGCTCTATTCCTGCATGGTCTATGAAGGCCCCGGCCTGCCGTCGTCCATCGTCAAAGGCCTGTCGAAGCTGGTCTCTCGCGAAGGTGTGCAGTCCATTCGTGATCTGCGCGACAGCACGGTCGACCGCTGGGCCGACCGCAAGCTTGGCTGAGAATGACCTGAACGGTCGAGACGCTGCGTCGGTTAAGATGAGTGCTTATCGTGGTGGTGTGCTCTCCTGCCTCATCCCTGTGACAGGGACAGGAATGAGGTTGGAGGGCGCGCCCCCGTTATCTCACGCGCACAGCACCATCGCCCAATAGGGCCGGTTGCGGCTTGCGGCATCATAGGCAACCGCGACGCCAAGGCCATTATATGGTCCGAGCATGTTTTCCAGATGATGTTTCGAGCCGATCCAGGCCTTGACGACACGCTCCACGCTGTCCTGCCCGGCCGCCACGTTTTCCGCTGCCGGTAGCGGCACATTGCCGTCCTTCATGCGGATAAGGAAACTGTCGGTCAGGCCGATCAGATGCGCCATCTTCTGCGCCTTGACCATGCGTCCGGCCTGATAAGCGGCCGCACCACTTGCCGCACTACTGAAGGAGAGCGGCGAAAGCCCTTTCGAGCGGCGCAACTCGTTGACCATTGGAAGCGCTGCCGCGGTCTCATCGCGGGTGCCTGACGGCATGCCCTTGTTTGTGGGCACGGAAACACAGGCGGAAAGAACGGAACCGGCGGAAATCAGCACGAAGCCGCGCCGCGTAAGCGTCTGGAAAGATGTGTCGGTCATGTCAGCGGCGATAGCTCAGGAGGCGCAGAATGATGAAAATGGGTATGACGATCGTCGCGCCAAGGATCAGATAGTCGCCGATTGCGCCAAGCGCGTGGAAACCGCTGCGCCACAGATCGACCACGAAGTCGCGCGCGCCATAGATGATATTCCATGGCGTCAATCCGAAGATCGCCATCAGAAAGCCGACGAGCAATGAAACCACCAGCAGCTTCACCACGGTGCGGGCCACCGTATCACCCAGCATTTTGTTGACCTCACCGGCCATCAGCAAGTCTCCTGTTTTGTCCTGACATATGAAGCACGCTGCTTCGATGCAAGTTTCGGCGCACTATATCGCGTCATATTCGCAATTCCATGAGTGCGCCATGAAATAGGACTTGAGTTTTTTTATGGCTTGATAAATGACAGCCGACATCTTCTCAGGAAATCTTGAATGGCCCCAAACCAGTTTTCTTCCGGTGACGTCATTGCCGACCGCCGAGCGGACTATGCCCGCATGTTGGCGGAGAGCGGTGACTATCCCGCCGCCGCCGAACTCATGGAACAGGCGCTTGAACTTGCGCCACGGTGGACGGCGGGCTGGTTTCGCTTCGGGGAATATCATGAAAAGGCGGGGGAAACGGACAAAGCCGTGGCGGCTTACGAAAAAGTCGCCGAACTGGATACGGAAGGGCTGTTTGCAGCCGAACTGAAACTCGCGGTTCTCGGCGCCGTGGACACACCGGAGCAGCCGCCGAGCCGCTATGTGGAAGGGCTGTTCGACGATTATGCTGACCGTTTCGAAACGTCGCTCGTCGAGAAATTGGAGTACAGCGTACCGCAGAAGCTGGCGGAGCTGATCGGCAAGGCGGCGGGAGGTGGCGTCTTCGACACCATTGTCGATATTGGCTGCGGCACCGGCCTTCTCGGCGTTGAAATCCGCCCCCTGGCAAAGCGGCTGGAAGGTTTCGATATTTCCCAGAACATGCTCGCCAAGGCGGAGGAAAAGGGACTTTACGACCATCTCGGCCAGGCCGATCTATCGCTGGAAGCTGACGCCTCGGGACTGTTCGCGCCGGCAATGCCGCACCACCGCGCTGGCCTGGTCGCTGCTGCCGATGTGATGATGTATCTCGGCAGTCTGGAAACCGTCATGCCCCTCGTTTCGGCCCTGCTTGCACCCTCCGGCTTCTTCGCCTTTTCGGTGGAGGACGCGGGGGATGAAGATGGTTTCGTGCTTCGGGAATCGCTGCGTTACGCACATTCGAAAAGCTATGTGACCGGCCTTCTGGAGCGGGCGGGCTTTTCCCTCATCGAAATCCGCAAAACCACCATTCGCAAGGATGCCGGAAAACCCCTTTCCGGCATTCTTTTTCTTGCCCGTGCCAGAGCCTGAACATTTCGTTTCTTGCCTTTTTCACGATAGGTCAGTCGTCCTTACGTATCCATCTTGATCGCGTGTTTGTTGCAGTGCAAAATGCGCGGAAACCTGAGGGAAAAAGCGTGAGCAGAACGAGAAGCGTTTACAGCATGTGGAGTTCGGATCCTGCCAAACATGCGCCGGTGGAAGACGTGCAGGGCATCGTCACCGGAGCTATCGTATCGGCGCTCGGTTTTTATCTGCTGAACAAGGTCGGCCTTTTGACCGGTGGCACCGCCGGCGTCGCCTTCCTCATTCACTATGCCTTCGGCATCAGCTTCGGCCTCCTGTTCTTCCTCGTCAATCTGCCCTTCTATTACCTCTCCTTCCGCCGCCTCGGTCTTGCCTTTTCCATCAAGACCTTCATTGCCATCGGTCTTGTTTCGGTGCTGACGGAAGTGGAAGCGCGCTGGATGGTCATCGACAGCATCAACCCGCTCTGGGCGGCGCTGCTCGGTGGCCTGCTCCTCGGTTATGGGTTGCTGGCGCTTTATCGCCATCGCGCCAGCCTCGGCGGCATCGGCATTCTGGCCATCTATATTCAGGACCGCTTCGGCATCCGCGCCGGTCTGATCCAGCTGGCCTTTGATGCTTTTGTGATGCTCTGCGCCTTCCTCGTCATCGATCCGGCGACTGTTGTCTATTCGATTGTCGGCGCCTTCGTGCTGAACATGTTTCTCGCAATCAACCACCGCTCTGACAGATACATCGTTGTGCGCTGAATAAAGTACGCTTGAAATCTCTCGCGCTTGGGCGCAATAGCTCGGTCAAGGCCGGAAAATCAGGGGAACAGGCATGGGCGA
Organism: Rhizobium sp. AN6A; assembly: GCF_900215635.1. Classification (NCBI taxonomy): domain Bacteria; kingdom Pseudomonadati; phylum Pseudomonadota; class Alphaproteobacteria; order Hyphomicrobiales; family Rhizobiaceae; genus Rhizobium; species Rhizobium sp. AN6A. Next base: position 1,542,840 of record NZ_OCNC01000004.1, read on the forward strand.
TACGACTACGCGCAAGCGCGTGAATATCTGGGCTTCCGCGCCCGATCGCCATTCGCTGCTGGAAGATGCCCAGGGCGTTCTGGCGGGCAGCATGCTGGTCTCGCTCGGCGTGACGCTGCTTTCCGCTGCGGGCCTCCTCACCGGGGGTGTGGTGGGTATTGCCTTTCTGGTGCATTATTCGATCGGCTTCAGCTTCGGCGCGGTGTTCTTTCTCGTCAATCTGCCGTTTTATTATCTCGCCTTCCGCCGTCTCGGCCTTGCCTTCACGGTCAAGACCTTTTGCGCCATTGCCATGACGGCGCTGCTTTCGGAATATATGCCGGGATTGTTTGCTTTCGAGAGCATCAATCCCGTCGCGGCCGCCCTTTTCGGCGGGTTGACGGTCGCGGCAGGCATGCTGGCACTGTTCCGCCATCGCACCAGCCTCGGCGGCTTCGGCATATTGGCGCTTTATCTCCAGGACCGTTTCGGCTGGCGCGCCGGTCTCGTCCAGCTCGCCTTCGACGGCATGGTGCTGGCCTGCTCATTCTTCGTGGCGACACCCTTCGTCATCCTCTGCTCCATCCTCGGCGCGCTGGTCATGAACCTCGCGCTCGCCATCAATCATAGAAACGACCGCTACATCGCCATGTAACGGTCGTCCGGTGCGGGTAAAGCGGATCAGGCTGCTTTTGCTGCCGCTTCGACCGGGTGCTGCGAACGGAAGCCGACGGCGATGCGGTTCCAGGTGTTGATGGCACCGATGGCAACGGTGATCTTCACGATGTCCTCATCGGAGAAATGCGCCTTCAGGGCCTCGAAGGCGTCATCCGGAGCGCCGGTTTCGGCAATCTTCGTCACCGCATCCACCCAGCCGAGCAACGCCCGTTCCTGTTCGGTATATACCGGGGATTCCCGCCAAACGCTCATCAGGTTGATCCACTGTTCGGAAAGACCGTCGTGACGGCTTTCCTTCACATGCATGTCCACGCAGAACGCGCAGCCATTGATGATTGATGCGCGCAGCTTGATGAGGTGAACGAAGCGGCGCTCAAGACCGCTGCTCTGGACGTAGGTTTCGAGCGCCATCACGGCTTTGAAGGCTTCGGGGGATGCTTTGGCATAGTTCAAACGGGTTTTCATGGGTCTCTCTCCATTGGTGGTTCAGTTTGAGGGGCATGTGTCATCGTTCCGGGAAGCTGCGAAGCTCTCCGGTATTTCAGATGGTTGGGTCTTTTAGGTTCTAGCGCGTCGCCGTCCTGCGCTCGTTCAGCTCCAGAAAGGCGCAGCCGCGTGCCGCAATGCCGCCGTCGTCAGTGGCGGCAAGGTCGCCCAGAATGTCTGCCATGCTGGTTTTCGCGAGTTCGGCCCGATAGGCTTTCTCCGCCTTCAGCATCGCGGCGTTGATGCCGCAGGGCTTGGTGAAATAACGTCCCGGCAAGGGGTTCGGCCCGCGCTGGCGAATTTCCGCGCAGCGAAAGGCAGGCTGTGGTCCCTCCACGGCCAGAACGATATCAAGCAGGGTAATCTTGTCGGTTGTCCGGGCCAGACGATAACCGCCCTTCGGCCCCGGTACGGTGGAAACTATTCCGGCACCGGAAAGCAATTGCAGGTGCTTCAAGAGATAGCTCGTGGAAACGCCATGGAATTCTGCCAGCGCCGCCGCCGAAAGAACGCCGCCTTCGGAAAGTCCCGCTAACATGCCTACGCTGTGAATGGCCTGTTCAACGCCGTCGCCGAGTTTCATCCGATTTGCTCACGTTTGGTTTGCTTTAGTATCGTGGATATTATTTATCCATGATTATGCATTCCTGTCAAGCGGCTCTGCTCCGCTCTTCTTTTTTCAAGGTTTCTCACTACCTTGAAGGCGTGAAACACGCTGAGTCTCCCATTTCCGGCACGCATGTCGGCACCTTGCCCCTTTCATTCCAGAAATGGTTTGCCGAAAAAGGGTGGTCCCCGCGCGCGCATCAATTGGAGCTGATGGCTCGGGCGCGTGGCGGCGAAAACATGCTGCTGATTGCACCGACGGGTGCCGGCAAGACGCTGGGCGGCTTCATGGCGTCGCTCACCGATCTTGCTGAACGCGGCAAGGTGCCGCCGGGCTCCGCCTTTGTCGGCGTGCACACGCTTTACATCTCGCCGCTCAAGGCACTTGCGGTGGATATCGAACGCAATCTCACTAAGCCCGTCACGGAAATGGGCCTGCCGATCTCAATTGAAACCCGCACCGGCGATACGCCGCAGGCAAAACGTCAGCGCCAGAAGGTCAAACCGCCCGATATTCTCCTGACGACGCCGGAGCAGGTGTCGCTGCTGCTTGCCAACAAGGAAGCCGAGCGCTTTTTCCGCGACCTGAAATATGTGGTGCTGGATGAGCTGCACTCGCTCGTCACCTCCAAGCGTGGCCATCTGCTGTCGCTCGCGCTCGCGCGGGTGCGCAGGCACGCGCCGCATGTCCGCTTCATTGGCCTTTCCGCCACGGTGGCGGAGCCGATGGATTTGCGCCGTTACCTGGCACCACAGGGGCAGGGAGAACCGCCCGCAGGTCTTATAACTGTGGAAGGCGGAGCCAAGCCAAACATCGCCATTCTGCAGACGGAGGAGCGTATTCCGTGGTCCGGCCATTCCGCGCGCTACGCCATGAAGGATTTGTATCCCGCTCTGAAGGCGCACCAGACGACGCTCATCTTCGTTAACACCCGCTCGCAGGCGGAACGGATTTTTCAGGAACTCTGGAATGTAAACGACGATAATCTTCCGATCGCCTTGCATCACGGTTCGCTGGATGCCGGACAGCGCCGCCGGGTGGAGGCTGCGATGGCTGAAAACAAATTACGCGCCGTCGTCGCCACCTCCACGCTCGATCTTGGCATAGACTGGGGCGATGTCGATCTCGTCGTGCATGTCGGCGCACCGAAGGGGGCGAGCCGCCTTGCCCAGCGCATCGGCCGCGCCAATCACCGCATGGATGAGCCGTCAAAGGCAATCCTCGTTCCCGCCAATCGTTTCGAGGTGATGGAGTGCCGGGCCGCACTCGATGCGAACTATATCGGCGCGCAGGATACGCCCCCCATTGCCGAAGGCGCACTGGATGTTCTTGCCCAGCATGTGCTCGGCATGGCCTGCGCCGAACCTTTCGATGCGGATGATCTCTATCGTGAAGTGACCAGCGCTTCACCCTATGCCGATCTACCGCGTTCTACCTTCGACCGCGTCGTGGATTTCACCGCTACCGGTGGATACGCACTGCGCACCTATGAACGTTACGCCCGCATCCGCCAGATGAAGGACGGCCGCTGGCGTGTCTCCAATCCGGCGGTCGCGCAGCAATATCGCCTCAACCTCGGCACCATCGTCGAGGCTGCGGAACTCAATGTCCGCATGGTCAAGCGCAATGCCAAGGGCTCGGTCGGACGCGGCGGCATGTCGCTCGGCAAGGTCGAGGAATATTTCCTCGAGCAGCTGGTGCAGGGCGATACTTTCCTGTTTGCTGGCAAGGTTCTGCGCTTCGAAGGCATCCGGGAGAATGAATGTCTGGTGTCGCAGGCCTTTTCGATGGACCCGAAGATACCCTCCTATGCCGGCGGCAAGTTTCCGCTTTCCACCTACCTTGCGGACCAGGTGCGCTCCATGCTGTCCGATCCCGCCCGCTGGCAGTCGCTGCCGGATCAGGTGCGCGACTGGCTGGCGATCCAGAAGGAAAAATCGATCATTCCCAAGCGCGACGAGCTGCTGGTCGAGACATTTCCCTTCCGCAAACGCTTCTTCATGGTCATGTATCCTTTTGAAGGGCGGCTGGCCCACCAGACCCTCGGCATGCTTCTGACACGGCGGCTGGAACGGGCGGGCGCAAAGCCGATGGGCTTCGTTGCCACCGATTACTCGCTCGCCATCTGGGCCATGGAGGATATTGGCAGGCGACTGAAATCCCGCCGCCTGTCGTTGGCGGAACTTCTCGACGAGGACATGCTGGGCGACGATCTGGAGGCGTGGCTGGACGAATCCTTTATGCTGAAGCGGACCTTCCGCAACTGCGCCGTCATTTCCGGCCTCATCGAACGCCGCCATCCCGGCAAGGAAAAGACGGGCCGTCAGGTCACGGTCTCCGCCGATCTTATTTATGACGTTCTTCGAAGCCATGAGCCGGATCATATTCTGCTGGAGGCAACCAGACGTGATGCGGCGGCGGGACTTTTGGACATTGGCCGTCTTGGCGATATGCTGAAGCGAATCAAGGGTCACACCACCCATCGTGCGCTGGAGCACGTCTCGCCGCTTGCCGTTCCTGTCATGCTGGAAATCGGCCGCGAGACGGTGGCGGGCGAGGCGATGGATCAGGTGCTTGCCGAGGCCGCAGACGAGCTTATCGCCGAAGCCATGTCCTGAAGCATCAAACTGGAATGAAGGAACGACCGCAAAAGTGCTGAGCCGACTGACATTGAGCGACAGGTTTTCCAATGGCTTCGAATGCCTCGGCAGCGAAACTGCCATCAACGGCGTGGCCGCCTGGTGCGACCCGTTGGGTGGGCTTTACCTGCCCGATCTGTCGCTGCTGGTTGTCTCGGACCTGCATCTGGAAAAGGGTGCGGCCTTTGCGCGGCGCGGGCGCATGCTGCCGCCTTACGACACGATCGCTACCCTCAAAATCCTGTCTTCCCTCGTCAGCCGTTACGATCCGAAGATCGTCGTCAGCCTCGGCGACAACTTCCACGATCGGGTCGGGTCCGAGTATCTGCCGCTTATGCTGCGCGAACTGATCCGCGAGATGGCCCGTGGCCGTGACTGGATATGGATCAACGGCAATCACGATCCGGATGGCACGGTCGATCTGCCGGGGTCTTCGGTGGATGAGATGTTTTATGGCAATCTCGTTTTCCGCCACGAGCCGAAGGTAGGAGATGCCGCGGGTGAAATCGCAGGCCATCTGCATCCCTCCGCCACTGTTCGCCGTCGCGAAAAGACGGTGCGGCGCCCCTGTTTCGCCACCGATGGTTCGCGCCTGTTGATGCCGGCCTTCGGGGTGATGAGCGGCGGGCTGGATTTGCGGCATAAGGCCATGCGCGGTCTCTTCGACCACGCTGCACTCGTCGCGCATTTGATGGGGCGGGACCGCATCTATTCGGTACGGTTTTCAAATCTGCTCGGCTGAGCGCATCGCTCCGCCCGCCTATTGGCGATAGACCAGAACCGGTATCTTCGAGTTTTTCAGCACCTTGGCCGTAACGCTGCCGACAAGCAGCTCGACGAAGCTTCTGCGCCGGTGTGAAGCCATGGCGATGAGGTCGCAGCCGGTCCTGTTGGCGATTTCGACAATCGCCTCATCCGGCCGTCCCGCCCGCGCCAGCAGGGCTTCGCAATCCAGCCCCATCGATGCGGCGTGCGCCTGCGTATCTCTCAGAAAATGCTCCGCCTCCTCGCAACGGTGGAATTCCTCTTCGGCAATGGCGGCAATGTCCTCGACATCGCTGGCAATCACGTGAAAGGGTTCGGACACCGTCACGACGGTCACCTTTGCGCCTGCCTCTCTGGCGAGAGCGAACCCTTGGTCGATTGCGATCTGCGCCAGCGGCGAGCCATCGGTGGGAATGAGAATGTGCTTGAACATGACATTTCTCCTTTTCATCCCGGTCACAACCGCACTTGCCGCCATAAGCTGCGTGCGTGGTTGTAACGTCTTGAATTTTACCGCAAACCATTGAAGGAAGCGAACGCTATCTTTTACGCCGAAGACGAAAGACGCGCTCTTTTCCGGGAATGAAAAACACTCAGTCCTTGCGGAAAATAATACTGGCACTCCAGCCCGTGACGACGGCGAGGAGAACGCACAGCGCGCCATAGGCAAGCGGTGTCTGATGCGCGGCATCGGTGATCGCCTGTTCCATGCCGGTCTTGACGACGCGCAGTTTCAGCTCGCGCTGGGCGATGAAATTGCCGCTCTTGAAGAGATAGGCACGGGCGGTATGCACACCGTTCGGGACGTTGGCGGGCAGGCGCAGGGTTGCCCAGAACAGGCCGGTGCGTTCAAGCCGCACGCCGGTCGTGTCGTTGCGATAGATGCCGCTTGAAAGCCGCAGGCGCCGGTAGGCCTCCTGAAAATCGAAGACATTGTCGGGTACGCCTGAAAACACCGCACTTTTGAGCGATAGGTGTTCGACGCCCAGCCCCATTGCCCGCAAGGTGCCAGGCGAAGCGACGGCGCTGATATCGCGCGTGCTGGCCATGGAATAGGATTCCGGCAGCGGCGTGAAGGTGATGGCGCTGGTATTGATCCAGATACCGGCCACGCGCTCCTTCTTGCGCACGGTCATGTAGTCGCTGGGGCCTTCAAGGGTGACGACGATATCATATTGGCCGATAGCGAGCAGCAACTGGTCGGTATTGTTAAGAGCGCCGAAAAGCGTGAAATCCGCGCCGCGAAAATCGGAGGTGATCGGAATCTCCGTCGTCGATGCGCCGATTTCGATATTTTCCTGCAAGGACCGCTGCTGTGTGCCGGGAGGCAGGGCAAGCGGCGGTGTCTGCGCCGAAGCGGTAAAGGCAAGGCAGGAACCGATAAGCAGAAAGGCGCAAAGCAGCAGACGGTGGGTCAATAACCTAACCCTCCGACGGCGACCGAAAACAGGTCTTCGGGGCGAACAACCAGTGCCACGGCAAGACGAAGGGCGACTGCAAGCACCAGAAGCGCCAAAAGCGCGCGCAGCTGTTCGCCGCGCAGTTTCTGCCCCACGCGCACGCCATATTGCGCGCCGATGACGCCCGCGACCATCAGGATGAATGCCAGCACTACATCGACGGAATAGTTCGTCGCGGCCTGAACGATGGTCGTATAGGCGGTCACGAAAATGATCTGGAACAGCGAGGTCCCGACAACGACGTTGGTCGGAATACGCAGAAGATAGATCATGGCCGGCACCATGATGAAGCCGCCGCCGACACCCATGATCGAGGTCAGGATGCCGATACCGAAACCCAGCGTGACGACGGGAATGATGCTGAGATAGATCTTCGACTTCTTGAACCGCATTTTCAGCGGCAGGCGGTGAACCCAGTTGTGATGGCCGGGGCGGCGCAGCGTCACCGTCTCATTACGGGCAGCACGGCGCAGGGCGGAAATGCTCTCCTTCAGCATCAACGTGCCGACAGTGCCGAGCAGGATGACGTAAAGCAGCGAAACGATGAGATCGAGCTGGCCGATGCTGCGCAGGAAGGAGAATATCCACACGCCCACCGTAGCGCCCACGAGACCGCCGACCAGCAGCACGCTGCCAAGCTTCACATCCAGCGTTCCGCGCCGAAAATGCGTGATCGAGCCGGAGACGGAAGAGGCCACCACCTGGTTTGCGCCCGTTGCCACGGCCACCACGGGCGGAATATTGTAAAAAATCAACAAGGGGGTGATGAGAAAACCGCCGCCCACGCCGAACATGCCGGAAAGAAAACCGACGGCCGCGCCCATGCCGAGAATGATGAAAATGTTCACCGACAGTTCTGCAATCGGCAGATAGACAGTCACGGCTCGGACCTCGGGCAAATGGTTCCGGGCGGCAGGGCTTGTCCGGGTGTGGGGCCGCGCCGCGATTTACATTTTCTGTCTGAAAAGACCGGGCATGCCCAGCCTTCATCCGTCATGCCCGCGAGGGTCTGACGTGTCAACATTCAACGGTAAATACGTTGATAATTTGGAAAGATAGCGATCAGGCGTGGGAGCAGCGCCACATTCCGGCGCCAAACTGTGGGGAAGCGGCCGAGGAGGCCGCCTCATCCGTTGCGGAACGGTTATTTGTTGCGGGCGAGCAGCGCTGTCACCAGCTCGTTGGTGATGCGCCCGTCGGGCGTCTGGCCAACGGATTTCTGGAAATCCTTGATGGCGGTAACCGTGTTCTTGCCAAGCTTGCCGTCGGGCTGGCCGGCATCGAAACCGTTCTTGTTCAGGATCGCCTGAATGTTGCGGATCGCCTTTTCCATGTCCACGGAAGCGGTCTTTACTCCCTCCTTGCCGGCCCATTCCTCGGGCGGGTTGACACTGTTGGCGTCTTCCGAAAGCGGCTTGACCTTCCATGCGTCGGCTTTCGCACGCGCGCTCTGAAGCTGCTGCGGGTTCATCGCTCCCGCAACCTCGTCACGCTTCTGGGCAGCGTCCGTGTCGCCATCCTTGGCCGCAATGGAGAACCACTTGTAGGATTCCTCGATATCCTGCTTCACGCCGCTTCCGCGTGCGTAGAGAATGGCAAGGTTGAACTGGCTGTCGCGGACGCCGAGTTCGGAAGCCTTGATGAACCATTGCGCGGCGGTGGTGAAATCCGGCTGGCCGGCCGCATCGGAGGCGAGCAGGACGGCGAGATTGTGCATGGCGCCTGCATTGCCCTGTTCGGCTGCCAGCGTGTAATAGCGCTTCGCTTCGGAAAGGTTGCGCTCGACGCCATTCGCCTTCTCGTAAAGGTTTGCGAGACGATATTGTGCGGGAGCAAGGCCGCGATCCGCAGCCAGCTTGTACCATTTCGCGGCTTCTGCGCGATCAGCGGCAAGGCCGCGACCTTCGGTGTAGCGTGCTGCGATCTCGTACAGCGCCTGCGTGTCGCCCTTCGCCGCGGCTTCTGCCAGCGATGCCGGCTCGATACCGGCGGGAACTGCAATCGCGCCCTGGGCGGCGGTAGCCGTGGTAGCGGCCTGTACCGGTGCCTGCGGCTCATTCTGTGCGACAGTGCCTGATGTCGCCGCATCCACAGCGGGCGCATCGGCAACAGGCGGTTCATTGGCAAGCGGCGCTCCGCCAATGGTACGCGGATCGATAGTGTTTTCCGATGGTGCTGCGTTTTCGATGCTGTCGGCGGATGCTGCCTCCTGCGGATCGATAGCCAGTTCGGACGGAATGGTCACGGCCTTTTGGCCGGTCTCGGGAAGTGCGGAGACCGGAGCATCGCCCATCTTCTCTTCGATGACCGGTGCCGGGGCTTCCGTGCCGCCCATCATCGTCTTGACGAGCGGCATGGCCATCATCGCAAGAAGAATGGCGCCGATGCCGAGCAGCAGCGGGCGACGATAACGTGAAAGCGCCGAAGCGTCGGGCTTGCGATTTTTCTTGCCGGTCTCAAGCTTCTCCGGCGAAGTTTCCATAGCGGCAGCCTGCGCTGCGCGACGGGCGGCGGCGATGAAATCCGTGCGGCCTTCTGCGTCCGCCGCCTTGCCGCTGGAAGCGACCTGGCTGGCGCGCACCCGTTCCAGTATTTTCTTGATATCAGGTGCGCCAGAGCCGGGCTCCAGAAGTTCGTTCTCCTGGCCCGCGGGCAGCACGTCGATCGGATCGAGCGAGGGGGCGGGTTCCACCTGCGTGCGAGTGGTGGTTGCCGATAGGGGTTCCTCTGCCGATTTGGCGGTCTTCGCCGTGCCGGTTTTGAAACGCTTGGTCAGGCCGGCAAGCAGGCTCTTTTTCTCTGCTCTCGCGGGTTTTGCAGCGGCGGGCGGCACGATTGCCATCGCATCCGCGCCGTTTTCGCCGGCATCCCGCGTGTCTTCGAGAATAAGCCGTTCTTCGGCGATGTAGCCCTCTTGCGGGAAGATGGCGGCCGGCATGGCCACGTCTTCGCGGGCGGGCGTGATCATGTGCTGCGCGACGTTGCGTGGCGCTGCCTCTTCGCGATAGGCGGGAGCGGGAGCGCGATTATCAAGGCTGTCCAGTCGGCCGGCAATCTGCACCAGCGTTTCGTGCAGCGCCTCGAAGGTGCGGTGCGTGCGTTCTTCCGTGTTACGGCTCAGTGCCTCGAGGCTGCGCAGATCGGTGGCAAGATCGGTCAGCATCGTCATATCGGCGAGGTTTGCGCCGGAGGAGACATTGTTGCGCGTAAAGGCGTCCAGAACGGCCTCGGCCGCCTGTCGCGCCGCTTCGATGATATATTCATCGTTGGACGCCATGTAGTCCTCGATCGCCGACATGCGGGCATCGAGTTCCGGCGACATGCCCGCCGGCTGGTGATGACCCGGCTGGCTGATTAGCGAGGAGAGATGGGCGATCTGGTTTTCGAGGCTGAGCAAAGCGCCGCTGTCGGCGGGTGCGGCATGGGCGGTCTCGTCCAGACGGGCCGCGATATCGCCAAGCCGTTCTTCCAGGCGCGAAAAAGTGCCTTCGTTGAAACCAGCAATGGGCTGAGGCTGGCTGTAGCGATAGTCGAGGTCTTCGATGCGCCGAGAAAGCGTGTCGAGCCGTTCCGCCAGGCCGTCATTGACGGTGCCGTGATCCAGCGCGTCGATTTTGCGGGAAATGTCGCTGAGGAACGATGTCAGTTCCGCCTGCTGTGAGGGGCGCTGCGAACGCTCCAGAAGCAGGGAAAGCTGGTCCAGCCGCTCGTGCAGCTGTGCGGCGTCGCGCGCCGTGCTCAATTCGTCGATCTTGGCGGCCAGCGTTTCAAGACGGGCGGTGAGATCCACAGCAGGATCGGGCTTTGCGGCGGCAATACGGTTGATATCACCGAGCTGTTCGGCAAGGCCGTTCAGGCGGGTTTCCAGCCGCTGTGCCAGTGCGTTGTCGGTGGCCTGTGCATTGTTGGAGCGGGCGCCAGTGGCGGCAATGGCGCGGCTGATTTCATCCAGTCGCTGGTCCAGACCGGAAAACTGTTCGGTAAAGGCGGCCTCGTTCGGCTGCATATGCTTGCCGAGCTGCTCCACCGCGCTTGCGATGGTGATTAGCTTTTCCTCAAGCACGCGCACGGCGGGATTGTTGCTCATGCCGCCGAGCTGGGTCTTGATGTCGTCGAGACGATAGGCGAGCGAGACGATTTCGTCCTGCAGCGAGGCCGTGTCGAAGCCGCGCAACGTGTCTTCCACGGTGTTCCAGCGGCTTTCGATCCGATGTACGCTGTCTTCACGCGCAAGCTGGTCGATGGTGAGGCGCAGGTCATCGAATTCATTGCGCAGCCCGTAGGCATCTGGAGAGGCCAGATTGCCGAGCTGGTCGATGCTGCCGGCAAGCCTTGCAATATCGTCGCGCAGGTCGCCGATGAACTGCTGGTCTTCCGCGATCGCGCGAATATTGCGGATTTCGGCTCGCAGCCCTTGCGCTTCGCGCGCCACGCCCTCTGAGATATCGTGCTTCAGCTCATGCCGCAGGTTGACGAGCGCCTGCGCGATCTCCTGCAAGGCCGCGTCGTTTCGCTGCTGCTCCTGATAGGGCGGGATGGAGCGCGCGCGCGGTGCGGGGTTGGCCGCCGCGTTCTGCACGTCGTTCGGCCGGTATTCAGGCGCAAGCGGTCTGGTAATGGTTCGTTCCGGGCGCGCAACGGGCTCCTGCGGGCGCTGGAAGCTTGCCTCGAGGAGGCGCTGGCGCTGGCGGATTTCGTTGACGGGGTCGAGTTGCGGCGGGGTGACGGTGGCACGTGGCTCGCGCGGCGCGGCATGGGCCTCGTTTTTCGGCTCAGCTGTCGTGGCCCGAGGGTCGCGCGGAAATTTCTGGCTCATCAGCCCTTCGATGCGGGCTTCAAGGCCTTCAATGGTGCGATTGAGAGCATCAAGAGACGACCTGTCGCTCGGGCTTTGGTTTTTCGATCGCAATCCGTTCATCTTCTCGCTCGCTTCGCTTCCGTCCGGCGTGCCCGGTGTTTGTTGCAACGGCTACCCGCCTGATAATGCCGTCGCACAACATGCAGCAATTCTAGAGCCGGTATTTGCCCCCATGGAGGAAAATGCTTCGATTGACGAAGCAGTTACCTCGTGTCGGAGAATTCACGAAACGTGGTAAAGAAGTGGTTAACTATGGTTGGAATTTTTTAACTTTTGCGGCGCGTGACGTTTTCGCGTGGGGCTGGCCAAGCATTGCGCGGAAAAAGGGCCATGACATTCGACCGGAATTTATTTGACGTTTACGCGCACGTCAAATATTGTCATCCCATATCGGCCGGATCGGCTCCGGCTTTCACGATGCGGAGGAACATCGGTAATGCCTGTTTACAAGGCCCCAGTTAAAGACACGCTTTTTATTCTGAACGACGTTCTTGGCCTCGAGCGGTATAACAACCTGCCCGGCTTCGAGGATGCAACCCCCGACATGATCGAGGCTATTACCGGCGAGGCGGCAAAACTTGCCGAGGAGCGGCTTTTCCCGCTGAACCTGTCTGGCGATCAACAGGGCTGCAAGCGTGCAGATGATGGTTCGGTTTCCGTTCCTGATGGGTTCAAGGAGGCCTACGACGCCTATTGTGAAGGCGGCTGGATCGGCCTTGCCGTTCCGCCGGAATTCGGCGGGCAGGGGCTGCCCTATACGCTGCATGCGGCGATTGGCGAATACATGTCCTCTGCCAACCTGTCGCTGATGATGTATCCCGGCCTCACGCAGGGCGCCATCGCTGCCGTCCTCGTCCATGGCACGCAGGAGCAGAAAGAAACCTATCTGCCGAAGATGGTCGAGGGAACATGGTCCGGCACCATGAACCTGACGGAACCCCATTGCGGCACCGATCTCGGCCTGCTGCGCACAAAAGCAGTTCCGCAGGGCGACGGCAGCTACAAGATTTCCGGCCAGAAGATCTTCATTTCGGCCGGTGAACATTCAATGACTGATAATATCGTCCATCTGGTGATTGCCCGCATCGAAGGCGCGCCGGAAGGCACCAAGGGCATTTCGCTCTTCATCGTGCCGAAATTCCTCGTGAAGGAAGACGGTTCGCTCGGCGAGCGCAACGGCGTCACCTGCGGCGCGATCGAACACAAGATGGGCATCCACGGCAACGCCACCTGCGTCATGAACTATGACGATGCGACGGGGTATCTCTTGGGTGCGGAGAACAAGGGTCTCTCCGCCATGTTCGTGATGATGAACGAGGCTCGACTCGGCGTTGGCCTTCAGGGCCTGTCCGTGGGTGAGATCGCCTATCAGAACGCGGTCGAATATGCCCGCGAGCGCGTTCAGGGCCGTTCGCTGTCTGGCGCGAAATTCCCCGATAAAAAGGCCGATCCGATCATCGTGCACCCGGATATCCGCCGCACGCTGATGACTATCAAGGCCTATAACGAGGCTGGTCGCGCCTTCCTTCTGTGGACGGCGCTGCAATCCGACATCGCCCATCGCGCCGCTGACGAAAAGCAGCGCCAAGCGGCAGACGACCTGCTCGGCCTCGTCACGCCGATCCTCAAAGGCGTGCTGACCGACAAGGGTTTCGACCATGCCGTCATGGCGCAGCAGGTCTTCGGCGGTCACGGCTATATCGAGGAACATGGCATGAGCCAATATGTCCGCGATGCCCGCATCACCATGATCTATGAGGGTGCGAACGGCATTCAGGCACTCGATCTGGTCGGCCGCAAGCTCGGCATGAATGGCGGCCGTGCCGTCATGGCGCTGTTCAAGGTAATCGGCGATTTCTGCGAGGAAAACCGCGCCGACGAAAAGCTCAGCCTCTACACCAAGGGCCTGAAGAAGGGCTTGAACGACTTGCAGGCCGCAACCATGTGGTTCATGCAGAACGCCATGGCCAAGCCCGACAATGCCGGTGCCGGTTCTACCGACTACATGCATCTCTTTGGCATTGTGGTGCTGGGTTACATGCAGGCCCGCATGGCGAAGGCGGCGAGCGAAGCCCTTGCGGCAGGCAGCACTTCGGACGAGGATTTCCTCAAGACCAAGCTTGTCACGGCGAAGTTTTATATGGAGCGCATCATGCCGGAAACGGCGCTGCGCAAGGCCCGCATCGAAACCGGCGCGGACACCATGATGGAACTGGCTGCGGACGCATTCTGACAGGGCGTGTCACGCGCCGAGGGAGAGAGTTAATGACCGACGTTTACATTTATGACCATGTCCGCACCCCGCGCGGACGCGGCAAGAAGGATGGCAGCCTGCATGAGGTGCCCTCCGTTCGCCTTGCCGCCAAGACGCTGGAAGCCATCCGCGACCGCAACGGGCTCGATACGTCTGCTGTCGATGACATCATCATGGGCTGCGTCGATCCTGTCATGGATGCCGGCGCGGTGATCCCGAAAGCCGCCGCCTTCGAGGCCGGTTATTCCAACAAGGCACCGGGAATGCAGATCTCGCGCTTCTGCGCTTCAGGTCTCGATGCCATCAACTTCGCAGCCGGCAAGGTCAAGGCAGGCTCCGACGATATCGTCATTGCCGGCGGCGTGGAAAGCATGTCGCGCGTTGGCATGGGCATGTCTGGTGGCGCCTGGTACATGGACCCTTCGGTCAATTTCCCCGCCTTTTTCATGCCGCAGGGCGTGTCGGCCGATCTCATCGCCACCAAATACGGCTTTTCCCGTGACGATGTCGACGCCTATGCCGTCGAGAGCCAGAAGCGCGCCGCACATGCCTGGGAAAAGGGCTATTTCAACCAGTCCGTCATCCCCGTGAAGGACCGCAACGGCCTGACGATCCTTGATCGCGACGAACATATGCGCCCCGGCACGGACATGCAGGCGCTGGCTTCCCTCAACCCATCCTTCCAGATGCCGGGTGAAATGGGCGGCTTCGAAGCCGTCGGCATCATGGCCCACCCGGAAGTGGAGCGTATCAACTACGTGCACCATGCTGGAAATTCGTCCGGTATCGTCGATGGCGCGGCCGCCGTTCTGGTTGGTTCCAAAGCGGGCGGCGAGGCTATGGGCGTGAAACCGCGTGCCCGCATCAGGGCTTTCGCCAATATCGGTTCCGATCCGGCGCTGATGCTGACCGGCCCGGTGGATGTGACCGAGAAGCTTCTGAAGAAGACCGGAATGTCGCTTGCCGATATCGATCTTTTCGAACTCAACGAGGCCTTCGCCGCCGTCGTGCTGCGTTACATGCAGGCCTTCGACATCAGCCACGACAGGATGAACGTCAATGGCGGCGCAATCGCCATGGGCCATCCGCTGGGTGCGACAGGAGCGATGATCCTCGGCACGGTACTGGACGAGCTGGAGCGGCGCGATCTGAACACCGCACTGGTCACGCTCTGCATCGGTGCAGGCATGGGCACAGCGACGGTTATCGAGCGCGTGTGAGTTACGGAGGGCTAACCCCAGGCTCCTCTTCCCTGTGCTCGTCACAGGGATCCAGCAGCGCCGCGTCTGCGGCGCGCAAGAGTCTTCCAGCCCAAAGACTTGGGCTGACTGGGTTCCTGTGACAGGCACAGGAATGAGGGATCGGGAAGTCCGGCGAAACGAAATTCAGGGAAGAGGAATCCCAAGATGAGCACTTATACCAATTTCACCATCGAGACGGACGCAGACGGCATTGCCATTGTCACCTGGGACATGCCGGAAAAGTCCATGAATGTCTTCACTTCCGAGGTGATGGACGAACTGAACGCCATAGTTGACGCAACTGTCGCCGATAGCAGCGTCAAGGGCGTGGTTTTCACCTCCGGCAAGAGCACGTTTTCCGGCGGTGCCGATCTTTCGATGATCAAGTCGATGTTCTCCTTCTACAATGATGAGAAGGCGAAGGACCCGGATCAGGCAGCCGCCAAGCTGTTCGAACTGGTCGGCCGCATGACCGGCTTGTTCCGCAAGCTGGAGACCAACGGCAAGCCCTGGGTCTCAGCCATCAACGGCACCTGCATGGGCGGCGCTTTCGAGCTGTCGCTCGCCTGCCACGGTCGCGTCGCGTCGAATGCGAAGAGCCTCAAGATCGCCCTTCCTGAAGTCAAGGTCGGCATCTTTCCCGGTGCCGGTGGCACCCAGCGCGTGCCGCGCCTGACTGATGCGCAATCCGCCTTGCAGATGATGACCACCGGTCAGTCGCTGACCGGCGCGCGCGCCAAGGCCATGGGGCTGGTTCATCAGGTGGTGGAGCCGGATCAGCTCATTTCCGCTGCCAAGCAGATGATCAAGGACGGCCTGAAGCCGGTTGCCCCCTGGGATGAAAAGGGCTTCAAGGCCCCCGGCGGCGGCATCTGGACGCCGGCCGCTGCCCAGCTCTGGCCGGCCGCTCCGGCGATCCTGCGCCGGGAAAGCGCCGGTAACTATCCGGCAGCACTTGCTATCCTGAAATGCGTCTATGAGGGCCTGCAATTGCCCTTCGATACGGCGCTTAAGGTGGAGCAGCGTTATTTCACCGAAATCCTTCGCTCGAAGGAAGCCTTCGGCATGATCCGCTCGTTGTTCGTTTCCATGCAGGAACTGGGCAAAGGCGCGCGCCGACCGGTCGGCCAACCGAAGACGGAGTTCAGAAAGGTCGGCGTCGTCGGCGCGGGCTTCATGGGCGCTGCCGTTGCTTATGTCACCGCCGCAGCCGGTATCCCCGTCACGCTGGTGGACCGCGATCAGGAAGCCGCCGACAAGGGCAAGGGCCATTGCGAGGAAAGCGTCAAGGCCGCCATCGGCAAGGGCAGACTGACGCAGGATGAAGGCAAGGCCTTGCTTGACCTCGTTACCCCGACAGCGGATTACGCGGCGCTCTCCGACGCCGATCTCGTCATCGAGGCCGTCTTCGAAGACCGCGACGTGAAGAAGGCCGTCATCGAGGCCGTGGAAGCCGTGTTGCCTGAAGGAGCAATTTTCGCCTCCAATACCTCCACTTTGCCGATCACCGGGCTTGCGAAAAACTCCAAGCGCCCGGTGGATTTCATCGGCATCCACTTCTTCTCGCCGGTCGAGAAGATGATGCTGACGGAAGTGATCCTCGGCAAGGAAACGGGCGACAGGGCGCTGGCCGTCGCCTTGGATTATGTGGCCAAGATCAGGAAGACGCCGATCGTCGTCAACGACACGCGCGGCTTCTTCGTCAATCGCTGCGTGCTGCGTTACATGGCGGAAAGCTACGACATGCTGATCGAGGGCGTACCGCCCGTCATGATCGAAAACGCCGCGAAATTCGCCGGCATGCCGGTCGGCCCGCTGGCGCTGAACGACGAAGTGGCAATCGATCTTTCCTACAAGATCCTGAAAGCAACCGTCGCCGATCTCGGTGACAAGGCTGTCGATCCGCGCCATATGGAACTCGTCAGGAAGCTGGTGGAAGGCGAGGGCCGGTTTGGCCGCAAGAACGCCAAGGGCTTTTACGACTACCCGCCAAAGCCCGCCAAGAAGTCCCTCTGGCCCGGCCTGAAGGATCTCTATCCTCAGCAGAAGCCGGAGGATGTGGATATGGAAGTGCTGAAACAGCGTTTTCTGGTCACCGTGGCGCTGGAAGCCGCCCGCACCGTGGAGGAGGGCATCGTCACCGACCCCCGTGAAGCAGATGTCGGTTCCATCCTCGGTTTCGGCTTTGCGCCTTATACCGGCGGCGCTCTCTCCTATATCGACGGCATGGGCGTGAAGACCTTTGTGGCGCTGGCCGAGAAGCTGAGCGAGACCTATGGCCCACGCTTCAAGCCGACGCCACTTCTGAAGGACATGGCCGCCAAGGGCGAGACCTTCTACGGTCGCTTCGATCCCTATGGCAGCACCGCGAAAGCGGCATAGGCCTTCAAGACACACAAATGAACAGGCCCTTCGGGGCCTGTTTTTTTATCGGCCTATCGTGCCGATACTGTCGCTTTATGTGCATCCTTTGTCCTGCTGGGGCGTTGAGAAGGCGTGAACGGGCGATGCGCGCCCGGTGCCGCAATTCAGGACGCTTCAGGAGACTGCAATGAAGACATCGCTACGATCCCATGGTTTCGACAAACCATCGGACCTTGACGACCACTTGGCTGAACTTGATGAAGAAGCTGCGGAGAAAGAGGCAGAAAAGCCCGCTGTCCGAGAGGCGCGTGCTTCCGCTACGGTGGACCAGTCGATACGCGCGGAACTGGACGACCTTCGCAAACAGTTGGAAAAGCTGCGCCGCGATGTGAAAAAGCTGGAATCCGCGTCCCATCCAACCCGCCACAAACCCGCAGATATCAGGCACGAGAAAGACCACGAGAATTCGCGCCTGATGATGGTTGTGCGCTCCGTTGCAGTCACGTCGCTTGCCAGCCGCATTTTCGCGTCCTCACCCGTCATGGCCGCTCTGGTGGCTGTGGTGCCTTTTGCGCTTGGACTTGCCGCACGGCGCAGGGAGGGGGCATAATTGCCCCAAGCCGCCCACAACCGCCGCTCGCCCGGATCAGCCGCGCCTGAACCCGCCACCTAACTGTTGTTGATCAGGTCTGGCGGATTGCGGATAGCGCGTTTCCAGCCACGATAAGGCCTTCACCGCGCACGCATTCAAGCCATCCACAGGCGCCGTGAAAAAACTGTCAAAAAACTTCGCTATGGCGCTTGCCATGTCCGAACAAGATGTTATAACCCCGCTCACTTTCGGGGCACCAAACAGCCCCGCCCGCCAAAAGCGGAGGTTCTTCAAGGACCTGAAGTGCCCGGATAGCTCAGTTGGTAGAGCAGCGGATTGAAAATCCGCGTGTCGGTGGTTCAAATCCGCCTCCGGGCACCATTCTTCTCAATTTCATTTTTTCATGAATTGAATGCGTGTTGCCTCCTCCGTCTGATCGGCGCTGGCAAGGATTAGATTGCTTCCGTTGTCATCGGTTTTTAGCGCGGACGATGTAACTCGATGCGTTACGTCTGCCTACTTGTCCAACAATCGGAAAGCTGCCCGCAAGTGGATCATCGGATAAGCGCCTCTCATCTGCCGCCTGGCGTCATGTATTTTGATGACTTCCTTTCTTCAGGGGAGGAGGCATCCGTTATGGCGATGCTTGACGCTGGTGAATGGAACACGGAGCTGAAGCGTCGCGTGCAGCATTTTGGCTACCGGTACGATTATAAAGCGCGCGCTGTTACCGCCGATGCCTATCTGGGCAAGTTGCCGGCGTGGCTGGAAATCTTTGCAGAACGTCTGGTTGAAACAGGATACTGCAGGAGTTTGCCCGATCAGGTCATCGCAAACGAATATCTCCCCGGACAGGGCATCAGCGCGCATGTCGACTGTGTTCCGTGCTTTGACGACACGATAGTTTCGATAAGCCTTTTATCCGCGTGTGAAATGGTGTTTCGCGAATTGCGCGGACCGGACATTGGAAGCGTTGTACTTCAGCCTTGCTCCGTCGTCTTGCTTGGAGATGCCGGCCGCTACGATTGGACTCATGAAATTCCGTTGCGAAAATCGGATGTCGTCAACGGCGTGAGAACAGCCCGTCGCAGGAGAGTTTCCTTGACCTTCAGGA
Organism: Rhizobium sp. AN6A; assembly: GCF_900215635.1. NCBI lineage: Bacteria > Pseudomonadati > Pseudomonadota > Alphaproteobacteria > Hyphomicrobiales > Rhizobiaceae > Rhizobium > Rhizobium sp. AN6A. The sequence continues at coordinate 1,561,877 of NZ_OCNC01000004.1, forward strand.
AGGTAATTCACGCAAAACTTGTCTGAGTCCGCGGTGCTACAGATGCTCCCGATTGTCCGAATTCTGCTCCGCCCGGTCCCGATAAAGCGCGGCACGCCCCAGCAGCATCAGCGACACTGGCGTCGTCACCGTCACGAAGATGCCGATGAAAATCTCGTGGAAGGCGAAGCGGTCGCCGGAGACGGAGAAATAGATGATGGAGGCCATGACGATGCCGCCGGTGCCCCAGCTGGTGCCGAGCGTCGGTGCGTGCAGGCGCTCGTAGAAGCTGTTGAGCTTGGCAAAGCCAATGGTGCCGATCAGCGTCAGCGAGGCGCCCAGAAGGACGAAGAACGCCACCAGAATGGCGGCCCAGAGCGGAAATTCTGCGGCATTGGTCATTCGATCACCTCGCCACGCATCATGAATTTGGAAAGGGCAACGGTGGAGACGAAGCCAAGGATTGCGATGAGCAGCGAGGCCTCGAAATAGATGTCGTTGCCGGTGCGCAGGCCGAAGGTCAAGAGAAGCAGCATGGCGTTGACATAGAGCGTGTCGACGCCGAGCACCCGGTCCTGGGCGCGCGGGCCGATGGCGATGCGGTAGACGGAAATCGTCATGGCGATGGCGAGCATCAGCTGCGCGAGCGAAAAGGACCAGAAAAGGATAATCGAACTCATTCGAATATCTCCATCAACAGTTTTTCATATCGGTTCTTGATGAGGCTAATCCAGGCCGCCTCATCCTCATCGTCGAGAACATGAAGCAGAAGCGTGCCCTGGCTGGAATTATATTCGAGCCAGGCGCTTCCCGGTGTCGAGGTGAGGATCGTCGCCAGAACGGCCAATCCCATCGGATCGCGAATGTCGAGCGGCACCGCGAGGAAACCGGATTTGCGGTCTCTCTCGCGCTGGAACAGAATGATCTTCACAACGGAAATATTGGACAGGACGATGTCGTAAAGCACGATCGCGATCAGCTTGACGAGCTTGTGCCAGTTGCGGATGCGCGGTTTTGCCGGCCGGAGAGACGCCATAGCCCAGGAGGCAATAAGGGCCACACCGGTGCCAAGCAGCAGATGTCCTGCTGAAAAGCTGTTGATCGTCATCCAGAAGATGATCAGCGACACCGTCAGCAGCGGGTAGGGCAGGACACGGCTTATCATGGCTGCGCCTCCGGATTGGTTCCCGCTCTCGGGGCGGAAATGACGCCCTGAATGTAGCTGGCCGGCAGATCGAGAATACGCGCCGTCTCCTGCATGTAACGCATCACCGGCCCCGCCTGCACGGTCATGGCGAGCGTCAGTCCGAGCAGCAGCATGATGGGCGCTATTTCGATGACGAGAACACGCGGTACTGTGCCTTCGAGGGAGGCCCAGAAGGTGCGGATGCCCGCGCGGGTCATTGAGATCAGCGAGGCGAAACCTGCAAAGACAATCAGGAAGACCAGCCACCAGGAAAGGGTGGAGACGGTGTCATCGGCCCCCAGCCCCGAAGGGTTGAGAATGGCGGTCAGCATGGAGAATTTGGCGATGAAGCCCGAGAGCGGCGGCAGACCGGCGAGGAGAATGCCGCAGGCTGCAAAACACGCCCCGAGCACTGCCATGGTGCCGGGCATGGTTACGCCGACTTCTTCTTCCTCTTCCTCCTCTTCGCCCTCGCCATAGGCTTCCATGGTTACGGCAAGAACGTTCGCGCCAGCATCCTGCCCGCGTTCCACCAGTTCGATCAGCATGAAGAAAGCGCTGATGGTGAGTGTGGAGCTGACGAGATAATAGAGCGCGCCGGCTGCAACCGTGGGATTGCCGGTGCCCATGGCGGCGAGAAGCGTTCCTGAGGACACCAGAACCGAAAACCCGGCCAGCCGCCCAAGCGCCTGCGAGGCAAGAACGCCGATGGCGCCGAAGATGATGGTGGCGATACCGCCGACAAGCAGGGCATCATGACCAAAACCGGCCGATTCCCCGGCCGTCTGCCCGAAAAGCAGGAAGGACAGGCGGGCAATGACGTAGATGCCGACCTTGCTCATGATCGCAAACAGCCCGCCGACAGGTGCTGAAGCCGAGCCATAGGCGGAAGGCAGCCAGAAATTCAGCGGCCACATGCCAGCCTTGACCAGGAACGCGATGCCGAGAACCGCAGCGCCGGTTTCAAGCAGCATGCGCTGGTCCGGGTTGAGGCCGTCGATGCGGTGTGCAAGGTCACCCATGTTCAGCGTGCCGGTGACGCCATAAATGAGGCTGACGCCGATCAGGAAGAACAATGCGGCGACGAGGTTGATGGCGATGTAATGCAGCCCGGCCTTGACGCGCTGCTGACCGGAGCCATGCAATAGCAAACCATAGGATGCCGCGAGCATAACCTCGAAGAAAACGAAGAGGTTGAAGAGGTCACCGGTCAGGAAGGCACCGTTAACGCCCATCAGCATCATCTGGAACAGCGAATGGAAATGCGCGCCTGCCTTATGCCATTTCGCCAGCGAATAGATCAGCGAGGGAATGGCAAGCAGTGCCGTCAAAAGCACCATCAGCCCGGAGAGGCGATCGGCAACGAGCACGATGCCGAAGGGCGCCGGCCAGTTGCCGAGCAGATAGACCCCGCTCGAAACCACCGCCGCAATCTCGGTATTGACCGTCGAGTTCACCTCGCGAAACAGCAGGATGGCGACAACAAGCAATATCACGGTCGAGGCAAGGCTGATGGCGGCCTTCGCCACGCGCTGGCGCTCGTCGAAGAACAACAGGAGGGCTGCGGTGATCAGTGGCACCAGAATGGGCGCGATGACGATGTGGAAGGGGAACGACATCATTTCGATTCCCTCCCGTCCACATGGTCGGTGCCGGTAAGCCCACGGGCGGCCAAAAGCACGACGAGGAACAGCGCAGTCGTCGCAAAGCCGATGACGATTGCCGTCAACACCAGCGCCTGCGGCACGGGGTCGGCAAGCGTGGAACTGTCGACGCCGTTCACCAGCACCGGCGGCGCATTGGTCTTGATGCCGCCGACGCCGAAGATGAACAGGTTGACGGCATAGGACAGCAGCGAAAGCCCGACGATGACCTGATAAGTGCGCGGGCGCAGGATCAGCCAGACGCCGGAGCCGGTCATGATACCGATGCCGATTGAAAGAATGAGTTCCATTACACGTCCTCCGCTTTTGCGGCTTCAGGCGTGCGAACGCGGTAGTTACGCAACGATTGGTGTGCCAGTGCTATAAGAATAAGAACGGTGGAGCCGACGACCAGCGAGAAGACGCCGAGGTCGAACAGCAAGGCGGATGCTGTCGGCATTTTGCCGATATAGGGTATCTCCGTGTACTGGAAATAAGAGGTCAGGAACGGATAGCCGAAGTACCAGGACCCCATGCCGGTTGCCGCCGCCATCAGAAGGCCGAAGCCCATCCAGCGCAGCGGCAGGATGCGGATGCGATCCTCCGCCCAGCGCGCGCCGCCGGCGAGATATTGCAGCAGGAACGCGATTGCCATGGTGATGCCGGCCGCAAAGCCGCCGCCGGGCAGATCGTGGCCGCGTATGAACAGGAAGATCGAAAAGGTGACGATAACCGGGAACATCCATTGCATGACGATGGACGGTACATAGAGATAGTCGCGCACCGTATCGCCCTTGCTGCGGTCGGGCCGCTCCGCATCGAAGGCGTTTTGCATCTGCTGCTGTTCCGGCACCCCGATGCTTTCATGCGCAGGGCGGAAACGGCGAAGCAGCGCAAAGACCGTCAGCGCCACGATCGCCAGCACCGCGATTTCGCCGAACGTGTCGAAGCCGCGGAAATCGACGAGGATGACGTTGACGACATTGGTGCCGCCGCCTTCCGAATAAGCGCGCTCAAGGAAATAGGTCGCGATGGCGTTCGGCACGGGCAGGGTCATGACCGCATAGGCGATGACGGACATGCCAATGCCGCTTGCTGCGGCCAGCAGGAAGTCACGGGCGCGGCGAAGCTGCGCCGGCAATTCATCGCTGCTGTCCACCTTCTCGAAGCGTTTCGGCAGCCATCTGAGACCGAGCAGGATCAGAACGGTGGTGACGATTTCGACCAGCAACTGGGTGATCGCGAGATCGGGTGCAGAAAGCCAGACGAATGTGAGGCAGGTGACAAGGCCGGAGACGCCGAGCATGATGAGTGCGGCGAGACGATGATATTTCGCCTGCCAGGCGGCACCCAGCGCGGCGATCATGCCGATCAGCCACAGAATGGCAAAGATCGGATCGAAGGACGTCACGCGCGGCAGCGACAATGAAAATTCCGAGAGGAAAAGCGGCGAGAAACCGGCAAGAAGCGCCACGAGGATCAGAAGCCTCAGCTGCGGCTGCAGGCGCCGGGTGCCGAGCGTGCTTTCCAGCCACCGCGCCCACTTCCAGGACACGGTGACGAGAATGCGCTCGAAGATGCGCTGTCCCCGAAGATGCCGGAAGATCGGCGGGCCGTCGTTGCAGCGCGAGAAATAGCCGCCGAGCAGGGCATAGATGGCAACGCCGCCGCCGAGTGCCGCAATACTCATGATGAGCGGCAGGTTGAAACCGTGCCAGATCGACAGGCTGTAGACGGGCGTTTGCGGGCCGAGAACGGAAAGCACGGCCGAATGCAGGAACGGGCCGATCGACAGGCTCGGAACGATGCCGACGATCAGGCAAGCGAAAACGAGGAACTCGATCGGGAAACGCATCCAGCGCGGCGGCTCATGCGGATTGGGGTTCGGCAGGTCAACCGGCTTGGGACCGAAGAAGACCGTGTGGATGAAGCGAAGCGAGTAAGCGACGGCGAAAGCGCCTGACAACGTCGCGACGTATGGCAAAGCCCGGTCGAGCAGCGAGTCTGCGTGGGTTTCTACCGCCTCGGCAAAGAACATTTCCTTGGAGAGGAAGCCGTTGAACAGGGGCACGCCGGCCATTGCAGCGCTCGCCGCCATGGCGAGCGTCGCTGTTGCCGGCATATAGGTGTAAAGCCCGCTCAGTCGCCGCATGTCGCGCGTGCCGGTTTCATGGTCGATGATGCCGGCTGCCATGAACAGCGATGCCTTGAAGGTGGCGTGGTTGACCATGTGGAAGATCGCCGCAACCGCCGCAAGCGGGCTGCCCAGGCTTAAAAGCGTGGTGATGAGCCCCAGATGGCTGATGGTCGAATAGGCGAGCAAGCCCTTCAGATCCTGCTGGAACATGGCGAAATAGGCGCCGAGCAGCAGGGTGATGACGCCTGCAGCACCCACTAGCCAGAACCATTCCGGCGTGCCTGCCAGCACCGGCCAGAACCGCGCCAGCAGGAAAACCCCGGCCTTCACCATGGTGGCCGAGTGCAGATAGGCGGAAACGGGCGTGGGCGCCGCCATGGCATTGGGCAGCCAGAAATGAAACGGAAACTGTGCGCTTTTCGTCAGCGCGCCGCCAAGGATGAGAATAAGTGCCGGCAGATAAAGGGAGTGGGCGCGGATATCGGCACCGGCCGCGATGATCTTGTCCAGATCGTAGCTTCCCGCCATGTGGCCGAGGATCAGAAGCCCGGCGAGCAGGCTGAAGCCGCCGATGCCGGTCACGGTCAGCGCCATGCGGGCGCCATCGCGCGCGCCGGCGTTCTGGTGCCAGTAGCCGATCAGCAGGAACGAGAAGATGCTGGTCATTTCCCAGAAGATCGACAGCAAAATGACGTTGCCGGACAGCACTATGCCGAGCATCGAGCCCATGAAGGCGAGCAAAAAGGCAAAAAACCGTGGAATAGGGTCCTGGGCCGACATGTAATATCGGGCGTAGAGAACCACGAGCAGGCCGATGCCGGTAATGAGGATCGCGAAAATCCAGGCGAAGCCATCCAGCCGCAGGGTAAAATTAAGCCCCAGTTGCGGCAGCCATTCCACATCGTATTTCAGCACGCCACCGCCACTGACATTTGGATAAAGAAGGATGCTGCCGACCAGGCCGAAGAGGGCTACGGCGCTTGCTACGTAGGCCGCGCTTGCGGCCGCGCCTTCGCGCGGCATGAAGGCCGTTATGAGAGCGCCGACAAACGGCAATGCGACAATAAATGGTAGAACGGTTGCAAGTGTCATATGCGGCGGCGGTTTTCTCTCTGGAATTGGAGCCTACGGCGGGTTTCCGACGACTCCGATCCCTCAAGGTTCGCAAGAAACCGAATGATGAGGACCGCCGGAATGACTAAGAGATAATATGCGGAGGTGCTCTTGGAACCACGTTCGCAAAGTCTCGGAAAGTTTGTGGCGCGATGGCAACAGGTGTGACGGCCGGTGTGGCATCAGCCACAATCCGCAGGATGGTCGAGGGAAAACCGACGGGGCGAAGCCCCGAAGCACCGTTGCGGGCCTTGCAGCCGTGATCGTCGCCGGTGGTGCAGTCCTTATCGCGAAGCGAGGGGGAGTGGCTGAGGTCAGCCGTCTGCAATCGTTCCAGACGGCTGGTCTTTGAGATTGCCTTGATGCCGGATGGTGCCTGAAAGCCGATGATGACGAGCAGGCTCGCAACCACAAGACCGATCAACACTTGCGGATGGCGCCTTGAACAGCGGCATTTCTCCATCCATAACAAGTTGGCATCTCCTTGATCGTAAAGGTCTCTCTAAAGCATCACCGCTGAGCGAATATCCCGTTGATTTGTTTTAGGGGAAGGCGGACACGCTTGTCCAGCGCACAGGCTGGAAAAACCGCCCGTCGCGTCCGATTCCTTTTCGTTTTTGCCCGTTTGCGGCAAAGTAGGGGCGACAATGGCTAAAAGCTTTTACAAATTTTACCGTTTGACGCCGCTGCTGATGTTTCTTAACTTTCAAGCAAGGAATTAACCATAAAGATTGATGGTATTTCCACGGCGGAATGGGGTTATCTCCCCTTCCAGGCATGACGCCGCACTGCCGTACCGGGCCCGATCCGGTATTTCGTTTCTTGGTTCAAGAAGGTCAGGCAAGCGTCGATGCCGCATCGTCCGCGATGGGTATGTTCGTTCAAAAATCCCCCTTAAGGGTGCTGGCGTTCTGAACCTTGCCATTTGGCCGGGTTTTACCGGCCGTCATATTATTGGGGTCGTCGGTTGGGGCAGGACTTGCCATCAGAACAAGCGCGGAGATCGGCAGGCGCAAGCCTGGCGGGGCGGTTGCGCTTTGCCGGCCTCGACGAGACGCAATCCGATTTCCTGCGCAATTATCGCAGCATGCTGGAGCCTTATGTGAAGGCCGGCCTGCGCGATGTGATGAACCGTTTCCAGTCCATGCCGGACTGTTCGCCGTCTTTCGAAAGCGAAAACCAGCTCGACCGCCTGCACGATTTGCAATCCTCGCACTGGAGCGTGCTGACCGATGCGCGTTTCGATGGGCTTTATGCCGAGCGGGTGAAAGTGCTTTCCGACAATGCCGGTCGCATGGGTCTCGATCCGCGCTGGCAGATCGCCAGCCATGCCGTCGTTCTGGAACATCTGCTGGGCGGTCTGGTGACTGAACACGCGCCGCGCTCCATCCTGCCCGGCAACCGCAAAAAGAGCCGCGAACTGGCGGAAGCCGTCAAGAACGTCGTCCGTCTGGTGATGGTCGATACCGAGATTGCCGTATCGCTGCGCTTCAATGAATTGCGCCTGCGCCATGGCCGGGAACTGGCAGAACAGCGCGACAATGACCGCTCTGAAGCCGCAAAGTTGCTGGGCGAAGCGCTGACGGCATTTGCCGCAGGCGATTTGCAGGCCCGCATCGGCGGCGACGTGCCCGACGCCTACCGCGACGTTGCTGCCACTTTCAATGCGGCACTCGAGACGATCGGCGCGTCACTGACATCGGCGCAAAACAGCATCGGCGAGGCCGAGGCGCTGAGCGCGCGGTTTGCCGACATTGGCCGCTCCATGGCGGAGCGCTCCCGCCAACAGGCCGCAGCCCTTGCCGAGACCTCCCGTGCGATCCAGATGATGATCGGGGATGTGGCCGAAAACGGCGCCCGCATTTCGGCGGCGGAGACGGCGGTTTCCCATGCCCGTGATGCGGCGGTCGAAAGCGGCAAGGCAATCGGCGAGGCGATAAACGCGATGTCGGATATCGAGCAATCCGCCGAGCAGATCGGACGGATCATCGGCACGATTGACGAGATCGCTTTCCAGACGAACCTTCTCGCCCTCAACGCCGGCATCGAGGCGGCACGCGCCGGTGACAGCGGACGCGGTTTTGCGGTTGTCGCGCAGGAGGTCCGGGCATTGGCCCAGCGTTCCGCAGACGCTGCAAGAGAGATCAAAAGCCTCGTTGGCTCCACGAAAAAGCAGGTCGAAGGCGGCGTGCACATGGTCAACCGCACGCAGGACGCAATCGGCGGTGTTGTCCGGCAGGTATCCGGCATCAACGACATGATCACCGAGGTCTCCCGGCACGCGGCAGAGCACGCCGGCGAATTGCAATCAGTCGCTGCCGACATCGGTGAACAGCAAAGACAGGCCGACCGGAACCTTGCCGATATGGGCAATGGCTCCTCGGAGGCCGATACGCTTCACACTGTCATTCTGGAACTCGGCCGCACCATTCGCGAATTCCGCATTGCCCGTCAGGGACAGGCGGCAGCTGTCGCCGCTACGGCTCGGCAGGACACATCATTTGTGGCCCGTGCGGATAACCGCACGGATTACGGCCAGGATTACCAACAATTCAGACGCCAAGGAGTCATGTAATGGCAGCCAGAAAAGCAGCTGAGGCGACGCTGAAACTGTCACCGGTGCTGGATCTCAACGAGGCATCGGCGCTGCACGGCAAGCTGATGACGCTGAGAGGAGCACCTTTGTCGGTGGATGCGTCCGAGGTGGAACGTATCGGTGCGCTTTGCGCCCAGGTGCTGATGGCCGGTGCGAAGTCCTGGGAAGAGGACGGCAAGCCGTTCGGTTTTGCCAGAGTGTCCGATGCATTCGACAAGACCATGAAACTGATAGGCGTCGAAATCGATCATTTGCTCCTGAAGGAGATCAAGAAGTGAAGAAAAAAGTTCTTACCGTGGATGACTCCAGAACGATCAGGAACATGCTCCTGGTCACGCTCAACAATGCCGGTTTCGAGACAATTCAGGCCGAAGACGGCATTGAGGGTCTCGAAGTGCTGGAGCAGAGCAACCCCGACGTCATCGTGACCGATATCAACATGCCCCGTCTTGACGGTTTCGGCTTCATCGAGGGTGTGCGTCGCAACGAGAAGTACCGGGCCATACCGATCCTCGTTCTGACGACCGAAAGCGACGCAGAGAAGAAGAACCGCGCCCGTCAGGCCGGTGCTACCGGCTGGATCGTCAAGCCGTTCGATCCTGCGAAGCTCATCGATGCCATTGAACGCGTAACTGCCTGATACGGGACATTTCACGATGGATATGAACGAAATCAAGGAAATCTTTTTCCAGGAATGCGAGGAACAACTCGCGGAACTGGAATCGGGGCTTCTTAAATTGAATGACGGTGACCGTGATCCGGAAACCGTCAACGCCGTTTTCCGTGCCGTTCATTCCATCAAGGGCGGGGCGGGTGCCTTCGGTCTGGATGATCTCGTGGCCTTCGCCCACGTTTTTGAAACGACCCTCGACTGCGTTCGCTCCAACAAGCTGGAACCGACACAGGACGTCCTGAAAGTCATGCTGCGTTCCGCCGACGTGCTGGCGGATCTGACCAATGCGGCAAGAGACGGTGGCAGCGTCGACGAAAGCCGCACCCGTGGACTCGTCAAGGAACTGGAAGCCCTGGCCAACGGCGAAACCGTCCACGCATCCGCGCCGGTGGCAGCGCCGGTTGTCGCAAAGATGCCGGAACCCGTTGCGCCCAAGCCGACGGACGATAGCGGTTTCGAGCCGATCCCGTTCTCCTTCTCGGACTTTGCCGATGAAACGACGCCGTTGATGGAGACGCCGTCTTTCCAGATAACCTTCAAGCCGCATGCATCGCTTTATTCGAAAGGCAATGAAGCAGCCCTTCTCCTGCGCGATCTCTCGCGCATCGGTGAGATGAGCGTCAATTGCGACCTGTCGGAACTGCCTTCGCTCGACAAGCTGGATCCAGAAGCGTCCTATTTCTCCTGGACGGTTTCGATCGCGACCGACAAGGGTGAAGAGGGTATCCGCAGCGTCTTCGAATTTGCCGAATGGGATTGCGATCTCGAAATCACCCCGATTCTTTCGGAAACCGCTACGGATGCGGAAGAGCTGCCGATGATCCCGGTTCCGTTCGACCTGTCGGCTCTCGACGGTGATGCGGAAGGGGAACCGGCCATTGTGACCGCCGGGGCGGAAGAGCCCTACGTTGCCGCAGTCGTAGAGGCTGCCGTCGCAACGACGCAGATCGCCCAGAGCGTCAACGCCGCCATCGAAAAGCGCGAGGCTGCAGCAGCGCCCGCCGCGGCGCAGGCGAATGCCAATGCCGTGGCCAATGCAAGCGCCGGCCAGACCATCCGTGTCGATCTCGACCGTGTCGACCGCCTGATCAACCTCGTCGGCGAGCTTGTCATCAATCAGGCGATGCTGTCGCAGAGCGTCATCGAAAACGATGCGAGCGGCACGTCTGCCGTCAACATGGGTCTCGACGAACTCCAGCAATTGACGCGCGAAATCCAGGACAGCGTCATGGCGATCCGTGCGCAGCCGGTGAAGCCTGTCTTCCAGCGCATGTCGCGTATCGTTCGCGAAGTCGCCGACATGATCGGCAAGCAGATCCGCCTCGTTACCGAAGGCGAGAACACAGAAGTCGACAAGACGGTCATCGACAAGCTGGCCGAACCGCTGACGCACATGATCCGCAATGCGGTGGACCACGGCATCGAAACGCCGGAGAAACGCGAAGCCGCTGGCAAGAACCCGGAAGGCACCATCAAGCTTTCGGCCAAGCACCGGTCGGGCCGCATCCTGATCGAGCTTCAGGACGACGGCGCGGGCATCAACCGCGAGCGCGTTCGCCAGAAGGCGATCGACAACGATCTCATCGCTGCCGATGCGAACCTCACCGATGAGGAGATCGACAATCTGATCTTCGCGCCTGGCTTCTCCACCGCGGACAAGATTTCCGACATTTCCGGCCGTGGTGTCGGCATGGATGTGGTCAAGCGTTCCATTCAGGCGCTCGGCGGCCGTATCAACATCTCCTCGCGCCCCGGTCTTGGCTCGACCTTCACCATGAGCCTGCCGCTGACGCTTGCCGTTCTCGACGGCATGGTGGTAACTGTGGCCGGCCAGACGCTTGTCGTTCCGTTGACGGCAATCGTGGAAACCCTGCAGCCGGAAGCGAAGAACATTCACTCCTTCGGCGCCAACCAGCGGCTGATTTCCATCCGCAACTCTTTCTGCCCGCTGGTCGATGTCGGACGCGTTCTGAACTTCCGTCCGACCCAGGCCGATCCTGTGGAAGGCGTGGCGCTTCTGGTGGAATCGGAAGGCGGCGGCCAGCGCGCCCTGATGGTCGATGCGATCCAGGGACAGCGCCAGGTCGTCATCAAGTCTTTGGAAGCCAACTATACCCATGTTCCAGGCATTGCCGCCGCCACCATTCTGGGTGACGGACGCGTTGCGCTCATTCTGGATGTCGACGCCATCGTCAGCGCTTCGCGCGGGCAGCCACTGAAACAGGAAATGTCACTCGCGGCGACGGGTTGAAGGCGGATATCCAATGGCAGCACTTAATCTCAGCGATCAGCGACAGTCTCCCGATGACGTTCTTGCCAGCGGCGAATATCCGCTGACAAGACGCGATTTGTCGGAGATCGCTGCGATGATCTACGCGGATGCGGGCATCTATCTCAACGACACCAAGGCGTCGCTGGTCTATTCGCGCTTGTCCAAGCATATCCGCAATCTCGGACTGGCCGGGTTTCGGGAATATTGCGCACTGGTGTCATCGCCCGATGGAGCGGCTGCGCGCCGCGAAATGCTGTCGCACCTGACGACGAATTTCACGCGCTTCTTCCGCGAGAACCACCATTTCGAACACCTGCGCGACGAGGTCCTGCCGGGCCTCATTGCAAGGGCAAAGACCGGCGGACGCGTCCGCATCTGGTCGGCCGCCTGTTCAGACGGGCAGGAGCCCTATTCGATTGCGCTCACCGTGCTCGCCATGTTTCCCAATGCGGCGGACTACGATTTCAAGATCCTGGCGACGGACATCGATCCGAAGATCCTGGCGCAGGCCCGTGCCGGTGTTTACGACGACAACGCGCTCGAAACCGTGTCTCCCGCGATGCGCAAGCAATGGTTCACGGAAGTTGATGCCGGCGGTCGCCGCAAGTTCCGCATCGATGACAAGGTCAAGCGCCTCATCACCTTCAATGAACTGAACCTGATGACGCAATGGCCCTTCAAGGGCAATTTCGACGTCATCTTCTGCCGCAACGTCGTCATCTATTTCGACGAGCCGACCCAGATGCGTATCTGGACGCGTTTTGCGGGCCTGCTGCCGGAAGGCGGTCATCTTTACATCGGCCATTCCGAAAGAGTGTCCGGCGACGCCAAGAACCTGTTCGACAATACCGGCATCACCACCTACCGCTACATTGGTCACACGTCCGGGAGGAAGGCATGAGCGCACTCGCACGGGTCCTCGTCGTCGATGATTCCCCCACCATGCGTGGCCTGATTTCCGCCGTCCTCAAGGCCGATCCGGAAGTTGAGGTGGTTGGACAGGCCGGCAATGCCATGGAAGCGCGCGCCGCCATCAAGCAGCTCAATCCCGATGTCGTGACGCTCGACATCGAGATGCCGGAAATGAACGGCCTCGAGTTTCTCGAAAAGATCATGCGACTGCGACCGATGCCGGTCATCATGGTCTCGTCCCTGACGCACCGCGGTGCGGATGCCTCGCTCGCCGCGCTTGAAATCGGTGCTTTCGACTGTGTCGGCAAGCCGGCTCCAGGCGATGCGCGCCCCTTCGGCGACTTGGCCGACAAGGTGAAGGCCGCCGCACGGTCGCAACACGCAGCCTACCGCGCGGCGCGCCCGGAACCCGTTGTCGCAGCCCAGCCAACCCCGGTCAGCGATTATCGCGCCGGCCGCAAAGTCGTCGCCATCGGCTCCTCCACCGGCGGTGTCGAGGCACTGATTGCCGTGCTCCAGAAGTTTCCGGCCAATTGTCCGCCGACTGTCATCACCCAGCACATGCCGCCGACTTTCACCAAGAGTTTCGCAGAACGGCTGAACCGCATCTGCGCACCCGTCGTGGAAGAGGCGACGGATGGCGCGCGCCTGCAGACCGGCAAGATCTACCTTGCGCCGGGCGGTGAGCGCCATTTGCAGATTTCCAATCGTAACGCGCCCTGCTGCCGGCTTATCGAGCGCGATCCCGTCAACGGCCATCGCCCTTCGGTCGATGTGCTGTTCGATTCGGTCGCCGAGCTTGCCGGACGCAACGCCGTCGGCGTCATTCTCACCGGCATGGGCCGCGATGGCGCGGCCGGGCTGCTGAAAATGCGGCATGCCGGTGCGCGCACCGTCGGCCAGAACGAAAAAACATGTGTCGTCTACGGCATGCCCAGAGTGGCCTTTGAGCTTGGCGCCGTTGAACTGCAATTGCCGCTGGCCTCAATCGGCGAAGAAATCCTGAAACTAACCACTGCCCGCAAAGAAGGTGCTGACTAATGTCTCTCGCAGAAAAGATCAAAGTTCTGATCGTCGACGATCAGGTGACCAGCCGGCTGCTGCTCAGCGATGCGCTGACACAGCTCGGCTTCAAGCAGATCACTGCCGCTGGCGACGGCGAGCAGGGATTGAAGATCATGGAGCAGCAGCCCCATCATCTCGTCATCTCCGACTTCAACATGCCCAAGATGGACGGCCTCGGTTTCCTGCACGCCGTGCGGGCCAACCCGACCCTCAAAAAGGCGGCCTTTATCATTCTCACCGCACAGGGCGACCGTGCGCTGGTGCAGAAGGCAGCGCAGCTCGGCGCAAACAACGTGCTGGCCAAGCCCTTCACCATCGACAAGATGCGCGCAGCCATCGAAGCGGTTTTCGGATCGCTGAAATGATTGAAGCTGCGGCCAAGCGCGTACATATCATTCAGGGCGAGTACAAGGTTGTCAGCGATCCCGACGTGGTCATGACGACGATACTCGGTTCGTGCGTGGCCGCCTGTCTGAGAGACCCCGTTGCCGGCATTGGAGGAATGAACCACTTCCTGCTGCCGGGAACGGGCAACGTGACCGGTGGGGATGCGACGCGTTATGGCGTGCATCTCATGGAACTGCTGATCAACGGTCTTCTAAAGAAGGGCGCACGCCGCGACCGGCTGGAGGCGAAGGTTTTCGGCGGCGCAAAAACGATTGCCAGCTTCTCCAATGTCGGTGAACAGAACGCCATCTTTGCCATGCAGTTTCTGAAGGATGAAGGCATACCGGTCATCAGCTCCTCCACGGGCGGGGATCATGGCCGCAAGATCGAGTTCTGGCCGGTTTCGGGCCGTGCACGACAGCATCCGCTGAGCGGCGCGGAAACCCAGAAGACGGTCGCCATGGAAACGCGTCCGGTGCCGGCCCCCAAGCCCGTCGCCAACGACATCGAATTTTTCTAGTCACGGAGTTTCCAATGCAGATTGCAAACAACACCGGCACCACTCCGTTCGAAGAAGCCTTGCCCGACGTTCTGATGCGCGTGGTATCGGAACTGCACGATGTCGCCTATCTGATCGAGCGCATCGAGCCGCAACTGCTGGAAGCGACAAGCGGCGAATTGTCCAGCGATGGCGTCAAGCTCTTGCAGGGCATCGACCTTGCCGTCCAGAAAACCCGCGGCCTTGCCGAGTTCATCGATACCGTCACCGGCTCCATTCCCGGTGATTGGATCGTGGATGTCAGCACCGCGCTCAGCCTCGTCAAGCTGGCCGAAATGCAAAAGGCGCTGGGCGCAGCCATCCGCCACGGCCATTCGCAGCCGCTGGACAAGGTCGCCGGCGACTTCGACCTGTTCTAGGCAGCATTCCATCAGCATTCATCCCAGCGGTTACCTTCCTTTCGCGGATTACGGATAAAGGCAACGCTCGCGCAAGCTTCGCACCCTATTGTCATTACGGGGCCAAAAGGTCTCGGACTCTATGAATGACGGTGCGGAACAGAATGAATCTGTTAAATCAAATCCCTCAGGTCTTGAAGAATTTCGCGGCGCTGGGTCAGACACGGTTGTTGATGCTGGGCGGCGTGGGCATTTTGTCCATGGCCATTATCCTTGCAGCAGCACTCTACGTGAACCGTCCCGCTTACGAGACCCTTTATGTGGGACTTGAAAAAAGCGACCTCAACAAGATCAGCATTGCACTCGCCGAAGCGGGGCTGGACTTTCAGGTTGGAACGGATGGCGCCAGCCTCCAGGTTCCGGTCGGTCTCACCAGCAAGGCAAGGCTGCTTCTGGCCGAGCGCGGCCTGCCTGACAGTGCCAATGCCGGTTATGAGCTTTTCGACAATGTCGGTTCTCTCGGCCTGACTTCCTTCATGCAGGAAGTGACCAGGGTTCGCGCCCTTGAGGGTGAGATCAGCCGCTCCATTCAGCAGATCGACGGAATTGCGGCCGCACGCGTCCATATCGTCATGCCGGATGTCGGTAATTTCCGCCGCGGTGAGCAGAAGCCCACCGCATCGGTCATGATTCGAGCCAATGCCACCGCCGGGCGCAAGGCGTCCGCTTCCATCCGTCATCTCGTCGCCTCGGCCGTTCCCGGCCTTGAGGTCGATGACGTGACGCTGCTCGATTCGACCGGCCAGCTTCTCGCTTCCGGTGACGACGTCACCAACGCTGCCATGAACCGCTCGTTGACGCTGGCGCAGAACGTTCAGCAGGAAATCACCACCAATATCGACAAGGCGCTGGCGCCTTTCCTCGGCATGGACAATTTCCGCTCCAGCGTGACGGCGCAGCTCAATACCGACAGCCGACAGATTCAGGAAACCGTCTACGATCCGGAATCGCGCGTCGAGCGCTCCGTCCGCACCGTTAAGGAAGACCAGAAGTCCCAGGAAACGCAGCCCGATACGGCCGCGACCGTGGAACAGAACGTACCGCAGGCAGCGCCCCAGGGCGGCGCAGGTGGCCCGCAGTCTTCCGACCAGTCGGCCAAGAAGGAAGAGCAGACCAACTACGAAATCAATTCCAAAACGGTCGCCACGGTCAAGAACGGCTATACCGTCGAGAAGATTTCGGTCGCCGTGGTCGTCAACAAGGGTCGCATTGCCAAGATGGTCGGCGAACCCGTCGACCAGGCCAAGATCGACGCCTATCTTGCCGAAATGCAGAAGATCGTCACCTCGGCTGCGGGCGTTTCCTCCGATCGCGGCGATATCGTCACGCTGACGGCGATGGACTTCCTCGAAACGCAGCTGCTCGACGAAGCGGCAAGCGGGCCGGGCATCATGGAAGTGCTCAGCCGCAATTCTGCAGGCATCATCAACTCGCTCGCCTTCGTCGCTGTTGCTTTCCTCGTCGTCTGGCTCGGTGTACGCCCTCTGGTTCGTACGGTTACCGGCAACGGTGCGGCGGCAGGCCAGATCAGCCAGGAGACCGCAGGCCTCGAACTGCCGGATTTCTCTCCCGGCATGGATGCGGGTGCTGGTGGTCTCATGGAAGGGTTCGGGGCGGATTTCGGCTTCGACAGCACCGACGATCTTCTGGCGGGTGGCGACAGCGAAGGCACCTTCAACCGCCGGGTTCGCGAAGGACCCGAGCGCAGGCTCTCCCGCATGGTGGAAATCAGCGAAGAACGCGCAGCCAAGATACTTCGCAAATGGGCGGTGGAAAAAGCTGCATGATTTTGAAAAAGGCCGGGGTTATCCCGGCCTTTTGCGCATTTCCGGGTTGTTTGATATCTTGGCGTCGCGCGCGGCCGCATTCCCGTTTCGGGACACTGTTTACAAAAAATTCAGCAACGATACAGTTTGCTGGGAATAGGCTGAGAATGCCGTTTATGGATTGGTCAGCTTTTCAGTATGTTTTTTAGGAATAGACGAACAAGGAAATACGTGGAAAGGCTGGTGTCAGGTAATGGCAAATCCCAGTCCGTTCCATAAAATGAAGTGATTCGGTCTCCGGGGGCTCACCATCCCATTTTGGTAAGCTTCTCGAATGGAATGATTCCATCCCGAGGTATAATCTCCCCATTGGGAGCAAGAGGGCGTAGGCGATTGAAAGTCGATGTTGATATCCGCAGGCTGTCTGCCAAGCCTATGGAGGGCATGGGTAAGCCCTTGCCACGCGACCAGCTTGCCAAGAACGTCGCAGCCTCGGCCGCTGCCGGTAACGTTTCAGGCGCGCTGGATCTGCTCGTAACCTACGCCGGCGCCTCGCACTATCTGCTGGCGCGGGAGGATCTTCTCGAAGAAACCGGACTGAAATTCATCATCACATCCGACTGGCCTTTCGATCTGGTGCGCAGGCTTGGTGCCGAACTCGCCAACAGCCAGAACAGATCGAGCGAAATGGAAAAGTGCCTTTCGCTTCTGCAGCCGCGATTGCTTGTTCTTCCGGACGACGTTTCTGTCCCCTTCGGCATCGACCGGCAATATTCGGCGCTTTCCTTCTGTGTGGGCCGCATTCGTCTTTCGCTTCTGCTGCTGTTTCCAGAACACTCGGTTCCTTCGCCGGACCGTCTGCGCGAAATCGCGCTTCTGACCGGCTATTGCGTCAGCTTCGGCATTGCCAGCGAAGCAAAGGCCGTGCGGGACATAGACCTCACAGAACGTGAGCTTGAGTGCCTGTTCTGGATCGCGGAAGGCAAGACAAGCGACGAAATTGCGATGATACTTGGCATTTCGCGCAATACGATCAATAATTACATTACAAGCGTGATGCGGAAAACCGCTACGAAAACCCGCTCGGAGGCAATCGCCTACGCCGTGCGCAACAACCTCGTATAGATGGTCGGGACCCATGGTACAGACGAAAGATAATGAGGGTACGAGTCAAAGCAGCGGTATGTTTTACCGCAGCCCTGTTGTGACAAGCCGGTCGGATCTGTTTCCGAAGCTGGTCGCCATGCAGAAACTGGTCGGCGCACGGAATTTCGTGGTGACGAAGGCTGCCGCCTCCGGCTTCCCCAACAAGAAGAAGCTGACCTGCGAGCTGGAGAACTGGGGCATGAATGCCGCCGAACAGAGCGCGCAGTTCATCCGCGCTGTCGGCGATATTCTTTTGGATCATATCGAGACATCGCTGCTGCCGGTTATCTGGCGTAACAAGAATGCCGGCGGTTTTGCCGATCTTCCTGACGTGCCGGCTTTGATGCGCCGGATCGAGAACGATACATTGCCCTATGCGGGACTGGCTTTGCCGGTGCGGCTCGGCACGATCGGCAACGGCTACATCGTTTTCTGTGGTAGCAACCTCGTTCTCGACAACGAGGTCGTCATCGAACAGCACATCAAATGCTGCGAGATCATGGTCGATATGCTGGCGCTGGATGAGCGCAAGGTGGCACCGTCTGAAGCGTTGAGCGAAAGGGAAATCGCCTGCCTGCAACTGGCGGGTGATGGCCGTATCAGCGAAGAAATCGCGGTGAAGCTCGGGCTTTCGGTACACACCGTCAATGCCTATCTGGGATCGGCGACGATCAAGCTCGATTCCGTCAACCGTATCCAGGCGATCGCAAAGGCCATCCGGCTCGGCTATATCCATTGATTGGCGAAGGGGGGCGGGCTTTCCCGTCCCTGTAAGCCGGCAGGCGTCGGCGCGGCTTGTGTAATCCACCCTAAAAGCTGCTATCGGTACTTCGCGTTTTTTTAACAGTTGCCAACTAGAACTTTTATAAGTTTGGTTTTGGGGAACTGTTTCATGCACAACCGGCTCTTTAAGTCCGTTGCGGGTAAGGTCGTCGTGCTGACGATCGGCCTGATTGCGCTCAGCGTCGCGGCAGTTGGTTTTTCGACATACATTCGCCTGAAGGACAATATCATCACCACTGCGCTGCGTGACACGCACACCGCGATGCGCGGCATGGCGATCCTTTACGAGATGAAGGTCGGCGGCGTGGCCCTCGAAATGGTGGATGGAGAGCTCAAGAGTATCGGCCGCGCCAGCATCGGGACACTGCGCGACAATGATCTAGTCGACCGCACGGCTGCCGGTAATGGCGGCATCGCCACGGTTTTTGAAGCCAAGGCCGGCGATTATATTCGCATGACCACCAATCTGAAGAACGAAAAGGGCGAGAGAGCAGCGGGCACGAAACTCGCCACCGACCACCCCGCTTTCGAAAAGGTCTCGAAGGGTGAGGGTTATTTCGGCGCCGCCACGCTTTTCGGCACCAATTACATGACCGGATACATGCCGGTTCTCAACAAGTCCGGAGCGACCGTCGGTATTCTTTTCGTGGGCGTTCCCATGGCCGTCTACGAAGCCCAAATTTTCGGCCTGCGCGACCTGATGCTGATCTGTGGCGCGCTTGCCATGGTCGGCGTGGGATTGCTCGCCTATTTCGTCATCCGGCGCACCCTGCAGCCTCTAGGCAAGCTTACCGATGCGGTGAAGTCGCTTTCGGACGGCAATCTCGATACGCCGATCCCCTATGCCACCAATACCAATGAATTCGGCAACATCGCCCGCGCTCTGGTGATATTCCGCGAGAATGCGCTTGAGAAACTCGCGATCGAGGGCAAAAGCGCCGAGGAACGGTCCGTGGCGGAATCGGAGCGTCACCGCAACGATGCCGAAAAGCAGGAGCTGGACGGCCAGATCGAATTCGCAGTCAGCGAGATCGCGTCCGGTCTCGGCAGGCTTTCGCGCGGTGATCTGAGCCGCACGATCGAGACACCCTTTAACGGCCGTCTGGATCGTCTGCGCACGGACTTCAACGAATCCCTTCTCAACCTGCGCGATGCGCTGGGGCAAATCCGCGAGCGCACCCTGGTCATCCAGCATAGCGGTTTTGAAATCGAGCAATCGTCGGTCGATCTGTCGAAGCGCACGGAGAATCAGGCAGCCTCGCTGGAAGAGACGGCAGCCGCTGTCGAGGAAATCACCGCAACGGTCAGATCGTCGGCCGAGCGGGCACGCGAAGCCAACGAGGCCGTCCGCATCACCAAACAGAGCGCCGACAGTTCCGGTTCGGTCGTCAGCAATGCCGTGGACGCCATGGGCCGTATCGAAGACGCCTCGCGCAAGATCGAGCAGATCATCGAGGTCATCGATGACATCGCGTTCCAGACCAACCTTCTCGCCCTCAATGCCGGCATCGAGGCTGCGCGTGCGGGCGAGGCGGGCAAAGGTTTTGCGGTCGTGGCGCAGGAAGTGCGTGAACTTGCACAACGCTCCGCGGACGCGGCACGTGAAATCAAGCAGCTCATCAACCAGTCAACGCATGAGGTGAGCTCCGGATCGAAGCTGGTGCAGGAAGCGGGCACGGTTCTTTCAGCCATCAGCCATCAGATTGTCGCCGTCAGCCAGCATGTCGAAACCATCGCGACGGCGACGCAGGATCAGTCCTCCGCGCTCCACAATGTCAACGGGTCCGTCAACCAGATGGATCAGATGACCCAGCAGAACGCGGCGCTTGCCCAACAGTCGAGCGCAGCCAGCAGGGTGCTGTCGGGCGAAGTGGAAGCGTTGCTCGATCTGGTTCAGCGTTTTCAGATGGAGCAGGGCTCGGCGACCGGCAGGGATCGACTGAGCCGCGCGGCCTGACATTCGAATTTTTGAAAGTCGAAGAGCTCCCGGATCGCAAGGTCCGGGAGCTTTTTTATTCTGCCGCCGCGCGGGCCGTGCCGGATATCTGGTTGATATAGGCCCGCAGCGCCGCCGGTTTGACCGGCTTATGCTGGACGGAAATCCCGTATTTTTCCGCATCGCTGCGCACTTCCGGGCTGCGGTCCGCCGTCACGAGCAGGGCAGGGATCGTTTTGCCGTAGAATGTCCTGATCAGGCGGATGGCGCTGATGCCGTCGCCGTCGTCGAGATGATAATCGGCAATGATGACATCCGGCGCCGCTGACATTGTCAGGAACGGTTCTTCGAGTGTGGCCACCGAACCTGCGGGCAACACCTCACAGCCCCATCCCGTCAGCAATAACGTCATGCCCTCGAGGATTTTCGGCTCGTTGTCGATGCAGAGTACCCTGACGCCGGCAAGCCGGTCGCTCGCCACCGGATTGGCGATCCCGCTAGCGGCCTTGGCGGGCGTCAGGCGGTCTGCCTCGCGCGGCAGGTGGATACGGAATGTCGTACCTTTGCCGGGTGTGGAGATCAGCTGTACCGGATGGTGCAGCATGCGCGACAGCCGGTCGACAATTGAAAGACCAAGTCCGAGGCCGGAGGCCGTTTTTGCACCCTCATCCAGCCGGGCGAATTCCTTGAAGACCGTGCGGAATTTGGATGCAGGAATGCCGATGCCGGAATCAGTCACCTGAATGACGACATCGCCACCCCGGCGGCGCGCGCCAACGATGACCTTGCCACTCAGTGTGTATTTGATGGCGTTGGAGACGAGGTTTTGTATCAGCCTCCGCAACAGGTTGGGGTCGGAGCGGACGGTGAGCGAGGTGGGCATGACCACGAGATCGAGGTTCTTTTCCTGCGCCATAGGCGCGAAATCGGTTTCGATGCGTTTCAGCAACTCGTTCAGCGGCACCGATGTTATGCGCGCTTTCATCGAACCCGTGTCGAGGCGGGAAATATCGAGCACCGCGCCGAGAATGGTTTCGACCGACTCGAGCGCCGAATCGATGTTCTGGACGAGATCGCTTTCCCCCGAGGCGCCAAGCCGCTCGACCAGCGAGGAGGAATAAAGCCGGGCGGCATTCAGCGGCTGGAGGATATCGTGGCCGGCGGCAGCAAAAAACCGTGTCTTGCCGATATTCGCCTCGTCGGCCGATGCCCTTGCCTCCGCAAGTTCGCGGTTGACGCGGGTAAGCTCGACGGTTCGTTCCGCCACCCGCTGCTCCAGCGTTTCATTGGCCTGTTTCAGCGCCTGATCGCTCGCCACTCTCTGCGTGATATCGGTGAAGGTGGCGACGATACCCTTGTCCGGCATGGTGTTGGAGCGCACTTCGATGATGCGCTCGCCGCCGCCTAGCACCAGCGAGAAAGGCAGGTCCATGGTCAGGAAACTGGTGATCAGCTGTTCCGTGTCGCCCGGCGGCATGTCGCCGCGCTCCTGCAACATGGAAACGATGTCCGTCAGCGGCAGCCCCACCTGCCCGAATTGCTCAGGTAGATCGAGAAGGGTGCGGAAGCGCCGGTTCCAGATCGTCAGCTGCTGCGAGCTGTCGAAAACGGCGATGCCCTGGTCCATCTGCGCCAGCGCCGTTTGCAGCATGTCCTGATTATATTGCAGCGCCTCGCTCGCCTGATCCAGCAGCCAGGCCGTGTCGGCGCTGGTGTCCTCCGCCTTCTGGAGAATGATCGACAGCACGAGACGGGCTGAGGAGGAGCCGATGGCGCTGCCCAGCAATTGTTCGGAGAAATGGATCAGCGCCATGTCGGCAGGCTGGTCGTCGTTGAGCTTCCTGCCCGCCGTCTTTTCATAGGTCGCCAGTGAGCGCAGCATGCGCTCTTCACCGAGATAACGGGCAATCGCGCTTTTGAGATCGCCGACGCTGACGCGGGTTTTCCAGCCGCGCGTGGCGAATTGTGATTTCGAATGGCGCTTCACGAAGATGCCGGACTGGATGCGCTCCACCGGTCGCGGGTTGCGTGAAAGCGAGCCAAGCACGAAAGCCATGCTGTTGACGAGCAGGCTGAGGATGACCGCGTTCACAAAAGGGTCGGCCTCGGGACCGTTGAAGACCGTACTGCCGGAAAACAGGAAGCCGAGCACGGTGGCCGCGACCTCCGAATTATCAGGCCCGCCGAAGCTTGGCAGAAACAGCAGGTAGGCCCAGACAAAAAAGCCTGAACTCAAACCGGCAATCGCGCCGCGCGCATTGGCGCGTCGCCAGAACAACCCGCCGAAAAGGGCAGGGGCCATCTGGGCGATGGCGGCAAATGCCAGGAGGCCGATGGAGGCAAGCCCGGTGGCGCTATCGGCCGCACGGTAGTAGCCGTAGCCGAGAAGCATCACCGCAAAGATCGCTGTTCTGCGGATGTTGAGAAGCGTTTTGGCAAAGTTGTCCCGGTGCGGCGAGCGGTTCAATAGCTTCTGCCGCAAAAAGATCGGCATGACGATGTCGTTGGAAATCATGATCGACAGCGCGACCGAGGCAACGATCACCATGGCGGTCGCCGCTGAAAATCCACCAATGAAGGTAATCAGCGAAACGACCGGCATCTGATGCGCAAGCGGCAATTGCAGGACGTAAAGATCGGCGTTGCCATTGGCGCCGAGCGTCAAAATTCCGGCAAGCGCTATCGGCAGCACGAAGATGTTGATCGCAATCAGATAAAGCGGCAGCAGGAATCCCGCCATGCGCAGCTCTTCCGGCGTGCGATTTTCAACCACGGTGACATGGAACTGGCGCGGCAACAGGATGATCGCGAAACCGGAAAGCAGGGTCATCACGATCCAGCGGCTGATGGGCGTGTGATAGGATATGGCCCGCATGGCCCGTTCATTGCTCGACGCAAGTTCCCACAAATGCGAGGGGCCGTCGAAGAGGACGAACAGAACGTAAAAACCGACGGTGCACATGGCGACGAGCTTGACGAGCGATTCCATTGAAATCGCCAGAATAAGCCCGTCCTGATGTTCTGTGGCATCGGTATGACGGGTGCCGAACATGACGGCGAAGCCCGCCATGACGATGGTGACGAGCAGCGGCAGATCGAGGAAATAGAGGTTGCCGCTGCCAATGCCGTAATCTCCGGGATCGACCATCGTCGCCACCGAGCTGGAAACGGCCTTCAATTGCAGCGCGATATAGGGAATGGCGCCGACAAGCGCGATGATGGCGACAATCATCGCCACGGTGGAGTTCTTGCCGTAGCGGGCGGCAATGAAATCGGCAACCGACGTCAGCTTTTCGGTTTTGGCAAGCTCCACGATCCGGCGAATGATCGGCATGCCAATGGTGAAGGCAAGGATCGGCCCGGTATAGATGCCGAGGAATTCCAGCCCCTTGTCCGCCGCAAGCCCGACGCCGCCGAAATAGGTCCAGGAGGTGCAATAGATCGCCAGGCTAAGCGCATAGACGAACGGGCGCCCCTTTTTGGGAGCGTTTCTTTTCCGGCTGTTCCTGTCCCCATAACTTGCAACCGCAAACAGCAGCAGGACATAAGCGAAGGCCGAACCGAATATGATCCACCCAGGAAGCACGCATCCTCCCCATGCAACAATCCCTGAAAACGAGCATAGGCGAATTCCGCGCCGTTGAGAATGAGCGCGGTCTGATCATAAAGTTCAAGACTACCGTGCAAAAAGCCTAATAAATGCAATCTTGACGAATTCCAAATGGGACAGGGAATCTATATGGTTGAACCCGTAGGGACAGTCACATAGCTTCAGCTCGCGAAGCAGGAGAGGGATCATCTGATGCTTAACGAATTTAAAACCTTCATTGCCCGTGGCAATGTCATGGATCTGGCCGTGGGTGTTATTATCGGGGCGGCGTTCAGCAAGATCGTCGATTCCGTCGTCAACGACCTTATCATGCCGATCGTCGGTGCGATTTTCGGCGGGTTCGATTTTTCGAACTACTTCCTGCCACTCAGTTCCAGCGTCACCGCCAGCTCGCTTGCCGCCGCGCGCGATCAAGGCGCTGTCTTCGCTTATGGTAACTTTCTCACGGTCCTCATCAACTTCCTCATTCTCGCCTGGATCATTTTCCTGATGGTCAAAGGGGTCAACAAGCTTCGCGCTTCTGTCGACCGGAAAAAGATCGAGGAAAAGTCGGAACCGGCTCCGCCGCCGGAAGACGTCAAGCTTCTCACCGAAATCCGCGATCTGCTGAAGACGCGTTGAAGCTTAGATTGTCCCGGCGCGATATTGCTGCCCCATGGGTCGGCTCCCTCTCGCCGGGCATCCATCCATAAAGAAAATCCATGACTGTCGCACGGAATATCATGCATATCGCCCGTTCGATGCGATAAGAAGACACCAAACGGAGTGTCTTTAATGTCCATTTTGAACAGTCTGAGTGCACGCTCTCTGGCGGCTCCCAAGAGCGGCATTGTCGAGGTCGTGAATTATGCCCGGGGACGGGACAATCTTCTGCCGCTTTGGGTCGGCGAAGGCGATCTGCCAAGCCCGGACTTCATCAACAAGGCTGCCATCGACGGGCTCAACAATGGTGAGACCTTCTATACCTGGCAACGCGGCATTCCCGAATTGCGCCAGGCGCTCAGCAGCTACTACGAGCGTCACTTTTCAGCCTCTCTATCCGCAGATCATTTTTACGTAACAGGTTCCGGCATGCAGGCGATTGCGCTTGCGGTGCAGGCGCTGACCTCGCCGGGCGACGAGATGATCTATCTCACGCCCACCTGGCCTAATATTGTCGCCGCCATCGGCGTGGCGGGCGCAAAGGCGGTCGCAGTCGGCATAGATTTCCACGATGGTCGCTGGGATCTCGATATCGGCAAGCTGGAAAGTGCGATCACGGGCAAGACGAAGGCGCTCTTCATCAATACGCCCTCCAACCCGACCGGCTGGACCGCAACGCGCGACAATCTTCGCGATGTTCTGGCACTCGCCCGCAAACACGACCTCTGGATCGTGGCGGATGAGATTTACGCGCTTTATCACTATACCGGCACCCGTGCGCCGTCGTTCCTCGACGTGATGGAACCGGATGACAAAATCGTCTTCGCCAATTCTTTTTCGAAGAACTGGTCCATGACGGGCTGGCGTGTTGGCTGGCTTGTGGCGCCACCCGTCATCGGGCAGGTGATCGAGAACCTCATTCAATATTCCACCTCCGGTGTGGCGCAGTTCATGCAGCGCGGCGCAGTCGCGGCTCTCGACCATGGCGACGGTTTCGTCCGCGAGAACTACGAACGCGCTCTGACATCCCGCGACATTCTCTGCGATGCGCTGATCGCGACGAACCGCGTGGAAACATTGAAGCCGGATGGCGCTCTTTATGCCTTCCTCAAGGTGGACGGCGTGACCGACAGCCGCGCCACGGCTCTGGATATCGTTGACAAGACCGGCGTCGGCCTCGCGCCGGGCACCGCCTTCGGCCAAGGCGGAGAGCTGTTTCTCCGCGCCTGCTTCCTGCGCAACCCAAAGCAGATCGAAGACGCAGCCGATCGGCTGGCATCCTATATTCTCGGCAGATAACCGCATCCTCCGATAGCCCGCCCTGTCGCGCCCAGTATTTTGCCGCGGCAGGCAGATTTTCTACCGAAAGAATCATGGCGAGCCGCTAAAACTACAACCTCACGGCGTACCAATCGACGTGCGGGCTTTTCTGTGCTATGCGCCTTGTGTTCCATTTATGAGAACATTTTCATCTAATAAATAAAACACACTTCATTGCGCTAACCAATCGTAAGCCACCTTTTCATAGGGGCGAGGGATAGGTGGGGTATTTGCTGTGCAAGTAATCAATGATGAAGAATTATTGGCTTTGATGGACGCAACAAAAGCAAACAGGGAAGTAATGTCATGGCTGTTCTGGTCACCGGTGGGGCCGGTTATATAGGAAGCCACATGGTGTGGGCTTTGCTCGACGCCGGTGAAGACGTCGTTGTTGTCGACCGTCTTTCGACGGGATCACGTTGGGCGGTCGCGCCAGCGGCGCGTTTCTATCTCGGCGACGTCGCCGATCGCGACTTGCTCGGCCAGATTTTCGAACACAACCAGATCGAGACCATTTTCCACTTCGCTGGCTCCGTCAGCGTCCCTGAATCGATCAGCCAGCCGCTGGAATATTACGAAAACAATACCGGCACGACCCGCGCCCTTGTTGCGGCGGCAGTCGGTCATGGTATCCGCAATTTCATCTTCTCTTCGACTGCCGCGGTCTATGGGAACCAACCCTTTGATGGCCCGGTGCCGGAAACGGCAATTCTCAGCCCGGAAAATCCCTACGGCCTGTCGAAGCTCGCCTCAGAAATCATGTTGCGCGATGTCGTGCAGGCGCATGATTTCAACTATGTGGCGCTGCGTTATTTCAATGTTGCCGGCGCCGACCCGAAGGGCCGGGCCGGGCCGTCGCCCACGGGTGTGGCGAACCTCATCAAGGTAGCGTGCGAAGCGGCAACCGGCCGGCGCGACAAGGTGGAGGTTTACGGAACGGATTATCCGACCGCTGACGGCACCGGCGTTCGCGACTATATCCATGTCAGCGATCTGATCGACGCGCATATGCTCGCCATGGCGCATCTGCGTGCTGGTGGCGGCACACGAACGCTCAATTGCGGTTATGGCGTCGGCTATTCGGTACTGGACGTGCTGCATGCCGTGCAGCGGGAATCCGGAAACGATTTCCCGGTTATCCATTGTCCCCGCCGCGCCGGCGACATTGCCACGATGGTTGCGGATTCGAGCCGCATCCAGTCGGAACTCGGATGGTCGCCGCGTTTCAATGATCTCACAATCATCGTTCGCACGGCCCTTCAGTGGGAGGCCAAACGTCAAGCCCAGCGAAGCGACAGGATTCTGCCTGGGCGGCATAAACTGGCAGCGATAGGCTGACCAGCCGTTGGTTTTCGGGATGCGGTTCTACCTGACGGAAAAATAGAGGACCGGTCGATCCGAAAGGGTGGCAGCGGGAAGCCATTTCTCGCTGTCGAAAAAGCTGCGCGTGAGCTTCAGTCCCGGCAATTGTTCCGTTGCCAGCAAAATCAGGTTCAGCCGATGCGGCGCCGACGGCTCCGGTTTTATGGAAACCGAAATACCGAAATGCTCTGCCTGATAGGGTTGCAGCCTGCGTGCCGGCTCAAGCATGCTGGCAAGGTCCGCCCAGCGGGTCTGCTCGATGATCATCGCCAACGCGTCCTCAAGCTTCGTCAGAATAACGGCACCATCAGGTGTCTGCGGCGCAACTACCTTCATCCTGATAGAGCGAACCTCGTCGGATGCCTCGCCTCTGATGTCGAGAAAAAGCGATGCACGTTCCGACGTGTTCGCCGTGTCCCCCACGACAAGGTCGGCCATGCATTCGAAATTGCGGATCTTCACCGGGCTTGCGTGCCAGCCTTGCGGGTTGGAAAAGCCCGCCGCGGTAAAGCGGTCGCAGAGGTCCTTGCCGGACAGAACGAAGTCGCGGGCAAAGGATGCCCTGTCGCCGCCTTGCTCGAATTTCAGCAGATGCGGCGGTAGATTGAGCTTCTGGGCGGTAACCTTTTGCCGCTTGACGGGCTTCATCCGGGCTGATTGCTCGGCGGAGCGTGTGGCAGGCGCAAGGTTGAGATAGCTCAGCAGGCTTTTCAGATGCTTCTTGTCATTGGCAAGCAGCACCGTTGCCAATATGGCAAGACAAACTGCCAGCACCGCAAACAGCAGCGCGCCAGGCCTTACTCTTTTTTGCAGGCTTGCGTCCATCGGGGAACCCTAATGGCTGCCGGGGGAGGGGCGTCAACCGGTTTTTGATATGGCTTTCGGGCTGTCGGCAACCCGGTGAATATATTGCGAGCTGAAGGTCTTAAAAAATACTCTGTATTCCACCGCCGGATTTTCCGGCGGCGCAACGTTATTCGGAGGAATTTTTGAACGAGTCCTGCTCGTCCGCGCTGCTTTCGTCGTCGGCGACAGGAATGGCGTAGGAGCCGTTCAGCCAGCGGGCGAGATCGAGCGAGCGGCAGCGATCCGAACAGAACGGATAGTCTTCCCGTGTCGAGGGACGCCCACACTCCGGACATGGCTTCGTTTTCCGAAGCGGCGTGACATTTCCCGCACCTTCAGTGGATGATTTTGTCATGGTCTATCCTTCGAGCCACCCCGACGTCACCTCAAATCCTTCACCGGAAAGAAGCGACATGGTCTCATACAGCGGCAGGCCGACGACATTGGTGTAGGAGCCGGTCAGTTTCTGCACGAATGAGCCGGCAATGCCCTGGATACCATAGGCCCCGGCTTTGCCGCGCCATTGCCCGGAGGCGATATAGGCGTCGATCTCGCGCGTGGTAAGGCGTTTGAAACGCACCTTGGTTTCCACAACCTTCTGACGGATTTTGCCGCCGGGCGTCACAAGGCAGATGCCGGTATAGACCCAATGGCTGCGCCCCGAGAGAAGATGCAGCGCTGCGGAAGCCTCCTCGGTATATTCGGCCTTGCCGACAATGCGGCGACCCACGGCCACCACGGTGTCGGAGCCGAGAACATAGGCGTCTTTCCACGTCTGCTCGCTCTTCAGCGCCGCATGCGCAGCCTCGGCCTTCTGTAGCGACAGGCGACGGCACAGCGTGCGCGGATGCTCAAGCTTTACGGGCGTTTCGTCGATATCCATCGGCATCAGACGTGCCGGCTCGATGCCGATCTGATGCAACAGTTCCAGACGCCGCGGCGAACCGGATGCCAGAACGAGCTTTTGTTTTGAGTTGGTCATTGCGCTGCCCGGGCGTCCGAATGCCGAAAACGGATTACTTGAAGCGATAGGTGATGCGGCCCTTGCTCAGGTCGTAAGGCGTCATTTCGACCAGCACCTTGTCGCCCGCCAGAACGCGGATACGGTTCTTGCGCATGCGGCCCGCCGTGTGGGCGATGATTTCGTGTTCGTTCTCAAGCTTCACGCGGAATGTTGCGTTCGGCAGCAATTCGGTTACGATGCCCGGGAATTCGAGGACTTCTTCTTTTGTCATGTAAGGGTTTTCTTCCTGTTGATAGTGCCGGACCTGTCGTGTCCGGGAAAATTGCGCGGAAACTACACAATCCCGGCACATTTGTGAACCTCTAAAGCATCACGGCGAAAATCGGAACCGATTTTCGCCAGGTGAGAGGTGCGGATCGAATAAATGCCTGTCCTGTGCGGCGTTTGAAGTGTCTGGTCCGATCGAAACGGACACTCAACCTCAGTCTTTTGAAAGCGTATCTGCTGCCGGCTGCGGCCTTCCTGGCAGGCGTTCGGCAATCAGCCTGGCAAGATGGTCCCGCACCTCGCGATAGGCATCGAGAATCTGGTCCCGCGTGCCGGTGATGACGGTTGGGTCCATGGTTGGCCAATAGACAACGTCGAGCGAGTTCGAGCGTGTCAGTTCAAGTGCTGCGTGATGAGCTTCGGGTGTCAATGTAATGATCAGATCGAAAAAATCATCCTCGATCTCGTCCAATGTGCGCGGTTTGTGTTTGCCGAGCGAAAATCCCTGTTCTTCCAGAACCGCATCCACAAAGGGGTCACGCTCGCCCGCCCGCACGCCGGCCGACTGGATGTAGATGCCGGGCGCCACCAGTCGTTTGGCGATGACCTCGGCCATGGGAGAACGGATGGAGTTCATACCGCACATGAAGAGGACCGATTTGGGAGCCTGTCCCCCATTTGGAGCCGTGGCGGGATCTCTCATCTCTAACCCCGCCAATAAAGCACACAGACAAGGGTAAAGAGACGGCGCGCAGTATCGAAATCGATTTTGATCTTGCCGGAAAGCCGGTCCATCAAAGTCTGCGAGCCGTCATTGTGAATGCCTCGCCTGCCCATGTCGATCGCCTCGATCTGGCTTGGAGTGGAGGAGCGTATCGCCTCGTAATAGCTTTCGCAGATCAGGAAATAATCCTTGATGATGCGGCGGAACGGCGTCAGCGACAGGATATGGGTCGAGACATCCTTCTCGTCTTCGGTCTTGATCGAGAAAACCAGCTTGGCATCGACCAGCGATATGTGCAGCCGGTATGGACCGCCCTCATGGCCGAATGGTTCGAACGTGTTTTCCTCGATCAGGTCGAAAATGGCGACGGCGCGTTCATGCTCCACGTCCGGCGTGGACCGGCCGATGCTATCGTCCAGAACCACATCGCAGAGCCGGAAATCGCCTGAAGCCATCTCTTAACTTTCCGGGTTGAGGCGAATGGAGACGGAGCGCGCATGCGCGTCCAGCCCCTCCGAACGGGCAAGGGTGATCGCCGCCGGCGCAAGCTGCCGCAGCTGCTCAGGCCCGAGACGCAGGATCGAGGTACGCTTGACGAAATCCAGCACTGAAAGACCGGAAGAGAAGCGCGCTGAGCGCGCCGTCGGCAGAACGTGGTTGGAGCCGCCGACATAGTCGCCGATCACCTCAGGCGTATGGCGCCCGACGAAGATCGCGCCGGCATTGCGGATGTGCGCCATCAGCGCGTCCGGATCGTCAACGGCAAGCTCCAGATGCTCGGCCGCAATGCGGTTGGCCAAGGGAATGGCATCGGTGAGCTTTTCGACGAGAATGATCGCACCGAAATCCGCCCAGCTCGCCGCTGCCGTCTCGGCGCGCGACAGCCGCTTCAGCTGCCGCTCCACTGCCGCCTCCACCGCCTTGCCGAGTTCGGCATTGTCGGTGATGAGAATGGACTGCGCGCCACGGTCATGCTCCGCCTGCGCGAGAAGATCGGCGGCTAGCCAGTCCGGATCGTTGTCCTTGTCGGCAATGACAAGTACTTCGGAAGGCCCAGCAATCATGTCGATGCCGACAGTTCCGAAGACATGCCGTTTCGCTGCCGCCACATAGGCATTACCGGGGCCGACAATCTTGGCGACAGGCGTGATCGTTTCGGTGCCGTAGGCGAGTGCAGCCACGGCCTGTGCGCCGCCAATGCGGTGGATTTCCTCAACACCTGCGATGCGGGCGGCGGCAAGAACGGCGGGGTTTATCACGCCGCCATTCGCCGGCACGACCATGACGATACGCTCGACACCGGCAACCTTGGCCGGGACGGCATTCATCAGAACGGAGCTTGGATAGCTCGCGGTGCCGCCGGGCACATAGAGGCCGACAGCTTCGATCGCCGTCCAGCGTGAACCGAGGCCCACACCGATCTCGTCTTCGTAGATATCGTCCTTCGGCATCTGCCGCGCATGGTGTTTTTCAATGCGCCGGGCTGCGAGTTCGAGAGCTTCGATGACACTTCTGTCAACGGCTGCGACGGCCGCATCGATCTCTTCCGCTGTCACCCGCATCGAGACCTTCGAGAAATCGATGCCGTCGAATTTCAGGGAGTAGTGGGCAAGGGCCGCATCGCCGCGATTGCGGACGTCATCGATGATGTCGCGGACGGTCGCGTTGACGTCTTCCGAAACTTCCCTCTTGGTTGTCAGGAAGGCAGCGAATTTCTGTTCGAAATCAGCCGATGCCCGCTCCAGCCAGATTGCCACGCCATTACCCTCTCATTTTCCTCGCGGCGATCCCGCGAGGTGCACGAACTCACCGCAGAAAAATGCGGCTCTGGTATGTGGCATAAATCGAAACAGTGACGAAAGGCAACCGTTGCAATGGCGTGGAGAGCTTATTCGCTATCGGGATGATGCGGTTTGGCGGCAGTTTCCCAGGCGCCGCTCACATCCGTCAGCTGCGCCTCGATGCATTCGACATCGAGTGCGATCGCGCCACCGCCCGAAAGCGTCAGTTCGACGGCGCCATCAGGACCTTCGCCGTTCTGCACGAAGCGGATTGCGAGAAGCGAAAGCACCTGTTCCTTATCAGTGCGATTGATGCCGTGCGAGCGGACAGCGGAGACCCGCTTCAGGAAAACCACGCTGCGGCATCGCTCCGGTGGCAGGTTCTTCTTGTTCGCGCTTTCCCAGACGAAACGATTGGCGGAAAGTGTGAATTGGCCCTGCTTCGCCTCGAAGGCAACGTCCTTCAGTTTGAAGACGCTGTCCTGCATGTGCGTCGAAATGACGGAGAGATCTTCAGTATCCAGCGCGAGCAATTTCAGGCCGCTCATCGTTTTCTTCCTTTTCCGCGGGGCCGCGCCCGCAATGTCTATTCCTTGTACAGGAAATAGGCAGTCGCGGCCCGCTCTGCAACGGGGAGAAAACGAATGAGCGGCGATGAAAGGATCAATCGCTGACGCGTTCGACCAGCGCACCGCAGCGGGTGAGCTTTTCTTCAAGCCGTTCGAAACCGCGATCGAGGTGGTAGACGCGCGAGACCATGGTCTCGCCTTCCGCCACCAGGCCCGCAATGACCAACGACACCGAGGCGCGCAGATCGGTTGCCATGACCGGCGCACCCTTCAGGCGGGTAACGCCTTCGATACGGGCCATCTGCCCGGAGAGAGAAATCTTCGCACCGAGACGGGCCAGTTCCTGCACATGCATGAAGCGGTTTTCGAAGATGGTTTCGGTAATGTGGGATACACCCTGCGACCGGGTCATCAGCGCCATGAACTGCGCCTGGAGGTCGGTCGGGAAGCCGGGGAAGGGTTCGGTGACGATATCGACCGGCTGAATGCCGTTGCCGTTGCGCACGACGCGCAGACCGGTCTCCGTGTCGCTGATCGACACTCCGGCAAGCCGCAGCGTGTCCAGCGCATTGTCGAGCAGCGATGCACGCGTGCCTTCCAGCACCACATCACCGCCAGCCATGGCCACGGCCATGGCATAGGTGCCGGTCTCGATACGGTCAGGCAGAACCCGGTGGCGTGCGCCGGAAAGCGAGGTGACGCCCTCGATGGTGATGGTGGAGGTGCCAGCGCCCTCGATTTTCGCGCCCATCGCAGTCAGGCAGTGCGCTAGATCGACAACTTCCGGTTCGCGGGCGGCGTTGTGAATGACGGTGGTGCCTCTTGCAAGGCTCGCGGCCATCAGCATCACATGCGTTGCGCCGACGGAGACTTTCGGGAAGGTATAAACAGCGCCGATCAGGCCGCCCTTTGGAGCGCTGGCGTTGATATAGCCGCCATCGATCTCCATCGTTGCGCCAAGCGCCTGCAGGCCCTCGATGAACAGGTCTACCGGACGTGTGCCGATGGCACAGCCGCCGGGCAGGGAAACGCGCGCACGGCCTTCACGGGCCAGAAGCGGGCCGATGACCCAGAAGCTGGCGCGCATCTTGGAAACCAGCTCGTAAGGTGCGGTGGTGTCGACAATGGTGCGGCAGGTGAAGTGGACCGTGCGGGAATAGGCTTCGCCCTGGCTTTCGCGACGGCCATTGACCGAAATATCGACGCCATGATTGCCGAGAATACGGATGAGTTGCTCGACGTCTGCCAGATGCGGCACGTTTTCGAGCGTCAGCGTATCGCTGGTCAGAAGCGAAGCGATCATCAACGGCAGAGCGGCGTTTTTCGCGCCGGAGATGGGAATGATGCCGTTGAGCTTGTTGCCACCCGTAATTCTGATGCGATCCATGCGTCCCTACGGGCCTGTGCCCGCCTTTCTTAATCATGCCTTGCGGAAATGCGCGTCCTTAGACGAGTTCCCGCGGCGTTTCAAATGATGCTGGTGAATTCTCTATGAGGATGATTCGTCCGTTTTTGCGGCAGGCAGGCCAATCGTCTCATCCGCATCGCCGGCCCGGCGCGCGCGAACCTGCTGTTTGCGCTTCTGAAGGTTTTCACGCAGCTTCTTCGCTGCCCGCGCCTTGCGCTCCGCCTCGCGTTGCCGCGCCTTCTCGCCGGGACCGGCCTGCGCGTTGCCGCTTGCCGCAAGGGCAACGGGGTCTTCTGAAGCGTTCACGGAAACCGCCGCCTTTGCCTGTTTGTCATGATGTTCGTTCATAAATTCAGCAATATCCGAAAAATACGTTTTTCAACAGGGGGAACGCTTTTTTGCCCCGCTTGTTGAAGAATATCGTTTTGCGACTTGCGCTCGTCAAAAACCTATGGCAATAGGCCGCCACGCTTGATGCTGAAGCAAACGCTTCGGCACCGGATGCTGCTATAGCTCAGGGGTAGAGCACTCCCTTGGTAAGGGAGAGGCCGAGAGTTCAAATCTCTCTAGCAGCACCATTTTCCCCAATAAAATCAGAAATTTACGCAACGTGCCGGTGGGTCTTGTCCACGATGTCGGCTTGCTTTTTCGCGCATTCTGCACTGGTCTCGGTAAATGTGAAAACCGCGCCTCTTGCGAAGCGCGGTTTCCATTTCCGAATATTCTGTTGCTGCCAGAGCGGGACGAAACCGCCCGTAGCCAACGGGCGCCGCTTACTGGCGGAATAGCGACAGGATATTCTCGGAGCTGGTATTGGCGATGGAGAGCGACTGGATTGCCAGCTGCTGCTGGGTCTGCAGAGCCTTTAGCTTGGTGGACTCTTCGTTCATGTCGGCATCAACGAGACGTCCGACGCCCTTGTCGATGGAGTCTGTGAGCTTGTTGACGAAATCTTCCTGCAGATCGAGGCGCATCTTGATGGAGCCGAGATCGGCGCTCGCGCTGATCAGCGATTCCAGCTTGGTATTGACGAACTGGATCATGTTGTCGAGGCCGTCATTGTCCGTCAGCGGCTGGCCCTTGGCGTCCAGCAAACCGCTGAGATCCTTGGTGATGTCGAGATCGATCAGCGAGTAGCCGAGCTTCTGTGCCATCTGGGAATCTGCGGCCGCGGTTTCGAGGTAAATATTGTTATTGGACGAACCGCCGGTTCCGATTGCCGTTACAGTGGTGCCGGCAGGCGTCGGCGCGGTATTGTTGGCTTTTACGTAGAGGGCTTCACCCGCTGCGTTTTCGCCGATCTTGAAGTAGGTGCCGTTGTTTCGTGCGGTTGTCGCCGCAGCAACGGTTACGAGGCCGGTTACTGCGTCTGGAGCAGAAACTGTGGTTGTCGTCGCCGAGGGGAAACCCAGAAGCTGGGATTGCGTGAACACCTTTGCGGTAGAGGGCGTGTTTGTGGCAACACCTGCGGGTGTGGTCGTGGTAATCTCGAAATTGCGCAGGGAGCCTGTATCGGAATAATGGGCGGCGCTATCGAGGATACCGTTTTTCGCCGCACCGGTCGAGGTATCGAAAAGGGCAGTCTTGTTGTCGACCTGAACGTTGATCGTCTTGACTGCAACATTGCCCGCGCCGTCACGGATGAAGGAGCCGACGATCTGCTTCGTTATCGGGGTGAGGTTGCCGGATGCGTCGCTGATCTTGCCCTTAAGCCAGTTTTCGCCGGAGAAGGAGGCGGATTCGCCGATGCTTTTCAGCTGGTCCTGGAGCTGACGGATTTCTTCCTGGATCTTTGCCTTGTCAACGCCGGCCCTCGCGGGCGGCAACCAGCTTCTTGCTGATTTCCTTAACGACATCGACAGTGGTTTCCATGGCGGAATAGGCTGTATCGACCTTTGCGGCGCCGAGGCCGAGGGCGTCCTGAACAGCGGAAAGAGCACCGTTATCCGAACGCATGGTGGTCGCGATAGACCAGTAGGCGGCGTTGTCGGAGGCGGTTTTGACGCGCAGGCCGGAGGAGACACGCGACTGCGTTTCTTCCATGTCGCTGCCGATTGCGCGGAGGGTCTGAAGGGCGGCCATTGCCGCGACGTTCGTCAAAATGCTGGTCATAATTATTTGCCCCTTGATTGGCTGAAATGAAAAGGGACATTCCGGATTGCCGCCGGTAACGATCGCGCGGCTTGATGCCTGTTAACCTCTTTTTCGTCTTGGTTAACCAATCGTTTCGATGGCTAGGTTTTAGGGCCCGAATGGTTAACAAAGCCTAAACTGTCGTTAATAAAAATTAGGAAATAATAATTTCTCTTAACCATGACGGAAAAAGCCGCACCCTTTCGGATGCGGCTCGATTTTCTGGCGATGTCTTTTCCGATTAACGGAAGAGCGACAGGATGCTCTGCGAGTCGTTGTTGGCGATCGACAGGGCCTGAACAGCCAGCTGCTGCTGGGTCTGAAGAGCCTTCAGCTTGGTGGATTCTTCGTTCATTTCAGCGTCGACCAGACGGCCGATGCCCTTGTCGAGCGAGTCGGTCAGCTTGTTGACGAAGTTTTCCTGCAGTTCGATGCGCATCTTGACCGAGCCGAGGTCGGCTGCTGCCGATGTCATGCTCTGAAGCTGCTTGTCAACGAAGGAAACCATGGCGTCGAGGTACTGGTTTTCCGAGACTGCCGAGCCGTCGCTGTTCTTGAACGTGCCGGTCAGGTCCTTGGTGATGTCCAGAGACGTCAGCGAGTAGGTGAGCTGCGTTGCGAGCTGGGCGTCAGCGCCTTCTTCCAGGTAGATCTTGGTGGTGCCGTCGAGGCCCACGGCAATGTTGGTCTTGGTTGCCGGAGCTGTCGGCGCAGTCGTGTTGATTTTGACGTACTGGTCGTTGCCAAGATTGAAGTATGTGCCGTTGACGTTAGGAGTGGTCGTATCGGCGTTAGCGATCGTGACGATACCCGTTGCGGCGGCGGTGGTGAAGGTGACGGCGGTGCCGGCAGTTGCTTCCTTCAGGCCCTTCAGCTGAGCTTCGGTGTAAACCTTGGCTGCTGCAACCTTGGTCACCGGCTGTGCGGCGCCTACGCCGTCCGAGTCATTGGTGATTTCGAACAGCTTGTAGCTGCCCGTGGAAGAAAAATAGGCGTAGGAGTCGAGGACGCCCTGCTTGTCCTTTGCAGCGCCCGAAGACGTGTCGAACAGCACCGTGTTACGGCTCAGGTCAACGTTTACGGTCTTTACGGAAACGTTACCGGCGGCATCGCGAATGAAGGAACCAACGATCTGCTTGGTGACGTTCTTCAGTTCGCCAGCGCCGTTGCTGACGGTTGCCTGCAGCCAGTTTTCACCGGAGAAGGACGAGGAGCTCGAGATCGACTTCAGCTGGTCCTGCAGCTGCTTGATTTCTTCCTGGATCTTCGACTTGTCGACGCCGGGTTCGCGGGCGGCAACCAGCTTGTTCTTGATTTCCTTGACGACGTCGATGGACGATTCCATACCGGAATAGGCGGTATCAACCTTGGCGGCACCGAGGCCGAGAGCGTCCTGTACGGCGGAAAGGGCACCATTGTCAGAACGCATCGTGGTCGCGATCGACCAGTAAGCGGCGTTGTCGGAAGCTTCGCCGACGCGCTGGCCGGAGGAAACGCGGTCCTGCGTCGTTTCCATGTTCTGGCCGATGGAGCGCAGGGTCTGGAGTGCAGACATAGCTGCTACGTTAGTGAGAATGCTCGTCATAGTAAATTTGCCCCTTGAATGGCTGATTAAAGAAGGGACATTCCGGTCTCACCGGGAACAGCGCACAGCATCATGCCTGCTAACCTGCTGATTTTTAATGGTTAGCTCGCCGTTTCGATGGCTCTAGCTAACCTCCATATGGTTAATGAAGAGCTAAGGGTCGCAAAAAAATGCACACGCTGAGATTTTATTATGCAATCTTCGCGCGCATGCGCGCGTAACCTGAAATGTTTAAAAAAATAATAAAGCCGCACCCGTTTCCGGATGCGGCTTTGGTAAAAGGGCAATACGCTTGGGTCAGCCTCCGTCACGTTTGCCTGTTTCACGCAATTGCAAGACGGTCAGCCTCCGCTTGCGATCCTGCGTTTAGTGTCATTCAGGCCAGCGGCTATCCGCTTGTCCATGCCCAAAATCTGACAGCCGGTGCTTTCCAATTCCCTAATTTCAGGGCGCTCCCGGCGCTTCGCTCAAATCGTGGTAAATGCTTTCAAAGCAAGGATGGTAAACGAAATCTTCCCGTTTGCGGATCACGCCACAAATGCAAAACCGCGCCCTTTCGGGCGCGGCTCGACTTTTGTAATTTTCGGTCCGATTAACGGAAGAGCGACAGGATGTTCTGCGAGTCGCTGTTGGCGATCGACAGAGCCTGGATTGCCAGCTGCTGCTGCGTCTGCAGAGCCTTTAGGCGGGTCGACTCTTCGTTCATGTCGGCGTCAACCAGACGGCCGATACCCTTTTCCATCGTTGCCGTCAGCTTGGAAACGAAGTCGCCCTGCATCGAGATGCGGTTGGAGACCGCGCCCAGATCGGCAGCAGCGCTGTTGAGGGTTTCAAGCTGCTTGTCAACGTGGGTGATGAGCTTGTCGAGGATGTCGTTGTCCGTTGCAGCGGCGGTGCCGAGCATGGTGGCACCAGCGCCCTTGTAGATGCTCAGGTCGGAAATATCGAGGTTCGAAACCGACTG
This sequence comes from Rhizobium sp. AN6A, assembly GCF_900215635.1. Lineage (NCBI taxonomy): Bacteria > Pseudomonadati > Pseudomonadota > Alphaproteobacteria > Hyphomicrobiales > Rhizobiaceae > Rhizobium > Rhizobium sp. AN6A. The sequence continues at coordinate 1,600,603 of NZ_OCNC01000004.1, forward strand.
CTTAACGCCGTCTGCGACAGCTGCCTTGTCGAGGATGCCCGTACCCTTGCCATCTGTTACAGCGCCGGTATCGAACAGAACGTTCGAGCCGCTGAGCTGCAGATCTACGCGCTGAACCTTGACGGCGCCAGCGGAGTCACGGGTGAAGGACGCAACAACCTGCTTCTTCAGGTTGGCAATAGCCGCATCGTCAGTACCGGCAGCGAATGCTGCGCCGTCGTTGGATGCTTTCGTCTTCAGCCAGTTTTCACCGTTGAAGGTTGCGGAGTCGGCGATGGACGTCAGCTGCTTCTGGAGCTGGCCGATTTCCTTCTGGATCTTCTTCTTGTCGGCGGTCGGGTCCTGGGCAAGGATCAGCTTGTCCTTGATTTCCTGAACGACCTTGATCGTCGCTTCCATGCCGGAGTACGCGGTGTCGACCTTGGCTGCGCCGATGCCGAGTGCGTCAGAAACGGTGGAGAGCGCCGAAGCGTCCGAACGCATCGTGGTCGCGATGGACCAGTAAGCGGCGTTGTCGGAGGCGGAGCCTACCTTCAGGCCGGTCGAGATACGGCCCTGCGTGGTCTCCATGTTGTTGCCGATCGAACGCAGCGTCTGGAGAGCAGCCATAGAGGAGGCGTTGGTGAGAATGCTTGCCATAGTATTTTGTCCCTTGTTTTTACGAGATACTGGAGTTGGGGACATTCCGGACTTTGTATTACCGGTCGCAACGTTTCGGCTTCATGCCACTCGGTTCCGAATTACTTGTCTCTGGAAACCAAACCCGCTGTGTGTAGGGAGAATTTGGCAGCAAAGAATTGCCCAATTGTTAATTTGAGCATTAAGAAATACTAGAAAATACTTATGGTTACTGCGAAGTATATTTAATTGGTAAGTTTTTAATTTAAAATTATAGTTATCCGACCCCTAGCAAAAACGGTAACCAAAGGGTTAAAACGCGAAAACCCCGCAGCCGTGGGGGTGCGGGGTTAACAAACAGGATTAACGAAGATTATTTCGGCACAATTGCCGTCAGTTGAACGATCTCACAAGGCTGCCGACCAGCAGGTTCCAGCCGTCGATCAGCACGAAAAAAAGGATCTTGAACGGCAAGGAAATCGAGGTGGGTGGCAGCATCATCATGCCCATGGCCATGGTGATGGTGGCGACGATGAGATCGATGACCAGAAACGGCAGGATGATCAGGAAACCGATCTCGAAACCGCGCCGGATTTCCGAAAGCATGAAGGCCGGAACGAGCACGCGGTAGTCGACCACATTGTCGGTCATCACGACCTGTCCGCGCTCGCGGGCGATATCGACGAACAGCTTCAGATCCTTGTCGCGCGTATTGGCGTTCATGAAGGTACGGAAGGGTTCGGCGATGCGCCCAATGGCCTGCTGTTCGTTGATCTGGTTCTGCAACAAAGGCTGCACGCCGTCTGTCCAGGCTTTATCGAAGGTCGGCGACATGACGTAGAAGGTCATGAACATCGCCATCGACAAGAGGATCATGTTCGACGGGGTCGAGGCAAGCCCCATGCCGGAGCGCAGGATCGAAAAGGCGATCACGAAGCGCGGAAAGCTCGTGACCATGATCAGGATGCCCGGCGCGACTGACAAGACCGTCAAAAGGCCGAAGGTGCGGATGATCCATGCGGCGACGGATCCGTCTATCTGTGTATTGAACAGATCGGTCGGAAATTGCTGGGCGTTGGCAAGGCCCGGCAAAGCGAGAAGAACAGCGATGGTAACAAGAAATCGAATCATTCGATGACAAAGGTCCGGAACATGACCTTGGATACGCGCCCTTGAGAGCGCAGGTCAACTCGTTCCTGAATGTCATCCTTAAGATATTGAAAGCCGCGTGGCCCTTCCAGCTGCTGAAGGGAAACGGTGCGGACGTAGGCCATGATATCCTGATGGATATCCTCCGCGAGATTGACCTCGACCGGACCCTTGAACATCAGCGCCACTTCAAGCCGCACCCAGTTCGTGGAAGGGTATGCAAGGTTGGTGGTGATGGGATCGAGCTGGACGATACCGTTCGCCTCGGCCGGGATTTTATCGATACCCTCGCCCTTCTTCTCGCCATGTTCACCGGCGGCAGCCGGGGCATGCGCCTCGGCGCCGGCGATCTTCGGGGCGACCATGCCGCCCACGAACCAGCCGCCGCCCGCACCCAGCAGGGTGAGGATTGCAACGCCAGCGATGGTCATGACCATCGGCGAGGATTTTTTCTTGCCCTCAGTCTGTTCGTTTTCCATGGGTCAGTCCCGCTTTCGCATGTCGGCGTCAGAGCGGCGAGAACAGGTCGACGACCTGCTGACCGACCGGGGGTTGCTGCACTTCCGTCAGGCGGCCGCGACCACCGTAGGAGATGCGCGCCTCGGCGATGCGCTCGTAGGAGATCATGTTCTGCGCATCGACATCCTGCGGCCTGACGATACCGCCGACGTTGAGGATGCGGATTTCGTGATTCACGCGCACTTCCTGCGAACCGCTGATGATGAGGTTGCCGTTTTCGAGAATGCCGGTCACCACGGCCGCCACCATCAGCGTCAGCTTTTCGGAACGCTTGGTCTTGCCCTTGGCCTGGGTGTCTGTGTCGGAGCCGTATTTGATGTTGGAATCTGCCTCCGGCGTCCAACCTAAGATTTCCGCCTTTGCCTTCCAGTTCAGGCCGCTGGAATTGGTGCGGTTGCGCTCGGTTTCGTTGTCGAAATCGGCCTTGTCGTTGATCTGGATGTTGACGGTCAGGATGTCGCCGATGTTGAGCGCACGTAGATCCTTGAACAGCGCACCCTGGCTGTCGCTCCACAACGAATAGCCGCTCGCCATGTGCTTCGGCTGCTTCGGATACATGCCCATCTGCGGCGTCTGGCTGAATTGCAGGCCGCTGCCGATCGGGCTCATCGCGGGAGCATTGCCGATTTCCTTCAGGGTCTGGTTGTTCTGGCAGCCGGCAAGCAGGGCAAGCGGCAGGAGGAGGGCCGGAAGACGCGGGGTCATGAAGGATCCTTCGAAGTGTTTTTGTCGATTGCCTGCGACATGATGCCGGCGACGATTGCGGCTTTCTGAGCATCCATTTCACTGAGGATGAGGCCCGATTGGCGCGGCGGAAGCTGCATGATGATGGCAGCCGCGATTTCCACATGCATCTTTTCGAGCTGCGGTGCTGCGGCATCCGCCTTCATCGTCTTGTAGATATCGACCAGATTGCTTTTCGCCTGCTCGAGGAAATGATTGCGGCGTGCCAGCCAGTCCTCATATTCCGCCTTGCGGTCTTGCAACGCGGAAATGCGCTCGTTGACGTCGGCCTGAAGCTTTTCCAGCTCCTGCTTCTGCATGAGATAACGCTGGTCGCGGGCCGCGTCGGCAATATTGGTGCAGAATTTCTGGATTTCATCCTGCGTGCTGAGTTCGGACACCACGTTTTGCTGGCTTTCGGCGCCGGCGGCGGGCAGCAGGAAAAGCAGCGAGGCAACGGCCGCGAACCGGGTAAAGCCATTCCTGAAAGCAGTTTTCTTCTGAAGTTCCATCATTGCAGCACGAGCTCCGCCTGAAGGGCGCCGGCGGATTTGATGCCTTGCAGAATGGCGATGATGCCGTCCGCCTTGAGCCCGATGCTGTTGAGACCGGCAACCAGCGTGCGAAGGTCAGGGCCTTCGACGATGGCGACCTTGCTGCCTTCCTGCAGTGCCATGATATCCGTCTGCGGTTGCACCGCCGTCTCTCCGCGCGAGAAGGGCGCTGGCTGGATGACCTGCGGCGATTCCGTCACCTGCACGGTCAGCGTTCCATAGCTCACCGCCACGCGGGAAATGCGTACATCCGCGCCGATGACGATCGTGCCCGTGCGCTCGTTGATCACGACTTTCGCCGGCGTGTCCGTCTGGACCGTCAGGTTTTCGATTTCCGCCATCAGCCGGGTCAGGTCGGCGGTACGGGGCTTCTGCACCGAGATTTCCTGCGAATCGCGCGGTTCGGCGATGCCATCGCCGTAACGGGCGCGGGCAAAGGCGTTAACGACATCGGCGACGCGCACCGCGGTCGAAAAATCGGGATTGCGCAACTGAAGGACCAGATTGACGGAATCCTTGAATTTCGACGGCAGTTCCCTCTCGATGATCGCGCCGTTCGGCACGCGCGCCGAAGTCGTGACGCCCTGCGTCAATGTCGCTGCATCGCCCTGTGCCGAAAAGCCGTTGACGATCAGTGCTCCCTGCGCGACCGCATAGATCTGCCCGTCTGCACCGGAAAGCGATGTCATGATGAGGTTGCCGCCGCGAAGCGAGGAGGCGTCGCCGAGCGAGCTGACCGTCACGTCTACACGGCTGCCGGGACTGGCGAATGGCGGCAGGTTGGCCGTGACCATCACGGCGGCGATGTTCTTGGCATTGGACTGGCCGCCCTGCGTGGTGATGCCGAGGTTCTGCAGCATGGCGCGCATGGACTGTTCGGTGAAGGGTGAAGAGCGCAGGCTGTCGCCGGTGCCTTGTAGGCCCACGACGAGACCATATCCGATCAGCTGGTTGTCGCGTCCGGCCTGCAGGGATGCGATATCCTTGATACGGGACGTGTCTGCCTGGGCTGGCGGCGTCGAGATGAAGGGCAGGGCCGAAATGACCAGAGCCGCACAGAGGATACGAAGCACTTTCATTTCGCCATAACCTGAATGGTTCCGTCCTTCATGACGGTACCGCTGACCATCACGCCGGAATCGATGTTGCGTACCCTTACGACCTCGCCGAGCGAGCCGTCGCTCATGGGCGTTCCGGACGCCATCAGCGTCATGTTGCCGATGTGGAAAACGAGTTTGACGCTCGTGCCGCGCACCACAAGTGACGGTTCACGAAGCGCTGCAATGGGGATTGTGCGGCCGGGAAGCAATGTCTGCTTGGAGATCATGCCTTCCACTTCGCTGATATCGCTCGCGTAACCAGCGGAAATGTTGGGGTTGGTCACTTCCACCGGCTTCACCTGTTCGGGCGTGATCGTCTCGCCCGGATAGATCGTGCGAGTAGGAACCAGCGCCGTCGGTGCCTGTGCAAAAGCGGGTGCCATGGCACCCAGTGAAAAGGCAGACGCAAGGCACATACGGACGAGTGCCGTTCTGCAGCTGCTATGTTTCCGGCCAAACCTCATGTCCGCCTGCCTTTCCGTTCTTACTTCAGGTTCTTGCTGACAATCGAAGCCATTTCGTCAGCGGTGGTGATGACCTTGGAATTCATCTCGTAGGCGCGCTGCGCCGTGATGAGGTCGGTAATTTCCTTGACGGCATCGACGTTCGAGCCTTCCAGGTAGGATTGCTTGATGTAGCCGTAGCTCGGATCGTCAGGCACGCCGATAACGGCGGCGCCGGAGGCCGGCGTCTGGGAAAAAAGGTTGTCGCCGAGCGGCTTCAGGCCCGCCTCGTTGGCAAAGTTGGCGATGGTCAACTGGCCGAGTTCAGTGAAATCCGCAGCGTTGCCGATGCGGGCGGTCACCTGACCCGTGCGGGTGATGGTGATGTCCTGCGCGTCGGTCGGGATATTGATGTTCGGGATGACATTGTAGCCATCAACCGTCACGAGGTTGCCGTCAGCATTCTTGTTGAAGGCGCCGGCGCGGCTGTAGAGCGTCGAACCGTCGGCCGCCTCGATCTGAAACCAGCCCTGGCCGATGATTGCCACGTCGAGCTTGTTGCCGGTTTCGATCAGGTTACCCTGGGTGTGGATGTTGCGCACCGCGGAAGTCTGCACGCCGAGGCCGATATTGGCTCCCTCAGGCACGATCGCCTGGTTGGCGCGGTTCGGCACGCCCTGCATGCGCTCGGTCTGGTACAGAAGATCGGTAAACTCTGCACGCGCGCGCTTGTAGCCGGTGGTGTTGATGTTGGCGATGTTGTTGGCAATGACTTCCAGATTGGTCTGCTGGGCGTCCATACCGGTGGCAGCGATGGCAAGAGCTCTCATGTCATTTTTCCTGCGGGGCTAGAGCATTTCCAGTAAAAACGCGGAGCGGATCTACGTCCGGAAAGTGCTTAAAAACAAAGGCCTAGAGCGCGGCCAACGATTGGCTTCAAACCGGACGCGCTCTAGATCTGCATCTTGGTAATATCGAGATAGGCCGACACGATCTTGTCGCGGAACGCGATGGCCGTTTGCAGCGACTGCTCGGCCGAAAGCACGGCATCGACCACTTCGCGTGTATTCGCCTTGCCCTGAATACCTTCGAAGGAGGCCACTTCCGCCTTCTTCAGGTTGTTCATTGCATCCGTCGACATATTGCCGAGAACGCTTGCGAAGCTTGCGCCTGTCTGCTGGGCAGGCGTCGTCTGCTGGCTGCCGAAAATGCTGTCGGTCAGCGAAGAGACGTTGCTCGTGCCACGCGTGAGCGAGAGGGAACCGAGTTGTTTGATGCCGTCGATCATTGCGATGCTTTCAGAAGGTCGATGGTGGAGGCGACGAGGTCGCGTGTCTGGCGGATGACCTGAAGGTTGGCGTCGTAGCTGCGGTTGGCTTCGCGCATATCCGCCATTTCGATCAGGACGTTGACGTTCGGCATCTTGACCATGCCGCTGGTGTCGGCAGCCGGATTGCCGGGGTCGTATTCGTGGACGAAATCGCCACGGTCGACGCCAAGCTTCTTTACCGTCACGCGCTGCACGCCGCTTACGCGGTCGAGCTCGGAGCCGAATGTCACGGTCTTGCGGCGATAGGGGTCGGCGCCGGGCGTGTCGCCGGTCGATCTTGCGTTGGCAATGTTTTCCGAAACGATGCGCAGTCGGGTGGACTGCACTTCCAGGCCGCTGCCCGCGATCTTGCTCGCCGCACTCAAGGGATCCATGGTTTACCTCTTTACCGTCATCAGCATCATGCGATGGAAGGATTTGACGAGACTGGCGTTCAGGTCGTATTGCCGCTTGATCTCGCCGGTCTTGGTCATTTCCTCAGCAAGCGCGACCGAATTGCCGGACTCCTGCATGCCGATCTCGTTATTGATCGGGTTGTCGCGCACCGCGATATTTTCGCTGAGCTCGCTCGCACCGAAATGGGCGGGATGGGTCTTCGCCATGCCGACCTGCTGGCTGGTGGCCTGCATGACCGCTTCGAAAGGACTGACATCCTTGGCGTGAAACTTGGGTGTGTTGGCGTTGGCGATGTTGGTCGCCACGACTTCCTGCCGCACGCTCAGCCATTCCGCTTGGCGGGAGGCCAGATCGAACAGTTGAATCGGTTGCATAGACTTCTCCATCTCGTATGGCCCGAACCTACGGTGCTAATCTTGCGTCAGACTTGCGGGGAGGGGCGGAGGTGCGGAAGCACTGGAGAATCTGATCCCGGAGGCGATTGGGAAAACAAAAATGGCGCGCCGGCAAATGCGGCACGCCCTTGGATCGAATAGTGAATTGTGAAGACGTCTCCGTCCTGCCGGACTGGATCCGGCGACGGCAGCAAACTTCAGCAGAGTGCCGGTCTGACTACTTCTCGGGATGATAGGTTTTACCGGAAGAGGTCTCTATCATCCACTCGCCGTCGCGCTGCTCGATTTTGGTCAGGCGCGCATTGTCGGGCAATGTGGAGCCCACCCGCACCATATACATGCCCGATCCGTCCTCGATGAGGGCGCGGCCGTTGGAGACATGCAGCAGGCGGAAGGAGGTCTGGCCGGGGAAGGGCTGGTCTTCAAGCCCTGCGGCGAGATTGTTCTGCTTCTCCTTACCCTTTTCGCTGACCGTCGCCGTCGTCAGCATGTCCGGCAATTCGCCGGGCGCAGGCACGTCTTCCTTGTTGCGATTAGTCATGGCGAGGGGCGAAACGCTGAAGACTTCACGCGGACCGGTATGGGGCAGGTCGCGCGTGCGGTCGCCGTCTGCCACCCTCATTCCAAACTTGTCCTCGTTGAAGAACACGTACCAGGGGAAAAATGCGGCGGCGGCGGCAAGTCCTATTCCCGTCCACGCCAGAATACGGTCGGGCGTGAAGAAGGGAGGCTGCGGCTGTACGTTCTCGAGGTCGCTATCGTCGATCTTGTCGATCTGTTTCTTTTTCACGGGTCAGCCTCTCATTCTCGGGTTTACCTGTGGCTGATTATTTTGCACTCCACCGCGCAACGCGGTCGCCAGATCGGCGTAGGCGTCCTGCGCCGCCGGTTCATTCGGAAGCTGTTTCAGCGTTTCATAGATGATCGGAACCTGTTTCACCGCCATGTCGAGATCGGGATCGGTGCCGGGTCGATAACCGCCGATGAGGCGCAGATCCCGCGTTTCCTCAAAGCGGTGCACCAGCGCTTTCAGACGCGACACCAGCTTTTCCTGATCCGGTGTCCATGCCTTCTTGGCGAGACGCGAGATCGAGGCCAGTGGATTGATCGGAGGATAGCGGCCTTCTTCCGCCAGGCTGCGATCCAGCACGATGTGGCCGTCGAGAATACCGCGGGTCGAATCGGCAATCGGATCGTTGTGGTTGTCGCCGTCCACCAGAATGGAGACGATGGCGGTGATGGTACCGCTGCCTTCGGCGCCGGGTCCCGCCCGCTCAAGAAGGCGCGGCAATTCGGTGAAGACCGAGGCCGGATAGCCGCGTGCCACCGGCGGTTCACCCGAAGCGACCGCCACTTCGCGGATCGCATGGGCAAAACGGGTCACGCTGTCGATGATAAGAAGGACGTTGTCGCCCCTGTCACGGAAATATTCGGCAATGGTGACGGCCGAAAGCGGCGCCATCTTGCGCAGCATCGGGCTTTCGTCGCTGGTCGCGACAACGGCGACGGACTTGCCCATATTCTCGCCCATCGTATCCTCGATGAACTCGCGTACTTCGCGACCGCGCTCGCCGACAAGTCCGATGACGACCTTGTCGAAGGCATCGGCCTTGGCAAGCATCGATAGGAGCGTGGATTTGCCCACGCCTGAGCCCGCAAAAATGCCGAGACGCTGGCCAAGGCAGAGAGGCGAGAAAATATCGATTGCCCGGACGCCGGTCTTGAAGGGCGTCTCCACCCGCTTGCGCGTCATCGACGGCGGTGCATTGCTGGAAATCGGACGGCGCTCCGTGCCTGATGCAAGCGGACCCTTGCCATCGATGGGTTCGCCAAGCGCATTGATGGTGCGGCCGCACCAGCTGTCGTCAGGCGCAACGCGGAAGGCACCCTTGCGGATGACGGTGTCGTGAATGCCAATCGGCTCGCCCGGTTCAATGGGGCAGACGTAGCAGATATCGGGTTCCACGCGCACGACTTCGCCGAGATGGATGCCGGTCGCGCTGCGATGGGCGACGAACTCGCCCAGCCTCACATGCCGCGACAGGCCGGAAACCGTGTAATGTCCGGCGGCGATGGTGCGGACATGGCCGCCCGGCGCCACCGAAAACTCCGGATCGGCATAGTGCCCGGCAAGGCTGGCCAGCTGGGCGAGCTTCGGTGAAATCGCCTCGACCGTGAGCGTGGATTCCGGCATTGTCATCGCTCAGTTCCTTAACGTGCGCCGCCAAGCGTCTTGATGGCATCGCCGAAAGTGGATTCGGTATCGCGCATCAGCGACGAAATGCTCTCGAAGGCCCGGTTGACCTGGATGAGCTGGGTCATCTGGGAAATGCCGTTGACGTTCGACTGCTCGAGATAACCCTGAACGACGCCGACCTCGTGATTGTTGACGACCGGCGTCGGCGGGGCCACGGGCTTAACGCCGCTATTGGGATGGCGCAGGAAGCCTTTCGAGAAATCCGCCTGGAAGATGCCGAGCGTGGCGACGATGTTGTCGTTCTGCCTGATAGCACCATCGAGACTGACGGTTATCGGGCCACCATTCGCATTGAGCTGGATGGGACCGCCGCCAGCGTCGAGAACCGGATAACCGCTTGAAGAGATGAGCGCGCCGTCCGGACGCATGGTGAAACGCCCGTCGCGGCTCAGGATCTGGCCGTCGGGTGTGTCCATCGCGAACCAGGCATCGCCCTTGATGGCGAAATCGAAACTATTGCCGGTCTGTTCGAAAGCGCCCTGACGGGTGGAGAGATAGTCGTTACCCTGCGATACGAACGCCACCTTGGCATTCATGTCATTGTGGTTCTTGGCGACCATTTCGTCGAATTTCACTTCGGAACCGCGGAAACCCACCGTGTTCGCATTCGCCATATTGTCGGAAATGGTGGTGAGACGACGCTCCAGCGCAATCTGCGAGGAAAGGGCGACGTATAGTCCGGATTGCATATCATTTGCCTCCGAGTTTCAGGGAGTTGATGGAGATCAGCAGGTCGGGGGAAATGCCGTAGCCGCTGGAGGAGCCGAAAACGGCCAGAGGATCATAGGTCGTCGAGGGATTTTGCATTTCCCACATGATGGTGAAACGCTCGAGCAGCTTGCCGACCTTTTCAGGATTTTGCAGATCCTTGATATTGATGGATTTTTCTATGAGCGCGGCCTGTTTTTCGACGCTTCCTGCCGCAATTTCGTCAGGCAGGTTGTAGGCGGTGCGGAACACCTGCGCGAGCGCGTCGTCGGCCAGAAAATCGAGACCCGATTTGATCGTTGGTGCCTTGCGCTCGAAATAAAGAGCAAGCCGCACACCGTTATTGTCGCCGCCCGCCTCCTGCTCCAGCGTCTGGCGGGTGTATTTGCTGATGATGCCGGACTGGGCCGCTTCGGTCGCAGTTGCCGCTGCACCGAGACTTGCAAAGTCGAGCGATTTCGCAAGGTCCGAATAGCGGCTGTCGGAAAGCTTGTTGGCGAAGGCGTTCTTGTCGGCCGTGCCTTCGGTCAGCACCTTGCGGATGAAGGCTTTCGCATAGGCCATGTCTTCGAGGCCGTTGGCTTTCAGCGCATAATTGTAAAGACGGGTATCGGCCATGAAGTCGTCGACGGATTTCACGCTGCCGATCTTCGACCGGTAATATTCGGTTTCGCGCGCCACGTCGGGTTGCTTCGACACACGCTCAAGCGATTTGCCGATGTCCTGACTGATCAGTCTGTAGCTGGTGTAGGTGGAAGTCACTGAACCGCCGCTCTCGTTTGATCCCGATACCAAGGCGCACGTCCGCCTTTGTCGGGATAATGCCGGATGTTGCTTGTGCGAAACTGGCTGCGGCGGTGAGGGAACGAGGCCTCGCGGACAGGTTCACGCAAGCCACATTTTCTAGAGATGGCGGCATGGAACACTGTTCGGGCGTGGTCGATCAATGAATATTGTAATTGGACTTATAATCACCTTCGGCTGCATCATCGGCGGCTACATGGCGATGGGCGGCCATCTGGACGTGCTGGTTCAGCCGTTCGAATTGTTGATTATCGGCGGTGCCGGCCTCGGCGGCTTCATCATGGCGAACCCGATGAAGGTCGTGAAGGATTCGGGCAAGGCGCTCGGCGAGGCCTTCAAGCACTCGGTCCCGAAGGAGCGCAACTATCTCGACGTACTCGGCGTACTTTACTCGCTGATGCGCGACCTGCGCACGAAATCGCGCAACGAGATCGAGGCGCATATCGACAATCCGGAAGAATCCTCGATCTTCCAGAGCGCACCCTCGGTGCTGAAGAACAAGGAGCTGACGTCGTTCATCTGCGACTACGTCCGCCTCATCATCATCGGCAACGCGCGCAGCCACGAAATCGAAGCGCTGATGGACGAGGAAATCGAGACCATCCTGCACGACAAGCTGAAACCTTACCACGCGATCACCACCATGGGCGATTCCTTCCCAGCCATCGGTATCGTCGCGGCGGTTCTCGGCGTCATCAAGGCCATGGGCAAGATCAACGAATCACCGGAAGTGCTGGGCGGCCTCATCGGCGCCGCACTGGTGGGCACCATGCTCGGCATCATCCTGTCCTATTCGATCTGCAACCCGCTCGCTTCGCAGGTCAAGATCGTCCGCACCAAGCAGCACCGCCTCTACATCATCGTCAAGCAGACGCTGATCGCCTACATGAACGGCTCGGTGCCGCAGGTCGCGCTTGAATACGGGCGCAAGACCATCTCCAATTACGAGCGTCCGTCCATCGACGCCGTCGAACAGGAGATGATGAACCCCGGCGGCGAAAACAAGGCGGCATGACCATGGCTAAAGCTGCACAGCAAAGAGCACCCGTCATCGACACGTCGCTGCTCGCGAAACTTACGGGCGGGCTTTCCGACCGCAAGACAATCGCGAAGGTCGGTTCCGATATCGGCCATCTCTACAGCGAATTCCTGCCTGATATCTTTCACAGCGAGACCGGCATTGCGATAGACGTCGAATATATCGGCTCCGAATCGGGGCTGATGACCGATCTCATCGCCAATATCGGCGGCAATTTCTCGGTTGCGGATTGTTCTCTGCGCAACTGGTGCCCCAATTTCATGATGGCGGTCGGCAACGGCTTCGTCATCGCGCTCATGGAGCGCATGCTGGGCGCCGCCGCCGACACCATCGGCGAGCCGGACGAGCGCAGCCTGTCCCACATCGAACTCGACCTGGCGGCCATGGTTCTCGGGCGCATCGGGGGTGTCTTGCGGTCGGGCGTCAACGCGCCGGGCGGTTTCGAGGCGACGATCGACCCGCCCTTTACGGCCAATGGAAAAAGCGCGTTCGAGGAGATGATCGCCGGCCTCTACGGCGTGACAGTCCGCATGAAGATCGCCATCGGCAAGGTTTCTTCGGAATTCGCGCTGATCGTGCCGCAGCGGCCCCTGCTCAAGACCTCCATCGCCGCTCCCAAGGCTTCAGCCCAGGCGCTGAAGAAGCAGGCGGAATGGGTGGATTTGATCTCTGAGCAGGTGAAGAGATCGCAGGTAACGCTTGAGGCGCGCATCAAGCTCGAAACCTTGACCCTGCGGACGATCTCCAGGCTGGTGGCCGGCGACGTCATTCCGTTTCAGGATCTGAAGCAGGACGACATCGGCGTCGAGGTCAGTGCCAACGGCTCCAAGCTCTATAATTGTGAATTCGGCAAGTCCGGCGACCGCTACATGGTTCGGGTAAAGAACAATGTCAGCACGGACGACGAGATCTTGCGACATCTGATGGGTTAAAACCTGTCCACCTTTTTTGGGTTCTGGGCAGGCTGACGCAAGTTTCAAAGGGAATAATCAGCGCATGGCTACGAAGAAAACTCCTGTGACCGATGATATGGCGCTGTCGTCGCTTGAAGATGGCGGTGAGCTCGACCAGGCTATCGGCGATCTGCGTGGCGTCCTCAAGACGGATGCGGAAGGTTCGCTGTCCGACTTTGGCGACTTCGGGGATTTCGGGAGCGTTGACGACGCTTCCGCCGACAGCGACCTTTCCGCGTTCGGTGGCGGAGCGGGCGATTTTGCGATGAACGATTTCGCGGCCACCCCACAGGTCGCGGGCATCAAGGCGCCGCTCGGCAGCGGCCTGTCCGACAATATGGACCTGATCATGGATATCCCGATCGATGTCCAGATCGTTCTCGGCACCAGCCGCATGCTCGTCTCGGGTCTGATGAGCCTTGAAGAGGGTGCAACGATCGCGCTTGACCGCAAGATCGGTGAACCGGTCGAGATCATGGTGAATGGCCGCCGTATTGCGCGCGGTGAAATAACGGTACTTGAAGACGACGATACGCGCTTCGGCGTAAAATTGATTGAAGTAATGAGTACGAGAAAAGCCTGATCCCTGTGGGGACGGAGAGGAAAGACCATGATGGACTTCGAGGATTTCGGTAACCCGCTGGCAGGGAAGCCGTTGTCTCAGGCCGACAAGGCGGCCGCGGTGCTTCTTGCCATGGGCAAGGGCGTCGCCGGCAAGCTGCTGAAATTTTTCACGCAGCACGAATTGCAGATGATCATTTCCTCGGCCCAGACGCTGCGTGTCATTCCCCCTGACGAACTCGCCCAGATCGTGGCGGAGTTCGAAGACCTGTTCACGGAAGGAACGGGTCTGATGGACAATGCCAAGGCGATTGAAAGCATTCTCGAAGAGGGCCTGACACCGGAGGAGGTGGACAGCCTTCTCGGCCGTCGTGCAGCCTTCCAGGCCTATGAAGCGTCGATCTGGGATCGCCTGCAGGAAGCGGAGCCGGAATTCGTCGGCAAGTTCCTGCTGCGCGAGCATCCCCAGACCATCGCATATATCCTCTCCATGCTGCCCTCGTCCTTCGGTGCCAAGGTCCTTCTGACCATTCCCGAAGAGCAGCGCGCCGATATCATGAACCGCACGGTGAACATGAAGGAAGTCAGCCCCACGGCTGCCCAGATCATCGAGAAGCGTGTGGTCAACCTCATCAACGAGATCGAAGCAGAGCGCAATGCGGGCGGTTCCACGAAGGTTGCCGACCTGATGAACGAAATGGAAAAGCCGCAGGTCGATACGCTGCTCAGCTCGCTCGAAACGCTCAGCAAGGAAGCTGCCAACAAGGTCAAGCCGAAGATCTTCCTCTTCGACGATCTCATGTTCATGCCGCAGCGCAGCCGCGTCCTGCTGCTAAACGATGTCTCGGCGGACGTTCTCACCATGGCGCTGCGTGGCGCAACCATGGAAATCAAGGAATGTGTGCTCTCCAGCATCAGCCCGCGCCAGCGCCGCATGATCGAATCGGACCTCGCTGTGCCGCAGGCTTCCATCAACACCCGCGAGGTGGCGATTGCACGCCGCGCCGTGGCGCAGGAAGCGATCCGGCTTGCCAATTCCGGCCAGATCCAGCTGAAGGAAGCCTCCACAGAGGAACAATCCGCAGCAGCCTGAGCGGAAGCCGGTTGATAACCCGCCTTACAGGTCATGCCGGCCATTGCGATGGCCGGTCTCGGGAGCTAGTTTCGGAATGACGGCCTGCCGCGATCGGCGGGCCTTTTTTATCCCGGGAACGTGCCTTGGCAGACGATCAGGACAAGGACAGTAAAACAGAAGACCCAACGGAGAAAAAACTCCGTGATGCGGCGGAAAAGGGCAATCTTCCCTTTTCCCGCGAGGTGCCGATCTTTGCTTCGTCGCTCGCCTTTTACTGCTATCTGGTTTTCTTTTTGCCTGACAGCGCCGGTCGCCTCGGCGTAACGCTGAAGGACCTGTTCGGCCAGCCCGAACAATGGAACCTCAGCACTAGGCCGGACGCCCTGTCGCTGCTTTATTTCCTCGGCACGTCCATGGCCTATCTGCTCATGCCGGCCATGATCATGTTCATCGTCTTCGGCCTTGCCTCCTCGTTTTTCCAGAACCTGCCGTCGCCGGTGCTTGAGAGGGTGCGTCCGCAATGGTCGCGCATCTCGCCCGCAAAGGGGTTCGGCCGCATCTACAGCAAGCAGGGATTTGTGGAATTCGGCAAATCGCTGTTCAAGATCTTGATCGTTTCGATCATCATGTTCCTGTCTCTGCGCGGCGATTTCTACAGTCTCATCGACCTGATGTTCTCCGACCCGCAGGTCATTTTCGTCAGGGTTGTCGAGCTCACCAAAAAGATGATGGTCGTGATTCTCGTTTCGACCGCGCTGCTTGCCGCCGTCGACCTTTTGTGGACGCGCCACCACTGGTTCAGCCAGCTGAAAATGACCAAGCATGAGGTGAAGGAAGAATACAAGCAATCGCAGGGCGACCCGGTGGTCAAAGCCCGCCAGCGTTCGGTCGCCCGTGACCGTGCCCGCCGCCGCATGATCGACAATGTGCCGCGCGCGACACTGGTGATTGCCAACCCGACACACTTTGCAGTGGCGTTGCGTTACGTTCGCGAAGAAGGCGACGCGCCTGTCGTCGTTGCCAAGGGTCAGGACCTTATCGCATTGAAAATCCGCGAGATTGCGGAAAAAAATAATATCCCCGTTTTTGAAGATCCGCCGCTCGCACGCTCCATGTTTGCGCAAGTCTCGATCGATAGTGTGATTCCACCAGCTTTTTACAAGGCTGTGGCTGAGCTCGTTCATCGGGTTTACGCCATGAAGTCATCGAAAATACGGGTTCAATAAAACCAATGAAAAAATCCGCCTATTCTGAAAAGCGGGAAATGATCGTCGCAGAGGCGATCAACCCGATCGCCACCGAACTGCGCCTGCTCGATCCGGCCGACCTGATTTCATTGCTCAGATTCGAGTGCTACGGCAGCATTGCCGACCTCGTCTCGTCGGCCGCGGAGCTTTATTATCATCCGGGCACGATCAATTTCGGTGCCGGTGGCGAATACAGGCTCGAATGGGAAGGGGCGCCGGAGATCGTGCTCGATCTCGAACTGAAACCGCACGGCGCCACGGTTTATGCGCAATTGATTCTGGCCAACGAGCATGCGGCGGTCGAGATCAATCATGTTTCGTTTCAGAACCCTTCGGAAAATCCGGACGAGAACACCGAATTTCTCCGTCAGAGCCTGACGGCTGCCCGATTCGTGCCGGCCCGCCAGGGCGAAGCGGCCTGAACCAGTCCAGCGGACATTTTCATATATTATCCATTGCGCCTTCCGAATTCGCGGGCGCAATGGCTTTATTCGGGCACTTTTTCGCCCGACCTTGCCTGAAGCGTGCCGGTTTATGCAAAACCGGCCTTTGAAGACAAGGAACGCCTTGCAAATCAGCGTTGTTGTTTGATACCTATCGAATTAACGATTTGTTAACGAACGGCAGGTCGCGGTGGCTCTTTTTACCATCGCTGATGCGCATGATGCCTCTGCTCGTTTTCGGCGCAGCGCCGGATTTTTCCTGACAGTACCAATTGGGTGGACCCAATGACCAGCATTTTGACCAATGCGGCGGCGATGGCCGCGCTGCAAACCTTGCGCATGATCGACAAGAATCTCGAGACGACGCAAGCGCGTGTGTCGTCCGGCTACCGTGTCGAAACGGCGGCGGATAATGCCGCCTACTGGTCTATCTCCACAACCATGCGCTCCGACAATGCAGCGCTCTCGGCCGTGCAGGATGCATTGGGACTGGGCGCCGCCAAGGTCGATACGGCCTATGACGCCCTTGCGAACTCGATCGAGGTCGTCAAGAAAATCAAGGAAAAGCTTGTCGCCGCCTATGGCGTCGGGGCTGACCGCGGCAAGATCCAGGACGAAATCAAGCAGCTTCAGGAACAGCTGAAGAGCACGTCGGAATCTGCCTCCTTCTCCGGCGAGAACTGGCTGCAGGCCAGCATCAGCAATGGTGGAACGCCGCCGGTTGTAGAACCCATCACCAAAAAGGTCGTCGCGTCGTTCACGCGCACCGGTTCGGGCAATGTCGGCGTCACCACGGTTGACTATGTGCTGGACGGCAGTGCCGTGCTTTTCGACCTCAGCGGCGGAAAACTCGGTATTCTCGACAAGAGCGCCGTTTTTGTCGCGAAGACGGAACAACAGATCACCCAAACATCGACGACAGCCGGCGTGACCACCAATGCGGGTTACGTCGTCAAGAAATTGACGGACGCGGAAATCGGCACGCTGAATGCGGCGACGCCGGATACGAATACCGACCCGAGCGTCTACAGCAATGGAACGGTGAATTATCTTCGTTTGTCCGAGAATACCTGGGTTAAGGTGACGGCGACCAACCCTTCGAGCGGCACCACCACCGTCGCGGCTGCCTATCGAGACACGGGCAGCAACGATTGGTTCTATGACACGACCGGTGCGCCGACCTCCGTTGCCAGATCCCTCGGTCTTTCCGTCTCCACGCTCGATCTCGACAATCTCGATGTCGTGGCGGCAGCCATGAGCGGTTTTTCGGGTGGCACCACGAACTACACCGCTTCCGACGCCATCGATGTGATGATGAGTTTCGTCGACAAGCAGCTCGAAGCCATGACCAGTACGGCCTCCAGTCTCGGCTCACTACAGAGCCGTATCAACATGCAGGAAAACTTCGTCTCGAGCCTGATGGACGTGATCGACAAGGGTATCGGCCGTCTCGTGGATGCGGATATGAACGAGGAATCGACCAGGCTGAAGGCTCTGCAGACACAGCAGCAGCTCGGCATCCAGGCGCTCTCGATCGCCAATGCCAACGCGCAAAACATCCTTCAGCTCTTCAAGTAAACCGGTGTCGGTCCGGCGGGTTCGGGGGAGTTGGTTGCAAGGTTTCTGAAAACGGGGCCCGCCTTCATCCTCGCACAAGTTTGAACACCTAACGTCGGGGCAATATCGGGTGGATCGCATGGCGTGATCCGGCCGGAAACAATTGAAGAGACGGGCAGGGTAGCAAGGATGACGGTGGTGCCGCCAAACGGCTTTGATCGCAGGCAACGAAACATGTCTCGCCCCTTTGGCCTGTTTTGCCGGGGGCGGGCATGAGCGCGTCCATTGCAAGATATCTCAAGGATTTCGGTGACGTGCAGCCCGCGGGACTGACGTTCGGCGAACCGTTGGCGGATGCCGACGGCATTTCCGGTTTTGGCGATATTGCGGCCGGTTTCGATGAATTCGTGCCGCTCGACGTCGAAAGCGAAAAACAGGCCGCCTATGCCCGTGGTCACGAGGATGCGACCCGCGAGATAACGGAAAAAATGCAGGCCGAGCGCGAGGAGCTTCTTGCCGCTCATGCCGCAGAACTCGAAGGCTTACGTTCCGTCTATCTGGAAGAAATTGCCGTTTTCCTGTCGCTAAGGCTGCGTGAAGGCATCGATGCGATCGCGACCAATCTCAGCGAACAGACCGCCAATATCCTTGCCCCGGTTCTGACCGAAGAGCTGTCGCTGAAGGCGGTTTCGGCGCTTGCCGATGTCGTTCGCGCTTCCATGCCGGATGGCGAGGCCGTGACCCTTGTCGTGAAAGGCCCGAAAGATTTGTTTGAGCAGCTGAAGACGCAGCCGGGCTTTGAAGAAGAGACGATGAAATTTACCGAGACGGCGGATATCGACCTCTCCGTTGAGTTGGGTGAAAGCGTGTTCGTCACGCGCATGTCCGCCTGGGCGTCCAGTCTTCGCAAGGTGATGAAATGAGTGAAGGCGAAAATCACCACCACGGCAAGAACGAGATCATCATCGTCAAACGCCACAAGGGCGGGCACGATGGCGCCCATGGCGGCGCGTGGAAGATCGCTTATGCCGACTTCATGACGGCCATGATGGCGTTCTTCCTCGTCATGTGGCTGGTCAACGCCGCAAACGAGGAAACCAAGGCCTCGGTCGCCAGCTATTTCAATCCGATAAAGCTGTCCGATGAGAAACCCTCGTCCAAGGGGCTGGAAAAGCCCGTGGACAAGGAAGAGGGCGTCGAGAAGAAAGACCAGTCCAACATAAAGGCGGAAAAGGTCACCCAGGGTTCGGCCGCTGCGACAGGTGAAGACCTGACCTCGCAGACCGGGGAGCAGTCGAACTTCTCCGAAGCGGACTTTTTCGAGAATCCCTATTCCGTTCTGGCGGAAATTGCCCAGCAGGTCGGGCAGCAGGCCAATGTCAGCGCCAAGGGCGAGGGTGGCGCTGCCGATTCCGGCCCGGCGACAGGTGCGAGCGGCGGTGAGGCTTACCGCGATCCCTTCGATCCCGATTTCTGGACCCAGCAGGTGAAGATCACACGTGCGGACCAGCAGCAAAATCCGGTCGAACAGCAGCAATCTGCCGAGAACAAGCAGCAGGACGCTGCCAAGGATAATGAAGCGGTTGCGGCTAAATCGTCTCAGCAGCCAGCCGATGGTGCAGATCACGGCAAGGCCATGGAAGTCGCCGCCGTGGTGCCGCAGCAGCGGCCGGGTGCAGCCGAGCAGGCAGCACTTACGCAGCCTCAGCCGGAGCAGCAGCAGCAAGGTACTGCTGCGCAGAAGGAAGAGGCCAACGAGCTGCGTGAAGAGATCGAGAAGCAGATATCCGGCATCAGCGGCAAGCTCGCCGAAGGTCTGGTGGTGACGCCCGCCGAAGGCGGATTGCTGTTGACCATTTCCGACCAGACGGAAACGCCGATGTTCAATGTCGGATCGGCTGTACCCCGCGGCGAAATGGTCCTGGCCATGGAGAAGATCGGCAAGTTGCTTCAGGAGCGTGGCGGCAGCGTGGTGATCCGCGGCCATACCGATGGACGCCAGTTCAAGGGTGAGGCCAATGACAATTGGCGGCTTTCCATGGACCGCGCGCATAGCGCCTATTACATGCTGGTTCGCGGCGGCCTGTCGGAAGAGCGGGTGAAACAGGTTTCGGGTTTTGCGGACCGCAGATTGCAGGTGCCGGCAGACCCGCTGGCGAATGCGAACCGCCGCATCGAAATCCTGCTTGAGGCCGATCGGGGGTGAGTGTGACGAAATCCTCGAAACGTTGGGTTTTTCTTGCGGCGACACTGTGTGGTCTCGGTGCCGAACCGGCAAAAGTTTTTGCGCAATCGCAAGACAACCTCATGCCCTATGCCATGTTGCGGTCCCTGCAGTTCGTGCAGGATTCGGTCACCATGGGAGACCATTCGGCAACCGAAATGCAGCGGTTTCTGCTCCAGACGATCGACGAGCGGCTTAAGAGCGCGCCTTCGGCGATATTCAAGGATCCGCGCAATGTCGATGCGGCACTTGTCTACGCGATGAGCGGCGGTAATCCGGCCACGCTCGAATTGCTCGTCGCGCGGGATGTGGACGGCAATTTCGACAGCCGCGTCGCCGATATTCTGCGCAAATATCTGTCCGGCAAGGGAACGCTGGTCGCGCAGAGCATCGCGGCCATGGTGCCGGAGTATCGCGGCACGAGAATTGGCGCCTATCTTGCACTGATCGGCGGTAATGTGACGATCCCACGCGATCCGGTGGCTGCCCTCGGTTTCTATGACATAGCCCGGCTCGAAGCGCCCGGTACCATCGTGGAGGAGGCTGCACTCCGCCGCTCGCTTGCCATCGCCGTTGAAGATGGCGATGCCGGGCGTGGCGTCGAATATGCACAGCGTTACGCGCGGCGGTTCCTGCATTCGCCCTACGCCAGCCAGTTCGCGGACCTTCTGGTCTCACTGGTGGTCAAACGTGTCGATTCCATCGGGCACGACACGATAGAGGAAACATTCGCCATGATGGACGCGGAGAGGCAGAAGGAAGCATATCTGCGCCTGTCCCGTCTCGCGGCGATCAGCGGCAAGGATTCGCTGGCGCGCATGGCGGCGCTGAAGGCGAAGGCGCTGTCGCCGGATATGCCGGATCAGCCGCAAGTGCAGGCAAATCTCTATGAAAGCCTCTCCAATATCGGCACGCCCGATGTGGTGAGCGCGATTGAAACAATCGGGCAAATTCCCGAGGCACAGCTTTCGGATCGCGACAGGGCCCTGCGGGACGCGGCAAGGGCAATCGCCGACCAGGTAGTTCGTCCGCCTTCCCCGCAGCCTGGCGCCGATCCCGGTGTCATGGCAGGGCAGGGGGCCGGGTCGGGCGCGCCCGCGAATGAGGCGGCCAGTGCCGAGACCAAGGGCATATGGAGAGTTGAAAACCACAAGGCTGAGGATGAGGGCGAGAACGTCCGGCAACTCGTGACGAGCGGCCGCAGTAAGCTCGATGAAATCGACAGCCTTTTGAAGAAAGGCGAGGGGGCACCATGATCGACGCAACCATCAACGCGATAGTGAATGCACCATATAACGATCCGCGCGCTGGCAGCGCCAGTGTGAGGGACGACGCCAAAGGCGGAAGTTTCGGCGACACCCTCGCGACGGTCAGGGAAGAGCGCCCGCCGCAGGCACCGTATTCGCGTCATCAGCAGGAAGCGGGATCGGCTGAGGAGCAGCATGCGCAACCGGATGACGATGCTGAAAAGACGGATGTGCCGGTCAAGCGGCCCCAGAGCTTCCTGAACGTGATCGTCAAGGACCATTCCGGAGAAGGCCATGGTCACGAGGCCTTGGCGGAGCTTCAGAATGCGATTAAGACGGCGCACACATCGCCTGAAAACGGCAAACCTGGCAAGAAGGTCAAGGACGCCGACAAGGAGAACCAGACAGCGGCGGATGCAATCGATCCGAAGCTGGCAGAGCTGCAGACGCTCACGGCCAATGTCGGCGATATCGTGACAGCCAAGACGCCCCTTGAGGAAATTGCGCAGGCGATTGCCGGCAAGGCCGATGTCAAATCCGACAAGGTCGAAACGGTCAGGGGTAAGGCCGAGCCTCTGGCGAAGGACATGCACGCACGGACCGAGCTTGCCGGAAACGAAGCCGGATCCGGATCGGGCACTGAAGGCGACGCCTCGGCATTCCGCTTCGCATCTCCTCGTTCCGGCACGGCCCGCGCTCTCGATATGAGTACGGTTCAGCGCGATGGCCGCGTCGAGTTCGATGCCCGGGAAAGCAGTGGCAAGGCGACCGAGACGATTACCGTTCTCGATTCGCGGCGGTTCATTGGTCTGGCACCTTCATCCAACGCCTCGGCTCTGACCGGCCTCATCGCCAATGATTCTGAATGGGTTAGCGCCATGCAGCCCGGGTCGTCGCTGTCCAATGAGGCGGCCCAGAGCAGCACTGGCAAAGTCGTCCATACGCTGAAGCTGCACATGACTCCGATCGAGCTGGGATCGGTGACGATGTCGTTGCGTCTTGCCGGCGATGAGCTTGCCGTTCACATGACGGTGGAGAACGTGGCCGCCTACAAAAAGCTTCAGCAGGACAGCAACAGCATCCTTGAGGGCCTCAAGGCGCAGGGTCTGACAGTCGATAACATCACGATCAGCATTGCTTCTTCTGACAAGAGTGACCAAACGGGCACACAAGCCAACAATCAGCAAAATCAGCAGGCGCAGCAGCAGGGCCAACAGGCCGCCGCAGGGCGCAACCGTGACGAGTCCGGCGCACGCGGCGGACGGCAGGGCAATGGTGATAATTTGGGGGTGCATAATGAAGGCATGGATGGCGCTCTTGGCTCTGCCCGCACTTCTGCTGACAACGGCGTTTACCTCTGAAAACGCCTCCGCTTCGGCAACGTCAGGTGTCTGTGAAAGGGAAATTCAGTCCGCCGCCCGTAAATACGGCGTGCCGGAGGGAATTCTCTATTCTGTCGGCCTGACCGAGACCGGTCGCAAGGGTCGGCTTGACCCCAACGCCATGAATATTGAGGGAAAACCGGTATTTGCCTCCTCCACCGAGGAGGCGTTGACCACTTTCGAGACGGCGAAGCGCAACGGCGCCAAGCTGATCGACCTCGGATGCATGCAGATAAACCACTATTTCCATGGCGAAAACTTCACATCCGCGCGTGAAATGTTCGATCCGCGCCGCAATGTCGAATATGCCGCCATGTTCCTGCGCAATCTCCACAACAGGCACGAAACCTGGACCATGGCGGTCGCCCGCTATCATGCCGGCCCCAACAACGACCCGGCTCAAAAGAAATATGTATGCCGGGTGATCGCCAATCTGGTGGCGACAGGCTACGGAAAATGGACCGCCAACGCGAAAAATTTCTGCGACGGATAGCAACCATTGATTGTTTTGATACGGTCAAGGACTCGCAATTTGAAATGTGGCGAGAGAAAGCCCTAAAAAAGGCGCCGCAAGCGATTTTTTCGGATTTTTGAAATTTTTACACAAAAATTTTGTACCGTATATGGTTAACAACCACTATATATAGATCAAATCGGCACAAAATAGTTAATCAATTATTAATATCTATCGATGATTTCCTACAGTTGTCGCTGAATCCCCCGATTCGTACCAATGCCGCATTGGAAAACACCACACTGATTCGGAGGCGGACGAATGATCGTAGTGGTTGATGAGCGCGAGCTCGTTAAAGACGGCTATACTTCTCTATTTGGGCGTGAGGGCATCCCCTCGACCGGTTTCGATCCGGTCGAATTCGGGGAATGGGTCTCGACGGCAGCGGACAGCGATCTGGCGGCCGTAGAGGCATTCCTGATCGGTCAGGGCGACCGGAGCTTCTCCTTGCCAAAGGCGATCAGGGATCGCACGACGGCACCGGTGATCGCGGTCAGCGACCAGCCCTCGCTGGAATCGACGCTGGCGCTGTTCGACAGCGGCGTCGACGATGTCGTGCGCAAGCCGGTTCACCCCCGTGAAATCCTTGCGCGTGCGGCGGCGATCCGTCGTCGCCTGCAGGTCATCTCGAATTTCACCGATGCGGGACCGATCCGGGTTTTCTCCGACGGTCGTGATCCCGAAGTCGGTGGCGAGGTCTTTGCCTTGCCGCGGCGCGAGCGCCGCATCCTTGAATATTTGATTGTCAATCGCGGACGCCGCGTTTCCAAGGCGCAGATTTTCAATGCCATCTACGGCATCTTCGATGATGACGTCGAAGAGAACGTCGTGGAAAGCCACATCAGCAAGCTACGTAAGAAGCTGCGCAAGAAGCTCGGTTACGATCCGGTCGATTCCAAGCGTTTCCTCGGTTACAGCATTGATTGGCAATAATTCATTCATCCGCGTGGTCTTTTTCAAACGCGGTATTTCAGACAGCTTCACGCAAGCCAAACGCTTTACCTTCTCCCTGAAGATGACCACGAGGGTTTTTGAATGAGTATTTTCGGCACTATGCGAACCGGTGTGTCCGGCATGAATGCACAGGCTAACAAGCTGGGAACCGTTGGCGACAACATCGCCAACGCAAGCACCACCGGCTACAAGCGCGCATCGACGTCGTTCTCTTCGCTCGTTCTGCCCTCCTCGTCGGGCAGCTATGCCTCCGGCGGCGTGCAGTCCAACGTTCGCTACAGCATTTCGGAGCAGGGCAACCTGTCCTACACGACGTCGAGCACCGATCTTGCCATTCAGGGCAACGGCTTCTTCGTGGTTCAGGATGGAGCAGGCACGCCTTACCTCACAAGAGCCGGCTCTTTCGTGAAGAATGCGGAAGGGTATCTGGAAAACTCTGCTGGCTTCCAGCTGATGGGCTACCCTTATGGATCCAACCCGCCAGCTGCCGTCGTCAACGGTTTTACCGGTCTCGAGGCTATCAATGTCAACAACTTCGGCCTGACTGCATCGGCGTCCACACAGGGTAGCTTCCCGGCCAACCTGAACCGCGATGAAGATCCGGTTGCTGCGGGTTCGCGTCCGAGTAACAACGTCGCTACTTCGACAATCGGTGCCAAGACGTCGCTGACGGCGTTCGATAGCGGCGGTGCAAAGGTACTCTACGATTTCTACTATACCAAGACCGCTGCAAACACCTGGGAAGTGGCGGTTTATCGTCAGGACCAGTCCACGAATGGTGGTTTCCCATACACGGCAACAGCACCTGCTACGCTGGTCCAGGGAACTGTGTCGCTGACATTCGACCCGGCCACCAACAAGCTTACGACTGCGTCTCCCAAATCGATCACCATCAACGATAGCAACAGCGGCGTTGCACAGTCGATCAATATCGACCTGTCTGATATGTCGCAGTTCTCATCGAAGTTCACGCCCGGCACCGCGATCCTGAACGGCAATGGTCCGAGCCAGATCAAGGATGTCGAAATCGGCAAGGACGGCGTGGTGACGGCAGTCTACCAGGATGGTGGCCGCCGCAACATCTACCAGCTGGCGCTGGCAACCGTGCCGAGCGTCGACAACCTCAGCCCGCAGAACGGCAACGTCTATCTGCCCAGCAATGAGTCAGGTGTCGTCACCATCGGTTTCGCGCAGACGGGCAGCTTCGGCTACATCCAGAAAGGTGCGCTGGAAGGTTCGAACGTCGATATCGCCAGCGAACTCACCGACATGATTGAATCCCAGCGTATCTATACTGCGAATTCGAAAGTCTTCCAGACCGGGTCGGATTTGATGGATGTCCTGATCAATCTGAAGAGATAGTAATTCTCACGAGGACAAATGAATGTCGCTCACGTCAGCAATGAATACTGCGCAGTCGATCTTCAACAATACAGGTAAGCAGACGGACGTTACCTCGAAAAACATTGCCAATGTCGGTAATGCGAACTACGTCAAGCGAACCGCCATTCTCGGCACGACCATGTCCGGTGCAAGTATTGTCGCCAACGGTCGTGCCCAGAATGAGAGCCTCCTGAGGCAGACGATCTCCAGTGCATCCCTCGCTTCCGGCCAGAAAACCGTTCTGACCGGGCTCGAGGAGATGAAAAGCCTTTTTGGCGGCAACGATTACGAGAGTTCGCCTGCCACCTATATGAAGGAACTGCTGAAGAGCCTTGACGGTTACGCCTCAAAGCCGAGCGATTCCGCGCTTGCGGCGACGGCGGTTACATCCGCCGTGGACGTCGCCAATTCCCTGAACAAGGCTTCGTCCGAACTGCAGGCGATGCGCCTGCGTGCCGACAAGGAAATGTCCCTTCAGGTCGACAAGCTGAACGGCCTGCTCGCGAAATTCGAGGAAGCCAATAACGAGGTCAAGGCGCAGACCGCGATCGGCGGCAATCCAAGTGATGCTCTCGACCAGCGCGAGACGCTGCTGAAGGACATTTCGTCCATTATCGGGATCAACGTCGTCAATCGTGAAAACAACGACGTGGCGCTCTACACGGCGGATGGCGCGACCCTGTTCGAAGTCGTGCCGCGCAAGGTTACTTTCAAGGCGCAGCCGGGCTACGACGCGACGGTCACGGGGAACGCGATCTACGTTGATGGCGTCGCGATCAAGGCGAGCAGCGGCAGCAACACGACAGCGGAAGGTTCGCTTCAGGGTCTGATGCAGGTTCGTGACGACCTGGCGCCAACCATGCAGAGCCAGCTCGACGAAATTGCGCGCGGCCTCATCACCATGTTTGCGGAAAAGCCGGCCAGCCCGACCAGCACGCTGCCGAAGATGCCAGGCCTCTTCACCTACGGCTCGCCTGCGGCCACAACCATTCCGGCAAGCGGTGTTGTCTCTCCCGGGCTCGCTGCGAGCATTACCGTCAACCCTGCGTTAATTATTTCCAAAGGTGGAAACCCGGAATTGTTGCGCGACGGCGGTATCAACGGTACCGCTTATGTAATCAACAGCACAACTTCGGGCGGAACCGGGTTTTCCGCACTGATCGACAGCTATGTCACTGCTTTTGACGCGCCCATGAATTTTGCCGCGTCGACACGTATCGATACGAATACAAGCATCCTGAAATACGGCACCAACTCGGTGGGGTGGCTCGAACAGGAACGATCCGGCGCAACTTCGGCGAACGAAGCGAAAAGCGCGCTTTATGAGCGCTCCGCCTCCTCCTATTCGAACAACACTGCCGTCAGCCTGGATGAGGAGCTTTCGCTGCTCATGGATATCGAGCAATCCTACAAGGCCGCCACGAAGCTGGTGACCACCATCGACGACATGCTCAAGTCGCTGATGGATATGGTGAGGTAATAGATGAAAACGTCCTTCATTTCATCGCTGGCGATGCAGAACAGCATGCGCAGCACCATCCTCAAGGCCCAGCTTGAGATGACGAACCTCAATACCGAGCTGACCACGGGCAAACATGCGGACCTGGGCGTGACGCTGGGTGCCAACACGGCCCGCAGTCTTGACCTTAATCGCGATGTCGATCGTCTCTCTTCGCTCGTCAGCGTCAATTCCATCGCCACGCAGCGCCTCAAATCCTCTCAGGCGGCACTTGATGGCATGGCAAAGGCAGCCCAGGAAATTCAGAAGGTTCTTGTTCCGAATACCAGCAGCGCAGCACCAACGCTGGCAACGGTCGCCAAAACCATTTCGAATGCGTTCAACACCTTCACCGGTTTTGCCAATACGGCAGTCAGTGGCGAATTTCTGTTTTCCGGCATCAATACGGATGTGAAGCCTATCGACGACTACTTTGCCGAAGGATCGACGCTGAAGGCAGCCTATGAGGTTGAGCTGAACGCATTCATGGCGGCACAGACACCTGCGGTCGGTAATATTGCCGACCTGTCCAAGGATCAGGCCGCGGCGTTCATGACCCGTATCGAAGGCGTGTTCAACGGTACTACGCCGGTTACGAACCCACCGCACAGCGATCTGACGGCCGGCCAGAATTACGATTTCTGGACGACCTATGGGTCGAAGGCGAGCGACACGAACATGACGAGCCGCATCAGCCAGAACGAGGTGGTCGAGACATCGACCAACAGCAACTCGCAGGGCATGCGTTATTTCGCGATGACAGCAATGACGGCGATGACGTTCCTTGATGACAAGGTCCCAAGCGACGTTCGCGAGTTGGTGGCAACCAGGTCGGTGACCAATATAGGCACGGTCATTAGTGGTTTGAACCAGCAGCAGAGCCAGCTCGGCCTTTCCGAAAGCCGTGTTTCGAAAGCGAACGACTCGCTCGCCGCCCAGAAAAAGATCATCGAGACTCATCTGCTGGATATCGAGGGGATCGATACCTACGAGGTGAAGACACGCCTGGATCTGCTCCAGCAGCAGATTGAAATTGCCTACAGCCTTACGTCGCGTCTGCAAAAAATGAGTCTGGTAAACTACCTCTGATGAACAGGGGTGGCGGCAGATAAAGGATACATGAATGTACCAGTTTTCCTACGCCGAAATCATGGAGGATGGTGTCGCAGACGCGAAGGATCGCGAGCGGCAGGCGTTGACAAAATCGATCGATCTACTGGTGGAGGCAAAGGATTCCTCTTCCCAGCGCCACACGATCGAAGCGCTTTTTTACACTCGACGGGTCTGGATCCGCTTCATTGAGGACCTCAAGCAGCCCGAAAACCAGCTGGCCATGGAACTCAGGGCAAATCTGATTTCGATCGCGATCTGGATTTTGAAAGAGTGCGAACTGATCCGGAAACGTCAGTCGACGAATTTCCAGGGTATAATTGACGTGACAACCATCATCAGGGATGGACTGAAATGAAAAGTACACTTCGAATCTCGCTGAAATCGGGCGAAAAGATTTTCATCAACGGCGCGGTTTTGCGGGTGGATCGCAAGGTGGCCCTCGAATTCCTGAACGATGTCACGTTCCTGCTTGAAAACCACGTCCTGCAGCCGGAGCAGGCGACGACGCCGCTCAGACAGCTTTATTTCATCGCCCAGATGATCCTCATCAATCCGGAAGGACGCGAACAGTCGACGAACTTGTTCCGCAAATCCGTGAGCATGCTGCTGAATTGCTTCCAGCATGAGGAGATTCTGGCCGAACTCAAGCGTATCGACGGTCTGGTTGCCTCGGGTAAGGCTTTCGAAGCGCTGAAGGCCATTCGTGGCCTGTACCCGACCGAGGAAAAGATCCTCAACAATCAGGAAATGACCCCCGCAACGATCGAACAGATTCGCAAGGAGATCGCACCATGGCGGTAGATGCAGTCACGTCGGCAGCCTCTAACCCCTGGGCAAATGCCGGGGCGAGCAGCAACGACAAAAGCGCGGCGTCGCTTAACTACGATAGCTTCCTGAAGCTTCTCATTGCCCAGATGAAAAACCAGGATCCGACCAGCCCGATGGATGCCGGCCAGCAGATGTCGCAGCTGGCGAGCTTCTCGCAGGTCGAGCAGACGATCAAGACCAACACCCATCTGAAGAGCATGCTGCAGGCCGAAGCCCTGACGCGCGCTTCCGACCTGGTTGGCAAGACGGTCAAGAGCGCCGACGACAAGGTCACCGGCGTGGTAAAGGAAGTCGAAGTCTATTCGGACGGCGTCGTCGCCATCACAGAAGCTGGTGACAAAGTGCTGCTGCAGGCCGGTGTGACCTTCTCGAACGGTCCGATCGCGACTACACCTGATAGCGGCACCGATTCGGATGTGCCGGCAGGTTCCTGACATTGACGAGGCGGCATGACGCCGCCTTTCCGGAATAAAGGATGCGACGATGAACGAGGCCGATGCGCTTGATATCATGCAGGCGGCAGTCTGGACTGTTCTCGTCGCGGCCGGTCCCGCCGTTCTCGCGGCCATGATCGTCGGTGTCGCCATCGCCTTCATTCAGGCCCTGACCCAGGTTCAGGAAATGACGCTGACCTTCGTCCCTAAAATCGTAACGATCATGATCGTTCTCGGCGTTGCCGCCCCTTTCGTGGGCGCGCAGATCGCCCTTTTTTCCAATCTCGTCTTTTCTAGGGTTCAGTCGGGCTTCTGACGCCCGTCCCGTCTGGATGCCATCCTCGCGCAAGCTTCAGCGACTAGGGATAGGCTGAAGCATCGGGCTGAATTGCGTCAGCGATTTTAGAAAACCGGTGCCGCGGAACCGTGCGGCGGCTTTTCCGTCGCCCTTCTCATGAAGAGACAGGACGATTTTATGGCGCAACCACCAGTCATTTCCTTGCCCAAGGTAAGCCCGAGCATGCGGGATGTCGGTTTCGCATTGGGCATCGTATCGATCCTCTGCGTGCTGTTCCTGCCCATTCCGGTCGTTCTGGTGGATGTCGGGCTGGCCTTTTCCATAGCACTTTCGGTCCTCATCCTCATGGTGGCGCTCTGGATCCAGCGTCCGCTGGATTTCTCGTCTTTTCCAACCGTGCTGCTGATCGCGACCATGATTCGCCTGTCGCTGAACATTGCGACGACGCGTGTCATCCTTTCGCACGGCAACGAGGGGCCGACGGCGGCGGGCGGCGTGATTGCGGGCTTCTCCAGCCTCGTCATGTCCGGCGACTTCGTGATCGGTCTGATCGTCTTTCTGATCCTGATCACCGTCAACTTCATCGTTATCACCAAGGGTGCCACCCGTATCGCCGAAGTCGGCGCGCGCTTCACACTGGATGCCATTCCCGGCAAGCAGATGTCGATCGATGCGGATTTGTCCGCCGGCATCATCGATGAAAAGGAAGCGCAACGCCGCCGCCGCGAGCTGGAGGAGGAAAGCTCGTTCTTCGGTTCGATGGACGGTGCCTCGAAGTTCGTACGCGGCGATGCGATCGCCGGCCTGATCATCACCGCGATCAATATTTTCGGCGGCATCATCATCGGTTACTTCCGCCATGGCATGCCGATCGGCGAGGCTGCCGATGTTTTCGTGAAGCTTTCGGTCGGCGACGGTATCGTTTCGCAGATCCCGGCCCTTATCGTGTCGCTGGCGGCTGGCCTTCTGGTGTCGCGCGGCGGCACCTCGGGATCGACGGATCAGGCCGTCATCAATCAGCTGAGCGGATATCCGCGTGCCTTGATGGTCGCAGCCATGCTGATGGGGCTTCTTGCCGTCATGCCGGGATTGCCCTTCCTGCCCTTCACGCTTTTGGGCGGCATCATGGCCTTCGGCAGCTGGTATATTCCGCGCCAGGTCGAGGCGGAAAGCGCGCAGCGCCGTCAGGAAGAGGAGGACAAGGTTCTCCAGACCAACGAAGCGGAAAAGGACTCCGTCAAGCAGGTCCTCAAGACGTCCGAAATCGAACTTGCCCTCGGCAAGCAGGTTTCGACCCGCCTCCTCGGCGCGCATCAGGAACTGGCTTTCCGTGTCGGCAAGATGCGCAAGAAATTCGCGACCCAATACGGCTTCGTCGTGCCGGAGATCAAGGTCTCCGACGACATCATGATCCCGGAAAAGGCCTACCAGATCCGTGTCCATGGCACGACGATCGCGTCGAGCAATCTGCGTGTCGGCGATGTTCTTGTCGTGACGGGGGCAGGGCGCAAGCCGAGCATTCCGGGCGACGAAATCCGCGAACCCGCCTTCGGCATGCCGGCCGTTTCCATTCTCGAGACATTCACCGAGGATTTGAAGCGCGAAGGTTTCCACCCGATCGACAATGTCTCTGTGGTGCTGACGCATCTGAGCGAAGTCATTCGCAACAATCTGCCGCAATTGCTGTCCTACAAGGACGTCAAGATTCTCATCGACAGGCTGGACCCGGAATACAAGAAGCTTGCCGACGAAATCTGCTCGTCGCACATGTCCTATTCCGGCCTGCAGGCGGTGCTGAAACTGCTGCTCGCCGAACGTGTGTCGATCCGCAACCTGCATCTCATTCTGGAAGCGGTCGCCGAACTTGCACCGCATGTGCGCAAGACCGAGCAGATCGTCGAACATGTACGGGTGCGCATGTCGCAGCAGCTCTGCGGCGATCTGGCCGACAATGGCGTATTGCGTGTGCTTCGCCTCGGCAACAAATGGGACATGGTCTTCCATCAGGCGCTCAAGCGCGATCAAAAGGGCGAAATCGTCGAATTCGATATCGATCCCCGCCATCTCGAGGAATTTTCCGAGCAGGCGTCGAAAGTTATCCGTGAATTCATGGATCGCGGACTACCATTTGTCCTTGTCACGTCGCCGGAAACACGGTCCTATGTGCGCATGATCATCGAACGACTCTTTGCGACCCTGCCGGTTCTCTCGCATGTGGAACTGGCCAAGGGGCTGGAGATCAAGATTCTGGGCGCCATTTCATGATAACCGACCCGCAAGGGACAATTATCGCATTGTTCCTTGCAATTTGCCGTATCGGCGCCTGCTTCATGACCATGCCGGGCTTTTCCAGCTCGCGCATCTCGCCGCAGATACGCATTCTCCTGTGCGTTGCGGTGTCCATGGCGCTTCTGCCGGTACTGTGGGATACGATCTATCCGAAAGTCTCCGGCGCAAGCCAGGGCACCGTTGTCGGCCTCATCTTCACCGAGATCGTCATTGGCGCGATGTACGGGCTGATCGCGCGGTTTTATACGCTCGGCTTCCAGTTCACGGGCGCGCTCATCGGCGCATCTATCGGACTTAGCGCGCCGGGCGGAGCGGATGCCGTTGAAGACGTGCAGGAAAACCAGATATCGAACTTCATCACCTTCGGTGGGCTCATGGTGCTGTTCATCCTGGATTTCCACCATATCGTCCTGCGGGCGCTGATCGATTCCTACGCAACGACACCGGTCGGCGCGCTCATCAGCGGCCAGAAGATGCTGATAACCCTGACAGACACGCTGCGCGCCTCCTTTTCCATCATGCTGCGGCTTGCCAGCCCCTTTGTGATTTACGGCCTGATGTTCAACGTTGCGGTCGGCCTCATCAACAAGCTGGCGCCGCAGATACCGGTCTACTTCATATCGACGCCTTTCGTTCTCGCGGGCGGTATTTTCATGCTTTACCTGTCGATCGCGGCCCTCATCCGGCAATTCGTGGATGGTTTCGGACCGGTCTTCATCGGCTTCTGATCTGGAGAAAACGCCATGGCTTCGGACAAGCGTTCGGCCAAACTCAAGCGCTTGGTAACGGTCCAGCGCCACATGGAGAAAATGGCCGAGGTGGAACTGGCCGACACCACCCGCGTGCGTGCCGAAGTGGCGCAATCCATGGAGAACGTGCTTGAAGCGATGAGTTCCATGGAGCCGGTCCACCAGACGTTCTCCAGGCACTATTCTGATCGTTACGGCCGTCTTGTCGTCAAGGACCGCCAGCTCTCCGGCGTGCAGCAATTGCAGGAAAACAAGGTGCTCAAGGAAAAGACCAAGGCCGACCGGCTGGAGGACAGGATGCATCTCGCCCGCGATCTCGAGGATCGTGAGGCCGACGACAATGCAATCTATGATCTGTTAGAAATCACGAACGCATCCCGGACACCAGCCTCCAGCAAGGTTGGCGATCCATAGTCTGTCCCGTTGTTGCATCGTTGGGCGTCCAGAGAGACGTATTCAGCGATGTTTCTTGATTGAGCGAACGCCCCGGTTTTAATGCCGCCCGTTCGTCAGCTCGGGAGTTCTGGACGTGGCGATATCGGTTATAAGCGATCTGGTGATGGATGTGGTTCGCGCTGCGGACCCTCAGGAAGTGCAGGTCGCCCAGGAAAAATTGAAGGCGAACAAGGCGGCTTTCGCTGCGACGAGCCTTGCCGATTCGGGCAAGGGCTTTGGCGCTGCCATTGATATGCTTGACAGTGCCACTTCGAAGGCAGGTCTCGGTAATACCAACATCCGCTCTGCCCGTACCGAAGTTCCGGAAACATATCGCAAGTATGAGGCTTCCGTGCTTCAGACCTTCGTTGCCAACATGCTGCCGAAAGACAGCGAGGAGGTCTACGGCAAGGGCAACGCCGGCGAGATCTGGAAAAGCATGATGGCGGAACAGTTTGCCGACACGATCTCCAGAAATGGCGGCGTTGGCATTGCGGAACAGGCCTACAAGGATGCGTTGCGGAAAGCCGAGAGCAAAGGCATTACCGACGTATCCATGAATGACAAAGACCATAATGCTGCAATTCGGATGGTGGCGGAGTTCGAAAGGCAGGTCCTCGGCGTTTCCAATGATAAAACGGACGAGGCTTGAGCATGATAAATCATAACGAGGAGACAAGCATGGACCTTATGTCGAACGACCACCGCATCAAATCCGTTCTCGGCCGTCTTGAAATGATCATCGACAATGAGAATGACAATATCGGTAAGGACCCCCAGTTCGATTTCAAAGTCTCCAATGCCCATAAAAGCCGTTGCCTCTATGAGTTGACGATGTTGTTCCGCGATACGCCCCATGAGGAAATCGCCGCCGGACATCTCGATCAGGTGCAGGGCATCAAGTCCAAGCTCGCGACCAATGCCAGCCGCGTCGAGGCGCATCTGAATGCGGTTCGTGCTGTTGCGGATCTTCTCAAGACCGCGATCCAGGAAGCCGATACGGACGGTACCTATTCCCAGGAACAGTTCATGTACGGCGCAGCCTCCTGATGTTGAAGCTTCTTCTCACCGGCGTCTGGGTTTGCGCCGTCACGCTCGGCGCGGTGTATTTCTCCGTCCAGATGGCGACGGCCCCCTCGTCGGGAGATGAGGCGGGGGCGAAAAAGGCAAGTCTGCAACTGGTCAAAGGCGAAAGCATCACCATCCCCGTCATCAATGACGGTGGTGTGAACGGTTATTTCCTCAGCCGCATTTCCTTGCGTGTCGACAAGGACAAGATGGCGAAGATCGAACTGCCCGCAACGCAATTGATGACCGACGAACTGTTCACGCTTCTGGCGGGTTCTTCCATGGTCAACATCGCCAATATCTCCACCTTCGATCCTGATGTCTTCAAGCAGCGCATCCGCGAGGGGCTGAACAAGAAACTTGGCGACGAGGTGGTCGGGGACGTCCTGATCGAGCAGCTCGATTATCTGTCGAAGGCCGATATTCGCGAGCAAAAGGGCAACGGCTCGCCCCGTTCGGTCAAGCTTGTCGAAGGCGAGAAAGTCGACACCGGAAAAGAAGCGGCCCCAAGCCACTA
This sequence comes from Rhizobium sp. AN6A, assembly GCF_900215635.1. Classification (NCBI taxonomy): domain Bacteria; kingdom Pseudomonadati; phylum Pseudomonadota; class Alphaproteobacteria; order Hyphomicrobiales; family Rhizobiaceae; genus Rhizobium; species Rhizobium sp. AN6A. Next base: position 1,635,407 of record NZ_OCNC01000004.1, read on the forward strand.
ACGGCGGCGAGGTGCAGGCCACCGGTCTGGTTAATCGCCCCTTTCTATTTTCCGGAATATTCGATCGGTTGCCTTCAGGGTAAATTCAACCAGCACCTGTATAAACAGACCCATGAGCTTCCGTCCCGCAAACCATGCGCCGGATTGGCGGCGGTGGATTTGGCATTCGGGGGCTGGCATGAATTTCGCGGCAGATTTTGCGCGGACGGGATCACAACGGAATATTCACGGACTGCGCGTCTGTGATCTGGACTGGAACGGGGCGCTGGAAATGGTCAGCGGCCAGGCTTCGGCTTGTGATGGTCACACGATGCTCTCGTTTCTTACCATCCAGAATGCCAAGCTGTCCCTCAAGGATATTGCTTACAGGCAGATTCTGGAAAGCTGTCTGCTTCTGCCGCAGGGCAGGGGGATGAATGCCGCCGCACGGGCCGAACACGGCAAGCCTCTGCCCGAGACCATCGATGGCGTTGCCTTCGTCATGGCACTTCTGACCTATATGGCGGTGCCGAAACGTATCGGCGTTGCGGGGGATGATGCAGCACAGGTCGGAGAGGTCCTCGCCAAGCTGCGCGCACATGCGCCCTGGCATGATTTCGTGATGCTGAACCGGGATACTTCGGGCGTGAAGGTGGATGTCGTACTGGCGGGCATGCTTGCGGAAAACCAGGAGAAATGGCTGCATCGCAGCATCAATCGCGATGATGCGCGTCTCGCCATCGCGGTCGGTCCCCTGTTCAAGGTGCTGGCGTCCGAAGTAGCCGGCATGCCCGAAATCTTTCGCAAGCTGCATATGAGCTGGCTTTACAGCCTTTGCGCCGAGCCCTGGAACATCGCGCTCGGCAAGGGCTGAGGCGGGTCCGCAAGGCCCGCGTTAACCATTTGTTTGCCACGATCCTTTAACCTCCCGTAAGGTTTTGAAAGCCGCCTGTTGCGGGCGGCGCCGAGCGTGGCAGACGGCTTCAGATGGTTGATCACAGTCCCGATATGATGGCGACGCGCCCTGATGAGGATGGTGTTGCCGTGCCTGCGTCGCAATTTCGCAAACATTGTCTGCGGCTTCTGACTGCCGGTTGCGTGGCCGCCGCCACCGTTGTGGGGGCTGCACTTCCGCTGCTGCTCATCGATTCCGGTTTTCGCGGATATGTTTCGCAGGCGCATGTAGAGGTTACCCAGACCGGCTACGACGCACCCGATGCGGCACGCTTTCTTGCCATGGCCCGCCGCACCCTGCTTTCTCCGTCCGGTCTGGACCGTATAACGGGCGACCTCAAATTGAAGCCCGCCGACATGGTCGGCGTTCGCAATCAGGGCGAACTTGGCCTGCTTTTCGACCTTTTGACCGGGGCGGATACCCGTTCGCTTTCCCCGCGCGAAGCATTGAACGGTGCTGTGGGCGAGGCGATCCGGCTGGAACTGACGCCGGATGAAAACACGCTGATCGTAACCTCGAAGGCAGCGACGCCGGAAACCGCGATGCGGCTTACGGATTATCTTTCGATGCGGGTCATGGCGGATGGCAAGGCCGGCACCATGACGCCCGCCATGCGCGAGACGGAGCGGGCGCGCACCCGGTTGGACGAGGCGGAAGCCGCCTTGAACGGTTTCCAGATGCGCCACGGCGAGACCGTTCTGTCGGAAGTGCAGCAACTCGAGCAGCAATTGCGCGACCTCAATGACAGCCTTGCGGGGACGACCCAGCAGCAGCAGTCGCTTCAGACGGATCTGGCGGTGGCCACCGGCCTCAAGCCGAATGACGTATTGTCAAAGCCCCTGCCGTCAGGCGCTGCTTTCGCTGTGCTTGAGGATATCAGGCAAAGACATGCAAGTGCCAGCATGGCGCTTTCAGGCGTCTCGGTCGATTACGGCCCGAAACATCCCCGCCGCATCGCCGCCCAGAACGCCGTGGATGCCGTGCAGGCGCTTGTCGCTCCGGCATTGCGTCAGCTGGTCGATGGCTTGCGCGCTGATGAGAAGCGCGTCGCACAGGAAGTTGCAACCGCAAACGCCGAACGAACGAAACATCTCGACCGCCTGAGCAGCCTTGGTGTCACGCCCGGTGAATTCTCCAGATTGCAGGGTGAACTGGAAACGGCGCGAAATGCCTATCTTGAGGCGAGCGAGCGCCGGGAGATGTCCTCATCCACCACAACCGCCGTTGAGACCCGCCTCACCAGGAAGGCCGGACCGGGTGAATTGTCGCGCGACCTGACACAAGCCGCGATGCTGGCAGGCGGTGGCGCGTTGCTCGGCCTGCTGGGCAGCCTGTATCTCCTGAGCTACCGTCGCCATGACGAGGAGGAGGCACTCGTCTTCGATGATGCGCACGTTCTGCCCTCCGAAAAAGCGCCTGAGCAATCGGGGCAGTTTCCCGAGTTCGAGCCGATCGAGCCGGATGTGTTCCATGATCTGGAAGAATTGGCCGCGGATAGCGAATTCGAGCCGGAGGCTGAGTTCGCGGACTATTACGCCGAGGCGGCGAACGATGGCGGATTCGAAGCCGACGACATTCCGCTGGACGAGCGTGTGCGGCAGGTTCTGATGGGCAACCGCACCGTCAGGAATACCCCTCAGACGACACCGGAGCTGCCGCCCTTGCTCAGTGAAGCCCTTGCCGGGCATTTCGATCACGAGCAAGCCGAAGCCGAGGAATTGGCGGAATTGAGACGTGAGTTGGCGCTCTTGAGGGAGCGCCTCGCCGATTACGCCGACCATCGCGACGACTACCGCAAAACTGCCTGACGAAGCTGCATTTTTGCTTGCATTCCTGCAAAGTCGGCACCATACGGGGCCAACGTAATCCAGCAGGAGCAGGACGCATGGCAGTTGTGATTGACGGAAAGGCAAAGGCGGCTTCGGTAACGGAGGCGGTCCGCAAATCGGCAGAAACGCTTGAGGCGGAACAGGGTGTGAAGCCCGGTCTCGCGGTTGTCATCGTCGGCAACGATCCGGCCAGCCACGCTTACGTGAATTCCAAAAGCAAGACGGCCAAGCAATGCGGCTTCAATTCCGTGCAGCACACGCTGCCGGAAGAAACAACTCAAGATCAGCTTCTGAAGCTGGTCGGTGAACTTAACGCGGATGCCTCCATCCATGGCATTCTGGTACAGCTTCCTTTGCCGAAACACTTCAATTCCGATGAGATCATCCAGTCGATCCTGCCCGAGAAGGATGTGGATGGCCTGAGCGTGCTGAACGCCGGCAAGCTGGCGACCGGCGATCTCGCAACCGGCCTCATCTCCTGCACGCCAGCCGGCGCCATGCTTCTGGTGCGCAGCATTCACGGCGAAGATCTTTCCGGCCTGAACGCCGTGGTCATCGGCCGCTCCAACCTCTTCGGCAAGCCGATGGGCCAGCTTCTCCTGAATGCCAATGCCACGGTGACGATGGCGCATTCGCGCACCAAGGATCTCGCCACCGTCTGCAAGACGGCCGATATTCTCGTGGCGGCGGTGGGTCGCGCGGCAATGGTGAAGGGCGATTGGGTAAAGCCCGGCGCGACCGTCATCGATGTCGGCATCAACCGCATTCCCGCGCCCGAAAAGGGTGAAGGCAAATCGAAGCTGGTCGGTGACGTCGCCTATGACGAGGCAAGCGCAGTCGCTGCTGCCATCACCCCCGTTCCGGGAGGCGTAGGCCCGATGACGATCGCCATGCTGATGGCCAACACCGTCATCGCCGCCTATCGCGCGCTTGGAAAGACCGCACCGAAGTTCTGAAATCGGTAGTTACTCTTTCGGCGCCGGTCCTGTGGAGGCGCGGACGACGAGTTCCGCCTTCCATAGTTCCTGATGAGGTTCGGTCTGGTTGAGCTTGATCCGGTTGATCAGGCGCTGCCCGACACGCACCCCCGCCGCCCGCAAGGATGAGCGGGTGGTGGTGAGAGGCACCGAAAAATTGTCGGGCTTCAACAGCGGCAACACATCGTCATGGGCAATCAGCGAAATATCCTTGCCCGGTTTCAGGCCGCGCTGGTTGAGCGAGCGGATCACGCCGAGTGCCAATGCGGTACTGGCGCACACGATGGCGGTTGGTCTTTCCGGCTGTGACAACAGCGCTTCCATGCCGAGATAACCCTCCTCGTCGGTCATGCTGCTGTGTCTTGTGTTTTCCGGGCGCAATGTCAGCCCGTTTGCCGTCAGCGCCTTTTCCACCCCGAGACAGCGGCGGAAGGTGAAGTCGTAGCCCTCCGGCCCGTTCAGAAGCCCGATCCGCCTGTGGCCAAGCTGAAGCAGCAGCTGGGTCGCATCGCGAAATGCGGCCTCATTGTCCACGTCGAGAAAGGGATAATCCTCTTCCACGCCGATGGAGCGGCCGTGGACGAGGAAGGGCAGGGAAAGCGATTGCATCATGGCGATGCGGGCGTCGTTCTTCTTCATATAGGCGAGGTAGATGCCATCGACGCTGCCGCTCGCCGCCAGTCCCCGTAGGGCTTCCCGTTCCTTTTCCGGCTCCGTAGGCGTGATGACGAGGTGAAATCCGCTGCGGGCCGCTTCTTCGCCGAGACCGCTCAGGAATTCGCCGAAATGCACATCCGAGCGGTGGTGTTCGCCAACCGGCATGACCAGTCCGATGGAGCCGACCTTGCCGGTCGCCAACCGTTGCGCCGCGGCATTCGGGCGGTATCCGGTCTTTTCGGCGGCTTCCATGACGCGGCGGCGCGTCTCTGCGCTCACCTCGGGATATCCGTTGAGCGCTCTGCTGACGGTTGTCTGAGAAATCCCCAGCAATTGCGACAACTGTTTCAGGTTCATGTTTGTATTTCCTCCATGCGCGCGCATCGGGAAATGGCAAAAGCCTCTCCTCTAACTCCCAAAGCGCTTTAGTTTTTTACCAGTCCCTGCCGGTTTTCTCAATCGAAAACGATAGCCGCCTTTCTAAGTAAGTATGACTATTCATACGACAATGCGGCATGTCCAGCGAAAGAGCCTCTTGACTCCTTCTTAATGACAATGAGATGAATAGGCAGCCAAAGCGCTTTGATTTATGGGAGATGCTTTGAGCCTTTTATGTGATGGGAGGTAAATCACATGCAGAAGACCTTTTTGGCGACGGCGGCTTCTATAGTGCTGCTGTCGGGTTCGGCCTTTGCCGCCGATCTGAAATTCGCGCCCGGTCAGGATGCCAAGTTCAACTGGAAAAGCTACGAAGACTTCAAGGCGGCCCATGTCGACCTCAAAGGTCAAACGCTGACGATTTTCGGGCCCTGGCGCGGTGAGGACGAGGCGCTGTTCCAGACGGTGCTGGCCTATTTCTCCGACGCGACCGGCGTGAACGTCCGCTATTCTTCCTCGGAAAACTACGAACAGCAGATCGTCATCGACACGCAGGCGGGTTCTCCGCCCAACATCGCCATCCTGCCGCAGCCCGGTCTTCTGGCCGATCTCGCCGCCAAGGGTTTTCTGGTTCCGCTCGGCGATGAAACCGCAAGCTGGGTCAAGGACAATTACGGCGCTGGCCAGTCCTGGGTTGATCTCGGCAGCTACAAGGGCAAGGACGGCAACAAGGCTTACTTTGCATTTCCCTTCAAGGCAGATGTAAAGTCGCTTGTCTGGTACGTGCCTGAGAACTTCGAGGAAGCGGGCTATAAAGTGCCCGAGAGCATGGAAGACCTGTTCAAGCTGACGGACCAGATCGTTGCCGATGGCGGCACACCCTGGTGCATCGGCCTCGGTTCCGGCGGTGCGACCGGCTGGCCGGCAACGGACTGGGTGGAAGACCTGATGCTGCGCACACAGCCGCTCGACGTCTATCAGAAATGGACGACGAACGAAGTGAAGTTCACTGACCCGGCCGTGGTTGCGGCAATCAATGAATTCGGCAAATTCGCCAAGAACGAAAAATATGTCAGCGGCGGCGTTGCGGCTGTGGCCTCCACCGACTTCCGCGACAGCCCGAAGGGCCTCTTCGACATTCCGCCGAAATGCTACCTCCACCATCAAGCGTCCTTCGTGCCGTCCTTCTTCCCTGATGGTACCAAGGTCGGAACGGATGTGGATTTCTTCTATATGCCGACCTATGCCGCAAAGCCTGAACTCGGCAAGCCGGTTCTCGGTGCCGGCACGCTCGTCACCATCACCAAGGAAGCGCCCGCCGCCAAGGCTTTCGTCGACTTCCTGAAAACGCCGATCGCCCATGAGGTCTGGATGGCACAGTCCAGCTTCCTGACGCCGTATAAGGGTGTGAATGTCGATATCTATGCCAACGAGCAGATGAAGCGCCAGGGTGAAATCCTCACCTCCGCGACCACCTTCGGTTTTGACGGTTCCGACCTGATGCCGGGCAAGATCGGCGCGGGTGCATTCTGGACCGGCATGATCGATTTCGTCGGCGGCAAGTCGGCCGATCAGGTCGCTGCCGATATCCAGAAGGCCTGGGACGGCCTGAAGTAACCTCAACAGAGCTTGACCCGGCGGTGATGCCGCCGGGCCTTTGCCAACGGAACGGCCGTCGACCGCATAAAATCAGCGCGGCGCGGAGAGGATCAAGGGAGGGTACATGGCTCAACAACTCGTTTCTGCCATCGGCGTCATGGTGGCCGGCGTTTTTGCCTGCGCCGCCTATTATTGGCTATCCGACAAACTGTTGCAGGTAATCTTTCCCGTCCGCTCGGGAGACGTGTTGCAGGCATCCCGCAACCTCAACCGCCGCGCAGCGGTCAGGCCCTGGCTGTTCATCGGCCCGGCTCTTCTTCTTCTTCTCGTCTATCTGGTATATCCCGTCATCGCCACGCTGATCCTCTCGTTCTATGACCGGACCGGCGCCGAATTCGTCGGTCTTGCCAATTATCGCTGGGCATTTTTCGATGCCGGCTTCCGGCAATCGATCTTCAACAACATCCTCTGGCTGGCCGTGGTGCCGGCGGCCTGCACCTTCTTCGGCCTCGTTATTGCCGTCATGACCGACCGCATCTGGTGGGGCAACATCGCCAAATCCATCGTCTTCATGCCTATGGCGATCTCCTTTGTCGGTGCCTCCGTCATCTGGAAATTCATTTACGAGTATCGCGCCGAGGGTCAGGTGCAAATCGGCCTCCTCAACGCCGTCGTCGAGTTTTTCGGCGGCAGCCCGGAGGTGTGGATTTCCATGCCCTTCTGGAACAACTTTTTCCTGATGGTCATCCTCATCTGGATTCAGACCGGCTTTGCCATGGTCATCCTGTCTGCAGCGCTGCGCGGCATTCCGGAAGAGACAATCGAAGCGGCCGTCATTGATGGCGCCAATGGCTGGCAGATCTTCTGGAAGATCATGGTCCCGCAAATCTGGGGCACCATCGCCGTCGTCTGGACAACCATCACCATTCTCGTTCTCAAGGTTTTCGACATCGTGCTGACCATGACCAACGGCCAATGGAACACCATGGTTCTCGCCAACCTCATGTTCGACTGGATGTTCCGCGGCGGCGGTGACAGTGGCCGAAGTGCGGTCATAGCGCTCGTCATCATGGCGGCCGTCACCCCGATCATGATCTGGAACATCCGCCAGGCAAACCGCGAGATGGAGGGCCGCTGAGATGGATATCGTAAAACGTCTGCGCCGCGTCGGCCTGCCGCGCCTCATCGTCCATGCCAGCGTGCTGGTCGTCGTGCTTCTCTGGCTGCTGCCCACGCTCGGCATTCTCGTCAGCTCGCTGCGCGACAAGGACCAGATCACCGTGTCGGGCTGGTGGACGGCCTTTTCCAGTTCCGAACAGACCGCGGCGGTTCGCCTTGCCGACGCTGCCGTGCAGAAGCAGGACGGGAACCGCTACGTCATATCAGGTAATGTTTTTGAAAGCGGACAGGGGGGCAAGGTTGCAGCCTTCGGCGTTCGCGTGCAGGAGCCGACGGCCTTCAAAGCCGGTGAAGCGGCAGATATCGGCGACGGGGAAACGCTGCTCGTCAATACGGACGGCACCTATGAATACAGCAAGGCCTCGAGCTTCGAGGGCTCGCGCGGCAAGCGCGTCTATATTTCCGTCGCGACGCCGCCGGTCTTCACACTCGACAATTATCGAACCGTCCTGACCTCGGAAGGCATCGGTCAGTCCTTCGTCAACTCGCTGACAGTCGCCGTGCCGGCAACCGTCATCCCGATCCTCATCGCCGCCTTTGCCGCCTATGCGCTGTCATGGATGAGCTTTTCCGGCCGCAATTTTCTGATTGCGATGGTGGTGGGCCTGATCGTTGTGCCGTTGCAGATGTCACTGATACCGCTCCTGAAACTCTACAACGAAATCGGCAATATCTTCGGCGTACCGTCCAAGACCTACGCCGGTATCTGGCTGGCGCATACCGCCTTCGGCCTGCCGCTCGCCATCTACCTGTTGCGCAACTACATTTCCGGCCTGCCGAAAGAGATCATCGAAAGTGCGCGTGTCGATGGCGCGAGCGACTTCGAAATCTTCGTCAAAATCATCCTGCCGCTGTCCTTCCCGGCGCTCGCCTCCTTCGCCATCTTCCAGTTCCTGTGGACCTGGAACGACCTGCTCGTCGCCATGGTCTTCCTCGGCACGCAGAAGGATGAGCTGGTGCTGACCGGTGCTTTGAACGCGCTGCTCGGTTCGCGCGGCGGCAACTGGGAAATCCTCACCGCCTCGGCCTTCGTCACCATTGTCGTGCCGCTTGGCGTCTTCTTCGCCCTTCAACGTTATCTCGTGCGCGGCCTGCTCTCAGGCTCCGTCAAGGGAGGCTGATTGTTCCATGAACGCCCATACCAGACAGGATGAGACTATGACCGCTCCGGTGACTTCCGCTTTGACGCCCAACAAGGATTGGTGGCGCGGCGCCGTGATCTATCAGATCTACCCGCGCTCCTATCAAGACTCCAATGGCGACGGCATCGGCGATCTCAAGGGCATCACCGATCGGTTGGCGCATATTGCCGGTCTCGGCGCCGACGCCATCTGGATTTCGCCCTTCTTCACCTCGCCGATGAAGGATTTCGGTTACGACGTCTCGAATTATGTCGATGTCGATCCGATGTTCGGCACGCTTGCCGATTTCGACGGCTTGATCGCGGAAGCGCACCGTCTCGGTATCCGCGTGATGATCGACCTCGTCATGTCGCACACGTCTGACCAGCATCCGTGGTTCGTGGAAAGCCGCGCCAGCCGCAACAATGCGAAGTCGGACTGGTATGTCTGGTCGGACAGCAAGCCGGATGGCACGCCGCCCAACAACTGGCTGTCGATCTTCGGCGGCTCCGGCTGGCAGTGGGACCCCACACGCATGCAATATTACATGCACAACTTCCTGACCTCGCAGCCGGATCTCAACCTGCACAATCCGGAAGTGCGGGAAGAACTGCTCAATATCACCCGCTTCTGGCTGAAGCGCGGCGTCGATGGTTTCCGCCTCGATACCATCAACTTCTATTTCCATGATCTGGAATTGCGCGACAACCCGGCACTGGCGCCGGAGCGCCGCAATGCTTCCACGGCACCTGCGGTCAATCCCTACAATTTCCAGGAACATCTCTACGACAAGAACCGCCCCGAAAACATCGCCTTCCTGAAACGCTTCCGCGCCGTGCTGGACGAGTTTCCGGATATCGCCGCTGTCGGTGAAGTGGGCGACAGCCAGCGCGGTCTCGAAATCGTCGGTGAATACACCTCCGGCGACGACAAGATGCAGATGTGCTACGCCTTCGAGTTCCTGGCGCCGGATGCGCTCACTCCGCAGCGTGTTGCCGATGTGCAGGCGGATTTTGCTAAGGCCGCACCGGAAGGTTGGGCCTGCTGGGCGTTTTCCAACCACGATGTCGTTCGCCATGTCAGCCGCTGGGGCGAGCATGTCGAAGAAAAGGACGCTTTCGCAAAGGTGCTCTCGGCCCTGTTGATGACGCAGCGCGGCTCCGTCTGCATCTATGAGGGTGAAGAGCTTGGCCTTACTGAAGCCGATATTGCTTTTGAGGATTTGCAGGACCCCTACGGCATCCAGTTCTGGCCGGAATTCAAGGGCCGCGATGGTTGCCGCACGCCGATGGTGTGGGATGCGGGCCATGCGCAGGCCGGCTTCTCAACCTCTGACAAGACCTGGCTGCCCATTCCGGCCGAACACAAGCAGCGTGCCGTCAGCGCCCAGCAGGGCAATGAGGCATCCGTGCTGGAGCATTACCGCCGCTTCCTTTCCTTCCGCAAGAAGCATCCCGCTTTTGCCAAGGGCGGCATCGAATTCCAGCCAGTGGAGGGCGATGTGCTGAGCTACACCCGCACGCTCGGCAACGAAACCGTTCTGTGCCTCTTCAATCTGTCTGCGACACCGGCAAAGGCGACGCTGCCGGAAGGGAACTGGGAGGTTCTCGAAGGCCACGGCTTTGCAAGCGGTGTGGACGGCAGAAGCGTAGAACTTCCGGCATGGGGCGCTTTCTTCGCCCGTTACGCCTGATAGAGCAGGGAGGAACAACCCATGACAAGTCTCGTTCTCAAGGATATCCGCAAATCATACGGGCAGGTGAAAGTCCTGCACGGCATCGATCTGGAGATCGAACAGGGCGAATTCATCGTTTTCGTCGGGCCGTCCGGCTGCGGAAAATCGACGTTGCTGCGCATGATTGCGGGTCTGGAGGAAATCACCGGCGGCGAAATGTTCATCGACGGCCAGCTGGTCAATGAAATCCCGCCTTCGCGCCGGGGTATTGCCATGGTGTTCCAGTCCTATGCGCTTTATCCGCATATGACTGTTTACGACAACATGGCCTTCGGCATGAAGATCGCCAAGGAAAACAAGCAGGAGATCGACCGCCGCGTGCGCGCCGCTGCCGAAATCCTGCAGCTGACGCAATATCTGGAGCGCTTGCCCAAGGCTCTGTCTGGCGGCCAGCGCCAGCGCGTTGCCATTGGCCGTGCCATCTGCCGCAATCCCAAGGTGTTCCTGTTCGATGAACCCCTGTCGAACCTCGATGCCGCGCTGCGTGTCGCAACCCGCATCGAAATCGCCAAGCTCAACGAGCAGATGGCCGATACGACGATGATCTACGTCACCCACGATCAGGTGGAGGCGATGACGCTGGCCGACCGTATCGTCGTTTTGAATGCGGGTCGTGTGGAGCAGGTCGGCCCGCCGCTGGACCTTTACGAAAACCCCGCCAACCTCTTCGTGGCGCGGTTCATCGGCTCGCCCGCCATGAACATCATTGCTGCAAAAATTGCCGTAGCCGGAGAGCGGACCTCGATCGAACTTGCCGGCGGCAAGACGCTGAACGTCGTCGTTCCCACGCCTGCAACCGAGCAGGGCAAGGCCGCGAGCTTCGGTGTCCGGCCGGAGGATTTGAGCATCGTTACCGGCGACGATTATCTTTTCGAGGGAAAAGTCGCGATCGTCGAGGCTCTCGGTGAAGTAACCCTGCTTTATCTCGAAGCGCCCAAGGGGCAGGAGCCGATCATCGTCAAGGTGCCGGGCATCGTATCCGTCGCCAAGGGTCAGACCCTGCGTTTTGCGGCACCACAGGCAAAGCTCCATCTCTTTGATGCCGAGGGAAAGAACTACCGCAGATAGTTGCGGAGACATTGGCCGGTGAGCTTCAGGAAACATGCCCCGGAACGTCCCCGTTCCGGGGTTTTTTCATGATGTTTTGCCGCTGTGGAAAAATGCCGAAAATGTTCCGTCTTCGGTCTGTTTAAGGTGACGCTGATATGAATTGTTAAAGACTACGTTTTAATCTTGGAGACGTTGAAAGAGCATGGAGGTCGGGGCGTGCAGAGCAGTGCGGGTGTTATCAAGAACAGTTACCTGACCAAGGAAGAATCCTTCATGTACGACCGCGAAGGCCGGTTTCGCATGGAAGACACCATGAATGCGGCGCGCATCGAATATACCGAGAAGGCCGTCATGCATATGGCCGCTCGCCGTTGCGACGTCATTCGCATTTCCCAGACCGAGGCCGTGCTGGCACTGCTGACGAAATACAATCTTCCGAACCAGTTCTATCTGGATATTCCCGACGCCCGCATCAACAAGATCGGCTGCGTTATGTTGCGCGTCAACGCCAACAACACAATCCACGTCCGTTTCCTGCGCATGCTGACGCAAAAGGAACTCGACCGCATTTTCGTGTTCAGCACGCATCCGGCGCACAAGGACCGGAAGCTCGATATCCGGTCTTTTTGAGGGGCTGGAGAATCTCCGGCTTCAGGAAAGCCCACCCAGAACCGTCTGCTTCAGCTTCACATCCGGCACTTCCGCAAACGTAAGATCGCTGCGGCCGAAATAGGATTTCTGGTTGGTGGCGGACCAGTCGTTGCAGACCAGTTTGTAGCGCTCTCTCGCGACCGGTTTTTCCGGCATGGCGTAGAGATAATCGCCGGTGCGGTCAGCAAGCGGAATGTCGCCGTCCTGGTTGCAGCGCTTGAGGATTTGCGCAAGCGCTTCGCCATCCACTTCCGTCACCATCAGCTTGCCGTCGAAACGCAGCGAGGCGTTGAAATCGTAGCGGCGGATATCACCCTGTGGCAGGCCAGCGCCGAAGGAGGTGTGGCCGATGAAGCCGACATCCGCGCCGGTTTTTGCGGCGATCAGTTGCGCCACACGGCGTCCGGCCTCGTCAACTGTCATCGCCTTTTCCGTTTTGCCGACCACTGCCTTCTCTTCTGCCGTCAGATGTTTGTCGAGTGTCTGTTCGATCAGGCCTTTGAGCGCCGGGGAGGAGGGGGCGTCGCGGTCGATGGCAACGGTCTCGATCGTCGACGCCTTGCCGGCGGTCAGGATCGTGGCAATGGCCATGGACGTGCACCATGAGCCCGTGTGGACATAGCGCGTCGCACCCTGTTCATGCACGAAGTTCAGGTGATCGTGGCCGCCGACCAGCAGGGTGCCATCAGGCAGCAATGGCAGGATATCGCGGTCGGCAACAACACCGGCGTGGCTGAGAACGATGTTGATCGCCTCCGGCTTGACGATTGCCGGCAGATTCGCCCTGGCCCATTCCACAGGCTGCGGAATATCCAGCATCTCACGCGTGGCCTTCGGATAGGTATTGATCGCGTTGGTGGCAAGGCCCGCAACAACGACCGTCCGTCCGCCCACCCTCACCTCCGCACTGGCCGGTGCGTAGGGTGCGCCGCTGCGCTTGTCGATGATGTTGGACAGCACGGTGATGCCGAGCGCACGGGCACGACTGACGAAATTTGCGAGGTCGTTATCGATATCCGGCTCATGGTTACCGATATTGATGACGGTGGGCGCGAGCCTGGTGAGCGCCGAGAGGAACGTCCACTCGATTTCGCCGGACGACCGTGTCGCCACCGCATTGCCGGTTTCGAACAGGTCGCCGTTCAGAAGAATAATGTGGGGCGTCTTTTCAGCCGCGATGCGCATTTCTATGGCCGCTAGGAGCTGCCCGATGCGCTCATAGGCCGAATGCAGATCGGCAATCACGATTGCACGCAGGGCCACATCCTGCGCCTCCGCCGGTGTTGCCACCACCATCAGCGGCAGTATGGCGGCGGTGCCAGCCATAAGCTTCAGCACGTCACGGCGTTTGCTTGAGAAAATCGTCATGTCTGGCCCCATCATCTTGAAACTGCGTCATCGTCCCGCGGCTGGCTGAGAAGCCCCTATAGGGCGATCATCACAGCCGCATGACAAGTTTGGCGTTTAAGAGACGGGAAATAAAGCGGTTTCAGCGCGGGTTGTGCAGGTCATGCCGAGAGGTTGCGGAGGCGAGGCCGAATCCGGCCTTCGCCTCCGGGCGATCAATGGAACAGAACGCTGGCGCCCTGGTCGGCAGGACCGACATTACGGCGGAACGGGGCGAAAAGTTCGCGGCCCATGCCCCATTCGTTGGCGGAAAGGTCGGCGCGCGCCGGTTCGCGCTTTGCCAGCTCGGCGGCTGGAACAAGCACTTCAAGCGTTCCGGAAATGGCGTCGAGACGGATGATATCGCCATCGCGGATGAGCGAGATCGGGCCGCATTCGGAAGCTTCCGGCGTGACATGGATGGCGGCCGGCACCTTGCCGGAAGCGCCAGACATGCGTCCGTCCGTCACCAGCGCCACCTTGAAGCCGCGATCCTGCAGCACGCCAAGTGGCGGTGTCAGGCGGTGCAGTTCCGGCATGCCGTTGGCCTTCGGGCCCTGGAAGCGGACGACAGCGATGAAATCGCGGTTGAGTTTGCCGTCCTTGAAGGCATCCTGAAGCTCCTGCTGGTCGTTAAAGACGATCGCGGGCGCCTCGATGATATGGCGTTCGGGCTTGACGGCGGAGATCTTGATGACTGATTTGCCGAGATTGCCGGTCAGCATTTTCAGGCCGCCGGTCGGCTGGAACGGCGTTTCGATGCTGGCGAGAACCTTGGGGTCGTGGCTCTGTTCAGGTGAAGGCTCGCGGGTCACTGCGCCGTTTTCGTCAAGCTTTGCATCCACGGTGTAGGCTTCGAGCCCTTGTCCGAAGACGGTGCGGACATCGTCATGCACGAAGCCCTGTTTCAAAAGCTGCTTGATGAGGAAGCCCATGCCGCCGGCGGCGTGGAAATGGTTCACATCCGCAAGACCGTTGGGATAGACGCGGGCGAGCAGCGGCACAGTATCCGACAGGTCGGAAATATCCTGCCAGGTGAGGATGATGCCCGCTGCGCGCGCCATGGCGATCAGATGCATGGTGTGGTTGGTCGAGCCGCCCGTCGCGTGCAGGCCGACGACGCCGTTGACGATAGAGCGCTCGTCGATCATCTCGCCCGCAGGCGTGAACTCGTTGCCCTGCGCGGTGATGGCGAGCGCCCGTTTGGCGGCCTCGCGTGTCAGCGCGTCGCGCAGCGGCGTGCCGGGATTGATGAAGGACGAGCCGGGCATGTGGAAACCCATGATCTCCATCAGCATCTGGTTGGAATTTGCCGTGCCGTAGAAGGTGCAGGTGCCGGGACCGTGATAGGATTTGGACTCCGCCTCCAGCAGCTCGGCGCGCCCAACCTTGCCCTCTGCATAAAGCTGGCGAATGCGGGATTTCTCGTCGTTCGGCAGGCCGGTGGTCATCGGCCCGGCGGGGATGAAGATGGAGGGCAGGTGACCGAAGGAAAGCGCTGCGATGACGAGGCCGGGAACGATCTTGTCGCAGACACCGAGATAGACGGCGGCGTCGAACATGTTGTGCGACAGGCCGATGCCGGCAGCCATGGCGATGGCATCACGGGAGAACAGCGAGAGCTCCATGCCCGGCTGGCCCTGGGTTACGCCGTCGCACATGGCAGGCACGGCACCCGCGACCTGCGCCACGCCGCCGGCTTGCGCTGCGGCCTCGCGGATGATTGCCGGAAAGGTCTCGTAGGGCTGGTGCGCCGACAGCATGTCGTTATAGGCGGTGATGATGCCGAGATTGCCAACCCGGTCGCCGGCAAGGAGGTCCTTGTCGGCGGGGGAACAGACCGCAAATCCATGCGCGAGGTTACCGCAGGAGAGAGTGGAGCGATGAACCCCCTTCGAAACCTGCAGCCGCAGCCGCTCGAGATAGGTCTCGCGGTAAGGCTTGGAGCGTTCGACGATGCGGGCGGTAATGGCCTGAATGCGGGAATCGGCGGACATGAGCGTTCATCCTGTTCGTTGGTCGAGAACCGGCGTTCCGGGAGATGAAGGACCGGTTATCGTGTTTTCGTCTTGTGTCGTCGGGCGCTGTCGCGGGGCCGCTTGCGCGGCAACCGCATCCAGTTATGGCGCCCAGTAAATATCCACGGCTGTTTCTGCCCGGTTCAGCACGGCGCGGATCGGCATTTCGTCCTCATTCTCGCCCGACTGTGCTTTTTCAAGCGTCGCCTTTTTTGCTGCGCCTTCGATGTGGAGCACCAGAAAACCTGCATCGTGAAGGCTGGAGAAGTTGAACGTCAACCGTTCTTCCCCCGCGGTTTCCGCCGCCATGGTCAAAACGCCGCGCGGTTCGTCAAGGTCGAGCGCTTCGTAGAGATTGTCGCCACCGGGAAAGAACGATGCCGTATGCCCATCCGTTCCCATGCCAAGCACGACGACATCGAAAGGATCGCAGATCGCCTCGGTCTTGACGGTCGCAAGCGTCGCTGCATCCTCAGGCGAGGCCGCGGGCTGGAACAGCGGCACGAAATAGGCCGCCTTCGCCTTGTCCTGCAACAGGTTCTCGCTGACCAGCCGGTGGTTCGAGCGCTCGCTCTCCGGCGGCACGAACCGTTCGTCCACCAGCGTCACGCTGATGTTGCTCCAGTCGAGATCATGATGGGAAAGCGCCTGGAAGAACAGCTTGGGCGTTGAACCGCCCGAAACGGCAATGCTTGCCGTTCCGTATTCTTTTGTTGCCGCGTCGAGACGCGCGGCAACATCCGCCGCCAGGGTTTTCGCCAGTTCAGCGGCTGTGTCGAAGACATGGATTGTTTCGCTCATACCCGCGCCCTCAGTCAGCGTCGTGCCAGGTGCGGCCGTCGCGCTCGATCAGTGCGATCGAGCCGCTCGGACCCCAGGTTCCGGCAGTATAACCCTGTACGCCCTGTCCCAGCTCTTCCCAGCTCTTGAGGATCGGATCGACCCAGTCCCAGGCCGCTTCCACTTCGTCGCGGCGCATGAACAGTGTCTGGTTGGAGCGGATGGTATCCATCAAAAGCCGCTCATAGGCATCGGGGCTGCGCACGTTGAAGGCTTCGGCAAAGCTCATGTCCAGCGAGACCTGACGCAGACGCATGCCGCCCGGGCCAGGATCCTTGATGAGCAGCGACTGCTTGACACCTTCGTCCGGTTGGAGGCGAATGACCAGCTTGTTGGCTTCGATCTTGCCGGCCGCATCGTCGAAGATCGAATGCGGGATCTGCTTGAACGTGACGACGATTTCCGAAACGCGGGTCGCAAGGCGTTTTCCCGTGCGAATGTAGAAAGGAACGCCGGCCCAGCGCCAGTTGGCGATTTCGGCCTTGATGGCGACGAAGGTTTCCGTGTTGGAAACGCCGCCCTCCAGCTCCTCCAGATAACCTTTCACCGGGCCGCCTGCTGAAGCGCCGGCGCGGTACTGGCCGCGAACCGTCAGCTTTTCGACATTGCTGGTGTTGATCGGCTTCAGCGAGCGCAGAACCTTGAGCTTTTCGTCACGCACGGCTTCCGCGTTCATGGAAGCGGGCGGCTCCATGGCAACGAGGCAAAGCAATTGCAGAATGTGGTTCTGCACCATGTCGCGCAACGCACCGGCCGTATCGTAATATCCGGCGCGACCCTCAAGGCCGACAGCTTCTGCGACCGTGATCTGCACGTGGTCGATATGGGCGGAATTCCAAAGCGGCTCGTAAAGCGCGTTAGCAAAACGCAGTGCCATCAGGTTCTGCACCGTCTCCTTGCCGAGATAGTGGTCGATGCGGAAGATCTGTTCTTCCTTGAAGACATGGCCGATGGTGTCGTTGAGTTCCTGCGCCGAGGCAAGGTCGCGGCCGATCGGCTTTTCGACTACGATGCGGGTCGAGCGGGTGATCAGCTTGTGTTCGCGGATCTTGTCGGCGATATCGCCGAAAATGCCGGGCGCAACAGCGAGATAGAAGGCGCGTATGCGCTCCTTGCCCTCATCGAGCAGCTTCTTCAACACGTCCCATCCGTTGCCGGATTTTGCGTCGACGGGAACGTAGAAAAGCCGGTTGAGGAACAGCGCAACCTGCGCATCATCATATTCGCCCGCCTTCAGATGCTCCTTAAGCGCGTCCTGCGCGAATTTGCGATATTCCTCATGGCTCATGACCGAACGCGACGCGCCGATGATGCGGGTCGGCTCCGTGAACTGGCCTTCGACCTGACGGTGATAAAGGGCCGGCAAAAGCTTGCGCTCTGCCAAATCGCCTGTGCCGCCGAAAACGACACAATCAAAAGCTTCAACAGGAATGATCTGACTGCTCATATCGATACTCTCGATCTTCAAGGGTTGGGGCATCCATAATCTAATCGATTTAAAAATGCCAGTCTCAGTTATGTGAAATTATGAATTTTGGTTTCGCGGGTCGAAAACCCGTACCGATTGTCATTGAGTGATGCCGGCTAGAAAGCAGGGTTCTTGAACAAGCCTTTGGCCGGCGGCGGAACGGAAAAAAAGAAAAAAACGACGATTGCTGCGATTTTCCCCATCCATGATCGCGGTGATGGCTCATCGACCTCGTGCGAGGCATCTATACTGTCCAGCAGCAGTCTTGCCTCATGCCGCTGCCACTCCGGCACCCGGATTTCCATGCCTCCGAAAGCGACGGTCAAATGCCAGTTCACGGAAACGATATGGGCCGAGGGCACGGTGGTGTGGATGCCATAGGCGCGCAGAAACGAACACGTCACGGCGGTTTCCGCCATCCCGTAACCGGTCGCAATCGTTACAAGCCTGTCGCTAGGTCTTTCCATAAGATCTCCAGAGGTGGGCGGATTTCCTAAAACCTGTCTCGCAATGCGTACCATGAGAGCGCCAGGAAAAGCAGCGGTGCCCGCAGCGACGCACCGCCGGGGAAGGACGGAACCTTCAACCGCGCGAATGGCGCAAGCATATCCTGTCTGCCGAGAACGAGATCGGCATAGAGCTTGCCGCAATAGTTCGACAGCATCACCCCGTGTCCGGAATAACCGCCGATAGAGGTGACCCCCGGCATGACTTCCCGCACGAACACCCGCCGTGGCAGGGTGATGCCAACGGAGCCGCCCCAGGAATGGGTGATCTCGACATTTCCGAGTTCGGGATAGATTTCCGCGATCTGCCGGCGAATATGGCTGGAAATGTCGCGCGGCGTATCGGCCGTATAGGCCTCGCGTCCGCCGAACAGCAGCCGGTTGTCGACCGTCTTGCGGAAATAGCGCACCACGAAACGGGAATCGGCCACGGCTTCCTTGCCGGGAATGATGTCGGGATAAGCGTCAAGCGGTGCGGTCGCGCCGATGAAGGAGCGGATCGGCATGATATGGGCCGCTGTCACCGGTTCCAGATTGCCGATATAAGCGTTGGTCGCAATCAGGACCCGCGTTGCGGTCAGCGTGCCGGAGGGCGTTTCGATGATGGTCTTGCCGCCCGCCTGGCGTATGGATTTGGCGGGCGTCATTTCATGGATGCCGGCGCCCGCCTCTTTTGCGGCTTTCGCAAGTCCGACCAGCAGCTTCAGCGGATGGATATGGCCGGTGCCGGTATCGCGTGTGCCGCCGAAATAATGGCTGGAGCCGACACGTCTGCGTGCGTCCGCCCGCTCCATGTAGGAAATATGCGGATAGCCGTAGCGATTGTTCATCGCATCGACGCTTTTGCGGTAATCGTCTTCGTAAGCAGCCTTGTGCGCCACATAGAGCTGCCCGGGCAGATACTCCATGTCGATGCCGTGATCGCGGGCGAAGTTGAGGACGTAATGCTTGGCATCCTCGGCGATATCGAACAGTACCTTTGACTGCTCGAAGCCGATCTCGTCTTCCAGCTCGTCGGGAAACGAGCGCTGCCCGGTGCCGAATTGCCCGCCGTTGCGGCCGGATGCGCCGTCGCCGAAACGATGTGCCTCGATCAAGGCGACGGAGACACCGTTGGCGGCAAGATTAAAGGCGGCCTGAAGCCCGGTATAGCCACCGCCGACGATCGCGACGTCCACTGCTTTCGACCCGTCGAGCGCCGGATATTCCGGCCGCTCCTGGGCGCTTGCCTGATACCAGGAAATCCCCGGCGCTATCGGGCTTTGCCACGTCATGCTTCAGTCCTCACACGTTGAGAAGCAGGAATTCCCGCTCCCATGGGCTGATGACCTGCATGAATGTCTCGAATTCCCCGCGCTTCAGGCCCGCATAAAGGCCGACGAATTCATGGCCGAACACCCGCTCGAACTGTTCTTCGCCTTCCAGCAACGCCACGGCTTCCAGCAGCCCGCGCGGCAGGTCGATGGAGCCTTCATTGGCCGTATCGGCGGTCGGTTCGGTCGGCTCGATATTGTTGACGATGCCGAGCCAGCCGCAGGCAAGCGAAGCGGCGAGCGCGAGATAGGGATTGGCATCCGAACTCGGCAGGCGGTTTTCGACACGCCTTGCCTGCGGGCTGGAAATCGGCACGCGGAAAGCCGTTGTGCGGTTGTCGTAACCCCAGGCATTGTTGACCGGGCAAGCCATGTCAGGTGTCAGGCGGCGATAGGAATTCACGTAAGGAGCAAGCATCACCAGCGCGTTCGGAACATAACGCTGCATGCCGCCTACGAAGGCGAAGAACTCCTTGGAAGGGCCACCGTCCTTGTTGGAGAAGATATTGCGGCCGCTGTCGATCTCCACCACCGACTGATGGATATGCATGGCCGAACCCGGCTGACCCTGCATGGGCTTGGCCATGAAGGTGGCGTAGATGCCATGCTTCAATGCTGCTTCGCGGATCGTACGCTTGAACAGGAACACCTGGTCGGCAAGCTCGATCGGATCGCCATGGCGCAGGTTGATTTCCAGCTGGGCCGGGCCTTCCTCGTGGATCAGGGTATCGATCTCGAGGCCCTGTTTTTCGGAGAAGTGATAGATATCGTCGATCAGTTCGTCGAACTCGTTGATGCCGGCGATGGAATAGCTCTGCCCACCGACGATGGAGCGTCCGGAGCGGCCCTTCGGCGGATGCAGCGGATAGTCAGGGTCGTCATTCATGGCGACGAGGTAGAATTCGATTTCCGGCGCGACGACCGGCTTCCAGCCTTTTTCCGTATAAAGCGAAAGCACGTTTTTCAGCACGTTGCGCGGCGTATAGGGAACGAAATTACCCTCGGCATCCACGACATCGCAGATCACCTGCGCGGTCGGGTCGCTTTCCCATGGCACCACGGACAGCGTGGAAAGATCAGGCACCAGCTTCAGGTCGCTGTCGCGCGGCTCATAGCGGAAGTTTGCCGTCTCATCCGGATATTCGCCCGAGATCGTATGGCGATAGAGCGCGGAGGGCAGGGCAAGCGAGGTGTCGCCTGTAAATTTCGCCGTCGGCATCATCTTGCCACGCGCAACCCCGGCAAGATCGGGTGTTATGCATTCAATATCCTCGATACCGCGCGCCCTCAACCATTGCGAGGCTTCGCGCCAGGAGGAAACGCCACGGGTAGAGGAAAGGTCGAGGGGAGGTTTCTTTGCCATGGTTGCCTGTTTCTTCGGGCGGAGCATGGTTTTCTTCGGGGGCATGTATCACCGGGTCTGTGTTTCGACTGGCGCCATCATAACCGGAGTTTGGCAATTGGCGAGGGGGAAAGCGCCATTGACAACGGGCGACACTTCGAAAAGAGGAAAGGGAGAAGCAAACGGAAAACAACTATGGCAGACAAATGTGACGTGCTGATTTTGGGGGCGGGGGCTGCCGGCATGATGTGCGCCGTCCGCGCCGGTCAGCGCGGCCGCTCCGTCATCATCCTCGACCACGCCAAGGCGCCGGGCGAGAAAATCCGTATCTCCGGCGGCGGCCGCTGCAATTTCACCAACATCCATGCCGGGCCGAAGAACTATCTCTCCGCCAACCCGCATTTCGCCAAATCCGCACTTGCCCGTTACACACCGCGTGATTTCATCGCTCTGGTCGAAAAACATCGTATCGCCTGGCATGAAAAGACGCTCGGGCAGCTGTTCTGCGACGATAGCGCCAAGGACATCATCCGCATGCTGCTTGGCGAAATGCAAGCTGCAAAGGTGAAGTTGAGGCTCGAAACCGCCGTTTCTGATGTCGCCCATGATGTCGGCCGGTTTCGCGTGACGACCTCCGGCGGCGTCATCGAGGCGGAAAGCCTTGTGGTCGCAACGGGCGGCAAGTCGATCCCGAAAATGGGTGCGACGGGTTTTGCCTACCAGATGGCCGAGCAGTTCGGCCTGTCGCTCATCGAGACGCGCCCTGGCCTCGTGCCGCTGACGCTTGATCCTGCGGCGCTGGAAAGGCTGAGCCCCCTTGCCGGTGTTGCCGTGCCAGCCGAAATTTCCCACGGCAAAACGGCGTTCAACGAAGCACTGCTGTTTACCCATCGGGGCCTAAGCGGCCCCTCAATCCTGCAAATCTCCTCCTATTGGCGGGAGGGCGACACGATCCGTCTGAAACTCGAGCCGGCGAGCGATATCGTCGGCTTGCTCCGGCAAGCGAAACAGAAGAACGGCCGCCAGTCCGCGCAGACCGCTCTTGCGGAAATCCTGCCGAAACGGCTGGCGCAGCACGTGGTCGAAAAATCCGGCCTCACCGGCAATCTTGCCGATATGTCCGACAAAGCTCTGGCGACGTTGGCAAATGAGGTGCAGGACTGGCAGATCAAGCCAGCCGGTTCCGAGGGATATCGCACGGCAGAAGTCACACTTGGCGGCGTGGATACGACCGGCCTCGATTCCCGCAGCATGGCAGCGAAAACCGTGGCCGGCCTCTATTTCATCGGCGAATGTGTTGACGTGACCGGCTGGCTGGGCGGTTATAATTTCCAGTGGGCCTGGGCCTCCGGTCAGGCAGCAGGTGAATTCGCCTGAAACCGCTCGTATTAACACCTTGTTAATGGGCACGGAGTCATCCTGACAGAATGCCAGCAAAGCCGGATCGCGTTGTGGTTCCGCTGTACATGATGTCATGCTGGAGGCTCTTAACAGGGCATGGGTCGGTTGAGTTTTTCGTCAGGAGCCCGCGCATGAACAGATCCGCACATCGCCGCCCTCGCGCCATTGCCATCGCCCGCGCCGAAAGCGAGAGCAGGCAGTTGGCCTTTCGCCTGACTGCAATCGCAGCCGGTGCCGTGGCTGCCCTGATCGCCCTTTTTTACTAAGGTCAGGCTCTTCGCTTTCGCCCTTGCAGCAATCGCGGTAAAAAGCCGCCACGGCCAGGATGCCTCGGCCATATCGGCATAGAATTTCTCTTCTTGCCGGATGGCTTCCCGCCGCGTGCGCGGCGTCTGGCTTTCGATGATGGCCAATGCTGAATAAAATACGTGCATGTCACTCTCCATGTTGCGGAGGGCCATGATGCACGCCGTTTTTTGTTTTATCTGCGCAAGAAAATGCGCTACGTTTTTCATAAATGAAAAACGTCACTTGGGATTCATACCAACTTTTCGTCGATGTGTCACGCAGCGGCGGCCTTACGGGTGCTGCGGCGCTGACGGGTTTGAGCCCTGCGACTATCGGGCGACGCATGGTCGAACTGGAGGGGCGTATCGGCAAGGCGCTGTTCCAACGCAGCCAGACGGGATACGCGCTGACACCGGATGGCCGCGCGCTGTTTGACCGTCTTCAGGCGATGGAAAACGCGGCAAAGGATATCGAGGGATGGCAAAAGGCGTCGTCGGCCTCTTCCGTCGTGCGCATTGCTGTCGGCACCTGGAATGCCTGGCTGCTGGCAGTAAATTTCTCCGCCATCTGCACGGATCGCGACGATTTCCGCATCGACCTTTTTATTGCTGAACAGAGGGCGTCTCTCGCACATCGCGAAAACGATATCGGCATTCGCGCTTTCGAGCCCGAGGAACGCAACCTCGCTGCAATCAAGACGGGGGAGGTGGCCTATGCGCCCTACAGGCTGCGAAACGCCGCCAGCTCCGTTTCAGACCGGTGGTTGGCGGTGGCGGAAGAAAACGCCATTTCCGCCTACCTGCGCTGGCCGCATGAAAACCGGCGGGACAATATCGTGGTGACCGTCAACAGGCCGACGGCACTGCTGGATCTCACGCTGGCCGGAGCAGGGGTTGCCGTGCTGCCATGTTTCGTGGGCGATGCAGATGCGCGGCTGATGCGTGAAGGTGACGAAATCGAAGCGCTTCGCCACAATCAGTGGATCGTCATGAACAATGACGATCGCCACCGCCGCGATATACGGACGGTGGCGGACCGGATGACGCGTCTCATCAAGCGACATTCCGATTTGTACGCCGGACGAAAAAGCCGTCCGGCATGAGCGGTGTCACGCAGCAGCACTTCCCTGCGCGACGATGACCGGGATCAGAAGATCGCCCCAGTTGCCGCCCCCGCCGTGATGGCGGGCTGAGCGGACGAGTTCAACGGAAACACCGGCCTCGACTGCCTTCATGACGGCCTGGTTGAGGCGGTGCAGATCGTTGGCAAGCATGCGGATGGCGACCTGTTGATCCTGCGTCATGGCGGAGGACTGCTCCTCGGCGCGTTCCTTGACGTGGGTCTTGATGGGGTTATTGGCATTCATGGCATTTCTCCTCTCTTTATTGGTTGGGGTTCTTGATGCGATTTGCAAGCCCTTCCCGTTCAAGGGAAGGGCAGTTTTACGGTTTATTCCGCCGCCGGGCGGAACTGGTCGTGCTCGGTGGATTCCTTCATGGCGGTGGTCGAAGACGTGCCGCCCGAGATTGCCAGCGACACGGCGTCGAAGTAGCCGGTGCCGACCTCGCGCTGGTGTTTGGTGGCGGTGTAGCCGTTAACCTCGGCCGCGAATTCCGCTTCCTGAAGCTCGGAATAGGCCGCCATCTGCCGGTCCTTGTAGCCGCGCGCCAGTTCGAACATGCCGTAATTCAGCTGGTGGAAGCCGGCCAGCGTGATGAACTGGAACTTGTAGCCCATTGCCCCGAGTTCGCGCTGGAACTTGGCAATCGTCGCGTCGTCGAGGTGCTTTTTCCAGTTGAACGACGGCGAGCAATTGTAAGCAAGCTTCTTGCGGGGATGCACCTTGTGTACGCCCTCGGCAAACCTGCGCGCCTGCTCGAGATCTGGCTTGGAGGTCTCGCACCAGATCAGATCGCAATAGGGCGCATAGGCCACTGCACGGGCGATGCAGGGTTCAAGACCGTTCTTCACCTGATAAAAACCCTCGACGGTGCGGCCGGCATCGTAATCAACGAAGGGCTGGTCGCGCTCGTCAATGTCAGAGGTCAAAAGCTTGGCGGCCTCCGCATCTGTGCGGGCGATGACCAGCGTCGGCACGCCCATGACGTCGGCTGCAAGTCGTGCCGCCGTCAGGTTGCGAATATGCGCCGCCGTGGGGATCAGAACCTTGCCGCCGAGATGGCCGCACTTCTTTTCAGATGCCAGCTGGTCTTCATAGTGAACACCGGCTGCACCGGCCTCGATGAATGCCTTCATGATCTCGAAGGCGTTGAGCGGTCCGCCGAAACCGGCTTCCGCATCGGCAACGATCGGCGCGAACCACGTGTCGACCGAAAGGCCCTTGCCCTCTGCCGTCTCGATCTGGTCTGCCCGTTGCAAGGTGCGGTTGATGCGCTTTGCAAGCTCCGGGGCCGCATTGGCGGGATAGAGCGATTGGTCCGGATACATGGCGGAGGCCGTGTTGGCATCTGCCGCAACCTGCCAGCCGGAAAGATAGATCGCCTTCAGCCCGGCGCGAACCATCTGCATGGCCTGGTTGCCGGAAAGCGCGCCGAGCGCATTGATGAAATTCTCTTCGTTGATCAGCTTCCACAGCCGGTTGGCACCCATCTCGGCCAGCGAATGGCGGATTTCAACGGAGCCGCGCAGCCGCTCCACGTCGGCGGCGGTATAAGTGCGCTCAATGCCGTCGAAGCGTCCCTGCGGTGCGCCCGGAACAAGTTTGTAAAAATCCGTCATACTTCTCTCTCCCATGACAAATGCGGTTTTAGAAATGTGCTGTCTTCAACTGTGTGAAGCGCCGTTCGATGTGACTACATTTACATTTTCGAGAGTTAGAGCGCCAGAATAAACATAAAAACAGTGACTTGAAAGAGGTTATCCTGTAGTGTGCATGACAGGGTGGAGCTGTAAAATTGTAAATTTTGTAAAAGCGGCATGCCCGGCGATTTTGTAACAGGCTTGTATGAGTCTTTCGATGTGAGGTTAACGCTGTGTCGGAAAACAAGATTTTTGCTGGCCCGCGCGTGCGTCGTATTCGCAACGGTCTGGCGCTGACGCAAACGGCCATGGCCGAGGCGCTGGCGATCTCGCCTTCCTACCTCAATCTCATCGAGCGCAATCAGCGGCCGCTGACCGTGCAACTGCTCTTGAAGCTTGCTTCAGTCTACAAGGTGGATCTGGACGACCTGCAAGGCGAGAGTGCCGGTTCCGCCGGGCAATTGCGCGAGGTCTTCGCCGATCCGCTCTTGGTGGGCGAGGTGCCGTCGCCGCAGGAGCTGATCGAGGTGGCAGATGCCGCGCCCAATGCGGCAAGTGGCGTCGTCAAGCTGTACAGGGCGTATCGGGAACAGGCGCAGCGCCTTTCCGACCTCTCGGATCTTCTGGCGCGCGAGGGACACGAGACGGCGCTTTCCTCCACCCGCCTGCCGATAGACGAGGTGCGGCACGTCTTTGAAAACCGGCCGGCCTATGTCCATTCCATCGATGCGGCGGCAGAAGAACTCCACAAGCAATTGTCGGCGGGCGAAGATCTCGCCGCGGGCCTTCGCGCATGGCTTCAGAAAAACCACGGTATCGTGGTCAGAACTCTGCCGGTCCATGCCATGCCCAATCTGCGGCGGCGTTATGACCGCCATTCCATGCGGCTGTTTTTGTCCGAGCGCCTGTCGCAGCCGGATCAGCTCAGGGAAATGGCGATGGAAACCTGTCTTCTGGCGCTTCGCGAGGAGATTGGCGCTGAGCTGGAGACGCTTGGCCTGAAGGGGGAGGAGGCACGGCGCATCGCCCGCTTCGAGCTGGCGCGTTATGCCGCCCATGCCCTGATGATGCCCTATGGTGCGTTTTTGAGTGCCGCCCAGCGCGCGAAATACGATCTCGATGTCCTGCGATCACGCTTCAACGTGTCGTTCGAGCAGGCCGCCAACAGGCTCGTCAGCCTGCAACGGCCGACGGCTGCGGCAATCCCGTTCTTTTTGATGGAGATTGACAATGCCGGCAACCGTTTCCGTCTTGCGGGCGCTGGTGGGTTCCCGAGGGCACGGTTTGGTGGCCTCTGTCCGCGTCTTAATATCCACGCAGCTTTTGCCCAGCCGGGGCAGGTGCTGGTGGAGCCGGTGGAGATGCCTGACGGTGACGCCTTCCTGACGGTGTCGCGCACGCTTGAAGGCCCGCAGGCCGGTTTCGGCGAAAGGGTGCGGCGAACGGCCGTGCTTCTGGGCTGTGATCTCGCCCAGGCCGGGGAGACGGTTTATGGGGCTGCCGGCGCAGGTGGGCCGACGATTGCCATTGGTCCCTCGTGCCGGCTGTGTGAAAGGCAGGGCTGTCTGTCGCGGGCGGAAGCCCCGCTGACGAGGCCGCTCGGTCTGGACGAAATGGTGACCGGTCTTAGTGTTTTCGACTTCCAGTAGAGGTTTCGCATCACTTTTTTTCCGGTGGAACACATTCGGTTGAAAATGCTGTGCTGCACATTTCCCGCTTGCTCCCTTTTGTTTTCCTTTCTAGTCTCACTAAAAAAGGGGATCACGCTTCCGTCACGAGGATGCGTTAACAGGAGAAATCATGAAAAACCGTTCGCTCCGTTTCACTTTGGCTCTCACGACGGCGCTCGTTGCTGCAGGCTCGGCAATGGCCCAGGAGAAGGTCGTTCACGTCTTTAACTGGTCGGATTATATCGACGAATCGATCCTCACCGATTTCACCAAGGAAACCGGCATCAAGGTCGTTTACGATGTATTCGACAGCAACGAACTCGTGGAAACGAAGCTTCTGGCCGGCAGCTCCGGCTACGATGTGGTGGTGCCGACCGGCCCCTTCCTCGCCCGCCAGATCAATGCCGGTGTTTTCCAGAAACTCGACAAGTCCAAGTTGCCGAATCTGAAGAACATGTGGCCGGATGTCTCCGAGCGTCTGGCGAAATACGACCCCGGCAACGAATATGCCGTGAACTACATGTGGGGCACAACAGGCATCGGCTATAACGTCGCCAAGGTGAAGGCGGCTCTCGGCGATGTTCCGGTCGACAGCTGGGATATTCTCTTCAAGCCGGAAAATGCCGAAAAGCTGAAATCCTGTGGCATCAATATTCTCGATGCATCGGACGAGACCTTCGCCATCGCGATGAATTACCTCGGCAAGAACCCGGACAGTAAGGAAACAGCCGATCTGGAAGCGGGCGGTGCCGTCTATTCGAAGATCCGTCCCTTTGTGAAGACCTTCAACTCCTCCGCCTATATCGACGAGCTGGCGAATGGTGACAGCTGCATCACGATCGGCTGGTCGGGTGACATTCTTCAGGCCAAAAAGCGTGCCGAAGAAGCGAAGAACGGCGTCGAGGTGAACTACGTCATCCCGAAGGAAGGCACCTATATGTGGTTCGACAACCTTGCCATCCCGGCGGATGCCAAGAATGTCGAGGAAGCTCACACCTTCATAAACTACCTGATGCGGCCGGAAGTCATCGCCAAGGCGTCCAACTATGTTCAGTATGCGAACGGCAACCTTGCCTCGCAGGCGCTGATGGATCCGTCGGTTGCCAAGAACCCGGCGGTCTACCCCAATGCTGAGACGATGAAGAAGCTCTTCACCATCTCGCCCTACGGACCGAAGGAACAGCGTGTCTTGAACCGCGTCTGGACGCAGATAAAGACCGGTAGCTGATAGCTCCGCGCGCTGGTTGAGAAACGGCCGGCGGGCCTGTTTCTCTGATACCTTGCCGGCAGGTCACGCAACCTGCCGGCGCTGCCCGCCTCATGGCATCGGACCGAAAAGTGTGACGCGGTTTTCGGGAAATCCGATGCTCAAATCTACAAAATCAACGGGATTTGAGGGTAGGGTGAATGGCGAAAACTCTGGGGCCGGTCAAACGCAAATTTAGCCCTTGGGACAATCCCGATGCGGTTCCCTTCATCCGTTTTGAAAACGTCACCAAGCGGTTTGGCGATTTCGTCGCCGTCGATAATCTGACGCTCGATATTTACGAGCGGGAGTTCTTTTCGCTGCTCGGTCCTTCCGGCTGCGGCAAGACCACGCTGATGCGCATGCTGGCCGGTTTCGAGGAACCGACCAATGGGCGTATTCTCCTGCAGGGCAAGGATATTTCCGGCGTGCCGCCCTACAAGCGCCCGACCAATATGATGTTCCAGTCCTACGCCCTTTTCCCGCATATGTCGGTGGAGAAGAACATTGCCTTCGGTCTGGAGCAGGACGGTCTGCTCAAGGCAGAAGTATCCTCGCGGGTCGAGGAAATGCTGCGGCTCGTCAAGCTCAGCGAGTTTGCCAAGCGCAAGCCGAGCCAGCTTTCTGGCGGCCAGCGGCAGCGCGTGGCGCTTGCCCGCTCGCTTGCCAAGCGGCCGAAGGTGCTTTTGCTGGATGAACCGCTCGGTGCGCTCGACAAGAAGCTGCGCGAGGAAACCCAATTCGAGCTGATGGACATCCAGACCAATCTCGGCCTCACCTTTCTGATCGTCACCCATGACCAGGAAGAGGCAATGACGGTGTCGGACCGGATCGCGGTCATGGACAAGGGCATTGTGGTGCAGGTAGCAACGCCTGCCGAGATCTACGAGGCGCCGAACAGCCGTTACGTGGCGGATTTCATCGGCGACATCAATATTTTCGACGCCAATGTCGTCACTAACGCGTCCGATATCGGCAAGCCGGGACTGGTGACGCTCGATTGCGACGGGCTGCCAGTTGCGGTGGAGCAGGAATGCGCCGCTGTCACCGGAAGCCGGGTGGCTTTCGCCATCCGCCCGGAAAAGGTCCGCATCTCGCTCGATCAACCCACCGACAGCGCCGTCAATTCCGCTTATGGCGAAGTCTGGGATATCGGCTATCTCGGTGACTTCTCGGTGTTCATCGTCAAGCTTGCCGATGGCCGTGTCATCCGTGCAGCGCAGGCGAATGTCTCGCGTCTCGTGGATCGCCCGATCACCTTCGGCGATATGGTGTGGTTGAACTGGAAACAGGATTCCGGTCTTGTGCTAACGCGCTGAGGGAGGCTTTTATGGCGATCACCACTCCTGAAAACCGGCAAAGTCCCTGGCGATGGCTGGTCGTCGCGGTTCCCTATTTCTGGCTGATGCTGTTTTTTGCAGCGCCCTTTTTCATCATTTTCAAAATATCGCTTTCGGATACGGCGATATCCATGCCGCCCTATACGCCAGTCTTCGAAGGGTTTTCGAAGCTTGGCGCATTCTTCTCGCAGCTGGATTTCGAAAACTACCTGTTTCTGACGGAAGACCCGCTCTACATCGACGCCTATCTCTCGTCGCTGCGCATCGCATTCATCTCCACCTTCCTGCTGTTGCTGATCGGTTATCCCATGGCTCTTGCCATGGCGCGTTCGCCGTCATCCATCCGCCCGACGCTGGTGATGCTGGTCATCCTGCCGTTCTGGACCTCGTTCCTGATCCGCGTTTACGCCTGGATCGGTATTCTGAAGCCCGAAGGTCTGCTGACGGTGCTGTTCCAATGGCTCGGTTTTCTGGGGCCGGACCAGCAGGTCAATATTTTCCGCACCGAGACGGCGATCTTCATCGGCATCGTCTATTCCTATCTGCCGTTCATGGTGCTGCCGCTTTATTCGGCGCTGGAAAAATTCGACAATACGCTTCTGGAAGCGGCGGCCGATCTGGGTTGCCCGCCCTGGAAAGCCTTCTGGAAGATTACCTTCCCGCTGTCCCTGCCGGGCGTGGTGGCCGGGTCGATGATCTGTTTCATCCCGATAACCGGCGAATTCGTCATTCCCGATCTGCTTGGCGGTGCGCAGACGCTGATGATCGGCAAGACGCTCTGGACGGAATTCTTCGGCAACCGCGACTGGCCCCTGGCATCCGCCGTTGCGGTGCTGCTTCTACTGTTGCTGGTGGTGCCCATCGCCATCTTCCAGAACCAGCAGAAGAAAGTCGGGTGAGGCCATGAAACGCGGAAAATTCGACATCACCGTCCTGACCCTCGGTTTTGCCTTTCTCTATATCCCGATCATCATCCTGATCGTTTATTCCTTCAATGCCTCGAAGCTGGTCACCGTCTGGGGCGGATTTTCGCTGCAGTGGTACAAGTCCATGTGGTCGAACCAGGGGCTGATGGATGCAGCGTGGGTGACGCTTCGTGTCGGTATTTTGAGCGCCACCATCGGCACCATCCTCGGAACGCTGGCGGCGCTGTCTCTGACGCGCTTTGCGCGCTTTCCGGGACGGGTGCTGTTTTCGGGCATGATCTATGCGCCGCTCGTCATGCCGGAGGTCATTACCGGTCTGTCGCTGCTGCTGCTGTTCGTGGCCGTTGGGGTGGATCGCGGCTTCTGGACGGTGGTCATCGCCCACACCACCTTCACCATGTGTTATGTGGCGATCGTCGTGCAGTCGCGCCTGTTGACCTTTGATCGCAGCCTCGAGGAAGCAGCGCTCGATCTCGGTTGCCCGCCGGTCAAGACCTTCTTCAAAATTACCCTGCCGCTGATCTTCCCGGCCGTCATCGCCGGCTGGATGCTGGCGTTTACGCTGTCGCTCGATGATCTCGTGATCGCAAGTTTCGCCACTGGTCCAGGTGCAACGACGCTGCCGATCAAGATTTATTCGCAGGTTCGTCTTGGCGTCACACCTGAGATCAACGCCATCTGCACGATCCTTATCGGGCTTGTCACAATCGGCGTGATTGTCGCTTCCATCGCCTCCAAACGCACGGAACTACAGCGGATGAAGGACGAACACGCAGCCGCGCGCAACTGATCGAATATTCCTCTTCGATTTCTACGCGTTACTGTTGAGGCGTCGATAAAATTAGAAAACTGTAATTTAGTTTTTTACTTTTACGGTCTCAAAATAGGAATTATCGTCGGTAATTGATCGATTTTGGTTTTAACCGCTTGTTAATAGGAGTTGGCGGAAAGTAAATCCCAACGCAGGGCTGTCAAACTTTCGATAGCCGGGATTGATAATTTCCATATGGCGAGGTTGTCCCCCTTTCTCTCGTTAAAAAAGCACAACTAATACAGGCGGCCGAGAGGCCGCCTTTCTTTTTGCCGCCATGCGGGTTGCCTTCAGCGGTTTGCCGGATGATCCATCGATTTCGACACGAGAAGCACGGGGATAAGCCCGGCAATGATGATGATGATCGCCGGCACGGCGGCATCCTGCACCCTTGAGCGGGACGCGTCTTCATAGACCAGCGTGGCAAGCGTGTTGAAGCCGAAGGGCCGCAGCAGGATCGTCGCCGGCAGTTCCTTCATGGATTCGATCAGTACCAGAAGAAAGGCTGTCAGCGCTGCAGGCCGCATATTCGGCAACAGCACCTTGAACAGTGTCTGCAACCGGTTGCGCCCAAGCGTTCGCGAGGCCATGTCGATATGCGGCGAGAGCTTCTGGAACCCGGCATCAAGCGTTCCCTCCGCCATGGTCATGAAGCGTACCGAATGGGCGTAGATGATGGCAAAGGCAGTGCCTGACAGCAGCAGGCCGCTCGAAAATCCGAAGTGGGAGCGGACAAACCCGTCGACGTGATTGTCGAGACCGGCCAGGGGAATGAGCACGCCGATGGCGAGCACCGTTCCCGGCACGCCATATCCCATGGAGCCAAGTCGCGCGGCCACCTTTGACGTGCGCGAGCGCTCGGTGCGGATGGCATAGGAAAACACGAAAGCCGCAATCAGGGTGACGAAGGCGGCGGAAAGCGAGACCTCGAGACTGTGACCGAGTGCTTTCAGCAGCTTCGGCGCAAACAGCGCATCCAGCCTTTTTGCGGCGTAACCGCCAAGGACGATGACGGGAATGAGGAAACCACTCGCCATGGGAACGATGCAGAAGAGGCTTGCAGACCAGCGCCGCCAGCCGCGAAGGCTTTTCAGCCGGTGGCGTTGCGCCATGGTCGTGGCTTTTGGAGCGGCAAAGCGCTGTTTTTCGCGGGCATTGCGTTCGATGAAGATCAACGCGCCGACGATGAGCAGAATGACGGCGGCGATCTGTGTCGCATTGGCAAGATTGCCGCGATTGAGCCAGGTCTCGTAGATCGTGAAAGTCAGCGTCTGGACACCGAGATATTCGACAGCGCCAATATCGTTCAGCGTTTCCATCAGGACCAGCGAAAGACCGATGGCGATCGCCGGCCGCGCCATCGGCAATTGCACGGAAAAGAATACGCCAAGCGGTTTCGCACCAAGCGTGCGCGCAGCTTCGGCCGCAAACCGTCCCTGCATGGAAAAGGCGGCGCGGGCCGACAGATAGACATAAGGGTAAAGCACCGAACTCAGAACCACCACGGCGCCGCCGAGCGAGCGTATGTCCGGAAACCAGTAGTCGCGGATGCTGTGATAGCCGAACGCGGCGCGAAGGGCGCTTTGTACCGGGCCGGTGAAATCGAGAAACTCGCCGAAAGCATAGGCTGCCAGATAGGAGGGAATGGCGAGCGGCAGGACAAGTGCCGCCGACAATACCCGCCGCAACGGGAATTCGAATGTAGTGACGAGCCAGGCGCAGGCAATGCCGAACAATGCCGTCGTTGCGGCCGTCATCGCCAGCAGCAGGAAGGTGCGAAACCCGGCGCGCGGCAGAACATTGGCTAGAAGGTGTTGCCATCCCTCCGTGCTGCCGGTCAGCGCCAGCCAGAAGACCGCCAGAACAGGCATGGCGGCGATGGCTGCGACGATGACCGCCGTAATGGGCAACAATGAAACGCGTCTTGTTGCCGGAATGGAAACCGTCATGGAAATGCCAGCCTGCTGTCCTGCGAAAGCCTCAACCGGCTGTCCGTTTAGCCGGCGGTTCCCGCATTGCTACGCCCGCATGGCCTCAGTTGGCAAGAACCCGCTGCGAGGGAAAGGTAATTTCCACCAGCGTTCCCTCGTTCGGTGTCGAGGTGATGGAGAAGTTCGCCCGGTTGGCGTCCACCATCGCCTTGGTCAAGGGAAGGCCGAGCCCGGTGCCATCGCCGCGCACGCGCTTGCCCGATGACGCCACCTGCCGGAACGGCTTCATGGCCTGTTCCAGCTCCGCCCGGGTCATGCCGATGCCGGTGTCGCGGATACGCAGCGCGACGCTGCCATTGGCCTCATAGGCGGTGGAAACCACGATCTGGCCGCCTGATGGCGTGAAGCGGATGGCGTTCGACAGGATGTTGAGCACGATCTGCTTGATCGAGCGCAGGTCGGCAACGATCTGTGGAACGGATTGCGAAAGCGCCGTGCGGATGATGACACGCTGATTGTTGGCCTGCGGTTGCACCAGCGAGACCGCCTCGGCCACAGTCTCGTTCAGCGGAACCGCGATGAAATCGACATCCATCTGCCCGGCTTCGATCTTGGAGATGTCGAGGAGGTCGTTGACGATATCGAGCACATGTCGGCCCGAACGTCCGATATCATTGGAATATTCCACATAACGCGGATGACCGATCGGCCCGAAACGCTCGGTCGCCATCATGTCCGCAAAGCCGATGATGGCGTTGAGAGGCGTGCGGATTTCGTGGCTGACACGCGCAAGAAAGTCGGTCTTGTGCGCATTGGCGGTTTCCGCCGCGCGCTTGGCGTTGCGTAACTCTTCTTCCGTGCGCTTCCACTGGGTAATGTCACGAATGACCACGCAATAGCCGTGCGAGGATTTGAGCCGTCCGATCGTCATGAACAGCGGCAGAAAACCGCCGGATGCCTCGCGGCCGATCACCTCGCGGCCATCGTTCAGCACGCTGGCGACACCGTTATTGGCAAGGCCGGAGAGATAGTCCAGCACCGCGCGCTGGCTCTCATGCGCAAACAGGGTGACGAAGGGTTTCCCGGCGATTTCGCCATTGTCGTAGTTGAACAGCGCACTGGCGGAGCGATTGAGCGAACGGATTTCGCCGTCGTCTCCCAAAAGCACCACGCCATCCGTTGCCGTTTCCAGAATGGAATGCAGTTCCTCGACTTCGCCCTGCAATACGGAAACGCTGCCTGCGTCGGCATTCGCGGTTTCGGCCGCTGACGTATTCTCGTTGGCTGCCGTAACCGGTGCCTGCTTTTCTTCCAGCGGAACCAGCGACAGCATCAGCGCCTTGGTGTCTTCCCAGCGGATGGATTGCAGCCGTGCCTTGACCGGAAT
Source organism: Rhizobium sp. AN6A (assembly GCF_900215635.1). Classification (NCBI taxonomy): domain Bacteria; kingdom Pseudomonadati; phylum Pseudomonadota; class Alphaproteobacteria; order Hyphomicrobiales; family Rhizobiaceae; genus Rhizobium; species Rhizobium sp. AN6A. Next base: position 1,670,150 of record NZ_OCNC01000004.1, read on the forward strand.
GATGTCATTTTCGGCGCTGACGACGACCATGCCGCCTTCGTTATCAGGCATATCCTCAAGCTCCTGCCGTTGCAGCAGGGCTTCCAATCCGCCGACCTCGTCCAATTCATCGAGAGAGCCATAGCCCGTCAGCCGCAGGAAATCCGGATTGGCATGGATCAGCCTGTCACCGGCATGCACCAGCAGTGCCACGGGCATCTGGTCCAGCGTTTCGGCGCTCAGCGCATCGGCGGGGCGCAGCGGTGGGCTAACCATCGCAGCGGCGATATCGGCCGCCGATGCGACTTCGGTTAAGGCGACCGTCTTTTCTTCGACCTGGATTTCATCGGTAGGCTTGTTCGTGGCCGCAGGGCGTTCGCCGCGAACATAGTCCGCGAAGAGATCGTCTTCCTCAGCCGGTTCTGTGGCATTAACGTCTTCTTCCAGTACGGGCGGCAGGTCCATCTGTGTTACGGCGTCTATGTCGTCATGGATATCCTGTGCAGCCGGCTCGGTAGAAGGAGCGTCTTCTTCCGCCTTCGGGCCCTCGTCTGAAACGGCGTCTACGGGTGCCAGCGCCCGGCCGATTTCGCGGAAGGCGGCCTGCTCGCCTGCGGTCAGGCCCTCGCGGGAGCGCCAGCGGCGCTCTTCCAGATGGACGACCTTGTCGGAGTAGGTTGGCTCCGGCTCTGGTTCCGGGGTCGGTACGACAGCCAAGGCCGGCACTTCGAATTCCGGCGGGCTGTAATCGTGGGGCCGCTCTTCGTCCGAAATCTCGGCCGGCGCATCTTCAGCGGCCGGGGTTTCGTCATCGAGCTCATCGAGAAAAGCCAGCAATTCCTCGTCTTCATCCTCGGCAGCCGGCTGCGGCAAAACCTCGGTTTGAAGGATGTCTTCGCCGTGCAGGAAGGTGAGGCCGGTAGCGTGCGGATCCTCTGCGGCATCGGCCAGCCGCACGATGCCGAAACCACGGAAACCGTCAAATTCGCGCGAGCGCGTATAGGTGGGAAGGGCGGCGAGATCGATCGGCACCATCAGAGAAGTGCCTTCGACCGGCCAATAGATCGTCTTGCCAGACCAGGTATCACGGCGGCCGAGAAGCTCGCGAATCTTGCCTTCCGGATCGAGATTGAACAGTGCCGCCACATCGGCAAAACTCATGCCTTCGACAGCTGCCGCCTTCGCGCCCACGGCCTCCGCAAATTCGTGCGAGATCGAGCTGAAGCGGCCCTCGGCATCGATTTTCCAGACGAAACGGGATGCACGCGCACCGGCGTTGAAGACAAAAGGCCGGGGTTCGTCGGTCGGTTCCACGGCCGCCGGGACATCCTCTTCAACTGGTGCAGCGGCCTGCGCCGCTATTGTTTCAGCGACCTCATCTTCCGCCTCTGCGCGCTCCACGTCCGGGGCCTGTTCGGTATGGTCTTCGCTGGAAGCCTGGCCAGTTGCCGGAACCTCTGCCTCATCCGCATCCAGTTCGAAGAGATCGGCAATATCGTCCGTCATCGCCGCATTCGCAGCCGTATCGGCATCCTCCAGCGGGACATCCGCCGGAGCATCCGTTTCTTCTTCTGCTGCAAGCAATGGCAGGACGGTTTCCTCATCCTGTTCCACCGTCACTTCGTCTTCGACGTCGGAAGGCAGTTCCGGCACGTCCTCCATATCTTCTATCCCGGCGACGGCGTCGAGCACGGAATCGAACGAGGCAGCCGTTGCGGCAACAGGCGCGGTCTCGGCAACCGGCAAAGCCGGTTGGGGGGCGGCCGGGGTTTCCTGCGGCTTGTCTTCGGCAAAGCCGTTAACGGGATCGAGTGTCCCGAGCGCGGTTTCGACCACGAACAACAGATTGAGCTCTGGCGATGTTGTGATCTGGCCGGCGGCGGCGGGCATGTAACCCTTGCCGGTCGGCACGGGCCGTTTGACGAGGTGGCCAGCCTGACCAGCGGCCATCCTAACCAGCGTCTTTGCCGTATGCGGCGTGATGCCAAGCGACGCAAACTTGGCCGAAGCGGCAACGACCTCGTTATCGCCATTGATGACAGCGATATGGATATCGGGATCGTCAAAGCCTTCAATCATGCGCCTTGCGCATTCCGCCGTGTCGGGTGCGGCCTGATCGGTGAGGGCGGAAAACAGAATAGCAGGCTGGCCCGGCTCGGCCTCGATGATTTCCGCCTTGGCGGTAACGGCGAGGCTGCGGAAGCCGGCATTGATGCGAATGGTAAACGGCAGGCTGTCGCCCGTCTTCGAAAGACGCGCCGCCGTCGCGGCCAGCTGCCGGAAGGTCACGTCCTGCCGTTTGGGTCCCTGTTCCAGAAAATCATAGACCATCGGCGTGCCGAACAGCGCTGCACCGCGCCCATTGGCCCAGAGCGCGCTCTGAAGATCGAGCGAGAACAAAGCCATCGCCTCGCCGCGCCCGAAACCTTCGCGCACCCGTTCATGCACTGCGATATCGATAAAGGGATACTGGACGGCGGGCATGTCGAAACCTATTCTGGCACTACCGGACCTTGCGAGGCTTTCGGCTTCCTCATGAAGCTGAAACGTAAACCCGCTGAGGCACCACGTTAACAGAATTTTAAATAACTTCACAGGGCGGCGCGGTCCACCGCCGCCTGAATGAATCGCCAAATAGAGTTAACATGAACAGGCCCGACGAGACCCGTTCTGGCCCCGTTCCAGATTGCAAGCGGTATACCCGGCTATCGACGGTTGCCAGCTCTGGCGCAATGAAAACCGCTTGCCTTTCCAAGCCTTTTTTCGCAAAATTCGCTGAAGGACTTGCAAATAGCGAAAACACCTTTTATGTCACCCCCCGTGGCGCCGGTTCGGCGTTTGATGTGCGGTTGTAGCTCAGTTGGTTAGAGCGCAGGTTTGTGGCACCTGAGGTCGGAGGTTCGAGACCCCCCAACCGTACCATCTCCAATTTCCTAAAATCCCCGAAAATCATCGCAGCGATTTAAAGCCCGATTTGGGTTATCGCAAACGCATGTCTTTGCTGCGCGTCGACTGTGCGGTTTCCTCGCTTCCAAAAACCATTTGGCTAAAATCTCTTGCGCTGGTATTGTCCGCCCAACGAAACCTTATGAAAGCCAGCAGCATAGCGTCTACGCTTGTGCGCGGCGAAATGGACAAGACAGTGATCGACCCCGGAAACGGCCCAAAGCCGTCGGAACAAGGGGCGTCGGTGGCAAACAAAGGGAACGCGAAGCGATCCCGTCGTGGCAAGAAAAACAGGCGTGACGGTAAACCCCGTGACGTTGATGTGCTGTCGCATGATGTTGCCGCGGATGTTCCGGCCGGTTCCCCCTATGTATCGGCTCTCGAGCCGGATGCCGAACCGCGCAAAAGAAAGCGGCGTCGGCGTTCCCGTGGCAAAGGCACCTCCCATCAGACGCCGCCTGCTGCCAGTGAGCAGCCAGAGGCTGTCATCGCAACGGATGCCACCAATCCATCCTCCGTGCCGCCTGCTGGTGGTCGCAAGTCGCGTAACCGCAAGCGGGCTCACCGTGATCCGCGCAGCCGCGACCCGCAGGGTCGCCCGCTGGTTCCCTCCCATGCGCCCCGACATGTCGGCAAGCAGAACGGCCGCGCCAATGGGGCGGCTCAGGAACCGCACCGGCAACAATCCGAAATGTCCGCCCGTCACGGCGCGCGCCATCAAGAGCATGGTTCCGAATTCGCAACGGACATGTATGCGGCGCTCGATCTCGGCACCAATAATTGCCGACTGCTGATCGCGCAGCCGACACGGCCCGGCCAGTTCCGGGTCGTCGATGCCTTTTCGCGCATCGTCCGGCTGGGCGAGGGACTGGTATCGACCGGCCGTCTTTCAGACGATGCCATGGATCGCGCGGTGGAGGCTCTCAAGGTCTGCTCCTCGAAACTAGCTGGACGCCCGATCAGGCGCATGCGCCTCATCGCCACCGAAGCTTGCCGGGCAGCATCCAATGGCGAGGAGTTTCTGGAGCGGGTTACCCGGGAAACCGGGCTCAAGCTTGAGATCATCAGCCGCGAGACGGAAGCGCGTCTCGCCGTTTCGGGTTGCGCCTCCCTCGTAGGGCGTGAAGCCCGTTCGGTGGTGTTGTTCGATATCGGCGGCGGATCGTCGGAAATCGCGGTCATCAAGGTCGGCGAAAACCGTTCCAACCGGCTCGCCAACCACATCACCCACTGGACATCGTTGCCGGTCGGCGTTGTTACCCTCTCGGAACGCCATGGCGGCCGTGATGTGACGCCGGATGTGTTTGCCGCCATGGTGCGGGAAGTTGAAGGACTGCTGGATGCCTTCCAGTGCCCGCCTCTGGCGCCGCTTGCGCATCACGAGGATTTTCACCTGATCGGAACCTCGGGTACGGTGACCACACTTGCGGGCGTTCACCTCGACCTGCCGCGCTACGATCGCCGCAAGGTGGATGGCCTCTGGCTTTCCGATACCGAGGTGACGGCGATGCAGGACAAGCTTCTGGCATGGGATTTTGCCGGCCGCGCCGCCAATGCCTGCATCGGTCCTGACAGGGCCGATCTGGTTCTGGCCGGCTGCGCCATCCTCGAGGCCATTCGCCGTCGCTGGCCGGCGCGGCGCATGCGTGTGGCCGATCGCGGGCTGCGCGAAGGCCTGTTGACGGATATGATGGCGGATGACGGCGCATGGCGGCGTAATCGGATAAGGCGCATGCAGATGGCACGGCAGGACAGAACGGAAGGTTTGACATGAGCAAGGCGCCCACAAGCACCAATCGCACCGGCCGAAAGATCGGTCAGAAGGTCAAGAAGACCAAGCTCAAGGCCTCATCGCGCCGCTGGCTGGAACGTCATATCAACGACCCCTATGTGCAGCGCGCCAAGCTGGAAGGCTATCGCGCCCGCGCCGCCTTCAAGCTTCTGGAAATCAACGACAAGCACCAGATCCTGAAGGGTGCCACCCGCATCATCGACCTTGGTGCGGCACCTGGAAGCTGGTCGCAGATCGCTTCGAAGGTGACGGATTCCACTGAGGATGATATCCGCGTCGCCGCTATCGATTTTCTTGAAATCGATCCCATCCCCGGCGTGAAGATCCTGCAGCTCGACTTCCTCGATCCGACCGCACCGGACCAGTTGATGGAGGCCGTTGGCGGCACGCCGGATCTGGTACTGTCCGACATGGCGGCACCAACCACGGGCCACCAGAAGACGGACCACATCCGCACCATGCATCTGTGCGAAGTCGCAGCCGATTTCGCGGTTCAGGTGCTGGCGGAAGGCGGCCATTTCCTTGCCAAGACCTTCCAGGGCGGCACGGAAAAGGCGTTGCTCGACATGCTGAAGAAGAACTTCAAGCAGGTCCTGCATATCAAGCCGGCGTCCTCGCGCTCGGAATCGGTCGAAATGTTCCTGCTCGCCAAGCATTTCAAGGGCCGGACGGCCGCAACGCAGTCCGTTATGCACGTGGATGAGGCGGACGAAGACTAATCACTCTGCCGGTTGCGAGACCTTGCCGCGGTGGCCGGAAACGGCCGCGCCCGCTTGCGCGTCCATGCGGATGATCGGCACGATTGCAAACAGCGAAACGAGCGCCACGATGGTGAAGGCAACGTGGAAATCGGCAAGCTGCAGATGCGAGCCAGATAACATGCTGCTGACTTCCAGGATGGCGGCTGCGAAAGCCACGCCGAGCGCAAGGCTGATCTGTTGCAGCACGGACGCCATCGAAGTTGCCTGACTTGCCTGGCTATCGTCTATATCGGAATAGCTGAGCGCGTTGGATCCGGTAAAGAAGAAGGAACGGGCAAAGCCCGCCGTGACCAGGCAGATCATGATCAGCGGGTAGGGCGTTTCCGGCGTGAAGAAGCTGTTGGCGAGCGTCGTGAAGGCGCCGACGATGCCGGCTCCGATCAGCGTTGATCTGAACCCCGTTGCGGCAAAGACCCGCTTGGCCATGAATTTCGTGGTGATCGCGCCGATTGCCCCGGCAAAGGTGATCATGCCTGATTGAAACGGGTTGAGCCCGAAACCGATCTGCAACATCAACGGCATCAGGAAGGGAATGGCGCCCGTGGAAATGCGGAAGGCGGTGCCGCCAACGGTGGCCGCCCGGAATGTCGGGTTGCGGAAAATGCGGAAATCCAGAATGGGGGCAGGGTGGTTTGCCGCGTGGCGCACATAAAGAAAGCCGCAGATGAAACCGATGACCGTCGAGGCGATGCCGATGGCGGGCGGCAGTGCCGGAAGGCTGACGACCGACACGCCGAAAACCACGCCCGATGCTGCAAGGCCGGATAACACGAAACCCTTGCCGTCCATCGGTGGCGGATTGGTGGTTTCGATTTCCGGCAGGAAGATCGTCGACAGCCAGATGCCGATGACGCCGATGGGCACGTTGATGAGGAAAATCCAGTGCCATGAAAAATAGGTGGTGATGAAGCCGCCGATCGGCGGGCCGGTCAGAGGCCCGACAAGCGCCGGTATCGTCAAAAGCGCCATGGCGGAAACCAGCTCGCTGCGTTGCGTCGTCCGCAGGAGGACGAGGCGGCCGACGGGCGTCATCATCGCCCCGCCCATGCCTTGCAGGAAGCGCGAGACGACGAATTCGAATACCGATGACGAGACCGCGCAGCAGATCGACCCGACGACGAAGACGCCGATGGCGAAACGGAAGATTTTCTTCGCGCCGTATTTGTCGGCCATCCAGCCGCTGATGGGAATGAAGATCGCCAGCGACACCATATAGGCCGTCAGTGCGAGCTTGAGCGTGATCGGACCCACATGAAGATCGGCCGCAATGGCCGGAAGCGACGTTGCGATGACGGTGGAGTCCATCTGCTCCATGAAGAGAGCGACTGCCAGGATCAGGGGAATGATGCGGTTCATGAGGCTGCCTGCGGCTCTCCGCTGCGACAATGGTATCGCAGTTCCTCCTACGCCTGATGGGCCGACTTGCCAACACGTTAATTATCAATTTCTGAAGTTCCGATCAAACCTGCGTGAGGCCGGTTTTCTTGCAACTTTCTCGCTCTATTGTCCGTTGGGCAAAGTGACATTGGCGAGAATCGGGAGAAAAATGATGACTCAATCCTTGAGCATGAGCAGACGCGGCCTTATCGGTGTGGCGGGAGCAAGCGTTCTCGGCGCGCCGCTTTTGATGGCGCGCACCGCAACGGCGCAGACGAACCAGCCGCAAACTTCCATGGAGATCAAACACGCCATGCCGCCTGAAACCAATCGCTTCAAGCTTGGTAATTTCGAAGTGCTTGTCGTGAAGGACGGCGCGCGCGCCGCGCCCAATCCGGGCGAGACCTTCGGCACCGATCAGTCGGCGGAAACCGTCGGCAAGCTGCTGGAAGACAATTTTCTGCCGAAGGAGCAATTCGTCAATTCCTTCTCGCCGGTTCTCGTAAATACCGGCACGGACCTCGTGCTGTTCGACACTGGTTTTGGCGAGTCCGGCCGTGGCGCCGGTAACGGCCGTCTGATCGAAGGCATGGCTGCTGCCGGTTACTCTCCTGAGGACGTGACCGTGGTGGTTCTGACCCACATGCACGGAGACCACATTGGCGGATTGATGGAAAAGGGCGCGCCGGCCTTCTCCAAGGCGCGTTATGTTTTCGGCCAGGCGGAATATGATTTCTGGACGGACGAGAAGCGGGTTGGCACGCCTGCCGAAGGCGGCCAGAAGGGCGTCATCGCCAACGTCAAACCGCTGGCGGAAAAGGCGACCTTCATCGGCGACGGCGCTGACGTGGTTTCCGGCATCACCGGCATTGCGGCGTTTGGCCATTCGCCGGGTCACATGATCTTCCGTGTCGAATCGGAAGGCAAGCAGCTGATCCTGACGGCTGATACGGCCAACCATTTCGTCCTGTCACTGCAAAAGCCGGATTGGGAAGTGAAGTTCGACATGGACAAGGCGGCGGCAGCTGCAACCCGCAAGAACGTCTATGACATGATCGCCACGGACCGGTTGCCGTTCCTCGGCTATCACATGCCTTTCCCGGCTGTCGGTTATGCGGAAAAGCTGGATACGGGGTACCGTTTCGTGCCGAAGTCCTACCAGTTCGACATCTGATGCATATCGCGCAAAAGCGTTAATCGGTTTTGCGATAACGACATGCATAAAAACAAGCAGTTAAAGCGCGTCGTGCGGAACAGGGATCCACAGGCCGCGCTTTAACGTCTGCTGCAATGCAGCAACAGAAGAAGCCCGGAAGGTCATTCCGGGTTTTTTCTATTTCCTTCCTGTCATGAACGTGTTACCAGCCCTCGCCAACTTCCAAGCAATCCTTGCAGGGCGCCGGGGTGAACTTTTCGTTCCGGAACGGCCACGCATTTTCATTATGAAGGAATTTGGTCATGGCACGCATCATTCAAACACCCACTGGTTTGGACGCTCTCACATTTGACGATGTGTTGCTGCAACCCGGACATTCCGAGGTTATGCCGGGACAGACGAATATCGCCACCCGCATTGCCCGCGATATCGATCTCAACCTGCCGATCCTCTCTTCCGCCATGGACACGGTCACGGAAGGCCGCCTTGCCATCGCCATGGCGCAGGCCGGCGGCATCGGCGTCATCCACCGCAACCTTACCCCCATCGAACAGGCCGAAGAAGTCCGGCAGGTAAAGAAGTTCGAGAGCGGTATGGTCGTCAACCCGGTCACCATCGGCCCGGATGCCACGCTGGCAGAAGCACAGGCTTTGATGAAGGCGCACGGAATTTCCGGCATTCCGGTGGTTGAAAACGGCGGTGCCGGCGGCCACAAGAACGGCCGTCTCGTCGGCATTCTGACAAACCGCGACGTGCGTTTCGCATCCGATCCGCAGCAGAAGATCTATGAACTGATGACCCGCGAAAACCTTGTTACGGTCAAGGAAAGCAGCGTCGATCAGCAGGAAGCGCGCCGCCTGTTGCACAAGCACCGCATTGAAAAGCTGCTGGTGGTGGATGGAAAGGGCAATTGCGTCGGCCTTATCACCGTCAAGGATATGGAGAAGTCGCAGCTCAACCCCAACGCCACCAAGGATGCGCAGGGCCGTCTTCGCGCCGCTGCCGCGATCAGCGTCGGTGCCGATGCCATCGAGCGCGCAGAACGCCTCATCGATGCCGGTGTTGACCTTCTGGTCGTCGATACCGCGCATGGCCATTCGCAGCGCGTGCTCGATGCCGTTTCGGTGGTCAAGAAGATGTCGAACTCCGTTCGCATCATCGCCGGTAATGTTGCGACTGCTGACGGCACCAAGGCGCTGATCGATGCCGGCGCCGATGGCGTCAAGGTCGGTATCGGCCCTGGTTCCATCTGCACCACCCGTATCGTCGCCGGCGTTGGCGTTCCGCAGCTTGCTGCGATCATGGCCTCGGTTGAAGTGGCCAATGCTGCAGATATTCCTGTCATCGCCGATGGCGGCATCAAGTTCTCGGGCGATCTGGCGAAGGCTATTGCCGCCGGCGCCTCCGCCGTCATGATCGGCTCGCTTTTGGCCGGCACGGATGAAAGCCCGGGCGAAGTGTTCCTCTATCAGGGCCGTTCCTTCAAGGCCTATCGCGGCATGGGTTCCGTTGGCGCCATGGCGCGCGGTTCCGCCGACCGTTATTTCCAGGCGGAAGTGCGTGACACGCTGAAGCTCGTTCCGGAAGGTATCGAAGGTCAGGTTCCCTATAAGGGTCCGGTCTCCGGCGTCCTGCACCAGCTGGCCGGTGGCCTGAAGGCTGCCATGGGTTATGTCGGCGGCGGCACGATCAAGGAATTCCAGGAGCGCGCCACCTTCGTGCGCATTTCCAGCGCCGGTCTGCGCGAAAGCCACGCCCATGACGTGACGATCACCCGCGAAAGCCCGAACTACCCCGGCGCGGTTTGATCTTTCGAACCGAATCCGCGAAAACATAGTCTTAGTATTTGGCGCTCCCCGATTCATGCCGGATCGGGGAGCGTTATTGTGATTGGAGGAAAGCATGTCACCAACGACCGCAATGTTCTGGCCGATGATAGCCCATGCATTTCTCGTGTTCGCTCTTTACGCGCTGCTGCTTTACCGCCGCAAAAAATACACGCTGACGGACCGCGACACTGCGCTCAGATATCGCGATACGGGACAGGAAGGGCGCGAAAGCTATCTGGTCAACCGCAACATTGCCAACCAGTTCGAGCTTCCGGTTCTCTTCCACCCCATCTGCCTGCTGCTTTATATTACCGACGCGGACAATATCGTTACCGTCGTTCTCGCCTGGCTGTTCGTGATTTCCCGTTTTGCGCACTCCTTCGTTCACGTCACCAGCAACCGTCTGCGTTATCGTGCGCCATTGTTCGCGATTGGTTTCGCGCTTCTCGTCTGCCTCTGGGGCTGGCTCGCCATCTGGTTGGCGCTGGAGTGAGATGGCACCGTAAGGTTGCTTCATAAGTGAGACAATCGCGCCTCTAAAATGCTGCGATTTGCGATGGGTCAATTCCGTGACGCCCCATCCCCGGTAGTCTCTGCCTCGCCGTCGAGAATTTCAGGCGAGCAGAGATTAGGGAGTATGTCATGGCTAAAACAATGAAGGCCGCGGTTGTCCGCGCATTTGGCAAACCGCTGACCATCGAGGAAGTGGCGATACCGGATCCCGGCCCCGGTGAAATTCTCATCAATTACAAGGCGACCGGCATTTGCCACACGGACCTGCACGCCGCAACGGGCGATTGGCCGGTCAAACCCAATCCGCCATTCATCCCCGGCCATGAAGGCGTCGGCTACGTCGCCAAGATCGGCGCTGGCGTGACTGGCATCAAGGAAGGCGACCGCGCCGGCACGCCTTGGCTTTACACCGCCTGCGGATGCTGCATTCCGTGCCGCACCGGCTGGGAAACTCTTTGCCCAAGCCAGAAGAACTCGGGTTATTCCGTCAATGGCAGCTTTGCGGAATACGGGCTTGCTGATCCGAAATTCGTTGGCCGACTTCCCGACAATCTGGAATTCGGCCCCGCTGCACCCGTGCTCTGCGCCGGTGTCACCGTCTACAAGGGGCTCAAGGAAACCGAAGTGAAGCCCGGCGAATGGGTGGTCATATCGGGCATTGGCGGGCTTGGTCATATGGCCGTGCAATATGCCAAGGCCATGGGCATGCATGTCGTTGCCGCCGATATTTATGACGACAAGCTGGAGCTTGCGAAAAAGCTGGGCGCGGATTTCACCGTCAACGGCCGGGCGCCGGATGCGGTGGAACAGGTGCAGAAGGCGACCGGCGGTGTCCACGGCGCGCTCGTGACGGCGGTTTCGCCCAAAGCCATGGAGCAGGCCTACGGTTTCCTGCGCTCCAAGGGCACGATGGCACTTGTCGGCCTGCCGCCGGGCTTCATCTCTATTCCGGTTTTCGAAACGGTGCTGAAGCGTATCACGGTGCGTGGCTCCATCGTCGGCACACGGCAGGATCTGGAGGAGGCGCTTTCCTTCGCCGGTGAAGGCAAGGTAGCCGCTCACTTCTCCTGGGACAAACTCGAAAACATCAACGACATCTTCCGTCGTATGGAAGAGGGCAAGATCGACGGCCGTATCGTCGTGGACCTTGCCGCCTGAGGCAGATGACCAGCGGCGGTGCTCACGCAAAAGTGTGCCGCCGCTTGTTCACCGCGCGGCGATCTGCGCTATCCTCCCTGTGCATCTGCGCGTTCAGGGAGAAGAGAGCGATGGACGACAAGCCGAAGATTACGCAGGCCATGATCGACGCTTACGATGAATATACCCATCTCAGCCTCGATCGCCGCAAATTCATGGAAAAGCTCAGCTTGCTTGCCGGGTCCGGCGCAGCTGCTGCCGCAATCGCGCCGCTTCTTTCGGCCAACAGCGCCCGCGCGGCAATCGTCGCGCCTGATGATGCGGGTATCGTTGCGGAAGAGGTGACGTATCCCGCCCCCGGTGGCGAGATGAAGGGCTATCTCGTCACGCCGAAATCGGTTTCCGGCCCCATTGGCTCGGTCATCGTCATCCATGAAAACCGGGGCCTGAACGACCATATCCGCGATGTGGCAAGACGCGTGGCGCTTGCGGGGTTCAGGGCGCTTGCGGTTGATTTCCTGTCGCCGCAGGGCGGCACGCCTTCGGATGAGGATAAGGCGCGGGAGATGTTCAGCGGCCTCGATATGGAGGCAACAGTCGCCAATGCCGAAGCCGGTCGGGTGTGGCTCGCCGCAAGGCAGGGTGCGAACGGCAAGGTTGGCGCGGTCGGTTTCTGCTGGGGCGGCGGGCTGGTCAACCGGTTCGCCACCAAATCGGCAGGCCTGAATGCCGGTGTCGCCTATTACGGCCAGCAACCGCCGGCGGCCGATGTGCCTGCTATCAAGGCGCCCCTGCTGTTACAGTATGCCGGTCTGGACGAGCGCATCAATGCCGGTATCGACGCCTATAAAAAGGCGCTGGAGGAAAACGGCAAGACCTTCGAAATCTTCGTTTATGACGGCGTCAACCATGCCTTCAACAACGATACGTCCTCGGCGCGATACGACAAGGCCGCGGCCGATCTCGCCTGGGGCCGGACGACGGAGTTCTTCAAAAAATATCTGGCGTGATGGGGTTTTGGTCCGCTGTGACGGACAACCCCTGAAATCCCGCTCTAGACGCCGCCAGCCCCGCGTTTCAGATGCTCATCAAGCCGGGGCATGATCTCAACGAAATTACAGGGCAGGTGGCGGTAATCGAGCTGGGCTTTCAGAATACCGTCCCAGGCATCCTTGCAGGCGCCGGGAGAGCCGGGCAGCACGAAGATGAAGGTGGCGTTTGCCACGCCACCGGTCGCCCGTGACTGGATAGTGGCGGTGCCGATCTTTTCATAGGAAATGCGATGGAAGATGGCGGAAAAGCCGTCCATGCGCTTTTCGAACAGGGGTTCCAGCGCCTCGGGGGTCACGTCGCGGCCTGTAAAGCCGGTGCCACCGGTGGTGATGACCACATCCACGCTCCCGTTGAGTGTCCAGTCGCGCACGGTGTTGAAAATAGCGGCCTTGTCGTCGGCGACGATGGCACGGGCGGCGACCTTATGTCCGGCTTCTTCTATGCGTGCGACTAGCGTGTCGCCGGACTTGTCATTCTCAAGCGTGCGGCTGTCCGAAACGGTCAGAACCGCGATGCCGAGGGGAATGAAGGGTCTTTCGCCTGCCATGGCCTTATCCTCGAATTGTGTTGTCTTCAGATGGTCCACGTCGCCTGAAAATACCAGCCGGGGCGCTTGTTTCGAAGCGATGTTTCCGCTTTTCGGGCGGCCTCGAAGGAATGAAATAGTCCAAAACAGGTGGCACCCGAACCGGACATGCGCACAAGGGAAGCACCTTCCTGCAACAGCATGCCGGCGATTGCGCCGATATCCGGCAGGAGCGCCTTGGCGGGGACTTCCAGATCGTTGCGGCTTTGCGCCAGAAAATCCATCCAGCCGCCTTCTTTCCGCTCCGGCAGGGGCGGGTTGGCCTTGTCGAGCAATCGCCGAAAAATCTCCGGCGTCGAGACCGCTTTCAGAGGGTTGGCCAGCACCAGAAAGAATTCCGGCAGATCGGAGACCGGCTCGATATCCTCGCCGATACCTCGCGCGATGAGTGGGCGGCTTTCAAGGCACATCGGCACGTCAGCGCCAAGCGCAAGCGCGATGGGTGCGAGATTTTCAGGAGCAATCCCGGCATTCCAGTGCCGCAACAGCGCCCGCAGTGTCGCCGCCGCATCCGCTGAACCGCCGCCAATGCCGGAGGCGACCGGCAGGTTCTTTTCGAGATGGATGGCAACCGGGCGTGCAGATTGACCTGCCGCCACAAGCGCATCACGCAAAAGGTCTCTGGCACGGACGACGAGATTGTTGCCGCCATCGCCTGCGCGCAGCAGATCGCCAAACGGGCCGGAGATGGAGAAAGTGTCGGCATCGGCATCGCGAACATGGATCGCGTCGCCTGCTTCGGTGAAGGTCACCAGCGTCTCGAGCAGATGATAGCCATCTGCCCGCTGACCGGTTACATGCAGTGCCAGATTGATCTTGGCCGGGGCCGCCTCGGTTGTTTCGACAGCCCCGGTAATGTCATCCGCGCGCATGTCGCGTCAGGATTTCTTGTCCGGGGCAGGGGCAACAGGGGCCGGTGCTGGCGGAGCCGGCGGCTGCGGCGCGGCCTCCTTCTTGGCGGTGTTTTCGGCGTCCTTTTCCAGCGGCGGCAGGCCGTTGGCAATCTTTTCCTTGACCTTGGCCTTGTCCAGATCGTCGTTGTCGCCAATCAGCGCACGGTTCCATTGATACACGGCCTCGATCTTGCGGCCGACACGCCAGTAGGCATCGCCCAGATGATCGTTGATGGTCTGATCGCCGGCCTTGAGCTCGATTGCCCGCTCCAGTTCGGTCACGGCTTGATCAAATGCGCCCAGCCGGAAATGCGCCCAGCCAAGCGAATCGACGATATAGCCGTCATTCGGCCGAAGCTCGACGGCGCGGCTGATCATCTTCATCGCTTCATCGAGGTTGATACCCTTGTCCACCCAGGAATAGCCGAGATAGTTCAGCACCTGCGGCTGTTCCGGGTTGAGTTCGAGCGCACGCTTGAAGTCCGGCTCGGCCTTGTCCCATTCCTTCAGGCGCTCATGGGCGATGGCGCGCTGAAAGAACACGGTCCAGTCCGACTTCTGCGGTACGGCACCGATCACCTCGACAGCCTTGTCGTAGTTTTCGGCCATGGCCTTGTAGTCCTTGGCGTCGGAAAGCACGCTGCCATAGGCGAGGTAAGAACGGATATCCTTCGGATCGGATTGCAGCAGGGATTGCAGGTGGTTGCGCGCTTCCTCCACCTTGCCAGTCTGCGCCAGCGTCAGCCCGAGCTGCAGCTCGGAGATGCGGTGCATCGGCGAATCCTTCGGCACGTCGCGGTAGAAGGCGATGGCACGGTCGGGCTGTTTCATCGCCTCGGCAAGTCCGCCGAGAAGGATCAGCGTATCGGCGCTTTGCGGATCGAGCGCCCGCGACGTCTGAAGGTAAAGCGTGACGATCTCTTCGGCACCTTCGCGGTTCAGCGCGCCCGCGATGGAAAACATCACGGAAGCCGCGCCTTCAACGGCATTGGTGATCTGCTGCGGCGGCTTCTCGCCCATCTCGATGGACTGGCGAAGCGCCTTGAGCGGCGCATAGTTCGGCGCAAAGGTGTCGCCGACCGCAATCGCGTCCAGCGCCTTCTGCTTGTTGCCGGCTGAAGCCTCCAGCCGTGCAAGCGCCATCACCGCGCGCATATAGGTGTCGGAAGCGGTTGCCCCGCCTTCACGATCCGTCACGGCTTCATTGAGGCTCTTGCGGGCAGCATCGGTGTTGCCGGAGACAAGGGCGATCGCCGCGGCATTGTATTTCTGGAAAATCGAAATCCAGCCCGGACCCTTCATGTTGTTGACGAGGGCCAGTGCTTCCTTGGGCTTGCCGGAACCGGCGCGCGCCCATGCTGTCAGAAGCGTGTTGACCATGCGGTCGAGATCGTTCGGGCCGGTATATTTCAGGATTTTCTCGGCCTTGACGAATTCCTTGTCCTTGATGGCGTCGAGGCCGCGCACGATGGTCGTCACGCGTTCGACGGAGGTATCGTCCTTCATCGAATCGGCAATCTTGGCGCCAGCCTCGAAATTGCCGCTCAACAGTTCGGCGATCATCAGGCGCTGGCGGATTTCCGAATTGGCCGGATCGAATTCCAGCGCCTTCTTGTAGAGCGAAATCGCGGTGGGGTAATCCTGATCGACATCGGCATTGCGTGCGGCAAGGAATGCGCCGGAGAAGGTATTTACCTTGGCAGGATCGAAAGTAACGGCCTTGGCTTCCGTTTTCGTCTCCGCAAAGCCGGGGCTTGCACCCGCGCCAAGTGCGAGAGCGGCGGCAAGAGCCGCGCTGCAGAGAAGACGAAGTGCTGGTTTACGCCGCATGAGGGAACCTTTGCCTTTGTGCAGAAGCACGGAAAAATCAGTTTCCATTGTTTGGTCACGATAGAATGGCTTTTTTGAAGCAACCCCGCAAGAAATTATGGCCGGTGCCACAATCTCTCTTTGCGGGACACCCGGCCCGAAACAGCGGGCGGACGGTCTTGTCCATCCGCCGTTTGCCTGAGGCCTCCAACGTCAGTTGAGACGCTCGATGCAGAAGTCGATGACTTCCAGAAGCGCGTTTTTCCACGGGCTTTCCGGCAGCGGTGCGAGCGCATCGCGGGCAATGGTGCCGTAATGCGTGGCGCGGCCGATCGTATCGCCAAGACCGTTGTATTTGGTGATGAGGCCGAGCGCCTTTTCGAGGTTCTCGTCGCTGCTTTCGCCGTTTTCGATGGCGTTGCGCCAGAAGGCGCGCTCATCCTGCGTGCCGCGGCGATAGGACAGGATGACCGGCAGGGTGATCTTGCCCTCACGGAAATCGTCACCCGTATTCTTGCCGAGATCGGCGGATTTGCCACCGTAATCCAGCACGTCGTCAACGAGCTGGAAGGCGAGGCCGAGATTCATGCCGTAGGATTTCAGCGCGCTGCGGCTTGCCTTGTCGGTTTTGGCGACGATGGGGCCAACTTCCGCAGCCGCTGCAAAAAGGGCGGCCGTCTTGGCGCGAATCACCTGCAGATAATCGTCCTCGGTCGTTTCCATGTTCTTGGCGACCGAAAGCTGCAGCACTTCGCCCTCGGCGATGACCGAAGCGGCGGTGGACAGCACGTCGAGGGCATCGAGCGAGCCGACGTCCACCATCATGCGGAAAGCCTGACCGAGCAGGAAGTCGCCGACGAGAACGCTTGCCTGGTTGCCCCAGATGGTGCGGGCGGTGGATTTGCCACGGCGCAGATCGCTTTCATCAACCACATCATCATGCAGCAGCGTCGCCGTGTGCATGAATTCCACGCTGGTGGCGAGCTTGATATGGTGGTCGCCCTCGTAACCGAACATCGAGGCCGAAGCCAGCGTCAGCATCGGCCGCAGACGTTTGCCACCGGAGGAGATCAGATGGTTGGCCACCTCAGGTATCATCTGGACATCGGAACCGGCTCTGGAAAGGATAAGCTGGTTCACCCGTTCCATGTCGGCACGGGTCAGGTCGACAAGCGGCTTGACGGATGCGAGTTTGTTTTTGCTTTCTTCAAGCGGTATGACGACGCCCAAGGGACAGGACTCCTGTTCGAATTTGAGTTCGACAATAAAAACTGGCGCCTGTCGCGGCAAGGGGCGAATTGCCGCTAGCCATTCAAAAAAATGGGAATTTGGGGCTTATCCATGCGTGAACTGATCCGTACCAACGATGCCGTGCTGTTATCCTTCGCCGAAAGCCTGATGAAGGACGCTGGCATCCATTACCTTGTCGCCGATCAGGCAATGAGCATTCTGGAAGGTTCGCTCGGTCTTTTGCCCCGCCGGTTCCTGGTGGAGGAAGACCGCGCCGGTGAGGCCCGCCGCATTCTTGTGGATGCCGGTCTTGGCGACGAATTGCGCAACGAAGAGGCGTAAACGAAAGTGGGCGGCGAGATTTCGGAAACTTTGGATGCGTTTCACCGGGGCCGTTTTCACATTCTCCAGCCCAAGGGCAGGGGGCACCGCGCCGGCATGGACGCCATGCTTCTTGCCTCGCTGGTGGCGGACGAGCGCGCCTGCCGTATAGCCGATCTCGGCGCGGGCGCGGGTGCGGCAGGCTTCGCGGTCGCCACGCGGCTTGAAAAGGCCGAAGTGACCCTGTTCGAACGTTCGCCGGAAATGGTGGAATTTGCCCGCCGCAGCGTGGCATTGCCGGAAAATGCCGCTTTTTCCGCCCGTGTCAGCGTGCGTGAGGCCGACGTGACCCTGCGTGGCAAGGCGCGCGTCGAGGCCGGTCTACCGGACGGGCATTTTCACCACGTCATCATGAACCCGCCCTATAATGATGCAGGCGACCGCCGCACGCCCGATGCACTGAAGGCTGAGGCCCACGCCATGACGGAGGGCCTGTTCGAGGACTGGATCAGGACCGCAGGTGCGATCACGGTTCCGGGCGGGCAGCTTTCCCTGATTTCGCGGCCGCAATCGGTGGCGGAGATCATTGCCGCCTGCGGCAGCCGTTTCGGCGGTATCGAGATCACACTCATCCATCCACGCCCCGGTGAGGATGCGGTGCGCATGCTCGTAACCGCGATCAAGGGATCACGGGCGCGGCTGTCGTTCCGGGCGCCGCTCGTCATGCACGAGACCGGCAGCCATGCCTTCACGCCGATCGTGGATGACCTGAATAATGGCCGCACCGCCTATCGCCGTAATGTAAAGGCAATCGGGCCTGGCCTATAAATTCGCCGTTCCTCCGGCCGCAAACCATTGTGTTTTGCAGGGCAATACATACATCCGTGACGAACAGGCAAATGCTGCGAGGAGTGAATTGTGGGTTTTCTGAAGTATCTGGTGCCGAAACGCTTTCGCAAAAAAGAACTCGTCATCCCGGTTGTGCGCATGCATGGCGCCATCATGGCTGGCGGCAACCAGTTCCGCCCCGCTCTCAATCTTGCCTCTTATGCACCGCTGCTGGAAAAGGCCTTTGCCATCAAGGACGCGCCAGCTGTCGCCATTTCCGTGAATTCTCCTGGCGGCTCGCCGGTGCAGGCGCGAATGATCTATAATCGCATCCGCCAGCTTGCCGAGGAAAAGGACAAGAAGGTCCTGATCTTCGTGGAGGACGTGGCGGCCTCCGGTGGCTACATGATCGCGCTAGCCGGCGACGAGATCATCGCCGACCCCACCTCCATCGTCGGTTCGATCGGCGTCGTTTCCGGTGGTTTCGGTTTCCCTGAAATGCTGAAGAAGCTCGGGGTGGAGCGCCGCGTCTATACGGCCGGCGAGAACAAGGTCATCCTCGATCCCTTCCAGCCGGAAAGAGAGGGCGACATCGAATATCTGAAGTCGCTTCAGGTCGAAATCCACAATGTTTTCATCGATATGGTCAAGATGCGCCGCGGTGCAAAACTGAAGGGCGACGAGACGGTCTTCTCCGGCCTGTTCTGGACCGGTATGCGTGGCCTGGATCTCGGCCTGATCGACGGCTTGGGCGACATGAAGGAAGTTCTGCGCCGCCGTTACGGGACGAAGGTCAAGCTTCACCTCGTCACCGGCGGGCGCTCGCTGTTCGGCAAAAAAGTGCCGGGCGTGAATGCGGCACTCGGCCTCAATGCCGAAAGGCTTGCGGCAGGCGCCGTCTCGGGACTTGCGGAAGTCGCCGAAGAAAAGGCATTGTGGTCGCGTTTCGGTCTATGATGTCGCAGGAATAGGGCCTTATGGCGCAGCTTATTACAATTATTCTTCTGGTAGTGGGATCCGTCATCCTCTACCGCCGCTTCGTTCGCGATGCTGAAAAGCTTTCGGCAAAATCGAAGCAGCGCGAAAAGGAACGCGAAACCGGCGCCATCGGCACGCTGATCAAGGACCCCGAAACCGGCGAATACCGCGTGAAGCGTGAGGATGAGGCGTAAGCCGGTGTCTCCACGCATAAATCCTTGACCCCTTCGCCATGCCGTGGCACCAGTCCGCATCCGAAGTAAGTCAGTGCTTACTTATCCTCATAACGCCGCGATGACTGCAATGACCGATATTCCAGACCATATGAACCCCAAGCGTTCCTTTCAGGCGCTGATCCTGACGCTGCACAATTACTGGGCCGACAAAGGCTGCGCGGTGTTGCAGCCCTATGATATGGAAGTGGGCGCGGGTACGTTTCATCCGGCAACGACGCTGCGCGCGCTGGGGCCGAAGCCGTGGAAGGCTGCCTATGTGCAACCATCACGCCGTCCTTCCGATGGTCGCTACGGTGAAAACCCCAACCGTTTGCAGCATTATTACCAATATCAGGTCATTCTGAAGCCCAACCCTTCCAACCTTCAGGAACTGTATCTCGGTTCGCTGAAGGCCATCGGTCTCGATCCGCTGCTGCATGATGTGCGCTTCGTCGAAGACGACTGGGAAAGCCCGACGCTCGGCGCCTGGGGTCTCGGCTGGGAGTGCTGGTGCGACGGTATGGAAGTATCGCAATTCACCTACTTCCAGCAGGTCTGCGGCATCGAATGCTCGCCGGTCGCCGGTGAACTGACCTATGGTCTGGAGCGTCTGGCCATGTATGTTCAGGGCGTCGACAATGTCTACGACCTCAACTTCAACGGCCGCGAGGGTGAAGAGAAGATCTCCTATGGTGACGTCTTCCTGCAGGCCGAGCAGGAATATTCCCGCCATAATTTCGAATTTGCCGACACGGGCATGCTGCATCGCCATTTCATCGACGCGGAAAAGGAATGCCTGGCGCTTCTCGCCGCGGGCGCGCCGGGTGATGATGACAATCAGCGCCTGCATAAATGCGTGTTCCCGGCCTATGACCAGTGCATCAAGGCAAGCCATGTCTTCAACCTGCTGGATGCGCGCGGCGTGATCTCGGTGACGGAACGCCAGAGCTATATCCTGCGCGTGCGCACGCTGGCGAAAGCCTGCGGCGAAGCCTTCCTGCTCACGGATGCGGGCGGGTTGAACTGGAACAGGGCCGCCTGAACCTTTATGTAAGGCGGGGCAACAGTCTAACGTGCGGGTGCCGTTGCGGCGCTCGCGCCTCTTGAGGAGGGGTCGGGAATGTTCATCACGCTGGCAATCATCGCGGCAATCGCGCTCTATGTCGTCTTCATCTATAACGGGCTCGTCAAGGCGCGGCAGATGAAGGAAGAGGCGTGGTCGGGCATCGACGTGCAGTTGAAACGCCGCGCCGATCTCATTCCCAATCTCATTGAGACCGTGAAGGGTTACGCGGCGCATGAAAAAAGCACCTTCGAGGAGGTGATTGCCATGCGCAACCGGGCCCAGGCCGTACCGGCTGGCGATGTCGAAGGCCGCGCCCATGCGGAAGGCATGCTGTCGCAGGCGCTCGGCAAGCTCTTTGCGCTCGCTGAAGCCTATCCCGATCTGAAAGCCAACACGAACTTTCTGGAATTGCAGCGCTCGCTGGAAACCATCGAGGGCGAACTGCAGATGTCGCGCCGTTATTACAATGGCGCCGCGCGCGATCTGAATGTCAGGGTGGAAAGCTTCCCATCCAATCTGATCGCCGGCCAGTTCGGTTTTGCCAAGGCGCCTTATTTCGAGATCGACAACCCGGCAGACCGCGCCGTGCCGACCGTGAAATTCTAAGGCCACCGTTCCCCGGGTCCAAATCCTCCCGCCGACATTCCTGTATCCCGGCTCTCTGCCGCATTCTTTGACAAGACGACGATCATGATCGAACTGACCATCACCCCGCCCGGCCATCCGCTTTCCGGCAAGGTAGAGCCGCCCGGCTCCAAATCCATCACCAACCGCGCGCTTCTGCTGGCTGGCCTCGCCAAGGGCAAAAGCCGCCTGACCGGCGCGTTGAAGAGCGATGATACGCTCTATATGGCCGAAGCCCTGCGCGCCATGGGCGTTAAGGTGACAGAACCCGACGCCACGACCTTCGTGGTGGAGGGTACAGGCGTGCTTCAACAGCCGGAAAAGCCGCTTTTTCTCGGCAATGCCGGCACAGCCACGCGGTTCCTGACTGCGGCTGCAGCACTGGTGGATGGCGCCGTCATCATCGATGGCGACGAGCACATGCGCAAACGCCCGATCATGCCGCTGGTGGAAGCGCTGCGCGCCCTCGGCGTCGAAGCGGATGCGCCGACCGGCTGCCCGCCAGTTACCGTGCGGGGCAAGGGCATGGGTTTCCCGAAGGGCAGCGTCACCATCGATGCCAACCTCTCCAGCCAATATGTGTCGGCACTTTTGATGGCCGCTGCCTGCGGCGACAAGCCGGTTGATATCATCCTCAAGGGCGAGGAAATCGGCGCGAAGGGCTATATCGATCTCACCACATCAGCCATGGAAGCCTTCGGCGCGAAGGTGGAGCGGGTCAGCAACGCCATCTGGCGCGTGCATCCGACAGGTTACACGGCAACCGATTTCCACATCGAACCCGATGCCTCCGCCGCTACCTATCTCTGGGGCGCGGAACTTCTGACCGGCGGTGCTATCGATATCGGTACGCCCGCCGACAGGTTCACGCAGCCGGATGCCAAGGCCTATGAGGTCATGGCGCAGTTTCCGCACCTGCCCGCTGAAATAGACGGTTCGCAGATGCAGGACGCCATTCCGACCATTGCCGTTCTCGCCGCGTTCAACGAAACGCCGGTACGTTTCGTCGGCATCGCCAATCTGCGCGTCAAGGAATGTGACCGCATCCGCGCCGTCTCGCTCGGGCTCAACGAAATCCGTAACGGTCTGGCGCATGAGGAAGGCGACGATCTGATCGTGCATGCCGATCCGGCGCTGGCTGGTCAGACGGTCGATGCCTCCATCGATACTTTTGCCGATCACCGCATCGCCATGAGCTTTGCGCTGGCGGCGCTGAAGATCGGCGGCATCGCCATCCAGAACCCGGCCTGCGTGGGCAAGACCTATCCGGGCTACTGGAAGGCGCTCGCCTCGCTCGGCGTCGACTATACCGAAAAGGAAAGCGCTGCCGAGCCGCAGCACTGAAACCGGCTGGAGGAGACCGCCCCGTGAAGACCATCGCCGCAAGACTTCTCGCGCTGCTTGTCTTCCTGGGCGCGGCCTGCCCGGCCTTTGCGGAAGAATTCATCCGCTCCTATCATTCCGTCGTCGAGGTTGCGAAGAGTGGCGAACTGACGGTGACGGAAACCATCACCGCCCGTGCCGAAGGCCAGAACATCAAGCGCGGCATCTTCCGCGATTTCCCGCTTTATGCGCTGGATGCGAATAACCGCCGCACCAAGGTGGATTTTAACGTCGTTTCCGTGGAGCGGGATGGCGCGCCGGAGAACTGGCGCACCGAGAATATCGATGGCGGCATCCGCATCTATACCGGCAGCGCCGACCGTTTTCTGCCGACCGGCGAACATATCTTCCAGATCACCTACACCACCGCCCGGCAGATCCGTTATTTCAGCGATTATGACGAACTCACCTGGAACGTCACCGGCAATGGCTGGCAGTTTCCGATGGGTGAGATTTCCGCCACCATCACTTTCCCACAGGGCGTGAAGGCCACCGATACTGCCGTTTTCACCGGTCCACTCGGTGCCACGGGCAAAGATGCGCGCATTTTGAGCGAAGGCAACGAGGTGTTTTTTGCCTCTACCCGCCCGTTTTCAGTGGGCGAGGGCATGACAGTTGCCGTGAAGTTGCCGAAGGGCGCCATTGCCGCCCCCGACTCCTCGCAGGAGGCAGGTTGGTGGCTACGTGACAATCTTGCCATCCTGCTTTCGGGCGGCGGGCTTTTCGCAGTGCTGCTCTATTATCTGCGAGCATGGTTCGCGGTCGGCCGTGATCCGGCCAGGGGCATAGTCGTGCCGCGCTGGGATGCGCCGGAGGGGCTTTCGCCGGCTCTGGTCAATTACGTTGATAACAGGGGTTTTTCCGGCGCAGGCTGGACAGCGCTGTCCGCCTCGGCACTTGATCTGGCGGTCAAGGGTTATGTCGTTCTGGAGGATCTGAAGAACTCCATCGTCATCCGCCGCACGCAAAAGCAGGCTGGGGCGGAGTTGCCGAGCGGGCAGAAGACGCTGTTGTCCTCCATCGGTGGTCCGGGCGAGACGCTCACCATCGACAAGGCCCACGGTGCGGAAGTCGAAAAGGTCGGAACGCAGTTCCGCGCGGCGATAGAGAAAGAGCACCGCGGCAAATATTACCGCAGCAATGCCGGTTACATCGTTTTCGGCATCTTCTTCAGCGTCGCCATCATCGTCGCGACACTGGTGTTCGGTGATCTCGATGAAAGCGCCATTGCCGCCGTGCTGGTCTTCGGGTTTTTCGCCTTCTTCTTCAGCATCCTGTCGATCGGCATCGGCCGGCAGTTCTCGCGCGGTGCACCGCTGCGCAAGCGCATCGGCGGCATCGTCATGCTGGCCTTTGCCGGTTTTGTGGCGTTTTCGGCCATTGGCGGCATCGCCACGCAGATCCTGCTGGATGTGACACATGACACCAAGTCGCTGGCGCTGGCCGCCATCGGCGGCATCGTGCTTACCAATGCGCTGTTCCTGTTTCTGATGGGTGCGCCGACGCCGCTCGGCCGCAAGCTGATGGACGGCATCGAAGGACTCAGAACGTATTTGACGCTGGCGGAAAAGGACCGGATGAACATGGCGGATGCTCCCGCCATGTCGCCGCAGCATTTTGAGACATTGCTGCCCTATGCGGTCGCGCTCGGCGTGGAAAAACCCTGGAGCCGCACCTTCGAGACCTGGCTTGCCACGGCTGCTGCCGGTGCTGCCGCGGCAAGTTATGCGCCCGGCTGGTATTTGGGCAGCAATTACGGCAGCTTCGGAGACCGGATTGGCGGGTTCTCCACTTCCATGGCGAATACAATCGCTTCCACCATTCCCCAGCCTGTCAGCTCATCTTCCTCCAGCTTTTCAGGTGGCGGTGGCGGTGGTTCTTCCGGTTCGGGCGGCGGCGGCGGTGGTGGCGGCGGTTGGTAACGTCGACCGACGGTAATTTAACCGATAGCTGATGACTTTTGCCGCTGGTCTTGCTAAGTCCGCGACACTCTTTTGCAACAGATTAAAGTCCTTATCCCATGCCCGATCTTCTGCTTGAACTTCGCTCCGAGGAAATCCCCGCACGCATGCAGCGCAAGGCGGCGGGCGATCTGAAGAAACTCGTCACTGACGCCTTGGTGGAGAGAGGGCTGACCTATGAGGGTGCGCGCGAATATTGGACGCCGCGCCGCCTGACGCTGGATATTCGCGGCCTCAATGCCCGCTCCGCCGATGTCAGGGAAGAAAAAAAGGGTCCGCGCACCGATGCCAATGAAAAGGCGATTGAGGGCTTTCTGCGCGGCGCTGGCCTTAATGATGTCTCCGAGGCTCAGGTCGTTTCCGATCCGAAGAAAGGCGATTTCTACATCGCCATCATCAACAAGCCCGGCCGCCCGGCGGAAGAGATCATCGCCGAGGTGATGCCCGGCATCATCCGCTCCTTCCCCTGGCCGAAATCCATGCGCTCCGGCCCGGCTTCCATGCCGAAGGGCTCGAGCTATGCCGGCATTGAAGGCAAGGGCTCGGAGAGCCTGCGCTGGGTGCGCCCGCTGCAATCCATCGTCTGCCTGTTCGGCCCCGAACATGACGAAACCCAGGTCATTCCCTTTGTCATCGACGGCATCGTCGCTGGCAACGTCACCTATGGCCACCGTTTCCATGCGCCGGGTCCGATCACCGTGCGCCGTTTCGAGGATTATGTCTCCAGCCTTGAAAAGGCGAAGGTCATTCTCGATGCCGACCGCCGCAAGGATATCATCCTGCACGATGCCAAGGATCTGGCATTTGCCAACGGCCTTGAGCTGGTGGAAGACGAAGGCCTGCTGGAAGAAGTCTCCGGCCTCGTTGAATGGCCGCAGGTGCTGATGGGCACTTTCGAGGAGGATTATCTGCAGATTCCGGCGGAAATCATCCGGCTGACCATCAAGACCAACCAGAAGTGTTTCGTCACCCGTAATCAGGGTGCGGAAGAGGGTCTTTCCAACCGCTTCATCCTGATCTCGAACATCGAGGCAAGCGACGGCGGCAAGGAAATCATCCATGGCAACGGCAAGGTCGTCCGCGCCCGCCTGTCGGATGCCCGCCATTTCTGGAACCGTGACCAGGGCGATCTGCCTGATCTGGAGACGCTGAAGGATTCGGCTGCGAAATTTGGCCTCGATCTCAAGAAGCCGCTCGACCAGCGCATGGCGAAGCTCGATGCGCTGAACGTTACCTTCCATGCCAAGCTCGGCACTCAAGGGCAGCGTGTGGCCCGCATTCGCGAACTGGCCAAGGCTCTGGCCCCCGTCGTCGGTGCCGATGCTGCTCTGGTGGACCGCGCCGTGGTGCTGGCGAAAGCCGACCTGCGCACCGAAGCCGTCGGCGAATTCCCCGAGCTTCAGGGCCTGATGGGCCGAAAATACGCAACCTTGCAGGGCGAAAACGAAAGTGTCGCCGCGGCGATCGAGGATCACTACAAGCCGCAGGGTCCCTCCGACCGCCTGCCAGCCGACAAGGTTGCGATCACGGTTGCTCTCGCCGACAAACTCGACACGCTCGTCGGCTTCTGGGCCATCGATGAGAAGCCGACCGGTTCGAAGGACCCCTTCGCGCTTCGCCGTGCGGCGCTGGGCGTGGTTCGCATTCTGCTTGAAAAGAACGTGCGCCTGCCGCTCTTGAGCGTCGCGAAGGATACTGACCTCCTCTCCTTCTTCCACGACCGCCTGAAGGTCTATCTGCGCGATCTTGGCGCCCGCTATGATCTGATCGATGCAGTCCTGACACCGGAATCCGACGACCTGCTGATGATCGCCCGCCGTGTCGAGGCGCTGACCGCCTTCATCACCGGCGAAGATGGCCGGAACCTGCTGGCCGGTGCAAAGCGCGCCACCCAGCTTCTGGCCGCAGAGGAAAAGAAGGCCACCGTGGTTGCCGATGGCGTTTCAGAAGAACTACTGAAGCTCGACGCCGAAGAGGCGCTTTACGCGGCGATCAAGACCGCTTCCGCCGATGCCGCAAAGGCCGTCGAGACGGAAGATTTCCGCTCCGCCATGCAGGCGCTTTCGACGCTTCGCGCGCCCGTCGACAAGTTTTTCGAGGATGTTCTCGTGAATGACGAAGATGCGGCCATCCGCGCCAACCGTCTGGCACTGCTGAAGGCTATCCGCGAAGCGACCGGTACGGTTGCGGATTTCTCGAAGATCACGGGGTGAGGGGTTTGGGGGTAAACGGGCATTGCAGAATGCTGGGTTTCACCCCCCTCTGTCCTGCCGGACATCTCCCCCACAAGGGGGGAGATCGAATCGTTGCGACCGTTCGATCGTCCTCAAAGTTAAGGATTTGGCGGGGAGTGTCCCGCTTGCCGATCTCCCCCCTTGTGGGGGAGATGCCCGGCAGGGCAGAGGGGGGTATTTCTGCTTCCACGCTTGCCCGGCTCGTTTTGCAATGACTCACACGCCCCCCAAAATCCTCATCAGCGCCTGCCTTCTCGGCCAGCCGGTCAGATATGACGGCAAGGGCAAACCTCTCGTCCACCCGGCGATAGACCGCTGGCGGGATGAAGGCAGGCTGGTGGCGATCTGTCCGGAAATGGCGGGTGGCATGTCCGTGCCGCGCCCGCCGGCAGAGATCGAGAAGGGAGCTTCCGGTCTCGATGTGCTGGAAGGCCGCGCCCGGGTGCTGGAAGTAAGCGGCGGCGATGTCACGGCGGAATTTATTGCCGGTGCGGAAAAGGCGTTGGCCCTTGCGGAAGCCAATGGCTGCACGCACGCGCTGTTGATCGACGGCAGCCCGTCCTGCGGATCGGTCGCGATCTATGACGGCTCGTTCTCCGGCATCAAACATGCGGGCAATGGCGTGACGGCGGCGCTGCTTGAAAGAGCGGGAATTGCGGTCTTTTCGCCTGCTGATATCGACCAGCTCGATACTCTGACACGTTGAAACAAAAAAACGCCGGAGTTTCCTCCGGCGTTTTCGTTTATCCATCACCTCAGCGTCTATCACCCCGCCATGCGCATCTGCTCTGCCATACCGTGAAGCTGGTGGCTGGAGGAGACGCGGAAGCCGCGGATGAGGTTCAGCAGCTCTTCGGTATCGACGGCCAGCGCTTCGGCCGAAGCCGTGGTCTCTTCTGCCATGGCCGCATTGTGCTGGGTGGCGACGTCGAGCTGGTTGAGCGATGTGGAGATCGAGCGCAGCGTCGTGTCCTGTTCGGCCGCTGAATGGGCGATCTTGCCGACGATCTCGTTGGCGGATTTGATCTGGTCCGAGATGCGTTTCAGCGCGTCACCGGCTTCGCCGACGAGACGCACGCCGTTTTCCACCTGGTTGGAAGAGCGGGCGATCTGGTCCTTGATCTCCTTGGCGGCGGCGGCGGATTTCTGCGCCAGTTCGCGCACTTCCTGTGCCACCACGGCAAAGCCCTTGCCCGCTTCCCCGGCGCGCGCCGCTTCCACACCCGCATTCAGTGCCAGAAGATTGGTCTGGAAAGCGATATCGTCGATCACACCGATGATGTTCGAAATCTGATCGGAAGATTGTTCGATGCCGCTCATCGCCGCAATCGCTTCTTCCACCACCCGATCGCTGCGCATCGCTTCGGAACTGACTGTCGTGACGCGCTTGGCAGCGTCGGCTGCGCCTTCGGCCGTCTGGCGCACCGCAACCGTCAATTCGTCGAGCGCGGCAGAGGTTTCCTCGAGATTTGCCGCCTGCCGTTCGGTGCGCTGCGAAAGCTCGTTGGAGGCCTTGCGGATTTCTTCCTTCGAGCCGCCGATATCGATGCTCTTGGAATTAACCTTGGCCATGGCGGCGTCGAGATGGGTCAATGCCTCGTTGAAATTGTCGCGCAGCGCGGCGTAACGGTTGCCGAGATCGGCGCAACGCACGGTCAGATCACCGCCGGCGAGTTTTTCCAGCGCCTCGCCAATGGTGGTGACGACACGCGCCTGCAATGCGGCCTCGTCGCGCTGCATGTCGAGGTTGTTCTGGCGCTCGGCGTTGAGCTGCTGCTGCTGTTCTTCTTCCCGGCGCTGCATGGCATGGCGCTCCCGCACCTTGTCCTGAAGCGAGGCCGTGGCCTTCGCCATCATGCCCACCTCGTTTGTCAGCCCGGTATGGGGAATGGTGAGCGAGACGTTCTCATTGGCGACTTCACCCAGCGCCCGGTGAATGTCGCCGAGCGGCTTCGAGATGCCCCGGATGACGTAGAAGGCGGCGGCAAGTGCCAGCACGAAGATGGCGGCACCGATGGACAGCGCCCTCATCACCTCGCCACGGACCTGGGCATTCAGATCATCGATGTAAACGCCGGTCACGACCACCACCTGCCAAGGCTCGAAGGCAAGGGCGTAGGAGCTTTTGGCGTAATCATTGCCTTCCATGCCGGGCTTCGGACCGTAGAAATCCGTCTGGCCGCCGCCGTTGCGGCCAAGCCGTACGAGCTCGTCACGATACTGGAAGCCCTTGCTGTCCGGCTTGCCCTTGTAGTTCTCGCCGACACGCTTCGCGTCGGGATGGAATTTCATCGTCACGTCGTAGTCGTAACCGAACAGATAGCCATCCGGGGTGAACCGCATGGCGCTGACGGTGGCGAAGGCCTGCTTCATGGCATCTTCGCGTGAAAGCGTCCCGGCCTTTTCCTTGTCGTGGAAGGATTGCAGGATGGAAATGGCGGATTGCACCTGTGTCCGCAGCATGCCGTAGCGTTCTTCATAGATCGCGTCGGTGGCGGATTTCAGCTGGTAAAACGTTGCTGCTGCGAAGGCGGCCATAAGGGCCACCACGAGCACGATCAGCTGACGGGAAATGGAAAGATTCTTCATGGGCGCTCACAAGCTTTTGCGTCGCGAGCCGGAAAAAGCCGCGCGCTGCCGAAGTTTCGAAAATGGGAAGGCGCCTGATGCGCTGTGATCAGCCTGAAAAGCGAAGGTCCGCTCCAAGCCCTCATGTCGTGCTGCATCGCACTATGAGGTCACTTAGCGGCGAAAAATTTGAATAAATATTTAATTAGCAAAAGCTTTATGAGCCTGCTTGGCAGAATAATGGATGAAGAATTTAATATTCACCGTATAGTTGCCGTGAACTTTGAAAAATGCAGCGATGACGCGATTATTTGACTTTTGTCATCAAAGACGGCGCCGACACTGTCGGTCAATTGCCGCGCAATTTGAAATCCTGGAAATCGGGTGTCGCTATTACTGATGCGCTTGACGGTGCCGTGGCATTGGCCGCCGAAATTGTCTTCGTCGCTGCCGTGGTCGCCGTCATGTCTATGCCTGCGGGCGTGGCTGCCGTTTCCTGGGGGGGAGTGCCAGCTTCACCCTCATCATAGGTCGCAATTGCGGTGCCAGGGGTTTCCTGCGGCATCCACGCGGGATTGGTGCTCACGAAGGTGACGGGCGCGCCGCCAAGCCAGGCCTCGGTGCGCACCAGCGTGCGCTTACCCTCGATTTCACGCATTTCCGTGTGCTGCGTGCCTGGCTCGATGGAGGGGATGGTAAAGCCCTCGGGGGCAGCTTTATCCTTCACGGGCTGGCAGCCGGCGCAATCGAGACGAACGAAGCTGCCATTGCTGGTGTGGGTGCCGTTTACATATTCGATGGAAGACGCCATCGCCGACCCGCCGGTCAGCGCGACAACCGCTGTCAAAAGAAGACGACGCATCGAAAAACCCCCGAAATGACGGCGCAGCCTCACGATCGAGACAGAATGCGCCCTTCAATGTTCGGCCGATATTATCGGTCTTTCGTTTCCATCAGGTCAGCAAACTTGGTAAAAATTGAGCGAAATCTCCGCTCGGGCCGCTGTATGCCTTAAATGGTCAGACTTTTTCGCGCGCCACGGCCTGCCAGCCGATATCGCGACGGCAGAAGCCGTTTTCCCATTCCACCTTGTCCGCCAGCGCATAGGCGCGCGCCTGCGCTTCCGTCACGTTCTTGCCAAAGGCGGTGACGTTCAGCACGCGTCCGCCCGTCGCCACCAGTCTGCCGTCCTTCAGCGCCGTCCCGGCGTGGAACACCTTTGCCTCTTCGCTGGCATCGGGAATATGGGCGATCGGCGTGTTCTTGTCGTAGGCACCGGGATAACCCTTGGAAGCTAGAACAACGGTCAGCGCCGCATCGTCGCGCCATTCCGCTTCCACCTTGTCCAGCGTGCCGGTGGCAGTGGCGTGGAGGATCGGCAGCAGGTCGCTCTTGAGGCGCATCATCAGCACCTGACATTCCGGATCGCCGAAACGCACATTGTATTCGATCAGCTCGGGGCCTTTGGCGGTGATCATCAGACCGGCGAAAAATACGCCGGAGAAGGGATTGCCGTCTTTCGCCATGCCAGAAATCGTCGGTTCGATGATTTCTTTCATGGTGCGCTCCACCATGGCTGGTGTCATCACCGGGGCGGGGGAATAGGCGCCCATGCCGCCGGTGTTGGGGCCGGTGTCGCCATCACCCACGCGCTTGTGGTCCTGGGCTGTTGCCAACGCTAGCGCGGTTTTGCCATCGGAAAGGCAGAAGAAACTGGCTTCCTCACCGTCGAGGAAAGCTTCCACCACAACCTCGGCGCCGGCAGCGCCAAAAGCGCCGTCGAAACAGTCGTCGATGGCGGCAAGTGCTTCCGCCTCGCTCATGGCAACCGTTACGCCCTTGCCGGCGGCAAGCCCGTCGGCCTTGATGACGATGGGGGCGCCCTGTTCACGGACATATTGCTTGGCAGGTTCGGCGGTCTTGAAACGCTGATAAGCCCCGGTCGGAATATCGTAACGGGCGCATAGATCCTTCGTGAACCCCTTGGAACCCTCAAGCTGAGCGGCTGCTTTCGAAGGCCCGAAGGTGGCAATACCAGCCGCACGCAGATCATCCGCCAGACCCGCAACCAGCGGCGCTTCCGGTCCGACGACGACGAAGTCGATCGCCTTTTCCCTGGCAAAGGCGATAACGGCGGCGTGGTCTTCCACGTCAAGCGAAACGAGTGTCGCATGGTCGGCGATGCCGGGATTGCCGGGAGCGGCATAAAGTTCATCGAGCAGGGGAGACTGGGCGATTTTCCACGCCAGCGCATGTTCGCGTCCGCCGGAACCGATCAACAGAACTTTCATGGTCAACACCCCTGCAAATTCGCCTGTAACCTTGTTTGAGGGGCGTTAAGGGCAGGGGGGCGAAAGGTCAAGGAGAAAGCGCCGCAAATGCCCGTCTTTCCCTCGAACTCAGCCTTTCCTGTGGAATCGTTGCCGCCTCTTGTTGTCACGCCACAATCAGACATTATGTTCGCCGCTCCAGATGTGACATCAGAGAACCCCATGACCGCAGATAATGCCCGCCTCGCCACGCTCATCGCCTCCGAAATCAACGCCCGCGCCGATCAGGTGAAGGCGGCAGTGGCGTTGCTGGACGAGGGAGCGACCGTGCCCTTCATCGCCCGTTACCGCAAGGAAGCGACGGGAGGGCTGGATGACACCCAGCTTCGAACGCTTGCCGAACGCCTCGTCTATCTGCGTGAACTCAATGCGCGCCGCGCCTCCATTGTGGATACCATCAACGGTCAGGGCAAGATGACGGATGCCCTGATGGTCAAGATCATGCAGGCGGGCACCAAGGCGGAGCTGGAAGACCTTTATCTGCCCTACAAGCCGAAGCGCCGCACCCGCGCCGAAATCGCCCGCGAGCGCGGTCTCGGTCCGCTGGCCGAAGCGATCTGGGCAAACCGCGCAGCTGATCCGGCAAAGCTTGGCGAGGCCTATGTGCAGGGCGAGGTGGCGGATGTGAAGGCAGCGCTTGAAGGCGCGCGCGACATCGTGGCGGAAACCATGACGGAAAACGCCGATCTTCTTGGACGCCTGCGCGACTATATGCGCCAGAACGCCATTTTCCGCGCCAAGGTGGTCGACGGCAAACAGGCGGCAGGCGAAAAATTCTCCGATTATTTCGATCATTTCGAGCGCTGGGCGACGGTGCCGGGACACCGCGCGCTGGCCATGCTGCGTGGCTGGAACGAGGAAATTCTGACGCTGACCATCGATGTCGATGCGGATGATCCCTCTCCGGTCAAGCCGGCGCAGCGCACCGTCGCGGCCGCCTTCGATATCCGCAATGCCGGCCCCGCCGATCAATGGTTGATGGAAGTGGCAGGCTGGACCTGGCGCGTGAAGCTCTCCATGTCGCTTTCGCTCGATCTGATGCGCGAATTGCGCGAACGTGCGGAAGAAGAGGCGATCAATGTCTTCGCCCGCAATCTGAAGGATTTGCTGCTGGCCGCACCGGCGGGCTCACGCGCCACCATGGGGCTCGATCCGGGCATCCGCACCGGCGTCAAGGTGGCCGTGGTGGATGGCACCGGCAAGCTGCTCGACACCAAGACGGTCTATCCCTTCCAGCCAAGGAACGACGTGCGCGGCGCGCAGGCGGAACTCGCCATGCTCATCCGCAAGCACAATGTCGAGCTGATCGCCATCGGCAACGGCACGGGCAGCCGTGAGACGGAAAAGCTGGTCGCCGATCTGCTGACACAGATGCCGGCTTCGGCTTCCGGCGCAAAGCCCACCAAGGTCATCGTTTCGGAGGCGGGCGCGTCGGTCTATTCCGCGTCGGAACGGGCGGCGGCGGAATTCCCCAATCTCGACGTGTCCCTGCGTGGCGCGGTATCCATCGCCCGCCGCCTTCAGGACCCGCTGGCCGAACTGGTGAAGATCGAGCCGAAATCCATCGGCGTCGGGCAGTATCAGCACGATGTCGATCAGGGCCGTCTCAGCCGTTCACTCGACGCGGTCGTGGAAGATGCGGTGAATGCCGTCGGTGTCGATCTCAATACCGCCTCCTCGCCGCTTCTGGCGCGGGTTTCCGGCCTCGGTGCTTCGATTGCCGACGCCATCGTCGCGCACCGTGACCAGACCGGCCCCTTTGCCAGCCGCAAGGAGCTGTTGAAGGTGCCGCGCCTTGGCCAGCGCACCTTCGAGCAATGCGCCGGCTTTCTACGTATTCCCAACGGCAAGGAACCACTGGATTCGTCCTCCGTGCACCCCGAAGCTTATGGCGTTGCGAAAAAGATCGTTGCCGCCTGCGGTCGCGACCTGCGCACGCTGATGGGTGACAGCGCCACGCTGAAGGGGCTGGATCCGAAGCGCTTCATTGACGAGCAATTCGGCCTGCCCACCGTCAAGGACATCATCGCCGAACTGGAAAAGCCCGGCCGAGACCCGCGTCCGAGCTTCAAGACGGCGACCTTTGCCGATGGCGTGGACGAGATCACCGATCTGAAACCGGGCATGTTGCTGGAAGGTACCGTCACCAATGTCGCCGCCTTCGGCGCTTTCGTGGATATCGGTGTGCATCAGGACGGGCTCGTGCATGTCTCGCAGCTGGCCGACCGTTTCGTGAAAGACCCGCATGAGGTCGTGAAAGCGGGTGATGTCGTCAAGGTCCGTGTCGTGGAGGTGGATGTGAAGCGCAAGCGTATTGCCCTCACCATGCGCAAGGACGGTGGCGAGGCGGCACCCCAGCCAATGCGCGAAAAGGGCAATGCGGGCGCCATGCGCCATGCGAATTCCAAACCGCAGGGACACAACGAAGGGTCGCAATCCGGTGGGGCTCTTGCCGCGGCTCTGGCCGAAGCGATGAAGCGACGCTGACCTCCGGTTGAAATGATTTCTATGGAAAAGCCCTGCCGGAAACCCCGGTGGGGCTTTTTGCTTGATGAAATCGTTCAATTTTTTTGAAATAAGACTATCTTGAAACTTGTGCCGAAAGGAATACGGTCAGAAAAATTGATAAGTGAGACTTAGCAATTGGGGGTGCCATGGCGTCGTCTCTGCATGTTCTTCTCGAAAAGATAATCAAGAACGGTAATCTTGTCGTCAATAGCCCGGGTGGTAGCCGTACATTTGGTGACGGTACCGGAACAAGGGTGGTTCTGAATTTCACCGACGAAGCTGCCATGCAGGAGATCGCTGCCGATCCTGCGCTGAAACTCGCCGAGATCTATATGGAAGGCCGTATGCAGCTCGTCGAGGGCGACATCTACGACTTTCTGGCGCTTGTTAAAAGCAACACGCTAAGCGAGGCGCTGTCCTTCGGCATGGTGT
Source organism: Rhizobium sp. AN6A (assembly GCF_900215635.1). NCBI lineage: Bacteria > Pseudomonadati > Pseudomonadota > Alphaproteobacteria > Hyphomicrobiales > Rhizobiaceae > Rhizobium > Rhizobium sp. AN6A. The sequence goes on from NZ_OCNC01000004.1 coordinate 1,704,659, forward strand.
GGCGTGGTATGGCCCGCATCATCGCCGCCCGCATCAGGATGCATCTGCCGGTAAACCACAACAAGAGCAACGTCGCCCATCACTATGATCTGAGCGCCAAGCTGTTCGACATCTTCCTTGATGAGGACTGGCAATATTCCTGCGCCTATTTCAATCCGCCGGGCATCAGTCTTTATGAGGCGCAGGTCGCCAAGAAGCGCCACATCGCCGCCAAGCTGATGACGGAGCCGGGCCAGAGCGTACTGGAGATCGGATCCGGCTGGGGCGGCATGGCGATGTATATTGCCGAAAGTGCAGGTGCCGATGTGACCGGCATCACGCTCAGCGAGGAGCAACTGCGCGTTTCCCGCGACCGCGCAGCAAAACGTGGGCTTGCCGGCAATGTTCGTTTCGAATTGCAGGACTACCGTTACCTGCCTGCCTCAAAGAAATTCGACCGTATCGTCTCGGTCGGCATGTTCGAACATGTCGGGCCGACCCATTACCGCGATTATTTCGACAAGGTGGCGGAGGTTCTGGACGACAAGGGCGTGATGGTGCTGCATTCCATCGGCCAGCCCAGTCCGGCACTGGCGACCAATCCCTTCATCGAAAAATATATTTTCCCCGGTGGTTACATCCCCTCGCTTGCCGAGGTGCTGCCGGCCATCCAGAGGTCGGGGCTGCTGGTGAAGGATATCGAAATCCTGCCCATGCATTATGCGCATACGCTGCGGCATTGGCGCGAACGTTTCGTGGCGCGCAAGGCAGAGGCGGTAGCACTTTATGACGAACGTTTCTTCCGCATGTGGGAATTTTATCTGGCGGGGTCCGAAATGGCCTTCACCCACGAAAATTTCCATATTTTCCAGATTCAGCTCGCCAAGGATCGCGACGCCGTTCCGCATAATCGCGATTATATCAACCGCAACGAGGAGAGGCTTCTGGAGTTCGAAAAGACACGGCCGCCGCTTGAGAAGGTTATGTTCTGACGAGCGCGCGAACGGCGCTCTTACAGATTGCCGACAAATGTCTCCGCAGATTCGACGTCATCCTCGGGCTTGTCCCGAGGATCCACCCACGTCGCGTAAAATCGGGCGGTTGCAGATGCTCGGGACAAGCCCGAGCATGACGGAGGTGAGGTTTTGAGGCCTTGTCGCCACCCCCAACGCAGGAGGCGCATTTCTTCCCGCGCTGGTTAATGGAATGGAAACGGAATCCCTCTAATTCTACGCTTACCTGTTTGTATTGCGTTTCCTGGGGTTATTTTCATGTTCAAGCCATCAGCGGCCGTCGCCGCTTGTGTTTTATCGCTTTTTGCCGTCGGTAACGCCCATGCCGATGGCTGGTTTTCCGGCGACTGGTATTTGAAGCTCGGCGGTTCGGGTTTTTCTGCGCCGAAATATCAGGGCGACAACAAGAACGAATTCGGATTTTCGCCCATCATTTCTCTCGGCCGTCAGGGTCAGGGCGCGCGTTTCACGTCGCGCAACGACAGCGCCTCGATCTCGCTGCTGGACAATGGCCCGATCAGCATGGGTCTTGCGGGAAAGCTGGTGTCTCCGCGTGACCAGAAGGATTCGGCCGATCTGAAAGGCATGACCCGCATCAAGCGCGGCGGCGAGCTTGGCGGTTTCGCCGAGGCTTATCCCACCGACTGGCTGCGTATTCGCGGCGAAGCCCGGCAGGGCATCCGCAGCCATAGCGGCGTGGTCGCCGACCTCTCGGCCGACGTCTTCACCGATATCGCCCCCGGTATCCAGATTTCCGCCGGTCCGCGCGCCACATGGGTCAGCAGCAAATACAATGAACGCTATTACGGCGTAAGCGCCGCGCAGACAGCGGCCGGCGCGCCATCGCCCTACAGCCCCGGCGGCGGCCTGCATTCCGCCGGCGTCGGCGCCGCTATCACCTGGAAAGTCACGGAAGCCGCTGAAGTCGGTTCATTCGCCGAATATCGCCGCCTGACGGGCGACGCTGCCGACAGCTCGCTCGTGCGTGAACGCGGCTCCAAGAACCAGTTCGTCATCGGCGTCCAGGCAAGCTACAAATTCGGCTTTACGCTGCCCTGAGGCGAGGCGAATATGGCCACCCCAAGCCCCGCCGCGAAAGCGTTGCGGGGCTTTTTTGTGTTTACGGCCAAGTGCTGAAATCGATTCCGATTCGCCCGCCGATGCTGTAGAACCATCCCCATGGTTCACCACAGCGATTTGTCAGACCGCGTCTCCGACGCACCATCCAACAACTGGGTCTATCGGATTTTGCCGAGACCCCTCTGGCCCTATGCGCAGCTGGCAAGATGGGACCGCCCCATCGGCTGGCAATTGCTGATGTGGCCGTGTTTCTGGTCCGCAGCACTTGCGGCCAATGCCGCGGTAGCAGGCGGCGGTTTTTCCTGGGGCACGCTGATCTGGCATCTGGCGCTGTTTTTCATCGGATCGGTGGCGATGCGCGGCGCGGGCTGCACCTATAACGATCTTGCGGACCACAAGATCGACATGGCCGTGGCGCGCACGCGCTCGCGGCCGCTGCCGTCCGGTCGAGTGAGCAGGGCGCAGGCAAAGGTCTTCATCGTGTTGCAGGCGCTCGCCGGACTCGTGGTGCTGTTGCAGTTCAACGGATTTGCGATTGCCACCGGCATATTCTCGCTGGTCTTCGTGGCAATCTATCCCTTCGCCAAGCGCTTCACCAACTGGCCGCAATTTTTTCTCGGCCTTGCCTTTTCCTGGGGTGCGCTCATGGGCTGGGCCGGGCAGTTCGGGTCTATCGCCTGGCCTGCTGTCCTGCTTTATGTCGGCTCCATCGCCTGGACGATCGGTTATGATACAATCTATGCCCATCAGGACAAGGAAGACGACACGGCTGTGGGCATCGGTTCAACCGCGCTGCTGTTTGGAGACAACACACATCGCTGGCTGGTTTTTCTTTATGGCACAGCCCTCGTCATGATCGCCCTGTCCTTCTGGGGAGCGGGCGTTAACCTGATCGCCTATAGCGGCCTTGCCGCCGCCGCCATCATGCTTTTCCGGCAGGTCTGGGTGCTCGATATCGACGACGTGGCGCAATGCCTCGTGCTGTTTAAATCCAACAACCGTGTCGGCGTGCTGATTTTCGCCGGTCTCATTCTGCCGCTTCTGTTGGCGTGAGGTTGTTGAAAGGCAAGATGCAAAAAGCCCGGCCGCGATATCCGCGCCGGGCTTTCTATTGTTTTGACTGAAGATTATCAGCTGCGGGCGATGATTTCCTTGCCCTCGATCTTCATGCTCATGCCGAGAGAACCGGTGGAGCGGCGAACGAGAAAGCGCGGGCGGCGCTCCGCGAAATAGGAGTGGCGGCGGCGCGGGCGGGTGTTTTTCGTGCGCACCTTGCCGAGATGTTCTTCCAGCGGACGGGCGACGCCATCGGCCTCCACCATCAGCATCGGAATGCGGTAGGCTTCGGACCAGCTGCGCCAGTCGGCGGCGATGTCGCAAAGATCATGGGCGACGAGAAGCGGAACGCAAAGTTCCGGATCGTCGTGGTGAAGCTCCAGCGTCACCGTCACCTGTCCATCACCATGGTCGATGGCGCGGGCGGCAACGCCCTTGAAAGCGCGGGCTGGCAGGGCGAAGGACAAAGGCAGGCCGGAAGAGGACAGGACCTTTCGCAGAACGGCGCCCCGTTCATCGAGCGTGACGGCAACATCGGTTGCGCCATTGCCCCTGCCATAGGTGACCTGTTGCGGAAAACGTGCCGGGTCGAGTCTGAGTGTGGCGACGGCCCAGTCGGGCTTCAGAACGGTCTTGGTCATGTTTATTCTACCCTTGTTTTACCTGAGAGCCGGTTTCCGGTCTTCTCATCGGGACTTTTCGTCCTCTGATGTCAGGAGAATATCCGCCGCATGTTCGAGACTGCTTAAAAATCGCGGTTAAGAAAACTTTGCATTCCCAAATGGTTAGCAAAACCCACCGTGGCATGGTTTCGCTGAGGTAAAGCCGATTGAGACAATGCGATTTTTCTCAGTCCCGAAACTGTGCTCTTTCAAGCTCCGGGCAAGGCGCGTCATGCACAGTCGCGCCAAGGCCTGCCGTGCGTCCGGATGGAGGTGTGGTGGGCGAATTCAAAACCGGAGCGGGCCGTATCCAGCGTGATGCGCGGCGCTCCAGGGGGCATTCGCATGGTATCGACTTTTCTGAGTTACGACCTCATCAACCGCGATATGAAGGCAAGCATTTCACGCGTGTCGCAGCAGGGGATCGTCGAGCGGCAGACGAAATATTACAAGGAAAACATCGGCAATGTAAAAAGCGTCGACGAGTTCCTCAATAACTACCAGCTCTATTCCTATGCCATGGATGCCTTCGGTCTCGGCGAGATGACCTATGCCAAGGCCTTCATGAAGAAGGTGCTGGAAAGCGACCTGAACGACCAGAACAGTTTCGCCAACAAGCTGACCGATGAACGTTACCGCGAATTTGCCGCATCCTTCAACTTCACGCAGTCCACCACCACGGTGCAGACGGAGGCGCAGCTCGACAACATGATCGGGCTTTATGACACCTCGATCACCAACCTCGATGACAGCCTGTCCGAAGAAACCCGTTATTATAAGGCGATCATCGGAACGGTCACGAACGTGGACCAGCTGCTTCAGAACGATAGAACCCGCGCCTACATCTTCGAGGTCTTCAGCATTGATGAGAAGACCTACAGCTATTCCCACATCAAGGGATTGATGACGAGCGATATCGATGACCCGAACAGCTATCTGAACCAGAAGTTCGGCGCGGCCTATTCCGCTGCCGTGGAAAAGCTTACGACCAAGGGCAATATCGAGTTGCATGGGGATGTGACGGATCGGATAACGGCCATCGATACCGCGCTGGCTGATACCACGCTGACCGCCGAGCAGCGAACCGCCCTTGAAACAGAGAAAACCACCCGGCAGGATCAGCTCACCCAGCTTGAGGGCGTACTGCCGCCGAAGGACCAGTGGGCGGCGACCCTTGCCTCCATAACGGCGGAGCAGACCCAGCTCTCCAACACCGTCTCGCAATATAATACGATGGCGCAGATGGCCCAGGCTTTCGAATTTGCCAATGACGGTACCGTTGTGGCCGGCCAGGCGCAGACCGCCGACAACGTCAAGATCCTGACCCAGGCCTATGTCGGCAGTGCCCCGCGTGTGACCCCGACCGTTGCCACCTTGAACAGGGATTATTTCGAATCGAAGATCGGTTCGATCAAGACCGTCGATGAGTTGATGGCAGACCCGCGTCTGGTGAATTACATCAAGGTCGCATTCGACCTGAATGACTTGACCATAGTCAATGCGACGATCGAGAACATTTTGACCAGCGATCTCAGCGATCCCAACAACTATATCGCCAAGTTCGGCAATGGCGATAAACGTTACATCGCACTGCGTGAAGCGTTCAATTTCAAGGCGGATGGAACGCTGCCGGACGGTACGGCACCGCAGACGACGACCCAGACCGTTACCACGACCAATGGGTACATGAACCATTATAACGACAAGGACGAAGCCGCTGACGAAAACGCTTTGAAGCTGTTCAAGAGCGATATTGCCAACGTCAAATCCGTTGCGGACTTCCTGGAAAGCAGCGCGGTTTACACCTATGCGCTCAAGGCGGTCGGCCTCGATCCGACGAAGGTGAATATTGCGGACGTTCGTAGAGCCCTGACCAGCGACCTGCTGGACAAGAAGAGCTACGTTTATGCGCTGAAAGACGATCGTTACGTCAAACTCGCGGAACTCTTCAACTTCAAGTCTGACGGATCGCCAGGCTCTCCGGTACTTGCGCAGTCCGAACTTGAAATCCAGAGCATGTCGGTCGACTACATCAAGAAGAAATCAGCCTTCGGAACCGACCAGGAAAAGGAAGCCGCAAAGAAGGAGGCGGAATTTTTCCGTTCGGAGCTACAGAAGGTCAAGACGCTCAAGGATTTTCTGGGGAATGATCGCCTGACGAAATTCGCGATGGAATCGCTTGGCATCGACCCCACGAAGGTCACCAAGGACCAGCTGCAAAAAATGTTCACGTCCAATCTGGATGACAAGGACAGCTATCTCAACAAGGAGATGGACCCGGCTTTTCGCCGTCTCGTCACCGCGTTCAATTTCGATACGGACGGTAATATCCTGCGCGAGGATCGCAGCTCCATCCAGACGCGCCGCGGCCTCTACGAGACGCTGGACAATTATCTGACGCAGACGCTGGAGACGCAGGCGGGTGAAGAAAATGCGGGCGTGCGTCTGGCGCTCTATTTCAAGCGAATGGCGGCGGGAACAACGTCCTATTACTCCATTCTCGCCGACACCGCGATCCAGAACTTCATCACGACCACCTTCGGCATTCCCGATGAACTCGGCAATGCCGGGGTCGATACGCAGGTGGCGATGATGAAGAAATATTTCGACATCGAGGACTTTCAGGACCCCGATAAGGTCAAGAAGCTGATCGCCCGTTTTACCATCATGTACGACGACAAGCAGAACACCACCAACCCGATCATGATGCTGTTCAACGGCAGCGGCTCGGTGGGCATCAGCGGCGACACGCTGCTGGCTGTCGCATCGCTGCGTGCACGGTAGGCTGCAACGCGAAGACGGACGATGGAAAGGCCGAGCTTACCTGGTTAAGGCGTCTCACACGCCCGCATTTGCGGACCCATTCACCAGCCCGGCAGCATGTGCCCGGCGCGCAGGCGCGGCATCTTCGGGTAGGTCTTCACATCGTTATCCAGCTCATCGGCGACGTTCATCGGAGAGATGTTGTCGAGGCAGGCGGTGATGTGGTCTGTAATGGCGTTCACCAGCGAGGGCGACAGGCCGGGCCGTTTCATCAGGCCGATCTGGACCGGCGGCAGCGGTGGGAAACCGTCCGAGGCGGTCAAAACCTTCATGCCGGTACGCAGCGCCGATTCCGGCAGCACGGAGACCGCCATGCCTGCCAGTACGGCGGCGGCAACCACGGTGGAAGACCAGCTGGTGAACAGCACCTGATAATCCCGCCCGTCGGCATCGAGCGCCGAGCAGGCAAGTTGGCGCCAGTGACAGTCGCGCCGGCCGACAGCCAGCGGCACTGGCGCATCATCCTTCAGCGGATGGTTCGCGGAGGTGACCCAGCAGAGCGGCTCGGTGCGCACGACATCGGAGGAGCGGGCGCGGGGATTGTGGGTGACGAGCGCTATATCCAGCTCGCCGCGTGCCATTTTTTCGGCAAGGCTCACCGAAGGTTCGCAGACGATGTAAAGCTCGACATTCGGATGCGTCTTGGCGAAACGCCCGATGATCTCTGGCATGTAGCGGTCGGCATAGTCATCCGGGGTGCCGATGCGCAACGTGCCCTCGAGCCTGTTGTCATCGAAGGCCGCAATCGCCTCGTTGTTGAGGCGAATGATGCGGCGGGCATAATTCATCAGTTTCTCGCCCTCGGCCGTCAGGCGGTTGCCGCGCCCGTCCTTTGCAAAGAGCTGTTTGCCGATCCGCTCCTCAAGCCGCCGCATCTGCATGGATACGGCGGATTGCGTCTTGAAAACGCGCTCAGCGGCCTTGGTAAAGCTGCCGGTATCGACAATGGCGATGAAGGTGTGCAGCTGGTCTATGTCGAGAGGTGCGGACATTGATACTCATCCATCAGAATGATTGATGTCTCACATTAGAAACATTCGTTGGACTGATCAATAGTCTTGCGACATTTTGACACCTAGCAAATCAATCTCAACCCCGGGGCGGACCATCGTCAGGCCCCCAACCCAAGGCAGCTTCCCGCGCACGGTGCGTCGGGAGCGGTGCCACATCGTGCCGTTACGGAAGGATCATTGTTATGCGCACGGCAGAACGGAAAATGGAACTGGAATTCGCAACCGGCCGGCAGAGCGACACCCTGCGTCGCATCGCTTTCGGTGTTGCTTCCACCGTGAAAACGTTTGTGCAGCGCATCTACAATCGTATCGTCGCAAATGGTCTCACGGAGCTTGACGATCGCCTGCTCGCCGATATCGGGCTGGCGCGCTCGGATGTGACCAACGCGCTCAATACCGGCTTGCTCGAAGATCCGACCGCCCATCTGACGCGCGCCGCACGCACGCGCTCAGTCACGCGGTTCAAGACGCTCTAGGCTTGTGTTCGTGCAATTCCGGCGTACCTCCAGACGTCGGGATTGCTCGCGAACCGATAAGGTTTTCCCCGCAGGGTGATTTGCCAATAACCCTGCCTTTGCCCGGTGTCAGGCCCCTCGGCCGCACCGGGTTTTTTTATGGCAACGCGTTGCCTGTTTTGCGCATTGTCCGGACGTAAAGCCGTTGCGCAGTTTCAGCGGAATGCTTTAATACTGATATTCATCGAATACTGGCAGCACCGATCCACCCCAGCGGCCGTTATAGAGCGCAAGCAGGTCTTCGGCGAGCGTGGTCTTCTTGGCAAGGACTTCGTCCAGCGATGACAGGAACACGGTTTCGTCCTGGCCTTCGCTGTTCAGCCGGTTGCGGTTCTTGAGGCCGGTGCGGGAAATGTCGAGCACCTCGCGGGCGAAACCGAGAAGCGGCTTGCCGGCGATCTCCGCGGCCAGCCCCTTGGCCGGAACGGTATTGCGAAGGGCGATGACCTCGTCGAAACTCCAGCCGGCTGTCAGCGCATCGGCTGCGTCAAGCGCTTCCTGATTATAGAGAAGGCCGACCCAGAAAGCGGGCAGGGCGCAGATGCGTCTCCATGGGCCGCCATCGGCACCACGCATTTCCAGAAAGCGCTTCAGGCGCACATCGGGGAACAACGTGGAGAGATGGTTCGTCCAGTCACCCATGGTCGGTTCCCATTCGGCGATTTCACCCTTCAGAGCCCCGTTCATGAACTGGCGGAAGGTGACATGGGTGCAATCGTGATACTTGCCGTCGCGCACGATGAAATACATCGGCACATCCAGCGCCCATTCGACATAATCCTTGAAGCCGAAATCGTCATTGAAGGTGAAGGGCAGCACGCCGGAGCGGCGATTGTCGGTATCGCGCCAGATATCGCCGCGCCAGGAAAGCAGGCCGTTCGGCTTGCCTTCGGTAAAGGGCGAGGAAGCAAACAGTGCGGTTGCCAGCGACTGGAGCTTCATGGAAACGCGCATCTTCTGGCGCATATCCGCTTCGGAAGAGAAGTCGAGGTTAACCTGAATGGTGCAGGTACGGTACATCATGTCGAGACCCTTGGTCCCGACCTTCGGCATGTAGCGCGTCATGATCGCGTAGCGCGATTTCGGCATGCGCGGTGTTTCGTCATAGCTCCACAGCGGGCTGCCGCCAATGCCGAGAAAACGGATGCCCATCGGCTCCGCCACTTCGCGCAGGGTCGCCAGATGCTGGTTGGATTCCTTGCAGGTCTGATGCAGGTTCTCGAGCGGGGCACCTGATAGTTCGAACTGGCCGCCCGGCTCGATGGAAATGGCGCCCATCCCGTGCTGTTCGCCAAGCCCGATGATGTTTTCACCATCCATGATCGGCTCCCAGCCGAGCTTTTCCTGCATGCCCTTCAGCAGAGCGGAAATGCTGGCCTCGCCGAAATAGGGAACCGGCCGGTTGCCCTCGCGGAAAAAGGCGAATTTCTCGTGCTCGGTGCCGATGCGGAAGTCGGCTTCAGCTCTGCAACCGCCGGCCAGATAATCTGTAAGCTCCGTGACGGAGGAGAGGGGTGTCTGGTCGGTCGTATCGCGTGCCATGGCTTACCTTGTTATGACGTCTCTGTTGCGGCGAGGCATATGTGTGGCAAATAGAGCCGGATCGTATCCGGAGGCAAATGAATTTCTTTTAAAGATGCATGAAGCGCAATGGTTCAGCGCATGTCGCGTAAAACTGTGCAGCGGTTTTGCGATAACGACATGTGCCAGATAGGTCAATTCCAGTCGCCGATCGATGCCTGAATGACCGCAAGGGCTGCGACCGCAGCCGTATCGGCCCGGAGGATACGCGGCCCCAGCGGGATGGGGGTGACGAAGGCAAGGCTGCGCATCAGCTCTCTTTCCTCTTCGGAAAACCCGCCTTCCGGGCCGACCAGAAGAGCGATTTTGCGTTCCTTGATGGATTGCAGGACAGGCAGCGGATTTTGCCCTGCATCGCCCTCGTCGCAATAGATGATCCGTCGATCCTGGGGCCAGGTCTCGAGCATGTCTTTCAGTTTCACCGGCTCGGCCACGTCAGGCAACGACAGGATGCCGCATTGCTCGGCGGCCTCGATGGCATTGGCGCGCAGCTTTTCGGTATTGTGGATCTTGCCCTGCACATGCTGCGTCATCACCGGCTGCAAAAGACCGGCCCCCATCTCGACCGCCTTCTGCACCAGATAATCCATGCGTCCGACTTTCAGCGGCGCAAACAGGTAGTGCAGATCCGATGCCGGCGGCTGGGGCCGTGTCTGTTCCAGAGGGATGAGGGTGATCTTCTTGCGGCTCGGAAAGGAGAGTCTCGCCTTCCATTCCCCGTCGCGGCCGTTAAACAGCAGGATTTCCGCGCCGTCGGTCATGCGCAGCACATTGGCGAGATAATTGAACTGTTCGGTCGTCGCTTCCTGCGCCGCGCCCGCAACAAGCGGGGTTTCGACGAACAGGCGTTGCATCCGGAAATTTGCGCGCATGGGACTTTTCGGTTTCAGCGTCAGAGAAAGAGGAAGGACATAAGCCAATATAACAGTGCTGCAAGCGTAGCACTTGCGGGAACGGTCACCAGCCAGGCGGCGATGATGGTCATGAAGTGGGATCGCCGGACGAGATAACGGCGGCGTATCTCGGAAGGATTGTCCAGATATCGATCGGCCCGGCGGATTTGACTGGTGCCGGCCTGGACGAGTTCCTGCCGCCGTCGAGACGCCTGCGTGTACCATTCGCGGAAGAAGCCGACGCCGAACACGGCGCCGATCGCCGTATGGGTGGTGCTGACCGGCAGGCCGAAGCGTGAGGCGACGAGAACCGTCAGAGCCGTAGCCACGGAAACGCAGAAAGCGCGCATCGGGTTGAGCTTGGTGATCTGTTCACCGACAAGGCGGATGAGGCGCGGGCCATAGAGAAGAATACCGCAGGAAAGCCCGAATGCGCCGACCAGCATCACCCAGAGCGGCGCGCGGGCGGACGTCTCCACCGCCTCGTCGTGCAGCGCCCGTACGATTGCCACCACCGGGCCGATGGCGTTCGAAACGTCATTTGCCCCATGCGCGAAGGACATGAGGCCGGCCGCAAGAACGAGCGGCCACTGGAACAGCGTTCGAAGCGACTGGTTGCGGTTTTCCAATCCCACCGATTGTTTGCGGATGATCGGCACGCACAGCCGCCAGGCGACGAGGCCGGTCAAAAGTCCGATGCCGCTTGCATGGCCAAGCGAGACATGGACGATCTGCCTCAGCCCCACCCAGATGAGATAAGCGGTGAAGACCCCGGTCATGATGCCGATCAGAACAGGAACCCAACGCTTCGCGGCGTCGATCTTGTCGTCGCGGTAGATGATGAACTCCTTGATGAAAGCAAGGAGGGCGATGGCGATGGCCGCGCTTATAAAGGGCGCAAGAACCCAGGCAAAGGCGATGCTGCCAAGCGACAGCCAGTCGACTGCCCGGATGCCATAGGCCGCCATTCCAGCCCCCGCAACGCCGCCAACCACCGTGTGGGTGGTGGAAATCGGCGCTTTCGTCCAGGTCGAGATGTTGACGAGAAGGCCGGCGGCGAGAAGGGCCGACAACATCGCCCAGGAAAACACGGTGCGGTCGGGAATGGTCTGGATGTTGATGATGCCGCTGGAAATGGTCTCGACGACGTTGCCGCCGGTGATCAAGGCACCCGCGATCTCGCATATGGCGGCGATGATGAGTGCCGCTGCAAGCGGCATCGCCTTGGCGCCGACCGCCGGGCCGACATTGTTCGTCACGTCGTTCGCGCCGATGTTGATTGCCATATAGGCGCCGATGGCAACGGCTGCGATGATGATGACGGCGCCTGCCGTGCCCGTGACGAAGGCGCCGGCAAATATCGCCGCCAGAACAACGAACATCACCCCCGCACCAAGGCCGGCAAGCTGCTGCGTGACGTGCAGCGTCGCCTCTTCGACACGGGTGATCTTTTCGAGATCCTTGTCGAGCGTCGGCTTCATGTTCGGTGGCGGCTTTATTGCCATTCAGACCTCGTTCGCCAGCATTCCCATTCGTCCGGCAATGTCGCGGGCTGAAGGCAATTTACAGAAAGACTGTTACATCTCGCACATCTTTCCAAAATGAAAGACAGTAAAAGCCATGTTGGAAAAACAAACTGCAGATTGCCACTATTCGGGCGTGGACGCTATTTCGAAAGCGCCATCCGCTTGTCGAAAGTGAGCATGAGCGCTTTCAGTTTCGGCTCGTTGACCCGTTTGGCGGCCTCTTCGGGAGTGACCCATTCAAGCCGTCTGGAATCCTTTTCGGGAAAGCTGTCCTGCAGCTCCGCCACTTCGAGCAGATGTACCTGAACCTTGCACAGCACATTGATGCCGCTGTTCAGCTTTTTCTCATACTCATAAAAGCCGAAGGGGGCCTTATCCACCCTGCCTTTGACACCGGCTTCCTCGTAGGCTTCCTGTTCGGCAACGGCATGCGCCTTCTTGTTGGCCATGGGCCAGCCTTTGGGAATGACCCAGCGCCCCGTATCCCTGCTTGTCAGCAAAAGGACTTCCGGCTCATGATGTTTTTTGGACGATCGATAGCACAGCGCTGCATATTGCTGTCGCGGCGGTCTGCGCAACATCAAGCCTACATCTGTCGCCAATCGATTCAAAATCTTCAATCCGTGTGGATCCTTCTTCGCCTGTTAGTCGTAACTGCTAATATAGATATCCTTTATGTCCCGCCAATCCCCTCTCACGCATAACCCACTATTGTCTTCATGCCGTTGAAGATCGTAGGCAGCAGGGGATGTGGCAGGGGTGCGAACGAAGGCTTTGCCCGGTACGTAACCGTCAGCGACCGATCGCGGGAATACTGCATTTTTTATGTTTTACGCTATTCAGAACGCAAAACCGCTATGAATTATTGCCGGAACTGCGTTGGCCAGTGTGCAATCCCCAATTCTGGAGACCTTCGATCACACCGTCAGCTTCGGTCGCGCGCGAGAGGAAAAAACGGTTGTCATGGTTCGCCAGCGAAAGAAGCTCCGGCAAGGCATTGCCAACGATCACACCGCGAATACCGTTCAACTCGAACATCGCCCGATCATTGCCAGTATCGCCTGCAACCACTGATTCGTCGAGACCAATGTGCAGTTGTCCACATAACCACGCCAATGCCGCACCCTTGTCTGCGGCCTTTGGTAATATGTCGAGGTCGCGGTTGCTGGAATAGACGATCCGGGCATCGATATCCGCCGCAACGAGCGTGGCTTCGATATCACTGAGCTTCTTCTCATCCGCACCATGCAGGAACCAGCTGGATTTGAGGCCATGCTGATAGCGTTCCGCCTGCATTGTCACACCCGGCAGGCCGGCCATGACATCGGCGATCTTTCGCCGGTCGAAACCCGTGCCGAGCGAAAGCGTATAGGCGCTTTCAAGCTCGCCCCGCTCTCTTGCGTGCAGCATGGTGCCGACCCCGCCGATAATGTAGTCGGGCCTCGGCAAGGGAACGTCTTCCAAGAGGGCGAGCTGGTCATCGACCAGCCTGCCGCTGTTGAAGACCAGGACCGGGCGAAGATCGTCCGGCAGCGAATGCCAGAAATCGCGGAACCGGCGCGTAGCGGCGTTATCGCCGACGACGGTTCCGTCGAGATCGGTGGAAAACAGGCGAAGCGGTTTCAATCGCCGTCGTTCCATGGCTCTGCCCAATCGGATTCTTCCAGAACCGGCATCAGCGGCCTGCCTTCCACCAGCGCCAGCAATTGCTGCGCGATTCCCGTCCAGGTGAACAGGCTACGCGCCTTGTGCGCCCCCATGCGGGAAAGCCGCCCGTAAAGCCGCTCGTGCTTGAACGGCTTCATCATGGTGATGCCGAGGTCTTCCTTATCGAAAGGATCGGCAAACAGCGCGTGGCGGCCGTAGCTGACGGCGCGGAACAGCCCGCCGTGGATGGTTACCACGGTCGGAGTTCCGCTCGCCATCGCCTCGATCGCGGTCATGCCGAATGGCTCGTAACGGCTCGACAGAACGAAAAGATCGGCTGCCCGGTAGATATCAGGCAAATCCTCATCCTCGACATAGCCGGAAAACGCCACCTTGTCCTCCAGCCCGAGCGATTTGACCCGCTCTTTCAGCTGATTGAGAATAGTGGTTTCCTGCTCGTCCATATTCTCGCCGCCGACGGCAAGATGAAGGCGGGCTTCCGGTTCGCGCGCCGCAAGAACCGAGAAGCCGTCGATCAAAAGGTCGTAACCCTTGTTGGTGGCAAGGCGTCCAAGCGCCAGCACCACCTTGCCCTCGAAACCGAAACGCTGTCGGATCATCTGCCGCGTCGCATCCGAGACGGGGAAGAAGCGGTTGTCGTCATAACCCGGCGGGATCATGTGGATGTGCTTGCGCTTCAGACCGTAATCTTCGATCAGGACGTCGAGCTGCACCGGCGTCGTCGCAATCACCATGTCGCAACTGCGATAGATGATGAGTTCGTGCTGGATACGTTCCTTGAAATTGAACTCCAGTTCGAAGGTATCGGCCTTTTCCGGGTAATCGGTTTCCATCTGGCGTTTTTTCCAGAGGCCGAGCGAATGCGGCGTGTGCAGATGCGGAACTTTCAGCGCCTCGGAAAGCCGCTGCCCGGCAACGCCCGCATCCCAGTAGTGGCTGTTGATGAAAGAGTAGTTGAGGTTGTTTTTCTTGATGAAGCGCAAGGCGTTTTCGCACCATTCCATCAGGTGGCGGTGCAGATATTCCTTGGGAATGAAATCGCGCCCGCCGCAGGGAATGCGCACCACACGGACGCGCTCGTCAACCTCGTCGAATTCCGGCTGGTCTTCGAAGCGGCGGGTATAGAGATCAACGGTGTAACCGAGCTGGCCGAGTTTGCGTGCAAGCTCAAGCACATAAACCACTTGTCCCCCGGTGTCCGCTGCGCCGAGTGGCGGGTGCGCGGCGACATAGCCATGCGTCGATATGAGAGCTATCCTTGGATAGCGTTCAGTTTCGCTCGTGGTCGTCATGGGTCCCATCTTGGTAAATTTTTCCAATTAACCCCAGAAAAAGACCAAAGAGGACAAAAGGTTCCATAAAATCTGAAGAAAAGCGATGCCGCATTTCGTCTGAAGCTGTTTTCAGGCGTTGCGCTGCTGTTGTCGCAGGCGCGAAATCCGGTCCCATTCCCTTGCCTGATGCGCCTTGGATGTGGTGTCCACGATGAAATCGATATGGGTTTCCGCCGCAGCCCTTGCCCCTGCCGCATCACCGCCCGCAATGGCCTCGTGGATGGCGATATGCTGTCTCAGCACCTCATCATGCGCACCTGCGACACTGAATATGAGATGGCGGTTATAGAAGATGTCGTCGCTCAGGAGCCGGTAGCAGGACCGCAATGTGTGCATCAGCACGATATTATGTGCCGCCTCGCCGATGGCGTTGTGAAATTCCACATCGCTTGCAAGTTCTTCTTCGAAGCGGCCAGCCTCATGGGCCTCCCGCATTTTTTCGACGATAGCTGCAAGGTTGCGCCTGTCCGGCTCCGTCGCCCGCTGTGCCGCAAGTTCGGCGGTCATGCCTTCGATATATCGGCGATATTCCAGAAAATCCCGCGTTGCCCGGCTGTGGCGTGTGATCAGCGCGCTCAAGGGATCGGAAAAGACCGGGCCGACAATATCGGCCACATAAGTCCCACCGCCGTGTCGGCTGGTGAGAAGGCCGCGCGTTTCGAGTTCCTTCAGCGCTTCCCGCAGGATTGGCCGCGAGACATCGAGCTTCTGCGCCAGTTCACGCTCGCCGGGCAGCCGGTCGCCATCCCGCAATATGCCGTCGAGGATCAGCTCCTCGAAACGTAAGATCACCTCCTGCGATGTGCGGCTGTGCTCTATTCGGGCGAACAGTGTTTCGTCCATCGCAACATTCTCCGGCGAAATCCCGCCCCGTATTCGATGAGGCAAATTATCAGCGAAGCATCGCACTGGTCAAATATTCTGTCCAGTTCTGCCGCAAGCTCTGCGCCATGCCTGCGGCAACACGGCACCTGCCTTTTTAAACTGGCTTTTGTTAAAGCACCCGGACAGGGTGGTGATGGCGGGTTTTCTCCGTCAGGTGCATCAAAACAATTACATCTGCTTCGATTGGCGGTGTCGTCATCGCGAAGGATGCTCTAGAAAACCGGCGAAACAGGCGGGGACGATATCGTAATGGCCAAGGGTAGATTTGCTTTCGCAAGCGCGCCGGAAAGATCGCTGGCTCTCGGCGAGGTTCATGCGCGGCCGACCGTGCTTCTTGCGCCGTCGCGCATCATCGTCCAGCTTGCCTTCATGATGGATGGCGGTTCTGCCGTGCATCACTCGGTCATTGCGGAAATGTCGCGCAGCCGGGGTGTCGCGCCGCCGGAACGCGATGCCCGCCACCATGCCATGCCCTGGGGGCAGGGCACGCTGCGCTGGGAGCGGCATACCGAATTCTCGACATGGTTCTGGGATGGCCCCGCGCCGGAAAAATTCGGCGGTGATATTGTCGGCGACCCGTTCGGCGACGGTTTTTCACCACCCGGCTCCCTGATATCAGGCATACGGCTGGAAATCCGTCCAGAAGGCGCAACGGCCCCCAATGCGGAGACCATGTTCGAGCCGACGAGCCTCTGTTACAGCGACGTGCGCGACGGGCAGGCGGCGATCCTCACCGATTTCCGTCAGGATCGTGACGGGTTGACGCAGATACTGGTGATCGACCGGGGTTTGAGCGATTACAGCCGCGGTGCGCTGGTGCAGCGGCTGCTGGATATAGAGACCTATCGCACACTCGCCATGCTCGGCCTGCCGATGGCGCAGACGCTGTCGCCGGAAATCCGTCGCATCGAAGATGGCCTGACGGGCATCACCCAGCGCATGAAAAATGGCGCGCGCGACGAGGCCGATGCGCTGCTGGCGGAGATGACCCGGCTTGCGGCGGAACTGGAAGCCAATGCCGCGCTCAGCCTCTATCGTTTCGGCGCCAGCCGCGCCTATGACGGCATCGTGCGTGAACGTATTCGCGCGCTTGCGGAAACGCCGGTTCAGGGGCACGAGACCATGGGCAGCTTTCTGGAAAGGCGTCTGGCGCCCGCCATGCGCACCTGCCAGTCGGTCGAGGAGCGGCAGGCCAACCTGTCGCGCAAGCTCTATCGCGCCACGGCACTCGTCAGAAGCTGGATCGACGTGGAACTGGAGCGGCAGAACACGGTGCTCCTGAACACCATGAACAAGCGCGCCGCCATGCAGCTTCGCCTGCAGCAGACGGTGGAAGGCCTGTCGGTCGCCGCCATCTCCTATTACGTCGTCGGATTGATCGGTTATCTCACCAAGGCGATCAGCCACGACGTGCTACCGGTTGATCCCGCCGTGGTCACCGGCCTTTCCGTTCCCTTCGCCGTCTTTGGCGTCTGGTGGGTGGTGCGCCGCATTCGCCGCTCCCATGTCGAGGGCGGGCACTGAATACCGGCGTTAATCATGCTCCCAATAGGGTGAAGGGCCGTAAAGCCCGGCAAGATAATCGATGAACAGCCGCACCTTCGCGGGCAGGAACTGCCGGCTCGGATAGACCGCCGAGAGCGTGACGTTTCGCGATCCCTCATAACTGGGTAGAACCTGCACCAGACGGCCGGCCCGCAATTCGTGGCCGATATCCCAGGTGGAGCGCAACGCAATTCCCAGTCCCGATATCACCGCCTCGCGGATTACCTCGCTGGAGTTGGTGACCAGCATGCCTTCCGGGCGGATGCTGAGCGCCCCGCCCGGTCCTTCCAGTCGCCAGATATCGTTGTTGTGGGCCGGCAGGCAGCGGTGCTTCTTAAGGTCCTCGATCGTCGCCGGCATGCCGTGGGCAGCGACATATTCCGCCGAGGCGCACAGCACGCGGCGCACCGGCGCCAGCCGGCGGGCGACGAGGCTGGAGGAATTGAGATCGGCGATGCGGATCGCCAGATCGTAACCGCCTTCGATTATATCGATGAATTCGTCGCTGAGCACCAGATTGACCGACAG
Source organism: Rhizobium sp. AN6A (assembly GCF_900215635.1). Classification (NCBI taxonomy): domain Bacteria; kingdom Pseudomonadati; phylum Pseudomonadota; class Alphaproteobacteria; order Hyphomicrobiales; family Rhizobiaceae; genus Rhizobium; species Rhizobium sp. AN6A. The sequence continues at coordinate 1,722,760 of NZ_OCNC01000004.1, forward strand.
GTCCGGGTGGCGCTCCATGAACGTCTTCAGATGCGGCGCAATATGCATGCGACCGAAGGAGGTGGGAGCTGAGATTTTGAGCGTACCGTTGACGGTGTTGGCGCGCCCGGACACGAAATCCTCGGCATCTTCCAGCCCCTCCAGCACGGCAAGTACCCGTTCGTAAAAGCCCTGGCCCGCTTCGGTCAGTGAGATCTGCCTTGTTGTGCGCTGGAACAGCCGTGCGCCGAGCTTTTCTTCCAGCCGCTTGATGCGCTTGGAAATAACAGCGGGCGAATAACCAAGCTCCTTGGCGGCAAGCGACATGCTGCCGGAGGCGGCAACGGTTGCGAAGACCTCCAGATCGCCCAGATTTGTCACAGTTGCCTCCCGATTATTTCCAGAACGGAAAAAATCCTTAGCATTTGATTGCGCTCCTTCAAAGTGGTAAAGAAACAATACCACTTGGCAAGACGTGCATGGAGGAGGGGGCGGTGACGCAGCCGATCAAGTTTCTGGAGCCGCGTGCGGCGGTTTTATCGAGCCGTGACCGCATCATATCCGATCTGAAGGATATCCTGGCCGAGGACTGTCTCGTGCACGAGCCGCGTGAGCTCGTGCCTTTCGAGACCGATGCTTTCGTCTCCTACCGCCGCCTACCGCTGGCCGTCGCCTTGCCAAAGACCACCGAGCAGGTCGCAGCGGTGCTGAAATATTGTCACCGTTACGGCATTCCTGTCGTGCCGCGCGGCGCGGGCACCTCGCTTTCCGGCGGCGCCATTCCGCAGGAAGATGCGGTGGTGATCGGCCTTTCGAAGATGTCCGCGATCCTCGAACTCGATTTTTACAATCGCACGGCAAGGGTGCAGGCGGGCGTCACCAATCTCTCCATTTCCGATGCGGCCGGTGCGGAAGGCTTTTTCTATGCGCCGGACCCAAGCTCGCAGCTTGCCTGCACCATCGGCGGCAATGTCGGCATGAATTCCGGCGGTGCGCACTGCCTGAAATACGGTGTCACCACCAATAATCTGCTCGGCGTAAAAATGGTGCTTGTCGATGGCACGGTGCTGGAGCTGGGCGGCAAGCATCTTGACGCTGCCGGTTACGATCTTCTCGCCCTCGTTTGCGGTTCGGAAGGCCAGCTCGGCATCGTCACGGAGGCGACGGTGCGGCTGATTGCCAAGCCGGAGGGCGCGCGCCCGGTGCTGTTCGGTTTCGAAACTTCCGAAGAAGCTGGCTCCTGCGTGGCCGATATCATCGGCGCGGGCATCATTCCTGTCGCCATCGAATTCATGGACAAACCGGCAATCGAGATTTGCGAGGCCTTCGCCAAGGCCGGATATCCGCTGGATGTCGGTGCGCTGCTGATCGTCGAGGTCGAAGGCTCGGAGGCGGAAATGGACGCCATGCTGGCCGATATCGTCGCCATTGCGAAAAAACACGGCGTGAAGACGGTCAGGGAATGCCAGTCGGCCATGGAGGCCGCGGCGATCTGGAAGGGCCGCAAATCCGCTTTCGGCGCAACGGGCCGCATCGCGGATTATATCTGCATGGATGGCACGGTGCCGCTTTCCCAGCTTTCCTATGTGCTGAAAAAGACAAGCGAAATCACCGACCGCCTCGGCCTTCGCGTCGCCAATGTCTTTCATGCGGGCGATGGCAACATGCATCCGCTGATCCTGTTCAACGCCAACGATCCGGAAGACGCCGCCCGGGCCGAAGAGGCGGGCAATGAAATCCTGAAGCTCTGCGTCGATGCGGGCGGTTGCCTCACCGGCGAACACGGTGTCGGCATCGAAAAACGCGATCTGATGCGGCACCAATATGCCGAGGCTGATCTTGACCAGCAGATGGCGGTTCGTGCTGCTTTTGACGAGGGTTGGTTGATGAACCCTTCCAAGGTGTTTCCGCTGGAGGGGAGGGGATGATGTACTTTAGCTTTGTAGCTTTGGTGGGTGCGGCTCACCCCTCTGTGCCCGGCAGGGCAGAGGGGGGTATCTCTTGCTCGGAGCGCACCCCATGCTGACCCCCTATGCAGAAACCCAGGTCGCCGACATCATCCGCGACCACACAACCCGAAAAACCCCGCTGAAAATCATCGGCGGCAACACCCGCTCCGGTTTCGGCAATGCGGTCGAGGCAGATGAAACGCTTTCCTCCCGCGCAATGGCTGGCATCATCGCCTACAACCCCGCCGAAATGGTCATGACGGTCAAGGCAGGCACACCGCTCGCCACCGTCGAGGCCGCACTTGCCGAAAACCGGCAGATGATGGCCTTCGAGCCGATGGACCACCGCCCGATCATGGGAACCACAGGCGAGCCGACCATCGGCGGCGTCTTTGCTGCCAATGTTTCCGGCCCACGCCGTTATGTGGCTGGTGCGGCGCGTGACAGCCTGCTCGGCATCCGTTTCGTCAATGGAAAGGCGGAAGTCATCAAGGCCGGTGGCCGGGTAATGAAGAATGTCACCGGGCTAGATCTCTCGAAGCTTCTGGCGGGTTCACACGGCACGCTCGGCTTTCTCACGGAAGTAACCTTCCGCGTGTTGCCGAAACCGCCAGCGGAAAAAACCGTGGTTGTCTCCGGTCTGGACGACGAGGCCGCGACGCGGATCATGGCGGCGGCGATGGCGATGAGCGTCGAGGTTTCCGGTGCGGCCCATCTGCCGGAAAGCGTTCGCTCCCATTTCATCGCAGGCGCGCTGCCGGAAGGTCCGGCGACAATCCTGCGGCTGGAAGGGCTCGGGGCTTCCGTCGAGGCGCGCGCGGCGAAACTCCTTTCCGTCATGGATCGGGTTGGCCCATGGGCGCTGCTGGAAGGCGAGGAGAGTGCTGTTTTATGGCGTCAGGTGCGGAATGTCGCGCCCTATGCCGGGCAAGATGCCAAACCGCTCTGGAAAGTCTCGGTCGCGCCGAGCGAAGGCCACAGACTGGTTTCTGCCTTGCGCATGGAAGCGGGCATCGATGCCTTTTATGACTGGCAGGGTGGTCTCATCTGGATGCAGATGGAGGCGGACCCGGAAGCGGAATTGCTGCGCGGTGCCATCCGCGCGCTCGGCGGCGGGCACGCCACCTTGATGCGGGCGAGCGACGCGGTGCGTGCCACCGTGGCGGCATTCGAACCGCGCCCGGCGGCGGAGGCCATATTGTCTGCGCGCATCAGGGAAAAGCTCGATCCGGCGGGCATCTTCAATCCTGGCAAGATGGGAAGGGCCGTCTGAACCATGCAAACATCCTTCACGCCCGAGCAACTGGCTGATCCGCATGTGGCGGAATCGGAAAAGATACTGCGCAAATGTGTGCATTGCGGCTTCTGCACCGCCACCTGTCCCACCTATGTCACGCTCGGCAATGAGCTGGACAGTCCGCGCGGCCGCATCTACCTCATCAAGGACATGCTGGAAAATAGCCGCCCGGCGGACCGCGAAGTCGTCACCCATATCGACCGCTGCCTGTCCTGCCTTGCCTGCACCACCACCTGTCCGTCCGGCGTGGATTACATGCATCTTGTCGATCACGCCCGCGCCCATATCGAACAAACCTATAAGCGTCCTTTCATGGACCGCCTGACCCGCAATCTTCTGGCTGCGGTTCTGCCTTATCCCGGTCGCTTCCGGCTGGCCTTGCATCTGGCACGGATCGCGCGACCCTTCGCCGGTGTGCTCGCGAAGTTTCCCGCGCTGAAACCGCTTCAATCCATGCTCGCTCTCGCCCCGGCTTCCGTGCCCGCCGTTTCAGCTTCTGCACGTCCGGGTGAACGGGCGGCCGAAGGCGAAAAGCGTGGACGTGTCGCCATTCTTACCGGCTGCGCCCAGCCGGTGCTCGATCCTGGTATCAACGAGGCGACGCTGCGTCTTCTGGCACGGCTTGGCGTGGAGGTTGTCGTGCCGAAGGGGGAAGGCTGCTGCGGATCGCTGGTGCATCATATGGGGCGCGAGGCTGAGGCGCTCGCCGCCGCCCGCCGCAATGTCGATGTATGGACGCGTGAAATGGAAAATGGCGGCCTCGATGCCGTCATCATCACCGCATCCGGCTGCGGCACGACCATCAAGGACTACGGCCATATGCTGCGGCTTGATCCGGCCTATGCGGACAAAGCCGCACGGGTATCGGCACTCGCGAAGGACATCACCGAATATCTTGCCACGCTCGACCTGCCGCAAAAGGAAAGCCAGGGCCTGACGGTTGCCTATCATTCGGCCTGCTCAATGCAGCATGGCCAGAAGATCACCATGGCACCGAAGCAATTGCTGAAAGCGGCTGGTTTTACCGTCCGCGATCCGGCGGAAGGGCATCTCTGCTGCGGCTCGGCCGGAACCTACAACATCATGCAGCCGGAGATCTCAGGAAAGCTGAAGGCGCGCAAGGTGAGGAACATCGAGGCCACACACGCGGATGTCATCGCCACCGGCAATATCGGCTGCATCACGCAGATCGCGACTGGCACGGAAATGCCGATCCTGCATACGGTCGAGCTGTTGGACTGGGCTTATGGCGGACCGAAACCCGCGAGGCTTTTGGCTTAGAGCGCCGTTCGCGTGTACCGGCCATGGGACCCGACATAAGGTTCGGGCCGGTGCGTCGTTCGCTCACCTCATCCCTGTGCTTGTAACAGGGATCCAGTCAGCCCAAGTCCTTGGGCTTAAAGGCCTCTTCTCGCCGCGCAGACGCGTGTAGGATGTATTCCTGTGACAAGCACAGGAGTGAGGTTTGAGGGTAGCTTGGCACCTGTCGGAAAGCACCCTCTATTTCCATCCCAGCTTTAGAACTTGTAGGCCACGCCGAAGTTCACCGCATTGGTCATGATATCGGTTTTCAGCTTGCCGCCATTGTCGATATCCACGTCGATAAAGGAGTAGGTGCCTTTATATTCCACGAAGGTCGACCAGTTGTCGGTTATGCGGTAGCTGAGGCCGGCCTGCGCCTGCAGGGTTGCGCCACCGAACTGGTATTCGAAGGTTTTGCCGGAAGCCCGGGTAACCTCCACATGCGGCACGTTGATGCCAACGCCCGCGCCCACGTAAGGCGTCAGGCGCCAGGTCTCCAGCGGGAAACGATAGAGCGCGTTCAGCGTCAAAAGGTTCAGGCCGTCGGTGAACTCGAAATGCGACCAGCCGGAACGCGCCAGCGTCTGGTCGTCGGCATAGACCTTGTCATGCGTGTAATCGAGCGAGATGCCGAGATTGTTGAGCTGGCCTTCCTCGAACCAGTAGGTGCCGCGCACCCCCCAATAGGCTGGGCTCGAAAATGACTTGCCTTCCCACCCGGCCCGGAAGTCCGGTCCGTCCGAAACCGTGACATCGCTGTGCGGGGCGCTTTGCCAGCCGCCGTAACCGGAAAATTCAAATTCCCCCGCGATTGCGGAAGAGAAGGAAACGCCGCTGAGCAGCAGGGCGCAAAGAATGGAAACGTGGCGCAGCATGGGGAGAATCCAGTTTAGTGTTGAGGACACACCAAACCGCTTTTTAGTAACATTCAAATGACAGAAACGAAAAACGGGCGGTCAGTTGACCACCCGTTTCAAGGCCGTTCCATCATCCCCCTGAGAGAGGTCCGGCGCCTGGCGTCCCCCGCCAAGTCTCCTTCAATCAATCTAGTAGCGATTGTACCGCTGTGGGACATCAATTCAAGCGCGATCTGCCGTGGTGTCGGCTGCAAGTCCGCGTATTAGCGGCACCGTTGCCGTCATATCACAATGACGGTCGTTCCGACGTTCACACGCTCGTAAAGATCGGTGACATCCTCGTTGCGCATGCGGATGCAGCCTGAGGAATTGTTGCTGCCGATCGTCCAGGGCTGGTTGGTACCGTGGATGCGGTAAAGCGTGGAGCCGAGATACATGGCGCGCGCGCCCATCGGATTGGCAGGGCCGCCTTCCATGAAGGCCGGAAGGTAGTGTCCCTTCGTCGCTTCGCGGCTGATCATTTCTTTCGGGGGCGTCCAGCTCGGCCATTCCGCCTTGCGGGTTACCTTGTGCGTTCCGGCCCATTCGAAACCGGGCTTGCCGACACCGACCCCGTAACGACGGGCCTTGCCATCCGCCATGACGAGATAGAGGAAGCGGTTCGGCGTATCGATGACGATGGTGCCGGGCTTCTGAGTGGTCTGGTAGCTCACGATCTGGGGCAGGAATTGCGGGGCGATCTGCGTGCGCACCGGCGCATTCGGGCGAACGGCGGCGTTCTGTACCCGGGCCGGGCGCTGCGAGGTGACGCCGGAGCTTGGGCGCTGCGGCATGGCGGCTTGGCGCTGCTGGAAGAAAGGCTGGCGGGCTGCTGGCGCGCGCGGGTAAACCACGGGCCGCACGTTGCCGCCACCAAGCTGCGTTACCCAGGGGGCGGAAAGGTCTGGACTGACGACGACAGGCGGGCGCTCGCGGTAACGCTCACCAGCGGCGGCGGCCGGGGCGGCGAAGGTGGAAACGAGGCTCAGCGCCAGAAAAACGGACTTCATCGTCATCGGGTGGACTCTCTCTGCGGGATGTCGCAACAATAGCAATTGCGGGATCATTCACCCGCCTTGCCGGCTACGTTCGCACCTTGACGCCAGCGAATCGTAAATGGCTGTTCATTAAAAAGCGCTTGATTAGAAAAAGCTGGATTTAAGGTTAGCGACCCGTTTTGAAACGTGGTGAATGAGTGGTAAGTGCGCGCATCACGCCGGTCACGGGCGGGAGCGAAAAAGGGTGGTTGCGGTATGAACGAGGCGGGACTTGAAACGGGCGCGGATGGCCGCGTGCGCTGTTTCTGGCAGCAGGGACTTGAGGATTACAGCCGCTACCATGACGGAGAATGGGGTTATCCCGTCACCAACGATCGCCGCCTGTTCGAGAAGATATGTCTCGAGGGCTTCCAGTCCGGCCTCTCTTGGCTGACGGTGTTGCGCAAGCGCGAGGCTTTCCGTCTTGTCTTTGCCAATTTCGAATTCGAAAAAGTGGCGGAGTTCGGTGAGGCCGACATTGAGCGCTGTGTTGCGGACAAAGGCATCATCCGCCATCGCGGCAAGATCGTGTCGACCATCAACAATGCCCGTCGCGCCATAGCGCTCCGGGACGAATTCGGTTCGCTTGCCCGTTATTTCTGGGGGTTCGAGCCTTCCGCCGCAGAAAGGCCGCAAAGGCTGGACTATGCGACGTTAAGGGCCAACCCCACCAGCGACGCGTCCATTCGTCTTTCCAGCGATTTGAAAAAGCGCGGCTGGACCTTCGTCGGCCCGACGACCGTCTATGCATTCATGCAGGCCATGGGTATGGTCAACGATCATATCGAAGGCTGTCATTGCCGTGAGCCGATCGAGGCCATGCGGCGGGAGTTTGTACGTCCATGAAGGTAAAGTCCCTTCTTCTGGCTTTTGCCATGGCCGTGGCGGCCGTGGCGCATCCATCCCTTGCGGAAAGCCGCAACGTCGACGGCATCTGGCTGGACGACGGCGAAAGGCTCAAGGAAGTTGCGCTGCCGCCCACCGGGCCGCTGAAACTCGTTGGCTGGACACGGCGCGGCCGTGGCGATGTCTACCGCCTGAAGGTCAAGGCCGGGCAGACGATGAAGGTCGAGCTTACCTCTTCCAGCGAATTCGTCCTGATGGCGATCTTTGATTTTTCGACGCCGGATCAGGACGCGATCTTTTTCAGCGACTCCGAAGGTAAAATCGCCACGTTGACGCCGAAGGCGGATACTGAATGGCTGATCCGCCCGACGCTTATCCTGGGATCACCGCGCCGCGGACTTGGCGCGCATTATATCCTGACGGTCAGCACTCAGAAATAACGGCCTGCCGCACCTTCAGGCCGTTTGCGTCAGCGCGATCAGGCCGAAGCTCAAGATTCCAAGCAGCACGAGCGAGAGGCTGGCGGCGACGATGACCTTACCGCCGGCATGGCGAAGGCTGCGAATATCGACCGACAGACCAAGTGCCGCCATCGACATGATGGTGAGAATGTTGGAGAGCGAGGCGAGGGGGTCGAGCAGAACCTCGGGAATGAGGCCGAAGGAACGGGCCATGATCATCAGCACGAAGCAGATGATGAACCACGGAACCATCTGCTGCAACTTCAGCCGTCCCTTGCCGGACTGGCCGTGGATGACGGAGAGGGCAGCAATGACCGGCCCCAGCATCAGGACGCGGATGAGCTTGACGATTGTCCCGGTCTGCACCGCAACGGCGCCGAGCGGGGCGGTGGCAGCTAGCACCTGCGGTACGGCATAGACCGTCAGGCCCGCGAAGATGCCATATTGGGTGGCATCAAGACCGAGAAGCTGCGGCAGAAACGGCATCAGCAGAACGGCGGCGACACCGAGAACGGCTGTAAAAGCAATCGAGGCGGCGACATCTTCTGGCTTGGCGCCAATGGCGGGCGCTGCCGCCGCAATGGCCGAATTGCCGCAGATGGAATTGCCGCAGGCGATAAGGGTTGCGAGTTTGGGTGGCAGCCCCAGCATCCGCCCGGCGGCATAGCTGAAGATCAGCGACAGGGCGACGATGACAGCGATGCCGCCGATCAGCAAGCCGCCTGCGCCTTTGAGAATGGCAAGGCTCAAGGAGGCACCGAGAAGCGCCACCGCAATTTCGAGCAGGGTCTTGGCACTGAACTTGATGCCGGCCGAAGCAACCGCCGGCAGCGACACCAGCGAACGCAAAAGCGTACCGATCAGAATAGCCAGCACCAGATCCCCGAGCCATGCATGTCCGGCAAGTCGCACCTGAAAGCGTTCCGCCAAAATGGCAGCGCAACTGACCGCCGCGCAAAGCAGAATGCCCGGCAGAAGCGGGGTCAGCGAGCGAAGAGAAGACTGGAAGGGATGAGTGAGGGTGCGATGCTGTGCCATGGGCAGAGAATGCCGCAGCCGCCTGTTTTATTCTATCAAATAATATGGCATATATTATTCGGTAAAATCGAATGAAAAAGCCATGACCTTCGAACAACTGCGTATTTTCATCGCCGTCGCCGAACGCGAGCACCTGACAAGGGCCGCGCAAGCGATCGGTTTGACCGCCTCGGCCGTCAGTTCCGCTATCAAGAACCTCGAGGCATTTTACAATGTCGAACTGTTCCATCGCGTCGGCCGCAATATCGAATTGACCGAAAGCGGACGGGTGTTTCTGGGTGAGGCCAGGGCGACGCTGGCGCGTGTGCGCAGCGCGGAACTGATTCTTTCCGAAATGGGCGGCCTGACACGCGGCGAAATCACCGTCTGCGCCAGCCAGACCATTGCCAGCTACTGGCTGCCGCCGATCCTGATGCAATTCAAGAAGCTATATCCGGGCGTGACGCTGAAACTCGATATCGGCAATACGAAAACGGTAACGCAGGCCGTGCTCGATGGGCTGGCTGAGGTCGGCTTCATCGAAGGCAAGATCGACGAGCCGGCGCTGATGGTGCAGCCGGTGGTATCCGACAAGCTTCTGGTCGTCACCGGCTCCGCCCACCCCTTCGCCGACGGCCGTTATCTCACCGCCCTCGATATTCTATACGGAACGTCTTGGGTGTTGCGCGAACAGGGCTCCGGCACCCGCTCCGCCTTCGAGGCGGCGGTGCGGCAGATGGGTGTCGACCCGGCAGATCTTTCCGTGATGCTGGAACTGCCCTCCAACGAGGCAGTGGTGATGGCGGCACGCTCCGGCGGCGTGGCGACTGCGGTTTCCGCTTCCGTCGCTTCCCTGTTCTTACGCCAGGGATTGTTGGTCCGCGCCGGCATCGATCTGCCCGCCCGCAATTTTGCTCTGCTGCGCCATAAGGAACGTCACACCAGCCGTGCCGCCATGGAACTGGAACGCCTCAGCCGCGCCGCCTCGGAGGACTACAAGGCCGGTCTTGCCGGTTTGTAGGTCGAAAGGCCGCGCGGCATTATCGGGATCGCGGCGCGGGCGAAGCCTATCACGTCAGTTCACGCGCAACGACGTGATGAACGATTCGATAGTCCCTGCTTTCCTCTCCCAACGGAGCGAGTGGCCATTCCCATCCGGCGGCCGGCGCGGACAGATCGACGCCATGCAGCAAGTCCTCGTGCTGGTGCACGCTGCCGTCTTTGCCGATAACGTTAAAGGATGTGTCCGTTATCAGGCACACCTTGCAGGGAAGGGCGGCCAGCGCATCCAGATGCGTCTGAATGAGCCTCGGCAAAAGGTCATCAGGCGCGCCGGCAATCTTCTCCCGCTCCAGCCGATGCCGCGCGCCGGTGCCGATCTGTGACAGGAGGTTGGCCGAGACGACGAAATCCAGATAGGGCACCCGCCGCAGGAACTCGAGCGGTTCCGGTTCTTTACCGGCAACGATATCGTCAAAACCGGAAAGATCGCGGTTGACGATGCGCACATTCTTTTTGGAATTGAAGCGCAGCTTCGCCTGCACGCTGGCAATATGCACCAGATCGACCAGAACCACGGTATCGAACATCGCCACCAGCGCATCGTATGGCACGTCGCGCAGCAGACCCGACCCGAGCACCACCGCCGTCCGTCTCTGTTTGAGTTTTCTCACCGATTGCAGCACAAATTGCTGGCTGTTGTTTTCATGCTCCGCCCATGCTGTGGCGCAGCGGTTGGCGCGCGCCCATAGATTGACGGAATAGCGGATATGCGGCCGAAAAGGTTTCGGCGTGGCCGCCCGTGTGGCGGCATATTGCAGGGCTTCGAGGATCATGGATGCCTAACGGTAAATTTCGCGGCGATGGCCGATTTCCACCACCAGCACGACAAGCTTGTGGTCCTGTATATCGCAGATGATACGGTAATCGCCTACCCGGTAACGCCAGAAGCTGCCGAGTTCTGAGCCTTGCAGGGCGGCACCTGTCTGGCGGGGATTATCGTCCTGGACGACCCTGTCTGCCAGAAAAGAAACGATGCGGTTCGCGTCCTGCTTTGCCAGCTTTCCAAGCTGTTTGACGGCTCGATGCTGAAATTCAATTTTCCAGGTCAAGATCGCGCATCACTTCTTCCAGATTATAGGTGCGCTCTTTATTGGCAATGCGCTGCCGCGTCGCCTCTTCGGCAAGATAGAGATCTTCCATATCCTCGATATGTTTCTCAATCGCCTCGCGGATATAGTAAGCGGACGTACGGCCCGTGCGCTCGGAAAGCGCTTTCAGCCGTTCATAGGTCTCGTCCGGCAGGCGGATGGCAGTCTGTTTGCTCATTGCTTGCGCCCTTTTCGACTAAAATGGGATACATGCATCCCATATAGCATTGTTTGCCCCGTGCGGCCAGTAGAACCAGAGGCTTTGCGGCTTGCCGCACCGGGCTTCATCATCTAATACACCGGCATAATTTCAGGAAAATATCGGATCGGCATCATGAGCGAAAAAGCAAAAAAGCCTCAGAAACTGAAAGCCCGCCTGCCGCGTGGCTTCGTGGACCGTTCTGCTGCCGATATCCATGCCACCAATGAAATGATTGACAAGATCCGCAAGGTCTACGAGCTTTACGGCTTCGATCCGGTGGAAACCCCGCTGTTTGAATATACCGATGCGCTCGGCAAATTCCTGCCTGATAGCGACCGTCCGAACGAGGGCGTATTTTCGCTGCAGGACGATGACGACCAGTGGATGAGCCTGCGCTACGACCTCACTGCACCGCTTGCCCGCCATGTCGCGGAAAATTTCAACGAAATCCAGCTGCCCTACCGTACCTATCGCGCCGGTTATGTGTTTCGCAATGAAAAGCCCGGCCCCGGTCGCTTCCGCCAGTTCATGCAGTTCGATGCCGATACGGTCGGTGCTGCCGGCGTGCAGGCCGATGCCGAAATGTGCATGATGATGGCCGATACGCTGGAAGCGCTTGGTATTGCGCGCGGTGACTATGTCATTCGGGTCAACAACCGCAAGGTGCTGGATGGCGTCATGGAGGCCATCGGCCTTGGTGGCGAGGAAAATGCCGGTCGTCGCCTGAACGTGCTGCGCGCCATCGACAAGCTCGACAAGTTCGGCCCTGATGGCGTGAAGCTGCTGCTCGGTCCCGGCCGTAAGGATGAATCCGGCGATTTCACCAAGGGTGCGGGTCTCGGTGAAGAGCAGATCGAAAAGGTTCTGTTTTTCGTCGGCATCAAGGATTATGCGGAAAGTGCCGATGATCTCGCAAAACTGGTTGCGGGCACATCCAAAGGTGCGGAAGGCGTCGATGAACTGAACATCATCGGCTCTCTGGTTTCCGGTGCCGGTTACGATGCGACGCGTATCAAGATCGATCCCTCCGTCGTTCGCGGCCTCGAATATTACACCGGCCCGGTCTATGAGGCCGAGCTGACCTTCGACGTCACCAACGAAAAGGGCGAAAAGGTCGTGTTCGGCTCGGTCGGCGGTGGCGGGCGTTATGATGGTCTCGTCTCTCGCTTCATGGGTCAGCCGGTTCCAGCCACGGGCTTCTCCATCGGCGTCTCGCGCCTGATGACTGCGCTCAAGAACCTCGGCAAACTTGGTCAGGTCAAGCCGCTCGCCCCGGTTCTCATCACCGTCATGGATGGCGATGTGGAGAGCATGGGCCGTTACCAGCGCTTCACGCAGGCGTTGCGTGCCGAGGGCATCCGCGCCGAAATGTATCAGGGCAACTGGAAGAAATTCGGCAATCAGCTGAAATATGCCGACCGTCTCGGCTCCCCCATCGCCATCATCCAGGGCGGTGACGAGCGTGCCGAAGGCGTGGTGCAGATCAAGGATTTGATCGAAGGCAAGCGCCTGTCGGGTGAAATCGAGGACAATGCCAGCTGGCGCGAAGCGCGCGTGGCACAGATCACCGCGCCGGAGACGGAACTGGTGGCGAAGGTCCGCGAGATTCTGGAACATCAGGCCGAAGATGTGCGGCGGGCGCAGGGCAAGTAACGTGCAGCGCGCGGTTTACCCCCCTCTGCCCTGCCGGGCATCTCCCCCACAAGGGGGGAGATCGATATGCGGCTATGTCCCGGCCATCTCAATTTTTGCAAATGAATTGGCAGTAGCGCCTCTTGCTAATCTCCCCCCTTGTGGGGGAGATGCCCGGCAGGGCAGAGGGGGGTATCTCGCGGCTTGTACAGGAAATATTCCATGCCCCTGATCGACATGCCGGAATTTTCCGGAGAGCTACTGGAAGAATTCGCCGCGCGCCGCACAAGTCGTGTGAACACGCCTGTCATCCAGCCCGCCGAACCGTTTCTGGATATGGCGGGCGAGGATTTGCGCCGGCGTATTTTCATGACGGAGAGCGAGACAGGCGAAAGCCTTTGTCTGCGCCCGGAATTCACTATTCCCGTTTGCCTGCGCCATATCGAGACGGCGACCGGTACGCCGAAGCGTTACTCCTATCTGGGCGAGGTCTTCCGCCAGCGCCGGGAGGGTGCGAACGAGTTTTATCAGGCCGGCATCGAGGATCTCGGCGATACCGATATCGCCGCCGCCGATGCCCGCGCCGTGATTGATGCAACCGCCATCCTGAAACGCCTGCTGCCTGGCCGTTCGCTCGCCGTCACGCTGGGCGACCAGCAGGTGTTCGAAGCCGTTGTGGCAGCGCTTGGCCTGCCGCTCGGTTGGCAGAAACGGCTGGTGCAGGCTTTCGGCGACATGGCGCAGCTGGACGCGCTGCTGGAAAGCCTCGTGCACCCCAAGCCCATGACCGGCCTTGACGCGCGGGTCGCCGGACTTCTGGCAACGGGCGAAGAGGCGGTGCTGGTCGATTATCTCGACACGGTAATGCAGGAAACCGGCTATTCCACCAATGCCAGCCGCTCGCCGCAGGAAATCGCCCGCCGTCTGCGGGAAAAGCTGGCGCTTGCCGCCACGCGTCTGCCGGATGAGAGTTTCGAACTGCTCAAGCAGTTTCTGGCCCTGCAGGCGCCCTTGCCGCAGGCCTCGCAAGTTCTGGCCGATTTTGCCGCAAAGGCGAAGCTGAAACTGGACGGTGCGCTTTCCGCTTTCGATAAGCGTGTCGCGGCCCTTGCGAATGCCGGGGTCGATCTCGAAACAGTCAGCTACGGCGCGGCCTTCGGCCGTCCGCTCGATTATTATACTGGCCTCGTTTTCGAGGTGATGGAAGAAGGTAGCGATAGCGTTCTGGCCGGTGGTGGCCGTTTTGACCGGCTGCTGACGCTGCTTGGCGCGCAGGAAAAAATACCGGCCGTGGGCTTTTCCCTCTGGCTGGATCGCATCGAAACGGTGCGCGGGAGCGATAAGCCATGATCACCATTGCCTTGCCCTCCAAGGGCCGGATGAAGGAAGACGCCTCCGCCGTTCTGGAACGCGCCGGGCTGAAGGTCGCAGCTGTCGGTAACGACCGGTCCTATCGCGGCCGCATCGAAGGGCGCGACGATATCGAGATTGCCTATCTCTCAGCCTCCGAGATCGCCCGCGAAATTGGTGCTGGCAGCGTGGATTTCGGCGTGACGGGTGAAGACCTGGTGCGAGAGGGGCTGACCAACGCTGATGCGCAGGTGGAATTCTGCGCCCGCCTCGGTTTCGGCCATGCCGATGTCGTTGTCGCCGTGCCGGAAATCTGGCTGGATGTGGACAGCATGGCCGATCTCGGCGATGTGGCCTCGGAATTCCGTGCCCGTCATGGTCGCCGTTTGGCAATCGCAACCAAATACTGGCGGCTGACGCAGCAGTTCTTTTCGCGCCAGCACGGCATTCAGCTTTACCGCATTGTCGAAAGCCTTGGCGCCACCGAAGGTGCGCCGGCGGCAGGGCAGGCGGATATCATCGTCGATATCACCTCCACCGGCTCGACGCTGAAAGCTAACCACCTGAAAATCCTCTCCGATGGTATCATCGTCCGCTCGGAAGCCTGTTTCGTGCGCGCCCGCAAGCCGGAGCACGAAGGTGATCCGGCGGTTCAGGAGATCGCGGTGCGCATAAAAGCGGCTGTCTGAAAGCATAAAAGAAAAAAGCCGCCGGATCGCTCCGGCGGCTTTTTTCTTGCTCAGCCTGTTGGTTCAGGCGCGCGCAGTAACGAAGCCGCGCTTTGCGTCGACGGAGTAGGCTCCTGCACCGAAGGTTGCGAGCAGGATATAGGCGCCGGCAAGGGTAATGTTCTTCATCAGCATGATGCCGTTCAGCGTGTTGATCCAGCCGAGAGCAGGCTCAGGCCAGCCGGGAACGGCAACGGTGCCGCTGTGGAATACGAGGCCGGTGAACACGCAGAATGCTGCAAGCGCCCATGCGGCGATCTTCGTCTGGAAACCGGCGAGAATGGCAAGACCGGCAACGAGTTCGAACAGGCCGGCAAGATAGGCAAGCGCGGTTGCGGCAGGCATGCCGGCGCCCGAGATCATGCCGGCAGTGCCAGCCGGATCGGTGAGTTTGCCGAAGCCGGAATAGATGAAGATGAAGGAAAGCAGAATGCGGGCGATGAGAACGAGAGCGTTCTGGCTGCTGGACATGGAGTATCTCCGGTAAGTGATCGGCGTGTCGCCGGTTAAACTGCTAGGTGATGTCTGGAGATATCAATGACCGAAAATCATGCATCTATAAAGATGAACAATAGAAGACAAATTGTCTTCATTTTGTGAACGACCAACACTCGTTCAATGACATTGAGAGCGCATCCCGTTTGAATGGGACATTCGACTCGATCTATCTATTAGTTTTAAAAAATTTTCCTGACATAAAAGCCGCTGCGCAGTTTTACTGGAAACGCTCTAGGCGGCGAAGCGCATATCCTCGAAACGCGGAAACAGGAAGAGCCCCGAAATGCGCCCTTGCTGGCCGATCTCGAAACCCGAGGATTCGCCCATGCAAATAAGCGGCTGCCGCATTGCCGGCAGGGTGAACAGGCCGGTGGAAAAGCAGAAACGTGAGGGTGCGGCGGAAGCCTGTTCGAAAATTTCGAGCACGCGGTCGTGGTGACCCCGATCATAACAGCGGATCAGGCTGAGCAGGCCGCACTCACCCTGCGGCAGCCCATGCATGAAAGATGCATGTTCGCCAAGCTTGATGACGCCGCTCGAAAGATCGCCGCTCCATTCCTCCGAAATAAAGAAATGCGACAGGGTCTGAGTATCCGGCATGGTTGTCGCGGCCGCAGGCAGAGCATCGTTGCGTCTTGATATTTCGAACAAATCGCGCCCCCGCATGAACATCGTACCAGCGCCGCAATCTCAAGCGTCGCTGCCAAGTTGATTTTTCATCGCCATCCGCATTCGAGCGTGCTTGCCAAGCATCGAACCCCTTCAATGCTTGCATCCCGCCGCGGCACCCTCACGGGCGCTGACTTATAGTTTATTTTCTTCTACCCACAACAACCTGCCAGAGAGAAAATCAAAAATAATATGTATTCCTTCATCGTAATCGCGAAATATATGAAAAAAGACAACTAAATGTCGTGCTTATAAACTGGAGAGGGCGAAAATCCGCCCCATCGGCAATTGTGATTCGCCTCTATCGGCACCCGATTATTGCACGCGCTGCCAAAAACAAGCCGACTAAAGTTATCGCTGTTTCAAAAAGAGACAATATTTTTTAAGCCCGATCCCGGCAAGTGAAGATATCGTGCCAGCTCTCACAAGGGGCATGGGCGGCAACGAAAAAAGGGCGATCCGAAGACCGCCCTTTCGTATTCCAGTGACAGGACTGATTAGAAGTCCATGCCGCCCATGCCGCCGCCAGGCATCTGGGGCATTGCCGATTCCTTCTTAGGAAGTTCGGCGATCATGGCTTCGGTGGTGATCAGCAGCGAAGCAACCGAAGCTGCGTTCTGCAGAGCCGTGCGAACAACCTTGACCGGGTCGACGATGCCGAGCTGGATCAGGTCGCCATATTCGCCGGTCTGGGCGTTGTAGCCGTAGTTGTCTTCGTTCCGGTCGAGGATCTTGCCAACAACGATGGAAGCTTCGTCACCTGCGTTTTCTGCAATCTGGCGAACCAGAGACTGCAGAGCCTTGCGGACGATGTTGATGCCGGCTTCCTGGTCGTCGTTCTCACCCTTGACGGTGATCTTCGTGGAAGAACGCAGCAGGGCAACGCCGCCGCCCGGTACGATGCCTTCCTGAACAGCAGCGCGCGTCGCGTTGAGAGCGTCGTCGATGCGGTCCTTCTTTTCCTTCACTTCAACTTCCGTCGAACCGCCAACGCGGATCACGGCAACGCCGCCAGCGAGCTTGGCAAGACGTTCCTGCAGCTTTTCGCGGTCGTAGTCGGAAGTGGTTTCTTCGATCTGCGCCTTGATCTGGGCAACACGGCCTTCGATGTCGGACTTCTGGCCAGCACCATCAACGATCGTGGTGTTTTCCTTGGAGATCGAAACCTTCTTCGACTTGCCGAGCATGTCGAGGGTAACGCTTTCGAGCTTGATGCCGAGATCTTCGGAAATGACGGTACCACCGGTCAGGATGGCGATGTCTTCCAGCATGGCCTTGCGGCGGTCGCCGAAGCCAGGAGCCTTGACGGCAGCGATCTTGAGGCCGCCACGCAGCTTGTTGACGACGAGCGTTGCAAGGGCTTCGCCTTCTACGTCTTCAGCGATGATGACGAGCGGCTTGCCGGTCTGAACGACAGCTTCGAGAACCGGCAGCATGGCCTGGAGGTTCGAAAGCTTCTTTTCGTGCAGCAGGATGTATGCGTCTTCGAGGTCCGCAACCATCTTTTCCGGGTTGGTCACGAAGTAAGGCGACAGGTAGCCGCGGTCGAACTGCATGCCTTCGACGACTTCGAGTTCGGTTTCAGCGGTCTTGGCTTCTTCAACGGTGATGACGCCTTCGTTGCCAACGCGCTGCATTGCTTCAGCAATGTCGAGACCGATCTGACGCTCGCCGTTTGCAGAGATCGTGCCGACCTGTGCAACTTCTTCCGAAGTGTTGATCTTCTTGGCCTTGGCCTGAAGGTCCTTGACGACTTCAGCAACGGCCAGATCGATACCGCGCTTGAGGTCCATCGGGTTCATGCCGGCAGCAACTGCCTTTGCACCTTCGCGAACGATGGCCTGGGCCAGAACCGTTGCGGTGGTGGTGCCGTCACCGGCGATGTCGTTGGTCTTGGAGGCAACTTCGCGAACGAGCTGTGCGCCCATGTTCTCGAACTTGTCTTCGAGTTCGATTTCCTTGGCGACCGAAACACCGTCCTTGGTGATGCGCGGTGCGCCGAAGGACTTGTCGATAACGACGTTACGACCCTTCGGGCCGAGGGTGACCTTCACTGCATCAGCGAGAATGTCGACGCCCTTGAGCATCTTTTCGCGCGCTGTGCGGCCGAATTTGACTTCTTTGGCTGCCATTTTCAAAACTCCTGGTTTCGAATGGCCGGACGGGGTCCGGCTTGAAATTTAAGGAAACGATGGGTTCGGCGAAATCAGCCGATGATACCCATGATGTCGGCTTCCTTCATGATCAGAAGGTCTTCGCCGTCGAGCTTGACTTCGGTGCCCGACCACTTGCCGAACAGGACGCGATCGCCAACCTTGACGTCGAGAGCGACGACCTTGCCGGCCTCATCGCGAGCGCCGGAACCAACGGCGACGATTTCGCCTTCCTGCGGCTTTTCCTTGGCGGTATCGGGAATGATGATGCCGCCCTTGGTCTTTGCTTCGGACTCAACGCGACGAACGACGACGCGATCATGAAGCGGGCGGAAATTGGTGCTTGTCATTGCCTAATCCCTCGATCAAATGACTTCAGGAACCTTTTGAAGGTTCACGTGATGGGTGTTAGCACTCCTCTTGTTGGAGTGCCAGCAAAGCCGAGATAAGGAGGCGTCCCCCCGGAGTCAAGAACGCACTGCCGGAAAAATTTCACGGCCTATGGTTACCAGCGTTCCATGACAGAAAATTTCCACGCTCTGGCGGGCGCGGACAAATCGCTCTTTTTCAGGCAACCTTCGTTTTCGGCGTAGAAGGGTTTTATGTTCGGATGGTGGCCGGTGGGCCGGAGGCAGGCCTGGCACCGCTTTTTCCCTTGCCATCGGCGTCCTGCTTTGCCATGTGACGCACACCCTTTTTTCGCACCCGGAAAGCATATCATGGCCCATCGCATTCTCACCCTCGGCGAAATCACTGATGGGTTCGACGTTGTTCTTTCGGATGTCTGGGGCGTGCTGCACAATGGCGTCAGCGCTTTCCCGGATGCGGCGGTTGCGCTGCACGACGCGCGCAAGGCCGGCAAGACCGTGGTGCTCATCACCAATTCGCCGCGTCCGGCCCCCGGTGTCATCGCCCAGCTTCGCGTTCTCGGCGTGCCGGATGAGGCCTATGACCGCATCATCACATCGGGCGACGTCACCCGCGGCCTGATCGCGGAAGGCCCGAGAAAAGTCTTCCTGCTCGGCCCAGAGCGGGACATGCCGCTGCTGGAAGGTCTCGATGTCGAACGGGTCGGCGAGGCGGAAGCGGAATCCGTCGTCTGCACCGGTTTCTTCGATGACGAGACGGAAACGCCGGAAGACTATACGGAAATGCTGAAAGGCTTCATCGCCCGCAAGGCGCCGATGATCTGCGCCAACCCCGATCTGGTGGTGGAGCGCGGCGAGCGCATCATTCCCTGCGCCGGCGCCATGGCCGCATATTACGAACAGCTTGGCGGCGAAGTCCGTATTGCCGGCAAACCGCACGCGCCGATCTATGAAGCCTGCCTTGCGGCGGCGAAAGAAGTGCGCGGCGATTTCCCTAGGGATCGCGTGCTCGCCATTGGCGATGGCATGCCGACGGATGTGAAGGGCGCAATTGCGAGCGGCCTAAACCTTCTTTATATCAGCGGCGGCATTCACGCCGCCGAATATACGCTGAATGGCCAGACGGACGAGGCGCTTCTGAACGCCTATCTGAAGGGGCAGGGCGCGGCTCCCGGCTGGTGGATGCCCCGCCTTGCCTAGGAAACGTCTGGCGTAAGCCGGCGTAAAAAATGGATCGACTGCAATGACCGTCTTTCATCGCAATGAAAAAAAGGAGCCGCTGCCTGAAGGCTTGCGCGGCGGCGTCATCGCGATCGGCAATTTCGATGGTGTGCATCGCGGCCACCGCGCCGTTCTGGACCGTGCGCTGGAACTGGCCGAGGCGCGCGGCGTACCGGCACTGGTGCTGACCTTCGAACCGCATCCCCGTTCCGTCTTCCGCCCTGAAACGCCGGTCTTCCGCCTGACGCCTGCGCCGTTGAAGGCACGTATTCTCGAGGCCATCGGCTTCCGCTCCGTCATCGAATACCCCTTCGACCGCGAGTTTTCGCAGCGCTCGGCGGAAGAGTTCGTCAATTCCATTCTGGTCGACTGGCTGGGCGCCAGCGCCGTCGTCACCGGCTTTGATTTCCATTTCGGCAAGGGCCGCGAAGGTGGCCCGGCATTTCTGATGGCGGCCGGCAAGCGCAACGGCTTCGACGTGACGCTCGTGGATGCCTTTCGCGACGAGGGCGCGGATGTCGTCTCCTCGAGCCGTATCCGCTCGCTTCTGTGCGAAGGGGATGTGGCAGGTGCAGCCGGACAACTCGGGTATCGTTTCACGGTGGAAAGTGAAGTCATCGGCGGCCAGAAGCTGGGGCGAACGCTGGGTTACCCAACGGCCAACATGGCGCTTTCACCCGAAACGGAGCTGAAAGCCGGCATCTATGCCGTGCGGTTCCGCCGCCCCGATGGGGCGATTTACGATGGCGTTGCAAGCTTCGGTTACCGCCCGACGGTCACCGATAACGGTGCGGCACTTCTGGAAACCTACGTCTTCGATTTTTCCGGTGATCTCTATGGTGAGGTCTGTTCGGTATCCTTCTTCGGGCACCTGCGTGACGAGCTGAAATTTGACGGCTTGGACCCTCTGGTCGCGCAGATCAGGCGGGACGAGGAAGAGGCGCGGGCGATGCTGTCAGGCGTACGGCCGCTCAGTGAATTGGATGCGAAGATAGCATTTTGAGCGGGCAGATAATCCTGTCCCGGATTGTCGTCGCTTTTCACTTCCTTTTTGCCGGAAAACCGCATAAACAACCGGCCATGTCCCAATACCGGTTGCTGTTTAAAGTTCAGATAGGCCGAATTATTGGCCCGGCCTTCCGCCCGCTCTGAAGAGCCGGAAGGTCCGGGATTTTGGCGCTCGTCATGGCATTTGACATGGCGCTTTCCGTATTTGCCCTCTTTGAAATTGAGACGGCGCGACCGACACGGCGCGCAACAACGGTACAATTATGAGCGACACCGCAGAAAAATTCGACTATTCCTCGACCCTCTATTTGCCGCAGACGGATTTCCCGATGCGTGCCGGCCTGCCGCAGAAAGAACCGGAAACGGTGAAGCGCTGGCAGGAAATGGGCCTGTATAAAAAGCTCCGCGCCTCCGCCGCCGGTCGCGAGAAATTCGTGCTGCATGATGGCCCGCCCTATGCCAACGGCAACATCCACATCGGCCATGCGCTGAACAAGATCCTGAAAGACGTCATCACCCGCTCGTTCCAGATGCGCGGTTTCGACGCCAATTACGTGCCCGGCTGGGATTGCCACGGCCTGCCGATCGAATGGAAGATCGAGGAAGCCTACCGCGCCAAGGGCAAGAACAAGGACGAGGTTCCGGTCAACGAGTTCCGCAGGGAATGCCGTGACTTTGCGGCTGGCTGGATCAAGGTTCAGTCGGAAGAGTTCAAGCGTCTTGGCATCGAGGGTGACTTCGACAATCCCTACACGACGATGAACTTCCACGCCGAAGCCCGCATCGCCGGTGAACTCCTGAAGATCGCAAGAAGCGGCCAGCTCTATCGCGGTTCCAAGCCGATCATGTGGTCGGTTGTCGAGCGCACGGCGCTGGCGGAAGCCGAGGTCGAGTATCACGACGTTGAGAGCGACATGATCTGGGTGAAGTTCCCGGTGAAGGATGCTGCGCCCGCTCTTTCCGGCGTCTCTGTCGTCATCTGGACGACCACGCCGTGGACCATCCCCGGCAACCGCGCCATCGCCTTCTCCTCGCGGGTCGAATATGGCCTGTTTGAAGTCGAAAGCGCGCAGAACGATTTCGGTCCGCAGCCGGGTGAAAAGCTGATCTTCGCCAGGAAGCTTGCCGATGAGGCTGCTGCCAAGGCGAAGGTGACCTTCAAGTTCGTGCGCGATGTGAAAGCTGAAGAACTGGCCGCCATCACCTGCGCCCATCCTTTGGCGTCGCTTGGCTACGATTTCCCGGTTCCGCTTCTCGATGGCGACCACGTCACCGACGATGCAGGCACGGGCTTCGTGCACACCGCGCCGAGCCATGGCCGCGAGGACTTTGACGTCTGGACCGCGCATCAGCGTGAGCTGGAAGCGCGCGGCGTTTCGCCGGCCATCCCGTTCCCCGTTGGCGATGACGGTTTCTACACCGAGGACGCCCCCGGTTTCGGCCCGTCTGCCGAAGGCGGTGCGGCCCGCGTCATGGATGATAACGGCAAGAAGGGCGATGCCAACGAGCGCGTCATCAAGGCGCTGATCGCGGCCAACAACCTGTTCGCGCGCGGCCGTCTGAAGCACAGCTATCCGCATAGCTGGCGCTCCAAGAAGCCGGTGATCTTCCGCAACACGCCGCAGTGGTTTGTCTACATGGACAAGGAACTCGGCGACGGCACCACGCTGCGCTCGCGTTCGCTTGATGCCATCGACCAGACCCGTTTCGTTCCGGCATCCGGCCAGAATCGCCTGCGCGCCATGATCGAAGGTCGGCCCGACTGGGTTCTGTCGCGCCAGCGCAGCTGGGGCGTGCCGATCGCGGTCTTCGCCGACGAGCAGGGCGAGGTTCTGGTCGACGAGGCTGTCAACGCCCGCATCCTCGAAGCCTTCGAGGCTGAAGGTGCGGATGCCTGGTTTGCCGAAGGCGCCAAGGAACGTTTCCTCGGCAATGACCATGACCACGCCAAATGGCAGCAGGTCATGGATATCCTCGACGTGTGGTTCGATAGCGGCTGCACCCATACCTTCACGCTGGAAGACCGCCCGGACATGAAGTGGCCGGCGGATGTCTATCTCGAAGGCTCGGACCAGCATCGCGGCTGGTTCCATTCGTCGCTGCTGGAAAGCTGCGCGACGCGTGGCCGCGCGCCCTATAACGCCGTCGTCACCCATGGCTTCACCATGGACGAGCAGGGCCGCAAGCAGTCCAAGTCTCTCGGCAACGTTGTTGCACCACAGGACGTGATGAAAGAGTCCGGCGCGGATATCCTGCGACTTTGGGTCATGACGACGGATTATTGGGAAGACCAGCGTCTGGGCAAGGCCATCATCCAGACCAACATCGACGCTTATCGCAAGCTGCGCAACACCGTGCGCTGGATGCTCGGCACGCTTGCCCACGACAAGGGCGAGGAGATCGCCTATGCCGATCTGCCGGAACTGGAAAAGCTGGTGCTGCACCGCCTGTCCGAGCTGGATAAGGTCGTGCGCGATGGCTACGACGCCTTCGACTTCAAGAAGATCGCCCGCGCCCTGATCGATTTCGCAAATGTTGAGCTGTCGGCTTTCTACTTCGACATCCGCAAGGACACGCTTTATTGCGACGCGCCGTCGTCGCTGAAGCGCCGTGCATCGCTGTCGGTCATCGCCAAGCTGTTCGATTGCCTCGTCACATGGCTCGCGCCCATGCTGCCCTTCACCACTGAAGAAGCATGGCTTTCGCGCTATCCGGATGCGGAATCGGTGCATCTCGCCCAGTTCCCGGAAATTCCGGCGGAGTGGAACAACGACGCGCTGGAAGCGAAGTGGGAGAAAATCCGCAAGGTCCGCACGGTCGTCACCGGTGCGCTCGAAGTGGAACGCCGTGAAAAGCGTATCGGCTCCTCGCTTGAGGCAGCGCCCGTCGTGCACATTGCCGACGCCGATCTTCTGGCGGCTCTCTCCGGGCAGGATTTTGCCGAAATCTGCATCACCTCGGCCATTTCGGTGGTCGGCGATGAAGGCCCTGCCGATGGCTTCCGCTTGCCGGAGGTCGCAAAGGTCGTGGTCGAGCAGAAGCTGGCGGAAGGCGCAAAATGCGCACGCTCCTGGCGTATCACCACCGATGTCGGTTCCGATCCGGACTATCCGGAGGTTTCGGCCCGTGATGCGGCGGCACTGCGCGAGCTTGCCGCGCTGGGATGATTTAGAGCTGCTGCGCATCGTTCCTGTCGAAAAATCGATTTCGAGTTTCGGGCCGATGCGCGAGGAAAATGGCCGGATGAATTGCGCTTTAGCTCTTCATCCGGTACACCTGCCTGAAAATGGCCGGATTTGCACGGCAATGCGGGCTACCGCCTGCCGAAAGACGATGTCTGGCGCAATGGGACGGACGGCTGGAAGGGTTTTTATGAAGACGATGAAGGCTTTTGGGCAGGATAACGCGCAGGGTTTGAGCATGTTCCGCACGGTTGCAGGTATCACGGCGATAGGCGTGCTGCTCAGCGCCTGCATGAGCCCAACCTATGGCACGGGTAAGACGGCGGCAGAACAGCTTGTAGACGACCTCGGCAACGCGACTTCGATCACCGGCAACGATCAGGAAAAACGCAACCTGAAATACAGCCCGCGTCCCGGTCTGGTTGTCCCCGCTCAGTCCCGCGCCGAGCAATTGACGACGCCGCAGCAGAACATGGCCAGCCGCGAAAACAACCCGCAATGGGTCGAATCGCCGGAAGAGACCCGTGAACGCCTGCGTGACGAGGCGGATGCCAATAAGAACAATCCGCACTACCGCTCACCGCTGCTTGCTGGCAACGGCACGGCCGGCCAGATGACCGAAAGTCAGAAATGGGAAGCCTTCCGCAAGGCCAAGGCAGATGCCCAGGGTGGCTCTGTCGTCAACGCCCAGCGCAAGTTCCTGACCGATCCGCCGCAGGAATATCGTAGCGTTCCGCAGGATCAGCTGACTGACCTCGGTGAGCCGGAGCAGAAGAAGGAAAAGCGCCGTAAGAAAGAAGCGGCGATGGCAAACACCGGCAAACCCTGGTGGAACCCCTTCTGATAAAATGAAGGGCTTATGGCCTGCGGGAAAGATTGCATCTCCCGCCGGCTGCTTATTCGTCGAGACGTTTCTCGCGAAAGAATTTCCGCAGAATTTCAGCACTTTCGCTTTCCGCCAGCCCCGAATAGACATCAGGCGCGTGGTGGCATGTCGGCTGGCTGAAGAAACGCACGCCACTATGCACCGCGCCGCCCTTCGGGTCTTCCGCACCGTAATAGAGACGACGGATGCGGGCAAACGAGATCGCCGCCGCGCACATGGTGCAGGGTTCCAGCGTTACATAGAGATCGGCACCGGGCAGGCGTTCCTGTTCCAGCGCCTCGCAGGCCATGCGGATCACGGCGATTTCGGCATGCGCCGTCACATCGTTCAATTCACGTGTGCGATTGCCGGAACGGGCGATGACGCGACCGTCCAGAACCAGGACTGCGCCGATAGGAACCTCCTGCCGCTCACCGGCGGCACGGGCTTCCGCCAGCGCCAGTTCCATGAAATGCGTCCTTTCGGCCATTGCGTTTCAATTTCCTCTTAACCCTTGTGCTTGGACCTGATAGGACAGCCCAAACAACAGGCAAACAGCAAATGACTTTTAAAGACAAGCCGAAGCGTGACGGTGGCAAGACTTTTAGCCGCGACAAGAAGCCGAAAGGCCCCGGCAAGCCCGCCGCAGAGCGTGAAAAGAAACCGGTAGAAGCCAAGGCGGCTCCGGTGCAGGAAGCCGTTATCGGCACCAAGCCAGAGCGCATTTCCAAGATCATGGCGCGCGCCGGCGTTGCCTCGCGCCGCGATATCGAGCGCATGATCATGGAAGGCCGCGTGTCGCTGAACGGCGTCAAGCTGGACACTCCGGTGATGAATGCGACGCTTTCCGACAAGATCGAAGTGGATGGCATGCCCATTCGCGGGGCTGAGCGCACGCGCCTGTGGCTTTACCACAAGCCCGCTGGCCTGGTGACGACCAATTCCGACCCGGAAGGCCGCCCCACCGTTTTCGACAATCTGCCGGGTGAATTGCCGCGTGTGCTCTCCATCGGCCGCCTCGACATCAATACCGAAGGCCTGCTGCTGTTGACCAATGATGGCGGTCTCTCGCGCGTGCTCGAACTGCCGACAACCGGCTGGCTGCGCCGCTACCGCGTGCGCGCCCATGGCGAGGTCGATCAGGCCGCGCTCGACAAGCTGAAGGAAGGCATTGCCGTCGACGGCGTGCTTTATGGCGCTATCGACGCGACGCTCGACCGCACCCAGGGTCACAATGTCTGGATCACCATGGGTCTGCGCGAAGGCAAGAACCGCGAGATCAAGAACGTGCTCGGCGCGCTCGGCCTTGAGGTCAACCGCCTGATCCGTATCTCCTACGGCCCGTTCCAGCTTGGCGATCTGCCCGAAGGCAAGGTGCTTGAAGTGCGTGGCCGCATGCTGCGTGACCAGCTTGGTCCGCGCCTCATCGAACAATCCGGCGCCAATTTTGATGCGCCGATCTACGATGCGCCTGTCGCCGACGATGAAGAAGAAAACACGCCCAAGCGCGCGCCCCGGTCCGAATGGGCAAAGAGCGACACGCCGGAAGGCAAGCCGCGTTTCGACAGGGCTGCCGGCAAACCGGAAGATCGCCGCGAAAAGGCGCTCGGTCGTCTCGACACCAAGCGCGGTGACAAGCCAGCCGGCAAGTTCGGTGGCAAACCTGCCGGGAAATTCGGCGCGAAAACCCGTGGCGAAGAGGATGGCGAAGAACGCCGCCCCGCCCGCCCGCCCGCGGGCACCAGCCGCACGGCCAATGTCTGGATGGCGCCCGGCGCAAAGCCCACCCGTGATGGCAAGGAGCGGAAGTCTTCTGCCCGCGCGGAAGCGGAAAGCCTGTTCAAGAAGCCATCCGCCCAGGCGGAAGCGCGCCGCAATGTCGTCAGGCATGCCGATTCCGAGGGCGAGTGGATCCGTTCGGATTCCCCGCGCGAAGAAGAAGGCGGTCGTGGACGTGGCGACGGCCCGCGCGGCGGAAAGAGCTTTGGAGATCGCGGCGGGAAATCCTTCGGCGACCGCCCGTTCCGTGACAAGCCGCGTGAAGCGGGAGATCGCCCGCGTGGCGACGGTCCTCGCGGCGAGAAGAGCTTCGGAGATCGCACCGCACGCGGTGGAAAACCGTTTGGCGACCGTCCGTTCCGTGACAAGCCGCGTGAGGAGGGTGATCGCCCGCGCAGCGACCGCCCACGCGGTGAGAAGAGCTTCGGAGATCGCACAGCGCGTGGTGAGAAACCTTTCGGTGAGCGTCCGTTCCGCGACAAGCCCCGCGAAGACGGTGATCGCCCACGCGGCGACCGGCCTTTCGGTGACAAGCCGAGAGGCGCAAAAGCGGGTGGAAAACCCGGCGGCAGGCCCGCATCGGGCAAGCCTTCCTTTGGTAAACCGGGTGAACGTGGCGAACGTTCGGGTTTTTCAGGCAAGGGCAAAGGCCCCGGTGGCGGTAGCGGCCCCGGCGGCGGCAAGCCGGGCGGCAAAGGCCCGGGTGGCAAACCTTCTGGTGGCAGGGGAATGACACGTAATGCGGATCGTAGGCGGTGAGTTCCGCGGCCGAAATCTGGCCGCGCCGAAAACAAATTCCATTCGTCCGACAATCGACAGGACACGGGAAAGCCTCTTCAATATTCTGAGCCACGCCTATCCGGAAAGTCTTGACGGTACGCGCGTTCTGGACGTTTTTGCCGGAACGGGCGCGGTCGGGCTGGAGGCGCTTTCGCGTGGCTGTCGTGTGGCGCTCTTCGTCGAAAACGGCGTTGAGGGCAGGGGGCTGTTGTGGGAAAATATCGATGCGCTGGGGCTGCATGGGCGTGCCCGCATTCTGCGGCGTGACGCAACCAAGCTTGGCGGCGTCAACAATATCGAGCCCTTCGATCTCCTGTTCGCCGATCCGCCCTATGGCCAGGGCCACGGGGAGAAGGCATTTGCCGCCGCCCATGCTGGCGGCTGGCTGGCACCCGGTGCGCTCGCCATTCTGGAAGAGCGCGGCGATGTTGTGGTCCATGTCGAGCCGGTGTTCAAACCGCTCGAAAGCCGCATCTTCGGCGACTCGAAAATGCATTTCTACCGCTACGAGCCCTAGAGCATTTCCAGCAAAAACGGCCCCCGGTTTCCGTGCGGAAATGCCACAAAACAAAGAGTTAGAGTGTTTTCGCGATTTGAAGAAAAGCGAAAACGCTCTGACGGCAGCACTTTCCCGTCACGTCACGGTCTTGTCTTGTTTGCCGAATAGGCAGAGGCTTTGCCGTGGAAAGGGTCTTGGGTATTTGGCATGGAGCAGGGTGTAAACGACAGCGTGACAATGGTTCACGCCGGGCAAGAGGCAATCGATGCCAGCCGCGAGAGCGGTCATGAGCCGACATTCGGCCTGGCGCTCGGCGGCGGTGGCGCACGCGGCATCTGCCACATCAACGTCATCGAGGCATTCGACGAACTAGGCATTCGCCCGGTCGCGCTTTCCGGCTCCTCCATCGGCTCCATCATCGCAGCAGGCATGGCGGCCGGCATGAGCGGCAAGGAAATCCGCGAATATACGCTTGAACTCATGGGGCGGAAGGGTTCGGTCGCCAACCGTCTCTGGAGCCTCGGCCCCGCATCCATGCGCCATGCGGTCGATGGTTTTCGTCTTGGCCAGTTCAATCTCGAACTTATTCTGCACGCCTTGATGCCGCAGGCCCTGCCGAAGGATTTTTCCGAACTTGCCATTCCCCTGAAAGTGGTGACCACGGATTATTATGCGCAGACCGAAGTGGTGGTGGAAACCGGCGAGATCATTCAGGCGCTGGCGGCTTCTGCGGCTATTCCGGCTCTATTCATGCCGGTGCGCGTCAACGGCCGCATCATGATCGATGGCGGTATCTTCAATCCTGTGCCCTATGAGCATCTGATGGATCAGGCCGATATCATCGTCGGCATCGATGTGGTTGGCGGCCCTGAAGGTGACGGCACCACCATGCCGAACCGGCTGGACAGCCTGTTCGGCGCCAGTCAGCTGATGATGCAGGCGGCCATTGCCCTGAAACTCAGATTGCGCCCGCCGCATATTTTCCTGCGCCCACCGGTGCACCGTTTTGGCGTGCTGGATTTTCTCAAATCGGAAGAAGTGCTGAACGCTTCCGCCGGGATCAAGGATGATCTGAAACGGCAGATCGAAATGCAGGTGGAACTGTTCCATCGCGGGCAGGGCGTGGAGGCGTGAGCAGTACTCCTTGAGTATTCGCTATGGGCGAGCGCGTGCCGCTTAGTGGGAGACTGCTATTTCACCCTCGTCTTCGTCCTCTTCTTCCTCGCGCTTTTCCACCTTGTTCTTCGGCTTCATCAGTGGCTCGGGCTTCACTTCGCGCACCGGTTTGTTGTGCAGCATCTGCCTGCCTGCGGCGAGCCCTTCCACGGCCTGTAGCTGCAATCTCTCCTCGTCGCGCTCGCGTATGTCGTCGGAAATGGCAAGCGCCCTTTCGCCGTCCATGTCCAGCCCTTCCAGAATGCGGCGGCCAAACAGCAGGCCGGATTCCAGCGTCTCGCGGATTTCGTATTCCACGCCCTTTTTCCTGAGATCGAGGGAATGAATGCGGTCATAGGAGCGGGCATAGATGCGCACGCTTGGAAATTCCGACTGGATCATGTCGATGATGTGGTCGGTGACTTCCTTTTTATGGGTGCAGACCGCAACGAGATCGGCGCGCTCTATGCCAGCCGCGATCAGCACGTCCTTGCGTGTACCATCGCCGAAAAAGATGCGGAAACCGAAGCGGGAAGCCTGACGCACACGATCGGCCGAACTGTCGATGACAGTCACGTCGCGCCCACCGGCAAGCAGGATTTGCGAGGCGATCTGGCCGAAGCGCGAAAAGCCGATCATCAGCACATCGGCGCCAGCACCGTCAAAATCCTCGTCCAGCGTGTCCTCATCGGCATCTTCCGCCGTCAGCCGGCGAGAAACCACTGCCAGCAGCGGCGTCAGCGCCATGGAAAGCGTCACGATGGCGACAAGGATGGAAGCCGTCGCCTGCGGAAACAGGCGGGAGGCGGCAGCAGTGGAAAACAGCACGAAACCGAATTCGCCGCCCTGCGCCAGCAGCAGCGCGATACGGCTCGATGCATAACGGGACGAACCGGCGATGCGGCACAGTCCATAGATTACGGCCGCCTTCACAGCCATCATCGCCGGCACGGCGATCAGGATGAGAAGAATGTGCTCGTAGACGATGTTGATGTGCAGCGACATGCCGACAGCCATGAAGAACAGCGCCAGAAACAGCCCGCGAAACGGCTCGATATCGGCTTCCAGCTCGTGCCTATAGGAGGATTCCGACAGCATCAGCCCGGCCAGCAGCGCACCCATGCCCATCGAAAGCCCAACCGCCTCCATGATGGCGGCCGCACCGATGACGACGAAGAGGGCGGCGGCGATCATCACTTCCCGCGCACCCGTGCGGGCGATGATCTGGAACATCGGCGTCAGCAGATAACGCCCGGCCAACACCATGCCCGCCACCGCGACAACGGAGGCGACGAGATCGTAGGCCATCGAATCCGTCGGCACGTCCGGGCGGTTGGAAAGAATGGTGACAAGGGCGAGAAGCGGTACGATGGCGAGATCCTGAAACAGCAGGATCGAGAAGGAGCGGTTGCCATGCCGCGTATTCATGTCGCCATCGTCTTCAAGAATCTGTAACGCAAAGGCGGTGGAGGAGAGTGCAAGGCCGAAACCCGCAACGAGGCTGCCGCGCGCGTCGATCAGCCCGGCCCACCAGGCAATCAATGCCAGCACGCTACCCGTCACCAGCACCTGCGCCAGCCCTAGCCCTAAAATATCGCGCCGCATCTGCCAAATGCGCGATGGCTTGAGTTCGAGGCCGATGATGAAGAGCAGGAAAACCACGCCCAGTTCCGAGACGTTGAAGATATCTTTCGCGTCTGTCACCAGATGCAGGAACGGCCCGATGACGATGCCCGCCACCAGATAACCGAGCACGGTGCCAAGGCCGAGTTTGCGGAAAATCGACGCCGCGATGACCGCGCCGGCCAGAAGCAGCAAGGGTTCGGAAAAGAGAGCGTCGTGCTCGGTCATGCTGGCTGACTTTCGAATATGGTGGCGACAAAGCCTTGCCGATGGAGAAAGCGGCGTTTCGCCCTTGATGCGGGGTTGATGGCACAATAAATGGAACAGGAATGAAAGGCCAACTCATGTCCTCAGAAATAGATTCTTCCAAACTTCTCGATCGCGCCAGCGAGCTCGTCGATCTTGCCCGCGCTGCAGGCGCGGATGAGGCGGATGCCGTCGTCGTCCGCTCTCGGTCGCAATCGGTCGGCGTCCGGCTTGGCAAGGTGGAAAGTACCGAATCCTCCGAAAGCGATGATTTTTCGCTTCGTGTTTTCGTCGGGCGGCGGGTGGCGAGCGTTTCGGCCAATCCCGGCTTCGACCTGAAGACCCTGGCGGAACGGGCGGTGGCCATGGCGAAGGTTTCGCCGGAAGACCCCTTTGCCTGCCTGGCAGACAGGGAACGGCTCGCGACCTCCTACGACGATCTCGAGCTTTTCGATGCGACCGAGGTCTCTACAGATCAATTGCGTGAGGCAGCGCTCGCCTCGGAAGAGGCGGCGCTTGCCGTCAAGGGCGTCAGCAATTCTTCCGGTGCTGGCGCATCGAGCGGCATGGGCGGCCTCGTCCTTGCCACCTCGCACGGTTTTTCCGGCAGCTACATGGGCAGCCGTTTTAGCCGTTCCGTCAGTGTCATCGCCGGCGAGGGCACGAAGATGGAGCGCGACTACGATTTCGACAGCCGCCTTTATTACGCCGATCTGGATGCAGCCGAAGAGATCGGCCGCCGCGCCGGCGAAAAAGTCGTGCGGCGGGTCGGTCCGCGTCAGGTCGACACCGGCAGCAACATCACCGTGGTTTTTGATCCGCGCATCGCGCGCGGTTTCGTCGGCGCCATTGCCGGCGCGATCAATGGCGCTTCCGTTGCCCGCAAGACCAGCTTCCTGCGCGACAGGATGGGGCAGCAGGTTCTGAAAAAGGGCCTTTATCTGACGGACGATCCGCAGATCGTTCGTGGCCCCTCGTCGCGGCCCTTCGATGGCGAGGGTGTACGGGGCGAGAAGATGACGATGATCGAGGACGGGGTGCTGAAGCATTGGTTCCTCTCTACCTCGGCAGCGCGTGAACTCGGCCTTGAAACCAACGGTCGCGGCGTGCGCGGTGGCACTTCGGTATCGCCGTCCTCAACCAATCTCGCGCTGGAGCCAGGCGATATTTCGCCGGAAGATCTGCTGAGGCACGTCGGAACCGGCTTTTACGTCACCGAACTGATTGGCCACGGCGCCAATATGCTCACAGGTGAATATAGCTGCGGTGCGAGCGGCTTCTGGATCGAGAATGGTGAAAAATCCTTCGCGGTTTCCGAGGTCACCATCGCTTCGAACCTGAAGGACATGTTCATGCGTGTCACGCCGGCTAACGATATCGACCGCAAATATGGTGTCGCAGCACCGACACTTGCTATCGAAGGCATGACGATCGCGGGCAAGTGAGGCGACCTGCGGGTTGTTTTCGCCAGCACTTTGTGTGCAAGTGCGAAGGGAAAAACAGGCGCGCCGTATGAGGCGCGCGGAAAAGACGGCAAAATGAACGATATGGCTGAGCCCCTCTGGGCTTCCGATCTGAGGCTGGTCCTCGAAGCCGCACGCAAGGCGGGCGAGACGGCCCTCGGTTTCTTCCGCAAGGACCCCGAGGTCTGGTGGAAGAATGGCGGGCTTTCACCGGTCAGCGCGGCCGATTACGCGGCAAACGAAATTCTCGAAACCATCCTGCGTACCGCCCGGCCGGAATATGGCTGGCTGTCGGAAGAGACGGATGACGATACGACAAGGCTTGCCCGCTCCACCGTCTTCGTCATCGATCCCATCGACGGAACGCGAGCCTTCATCGGTGGGCGGGATACCTGGTGCGTCAGCGTCGCGGTGGTGCATGAGGGGCGACCGGTCGTTGCCGCCCTTGTCGCGCCTGCACTCGCAGAGGAATTCACCGCACTTGAAGGCGGCGAAGCGCTGAAGAACGGCAAGCCGATTTCAGCCGCCCGCGAAAACACCGGCGTCTTCCATCTGGCCGCACCGGAAGACGTGATTACGCATCTGCCGGAAGAGGTGCGCAGCACCGTCAAGCGCATTCCGCATGTGCCCTCGCTCGCCTACCGGCTGGCGATGGTGGCGGATGGCCGCATCGATGGAACGCTGGTCAAGGCGAACTCGCACGAGTGGGATCTGGCCGCCGCAGACCTTATCCTCGAAAGAGCAGGCGGCAGTCTGGTCGGACTTGATGGAAAACCCCTGATGTATAATCGCCGCGAGGTAAACCACCCCGCATTGTGCGCTGCAGCAGAATATGCGCTTCCCGCGCTTTTGAAAGCGTTTTCACATCTGTCCGATGGTTGACGTTTGCCGGGAAATCCCGCAGATGAGGGGCTCTCAGAGCTTAAGAAAGAGACAAGACATGACGGAATCTGGCAAACAGAAACAGCTGCTGCACCTTGTGTTCGGCGGCGAACTGGAAAATCTTCAGGATGTTCAGTTCCGGGATTTGAATGCGCTCGATATCGTCGGCATCTATCCTGACTACGCTTCAGCGCTGACCGCGTGGAGATCCAAGGCGCAGATGACTGTTGATAACGCCCATATGCGTTATTTTATCGTGCATATGCACCGTCTTCTCAATCCCGACGATAAAAATTGAGTCCTTTTGCCCTTGCGTTGTAATACTATTGGGTGAAGGCGAGTTTTCCCGTGATTCCTGCCCGGAATGGCAGGCAGGAAATTCGGTTGCGAGAAAACGTGATCGCGCTTTTGTTTCCGATGATAAAAAATGACGCAATTTGAGAAGAAGTAGGCGGCGATAACAACAAAGAACAGGGGCAGGGCATTGCGCGGAATGATCAAGGGCAGAATGTCATGAGCAGCCGTATCGCACGTTTCGCTCTTTCCGGTTACAGGATTGCCGGTATCGCCGCTTATCCGTTTGCACGGCCTTATCTTTCCTATCGGGCCGCAAAGGGTAAGGAAGACAAGCGCCGCCGTCTAGAACGTTTCGGTTATGCCAGCGCGGAGCGCCCCCGTGGCCCGCTCGTCTGGTTCCATGCCGCAAGTGTCGGCGAAACGCTCGCCCTCATTCCGCTTATCCGCGAAATACGCAAGCGCGATATCTTCGTGCTTTTAACAACCGGCACCGTCACCTCGGCCGAGTTGACCCGTACCCGGCTTGGCGACGATGTGATCCACCAATATGTGCCGCTCGACATCAAGATCGCGGTGAACCGTTTCCTCGCCTATTGGGCACCGGATGCCGCCATCACCGCTGAATCGGAAATCTGGCCGGTGACGATGATGGAGCTGGAGCGCCGGCACATTCCGCAGATCCGGGTCAATGCGCGGCTCTCGGACCGCTCCTTCGACCGCTGGAACAACCGGCACGACATTGCTGAATCGCTGTTTTCCAAGCTGGCGCTGGTGGTTGCGCAATCCGATGTCGACGCCGAACGCTTCCGTGATCTCGGCTCCTGGCCGGTGGTGATATCCGGCAACCTCAAGGGCGATACCGATCCGCCGCCCTGCGACGACGCTCTGCTCGAGCACTATCGCAGGCAGATCGGCACCCGCAAGACATGGGCGGCGATCTCCACCTTCGACGGTGAAGAGAAGGCAGCAGCCACCGTCCACGCGGCGATCAAGTCGCGCAACGGTCAATTGACCATCATCGTGCCGCGCCACCCCGAGCGCGGCGACGATGTGGAAGCCATGCTGAAGGGCATGGGGCTGACCGTGGCGCGCAGAAGCCGCAACGACGTGATCACGCCGGAAACCGATATCTTCCTCGGGGATTCCATTGGCGAAATGGGGCTTTACCTCAGGCTCACCGAACTTGCCTTCGTCGGCCGTTCGCTGACGGCTGAGGGTGGGCAGAACCCGCTGGAGCCGGCAATGCTGGGCTGCGCCGTACTGTCAGGCGCGCATGTACAGAATTTCCGCGAGGCCTATCAGAAGCTGATCCGCGCCGGCGGCGGGCGCATCGTCCGCGATGTCGAGATGCTGGCCAAGGCGGTGCATTACCTCCTGGTCAACGACAATGAACGCTACAAGATGATCGATGCTGGCAACCGGGTCATTCAGGACATGCGCGGCGCGCTTTCCGCCACCGTCAAGGCGCTGGAGCCCTACATCAACCCGCTCACAGTCACCGCCAAGCTGCAACCGCGGAGTGCCATCGGCTCATGGTAGCGGATATGGAAATTGATGCGACCCAATCGATTGCCGCTGTCCTTTTCGACAAGGACGGCACGCTGTTGGGCTATGACGCAAGCTGGGGTCCGGTGAACCGCGAACTTGCGGCGATTGCGGCAAAGGGCGATCCCGGTCTTGCGGACCAGCTTCTTGCCGCATGCGGCATGGATCCGGTTACCGGGCATGTGGTGCCCGACAGTCTTTTGGCAGCCGGCAATACGGCGGAGATAGCTGCCGGTCTCGTCGCCGCTGGTTCGCCCTGCGATGTCGTGGAGCTGACTGCGCGGCTCGACCGGCTATTCACCGAGGCAGCGGATAAATCCGTGCCGGTGACCGATCTCAAGGCATTTTTCGCAAGGCTCAAGGCACGCGGCTACAAGCTCGGCATCGCCTCCAGCGACAACGAAAAATCCATCCGCCAGACGGCGATCCGTTTCGGTTTCGAAAGCGATGTCGATTTCGTCGCGGGTTATGACAGCGGTTACGGCACCAAGCCGCAACCCGGCATGGTTCTCGGTTTCTGCGAAGCGATCGGCCTTGCGCCCGCGCGCGTGGCAGTGGTCGGCGACAATAATCACGATCTGCATATGGCGAGAAATGCCGGCGCAGGATTGCGGATTGCCGTTCTCACCGGAACCGGCTCGCGCGAAAGCCTTGGCGCCGACGCCCATTATTGTTTCGATGACATTACCGCGCTGGAAACACTGCTGCCGGAACGCGTTGTTTAGATCAAGTCCCCGCAGTGTGCGCCACTTGTCGCACAAGATGGGAAGAGACAAGCTGCGCATGTATAACCGGGTTTTGCAATTCAGGGTTTTTTCTGGCAAATACCCATGTGACTTGTCGAATTTAAGCGCAATGCCGTGGGCGATGCGGCCGGGAGCAGGCATATATGGTTTCTGAAGCGCCGCCTTTCTGGTGGCAGAAAGCAGGCTGGCAAGCCTGGCTGTTATCACCGTTTTCCCTTCTCTACGGCAATATTGCCGGCCGGCGGATGCGCACGGCAAAACGGGCGAGCGTTCCCGTTCCGGTCATCTGCATCGGCAACTTCACCGTTGGTGGTGCCGGAAAGACGCCGACCGCAATGGCAATCGCCCGAGCCGCCACCGCAAAGGGCCTGAAACCCGGCTTCCTGAGCCGTGGTTATGGCGGCACACTTGATGTCACGACCCTCGTCGATCCCGCGCAGCACCGCTCCGCTGATGTCGGTGATGAACCCCTGCTGCTTGCCCGCGAGGCGGTGACGGTCATCTCCCGCAAGCGGGTGGAAGGCGCACATCGGCTGGTGAAGGAGGGTGTGGATCTCATCATCATGGATGATGGCTTCCAGAGCGCACGCCTGACATTGGATTATGCGTTGGTCGTTATCGATACGGTACGCGGCATCGGCAACGGTCATCTTGTGCCGGGCGGCCCGGTCCGGGCGCCGCTTGCCGAACAGATGCGACATATGACCGGACTCTTGAAGGTCGGTAACGGCCATGCAGCCGATCCGCTGGTCAGAACCGCGGCAAAGGCCGCCAAACCGGTTTTCGTCGCAGCGATCAAGCCGCAGGAACCGCAGGATTTCAAGGCAAGGCGCGTGCTGGCCTATGCGGGCATCGCCGATCCCGCCAAGTTTTTCCGAACCGTCGAGGGGCTTGGTGGCGAAATCGTGCTGCAGCGCTCCTTTCCTGATCATCACCATTTCAGCGATGATGAGATCGCCGATCTTCTGCAGGACGCGGATAAGGAAAACCTGCAGCTGGTGACGACTGCCAAGGACGCCGTGCGTCTTAACGGACACCATGGCCGTGCGGAAGAATTGTTGTGGAACAGCCTGGTGATCGAAGTCGACATGGTGTTCGACGATCCCAATGCGGCTGGGACGATCATCGAGACGGCGGTGGTGAACTGCCGCGCCCGTTTGCTGCGGGAAAATGCGCGGACGTTAATTTAGAGCATCTCGGAACGCAAGCCGCCGGGTACTTACCCCCCTCATTCCTGTGCTTGTCACAGGGATGAGGTTGGAGAGGTGAGCAGCCCTCAGCGCGAAAAGAAGCGTTCTCACACGCGGCCATTTCGGGCGTGCTTCCGCGCCTGATCAGGCGGGCAAATTACCAGCCTTCCGCTCTGCCTCCAGTGAGGCGCTGGCATCCACATAGGCTTCCTGCCGGGCGACGCTCCAGTAGCGCAGCTCGTCGACCGGAATGGTCTTGCCGGTGATGGCGCATATGACATGCGAGCCGGTCTGCACGATCCGGAAGTCACCGTCGAGATATTCGATGACGGCGATGCGGTTTCCGCCTCCCTCAAATCTGTTCATCCGTTTTCGTCTCCTGCTATGTCCTGTTAGTGCATCCAGCCCGAAACGGCGTAGCGTTCTCCTGAACAATCCGGATGCTCCAGTCCCCTGAATTTATATCGCTGAGCTACGCCCAAGGCCAGCCCTGCCTGCTGCCCCCGGGTTAAGGCTCAGCTTCGGCCGAAGAGACGTTCTATATCGGAAAGTTTCAGCTCGATATAGGTCGGACGACCGTGATTGCACTGTCCTGAACCCGGCGTGTTTTCCATCTGCCGTAAAAGCGCG
This sequence comes from Rhizobium sp. AN6A, assembly GCF_900215635.1. Taxonomy (NCBI): domain Bacteria; kingdom Pseudomonadati; phylum Pseudomonadota; class Alphaproteobacteria; order Hyphomicrobiales; family Rhizobiaceae; genus Rhizobium; species Rhizobium sp. AN6A. The sequence continues at coordinate 1,760,405 of NZ_OCNC01000004.1, forward strand.
TTCATCTCCTCCGGCCGCATGCGCCGCCCTGAACGCACCGAGCCGTGGCAAGCCATGGTGGCGGCAACATATTCCAGCTTGTTGGCAAGCGTGGAGGCGGCGTCCCATTCGGCGATCTCGTCGGCAAGCTGCCGAACCAGCCCCTGCACGTTGACCTCGCCAAGCATCGCCGGCGTTTCGCGAACCGCGACCGCCCCCGGTCCGAAACGCTCGATGACCAGCCCCAGCGCATCGAAACCAGCCGCATGGTCCATCAGCCGGTCGCAATCCTCTTCGGGAAGGTCGATGATCTCAGGAATGAGCAGCACCTGTGAAGGCGGGCGTCTGGAATGCAGCGCATTGCGCATTTCCTCAAACACCAGCCGTTCATGCGCCGCATGCTGATCGACGATGACGAGGCCGTCTTCCGTCTGCGCGACGATGTAGTTCTGGTGCAGCTGCGCCCGCGCGGCGCCGAGCGGATATTGTAACTGTTCCAGCGACGGGCTTGCAGACGCCTCGTAAACCTCGCGGGGTTCCGCCCGCGCGGTCGGCATGGTGATGTCGGAAAAGCGCGATTGCACGGCCTCGGCAAATTGCATGTTCCCGGAAACGGCAAGCGGTCGGGACGGCGAGGCCGCGGCGGACCATGTCGCAGCGGCAGACGGTCGGAGATTGGACGGGCTGTAGCCGGGGCGAAAGGCGTTCATCATCTGGCTGGCACCAGTCGTCGCCGCCCTGTCGCCGTCGCGGGTCAGCGCCTGGCGGATAGCACCGACGATCAGCCCGCGAACGAGGCCGGGATCGCGGAAGCGCACATCTGATTTCGCCGGATGCACGTTCACGTCCACAAAGGCAGGGTCGAGCGTCAGGGACAGCACCGCGACCGGATATCGTCCGTGCGGCACGGTTTCGGCATAGGCACCGCGAATGGCGGACAACAGCAATTTGTCCTGCACCGGGCGACCGTTGACGAAGACATATTGATGCGCCGAGTTGCCGCGGTTGAAGGTCGGCACGCCGGCAAAACCGGAGAGCGTGATATCCTCGCGCCCGGCATCGATTTCGATGGCGTTGTCCTTGAACTCGGCACCGAGAATCTGCGCCATGCGGGCAAGGTGATCGTCGCCGGTGGAGGGGATTTCAAGTGTGGAGCGGTCGGTGCCTGACAGCACGAAGCGGATATGCGGAAAGGCAATCGCCATCCGTTTGACGACCTCGGTGATGGCGGCTGCCTCCGCCCGCTCCGTCTTCAGGAATTTCAGCCGCGCAGGCGTCGCGAAAAACAGGTCGCGCACCTCGACGATGGTGCCGGCATTGGCGGCGGCGGGCCGGACCTCGGAGACTTTGCCGCCGGTGACGGAGATCACCGAACCCTGTTCTGCGCCGTGTTGCCGGCTGGTGATGGAAAGCTTGGCAACCGAGCCGATGGAGGGCAGAGCCTCACCGCGAAAGCCGAGCGTGCGGATATCGTCAAGCGTGGTGGATATTTTCGAGGTGCAATGGCGTCGGACCGCAAGCTCCAGATCGGCAGGCGACATGCCGGAGCCGTTATCGGTGATGCGCACCAGTCCCTTGCCGCCGCCCGCCGTGGCGATCTCGATGCGCGTTGCGCCCGCGTCGATGGCGTTTTCCACCAGCTCCTTCGTGGCGCTGGAGGGTCTTTCGATGACCTCGCCGGCGGCGATCTGGTTGATGAGGGTTTCTGAAAGCTGCTTGATGGCCATGATCGTCATTTTCGCGGATTCGTCACGGCTTCGAAAGCAAAAAACTCAAGTCGTGAAAGTTTGCACATGTTTTGCGGCCTGCCCGGCATTTGATCATTTCCGTCAACGTCAGGTTAAGCGTTAATCCGCCTTTAATCGGCCTTGCATATGGTGAGGCGGCTTGAAATGACTGCAGGAACGAGGCCCCCCTTCGCCGGGTGGTGTGACGTCGTATATGGGTGAACGTCATCTTCCCCTCAAGACTGCTTCAAGTAGCGAACCCTGATGTCTCTTTTTCGGAATTTACCGTTTCATCCCGGCATTTGCCTCGGACGATTCCAATAGAAACATAAGCCTGACCCTGAAAACAGGTGGGAGTTTGCAGTTGAGTGATTTGGCGTCCTCCGGCGCGGGCGTTCATACGGTGATGCTTGATGCCCTTTGCGACGCGCTTGGCGCGGCGATCGTCGTTTACGACCGGAACGATCACATCGTTTTCGCAAGCCGGAAGCTTTTGAGTTTTTTTCCACTGCAAGAGGCCGTTATCGGGCCGGGCGCGCGGCTGCGCGACTATCTGAGCGCGCTTTACGATTGTTATCTTCTGGAAGCGGAAAGCCTGTCCGCCAATGCCCGGCAGCTGGGACGCGAGGAATGGATTGGCGAGCGGCTGGCGCTGCACTGGAAGGAAAGGTCTGAAAAAACCGAGCGGCTGAAGGGGGAGCGCTTCCTGCGCTTCGTCATGAACCGCCTGCCTTCCGGGCTGGGCATCAGCGTCGTTGCCGATATTTCCGAACAGAAGAAAAGAGAAGAACAGTGGCGCATCGACCTTGAGCGCGTGCAGCTGATCGAAGACATTCTCGACAATCTGCCGTTTCCGGTCCTCGTCAAGGACCGGAACCTCGCCTATGCCGCCGTAAATAAAGCCGCCTGCACCATGGTCGAGACCAGTGCAGAGAGCATTCTCGGCCGCACGGTTTTCGATCTGCATTCGCGCCAGGTCGCAGGCCGGATCGACGCTGCCGATCGCAAGGTGCTGGACAGCGGCACGCCGAGCATCCTTCCCGAAAGGGTAAGGCGCGCGAATGGTGAAGAGGTGCTGACGATTACCCGCAAGCAGCGGGTGGGTCGGCCTGGCCGGCATTTTCTGGTGACGACGATGGAGGACGTGACCGCGCTCGCCACCATCGACGCGAACGGCATGCCCGTCATCCCCTCGCTCGAACATGTCGATTTTGTCGCCTCCACCTATGGCAAGGATGAAGATCGCGATGCCGCAGGCGGTCTGCTGAAAAGCAAGGCGGTGCTGGTGGTTTCCGGAAACGGGCGCTTTGCCGAAGCCGCCTGCCACCGGCTGGCCGCGAGCGGGATGGATCATGCCGTGGTGAGGAGCGAGGAAGAACAGCGTAGTTTCATCGATATCGCCGCCTCCGCAGGCGTCGGCATCGATGTCGTCGTCGTCGACGCCCAGATGAGCGTCACATGCCTCGATATCGCGGCTGCGCATGACCTGCCGGTCGTCACCATTGAGGAAGAGGAGATCGACGCTTCGCTGCTGCATTATCTCGCCGTCGGCCTCAAATCGTCGCCGAAGGAAAAATCCTACGACGAGGACTGGGAGATCATGACCGAGGACCTGCCCAAAATCCTCAAGACCGGCGGCGTCTGCGAGATACTTCTCGTTGAGGACAACAGGGTCAACCAGATCGTCTTCTCACAAATCCTCGAGGGGTTGGGGCTGTCCTGGCGGCTTGCCACGTCGGGTGAGGAGGCGTTGCGTCTTTTTGCGGAACAGGCGCCGTCCGTCGTCCTGCTCGACACCACGCTTGGCGATATCGACGGTTTCGAGGTCGCCCGCCGTATGCGTGCACTGGCCGGCGACGAGCGCATTCCCATCGTCGGCGTCATCACCCACGCTTTCGAGGGCGATCTCGACAAATGCCTGGCGGCCGGCATGGAAGACATGCTGCTGAAACCCGTCAGTCCCGATATGGTCGATGCCGTTTTCCTGCGCCTTTTCGGCAAGGATGCCCTGCGGCTGCAAGCCTGAAGCTCCTTCATTTCGGCTTTTTGTGTTGGAGCCCCTGGCCTTGCGGAAACGCCGCCGCATTTTCGGTGCGCGGTTCTATGGCTTTTTTAATACTTGCCCTGCATTGTGATCGCGGTCGACACGGGATTCACGAGATGCAGGAATGAAACGGGCAGAGCCGCAGGCGTTGCACGTCAGCCAGAACGAGCTGCAGGCGATGGCTTACAGCGATCCGCTGACGGGGCTTGGCAATCGTTACCGTTTGCGGGACAAGATCCGCATGCTCGCCAGCGAGCGTTCCAGCGATCCCGCGCCCTTCACCGTCGGCATTGCGAATATTGACGGCTTCAAACCCATCAACGATCTTTTCGGGGTGCAGGCGGGCGACGAGATTTTGTGCCAGGTCGCGCATCGGCTGAAGGCTTGCATTCCCGATGGCGCCGCCGTGACGCGCCATGATGGCGACGAATTCGCCTTCGTGCTGCCGCTGGTATTCGAACGCACCGGCGCAGAGCGCATCGGCAATATGATCAAGGACGTACTTTCTGCGCCTTACGATCTCGGCGACCGCAACGTCCGGCTTTCCTCCTCCTTCGGTTTTGCCATCTACCCCTTCGCCGGCGATGATTTCGAGGATTTGCTGAAAAGCGCCGAGACTGCGCTTTACCGCTCCAAGCGCCGTGGCCGTGGCCAGATAACGGTCTATTCGCGCGAGATTGCGCAGGAAATGAAGCGCGCCACCCAGCTGGAACAGGCGTTGCGTAACGCCATCATCACCGATGCGATCGACGTGCATTTCCAGCCCATCGTCAGGCTGGAAGAAGCGAAGGTCATCGGTTTCGAGGCACTCGCCCGCTGGAACGACCCCGATCTCGGTTTCGTATCGCCCGCCGTTTTCGTTCCGCTGGCCGAAGAACGCGGTTTCATCGACGCGCTGTCGGAAGCGCTGCTGAGGAAGGCTGCGGAAGCGGCGCTGTTCTGGCCGCGAGAGCTTTTCCTGTCCTTCAACCTGTCTTCCGCGCAATTGATGGACCCCGGCACAGCGGATAATATTCTGTCCATCCTGTCGCGTGTCGGCCTTGATCCGCACCGGCTGGAGCTTGAAATCACCGAAACGGCTGTCATGACATCCGCCGATACCGCGCAGCGCATCATCAGCGAATTGCAGGGTGCGGGTGTTCGTATCTCTCTCGACGATTTCGGCACCGGCCAGTCGAGCCTTGGCCGCCTGCGCGACTTCACCTTCGACAAGGTCAAGATCGACCGCGCCTTCGTGTCCCGCATCAGCAGCGACCGTCCTTCGGAACATATCATCAAGGCCATCGTCGCCATGTGCGAAGGGCTTGATCTCGAGGTCGTCGCGGAGGGTATCGAGGAGCAGGCGGAAGAGGAAAAACTGCGCGCGCTCGGCTGCGCTATGGGGCAGGGCTATTTTTACGGCCGCCCCGCCGATGCCGCCGCCACGCAGCGTTACCTTCACGAAAACTATCGCGAGATCCTGTCGGATATTCCCTGAGAAATGGAGTGGCCTTGGACATAAGGCTGTAGGGACCTCCCCAGCCTCATCCCTGTGACGAGCACAGGAATGAGAAGGCGGCACGCGCCGCGCTTCACAACCGGTAGAGCGGCTCGAACCTGCCCTTCACCTCAATCCCCAGCTCGAATGTCTTTCCGTGCTGCGGATTGGCGGCAATGGCGTCGTCGTCAAGATTTTCGCGGGCGGATGTGACGAGAAGGTGCGACGCATCGGGGCCGATGAAGGCCGGGCAGGTGGTCTGTCCCGCCGGCACCAGATAGCGTTCGATGTGGTTGCCGTCGGCATCGTAACGATCGACCGCACCCATCCCCCAGCGGGCGTTCCAGATATGCCCGTCCGCATCGCAGACCGATCCGTCTACGCCACCGTCGATACCGGCGGTGTCAATGAACACCTCTGCCTTGCCGGTGGGAAGTCCCGTCTCGGCATCGAGTGGCACCCTCATCAGCTCGTTGACCTTGGTGTCGACGTAATATCCGGTCGCGCCATCGGGCGAAAAGCAGATCGAATTTGGAATGCTGATATCGGCAAACAGCTTGGTCACGGTTCCCCTGGCAACGTGGTAGATGCTGCCCGCGCCGATTTGCGCCTTGCGGCCCATGGTGCCGATCCACAGCGCGCCCGAGGGATGCATACGCCCATCATTGGAGCGGTTGTCGGGCATGTCCTTTTCCAGCTCCGCATGCAGCGTCAACACGCCGGTTGCCGTATCGCGAAGGAAAAGGCCGTCATCGGAGGCGATCAATTGCTTGTGGTCGCTGATTTTCGCCAGTGCGCTGCCCATGAAGGGCAGGGCGTGCACCGTTTTGCGGCCGGAAGCGAGATGCAATTCATGCAGTTCGCGCCCGATGATATTGAACCACCAGGCCGTGCCGGTCGCCGGGTCGAAAGTCGGGCCTTCGCCAAGCGTCATCGGCGTTTCGTCAAGAACACGTCCGGCAAAGGGATAAACGGTCGCCATGCTCTTATCCTCCAATTGCTGCATCATAGGCCGAAAGCGTGACGATGGCGCGCTCGCGCACCTCCGCAGCCGTCATGCCGGGCTTGTAGAGACTGGTGCCAAGCCCGAAAGCGAGGATGCCGGCGTTGGTATAGTCGGCGAAATTCTTGTCCGAAACGCCACCGACGGCGGCAATGACCAGATCCTTCGGCAGGATCGTCCGGATCGCATTGATGCCGGCCGGGCCGATGATGCTGGCGGGAAAGAATTTCAGCCCGGTTGCTCCGGCTTTTGCGGCAACCAAAGCCTCGGTGGGGGTCAGAACACCCGGCATCGTCACCATGCCCTTGACGCGCGCGGCGGTGATGACGTCGGCATCGGCGTTGGGGCTGACCATCAGCTTGCCACCGGCGGCGTCCAGCGCATCCACGTCTTCCGTGCTGAGCACGGTGCCGGCGCCGATCAGGCAATCGGCGGGCGCCATCTTTGCGGCGATCTCGATCGAGCGGAACGGATCGGGCGAATTGAGCGGGATTTCGATGGCGCGGAAGCCGGTCTCGATCAGCGCGCCGACGACGCCTTCGGTTTCCTCGGGTTTAAGGCCGCGCAGGATGGCGATCAGCGGATATTTTATGGCGGGGAAGGGAATACGCATGGTGGGTCTTTCGTCCTTGAGCGGGATGGCGAAAAGCGTGAGCGGTTCTCGCCTGGAATTCCGCTCCACTGAATAATCTATGACCAGATGGCATTTGCGGCGGCTAACAACCCGCGCCGAACGGCCTCGTCTGCGTCGATGACAGTATATTGAATCTCAAGGGCTGCGAATGCACCCTCGTAAAGCGCACCGAGCGCGCCGGAGCCAATCAGCACCACCGGCGTGTCCCGCCGTACGGAGGAATGCGCACCGGCGATTTCCAGTCCGATCATGATGCCGGAAAGCTTGGCCTTGGCGTCTGTCGCGGTGAGGCCGTGCAGCAATTGTCCGGAGCGCAGGGTGAACAGACGGTTGGTGGCGAGCTGCGGATTGGCATAGATGTCACGCACGGCCGCCCTGAATACCTCGTGCTCGCCGGTAAAGGCTTCGGCTTCCGCCACCGCATGGGAAAGGATGGTCTGTTTCGAGATGACCTCAAACAGCTCACCGGTCATGAAGGTGGCAAAGCCCGTCACGTCGCTGCCATCCACCGTTACCCATTTGGAATGGGTGCCGGGCATGCAGACCAGCTTCCTGCCGCCACCCGCGGAGCTGAGTGCACCGAGCAATTGCGTTTCTTCGCCACGCATCACATCAGGTGCGTTTTTGTCCCGCTGCGCCAACCCCGGCAGAATGCGGACATCCCGCTCCTGACCCGGCACGCGCACCGCACCATCAAGAACCGCTGAAAGCGATGCAGGCACGTCGATATAACCGGCCTCCACCCAGCCCTGCCGCGCACCTGCCATGCCGCAGATGAGAACGGGCAGTTTTTCCGGTGCGCCGATGGCATCGAGATGCGATTGCAGCACCTCTGTAAAGCCGGTCCGCATGGCCGTCGTCATGCCTTCAGCACTTCTGCGCTCAGCCAGCACCGCGCCGGACCGGCTGAGCAGCCAGAGCCGGAAACTGGTCGTGCCCCAGTCGACGGCGATAAAAGCGGGTTCAGACATTATAACAGGCCTCCGTCTACGATTATGGATTGCGCGGTGATCGCGCTCGATGCCGATGATGCGAGAAACAGGCACGGACCCACCAGATCGGCGGCGACAAGCGTGCGCTTGAGACATTGCCGTGCCGTGGTCGAGGTGACGTCGTCGTCCGTCAGCCACAATTCTTTCTGCCGTTCCGTCACGATCATGCCCGGCAGCAGCGTGTTGACGCGGATATTTTCCGGCCCCAACCGTCCGGCCAGGCTTTTCGTCAGACCGATGATGCCGGCCTTGGCTGCCGCATAAGAAGGAAGCTCGCCCATGTTCAGCAGAAACGAAATCGAGGAGAAATTGATGATGGATGCGTCCTGCGCCTGCCGCAGATGCGGCAAGGCGGCCTGAACCGTGAAGAACATCTGCTTGAGATTGACGGCCTGATTGGCATCCCAATAGGCTTCTGTGACGGTATCGATGTCGTGGCGGTCGTCCCATGCGGCATTGTTGACGAGCACCTTGATGCCGCTGGTCGCAACTGCCGCCGCCTCCACGCTCTGCCGGGTCGCCGCAATGTCGCGCAGGTCGGTCTTGAAGAAATGGACCTGATGGCGTGCGCTCTGCGCAAGCCGCGCAACGAGCGCCACACTCGGCTCTTCGGCGATGTCGATGAACGCGACCCTTGCGCCCTGCGCCGCAAAGGCCTCCACCAGCGATGCCCCGATGCCGGAGCCGCCGCCGGTGACGAGCACGCCCGCGTCCTTGAGGTCAGGGAAATGGGCTTGCATCATCGACATCGTCTCGTCCAGTAGGGGATTGATTGTTCCATTATTTGGAACTAGATTTTACTAAGTGGAATTATTCTCTTGGCCGCAGGCTTATGTCAAGACAGATGACGGTGGATGTTGCATGCCCGATCACAAAAACCCAAATGACAGCGAGTATGAGGTGGTTCCTGCCTTGGAGCGAAAAAAGGAAAGCGTAACCGGCACACTCGGTAAGGCCGTCTCGCTTCTGGAGCTTATCGCCCTTGCCGAAAAACCGATGCGCTTCACCGACGTTGTCGAGGCTTGCGGCCAGCCGCGCGGCACGGTGCACCGCCAGCTCACCCATCTCGTGGCCGAAGGTCTGGTCGATCATGTCGCCGACCAGACCTATGTCGTGGGTCTGAGGCTGCTGCAATTGGCTGCCAAGGCCTGGAGCGGCAATGATCTGCGCAGCGTTGCCGCGCCGCATCTGGCGGCATTGCAGGAGGCGACGCAGGAATCCGTGCATCTTGCCGTTCTGAACGGCGGGCAAGTCACCTATCTGGACAAGATGGAGGGCAGGCATACTTTGCGCATGCATTCGCAGGTGGGCAAGACATCACCCGCCTATTGCACAGGGGTGGGCAAGGCCGCGCTGTCAATGCTTTCCCCTGACGATCTCGCTGCACTTGCCGCAGAGCTGGACTTCCATCGCTTCACGCAAAATACGATCGTAACCCCGCAAATGCTGGCGCAGGATGTGGCCGCCATTCGCAGCAATGGCTACGGTTTCGACCTTCAGGAACATGAGATCGGCATTCACTGCGTTGCCGCGCCGGTAAGGGCGCCGGGGCGCAATTTTCTCGCGGCGATTTCCGTCACCGGCCCAGCCTATCGCGTGGATGTGGAGCAACTGCGGAAATGGGGTCCTCTGGTGCGCGAAACGGCCGATCAAATTTCGGCGGAACTTGCCTGCAGATTATCTCCGGTTGCGAATGGTTGAGAAAAATGGAAGCGTGAAGCTGTTGGTTTCCGCTTCAAAAACGGCAGATCGCGCGCCGATGCGTGTAAGTTAAATCTTATTTTCGATTATTCGGAATTAAGTTTCAACTTTTGTTTGCATGAATCATTTTGGCGAGTAACATCCGCGCAATTTCCGCACGAAGGCAGGCCTTTGCGGCGGTATTTTCTCTTTTTTGAAGAACCGCTTCATGCAGAAAACAGAGACGGCCGCCGTTCAGTCGATTGGTGTTGATTGCGTTCGCGAGATCGCCGGTCTGAACACGCAATTCGATATATTCCGGTTTTTGAAACGGCTGACGGAAGCCTGGGGATTCAAAGCCTTCATGGTGCTGGACCTGTCGGCCGAAATGGCGAGCGAATTGTCGCAATGCACCATCATCACCAGCTGGCCGGCCGAGCTTTTGCAGCGTTATGACGAAGAGGGCATGCTGCAGAGAAGCCGGGTGATGGCGCAGTTGAAGAAATCGACCACACCCTTTTCCGTCTCCCTGGATTTTCTGGTCAGCGGCGATGAAAACGCGCCAAAAAAACCGGTCATCGGTCTTTTTGAGCGGTTCGATATGATCAATTCGGTGTGGTTTCCCGTTCACGACATCACCACGATGCGGGGAGCGGTGTCCTTTTCCGGCAATAAAACGACTTTGCCCACCAGCCAGCTAGCGGAACTTTTTTACATTTCCAGCCACATCTTTGCCCGGCTATCTGAAATCCGCCGCCTTGATCTGCGGGTTCCAGAGACATTGAACGAGCGCGAAATAGATTGTCTGAACTGGACGGCCGCCGGCAAGACCAGCGCCGAGATCGCTGAAATCATGATGCTGTCGGAACATACCATCAATCACTACCTGAACCGTGCGACGAAAAAACTCGATACGGTAAACCGCACCCAAGCCGTCGCAAAGGCGCTCCGGGTCGGTCTGATTAAATAGCGAAACCGCAAATTTATCATTGTGATAAATGGGTTCCTGGGCGATCCTTCTTTCGAATCACCGGGAAGGAGAAATCGTTTGCCGGAACGGCATAGGATAAAAGCGGGGTTTTCTCCGACTGTCGATTGCGCCGTACTGATAGCCGCTGCCGAAAAAGGCTTTGCTGCCGACGAAGGCGTAGAACTGGAACTCATCCGAAAACAATCCGCGCGCGCCGTGCTTGCAGCACTTGGCGAGGACGAGGTTCAGATCGCCCATTTGCCCGCCCCGGTTCCCGTCGGTTCCGCGGTTGGCCTCGATGACCTGCCGACCGATATTGTCGGCGTCTTCACTCTTTCCCTTGGCGGATCGGCAACGACCGTTTCGCACGGATTTTTCGACGAGCTTTACCGGGAGGGCATGAAGCTGCCAGACCCGGCGGCGTTCGGGCGGGCGATGGCTCGTGTCTGTTCCGCGCGCCGGGCGGCGGGTGAAAAACCGCCGGTCTTTGCGATCGAGGATATAGTGTCCACGCCGTTTTATGCGTTGCGTTATCTGCTCGGAAGCTGCGGCGTGCTGCTCGGCCGCGACATGGAAATCGTTGAAGCCCTGCCGAAGGCTATGCCGGCGCTTTTGGAAAGCGGCAAGGTCGATGCGCTCTGTACCGCCGAACCGGCGGGCAGCGCTGTGGTGCTGGGTGGCAGCGGGCGGATCGTCACCACGGGAGCGCTGATCTGGCACAATGCGCCTGAAAAGATACTGGCCGTGAAGCGGCCCTGGGCGGAAGAGAACGCCACTGTGCTGGAAGGCTTGCTGCGTGCGCTTTATCGCGCCGGCGAATGGTGCGCCAACTCCGCCAATATCGAGGAACTTACCGGCATTCTTGCCGCCCCCCATTATATTGACGAGAACGGCGAATTCCTGCTTCCGGCGCTCACGGGCTATATTTCCACTTCGCAAAGGGACATGCAGCGTTTTCAGGAGTTTTTCGTAACAAGCGCCAAGGCCGCCAATTTCCCCTGGCAAAGCCAGGCCCTGTGGTTTTTCAGCCAGATGTTGCGCTGGGGCGAGGTTCCTCCCGATCGCCGGTTCGATGCAGCCGTGGTGGAGGCCGCGCGCAATGCCTATCGGCCGGATATCTTCCGCAAGGCGATGAAGCCGCTTTTCGTGCCGGTGCCGGGCGCGAACCTGAAGCTGGAAGGCACGTTGCGCGAGCCGGTCCATGTCGGGGCGTCACGCTCGGGTCTTGTCCTCGGCCCCGACTGTTTTTTCGATGGTCGGGTTTTCGATCCGGAAACGCTTGATATGGACGACGAAATCTGAAGTCTGCGAATAAACCGTCGCGATGATCCGCTGTTTGCGGTTTGGCATTGGCGAACGGGCCGCGTTTGTCTATGGATGGCGCGGAATGCAGCCCATGTCCGGCGGGATGAAGTAGCGGAGTAAACATATGGCAGAGGTCAGCAAGCACCAGGTCGAAAAGGCTTTGGAGGCAGTCATCTATCCCGGCAGCGGCAAAAGCATCGTGGCGCTTGGCATGGTCTCGGAAATCTTCATCGCCGACGCGAAAGCCTATTTCTCCATTACCGTCCCGGCCGACAGGGCAGCCGACATGGAGCCGTTGAGGCTTTCGGCTGAACAGGCCGCCAAGGGCGTTCCGGGTATCGCCGGTGCCGTCGTCGCGCTGACGGCGGATCGCAAACCCGGCACACAACAACCCGCACCTGCGCGCCCGGCACCGGCACCCGCGCGCCCTGCGGCTGCAACCGGCCGACCGCCCGCGCAGCCCGGCTCGTCGAAGGTCGGTGTTCCCGGCGTCGGCGCGATCATCGCCGTTGCCTCGGGCAAGGGCGGGGTCGGCAAGTCCACGACCGCCGTCAATCTGGCGCTGGGCCTACAGGCGCTCGGCCTCAAGGTCGGCATGCTCGACGCCGACATTTACGGCCCCTCGCTGCCACGACTGCTGAAGATTTCAGGACGCCCGCAGCAGCAGGAAGACCGCATCATCATTCCCATGGAAAATTACGGACTGAAGGTCATGTCCATGGGATTTCTGGTGGATGAGGAAGCGGCGATGATCTGGCGCGGGCCGATGGTTCAGTCCGCATTGATGCAGATGTTGCGTGAAGTCGCCTGGGGTGAACTCGATGTGCTGGTGCTCGACATGCCGCCTGGCACCGGCGACGCGCAACTCACCATCGCCCAGCAGGTGCCGCTCGCCGGCGCCGTCATCGTCTCCACGCCGCAGGATCTGGCGCTGATCGACGCGCGCAAGGGCATCACCATGTTCCGCAAGGTGGAAGTGCCGCTGCTCGGCGTCGTCGAAAATATGAGCTACTTCATCGCACCGGATACCGGCGCGCGTTACGATATTTTCGGCCATGGCGGTGCAAAGGCAGAGGCTGAGCGGATTGGCGTGCCGTTCCTCGGCGAAGTGCCGCTCACCATTTCCATCCGTGAAATGTCTGATGCCGGAACGCCGGTGGTTGCCGCCGAGCCGGATGGTCCGCAGGCCGCCATCTACCGCGATATTGCGGAAAAAGTCTGGGCCCGCATCGGTGCTGGCGAAAGAAAAGCCGCGCCGAAAATCGTTTTCGAATAACGTACCGGTTGCGGAAGAAAAAAAGGCCGGGCGGTTGTCCTGCCTGGATATATTTTAAAAACAATATGTTAACTGGTGGCTTCGGGAAAGGCCGATGCATTTGAACGCCAGAGATGCATCGCCTGCAATGCTGTCGCGAGAAAATATTGCTTGATTGGGTCTCGCTTTGGGAGCATAGCCCTGCGCCGTTTGGTTCTTGGTCCGTCAGTCCGGCGGGATGTGAAAATCCCGCTCGTTCCGGTGTTCCCTGAAGTGTCGTCCAAAGGTTTGCCGACCTTGAACAGGATATGTTAAGCAGCATTGCGGCTGAAGCCAGCGATGCGGACCGGAGAAACGGATTGATAAAAGCCTATCGCGCCAACTGCGAGGCGATCAGCCTGTCGCCAGACGACGGCCGTGAACAGATTCCCGACGACATCGTCTGGATCGACCTTATCAATCCGACGAGGACGGAAGAGCAGTATGTTGAAAAACTGCTGGGTCTTGAGCTGCCCACCCGCGAGGATTTGAAGGATATCGAACCTTCCAGCCGCCTTTACATGGAAGATGGCAACGTCTTCATGACCGCCTCTCTGGTTTGGAAGGCAGATTCCGACGGTCCGCGCCTGACCGATGTCGCCTTCATTCTTGCCGGCAAGCGCCTTGTGACGATCCGTTATGCCGAGCCGAAATCATTCCACCTCTTCACCGCCGCCATCACCCGCGTGCCGCACGAGATGCGCAGCGGCACCGCGCTGTTGCTGAAACTGCTGGAAACCATCGTCGATCGCACGGCGGAAATTCTCGAAAACTCGGTGGCAGGCATCGACAATCTCGCCGCCGATCTTCTCGGCAGCCAGGCGCGCAGCAAGCGCAAGGCGCCGCGTTATCTAGAAGACCGACTGACGAACATTGCCGCCTATCATCGGCTGATCTCCAAGGTTCGCGACAGCCTTGCTTCCCTTGCACGCCTGCAGACTTTCCTGTCCACAAGTGCGCAGGTCCAGCAGGACAAGGAAGCGAGGGAACAGAGCAAATCGATCGGTCGGGATATCCAGTCGTTGAGCGAACATGCCTCCTTCGTTTCCGGTAATCTGACATTCCTGCTGGACGCGTCTCTCGGCATCATCAACATCGAGCAGAACGGCATCATCAAGATATTCTCGATCGCGTCGGTCGTGTTCCTGCCGCCCACTTTGGTAGCCTCGATCTATGGAATGAACTTTCAGCTCATGCCGGAGTTGAACTGGACGTTTGGCTATCCACTCGCGCTCGTCGTCATGCTGATGTCGGCAATCATCCCGTTTCTCTTTTTCCGTTGGAAGGGCTGGCTCTAAGGAGCCAGGATCATCATGTCTCAAATCGCAGACAAGGACGTTACCGAGAAGCCGGATTCGGATGACAAGCATCAGAACAAGGGGCTTTATGCCGCGATCCTTGGTTCTATCGGCGTCGTCTACGGCGATATCGGCACCAGCCCGCTCTATGCCTTCCGCGAAGCGCTAAAGCCGATCGCCTATGATGGCGTGACGAGAGAAGAAGTCATCGGCCTGACATCCCTGATGATCTGGTCTCTGACGATCATCGTGACGTTCAAATACATCACGCTCCTGCTGCGCGCCGACAATGACGGCGAGGGCGGCACGCTCTCGCTTCTGGCGCTGTTGATGAAGACGGCGGGCACTCACCGCAGCGTTCTCATCGTGCTCGGCCTCATCGGCGCAGCCTTGTTCCTGGGCGATGCCATGATCACGCCGGCGCTATCAGTGCTTTCGGCGGTGGAGGGTCTGAAGCTCGTCACTCCGGCCATGGACGACTTTATTATTCCCATCTCCGTCTGCATTCTCATCGGCCTCTTCGCGATCCAATCGCACGGTACAGGAACGGTGGCGAAATTCTTCGGACCGATCACCGCTGTCTGGTTTCTGGTCATGGGTGTGGCCGGCCTCATTCACATCGCCGATGATTTCGGCATTCTCTTTGCCTTCAACCCCTGGCATGCGGTCGAGTTTCTCGCCAATGAAGGCTTTTACGGCATCGTCGTGCTGGGCGCGGTTTTCCTGACGATCACCGGTGCTGAAGCGCTTTATGCCGATCTTGGCCATTTCGGCCGCCGTCCCATCCAGTGGGCATGGTTCTGTCTGGTTTTCCCGGCGCTGACGCTGAATTATCTCGGCCAGGGCGCGCTGGTTCTCAAGGACCCGGCGGCGATGTCCAACCCGTTTTACCTGATGTTCCCGCAATGGGCGATCCTGCCGGCCGTCATTCTGGCTACCGCCGCCACCATCATCGCCAGCCAGGCGGTCATAACAGGTGCGTTCTCGCTCGTGCGTCAGGCGATCCATCTCGGCTATCTGCCGCGCATGGAAATCCTCTTCACTTCGGAGACCAATACCGGGCAGATCTATCTTCCCGCCGTCAACACCATCCTGCTGTTCGGCGTCGTCGCACTGGTGCTCACCTTCAAGAGTTCGGATGCACTGGCCACCGCCTACGGCATTTCCGTTACCGGCGCGATGGTCGTCACCAGCATGATGTTCTTCGAATTCGTGCGTAAACGCTGGCAATGGTCCATCTGGCTGGCGATTGGCGTGCTGGCGCCGCTTCTGCTGCTGGAACTGATTTTCCTCGGTGCAAACCTGCTCAAGATACATGATGGCGGCTATGTGCCGGTGTTGCTGGCAATCGCTTTCACCATCATCATGACCACCTGGCAGCGCGGCTCGAAAATCCTCTTCGCCAAAACCCGCCGCAGCGATGTGCCGCTGAAGGCTTTCGTGACTTCGGTGGAAAAGGAAAGCGCCCATGCGCCGGTGCGCGTGCCCGGCACAGCGATTTTCCTGACTGGCGATCCGGATGCCGCACCCGCTGCATTGCTGCACAATCTTAAGCACAACCACGTCCTGCACGACAAGAACGTGATTTTGACGATCCGCACGGAAGACCAGCCGCGCGTCCGTCCCGAAAATCGTTACACACTGACGAAGCTGAGCGATCGTTTTGCCGTAGTCGAACTGCATTTCGGCTTCATGGAAACGCAGAACGTCACCCAGGCGCTCGGTTACCTCAGGCGCACGGGTTACAAGTTCGACATCATGTCCACCTCGTTTTATCTCGGTCGCCGCAAGCTGGTGCCGGATCCGAAATCGGGCATGCCGGGCTGGCAGAACCGACTGTTCATCGCGCTTGCCGAAACGGCCGCCGATCCCTCGGATTACTTCCGCCTTCCGGCCAACCGCGTGGTGGAACTCGGGTCTCACGTCGTCGTCTGATTATTAGAAGGTGGTTACACATTAACGTGAAGCCGCGCCCACGCGCGGCGTTAACCAAGCATCAAGGTTAATAAGAGATTCTCGAACACCTGTAACAAATATGGTTCCTTGGTGTTCGGAGTGCTGGTTTTGCGTTCGAAAAGAGTAATGCGTCGTCGGTCCTTTACGTCCCTTCAGGCATGGACCTCACCCGTTGTCTTCGGCCTTGCTGCCTGGCTCGTCTTTCCTTCCATCGCCGCACGCGCGGATTTGGCCTCCCTGCTGGCGGGGCTGGACAATGGCGGCGAGCAATGGCGCATGGTGCTGACCGCGTCTCCGGCAGGCTCTGTCCACAATGCCTCGCTCACCTTTAACGATGCGGAGGGGGAGGCGGCGTTGCATGGCAGCGGCATGACCCTGCCCGATGGCCGCAAAGTGGCTTTCGTCACCAACAAGAAGGGTGACGAGACGACACCCGACAGCGAGCGCGTCAACCGTGCCGCCAAGAAGGGTCGCATTGTCGCAACCGAAATCATGCAGCCGCCAAAGGCCTTCACCGCCGGTTCCGTGCTGGAACGCACCAGCATGCTGGATATAGAGCCGCTGAAGCGCAAAGACCGCACGGCTTTTGTGAAACCGAAACGCGACAGCGACGTCAAACTTGCCTCCTTCTATTTCCGCCGTGAAGAAAAGAGGGCGGACAAAAGCGTCTCTCCGATGCTGGCGGAACTCGTCACCAACAGGACTCCTGACATTCTCGCCACGGCTTACGCGCCGGCCGAACCGGATTTCGCCCGTGAATCGCCGTTCGACGCCATTCTGAAAAAGCCGGAGGCCGGCCGCTTCGTGCCGTTGATCGGCGCGGACGATCACGCATGGGCGGCAACGCCGCTGCCCGCTGCCGTGTTTTCCGCAGCCGAACAGCAATGCCTCGCATCCGGCATCTATTTCGAGGCACGGGGTGAATCGGTCAAGGGACAGGCGGCGGTGGCACAGGTGATCCTTAACCGCGTGCGCAACCCCTCTTATCCGAAAACCATCTGCGGTGTGGTCTATCAGAACAAGGACTGGCGCAACCGCTGCCAGTTCTCCTTCGCCTGCGACAATATTAAGGACCGGGTGAATTCCGAACGTCACTGGAAAATGGCGCGCGAAGTGGCCATGGCAACCACCGCCGGCAAAATCTGGCTGACGGAAGTGGGCTCGGCGACTCACTATCATGCCGTCTATGTTCGTCCCGCCTGGGGAAAATCCATGAAGAAGGTCGGCAGGATTGGCTTGCACGTCTTTTATCGAACCTATGGTGGCGGCTGGAGCTGATACCACCGCCAATTTGTCGCAATTTGCGTGTCAAAAATGCCGATTCCCGGGGGAAACATCGTCGACAAACGGCGATTTGGCGTTAAGCCTTTGTTTCTAAACATTTAATTTGTCAAAAAACAAGCTTCGCCAGTGCCTTGACTAGCGAAGCCCCTAAAACTATGTTGCGCGCGACTTCAGAGCGGGCTGGAACAGGCTTAATCCGTCACCGTTTACAACTCCAAAGGGTTCTGGCATGGCTGGAACGGAGAAAATGGGTGGGATTTTAAGATGACTGGCAACCGTGACGATAGTCTGGACGAGCGTCGTAAGCGCCTTGCCGAAGAGTTGGCAAAGGTGAAGGCGGAGGATGAGGCGGAAGTGAGGGCGGAGACCAATGCCGCGGAAAGCCGGAAAGGCTTTGCGATGGCGGTGAAGCTCTCATCGGAGTTCATTTCGGCCATCGTGGTCGGCGCTATGCTGGGTTATCTTCTGGACTATTTTGTCGGCACGACGCCGTGGGGGATGATCGTTCTTCTTCTTCTCGGTTTCTGCGCAGGCGTATTGAATGTGTTGCGCTCCACGGGCGCGGTGGCAAAGCCGCCGCTGCTTGAGAGAGCCGACAAACGAGACGAGGGTGGAAAAGACGGCGTTTAAGCTGTTTTTTCTTGCAGTTGAGATGCCGCCATGAGCGGCGACAGGTAAAGAGGGCAGCCGGTGGCAAACGATCCGACCCATCAGTTCTTGGTGCAGCCGATCATTCCGATCGAAATTGGCGGCGTCGATTTTTCCTTCACCAATGCGTCGCTTTTCATGGTCGCGACCGTGGCCGCCGCTTCCGGTTTCCTTTATTTCGCAACGTCGAGCCGTGGTCTGATCCCGACCCGCATGCAGTCCGTTGCCGAAATGTCCTATGAATTCATCGCCTCCATGCTGCGCGAAGGCGCCGGCAAAAAGGGCATGGTGTTTTTCCCATTCGTATTCTCGCTGTTCATGTTCGTGCTGACTGCGAACCTTCTCGGCATGTTCCCGTATTTCTTCACGGTCACCAGCCAGATCATCGTCACCTTCGCGCTTGCCTGCCTCGTCATCGGCACGGTCGTCGTTTACGGTTTCTACAAGCACGGTCTGCATTTCTTCGGCATCTTCGCACCTTCTGGCGTGCCGAAGGCGCTATTGCCGCTTGTCGCGTCAATTGAAATGATTTCGTTCCTGTCGCGTCCGATCAGCCTTTCCGTTCGTCTCTTCGCGAACATGCTGGCTGGCCACATCACGCTCAAGGTTTTCGCAGGCTTCGTCGCCTCCATGGGTGCGCTCGGCGCGCTCGGTATCGGCGGTGCAGTCCTGCCTCTCATCATGACGGTCGCAATGACCGCTCTCGAATTTCTCGTTGCCTTCCTGCAGGCTTATGTGTTCGCGGTACTGACTTGCATGTACCTGAACGACGCCGTGCATGGTGGTCACTGAGAAGTAAAGTCGCTGGCCCCGGCAACGGGCGCCAAAAGATAGCCGCAACAACCAATATCTCAAGGAGTCTCACATGGAAGCGGAAGCAGCAAAGTACATCGGCGCAGGTCTCGCATGCCTCGGCATGGCTGGTACGTCCCTCGCACTCGGCCGTATCTTCGGTGATTACCTCTCCGGCGCACTGCGCAACCCCTCTGCTGCCGACAGCCAGTTCGGCCGTCTGGTATTCGGCTTCGCCGTTACGGAAGCTCTGGGCATCTTCTCGCTGCTCGTAGCTCTCCTTCTCCTGTTCGCTGTCTAATATCGGCATCAGGTCTGGATCACGGCTCGCGCAAATTGCGTGCCGTGATCCTTCGCATTTGCAGTCCCCCTGGAGGTGAGCATGTTCGTGACCGAGGCTTATGCCCAGTCAGCACCGACCGTAGGTGAAACGCATACGGAAACTCCGGCTGTCGGCCAGCCGCAACCGGAAGCCACGCACACGGAAACCGGTGTAGCGCACGGCGCCGAACACGGTGCTTCCGGCGTTTTCCCGCCGTTCGACCAGTCTACTTATGCATCGCAGGTCCTGTGGCTGGCGATCACGTTCGGCCTTTTCTACCTGCTCATGCAGAAGGTCATCGTTCCTCGCGTCGGCGGCATTCTCGAAAACCGTCATGGGCGCATTGCACAGGATCTCGATGAAGCGGCACGGCTGAAAAGCGAAGCCGACGCAGCCGTCGAAACCTATGAAAAAGAACTCGCGGCAGCCCGCGCCAAGGCAAGCTCGATAGGCTCCGCGGCACGTGACGCCGCCAAGGCGAAAGCCGATGCCGACCGCGTCGCTATCGAAGCCGGACTTGCCGAGAAGCTTGCCGCCGCCGAAAAGCGCATTGCGGGTATCAGGGATCAGGCATTCGCGGATGTCGGCGCCATTGCCGAGGAAACCGCGACCGCAATCGTCGACCAGCTGGTTGGCGCCAAGGTCAAGGATGCCGACGTCAAGGCCGCCATTGCAGCCGCTTCGACTGTGAAGGGAGCCTGATATGGCGTTTGATGCATCATTTTTCGCTCTTGTCGGTCTTGTCCTTTTCTTCGTCCTGATCGCCTATCTCAAGGTTCCGGGCATGCTCTCCAAGTCTCTGGACGAGCGCGCACAGAACATTCAGGACGAGCTGGCAGAAGCCAAGCGTCTGCGTGAAGAGGCACAGCACCTGCTGGCCGAATACCAGCGCAAGCGCAAGGAAGCCGAAGCTGAAGCAGCCGGCATCGTTGCCGCTGCCGAACGCGAAGCGGCCGCCCTGACTGCCGAAGCCAAGCAGAAGACGGAAGAATTCGTCGTCCGCCGCACGGCCCTGTCGGAACAGAAGATCAAGCAGGCCGAAGAAGACGCCATCGGCGCCGTTCGTGCTGCCGCCGTGGATATCGCCATTGCAGCTTCCGAGAAGCTCATTGCCGAAAAGACCACCGCTGCCGCAAAGGCCAAACTTTTCGCCAACACCATTGGCGAAGTGAAGTCGAAGCTGAACTAAGTTCATCTCGGACTATCCAAAACCCCTCCGGCTCACGCCGCGAGGGGTTTTTTGTTTTATGCCTCAGCCGGGGGCGGTGTTGGCAAGCTCGCGGATGCACACTGTGGTACCGGCTTGCAGCGTGTCGATATCGATGTCTGTCGGCCTTTGGAGAAAAAGCATCGGCTTTGAAGACTGGATGCTGGCCGGCAATTCGTGGCTGCCGGTTTGTCGAGGCTTGCTAAGTAATCGCGAGATAGATTGTCTTGGCCTCGAGCGCTATCAGCACCGCCAGTACAAAAGCTGCTGCGGTGGCAACCAGAAATGCGCCACTGAAAGCCAGGCCTGCTTTCGCGATACCCAAGCCGAGATCCTGCATCAGCCATCGTATCTGAGCCTGCGCATACCAGATCGTAGCGAGTGCGATAATGGCGAGCCCGAACGTAAGGCCATGTTCCAGAGGCATGGATGCAAAATCGAAACCCAGAACCAGGACAAATGTAAACGGCGCAGCCACGTAACATTGGCTGAAGAACGGCGGACGCAGGGAGTTTCGGGTGATCCTCACCCGTTTCCGACGCAGAAGCGTGACGGCCATACACAGCGGATAAATCCCGAATATAACGCCACGCGCTATGAGCAGGTTCGAACCCGAACCAAGCTCCCGAGCGGCCAATGTGGGATCGTAAATGGTCGGAAGGGAGGCGGAGAGTCCCTGCGAAAAAAGCAGAGTGATCAGGAGGAAGAGGGGCGGACTCAGTGTGTCGTCATATTGGTCTTCAAGCCGATCCGCGAGTTCGCTGTCGGCGTAGCGCATCATGCTGAGCGGTGCGACGACCGATCGCCACATTGTCAGCGGATAGAAGAGGAGCCATGAAACCAGCTCGTAGAGAAGTTCTTCGAGCGACTTCAGCAGTTTCATGAAATCCAAATCTCTTCTCCCAAAGCCCTGCGCGTCCATGCATTGAGATAGAATTCTACCAGTGGAGACGGAGATCGTCACCTCATGGAAGGGCGCTGAAATCCGGTGCGAGGCCCGCATTCTCCGCTTCAGGATCGTCGATTTCGATCAGTCCTGCTTCAGCGGCCGGAAACTCATCCGGTGCAGCGGACAGGGGCCATGGCTTTCGATGGCGCGCAGGTGGGCTGGTGTGCCGTAACCGGCATGGCCTTCGAAACCATAGGAGCTGTGCACTACACCGGCCCGTTCCATCATCCGGTCACGGGTCACCTTGGCGATGATCGAAGCGGCGGCGATTGAGAGGGAGCGGGAATCGCCCTTGATGACGGCCTTTGACTCGCAGGTGATGCCCGGCGGCTTGTCGCGGCCATCTGCCAGCACGAGGGCTGGGGAGATTTCGAGGCCGAGTACGGCGCGACGCATGGCGTCGAGGCTGGCGCGCAGGATATTCATGGTGTCGATCAGGCCGGGGCCGGAGGAGGCGACAGAAACGATCGATGTTTCCATGATTTGCAGAAACAGGCTTTCCCGTTTCAGCTTGGTCAGTTTCTTGGAATCGTCAAGACCATCAGGAATATTGTCGGGATCGAGAATGACAGCCGCCGCAACCACTGGTCCCGCGAGAGGTCCCCGGCCTGCCTCATCCGTGCCGGCCACGGGCCAAAGCCCCTTCTTCCTCGCCTCGAGTTCGAAGGAGAAATCGGGGCCCGTATCGGCGAGATCAAAGAGGGCAGGAGAATCGGGTGCGGTGCGGCGTTTCATGCGGCAGAAACTTGCACACACACCCGATCTCCTGCAAGCCCCCGGAAGCGGGCGATGACGGGCGCGGCCAGCCGGGTCAAGGGGCGTGGCCAACCGTGCCCCTTAGGTCGTCATGACCTTTGATCCTCCAACGGGGCGGCGGAGGAAAAGCGATCGCACGCGAGGCGGCGGGTTCCGGGGGGTGATGTCCGACGGGCCAGGGAAAACCCGCCGGGCATTTCGTCAAGAGCATGGCCCCGTCAACAGGAAAGGGCCGCCACTCTTTATGGGTCTGCACCGCTGGTTATCGTTGCGCGCATCGTACTGCGCCATCGATCGGCCAAGCGGGCCTCATATTTTCAAAGCAGCGACAATTGCACGCCGGCACCTCCCGGCGGCACGAAGATATCGTCGCGCAGGTGAATGCCGCGGCGGATGAGGCCAAGCCGTTTCGTCGCCATTTCGAAACGCCTGCCGATCTGCCATGCATAGGGACCAGCACCCTTCATGCGTTTTCCGAATTCCGCATCGTAATCCTTGCCGTCGCGCATGGAGCGCACCAGCGACATGACATGCCGGTAGCGGTCCGGATAGTTGCGCAGCAGCCAGTCGCGGAAGAGGGGGCTGACCTCCAGCGGCAGGCGCAGCAGCACATAGGACGCCTCCGTTGCGCCAGCGGCCTTGCCGGCTTCGAGAATGCGTTCGATCTCATGATCGTTGAGTGCGGGAATGACGGGTGCCATCATCACCGCCACGGGAATGCCGGCATCCGTCAGCGCCTTGACGGCTTCCAGCCGTTTTTCAGGCGTGGCGGCGCGCGGTTCCATGCTGCGTGCCAGCTTGCGGTCCAGCGTCGTCACGGAAATACCAACCTTGGCGAGACCTTTCTTGGCCATGGGCGCCAGAATATCGATATCCCGCTTGATCAGGGCCGATTTGGTGACGATGGCGACGGGATGGTCGGCCTTTGCCAGCACTTCCAGTATCTGCCGCATGATGCGCCATTCGCGCTCGATCGGCTGATAGGGGTCGGTATTGGTGCCGATGGCAATGACGCGCGGCTTGTAGCCGGGCTTCGCCAGCTCCCTTTCGAGCAGCTTTGCCGCATCCGGCTTGGCGAAAAGCTTCGCCTCGAAATCCAGCCCGGCAGAAAGCCCCATATAGCTGTGCGTCGGACGGGCGAAACAGTAGATGCAGCCATGTTCGCAGCCGCGATAGGGATTGATGGAACGGTCGAAAGGGATGTCAGGCGATTCGTTGCGGCTGATGATGCTGCGCGGCTTTTCCACCTGCACTTCGGTGCGGAACTCCGGCAGCTCCTCCAGAGTCTGCCAGCCATCGTCGAAAACCTCCCGCTGCAGGGCCTCGAAGCGCCCGCCCGGGTTAAGTCCGGCGCCACGCCCGCGACGACGGTCGATCTCGATGCGCAGGCCCGAAGCATCGGCCAGCGCATTGGCAATGTCAGGCGTATGGCTCGGCTGGAAGGCAGCCTGCCCCGAAAGCGTATGGTCTCTCATCTGGATGCTCCCAGGGTGCCGCACGCCTCTCAAGGCAAGCCAACGCCCTAAACCGTTTCCACTCGAACCGGCGTTTCATTGCCTCTTCGAATGATTAAATTCCTACCGCAGAAATGAGAACATTACAAGAACAAAAAATGCAAAATCGATAGCTGGCCGACCTGCGGCCGGGGTGCCGTTCGCGCCAATCCCACCTGAAGGTGCGCTAGAGTTAAGCCGGAACGGTTGCGGATTTTCTGACATCCAGTGCAGTGGCAATTTATTGTGCGATGCGTTAGAGCTATGCATATGTTGACAGTCATAATGGAATGCCGGGATCAGGAACCGGAACTGGCGCATACGCTGTCTGCGCTTGTAACCGGGGCCGTGGAAGGGCTGGTAAGCGACGTTGTGATCCTCGATCACGGTTCGCGCGATGGATCGTCGCGCGTCGCCGATGCCGCTGGCTGCCGTTTTTATGCGCAGTGGGATATTGAGGATGTCATGCGCTCGGCGCGCGGGCATTGGATCCTGCTGGTCGAACCGGGTGCGCGTCCGCAGAGCGGCTGGATCGAAGAGATTCTCGAATATGTGGCTGTCTGTGCCGAGCCCGCGCGTTTCTCGCCGTCCCGGTATCACAAGCGGCCCTTTTTCAGCCGGATAGTGCGCCGCCGGCCTCCCTTGGAATGCGGCTACCTGATGCCGAAGAAACATGCGGTGGCGATCGCAAAATCCGGCATGGGCCTGACACAGCTCGTGCACGCGCAAAAGCCGCGCCGCCTGAATGCGGAACTGGTTCCCGCCTGGACGGCGAGAACTTCCAACTAACCTGCAACGATGATGAAGCTGCTGTCCCTAGCGGGCGGTGAGCACCTTGCCGGGGTTCATGATGCCGGCAGGATCAAAGGCGTGTTTGATGCGCCGCATCAGGTCCATTTCTATGCCAGGCCTGATCGCGGCCAGCTCGTCGCGCTTCAGCTGGCCGATGCCATGTTCGGCCGAAATCGAGCCGCCGAGCGACAGCACGATGCCGTGCACGATCTCGTTCATATCCCGCCAGTGACCGATGAATTCAGCTTTGTCCGCACCAACCGGCTGGGAAATATTGTAGTGGATGTTGCCATCGCCCAGATGGCCGAAGGCGCAGACGCGGGCGCCGGGAATGGCGGCAAGAACGGCCTTTTCCGCCGTTGCCATGAATTCCGGTATTTTCGACACCGGAACGGAAACGTCGTGCTTGATCGACCCGCCTTCCGGCTTTTGCGCATCCGACATGCTTTCGCGCATATGCCAGAGCGCCTGACGCTGCGCTTCCGATGAAGCGATCACCGCATCCTCGACCAGCCCGGCCGACAAACCGCGCTCCAGCAGCGATTGCATCATCGTTTCAGCCGTCTCAGCCGAATCGGAGGTGGAGATATCGATGAGCGCGTACCAGTCATGCGGCGTTTGTAGCGGATCGCGCACGCCGGGAATATGTTTGGCGGTGAATTCCACGCCGATGCGCGGCATCAGCTCAAAGCCGGTCAGCGCTGTGCCGCAGAGGTTGGAGGCCATTTCGAACAGCTTCAACGCATCGTCGGTGGATCGAAGACCGGCAAAACCCACCTGATGGCCGAGCGGCACGGGGAAAAGCTTCAGCACCGCACCGGTGATAATGCCGAGCGTGCCTTCCGAACCGATGAAGAGATCGCGCAGATCGTAACCCGTATTGTCCTTTTTCAGCCGGCGAAGCCCGTCCCAGATTTCACCTGTCGGCAGCACCACTTCAAGCCCCAGGCAAAGCTGGCGCATATTGCCATAAGCGAGCACCGCCGTGCCGCCGGCATTGGTGGCCAGATTGCCGCCGATGCGGCACGAGCCCTGCGAACCGAGCGACAGCGGGAACATCCGCTCCACGGTCGATGCGGCCTTGTGAATGTCGTCGAGAATACAGCCGGCATCCGCAACGATGGTGTTGGCGACCGGATCGATGTCGCGGATGCGGTTCATGCGCTCGAGCGAGAGGATAATGTCGGTTCCGTCAGCACGCGGCGTCTGGCCACCCACGAGGCCGGTATTGCCGGTCTGCGGCACGATGGGCGTGCCTGTCTCGCTGGCGAGCTTCAGGATGGCTGCAACCTCCCCGACAGTGCCGGGCTTGAGCAGCAGCGGTGACGCACCATGGTAAAGCCCGCGATTTTCCACGAGACGCGGCGCCATTTCCGCAGCGTCGCGTACCGCGTTCTTTTCGCCGACAATGGCAGTGAAGCGGTCGAGGATGTCGGAGGAGGGGGCGGCGATTGTCATTGGCGTCTCGCTGTCATTTGAAACGGTGGGCGAAATGGTGAGTACCGTCAGCCTCGCGGCGCGGCGGCGCGGGAAAGGCGGTCATTGATCGCCTCTCCAAGACCGTGGGCGGGAATGGTTGTGACCGCGATTGTCGCGGCACCGCTCGCGTCGGCTGCTTTGAGATAATCGAACAGATTGGCGGCCGCCTCGGCAAGATCGCCGGAAGGGCTGAGGTCGAGAACGGTACGGGCGATCTCTTGTCCCTCAACCGCGATGCCGCCGAACCGGATCAGTGCCTCGTCGGCAGAAACGGATGTCGCGTCGAGGCGAACGGCTGCACCGGGCGCATAATGCGAGGCGAGCATTCCGGGTGCCTCGATGGCGGCTGATGCCTTTTCCGGCCGTTCGAGCTGGGTGCCGGTGATGCGCTCGATCTCCTCGGTGACGATGCCGCCGGGACGAAGCAGCCGCACCCGCCCGTCGTCTTCCACCTTGACGATGGTGGATTCGACACCGACGGAGGCAGCACCGCCATCAAGAATGAGGTTGATCCTGTTCCCGAGATCGGCCTCGACATGGGCTGCACTGGTGGGGCTGATCTTGCCGGAACTATTGGCACTGGGCGCAGCAAGAGGTTTGTCGAACCGGCGGATCAGATCACCGGCGAAGCCCTGCGGAACGCGAATGCCGACGGTATCGAGCCCCGCCGTTGCCAGTGAGTGAATGCCGCTTGCCGGTTTCAACGGCAGAACCAGCGTCAGCGGGCCGGGCCAGAAGGCTTCGGCGAGGCGTCGTGACACAGGATCGAAAACCGCATAACGTTCGGCCATGGCGATATCGGCCATATGGCAGATCAGCGGATTGAACTGCGGCCTGCCTTTCGTTTCGTAAATGCGGGTAATGGCCGCCGGATCGGTGGCGTCCGCAGCAAGGCCATAGACGGTTTCCGTGGGCAGGGCGATTGGCTGGCCGCGGGAAAGCTCCTCGACGGCCGCCTGAAAGGCGGTTTCCCGCTCGTTTTCGATATCGATATGACGCGCCATGATGCTGCCTTTCAGGGCGTCAATAGCGTATTTCAGGGCCTTATGGAAAGCGCTATCGTGGCTTTTATATTGCCTTGATGATCTTGCGCATCTCGTCCGAGCGGGCGCCGAGCATAAGCACGTTTTTGAGCGCTACGCGCGGGTCGTGGGTCTGGAACAGCAGGCCGCCGCGATGGAAGGAGGTATCGATGGCGATGTTCTTGTTGGGAAGCGCGTTGATGGCGACTGCGAAATACATCCGCGAATAGCGCGCATCGATGTTTTCGAAGAAGTTCTCGGCCCCGCTCAACTCGGCGAAGAAATTCGCGAAATAGAACGACCAGAGCACATGGCGCTCGGCGTCGAAACTGGTTTTCGCTGCCGTGACATGGCAATAGCCGAGATGCGGCCGCTCATCCAGCAGATGGTGGAAAACCATCTTGGGAAAACGGATGGACTGGTGAAAGCCATTGAGACGACTATGGGTGGCATCGGCAGCAGCCTCGAGCTTGCGCCCGGTCATCGCCGCCACTTCGTCATGGCTGTAATAGACGCGTTCCCTCGGCAGCCAGCGTTCTTCGTAGCGGCTGATGCGCCCGGTTCGCAGGAAATCCGAATGCGCGGTCTTTGAACGTATCGGCGTGACCGAATGTTTGCCGGCATCGAAATAACGTATGCGTGTCGCCTTCTCCACCCGGAACGCCCTCGTTGTTGTCGATCAGGCAATATAGTTTAGGGCATGTTAAAACTCCGTTGCGCCGCAACCCCCGTTTTTTAACGGGTAGAGAGGGAGCCGCGCGACATCATGCGTCATATTGCGACGTGGTTTCCGGCGGGGAATAGCTGCCGGATTTCGCAGCGGAATGGCGTGCAGCGGCCATTGGCGCATGTCGCAATTTGTCGCCAATGCGGAAGCCGATGTCGCTGTCTGCGCTGCCGCAAATGAACGCTGATGTTTAGATGGGATCACACTTCCGCAGTCCGATAAATGGTGTGGGGCAGGGCGGTTTGATCGAGGATTTGGCCATGGAATTGCGTGATACCGTACTGCGTCAGCTGAAGAACCGCCGCGAAGGCTTCAGCCTGGAACAGTCTTTCTACACGGACCCGGATTATTTCAATCTGGACATGGAAACCATCTGGTACCGCGACTGGCTGTTTGTCGGCCATGATTGCGAAGTGCCGAAGGCCGGTAACTACATCACCGTTCAGGTCGGCGCCTATTCCGTCGTCATCATTCGCGGTCGCGACGGACAGATTCGCGCCCTCCATAATTCCTGTCGCCATCGCGGTTCCCGCGTCTGCTCTTCTCATAAGGGCCAGTCCGCACGCCTCGTCTGTCCCTATCACCAGTGGACTTATGATCTGGACGGCAAGCTGCTGTTTGCCCGCCATATGGGCGATGATTTCGACAAGGCTGAATTCGGCCTGAAGCCGGTCCACTGCGAAACCGTTGCCGGTTACGTCTTCATCTGCCTGGCAGACCAGCCCGCCGATTTCGCGCCGATGCGCGCCGAGGTCGAAAGCTACATGGCGCCGCATCGCATCTGGGAAGCCAAGGTTGCGCATGAAAGCACGATCATCGAAAAGGGTAACTGGAAGCTCGTCTGGGAAAACAACCGCGAGTGCTACCATTGCGCCGCCAACCATCCGGAACTCTGCCGCACCTATCCTGAAAACCCGAGCGTTACGGGTACGGACGGTGGTGCAAGCGATCCCGAGATCGGTGGCCACTGGGCACGCTGCGAGGCTGCCGGCCTGCCGAGCCGCTTCAAGATCGATCCGAAAGGCCAGTTCCGTGTTGCCCGCATGCCGCTGATCGGCGAGGCGGAAAGCTACACCATGTCGGGAAAACGCGCCGTGCGCCGGCCGCTTTCCGATGATGTCAGCATCAGCCATATCGGCGCGCTGCTTCTGTTCCATTATCCGACGACCTGGAACCACTTCCTCGGCGACCACACCATTTCCTTCCGTGTGCTGCCGCTCAACGCCAACGAGACCATGGTCACCACCAAATGGCTGGTGAACAAGGATGCGGTTGAAGGCGTGGATTACGATCTCGAGGACCTCACGCACGTCTGGAACGAAACCAACGATCAGGACCGCCGCATCGTCGAGGAAAACGCCTTCGGCATCCGTTCGCCCGCTTACCAGCCCGGCCCCTATTCCATGGAAGACGAGGGCGGCGTGATGCAGTTCGTCAACTGGTATGCCGATTTCATGGTTGACCGGCTGTCGGGCGACAAGGCCCGCCTTTCGGCAGTAGCGTAACGCGAAGATGAATATGGCTGTGACCTACAAGCACATAGACGAGATGAAGCCGTGGAGCGACAAGCTCCACCTGCTGGAATGCATTTCGGTGACGCCCGAGACGCCTGACGTGATGACATTCCTGTTCCGGTCGGAGGATCAGAACTGGTTCCGTTATCTGCCGGGCCAGTTCGTGACGCTGGAATTGCCTGTAAGCAAGGAGCCGCTCTACCGCACCTACACATTGTCCTCCAGCCCGTCGCGGCCCTATGCGCTGTCGGTCACGGTCAAGGCGCAGGCCACCAGCATCGGCACGCGCTGGATGTTCGACAATCTGAAGCCCGGCATGAAAATCCGGGCGCTCGGCCCCCTCGGCGATTTCTCTTATGTCCGGCATCCCGGCGACAAATACCTGTTCATCTCGGCCGGCTCCGGCGTTACGCCGATGATGTCGATGGTGCGCGACATGAGCGACCGTGCGCCGCAAAGCGACATCGCCTTCATCAATTGCTCGCGCTCGCCATCCGATATCGTGTTCCGTCACGAGCTGGAATATCTTGCCCGCTTCATGCCGAAACTGTCGCTCGGTTTCATCGTGGAAAATTGCGGCCGCACTGATCTCTGGTCCGGCTTGAAGGGCATGGTCGACAAGGCCAAGATCGCGCTTCTGTCGCCTGATTTCATGGATCGCACGGTGTTCTGTTGTGGACCGGAGCCTTTCATGGCCGCCATCCGCTCCATGCTGGATGCTTCCGGCTTCGACATGAGCCGTTACCACCAGGAAAGCTTTTCGCCAGCCGCCCCGGTTGCTGTGGGCGAGAGTATTCACACCGTGGCGGATGGCGAAGCACTCTCGATGGTGGGGTTCACGCTTTCCGGCAAGGAAGTACCGTGCCAGCCCGGCCAGACCGTTCTGATGACGGCGCGCGCCGCCGGTGTGCGCATCGGTGCCGCCTGCGAATCGGGAATTTGCGGCACCTGCCGGGTGCTGAAGCTCTCCGGCGAGGTGGAGATGAACCACAATGGCGGCATTCTCGATGACGAAATCGATGAAGGCTATATTCTCGCCTGCTGCTCGCGGCCGTTGACCGACGTGAAGGTGGAAGCCTGAGCGCATGAAATCCTGCGTCTTATGCGGGAATCTATTTTTGAACCGGAACCAAAGGTCTTAAAACTCGTTTGCACGTCATCGAATTCTTTTCGGGTGTTTCAATGGGGCTGCCCCTACCTCCGACAAGACCGAGTAGTTAGAAAGCGCGGTTCAACGCGCTACAGCAAACGGAGGAAAGATCATGATGAATTTCCGCACGACGAGCGTCGCTACGGCGGTTGTCCTGTTCCTGACAAGCTTCACGCCGTCGCAGGCGTTCCAGGCGCCTGTTCCGATGGCAAAGCCGGCAATCTCAACTGAGAATGTAGTGCCGGTGCAGTACCGTGAATGGGACCGCCGAGGTGACCGCAGATACGGCGACCGTATGTATCGTCCGCGCCCGTCGCGGGACGGATATTATAACGGCCATCGCGGCTATCGCGACCGCCGTCCGGGCTACCGTTATCACAACGGAATGTGGTTCCCGCTGGCGGCCTTCGCCACTGGCGCAATCATTGGCGGTGCCATGGCGCAGCCGAGACCGGCTTATGGCGGCAGCCATGTTTCCTGGTGCCAGAACCGTTGGCGCTCGTACCGCGCCTACGATAACAGCTACCAGCCGAACAGCGGTCCGCGTCGCGTATGCGTATCTCCCTACAGCCGTTAAGCACGCCTTTCGAAAGCCCGGGTCTGATCCGGGCTTTTGCTTTCAGGTGGCGAGTTTCGGTAACCGAAGCGTGACAACGCCGTTAATGCTGGGTTCAGGCGAAAGCGCCTAGCCTGCAACCTGTGATGTTCCAGCCAGCACCGACAAACTGGCTGGATAAAAAGAAAAAGGTGTTATTATTCACGTGCAACGGCCTGTCGACCGTCGTGAATGGAGGAAGTCAGATGAGAAGCTATGTGAAGAATATCCTGGCTGTCGGTCTTTCTGCAATCGTGGTTGCAGGAGCGATTGTTCCCGCTGAGGCAATGCCATTGCTGATGGCGCCGAAGAGTGTCGAGACCCTCGGTAACGATGCCGGCAAGAATATCGTCAATGTGCAATACTGGCGCGATCGTGACAATCGTGGCGGCTGGGGCGGCGAACGCCGCGGCTGGTACGGCGGCCATCGCGGTTATCGCGACTACCGCCCGGGTTATCGTCACCACGACGGTTACTGGTTCCCGCTCGCAGCCTTTGCGACGGGCGCTATCATCGGCGGCGCACTGTCGCAGCCGCGCGAAGTCTACCGTCCGGTTCCGGAATATCGCCCGCGTCCGGTCTACCGCGAATATCGTCCGGTTCGTCGTGCCGGAATGAGCCAGGCGCATGTGAACTGGTGCTATGGCCGGTATCGGTCCTACGATGCCTATAGCAACACGTTCCAGCCCTACAATGGCCCACGCCAGCCCTGCTATTCGCCTTACAGCTGATAGCACTACTCCGTCACTCCGGCCTTGAT
Source organism: Rhizobium sp. AN6A (assembly GCF_900215635.1). Classification (NCBI taxonomy): domain Bacteria; kingdom Pseudomonadati; phylum Pseudomonadota; class Alphaproteobacteria; order Hyphomicrobiales; family Rhizobiaceae; genus Rhizobium; species Rhizobium sp. AN6A. The sequence continues at coordinate 1,792,254 of NZ_OCNC01000004.1, forward strand.
CCGGCAAGACGGAATAGGGATTGACCAGCCTGATAGTTACTACGAGCCGCCCGGATACGGGCGGCTTTTTGTTGTCACAGAATACGCGCCCGCTTCAGCACGAACCAGGCAAGCATAACCGAAATCACGATGAAGATGCTGGCCGCCATCGTGCCGCCGGTGCCGACCGTAAATGGCAACTCATCCGTGTTCATGCCGAAGAAGCCGGTGACCAGCGATGGCGGCAGCAGGAATGCCGTCATCAGCGACAGGATATAAAGATGCCGGTTGGTTTCGGACGAGAGTTTGGAATCGATTTCCTCGTGCAGCAGCCTTGCGCGCTCCTGGAGGGCGTAGACATCGTGATCGACGGCCTCGAGGCGGCCCATCAGCCGCGAGGCGACATCCTCGAAACCGTCAGGCATCTCGTCCTCATCGGCGGCAGACGCCCGCCGCATCAGGGTGAGCACCGTGCGCAGATGCCGGTGGAGGCGAACGACCGTGCGCCTGAGCGGCGCAAGACGCCGCCGCTCATCGCGGTTTTCGCTGTCATAGACCAGGTCCTCGATGGCGTTCAGCTCTTCGGTCGTTTCCATCACCAGGCTGATCAGCGAACGCTGGAATTCCGCGACGAGGCCTTCGAAGACATGGGCCGGCGTGAGGTAGCGGTTGGAATTCTTGTCGACTGCCGCTTTCAGCCGGTCCACTGAGCGCAACGGTTGCAGGCGGGTGGTGATGATGAAACGGTCGCTGACCGCGAAATGCAGCCAACCGAAATCACGCGTTTCCTGATCGAACTCGCGCTGGAAATCGACCAGCGTCCCATAAAGTGACTTTTCATCCACCGTGATGGACGGATGGGTTTCATGGGTGGTGAGGCTTGCCAGCGCTGCCGGATCGAGACCGTCGATCGTTTCGAGAAAGCCCGCCACCCGCTGATCCGCGAGATTGAGGTGCAGCCAGAAGAAGCCCTCGCATTGCGCCATCTCGCCAAAGCCCGCATCGGGCGCAAGCCGCCTGCACGGCGCCGTTCCGGGATGGAATTGATAGGCCCAGACAAGGCCGGGGATAGCGGGCGTTATGAGATCCATCGTGGCAGTCCTGACCGGCGGGAAGGGAGGGGAGGCGTCCGTCGCCCCAAGACGGAAGCGGCAGCGGTGGCACGGCACCTGTCAGCGCATGCTGAGCAAATTCATATGACAGTTTTATAACAATCCCGCTGAAAAGACGGGAATTTTCAAATTGACGTTTACGTAAAAATCATTTAGCCCGAAAGCAACAGCACGATAGGCAAGAGCTTCGGGAGGAGGCAGCATGTATACCGCGCCGGTGGATGATATCGCCTTTACACTCAAACATGTGGCGGGTCTGCAAGACGCGTTGTCCAGGGGTGCTCTGGGAGACCTCGGTGAAGATGTGGTCGATGCCATATTACAGGAGGCCGGCCGTTTCGCCACCGAGCAGGTCGCGCCGCTTGCCGATATAGGCGACCGCCAGGGCGCGCGGCTGAGCGACGGCAAGGTCTCAACGCCGGACGGCTGGGCCGATCTTTACCGGCGCTGGTCTGAGGCCGGCTGGAACAGCCTCACCGCACCGGAAGAATTCGGCGGCCAGAACCTGCCGCATATGCTGAATGTCGCCGCACTCGAAATGTGGAATTCCGGTTCCATGGCTTTCGCGCTTGCGCCGACGCTCACCATGGGCGCGGTGGAAGCTCTCGTTGCCCACGGTAGCAACGACCTGAAGCGCCTGTACCTTCCCAAACTCGTCTCCGGCGAATGGACCGGCACGATGAACCTCACCGAACCGCATGCGGGATCGGACCTTGGCGTGCTGAAAACCCGTGCCGAGCGTAATGGTGACGGCACCTACCGCATTTTCGGGCAGAAGATTTTCATCACCTGGGGCGAACATGACGCCGCGGACAATATCATCCACCTCGTTCTTGCCCGCCTGCCGGATGCGCCGGCCGGCACGCGCGGAATTTCGCTGTTCCTCGTGCCGAAATTCCTGCCCGAAGACGATGGCAAGCCGGGCAGCCGCAACGACGTCTTCTGCCATTCGCTGGAGCACAAGCTCGGCATTCACGGTTCGCCCACCTGCACGATGATCTTCGGGGACGGAAAGTTTGGCGAAGAGAAGGGTGCCTCGGGCTGGCTGATCGGCGAGGAGAACAAGGGTCTCGCCTGCATGTTCACCATGATGAACAACGCCCGCCTTGCCGTTGGCATGCAGGGCGTGGCGATCTGCGAGGCGGCGACACAGAAGGCAACTGAATACGCCAGGGAACGCACGCAGGGCAAGGCGCCCGGCTGGCATGGTTCCGGCATGAGCCCGATCATCGAGCATCCCGATATCGCCCGTACGCTGTTGACGATGAAAGCGCTGACGCAAGGTGCGCGCGCCATCTCCTTCAACTGCGCCCACGCCATCGATATGGCGCATGCCGCCGAGGACGTGGCTGAACGCGCCCACTGGCAGGAGCGCGCAGCTCTTTTAACGCCAATCGCCAAGTCCTTCTCCACCGATGCCGGTGTCGATGTCGCTTCCATGGGCATTCAGGTGCATGGCGGCATGGGCTTCATCGAGGAAACCGGTGCGGCGCGTTACCTGCGCGATGCCCGCATCGCGCCCATCTACGAAGGCACCAACGGCATTCAGGCGATCGACCTGGTGGTGCGCAAGCTGCCGCTTTCCGATGGCGCACAGGTGCGCGGTTTCATCGCAGAACTGCGTGAAATCGTCGCCCGAACGGCTGCCTCGAACCGCAGCGATCTCGGCGAGACTGCCCGTTATCTCGAAACGAGTCTCACCGATCTCGAAACGGCGACTGACTGGTTGCTGGAACGCCTGAAAGCGGGCGAAACCGAAACCGCGCTCGCCGGTGCCACGCCCTATCAGCGCCTCTTCGGGCTGGCGCTCACCGGAGCTTATTTTGCCAAGGGCGCCCTGGCCCAGGTGGATGACGGCAGGGGAGCGCATCGCGCAGCGCTCTGCCGTTTTGCGGCGGAAAACCTGCTGGCGGAAACGGCAGCGCTGAGGGATCGCGTCATTGCCGGTGCAGCAAGCCTTGCCGCCGCCCGCGCCGTACTGGGTTAAGGAGAAAACCATGTCGGACGACCATATTCTCGTCGAGCGGGTCAGTCATGCGCCTGACGTTCTGACCATCCGCTTCAACCGGCCGGAAAAGAAAAATGCCATTACCGATGCAATGTATCTGCGCATGGCAGAGGTTCTGAAGGCCGCCAATGCAGACCCGGATATCCGTGTCGTCGCGTTTCTGGGTACGGAAGGCTGCTTTTCCGCCGGCAATGACATGGCCGATTTTCTTGCCTTCGCCATGTCTGGCGCAAAGGGCAAGCTCGCGGTGCTCGATCTTCTGAAGGCGCTGGCAACCTTCGAAAAGCCGCTGGTTTCGGGCGTCGATGGGTTGGCCATCGGCATCGGCACGACGCTGAACCTGCATTGCGATCTGACCGTTGCCTCCAACCGCAGCCTGTTCAAGACGCCGTTCGTGGATCTGGCGCTAGTGCCGGAAGCTGCGTCCAGCCTGCTTGCGCCGAAGCTCATCGGCCATCAGCGCGCCTTTGCCCTGCTGGCCATGGGTGAAGGTTTTACCGCCGAACAGGCCTTGCAGGCTGGAATGATCTGGAAAGTCGTGGCGCCGGAACATGTCGAAAGCGAAACGCTGGCGCTTGCCACGCGGCTTGCCGCCAAGCCGCAGCAGGCGCTGAAGATTGCCCGCGATCTCGTGCGCGGCAATCCGGCGGATGTGCTGGCTCGGATCGACGAGGAAGCCCGCCATTTCACCGCGCAATTGCAGAGTGCCGAGGCGCGGGCCGCTTTCGAGGCATTTATGCGGCGTTAAGCGTTCCGGCAGGAATTCCTTGCGGTTAAGGAACCGGGTAATATGGCTTGGGTTAGATAACGCAACGTCATCCTTCGAAGGCCCCCCGCCATGCGTCACTTTGTTTTCGCCCTGACCGTCCTCCTCTCCGCTGCGACTGTCGCAGAGGCGGCGGCGACCGTGCCTTTGCCGGGTTCGAGCAACAACGTCATTCTGGCGCAGTCCACGCAAGATGACAGCCCGAATTATTACTCCGGCAACTCCCGCGAGCGCCAGCGCCGCGCGCGTTTCGTTTGCGTCATCACCCCGCCGGACAGCGCCAATCGTCGTCGGCCCTATGTCTGCCCCATCGAACAGGGTCGGGTCGGCGGTGCATGCCGTTGCTCGGGTGTGGTCGGCAGCGGCACGGTTGACACCGCCTGGTGATTATTTTTCCAGCGTCGCTACCGCTTCCACATGCGGCGACCACAAGAACTGGTCGACCGGCGTGACGCGCGTGACGCGATAGCCGCCCTCCACCAGAATGGCGAGGTCGCGCGCAAGCGTCAGCGGATTGCAGCTGACGGCGACGATTTTCTTCACCGTGCTGCGCGCAAGTTCCTTGCACTGGAATTCCGCACCGGCGCGCGGCGGATCGAACACCACGGCATCGTAATTCTTCATTTCGCTCGTCATCAACGGCCGGCGGAAAAGATCACGCTTTTCGATGCTGACGGGTTTCAGGCCCTGCGTGTTGCGCGCGGCGAAATCGAGCGCTTTCAGCGGCTTGTCCTCTGCCTCAACCGCATGCACGCGGCCGACGCGCGCAAGCCGCAGTGCAAACGTGCCGGAACCGCAGAAGAGATCAGCGATGCGTTTGGATTTGCCGACATGGGCAAGCACCAGTTCCGCCATGGCGTCTTCGGCCTGTTTGGTTGCCTGCGTGAAACCGCCGGCCGGCGGTGAAACCGGAATGCCGCCAAATTCGATGATCGGCTTTTGCGGTTCGATCAGGATTTCGCCTGATAGCGCGACACGGGCGATGCCACGCATGGCCAGCACCGTTTCCGTCAATGTGCGCCGCTGTTTGTCGCCGACGGATTTGATGCCTTCGACTGAAATGTCGAGGCCCGAAAGCGTTTCAAGAACGGTCATGCGGAACGGCTCGGCATTCGACGCAAGGGAAAGGCCGATGGCGCGCACGGCGTCCAGCCGCGCGACGATACCGGGCGAGGTGACGGGACATTCCTCGATGGCGACGATGTGATGGCTGTTTGCCTGGCTGAAGCCGAGCAGCAGGCCCTTTTCCGTCTTGCGGGCGGCAAACACTGCGCGGCGGCGCTCGCCGGGGCGACAGATGACGAGATCGTCTACTGGCGGCGTCAGGCCTTTCGATCTAAGCGCCGAAACCACCAGCTCCCGCTTGAAGGCGTGGTATGGCCGGTCGGCAAAATGCTGCAGCGAACAGCCGCCGCAGGTGCCGTTAACGCCCTCGGGGCCGAAGTGGCGGCACACGGGTTCGCGGCGATCCGCAGAGGCTTCCGCAATCGAGATGATGGTGCCGGTATCCTTGACCCTGGCGATGGCGACCGTTTCGCCGGGCAGGGCGAAGGGCACATAGACCGGGCCGTCGGGACAGTGCGCAATGCCGTCGCCCTGCGCGCCAAGGCTCTTGATGCTGACGGTCTGCGTGCTCATGGCTTTTCGCCTCCGAGAAGAAATTCGATATTGCCATCGCCGCCGGAAATCGGCGAGGGGATGAGACCGAGGCTCTTCCATCCCATGTCTTCAACGAGCCAGCGTTCCAGTTCGGCAGCAACGGCAGGCGCCGTTTCCGGCTCTTTCAACAGCCCGGCCTTGCTGATGGCATCACGGCCTGCCTCGAATTGCGGCTTGACCAGCAGAACCGCGTGCGCGCCGGAGGCGGCAAGTGCGAGTGCCGGGGCAAGGGCGAGCTTGATGGAGATGAAGGACACGTCAGAGACGATGAAGTCCACGGACCGGTCATCAATGTCGTCGGTTGTCAGGAAGCGGGCATTCAGCCCTTCCAGATTGGTCACGCGCGGATCGTTCTCGATCCTTGGATGCATCTGTCCGTGGCCGACATCGATGGAGGTGACGTGTTTTGCGCCGCGATGAAGCAATACCTCGGTGAAGCCGCCGGTGGAGGCGCCGACGTCGAGGCATTCATGGCCCTTCGGATTGAGCCCGAAGTGATCGAGCGCGGCGGTGAGCTTGAGGGCGGCGCGGGAAACATAGGCCTGCGCCGGATCGGTAATGGCGATCTTGACGTTTCCGGCAACGGTTTGGCTTGGCTTTGTGGCCGTTTTCCCGTTGACGCTCACGGTGCCGCGCGCAATCGCATCGCGCGCACGCGAGCGGCTGGCAAAGTGGCCGAGCGAAACAAGAAGCTGGTCAAGCCGTTCATTTTCAGGTGTTTTGGACATGGTCCCGTGTCAATGACCGCCAAACCCCGCAGATGCAAGCGATTTATCGCGCGCACGGTTTCGCAACGGCACCATTTGCCGCAGCGCAGGGTCGTTTCGCGGTCGTTAAACAGCATATGCGATTAATCCAATATAAAGGCTTGTATTGCACTTTGTCTGCAAGGCCCGTGCGGCCAGTCGGAACCTGCCATGACGGCATCTCCTCCCATTCCCAAAATTGCGACCGTTGCAGCGCAGACGCTTGCTCCGTGGCATCAGGTCGCCGAGAGAGTTTGCGATGTCGCTAAAAAATTTCCCCATCAACATTAAGCTCATTGTCACCTTCTGCGTCTTGATGGGCGTGTGCCTGCTCGCCTCGGCGGTGGTCTTCTGGCAGACGCTGGGGAGCGAGCACGTCACGGTCCAGAACAACAAGGCCAACAAAATCATGCATGCGGTTGACGGTGCGACGGCCGCGATGTTGGAACAGGCCGTCAACCAGCGCGGCTTTCTGCTGTTTCGCAGCGACAGCACCTACAACGATGTTTTCGCCCAGCGCGACCTGATGCTGAAGAAGCTTGGTGAAGCCCGTGCGCTTGCCGCCGGCCAGCCGGACATTCTGAAATCCATCGATGACATGCAGGCATCAGCCACCGTGTTCTTCAAGGAACTGGCGGAACCGCAGCTTGCCGCCCGCAAGACGACCGAAGCACCGATTTCCGAAATCATCGAGATCGGTCGCAATCAGGCCAAGGGTCAGCTCGACGGTTTCCGCGCCTCCGCCGCCAAGATCAAGGACCAGCTGAACGGCTTGTCGGCAAGCTACGCCGCACAGCAGGATGCTGCCGCACTCAACCTCAAGCTCGCGCTTCTGGGCGGCGGCGCGGTTGCCGGTCTTCTGGCCGTGGCCCTCATCTGGGCGCTGTCGCGCTCCATCGTCACGCCGATCGTCGGTATGACGGCGGCTATGAGCAGGCTTGCCGACGGCGATATGACCACGGAAGTTCCGGCTCTCGACCGCAAGGATGAAGTCGGCAAAATGGCGAAAGCCGTTCTCGTCTTCAAGGAAGCCGGGCTGGAAAAATCCCGCCTTGCCGGCGAAACCGAGCGCATGCGCTCCGCAACCGAGACCGAGCGCCGCCGCAACGAGGAAGAGAAGGCTCAGGACGAAGTCGCCAACGCCCTTGCGCGTGACGAGCTTGGCAAGGGTCTTTCGGCTCTGGCGGAAGGCGATCTCGCCTACCGCATCGAAACGCCGTTCGCCTCCTACATCGACCCCATCCGTATCGACTTCAACAGCGCTGTCGAAAAGCTGCAGCAGGCCATGCGCGCAGTTGGCGAGAATGCCGCTGCAATCAATGCCGGGGCTTCGGAAATGCTCTCTGCCGCCGACGACCTGTCGCGCCGCACCGAACAGCAGGCCGCTTCCATCGAGGAAACCGCCGCAGCACTGGAAGAAGTCACCACCACGGTGCGTGATAGCGCAAGGGGTGCTGAGGACGCCGGCAATCTGGTTCAGCGCGCCCGCAGCGGAGCGGAAAAATCCGGAGTCGTGGTTCGCAAGGCGGTTGCCGCCATGCGCGAGATCGAAAAATCATCAGGCGAAATCGGCAACATCATCGGCGTCATCGACGATATCGCTTTCCAGACCAACCTGCTTGCGCTGAACGCAGGCGTCGAAGCCGCCCGTGCGGGTGATGCGGGCAAGGGCTTTGCCGTCGTCGCGCAGGAAGTGCGTGAACTCGCCCAGCGTTCCGCCAATGCCGCAAAGGAAATCAAGACGCTGATCGGCGCTTCCAGCCAGCAGGTGGAAAACGGCGTCAACCTCGTCGACGAGACCGGCAAGGCGCTCGAACTCATCGTGGCGGAAGTCGAGGAGATCAACGCTCATGTCAGCGCCATCGTTGTCGCTGCCCGCGAACAGGCGACTGGTCTGCAGGAAATCAACACGGCCGTGAACACCATGGATCAGGGCACGCAGCAGAATGCCGCGATGGTTGAGCAGCAGACCGCCGCCAGCCATTCGCTCGCCCGTGAAGCGGAAGCGCTCAATAGCCTGCTCGGCCAGTTCAAGGTGGGCGGCGTTCGCGGTGCCGTTGCCGGCGCCGGCGGATATTCTGCTCCTCGCCAGTCCTCGGTGAAGCCTGTCTACCAGTCCGCACCCGCCGCACCAGTCAGAAAAGCCGCAGTGAAGCCTGCCTCCACAACCGCAAGGCCGGTCGCTTCACCCGCCCGCGCCCTTGGCCAAAGCCTCGCCCGCGCCTTTGGCGGCAAAGCAGAAGCGCCGGCTGCCAAGGATCAGGACTGGACGGAGTTTTGAACGGAACGATCAGGATCTTGAAATGAAAAAAGGGGGGCCTGCGAGGTCCCCTTTTTGCGACAAGGTTTGTCACGCCCAATATCCATGGCCGATCAACCGAAGTGCAGGCCCTCTTCGCCTATGTGCCCTGTAGCCTGAACATCCGCGCGAAAAATGCCTTGTTGGATAGACGGTGAATCAGGGCAGCAATGACGGCGGTTGCCGCAATGGCGAAAACGAGCCGTCCGGCGAGGACGCCATAGATATCGGCGCCCAGAGACATCACGACTATGGTGTCCTCAATCACGCTATGCGCAAAGCCCATGAACACGCATGACAGAAAGACCTGACGCGCAGATATGGTTCCCGATCGCGCCTCGCGGATCAGAAGACCGGCCCCGTAGGAAATCCCCAGGAACAATCCGATTGCGGTGAGATGTTCGGCCTCGCCGCGAATGCCGGCAAGACGCAACACCGGCGAAAGCGCTTTCATCATCAATTTCATCAGCCCGGTCAGCTTCAGGATTTCAAGGCCAAAGGACAGGGCGAGAAGGATGACGAGCATGAAGAGCATGGTTTCACCAAGGCCCCAAAAATAATCCACCCAGTCGGGTGTGGCGCTCATGGCGCTCCAGGCGGGGTTTACCGGAGCCGAAAGCCACCCCGTCGCCTCCAGAAGATGATGTAGCAGAAACGCATAAAGCAATCCGCCAGCGATACGCAGCAGCGTCGTAGCGACTATTCCGGGGCCAGCCTTTTCAATGATCTTCTGTTCGATGGGCAGGCCGTGTGCGAACAGAATGAGGGCCGAAAAAACCGTTATATCCGCCACATCAAGTGAAGATACGGGAACGAGCGTGAAAACCAACGGCACCGCGCCCCATATTCCCACCAGCATTCCCGTCAACCACGCCAGACCCAGCTCTGGCGGAAGCCCGATCAGGTTCATGACCGGCGCAAAGGCAGGAGCAACCGCCTCGATCGCGCCCATCCTCGATAATATCTCGGTCAGGATAGCGATTGGAACCGTGATCCGGACGAGCACCCAATAAATTTCTAGCGTTTCCAGCGTCTTGCGCCAGACGGGCATCAGGAATGGCATCCGAGACTCTCCTTCAAGGTTGTTCCAATCCACTAGCCCGAGCCGGTTCGCATTTGCGGTCAAAGATTGCGTTTTTATGCAATTTTATTGCAAATTCACTGTCGGACGATATGGTTCGGAAATGGATAGGATCGACCGGAAACTCTTGAACCTCTTGCAGGGCGACGCGTCGCGCACGAATGTGGATATGGCCGACGAGGTGGGGCTATCGCCCTCCAGTTGCCTGCGCCGTCTGCAACGGTTGCGCAAATCGGGTGTGATCGACCGCATTGTCGCGATCCTCAATCCTGCCAAGGCCGGGCGGGTGATCAGGGCTCTGGTGACGGTGGAACTGAAGTTGCATGGCGAGCAGCACATGCGCCGCTTTCTGGACATGGCAAGCGCCGAAGAAGCCGTCTCACATGCCTATGCCGTCACCGGCGCAACTGATGTCGTGCTGATGCTGCGCCTGCGCGACATGGAGGAGTTCGATGCCCTGTGCGACAGGCTGTTCCGCGACCAGAACAATGTCGCGCGCTTCTTCACGATGGTCGTCATAAAAACGGCGAAAGAGGAAACGGCCATTCGGCTTTGAAGAGGCAACAGTTTAGCTTCGATGAGACGGTCCCGTCTCATCGGTGATCGTGCCGCAATCGAGCAAAAATATGGGAATATTGTTGGTTTCAGACTTCTTTGGGAACGGCGCCGCTACGATCTGAACAACACCATTACCCCGCAAATCCCACACCTGCCTGACGCTGGCCGAGCGCATTGAACACGGTGGAAACGATGCCTGCGCGGTCGAGGCCGGCATTGGCATACATGGTCTCGGGCTTGGCCTGCTCCACCCAATGGTCAGGCAGGGTCAGGGTCCGAACCTTCGGGCCATGGTCGAGCAAGCCTGCGCTTGCCATGAAATGCAGCACATGTGCACCGAAACCGCCGACAGAGCCTTCCTCGATTGTCACCAGAACCTCATGATGGGCCGCAAGCTGGCGGATGAGGTCGAGGTCGAGCGGCTTGGCGAAGCGCGCATCGGCAACCGTGGTCGAAAGGCCGGCGGCATCAAGGTCTTCGGCAGCCGCCAGGCATTCCGCAAGGCGTGTGCCGAAGGAAAGGAGTGCGACCTTGGTACCCTCCTTGATGATGCGGCCCTTGCCGATCTCAAGAATCTGGCCGCGTGCGGGCATCTCGACGCCCACGCCTTCGCCGCGCGGATAACGGAAGGAAATCGGGCCTTCATCATATGCTGCAGCTGTGCGAACCATATGTTTCAGCTCGGCCTCGTCGGACGCCGCCATAACCACCATGCCGGGCAGGGTGGCAAGGAATGTGGTGTCGAACGAGCCAGCATGGGTCGGTCCGTCTGCGCCGACGAAGCCGGCGCGGTCGATGGGGAAGCGCACGGCCAAGCTCTGGATCGCCACATCATGCACCAGCTGGTCGTAACCGCGTTGCAGGAAGGTGGAATAAAGCGCGCAGAACGGCTTGTAGCCATCCGCCGCAAGCCCCGCCGCGAAGGTGACGGCGTGCTGCTCGGCAATCCCGACATCGAAGGTGCGGGCCGGGAAAAGTTCGGCCATCTTGTCCAGCCCGGTACCATTAGGCATGGCGGCGGTGACGCCGATGATCTTGTCGTCGAGTGTCGCTTCCTGGATAAGCGCTTCGGCAAACACGCTGGTATAGCTCGGTGCATTCGGCTTGGCTTTCGCCTGTGCGCCGGTAATGACATCGAACTTGTTGACGCCGTGATATTTGTCCGCTGCTGCTTCCGCCGGCGCATAACCCTTGCCCTTCTGCGTCACCACATGGATGAGAACAGGGCCTTTCTGGTTGTCGCGCACATTGCGCAGCACCGGCAGCAGGTGATCGAAGGAATGACCGTCGATCGGGCCGATGTGATAGAAGCCAAGCTCCTCGAACAGCGTGCCGCCGGTTACGTAACCGCGCGCATGGGTCACGGCGCGGGTAATGGCGCGATCGATGGTCTTGCCGAGATAGGCGGTGAGTTTCTTGCCGAAATCGCGAAAGCCCATATAGGTGCGGCCGGAGGCCAGCCGCGCGAGATAAGCGCTCATCGCGCCCGTCGGCGGCGCAATCGACATGTCGTTGTCGTTGAGGATGACGATCAGTCGCGCGTCGAGCGCACCGGCATTGTTGAGCGCCTCAAACGCCATGCCCGCAGACATGGAGCCATCACCGATGACGGCGATAACCTTGCGGTCGCTCTGATCCAGCCCCGCCGCCACCGCCATGCCGAGACCGGCGGAGATGGAGGTGGAGGAATGGCCGGCGCCGAAATCGTCATATTCGCTCTCGGCCCGACGCGTGAAACCGGAAAGCCCGCCTTCCTGGCGCAGCGTGCGGATGCGCTCGCGACGGCCGGTCAGGATTTTGTGCGGATAACATTGGTGGCCGACATCGAAGATCAAACGGTCTTCCGGCGTGTTGAACACCTTGTGGATGGCAATCGTCAGCTCCACCACGCCCAGACCGGCACCCAGATGCCCGCCGGTGCTCGACACCGCGTCGATCATCTCGTCGCGCAACTCCCTTGCCAGTTCCGGCAGGTCGCGATCGTCGATCTCCTTGAGATCGGATGGAAAATTCACCCGGTCAAGCAATGGGGTCTGTGGCATTCCGGTCAATCGTTCGGCCTTTTCTCGTGTCAGCGGTGGGCACCAGTGCGTCTTTCATATGGAAAGCCGGCAGTTGAGCCCTGCATGTCGTTCACTTCTATAGAATTTCAACCCTCCGGCAAAGGGACAAACTCTTCTTCGTCGCCGGGAACGATATCGAAGCGTCCGGTTCTCCACTCCTGTTTGGCCTGCTCTATGCGTTCTTTTGATGACGAAACGAAGTTCCACCAGATGTAACGGCGCTGGTTGAGTGCCGCACCGCCGAAGATCATGATGTGACAGCCGCCATTGCCGCTCTGCAATGTGATGTCGTCGCCGGGCCGGAAGACGAGCAACTGGTCGGCGGCAAAAACGTCACCCGCGACATCCAGAGAGCCGGAAAGAATGTAGATCGCCCGTTCCTCATGGTCGGCAGAGAACGGGAATTTCACACCCGGTTCCAGCGTCAGGTCAACGTAAAGCGTGTCGGTAAAAGCCGAAACGGGGGAAGTGAGGCCTTCGAAATCACCGATAACGACCCGACCGGATGCGCCCTTGATATCGATCAGAGGCATGTCTTCCCGGGCGGTATGGGAAAAGGCCGGGGCGATTTCCTCCATATGATCGGGGAGGGCAAGCCAGGTCTGCAGGCCGGACATGGAAAGCGGATGGCCGCGCAGGTTTTCCGGCGTGCGCTCCGAATGCACGATTCCGCGCCCCGCCGTCATCAGGTTGATGTCGCCGGGCCGGATGACCAGTTCGGTGCCGAGGCTGTCGCGATGCTTGATTTCGCCGTCAAACAGATAGGTAACGGTGGAAAGCCCGATATGCGGATGCGGCTTGACATCCAGCGCCTCGCCCGCCTTCAGGATGGCCGGACCCATGCGGTCGAAAAAGATGAACGGGCCGACCAGCCGCCGCTGCCGCGTCGGCAGCGCACGCCGCACTGCGAAGCCGCCAATATCGCTGGTGCGCGGGATGATGAGGTTTTCGATGGCGTCGCAGGCAAAAGCATCACCCGCGACAGGATCGTTGCCGGGAAAGAAGGACATCCGAAGCTCCTCGTATCGTTACACGCAAGCTTACCACGAACGATACGACGTGGGAGCGCCGCAATGTTGAACGCTGTGTCGCCCCCGTTCAACAGGGCGTGTTTATTCCCCGTCCAGAGGCTCCACGCCCTGCGGTTTTCCGGCGCGGTCGAGACGGATTTTCTCGATACGCTTTTCGGCGGCGTTCAGAAGCGTCTCGCAATGTTTTTTCAGGGCTTCGCCGCGCTCGTAGATGGCGATCGACTCGTCCAGCGCCACGTCTCCGCGCTCCAGGCGTGCGACAATGCTTTCCAGCTCGGCGACGGCCTTTTCGAAGGAATAACCGCTGACATCGGCTGTGTTGGCATTTTCCGTCATTTTCAACCCTTCATCATTCTCAAAATATGCATGGCTGCCGATTCCGCCAGCCCTTCCAGATCATAACCGCCTTCAAGCAGGCTGACGACCCGGTTTGAGGCGTATTTGTCCGCCATTTCCAGCAGCCGCCCCGTCGCCCAGTCGAAATCCTCGCCCACCAGATTGATCTGCGCCAGCGGATCGCGGTGATGCGCGTCGAAACCGGCGGAGATGATGATGAGATCGGGCGAAAAATCGGCAATCGCCGGCAGGACGCGGGATTTGAACGCCTCACGAAAATACTCGCTGCCGGTATTGGGGGAAAGTGGCGCGTTGACGACATTGTTCTTCACGCCGGTTTCGTTTTTATCGCCGCTCCACGGGTAAAGCGGCATCTGATGGGTGGAACAGAACAGCACTGACGTGTCGTTCCAGAAGATATCCTGCGTACCGTTGCCGTGATGCACGTCCCAGTCGATGATGGCGACGCGCTCTGCGCCGTGCACCTTCTGGGCGTGACGGGCGGCGATTGCCGCATTGTTGAAGAGACAGAACCCCATGGCCTTTGCGGTTTCCGCATGGTGGCCGGGCGGGCGGGACGCAACGAAGACGTTGTCGGCGGCACCCTTAAACACGTCGTCCACCGCCGCCATCGCAGCACCTATACCGGTCAGCGCCGCCTGCAGGCTTTTCGGCGAGACATAGGTGTCGGCCTCGACGCGGTTGATCTCGCCATCTTCCTCGGGAATCTGGCGCATGACGGACAGCAGATGCTCCTCCGGATGCGCCAGAAGCACGGCATCCTCGTTGGCCTGCGGTGCTTGCTTGCGGACCAGCCGCTCGAAATTCGGATGTTCGAGCGCAATGTTCAGAGATCGCAGCCGATCCGGCCGCTCGGGATGGCCTTCCGGCGTGATGTGTTCAAGGAAGATCGGATGTTCGTAAAGACGGGTCGCCATTCTCTAATCCTCCCGAAATAAGCTGATCAAGCGCGCTGCGGCAAAAGCGGATAACCGACCATCACAGCGCGGCCGGCAAGGGCGGCAAGCACGGCCTTCAACGCATCACCGGGAATGAAAGCGAGCGAACCCATGAACGCCTTTTCAAACCCGAGCCCGACCACCAGCGCCAGATAGGAGATGCCGAAGGCATAAAGCACGACCACGCCGCCGGCGAGGCTGGCGATGAAGAAACCGATACCCTGCGTCAGAGCCGACTGGCCGCGATTAACGAGTTTTTCCGAGAGCGTACCGGTGACGAAAGCGGCAGCAATCCAGCCGATCAGGAAGCCCGTGGTCGGCGTGGTGAAGATGGAAAGGCCGCCGCGTCCGCCTGAGAGGACTGGCAGGCCGATGGCGGCGATGAGGATGGTCAGAAGAACCGCGAGCGTGCCGCGTTTCGCCCCCAGCACGACACCGGCCAGCATGACGCCAAGCGACTGCGCGGTGATGGGCACCGGAATGAAACCAAGCGTGATCGGCGGCAAAAGTCCGAGTGCGATGATGATGGCGGAAAACAGCGAGATCAGCACAAGGTCGCGGGTCGTCATGGCTCGGGAACTCCGGGTGGTTGTTTTGCCGTCAGCTTTGGCCTCTGAAACCGCGCGCGTCAATGGCGTCGGCAATGGCATCCGCATCCTTCAACGTCATAATGACGAGCGGCACGATGATCGTGGCCAGCCGAACGGGGAGGCCGCGCGCGCGGTGCGCATCGCGCACCGCATGGTAACGATTGACGATCTCCGGCACGAACCGCACGACGAGCCCGACCGCAAGGCCAATATCGGCCGCCTTGACCAGCCCCAGCCTTTCCAGTGGGGCGGCAGCAAGCGCGATTTCATCCATGAATTGCGAAATGCTGACGGTGATGGTGACGGCGGTGGCGAGAAGCGCCAGTGCAGTCAGCCGCAAAAGATTGACACTCGCATCGTGTACCGGAAGCAGCAGATAGCTGAAGGCGGCAACGAGGAGAATGGTCAGCATCACCGGGCGTAGCCGCAGGCCAATCTCCCGGAATTGCAGCCGCGTCTCGCGCAGAATGGCGGCGGCCACAACGACGGCGCATCCCAGCAAAAGCAGATCGCGGGTGAGAAACAGCGCAATGCTGAAAACCATCAGCGTCACGAGCTTGAGGCGCGGAGAGACGCGGTAGAGCCAGCCCGTGCCTTCGACATGAAGGGACTTCATCGCGACGCAACCTCCAGATAACGTGCCACCGCCTTTTCGGGGTTGGCGTCTGCGACAAGCTCGCCTTCGTGAAAAACCAGTACGCGATCGAAGCCGGAAAGCAGCGGCAGATCGTGGGTGATGACGACAAGCGACTGCGACAGCGCAGCCATTGTCTTTTCAACGATGGTGCGGTTTTTGAGGTCGAGCTGATTGGTCGGTTCATCGAGAATGAGGATTTGCGGTTCAGTGACCAGCAGGGCGGCCAGCGCCGCCAGCTGCAATTCGCCGCCGGAAAGCTCGTGCGCGCGCCGTTCTTCCAGATGAGCGATACCGAGCCGGGCAAGCACGGCCTTGACCCGCGTTTCTGTCTCCGTCTTGCCGATACCGAGTCGCTTGAGGCCGAAGGCGACATCGTCGCGTATGATCGGCAGGATGATCTGGTTCTGCGGATTCTGGAAGATGAAACCGACTGCCTGCAATACCGCTTTCGCATCTTTGACGGTGTCGAGACCGTTCACCGACACCTTGCCGCGCGTCGGCTTTGTCAGACCATTGATCAGCCGCGCAAAGGTGGTCTTGCCCGAGCCGTTGAGGCCGATGACGCCGATACGCCGTTCAGTCAATGTCAGGGACACGGGCTGTAAAGCCTGCCTGCCCTCGAAGGCGACGCCTGCGGTGTCGAAACGGATTTCCAAGATTGATGCATCCCTCTATCGCTTTCCGGTTCTATATCGTGTCATCAACAGAAGTGAAACAAAGAACAAAAAAAGAACATTGCAATCCTGAAAAAGCCGTCATACCTTCTGCTTTATGACGATCAAGGTTTCAAACGAAGCGGCAAGGCGGATTTTTCTGGCGCGGCAGGGGCTTTGCTCTCCGCCCGGAAAGGCGCTTTCCAAGGATGGCCTGCTGCAGCTTATTACCGATATCGGTTTCGTGCAGGTGGACAGTATCGGCACGGTGGAGCGCGCCCATCACCAGATAATATTCTCCCGAAACCAGACCTACAGGCGCGAACATCTGACAGCACTGCTGGAAAAGGACCGCGCGCTGTTCGAGCACTGGACGCATGATGCCTCCATCGTGCCGACCGAATTTTACCCCTATTGGAAGCACCGCTTCCGCCGCCGCGAGCCGATCATTCAGGAGCGCTGGCGCAAATGGCATGGTGAGGGGTTCGATGCGGCTTTCGCCGAGACGCTGGAGCGCATCGCCGCCACGGGTCCTGTTCTGGCGCGTGAGTTGAAGGAGGAGGGTCATCAGTCCGGCGGCTGGTGGAACTGGCATCCTTCCAAGACCGCACTCGAATATCTGTGGCACACCGGCAAGCTTGCCATATCCGGCCGCGTGAATTTCCAGAAGGTCTATGATCTGGCGGAGCGGGTCATTCCCGGTGAGCACCACGAAAGCGAAGTGGAGCATACGCAATTCGTAGACTGGGCATGCCGGCAGGCGCTCACCCGGCTGGGTTTTGCCACCCATGGCGAAATCGCCGCCTTTTTTGATCTCGTTACCCCGCAGGAGGCGAGGGACTGGGTCAAGAGCCACCGTGACGAACTGTGTGAGGTCTCGCTTCTCGCAAGCGATGGCGGTGCTGCCCGCCCGTCCTATGCCTTTGCGGATTTCAGCGCCGATGTCTCCAACCTGCCGGAACCGTCGTCCCGCGTCCGTGTGCTGAGCCCCTTCGATCCGCTGTTGCGCGACCGCAACCGCACGGAGCGGTTGTTTGGCTTCTATTACCGTATCGAGGTCTTCGTACCCGAGCCGAAACGGCAATATGGCTATTACGTCTTCCCGCTTCTGGAAGGCGACAGGCTGATCGGCCGTATCGACATGAAAGCAGACCGCAAGCGCGGCACGCTGGATGTGCGCCGCCTGTGGCTGGAACCGGGCGTGCGCGCCTCAGCAGGAAGGCTCGAGAAACTCAACGCGGAATTGTCGCGGCTTGCGAAGTTTACGGGGGTTGAGAGTGTGAATTATCTGGACGGGTGGCGGGAGGTGTAATTGCGCCTTGAGCCGGCGACTGTTTCTTCCGTCATGCTCGGGCCCGTCCCGAGCATCTGCAACGGACAATGTATAGGATGCGTTTGCAGATCCTCGGCACAAGACCGAGGATGACGCCGGACGGGCGGAGAGGACGCCAAATCGAAGCGCCCTCGCGACGTCCCTAGATCACCCGATATCCGTTGACGAAATCTTGATTCCGAAGCCTTCCAGCCCGACATAATGGCGCTCGCGGGTGGTCATCAGCTTGATCGAGCTGATGCCGAGGTCTTTGAGAATCTGCGCGCCGAGGCCGATTTCCAGCCATTCATTTTCGCGGGAGCGGGCCTGGGCGTGCGCCTCGTCGGGATCACGCGCCTTGCGCCGTCCGTCCACCTGGCCGACGCCGACAGAACCTTCGCGCAGATAGACGATGACGCCGCGGCCTTCTTCGGCGATCTTCTGCATATAGTGCTGCACCGGCTGGCGGTCGCCGAACACGTCGTCAGCAACGTTTTCAGGGTGCAGGCGGACGGGAATATCGACGCCATCGCGGATATCGCCGAAAATCACCGCCATATGCTGCATCCGGTCCCATGGCAGGGAATAGGTATGCGCCTTGGCCGGCCCGAACGGCGTTTCGATGGTGAAGGAGGATTCCATTTCCACCAGCGTTTCCTTGCGCTGGCGATAGGCGATCAGATCGGCGACCGAAACATGCTTCATGCCGTGTTTTTCGGCGAAATCCAGGACCTGCGGCCCGCGCATCACGGTGCCATCGTCATTGACCAGCTCGCTGATGACGCCGATGGGCGGCAGGCCGGCGAGCCGGCAGAGATCGACGGCCGCTTCGGTATGGCCGGAACGCATCAGCACGCCCCCTTCGCGGGAAATCAGCGGGAAGATATGGCCTGGCCGGGTAAAATCCGACGCGCCGACATTCGGGTTGGCGAGATTGCGCACCGTCAAGGTGCGATCATCCGCGGAAATACCGGTCGTCGTGCCATGCTTGAAATCAACGCTGACGGTGAAGGCGGTCGTGTGGGCGCTGTCGTTTTCCGCCACCATGGCGTTGAGGTTCAGCCTCTTTGCCTCGTCACGCGGCATGGGCGCGCAAACGATGCCGGATGTGTGGCGCACGATCAGCGCCATTTTTTCCGGCGTGCAATGAACCGCCGAAATAATCAGATCGCCTTCGTTTTCACGGTCGTCGTCGTCGGTCACGACAACGATCTCGCCAGCTTCGAAAGCGCGGATAGCGTCGACGACACGTTTCTGATCATAGGCCATTTCGGATTTACCTCACTTCAACCGGCCGGTCTGGCCACGATCTCTCAAATAATGGTCGGCAACGGTGCAGGCCACCATCGCCTCGCCGATCGGCACGGCGCGGATGCCGACGCAGGGGTCGTGGCGGCCCTTGGTACGCACATCCACATTGCGGCCGTCGGTGTCGATGGACTGGCGCTCCGTCAGAATGGAGGAGGTGGGCTTGATGGCGAAGCGGGCGATGACGGGCTCGCCAGTCGCGATGCCGCCCAGAATGCCGCCGGCATGGTTCGACAGGAAAATCGGTTTGCCGTCATTGCCCATGCGCATCTCGTCGGCATTCTCCTCGCCGGAAAGCTCGGCCGAGGCAAATCCCTCGCCAATCTCCACGCCCTTGACGGCGTTGATCGACATCAGGCTGGAGGCAATATCCTGATCGAGCTTGGCGTAGATCGGCGCGCCGATGCCGGCCGGAACACCTTCCGCCACGACTTCGACGACCGCGCCGATCGACGATCCCGCCTTGCGGATGCCGTCAAGATATTCTTCCCACACCGGCACCATCGCCGGATCGGGGCAGAAGAAGGGGTTCTGATCGACCTGGTCCCAATCCCAATTGCCGCGGTTGATCTTGTGTTTGCCGATCTGCACCAGCGCACCGCGCACATTGAGGCTCGGCACCACTTTGCGGGCGATTGCGCCTGCGGCAACACGCGCCGCCGTCTCGCGGGCGGAAGAGCGTCCGCCGCCGCGATAATCGCGAATGCCGTATTTCAGGTCATAGGTGAAGTCGGCATGGCCCGGGCGGAAGCTGCGGGCAATCTCGCCGTAATCCTTGGAACGCTGGTCCGTATTTTCGATCAGCATGGAGATCGGCGTGCCGGTTGTTATCATCGTCTCGCCGTCCTCATCCAGCATCACGCCGGACAGGACTTTGACAATGTCATCTTCGCGGCGCTGGGTGACGAAGCGGCTCTGGCCCGGCTTGCGCTTGTCCATCCAGTGCTGCACCTCGGCAAGCGTGAAGCGGATACCGGGCGGGCAGCCGTCCACCACGCAGCCCAAAGCGGGCCCATGGCTTTCGCCCCAGGTGGTAACGCGAAAAAGATGACCGAAGCTGTTATGCGACATATTTCTCTAGACCGGAAAACGAGGGCGCGCCTGCGGACAGGGGCCGTTTAAAACAAGCGGATTTGTCATAGTAGAAAATCGGACCAAGGCAAAAGCCTTTCTTTCATCGCAAGTCCGATAAGAAGGTGACGCACCGTTCACGACGCCGAGCAGCCCGGAAAACGACGGGCGTGGCCATGGCTGACGACTGGGCCGGATGAATGATTCGGCGGGAACGGCGCAGGGTTTTCCAGATGACAAAAGTGTAAAGGTGCTGGTGTTTTCCACGCTGTTTCGCGGTTTTCCAATATTGCCGGGAAATGCGGTGTAAAAATCACTAACGACTTGAACGCGATCCAAAATCCGTTCATCAATTGGGCCGAAAATGTCATGGTTGCGGGCAATTTCCGCCACATTCGAAAGGCAATTCTTCATGCATGTAAGGTTTTCACGCAAATTCACGAAAGCTAGATCGATGCGTATGATGATTGCCGCCCTTCTGGCCACCGCCAACTTGCTTATGCCTATCAACAGCTACGCCCAGAGCGTCGATGTCGAGGGAACGATCAGCAAGATCGACGTGAATGCGCTGACCATTACCTTGAACGACGGCAAGAATTACCGTGTGCCGGAAGAGTTCAATTTCGAAGGCCTGAAGGCAGGTGTGAAGGTCGTCGTTTTCTACACGGAAGTGGACGGAAAACGCGTGGTCGATGATCTCGAGGTCGTGCAGTAAACTGCGGTTTCGGCTCTGCCTGTTGTCGAGGCGGACCTCTAATCCCGGTCGGGAAGCTCCAGAATTTCCATTATACCGGACTTGATCCGGCATCCAGCCGACGAGCGTCTGCGTGGCGGGATTGGTTTTTTCAGCCTAAAGATTTGGGCTGGCCGGGTTCTGGCTCAAGGCCGGGATGACGGAGGAGGAGGATGATCGGTACCCTCACGAAATCCACTCAGCACTGTTCCTGTCGATCTCGACCTTCAAAATCCGGTCCTGCGGGATCTGCGTCGTAGAGGCTTCATCCTTGTCCATTCCGGAAACCAGGCGGAAGATCGAGCGGATCACGCCGCCGTGGCAGACACATACCGTCGGCACCTCGACGGAGGAAAGCCATGCGCCAATACGCCAGGACAGGATTTCATAGCTTTCGGCATGCTGACCGGGGGGAATGAAGTCCCACTTGTTGGCCTTGCGCGCCTTCACCCGGTCGGGAAATTCTTTTTTCAGTTCCGGCAGGGTCTGGCCTTCCCAGTCGCCGAAGGAAACTTCGACGAGGCGGTCGTCCGTGCGGTAGGTGTGGGGATCGAGCCCCATCGCCCCGCGCATCAGCTCCATGGTCTCGCGCGTGCGCCCGAGCGGGCTTGCCACGTAATCGAAATCACGCGCGGAGTCGCCGAGAATTTGCGCCAGAACCTTGCCGTTGCCGACCGCTTGCGCGCGGCCGAAATCATTGAGCGGAATGTCTTTCTGGCCCTGAAGCCGGCGTATCGCATTCCAGTCCGTTTGTCCGTGCCGGATCACATAGACGAGCAAGGCGATACCCCTGTTTCAAAGTTCGTTCGGCTCAGTCCTTGACCACCGAGATATCCGGCGCGTCAACGGCCTTCATGCCGATGGTGTGATAACCAGAATCCACGTGGTGGATTTCGCCGGTCACAGCCGTCGAGAGGTCGGACAGCAGGTAAAGCGCCGACTTGCCGACTTCTTCGATGGAAACGGTGCGCTTCAGCGGCGCGTTGTATTCGTTCCATTTCAGAATGTAACGGAAATCGCCAATACCGGAAGCCGCAAGCGTCTTGATCGGGCCAGCGGAAACCGCGTTGACGCGGATGCCGCGACTGCCGAGGTCTACCGCGAGATAACGCACGCTGGCCTCAAGTGCAGCCTTGGCCACGCCCATGACGTTGTAGTTCGGCATGACCTTCTCGGCACCGTAATAGGTGAGCGTGATGATCGAGCCGCCATCATTCATGATCGGCTCTGCCCGCTTGGCAACGGCGGCCAGCGAGAAGACGGAAATGTCCATGGTGCGGTTGAAGTTGTCGCGGCTGGTGTCGAGATAACGGCCGGTCAGTTCGTCCTTGTCGGAAAAGGCGATGGCGTGCACGACGAAATCGATCTTGCCCCAATGCTTTTCCAGCCCGGCAAAAACCGCATCGATCGTCTCGAGGTCGGTCACGTCACAGTGGCCGGCCATGAAGGCGCCCAGTTCCTGCGCCAGCGGTTCGACACGCTTCTTCAGCGCGTCGCCCTGCCAGGTGAGCGCGATTTCCGCGCCCGCGTCCGCGCAAGCCTTGGCAATGCCCCAAGCGATTGAACGATTATTGGCGACACCCAAGATGATGCCGCGTTTGCCAGCCATAAGGCCGGATGCCTGAGCCATTGTATGCTCCCTGATACTTTCGATTGATCCTGCCTATGGCATAGGCTGCAATCCTGTTCAAGATTGCCGAGGATCATCTACTGTTAGGGAACGTAACAAAGGGTGCGTTGTCCCGCCTATTCGCAAAACTTTTACAAATAAAGGCCTTCGCGCATGTGGCGCATGAGGTCTGTCACCTTCTCGTCCGGCTTTTCGAGCAGGATGATGCGCAATTCGATGACGAGATCGCCATATCCGCCCTTGCCGTCGGCAAGCCCCTTTTCGGCAAGCCGCAGCACGCGATCGGAGCCGGACCAGGCAGGAATGGTGACGGTTTCCTCGCCAAGCGGCGTCCGGATACTCGTCTCGCAACCCAGAACCGCGTCACTGAGAGAGATTGGCAGCGTCGTATGAATATCGAAGCCGCGAAGGGAAAAGGCATCGTCGCGCGCCGCCAGCAACGTGACGGCCAGATCGCCGCGCGCAATGTTCGGCAGCTTCAGCCCCTGGCCCTTTAGCCGCACCACATGACCGTCCGTCATGCCGGGTTCAAGCTGGAAGCGAACCTCGCGTTCGTCGGCAAGGGATACGGTGATCCATTTGCGCTCCAGAAGTTCGGTGACCGTAACGGTGGCTTCCGCCGTGATGTCAGGTGCCTTTTCCGGCGGTGTCTGCGGGGGGCGGAAGCGGCGCACGAGAGCGCTGAAGAGGTTGGCGGCGAGCGAGGCGGCTGCGGTTTCGCTTGCAGACGTCTGCGTGGTTTCGCCAGCACCGGGCGCATCGCCTTTAACGCCAGTGGCTGCGGCTTTCGCCGCTTCGGCTGCCTGCTGCACCTTGGGATCGTTCTGCGCGTCGGCGCCGAAAATCCGCTCGACGATATCTTCGGCCGTTTCGGGTTTTGCATCGGCTTTCTGGCCGGTCTGCGCCCTGTTGCGGGCATCCGCACGGGCCAGTTCCTCCATCAGCTTCTCAGCGGCCCTGGCGCGCTCGGCGGCCTCGCGTGCCGCCTCCCGCTGCTGCATGATTGTTTCGCCGCGTTGCTTCTTCTCGGCTGCCTTGCGGGCCTGGTCGTAAAGATCGCGCTTTTTGGGGTCTTTCAGAAGATCGTAGGCCTGCCCGATCTCGGCGAATCGCGCCGACGCGTCAGGGTCATCGCGATTGGCGTCCGGATGGACGGTTTTCGCCTTCGTGCGCCAGGCAGCCTTGATGTCTTCGTGACGGGCGTCACGTTTTAAGCCGAGGATAGAATACGGATCGCGCATGCGAAACACCAGTTACGTTGGCTCAGGCACGTGCAGCCGCTCATGGCGCAATCCTGAAACAAACCCCTCCGAAAAGGGATGCCTGCGATCATTCGCATGCATGCCCTCGGTTCAAACAACGTCGACTGTGGCAATAAGTTGCTAAGCAGTTGTTTACGGGGAATGCGCGCCGCCATGCGGCCGGATTTATTCCGCGCGCCAGGGTAAACAGTTTATTTCTGTTCGAAGCGGGTGAGTAACCATTCGCCGGTTTCCGACAGGCAGGCCTGCCCGGCATAACTCGCCACGCCTTCGAAAGAGTGACGCGTCGTCTTGAAATCACGGCAGACGAAACCGCTGGACTTGTCTTCGTGAATGGTGGTGACGACACCGGCGCTGCCGGTTGCGGCATTGGCCCAGGGCAGGGGCTGTTCCGCGAGTTTGGTGAGATCCGCCGATGTCACCGCATTGCGGATGGTCGCGTCGTCGGTCTGCGGGTTATTATTAGGCTGGTTGGGAACAGAGGCGGTGGAAAGCGAGCGATCGACCTTGTCGCCGCCGAACAGGTCAAGGCTGACGCATCCGCTCAGCACCACAAGCATTGACACGATGGCGGAAACTTCCGCTATCGATGAAAGGAGGCCCTTTGTTCGACTGTTCGACTTTGCTATGACGGTCACCATCTTTCGCCAGAGATCATCTCTGGGGTCCAAATCAGCTCGGGAGCATTTTAGTCAATATGTCGGAAACGGGGTTAACATCCAGTGACTTCACTGAAGAAAATGAACCGTTCACGCTTTTTGCCGAATGGCTGAAGGACGCGACGGCCTCCGAAATCAACGATCCGAACGCGGTAGCACTCGCAACCGTCGATGAAAACGGCCTGCCGAATGTGCGCATGGTGCTGCTGAAGGACGTCGACGATCGCGGCTTCGTTTTCTATACGAATTTCGAAAGCCAGAAGGGGCGCGAGATCCTAGGCCAGAAAAAAGCGGCCATGTGTTTCCACTGGAAAAGCCTGCGCCGGCAGGTGCGTCTGCGCGGCGAGGTGGAGATCGTTACCGACGCGGAAGCGGATAGCTATTACGCCTCGCGTCCGCGCGGAAGCCGCATCGGCGCCTGGGCGTCGAAGCAGTCGCGGCCGCTGGAAGGCCGGTTCGCGCTGGAAAAGGCGGTTGCCGAATACACCGCGAAATATGCGATCGGCGATATTCCGCGCCCTTCCTACTGGTCCGGTTTCCGCATTCGTCCGGTCAGCATCGAGTTCTGGCACGACCGCAAGTTCCGCCTGCACGACCGTGTCGAATTCCGCCGCGAGACGCCGGATGAACCGTGGTCCAAGGTCCGCATGTATCCTTGAAAGCTGCAGGAGGCAGGCCGTCCTTGCCTGCCTATTTCAGCAGCGAATCAAATAGCGGCAGGCCGATGACGGCGGAAATGGCGATCAGGCCGTAGCAGATGCGCCTGAACGCCGCCTCGTCGGCAAGCCCGTGCAGCCGCGCACCTGCATAAAGACCCGCCCCGTAAAACGGCAGGGCCAGCAGGAAAAAAACAAAGACGTCAGCGGTGAACAGGCCACCAAAAAAATAGCTGGTGGCGGAGATCACGGTCGAAATCGCGAAATAAAGAATGACATTGGCGCGCACAAAAGCGCCCTTGAGGGCGCCGCCAAGCCAATAGGCGACGATGGGCGGACCGCCCAGTTGCGCCGCACCCGAAAACAGCCCGGCAACAAGCCCGGTGAACAGGGTGAGCGGCGTTTTCGGCCGGCCGCTGTAACGCCAGCCGGAAACGAGAAATAACAGCAGCACGACAACCACGATGGAAATGATCCAGCGCAGGGTGAGCGGATCCCCGCCGGAAAGCAGCAGCGTTCCAAGCGGGACGCCGACAAGCGCACCGGCTGCCATGGTGAAGACTTCACGCCGGTCGGCCATGCGCCAGGCCGGCGGTATCATGCCGAGCGTCAAAACGCCGTCCACCACAAGAAGAACCACCGAGGCGATGCGCGGCCCGACAATGGCGCTTGCCAGCGGAATGAAGATGAGAGCCGCACCAAAGCCGGAAAAGCCGCGGGCAAGTCCGGCGAGAAAGGCGGCGCCCGCAAACATGGTGAGCAGCGTCGGACTATGCGCGGTGATGAGAGCCGAGAAAAAATCGAGGAGAGGCATGGGTGACTGCATGGGTTTCGAATACCTCTTTATCCCGCATGCAGGCACCTGTTGCGGAAATTTCAGCTCATTGACGCACGATCCGCTTTCGAATCGACGCCGCCCGAGAATCGTGATCAGAGTTGTATCTCACGAACAAAGGATGAACAAATGCTTGCTGTCTTGATGCGCCAGTTTGAAGCTGCCTCACAGAAATACGCCGAGGAAAATGGGATCGTCCGCGATCCGGACTGGTATATGCTGAAGCTTCAGGAGGAGGTTGGTGAGGTCACGCAGGCCTGGAACCGGCTGACGGGGCGTGGGCGCAGCAAAGGCAGAAGCGAAGAGGAGATGAAACGGGATCTTGCCGACGAAACCGCCGATCTCCTCGGCCATGTGCTGCTGCTCGCCCATTATAACGGTCTCGACATCGAAGGATCGATAGAGCGCAAGTGGCGTTTTACACCGTCGGCTTGACAGGTTACGGCAAGGTAACCGGCCTTTGCGCGGCCGGATCTGCCACTGCCGCGATCAAGACAGCGAGACGGTAAAGAACAGAATGGCGAGAATGGCGGCCACTGGCGTCATGACCCGCCGCTCCGCACGGCTTCGCGACATTGCATTCAATCCGATGTTCACCGCAAGCGTGCAGGCGATGATCCAGATGCCGGGTTCGACCCAGCCTGCCGGCCAGAGCGTGATGAGGTCTGCCTTTTGCAGCGGAAACGATGCGGCAAGGATATAGACCGCGACAGCCGCCACGCTGGTAAAGCGCTGCGCGACGGACAGGACACTGTGCTCGCCGCCCCAGGCGAAGCGACCGAAGGGCGCACCCGCCGCAAGGACGATCTGAAATGCGCAAAGCGCGAGTATTATTAGCGTCGCGAGCGACACGGCAACAAGCAGCATGACCACTCCGTTGATGAATGCGCCGACAGATGAATTCGAACCGGATCGGCCTGTCAGCCGATATGCGCGTCACCATAAGCACAAATGGCTAAAGCATGTGACGCGCCTTCATGCCTCTGATAACGGCGCCTTTTGCAGGAGGCCCGCAACCGCATGAAGATCGCTTGAAACGGCGATGCATTTTTCCCGCATTTCCTCGGTCGGCGGCGCGACATCCGGTACCATGATCGTCATCATGCCCGCCGACGAGGCGGACCGCACGCCGTGCCAGGAATCCTCCAGTGCCAGGCAACGGCCCGGATCGATGCCGAGACGTTTTGCGGCAGTAAGATATGGCATTGGCGACGGCTTCGGCTCCGAATAGTCGCCGCGAGCGACGATGGTATCGAAACGTTTGAGCAGGTCATAGGGGCCGAGATGACGCGTGACGGAATCGTGCCGCGAGGAGGTGGCGATGGCGCGGCGGATATCGAGCCTGTCGAGAAGATCGAGGATTTCGACGACGCCGGGTTTCAGCGCCACGCCTTCCGCCATCATCACGGCAAGATGCCGGAGCCAGGCGTCGCGGAAGCTGTCGATCGGAAAATCCGCGCCATAATCGGCGAAAATGGTGCCGGTGATGACATCCCACGGGCTGCCGCAGACCTTCTGATAGGTCTCGACCCGCATTCCGTGGCCGCCCTCATCTGACGCGGCCAGAAAGGAATCGCGATAAAGCGTCTCGCTTTCGATCAGCAATCCGTCCATGTCGAAAACGACAGCATGCGGGAGAAAAGGCAGCATGGCAGCTCAACCGAACCGGAAGGGGCGTTCGCCGAGGCTTTCGAACGGGCGGAGCAGATAACCGTCCGGATCGGCGACGATGAATTGCCGGTTGCCGACCTCGACTGTGCCGCGCCTGTACCATTTTTCCTCTGACGGCAGGACAAGATCGATTGAGGCCCGCTCAAGCCGCGCGAGGATGGGCAGCAGGGAAGGAACGGCAAGTTGCAGATTCATGCCGCGGCCCAGCGGAAATTCAAGCGCTGCATTTTCCGCCACGAAGGTCCGGGTCGCACCGATCTGGTCGATCATCAGCTGCGCATCACCCAGCGCCAGATAGGCAAAGCCCTCTTCGGCGCGCTCATAAACCACATGAAAACCGATCAGGTCGCAATAAAAAGCGCGGCTTTTCTGCCAGTCGCTGACGGCTAGTTCCGGGACGAGGGCATTTCGTATGATGGTCATGGTCTCCTTTGCCGCGCAGGCCCGGCGACGGGAGGCGTGGCCTGCGGTGATGGGGCGATATTATCGTCTTCCGGGTGACTTGCCAGAGGAATCCTCATCATGGCAGCCATGTGCGGAGTTGTGGGCTGAAGCAGGTTCAACTTTTCGGCCTGCCACAGCTTTTCTCACCTCATGCCGGACATGATCCGGCACACAGTCAGCCCAAGTCCTTGGGCTGAAACGGCTCCTCTCGCCAAGCGGACACGGATAGGCTGGATTCCGGCTCGAGGCCGGAACTACGCCTTCGTGCCGCCGACGGTGATTTGGTCCATGCGCAGATGCGGCTGGCCGACGCCGACCGGCACCCATTGCCCGGCCTTGCCGCAATTGCCGATGCCGGTGTCCAGTTTCGAATCGTTGCCGATCATCGAGACGCGCTTCATTGCGTCCGGCCCGTTGCCGATCAGCATTGCACCCTTCACCGGCGCGCCGATCTTGCCGTTCTCGATGAGATAGGCCTCGGTGCAGCCGAACACGAACTTGCCTGATGTGATATCCACCTGACCGCCACCGAAGGAAACGGCATAGATGCCCTTCTTGACGGAGGAGATGATCTCCTCGGGCGTCCTGTCGCCTGACAGCATGTAAGTGTTGGTCATGCGCGGCATCGGCACATAGGCATAACCCTGCCGGCGGCCATTGCCTGTCGCCTTCGCACCCATCAGCCGGGCGTTCTGGCGGTCCTGCATGTATCCCACCAGCCTGCCGTTCTCGATCAGCACATTATAGGCCGACGGTGTTCCCTCGTCGTCGACGGTGAGCGAACCACGGCGGCTGTCGATGGTGCCGTCATCCACCACAGTCACACCGGGGGCGGCCACCATCTCGCCCATAAGGCCGGCAAAGGCCGAGGTTTTCTTGCGGTTGAAATCGCCTTCGAGGCCATGGCCCACAGCCTCATGCAGCATGACGCCGGGCCAGCCGGAGCCGAGCACCACATCCATGGTGCCGGCCGGCGCATCGACGGCGCTCAGGTTGACGAGCGCCTGGCGCAGCGCCTCGTCGGCACCGCGCTGCCAGTTCTCCGTGGTGATGAAATCGCCAAAGCCGACGCGGCCGCCAATGCCGTAGGAGCCGCTTTCCTGCCGGTCGCCTTCACCAGCCACCACGGAAATATTGATACGGGTCATGGGCCTGACATCGCTGACGCGATGGCCATCGGCGCGCAGAATATCCACTACCTGCCAGCTTGCGGAAATCGTCGCCGTCACCTGCCGGACATTTGCGTGCCTGTCGCGCAGATAGGCATCGATATCGGTGAGAAGCTTCACCTTCTCCTCGAAGCTCGGGCTGCCGATGGGGTTTTCGTCGCCATAGAGCTTCTTGTTGGTACGCTGCGGGGCTGCGGCATAGGAGCCGGAATACCCTCTCGTCACGGCGCCAACCGCATCCGAAGCGCGTTTCAGCGCACTTTGAGAAAGCTCGCCCGCGTGGGCATAGCCAACCGTCTCGCCGGCGACGGCGCGAAGGCCGAAGCCCTGGTCCGTGTTGAACGAACCGCCCTTGAGGCGGCCATTATCGAAGGTCAGCGATTCGGCCTGCGCATGTTCGATGAACAACTCGCCATCATCGGCACCGGCAAGCGCTTCCGCGACCAGCTTGCGCAACTGCGTCTCGTCGCAATCGAAGAGATTTACAAGGTCGTTGGTCATTGAAGGCTCCAGTCTTTATCGTTCCATCGATTTAGGCACTGGAGCCGACAGACGCAAGGCTGTCTCTTTAGACGAGGCTTCAGGGAAGCGCGTCGTAGCCTTCGGCAAAGCCGGTGAGCTCGATCGGAATACCGACACGATCCTGATCGACGGATTCACGCAAGGCGAAGACCGCGTTCTTGCCGGCGCGCAGAACCTTCAGCAGTTCGTCGTCAATATCGACCTCGACATAGCAGCCTTCGGAGAAGCAGCGGGTGAAATAGGCGCGGCCAATATTGTTGTTGTCGATATAAAGCTCCATGCCGTCTTTCAGGAGCACGCCAAGCGGTGCGAGGATACGCAGGATGCGCGACTTGCGGTCGGCGGTTTTCAGGATCACCACCGAAAGCCCCACTTCCGGGCGGTCGTCGGCAATCACGTTCTGCATCAGGGCGCATTGATCTTCGGATGCGCCTGCCGGCTTGTCGCAGATCACCGACCATGCTCCATGCGTCGACTTCGGCGTTCCGGGCGGCTGCTGTTGCGCCAGCGCCGCTGCGGCGGGAGCGATGATGGCAAGACCGGCGGCGGCAAGAAAAGTGCGCGCGAGCGGGGAAAGACGCATGGATACCTCTGGGATTCGAATCAGTGCGGCTATTTTGACGCCATAATCCGGAAAAAAAAGCCTTGGTACCTCAATTCCAGCCGAGTTGGGCGGAAATAGGACCTGTTGCCAGGTGCATGCGCCTGATTTGACCGTGCGGCAGCCGGTGCCTGGTGGCTGAAGCCTGCTGCAAAAGCGCTGCCAGCAGGGGCTGCGCCGGATTTTGACCATTGCCAAGCGCGCCTGAAATATCTTGCGGGATACGGGACGTGGGAAACTCGGCTGCGATGAACAATGGTGAAATTGGCTGACATCCGTGTCCTTACGCATATTGCGGCAGAGGACAAACTGTGGTTTGAAGTTAGTAACATAAGCATGGATTCTGCGTCTGTAATTGATCAAGATCAGACGCGTGAGGGAGAGGGTACCGTGACGAATAGGATTTACGCAGCACTGGCGGGGATGACCTGTCTGCTCACGGCTGTCGGCGCCCACGCCGATCAGCCGGTGCATTGGCAAATGGGCATGCAGGAGGCCGCCACGCCGATCATGC
The DNA here is from genome assembly GCF_900215635.1 of Rhizobium sp. AN6A. Classification (NCBI taxonomy): domain Bacteria; kingdom Pseudomonadati; phylum Pseudomonadota; class Alphaproteobacteria; order Hyphomicrobiales; family Rhizobiaceae; genus Rhizobium; species Rhizobium sp. AN6A. The sequence continues at coordinate 1,823,118 of NZ_OCNC01000004.1, forward strand.
ACGAAATACGCTGGTTTGAACAATATACGCTCTGGTTCATTGTTCCGGTTACGCTTTTCGTTCTTGCGCTGCTTATTATCGTCGCCTTGAAATTCCGCGCAGCGAAGAATCCGGTGCCGTCCAAGACCAGCCACAACACCGCGATCGAAGTGGTGTGGACGCTTGCGCCGGTTCTCATTCTCCTGTTCCTCGCTTTCCCGTCGTTTAATCTTCTGAACGCGCAGCTGACGCAGCCGGAAAACCCTGATCTGACGCTGAAGGCGACTGCGACGCAGTGGCTCTGGAACTACGAATACAAGGCTGCCGAAGGCGCCGAGCCGCTCTCCTTCGACAGCTACCTGCTGAAAGAGCAGGATCGTGCAGCTGCAGGCAAGGAGGACAAGGCCCGCTACCCGCGTCTTCTCGCGGTAGACAATGAAATGGTCGTTCCGGTCGGCAAGACCGTTCGCCTTCTGGTGACGGCGGCGCCAACGGACGTCATCCACGCCTTCGCCATGCCCGCTTTCGGTGTTAAGATCGACGCCGTTCCGGGCCGCCTCAACGAAACTTGGTTCAAGCCGGAGAAGGAAGGCCTTTATTACGGCCAGTGTTCCGAGCTTTGCGGCAAGGACCACGCCTTCATGCCTATCGCCATTCGGGTGGTTTCCGAACAGCAGTACAATGCCTGGCACGCCGCCGCCGCTTCAGATCTGAACGGCGCGAACCGGGCACTGATGGCCTCCGTCGATGGCGCTCCGCGCACGGTCGACGTTGCCGCCAACGAAACCAACTGAGACCTGGAGTGACGACAATGGCTGGACCTTCCGCACACGACGATCATCACTCGCATGGTCAATCCGCTCATGATGGGCGCGCGCATGATGATCATTCGCATGATCATTCCCATAAGCCGGGCTTTTTCGCCCGCTGGTTCCTGTCGACCAACCATAAGGACATCGGCACGCTCTACCTGATCTTCGCCATCATGGCGGGCATCATCGGTGGCGGGCTTTCGGTTGTCATGCGTATGGAGCTGCAGGAGCCGGGCATCCAGATCTTCCACGGTCTGGCCTCCATGGTTTACGGCTTCGAGGGCGATGCTGCCATCGACGGCGGCAAGCACATGTTCAACGTGTTCACGACAGCGCACGCGCTCATCATGATCTTCTTCATGGTCATGCCGGCGATGATCGGCGGCTTTGCCAACTGGATGATCCCGATCATGATCGGCGCTCCTGACATGGCTTTCCCGCGCCTCAACAATATTTCCTTCTGGCTGATCGTTCCGGCGTTCATCCTGCTGCTCCTGTCGCTTTTCGTCGAGGGTCCGGCGGGCGGTTACGGCGTGGGTGGCGGCTGGACCATGTATCCGCCGCTTTCGACCAACGGCATGCCGGGACCGGCAGTGGATCTTGCGATCTTCTCGCTGCACGTTGCCGGCGCGTCCTCGATCCTTGGCGCCATCAACTTCATCACCACCATCCTCAACATGCGCGCTCCGGGCATGACGCTGCACAAGATGCCGCTTTTTGCCTGGTCGGTTCTGGTCACCGCATTCCTGCTGCTGCTTTCCCTGCCGGTTCTGGCTGGTGGCATCACCATGCTCCTGACCGACCGTAACTTCGGCACGGCATTCTTCTCGCCGGAAGGCGGCGGTGATCCGATCCTCTACCAGCACCTGTTCTGGTTCTTCGGCCATCCGGAAGTGTACATCCTGATCCTGCCCGGCTTCGGCATCATCAGCCACATCGTGTCCACCTTCTCCAAGAAGCCGGTCTTCGGTTATCTCGGCATGGCATACGCCATGGTCGCCATCGGCGCTGTCGGCTTCATCGTGTGGGCGCACCACATGTACACGGTCGGCCTTTCGCTGGAAGCGCAGCGTTATTTCGTCTTCGCAACCATGGTCATCGCGGTGCCGACGGGTATCAAGATCTTCTCGTGGATCGCGACGATGTGGGGCGGTTCGCTGACCTTCTCGACCCCGATGGTCTGGGCAATCGGCTTCATCTTCCTGTTTACGGTCGGAGGTGTTACCGGCGTCCAGCTCGCCAATGCCGGTCTCGACCGTTCGCTGCACGACACCTACTACGTCGTGGCGCACTTCCATTACGTTCTGTCGCTGGGCGCGGTCTTCGCGATCTTCGCCGGCTGGTATTACTGGTTCCCGAAGATCACCGGCTACATGTACAACGAGGTCATCGGCAAGCTGCACTTCTGGGTGATGTTCGTTGGCGTGAACCTGATCTTCTTCCCGCAGCACTTCCTCGGCCTTGCCGGCATGCCGCGTCGTTACATCGATTATCCCGATGCCTATGCCGGCTGGAACCTGGTGTCTTCCTATGGTTCCTATATCTCGGCCGTTGCCGTATTGATCTTCCTCTTCGGTGTTTGGGAAGCCTTCGCCAAGAAGCGGATCGCTGGCAACAATCCCTGGGGTGAAGGTGCGACGACGCTCGAATGGCAGCTGTCCTCTCCGCCGCCATACCACCAGTGGGAACAGCTTCCGCGCATTCGCTGAATGCCGGACCGGAGTGCGCGGGCAGGGCTTGCGAGCTCCGGAAGCTGAAAAGAGGGGATGGTGTGGGCTTATCCGCGCCGTTTCCCTTGAGGCGGACGGTGTCTGCTGCTGCGTGAGGCATTTTGTCCAAGCGAAGCTTTTCGTGCGACATGATAAAAGCCAAGTACTGCTACTATGAATGGGCAGACGCAGCAGGGCGACGGAACGGGCGTGGCGATATGCCAGGCGCATGGCATCGGGTCTTTGACCCCGGTGCTGCCCGTGCCGGAACGTTCGGACCAATGAATTGACGCACCGTGCATGCCGAAAACGACACTCTGTTTTCGGGCTGGTGCAAGGGATGTCGCGGCAAGCGGCATTTGAAGAAAAACAGGATACGAAATGACCGTCATCGACAATCGCGAAATGCTTGGCCTGGAAAGCTCCGAACTTTCGGAAGCCGGCGCGCGCGATTATTTCGAATTGCTGAAACCGCGCGTCATGTCGCTCGTCGTCTTCACGGCGTTTGCGGGCCTCGTGCTGGCGCCGGGCCACATTAACCCGGTCCTCGGCCTCATCGCCATTCTCTGTATTGCCGTCGGTGCCGGCGCATCCGGCGCGCTCAACATGTGGTACGATGCCGATATCGACGCCGTGATGAGCCGCACCGCCAAGCGGCCGATCCCGTCCGGCCGCGTAGCCCCGGGCGAGGCGCTGGCCTTCGGGTTGACGCTCTCGGCCTTTTCAGTGGTCATCCTCGGCCTTGCGGTCAACTGGTTCTCCGCCGGACTGCTCGCCTTCACCATCTTCTTCTACGCCGTCGTCTATACGATGTGGCTGAAACGCTCGACACCACAGAACATCGTCATTGGTGGTGCTGCCGGCGCTTTCCCGCCCATGCTTGGCTGGGCCTGCGTCACCGGCGGCGTTTCGCTTGATAGCGTCATTCTCTTCCTCATCATCTTCTTGTGGACACCAGCCCATTTCTGGGCGCTGGCGCTGTTCAAGATGCGCGATTACGGCTCCGTCGGCATTCCGATGATGCCGAACGTGGCGGGCGAGCGCTCCACCAAGAACCAGATGATCGTTTACGCCGTTCTGACGGCTGCCGCTGCGGTCGCGCCGTATTTCACCGGTCTGGCGAGCCTCGGTTACGGCATTTTCGCTGCCGTGCTGAGCGTGATCTTCGTTTACTGTTCGCTCGATGTCCGGCGCATGCCTGACGGTGACGAGAAGATGTTGCCCGCCAAGAAGATGTTCGCCTATTCGGTGCTTTACCTCTTCGCCATCTTTTCCGGCCTCCTGGCCGATCATTTCGCTCCGGCCCTCAAGGCCGTGATTTCGGGAGTTTTTTGATGGAAACCGTGGAATTGAGCGCGGCGCAGAAAAAATCGAGGCGCGGGCGCAACGTCGCGCTCGGCGTCTTGCTCGCCGGTCTGGTGGTGCTGTTTTACGTCATCACCATCATCAAGATCGGCTCGCATTGACGGCCTGACAGTGAGAGCATGATCGGAGGAGAGGAGGGGGACATGGCGAATACCGGGGCAAATATCGGGGCAGACAAGGCAATGGCCGGCACGCAGCGGGTGAGCAATCGCTCCATCCTCGTGCTCTGTCTCGTGTTTTTCTGCGCTATGATCGGTATGGCCTATGCCGCCGTTCCGCTCTACAGCCTGTTCTGCCGCGTCACTGGCTATAACGGCACGACCCAGCGCGTCGAGCAATATTCCGACGTCATTCTCGACAAGACCATCAACGTCACCTTCGACGCCAATACGTCGAACGGCCTCAACTGGGATTTCCGCCCGGTCGACAAGCTGGTCACGCCGAAAATCGGCGAAACGGTGCAGATCAATTTCAAGGCGACGAACCGCTCAGCGGTGGCAACCACGGGCACGGCGGTCTTTAACGTCACGCCCATGGAAGCAGGCGCTTATTTCAACAAGGTGGAGTGTTTCTGCTTCACCGAAACGACGCTTCAGCCGGGCGAAACGCTCGAAATGCCGGTGGTGTTTTTCATCGATCCGGATATCGCCACGGCGCGCGAAACGAAGAACATTCATACTTTGACGCTGTCCTATACGTTTTATCCGGCCAAAACCGAAAAACCGGTTGCGTCCTTGCCGGTAAAGACTGAATCTGGCGAAAGCAAATTGTGAGAGGAGACTCGGGCCTTTTGAGCAGGGCCGGGTCTGGGAAGAGATACCAGGGGATTGTCACACATGGCAGATACGCATCAGAAGAACCACGACTACCACATCATAGATCCAAGCCCCTGGCCGCTTCTGGCCTCGATCGGCGCCTTCATTCTGACCTTCGGCGGCGTCTGTTACATGCGTTACCTGTCGGCTGGCTCCTTCAAGCTGTTCGGCATGGAACTGGCCAATCCCTGGCTGTTTTACATCGGTCTCGTCATCGTGCTCTACACCATGTACGCATGGTGGGCAGACACGATCAAGGAAGCCAATGAGGGTAGCCACACCCGTGTCGTTTCGCTTCACCTGCGTTACGGCATGATCATGTTCATCGCCTCTGAGGTGATGTTCTTCGTCGCGTGGTTCTGGGCCTATTTCGATGCCAGCCTCTATCCGCACGAGGCCATTCAGGCGTCGCGCCTCGAATATACCGGCGGTCAGTGGCCGCCAAAGGGCATCGAGGTCATCGATCCCTGGCACCTGCCGCTCTACAACACCGTCATCCTGCTTTTGTCGGGCACCTGCGTCACCTGGGCGCACCATGCCCTGCTGCACAATGACCGCAAGGGGCTGATCACCGGTCTCGTCCTCACCGTTGCTCTCGGCGTCCTGTTCTCGACCGTGCAGGTTTACGAATACATGCACGCCCCGTTCGACTTCAAGAACTCGATCTATGGCGCGACCTTCTTCATGGCGACCGGCTTCCACGGTTTCCACGTTTTCGTCGGCACTGTTTTCCTGCTGGTCTGCCTGCTGCGCGCCATTGCCGGCGGTTTCACGCCGAAACAGCATTTCGGCTTCGAAGCGGCTGCCTGGTACTGGCACTTCGTTGACGTGGTCTGGCTGTTCCTGTTCTTCGCCATCTACATCTGGGGCGGCTGGGGCGCGCCGCTGGCGGAGTGATGCGGTTTGTTTTCTGACTCGGAGGGCGGCATCTGCCGCCCTTTGTGTTTAAACAGGCGGGTCGGACGGAGGTTTAACCGGCCCAAGGCGGGAGGCCATCATGTCTGAACCCGAAAACGGCGGTTTTGCGCCGGTGGACCCAATAAAAGTCGGGCTGAAGGGCTGCTGCCCGCGTTGCGGCAATGGCAGGCTGTTCGACGGCTTCCTGACCCCGAAACCCGCATGCAGCGCTTGCGGGCTGGATTACGGCTTTGCCGATGCGGGTGAAGGCCCGGCCGTCTTTGTCATGCTGATCGTCGGTTTCCTTGTCATCGGGCTGGCGCTTTGGTTCGATCAGCGTTTTGCGCCGCCCGTCTGGGTGCATGTCATGCTCTGGTTGCCTTTTGCGGTGATCGTCTCCCTCGTGCTGCTGCGCAAGATGAAGGGCATCATGATTGCGCTGCAATACCGCAACAATGCAAGCGAAGGCAGGCTTGATCGTGAATGAGGTTTCCCACATGAAGGCGGCGGAAAGACGCATCTGGTTTGCCGCGCCGCTCGTCCTTTTGGCACTTGCCATCCTTCTCGGACTAGGCACATGGCAGGTGAAGCGGCTTTACTGGAAAGAAGCGCTGATTGCCGATATCGAGGCGCGGCGCAACGCAAGTCCGGCCACGCTCTCGCAGATAGAGGCCATTGCCAAAAGCGGCGGCGAAATTGAATATCGCAGGGTCAACGTTTCCGGCGTTTTCGATCATGCCCGCGAGCGGCATTTCTTCGCCACCCACCAGGGCAGAACCGGCTATTACATCTATACTCCGCTGTCGCTTGCCGATGGCCGCATCCTCTTCGTCAATCGCGGCTTCGTGCCTTTTGAGATGAAGGAGGCGCCGAAGCGGCCTGAAGGGCAGGTCGCGGGCGAGGTGGAAATCAAGGGACTGGCGCGCGCGCCGCTCGTTGCAAAACCGTCTTCCCTGCTGCCGGATAACGATATCGCCAAGAACATCTTCTACTGGAAGGATCTGGCGGCCATGGCGTCGAGCACCGATATCCCGCCCAACAGGCTGGTCAACCTGTTCGTGGATGCCGACGATGCGCCGAACCCCGGCGGCTGGCCACAGGGCGGCGTGACGCTGATAGATTTGCCCAACAATCACCTGCAATATGCGATAACGTGGTATGGTCTGGCGGCGGCCCTTGTCATCGTCGCCGGTTTTGCCTATTTCCGGAACGGTAAGGCGCAAGGTGAATAACGCGCGCCCTGTCCGGTAAGGCTGGCTACCGGGCAAGGGCAAGGAGCACGCCAAGGAGCACGAATGAACATCGCCGTTTCCAGACCCCCTTTGACGATAAGGCTGTGCGGACCGCGCGGCTTTTGCGCGGGCGTGGACCGGGCGATCCAGATCGTCGTGCTGGCGCTGAAAGCCTATGGCGCGCCGGTCTATGTCCGCCACGAAATCGTCCATAACCGATACGTGGTCGAGGGGCTGGAAGCCAAGGGCGCGATTTTCGTCGAGGAACTGCACGAAATACCCACCGAGCATCGCGAGCAGCCGGTGGTCTTTTCCGCCCATGGCGTGCCGAAATCCGTGCCGGAGGATGCGCAGGCGCGCAACCTGTTTTATCTCGATGCCACATGCCCGCTGGTCTCCAAGGTCCATAAGCAGGCCATGCGCCACCAGCGCCTCGGCCGCCATGTCGTGTTGATCGGCCATGCCGGTCACCCTGAGGTCATCGGCACCATGGGCCAGCTGCCCGAAGGCACAGTCTCGCTCGTCGAGACGGTGGAGGATGCCGGCACCTATGAACCGGTGGACCGCGAAAACCTCGGTTTCGTCACCCAGACAACGCTGTCTGTCGATGATACTGCAGGCGTTATTGCCCGGTTGCAGGAACGTTTCCCGGCCATTCAGGCGCCAGCCGCCGACAGCATTTGTTACGCCACCACCAACCGTCAGGATGCGGTAAAGCAGGCGGCCCCCGGCTGCGATCTCTTCATCGTGGTCGGCGCGCCCAATTCGTCAAACTCGAAGCGGCTGGTGGAAGTGGCGCTGCGTGCCGGTGCCAAACACTCGGTTCTGGTGCAGCGTGCGGCGGAAATCGATTGGGATGCGATCGGCGATATCCGCACCGTCGGTCTTTCGGCTGGCGCTTCCGCGCCGGAGGTCATCGTTGATGAGATCATCGAAGCCTTCAAGGCGCGTTTCGATACGACGCTCGATCTGGCCGTCACGGTGGAGGAAACGGAACATTTCCTCGTCAACCGCGAACTGCGCAGCATCGAGCTGACGACGGACGACATGGCTTTCGTGAACGGCAATGCCAGCAATGCCCTGCCACCGAAAGCCGCCACTGGCGCCTAGACCGGGATGGCGAGATATGTGAGCGGTTCCCACCGCGCATACGTCATCCCCTCTTCAGATTTTCACTCCATCCTTCATCAAGAGATTTGAAATTGGCAGTTTATACGGACATCACCGAAGATGATCTGAGGAATTTCCTCATACAATACGACGTTGGCAGCCTCACATCCTATAAGGGCATTGCCGAAGGCGTCGAAAACTCCAATTTCCTGCTGCATACGACGAAGGATCCGCTGATCCTGACGCTTTACGAAAAGCGCGTGGAAAAATCCGATCTGCCGTTCTTCCTCGGTCTCATGCAGCATCTGGCCGCCAAGGGTCTGTCCTGCCCCTTGCCGCTGCCGCGCAAGGACGGGGAACTGCTGGGCGAATTGTCCGGCCGCCCGGCGGCGCTGATCTCCTTCCTTGAAGGCATGTGGCTGCGAAAACCGGAATCGAAACATTGCCGGGAGGTCGGCAAGGCGCTGGCCGCCATGCATCTGGCCGGTGAGGGGTTCGAGATCAAGCGCCCCAATGCGCTCTCCGTCGATGGCTGGAAGGTGCTGTGGGACAAGTCTGAAGACCGCGCCGACGAGGTGGAGAAGGGCTTGAAAGACGAGATCCGCCCGGAAATCGATTATCTCGCCGCCCATTGGCCGAAGGATTTGCCTGCGGGCGTCATCCATGCGGACCTGTTCCAGGACAACGTGTTTTTCCTCGGCGACGAGCTTTCCGGCCTGATCGATTTTTACTTCGCCTGCAACGACCTCCTCGCCTATGACGTGTCGATCTGCCTCAATGCCTGGTGCTTCGAGAAGGATGGCGCTTATAACGTCACCAAGGGCAAGGCGCTGCTGGAAGGTTACCAGTCAGTGCGTCCGTTGAGCGAGGCGGAACTGGATGCCTTGCCGCTTCTGGCACGCGGCTCGGCGCTGCGCTTCTTCCTGACCCGCCTCTATGACTGGCTGACGACGCCGGCAGGCGCGCTGGTGGTGAAGAAAGACCCGCTGGAATATCTGCGCAAGCTGCGGTTCCACCGCTCCATCGGCCATGTCGCCGAATACGGGCTGGTTGGCGAATGAAACATGTCGATATCTTCACCGATGGCGCCTGCTCCGGCAATCCCGGTCCGGGCGGCTGGGGTGCTGTTCTGCGATATGGCGAGACCGAAAAGGAATTGTCCGGCGGCGAGGCCGATACCACCAACAACCGCATGGAGCTGCTGGCGGCCATCTCGGCGCTCAACGCGCTGAAAAGCCCCTGCGAAGTCGATCTCTATACCGACAGCGCCTATGTCAAGGATGGCATCACCAAGTGGATTTTCGGCTGGAAGAAGAAGGGCTGGAAAACCGCCGATAACAAGCCGGTCAAGAATGTGGAGCTGTGGCAGGCGCTGGAGGCGGCGCAGGAGCGCCATAAGGTGACGCTGCACTGGGTCAAGGGCCATGCCGGCCACCCGGAAAACGAGCGCGCCGACGAATTGGCACGCAAGGGCATGGAGCCTTTCAAACGCCGGTAACGGAAGTCTGTTTTCTTCCACTCGGCCCTTATCCGGGCCAACCGTGATAAGGGATTGTGAAAACTGAAACCCGATCTATCTTGTCGTCAAACAGTTGGACGATGTTCCAGCGGAGGAGAGACATTCAGATGATCCAGCATTGTGTATTTCTACGGTTCAAGGCTGCAACGGCATCCTCTGAAAAACACGCGGTGTTTGAGGCAATTGCGGCCCTCAAGGACGTGATACCCGGCATAATCGATGTAAAATACGGCCAGAATGTTTCGCCGGAAGGCCTGAACGGCGGTTTCGTCGATGGCTTCATCGTGACGCTGGAAAGCCCGGAAGCCCGCGACGAATATCTGGCGCACCCGCAGCACATGGAAGTCGGTCAACGTCTGGTCTCGCTGACCGATGGCGGTCTGGCCGGGCTTCTGGTGTTTGATATGAACGTGTGAAAAAGGGCGGTTTGACCGCCCTTTAATGGATACTGTGCTTCATTCGCGACGACAGAGAGGCGGTTTAAAGCTGCTCGATCATCGCTGCAGCAGCCGAGACCGTCGCCTGACCCGGATTTTCTTCCACGTTGAGCGACGTTACCACGCCGTCTTTCACCAGCATCGAATAGCGCTTGGAGCGCACGCCGAGGCCGCCGCCGGAGAGGTCGGCATCGAGGCCGAGCGCCTTGGTGAAGGCGGCGTCCCAGTCGGCGAGGAAGTGAATTTTGCCCTGGCCGCCGGACGATTGTGCCCATGCGCCCATGACGTGCCAGTCGTTGACGGAAACGACGGCGATGTCATCCACGCCCTTTGCGAGAATGGCGTCGCGGTTTTCGAGGTAGCCCGGCAGGTGGTTCAGCGAGCAGGTGGGGGTGAAAGCGCCGGGTACGGCGAAAAGTACCACCGTCTTGCCGCCAAAAAGCGCATCGGTGGTGGTTTCCACCGGGCCATCGGCGGTCTTTTCCTTGAAGGTTGCGGAAGGCAGTTTTTCGCCGATCTTGATAGTCATGTCCATGCTCCTATGGCCGTTTGGTTCGCGCGACTATAGAGCAAGGAAAAGAAAACTGTCATACGGTTTTCGCGGGAAATTCCATGGCTGAGACAGCCGTTCGGGATATGCCGCCGAACCGATCAGGGCTTTGGAAAATTGAGCATGGTCTCCATGGTCCGATCGCCGGATTTGACCAGAATAGGCCAGCTGTTGCCCTGCACCTGATAGGTTTTCGGCAAGCCCTTGATGTTCATGTAGAACGAGAGCTTGCGCTTGTCGCGCACCAGGTTCTGCGGCTCGTAATAGGCAAAACCCGAGGGGCCGGCGATGAATATCTCGGTCTCCTTCGGCGCGTTTTCCGGTAGCTGCAATTGCACGCCGAGCATGGTCTTGTCGGGCGTGATGTGGAAATCGACAACCTTGAAATCGTCGGACGCAGCCTCTGGCAGCGTCTCGCGCGCCTCTTCCAGCAATCGCCGCTCTTCGTGGTCGTCATCGCCCGCATTGCCGCGGCTGATCGAAAACGTCGCCTCAAAGGGAATGCAGATATTCTGGCAGACGCCGATGAAGGCGGTGAGGTCGATGTTGCCTCCCGCTTTGGCGTCCACGGCTTTCAACTGGAAGGGAATGCTGACGGCGTGATCGTAGCCGATATCGGTGATATCGCCGTTCTCGATGAGCTTGGGAACAGGATAGGCCATTGATGTCAGGCTTACACCGCTTGCCGGGTCAAGCGTGATCTTGGGCGGTATTCCAGCTTCGCCCGGTTCGCGCCAATAGGTTATCCAGCCGTCTTTCGGCTCGATCTGCAACACGCCGCGCACCACGCCGTCCGCATCCATGGCAAGGCTCGCCACGCGCATCTGGCCGCCTTCACTTCTCGCCCAGTCGGTAATTTCGGCCTGCGCTACTTGCCCGCCACCGAGAAGGGCGGCGAAGGCAACAGCGAGGCGAAGATGTGAAAATCGAAAGAATGTCCTGACGCTCATTCTTTCCGTCTAACCCAACATCGCCCGATGGACCAGTTACGAATTCGTGCGGTTCATCATTTTCGGTTGATTGATCGGGCGCGATGCCGCATCCTGTGCTCTGTCGAAGTGCGAACGCCGCTTTCCCGTTCAATGATGGAATTCGGCAAGCTGGAGGCGCCGGTGAGCTTTTCAACCCTGATGGACAAACGCGAACGTGGCTTTTTCGACAGCCAGTTCCTTATCGCTATGCCGGGGCTGGACAATGGCAATTTTGCCCGTTCGGTGGTCTATATCTGCGCCCATTCGGATGCTGGAGCCATGGGTTTCATCATCAACCGGCCGCAGCAGATCACCTTCACGGATATTTTGCTGCATCTGAAGCTGGTGGACAGCAACGACGCCATCATGCTGCCCAACCGCACCCGGGAATTTCCGATCCAATGCGGCGGCCCGGTCGAATCCGGCCGGGGTTTCGTGCTGCATTCCGATGATTATTTAAGTGAATCGAGCATTCCGGTCAGCGACGACATTTCCTTGACGGCGACGCTGGATATCGTGCGCGCCATTTCCAACGGTCGCGGCCCGCAAAAGGCCACCATGATGCTCGGTTATGCCGGCTGGGGTCCGGGCCAGCTGGAAAACGAGATCGCCAATAATGGGTGGCTGAATTGCCCGGCGGCGGAAGAGCTGATTTTCGACCGTGGACTGGACAACAAATACGAGCGGGCGCTTGCGCTTATGGGTGTGGATGCTCGCATGCTTTCTGCGGAAGCCGGCCACGCCTGATTTTTTCGTGACGCTCCTTTTGTCAACTGCTGGAACCAATCCCAATCCCTGACGTTAACAATCCCGAAAGCCGCACAGACAGTACGGCTCAACTAGGGAGCAGTAACATGGGTAGCACATCAGATAAAATCGCCGGTACAGCCAAGGAAGTTGCTGGCAAGGTCAAGAAAAACGTCGGCGAAGCAACCGGCAACAACGAGCTGCGCGCCAAGGGTGCCGCTCAGGAAACCGAAGGCAAGGTACAGAAGAACGTTGGCAAGGCCAAGGATGCGGTCAAGGGTGCCGTTGATCGTATGTAATGCCGCCTGACGGGCTCCCGTGTCTTTGATGCGGTGCTTTGGAGCGCATGTGTTATCGCACATGCGCTCTTGTCGTCTGGAGGCCTGAAGGGCGGGTTTGTTACGCCTTTCACGTTGGTCTCTTATATTCGCCTTCACTCAACTCATCCACCGCAAGGGTTTCATGAATGAAGCTTTTTTCCTGCGCTTCCTGTGGCCAGCCAGTCCACTTCGATAATCGTTTCTGCGTCTCCTGCGGCCATCGTCTGGCCTTCGTGCCGGATCGCCTCTCTATGGAAGCGCTGGCGCCTGCGGGTGAGCCGAACTGGCAACTTATCGCCCAGCCGGAAAGACAGGTGCGTTTTTGCGCCAATGAGGTGAACGACATCTGCAACTGGTCGGTGCCGGCGGAAAGCCAGAACGCCTTTTGCCCGGCGTGCAGCCATAACCGTCTCGTGCCGAATATCGCGACGGACAAGGGCATCGAACAATGGCGCGGCATCAGCCAGGCGCAGCGGCATTTGTTTTATTCGATATTGCGTCTCGGCCTGCCGCATCCCAACCGCGATGCCGATCCTGTCGGCGGGCTAGTCTTCGATTTTCTGGTCGACGAGGTCGCACCCGACGGTTCCGTCATTCCCGCCATGACCGGCCACGACGAGGGCCTGATCGCCATTCGCGCGGCAGAGGTGGATGATGCGACGCGCGAGCAGGTGCGCGCCAACATGAACGAGCCCTATCGCACCATGCTTGGCCATTTCCGCCATGAGGTCGGGCATTTCATCTGGAACAAGCTGGTTCGTGATGCGAACCGACTGGAGGCCTGCCGAGCTGTATTCGGCGACGAGCGCGAAGACTATGCCGCGGCGCTACAGCGCAACTACGAGCAGGGGCCGCGCCCCAACTGGCAGGAAACCTTCATAAGCGCCTACGCCTCCGTGCATCCCTGGGAGGATTTTGCCGAATGTTTCGCGCATTATCTTCACATCGTCGACACGCTGGAAACCGCGCGCGCCTTTGGCGTGGCGATAGACCCCGATGGACATGAGGAAATGGCGGCGGAGGTCACTTTCGATCCCTATAATGCCCGTAGCGCCGCACAACTGGTCAAGGCCTGGATTCCGCTCAGCGTCGCCATCAACTCGATCCAGCGCAGCATGGGGGAGGCGGACCTTTATCCCTTCGTGCTGGCCCCGCCTGTTGTGAGCAAGATGGAGTTCATCCACGACCTGCTACACGGCAGGATCGACGCGATGCCTCAACAGCAGATGCAGCAGTTCGCGATGGTGCAGTGAATAAGGGACACGAGAAGTCATAGTCAGGAAACGCGCCGTTTCCTTCTCCCGTCATTCCGGCTCAATGCCGGAATGACGGCGGTGGATAGAGTAGCCCTTTACCACCCCATATTCCAATACCTTTTACGAAGCCCGCTTCGTCGGCTGGAACCGCTCCCGCAGAAGCTTCAGCGCCGCATCGCCGGAAACCGGGGTGCCGAACAGGAAGCTCTGGCCGAAATGGCAGTTCATGCGTGAAAGTTCCGCCGCATCCTCAGGCGTTTCAATGCCTTCCGCCACCACTTGCATATCGAGCGCGCGCGCCATGGCGATAACGGAGCGCAACAGCACGTTGCGCTTGTCGCTGGTATTGGCCACCAGTGCCTTGTCGAGCTTGATCGTGTCGAAGGGGAAGCGGGTGAGATAGGCAAGTGACGAATAGCCGGTGCCGAAATCGTCCATGGCAAGGCTGATGCCCGTTTCCTTCAGCTTGGAAAGCACCAGCCGCGCCTGTTCCGGGTTCTCCATCACCACGGATTCCGTCAGTTCCAGCTTCAACTGCTGCGGATTACAGCGCGTTCGCGTCAGCATGCCGCGCACGTCGTTATACAATTCGTTGTTCAGCAGTTGCGCGCTGGAAATATTGACGGAGATGAAGATCGGCATCTTCTCGATGGAATGCTGCCAGTCCATCAGGTCGGTCGCCGCCCTTTCCAGCGCGAACATGCCGAGCGGTTCGATCAGGCCGGATGCTTCCGCGATGGGGATGAATTCGCTCGGCGGAATGTTGCCGCGTTTGGGGTGTTCCCACCGCATCAGCGCCTCGAAACCGGCCAGCGCGCCATCGTCAAGCTTGACGATGGGCTGATAGGCGAGCGACAACTCCTTGCGCTCGATGGCGCGGCGAAGATCGCTTTCCATTTGCAGGCGGTCGGTGCCGGACGTGCGGAAAGCGGGGCGGAACGGCTCGACGCGGTTTCCGCCAGCGCGTTTGGCGCGGTACATCGCCAGTTCCGCATCGCTCAAGAGACCTGCGGCGCTTTCCTGCTGGTCGATCCATGAAACGAGGCCGATGGAGGCGGTGAGGATGATTTCGCGGTTGGCGAAATTGATCGGCACCATGATCGCCTTGTTCACCGCATCGGCGAAATCGGCCACCCGCTGCGGATCGCGCTCCGAGGTCAGGATCAGGCCGAATTCATCGCCGCCGAGACGCGCCAGCGTATCCTGCGGTTTCAACAGACGGCGCAGACGCCGCGTCAGCGCGATGAGGATATTGTCGCCCGCAGCAATGCCGAGCGTATCGTTGACCAGCTTGTAACGATCGATATCGATCGCCATCACCGTCGGGCGCACGCCGTCGCTTTCAGGAGAGAGGTTGAGGATCGATTGCAGGCGGTCGAGGAAGACCTGCCGGTTCGGAAGCCCGGTCAGATTGTCGTTCATCGCATCCTGCAACAGCCGCTCCACCGAGTTCTTCTGCTCGGTGATGTCGGTGATGGTGCCGACGCAGCGGATGATTTCGCCGTTGGAGCCGAGAACCGGGCGGGCGCGGATTTGCAGCCAATGGAAATGTCCGTCTTCAGCGCGAATGCGGAATTCGTGATTGAGGCGGCCCTTGCGATGGTCGAGCAGCACGTCGAGCGTTGCCTTGAACCGGTCGCGATCGTCAGGATGCAGGCGCGGCAGCCAGTTGCGCGCAGCACCATGCATCGTGCCGGGCTCCAGCCCCAGACGGTTGGAAATGTCAGGCGTGGTGACGATGCGGTCGCGCGTCACGTCCCAGTCCCACACGGTGTCGCCGCTGCCCGTCAGCGCCAGCGATTGCCGTTCAAGATCGGAAAACAGGCCCTGCTGATAGGCGCTGCCGGCAAAGGCATGCTGGATGACGGTGAAGCCGATCAGAAGCACGATCAGCACCAGCCCGCCGCCAAGCGCCGGCTGCACGATGTCGTTGTCCAGTTGTCCCGTTACCGTCAGCCAGCTGCCGAACAGCCAGACGAGGATGAGCGCCCAGGACGGAACGAGCAAAATCGCCCGGTCGTAACGGTTGAAGCCGAGATAGATGATGAGCGCGATGCCGGCCGTCGCTGTCAGGGCGAAGGAGACGCGCGCGATACCGGAGGCGACCGAAGGATCGTAAATCGCGACGCCGAACAGCAGCGCCAGACCCACCACCCAGGCGAAGGTCGCATAACCCAGATGCGCGTGCCAGCGGTTGAGATTGAGATAGGTGAACAGGAAGACCACGAAGCTGGAGGCGAGAGCCACTTCGGCGCCCGCCCTCCATATTCGCTGATCGCTGGATGTGACGGTGATGAGTTTTTCAAGGAAGCCGAAATCGACGCAGATATAGGCGAGCACCGCCCAGGCAAGCGCGGCCGACGCCGGCAGAACCGAGGTTCCCTTGACGACGAACAGGATGGTCAGGAGCACGGCCAGCAGGCCGGCAATGCCGAGAACGATGCCGCGATAGAGCGTGAAGGCGTTGATCGTATCCTTGTAGGCTTCCGGTTCCCACAGATAGATCTGCGGCAATTGCGGGGTCGACAGCTCGGCGACGAAGGTGATGACGGAGCCGGGATTGAGCGTGATGCGGAACACGTCGGCATCCGGGCTTGGCTGCCGGTCAAGCGCAAAGCCTTCGCTCGGCGTGATCGCGATGATGCGCTGCGAGCCGAGATCGGGCCAGAACAGCTTGGAATTCACCAGACGGAAATGTGGTGCGACGATAACGCGCTCCAGCTGCTCTTCCGAGACGTTGGCGAGCGCGAAGACGGCCCAGTCGCCCTGATGGTCGGTGGAGCTGGCGCGCACCTCGATACGGCGGCGGATGCCATCCGGACCGGGCGCGGTTGAGACCTGAAAGGCTTCACCCTGATTGGCATAGATATCGGTTGTCGCGGTGAGATCGAGCGCCGTATCGTCACGGGAAATCTTCACCGGCTCGAAGGCGTAGGAAAGAGACGAAAAAAGCAGGAAAAACAGGAAGAACGGCGCAGCCAGTGCAATTGCCGCCAGACGTTTCGACAGGCACGGCGCAGAGTGAGTGTAAGTCATGTATCGTACTTCGTTCCACTGGAGCTTTGCTTGTCGGCAAGAAGGGAAAACATCGTATGATCCCGCCATTGGCCGTTGATTTTCAGATATTCCCGCAAGAGGCCTTCCCGCTGGAACCCGGCATTTTCGAGAAGCCGGATGCTTTTGAAGTTTTCCGGAATACAGGCTGCCTCGATACGGTGCAACTGAAGTCCGTTGAAGATATAGGGTATTACCAATTTTAATGCGGCAGACATATGGCCTTGCGCGGCGTAGCGTTCGCCCACCCAATATCCGATCATGCAGCTTTGTGCAGCACCCCGCCTGATATAACCGATGGTGATGCCGCCAACGAGCAACGTCTCCTTCTCGAATAGCAGAAACGACACGGCGGTGCCGGAGGAAAACTCCTGGCCGTTGCGCACCACACGCGTGCGGAAGGAGCCTTCCGTCAGTTCGTCGGGGCGCCAGGTGGGTTCCCACGGCTGGAGAAACTGCCGGCTTTCCGAGCGCAGAACGTGCCACTGCTTGAAATCGCCATAGCGCGGCAGTCTGAGAAGATGGTTGGCGCTGCGCAGTTCCGGGGTGTCGTTATGTCGGGAAAGAAAACGCAGCATTCACCATCCCTGTACGGAAAGAAACCGCAACCCTCAGCCGTTCGCCTTTATCCTTGCGGGCTGCTGCGCGGAAAGCGCGGCAGTAATGTCTGAAAGAGGCGGCAGCTGTTCGAGCGGGCCAATTGCAGACAATGTGGGAACTGTATCGAAAAACAGCCGTCCTGCAAGATCGGTCAGGCGTTCCCGCGTGATGTCGTTCAGGCGCTCCATCATCTCCTCATTGGGGATGGGTCGGCCGTAAAGCATCATCTGCCGTGCCATCTGGCCGGCACGGGCTGCCGGGCTTTCCTGACCCATCAGCAGTTGCGCGCGGATTTGTGCGCGGGCGCGGTCGATTTCTTCCTGATGAATGGTCTGGGAAGATTTGCGCAACTCGTCGACGATGACGGGCATCAGTTCCGGCAGGTCGTTGCCGCCGGTCGCCGCATGCACGCCGAAAATGCCGGTGTCGGAAAAACCCCAATGGAAGGCATAAACGGAATAACAAAGGCCGCGGGACTCTCTCACTTCCTGGAACAGGCGCGATGACATGCCGCCACCGAGAATATTGGCGAGAATTTGCGAACAGTAGAAATCGCGGGCGTGATAGGCCTTGCCCTCGAAGCCGAGAAGCACCTGCGCGTCCATGAGGTCACGGGTCTCGCGGATTTCCCCGCCGGTATAGATCGCCTTTTCGAGAACCGGCGTGGTGACCGGCAGCTGCGGCAGCGAGGCAAAGCGTTCTTCCACCTGCTTCACGAAGCTCTGGTGATCGACAGCACCCGCTGCAACGACGAAGATGCGATCCGTCGTATAGTTGCGGGCGAGATAATGCCTGATCTGGGCGCTGGTGAAGGATTGCACGGTTTCCGGAGTGCCGAGGATCGGGCGGCCGATGGTCTGGTCGCGATAGGCGACGCCGGAAAAATTGTCGAAGATCACATCGTCAGGCGTATCGGTGGCGGCACCGATTTCCTGGAGAATGACGTTTTTCTCGCGCTCCAGCTCGTCTTCGTCGAAGAGCGATTCCGTCAGAATGTCGGCAAGGATATCGACGGCGAGCGGAACGTGGTCTTTGAGGACGCGGGCGTAGTAGGAAGTTGTTTCCGTCGATGTCGCGGCGTTGACTTCGCCGCCGACATTTTCGATCTCTTCGGCGATCTGCCGGGCGGTGCGGCGCGCCGTACCCTTGAAGGCCATATGCTCGAGAAGATGGGCGATGCCGTGCTCGGCAGTCGTCTCGTTGCGGGACCCGGATTTGATCCACACCCCAAGAGCAACGCTTTCGAGATGAGGCATTCTTTCCGTAACAACGGTCAACCCGGACGAAAGCCGGGTCACATTAACTCTCATATCAAGTCTTTCCGCGTCTCTATTTGCCGGCGCGTGCGTGGCTGCCGATGAAGGTTTCCACCGTCTTCAGCTCTGCGTCCAGAATGTCGAAACGCTCCTCCCGGTTCATAATGTCAGCTAGCCATACTGGAAGCGCCGGGTCGATTGCGCAAGCGGATTTTACGGCGGCCGGGAATTTAGCCGGATGGGCAGTGGACAGGACCACCATCGGGCTTGATGCCTTTTCGTGTTTTTCCGCCACAAAAACGCCGGTCGCCGTATGCGGGTCGATCAGGTAACCGTTTTTCTCAAGCGTGTCGCGGATCGTCGCCGCCACCTGCTTTTCGGTGGCGCGGCCGGCGCGGAAATCCTTCTTGATGAATTTCAGCGCATGCGGCGGGATTTCAAACGCGCCGGATTGCTTGAGGCCATCCATCGACGCCTTTACCGCAGCGGCATCGCGGCCATAGGCTTCAAACAGCAGCCGCTCGAAATTCGAGGATATCTGGATGTCCATCGAGGGCGAGGTGGTGGGCGTGACGCCGCGCATCTCGTAGCGACCGGTCTTCAGCGTGCGCGCCAGAATGTCGTTGTCATTGGTGGCGATGACAAGCTTGTCGATCGGCAGGCCCATCTTCTTGGCGACGTAACCGGCGAAGATATCACCGAAATTGCCCGTTGGAACGGTGAAGGAAATCTTCCGGTCGGGACCGCCGAGCGACAGGGACGCCGTGAAATAATAGACCACCTGCGCCATGATGCGCGCCCAGTTGATGGAGTTGACGCCCGAAAGCTTGACGCCGTCGCGGAACTTCGCGTCGTTGAACATTTCTTTGACGAGGTTCTGGCAATCGTCAAAATTGCCGTTGATCGCCAGCGCATGCACGTTGGAGGCGGTGGAGGTCGTCATCTGGCGCTGCTGCACCGGAGAGACCTTGCCATTGGGGAAAAGGATGAAGATGTCGGTGCGCTCGCGCCCGGCAAAGGCGTCGATGGCTGCGCCGCCCGTGTCGCCGGACGTGGCACCGACAATGGTGGCGCGCTCGCCACGCTCAGCCAGCGTATAATCCATCAGGCGGGCGAGAAGCTGCATCGCCACGTCCTTGAAGGCAAGCGTGGTGCCGTGGAAAAGCTCCAGCACGAAGGTGTTCGGCCCGGTCTGCGTCAGTGGTGCCACGGCCGGATGGCGGAACGTCGCATAAGCGTCGTCGATCATCGCCCTGAACTTGTCGGCCGGAATTTCACCGCCGGTGAAACGGTAGAGAACCTCAAACGCGATGTCCTGATAGGACTTGCCGCGCAGGTTGCGGATTTCCTTTTTCGACATGGAGGGCCATTCGCGCGGCACGTAAAGCCCGCCATCACGGCCAAGGCCCGCCAGAAGCGCGTCGCAGAAACCAAGCGAAGGGGCCGCACCCCTGGTCGATACATATTTCACGAGATAGTCCCTTGTCGTTTACCGGTCTGTCCGTTGCCGTTACCGGCTCTTTATCAGCAGCATCCCGCCGGAATGAGGCGATTGGCGAGGTAATGAAGGGCTTTTTTGAAAATTCAAGCAAAACCAAACATGCCAATCGATTTTTTCCGGCGTCGCTGCTATAGACCATCGCCAACCTGCGTGAAAGGTCAATAAACAGCGTCTCCGGTTCGGTTCCGGGACAATGGAGAGGGAATTAGAAGAGTGTCAGGGAATTTCTTGCGTTTGTCCGCCGCGATGTCGCTTCTGGCCGTTGTTGCAGGATGCAATTCCTCCAATCCGTCAGACTCGCTTGCCGTCAACCCTCCGGCGGCGCAGGCAAATGCCGTTGCCCCGGTGGTGCAGGCCAACTGCCCGGCGGTCACGGTTCTCGATGCCAATGCCGTCCACCGCGTCTATGCGGGTGGCGCAAAGGACGATCCGCAGAAACTTGCCTATCAGGTTTCGCTGTCAGACACGACGCGCTCTTGCACCGCGAACGAAACCACGCTGACGGTAAACGTGCTGGCCCAGGGCCGTCTCGTTCCCGGCCCGATGTCAAAGCCCGGCCGCGTGACCGTACCGATCCGCGTCACCGTTAAGGACGGCGACGGCGAGATTTATGGCGAAACGACCAATTTCGCCATCGACGTTGCCGCAGGCGGTGCCGGCACGCAGTTCATCTTCAACAACGATCATGTCGCCATTCCCAACGGACCGGGAGGCGCACCGAGGTCGGTCAGTGTCTATATCGGTTTTGCCGAGCAGGGCGCAAAGGGCAAGACCAAGCGCCGGTGATTTGACGGACTGAGAATTAAAAAACCGGAGACTGCTTGCTACAGGCTCCGGTTTTTTGTGGAATGGAAACTAATTTAAAGGCCGGCTGCTTTCCGCAGGGCGTCATTAATGCGGCTCTGCCATCCTTTGCCACTGTCGCGAAAACGCTCTACCACATCTTCATCGAGGCGCAGCGTTACCTGTTTCTTCGGTTTATCTACCGGCGGGCGACCACGCGATTTTCGGTACTCATCAATCGCTTCAAAAAATGCGGGGGGGAGAACCTCCTTGGCGGGGCGAGCATTCGCAAGCTCCTGATCCGTCATTTCCGGGAAATCCACCGCATTCCAGTCCGCTTCGGTATAGCCGCGTCCGGGTTTGAATTCTTTTAGTTT
The DNA here is from genome assembly GCF_900215635.1 of Rhizobium sp. AN6A. Lineage (NCBI taxonomy): Bacteria > Pseudomonadati > Pseudomonadota > Alphaproteobacteria > Hyphomicrobiales > Rhizobiaceae > Rhizobium > Rhizobium sp. AN6A. The sequence goes on from NZ_OCNC01000004.1 coordinate 1,844,408, forward strand.
TGCAACTTTGGCCACGGCAACCTCCTTCTTTCCCTGGAACTCGCCTTTCGAAAACTGATGACGGATATCGCTTCTGTTCCTACAGTCGCAAAAACAACGGACATAGTCCCGTCCCGAAAATATCCGATCGCTTTGAAGCGCGAACTTCCCTGTTCGGTCAAGCTTTTCTCGATGATGGCGTTTTCCCAATCAAAGCCATCGATATCTTCAAAGTCGAAGCCGTGCTTCTCGATATTGGCGAGCCTCTTCGGCTCGTCCCATATGATTTTCATGAATTAATGTAGCTACATTTATTAAAATATCAATGCTGCTACTCAGATCATGAAACAAGCCCCGTCACAACTCAAAAAGCGCCTTCCCATTCCGCCATCGCTGCAATAACGGCGGGCAGGTCCTGCATGCGTGAAATCACCGTTTCCGCGCCCGCATCCGTCAACCGGTCGGCATGGCTCGGATAGGTGTGGGATGCGCCGGTGAAGCCTATGACGCGCATGCCGGCTGCCTTTGCACCATGCACGCCGTGCACGGAATCCTCGATTACCACGGCGCGATCCGGTGACACGCCGAACTGGGCTGCGCCATGCAGGAAGATATCCGGCTTCGGCTTGACGCGGTCGGCTCCGAGATCCTTGGCGGAGTAGATATGCGGTGCGAAATAGGGCTTCAGGCCCACCTTCGTCAGCATCATGTCGAGGCGGTGGCTGGAGGAATTCGAGCAGATGCAGCGCGGTGTCGTCAGGCGCGACAGCGCGAACTTGACGCCCTCGATGATCTTCACGTCGCGTTCCAGCCGCGCGTCGAGCAGCTTTTCCGACTTGTCGAGCAGGGATGCGGACAACGGGATGCTGGCTTCGCTTTCCACCTGCAGGAGGATGTTTTTCCAGGTCATGCCGGCGAAACGCTCGCCCATTTCCTCGACGGAGATCGGATACCCGGCCTCGGTCAGAAGGCGGGACTCCACCTGTGCCGCGATGATTTCGGAATCGACCAGAACGCCGTCACAGTCGAAAATAATGAGGTCGAAGCCGCTCATGGGCGCTCCCTGTATCGGATTTGCCTTGGAAAAAGTGATGCCCGGGCTTTTAGACCAAGTCCGCGTCAAGCTCAACCAGCTGGCCCGCAAGGGTCGGTCGCGCCCGGCTCATAGCTGGGATTTGGCTTTGCGCGTTTCCTGCATGCAAAAACCGCTACACAGATCAGCGCCGGATGCGTTATGGGATGTTATGCCCAAGACAGCGAAAACCAGACCAGAAGATACCATTGCCGCACGCATCAGCCGCACTCTGGCTGACCGCATCGTGCGCGGTGAGCTGTCGCCGGGTGAACGTCTGAGGCAGGATCACATTGCCGCCGAATTCGGCGCATCGCATGTGCCGGTGCGCGAAGCGTTCCGCAGGCTGGAGGCGCAGGGCTTGGCCGCCAGCATTCCGCGTCGGGGCGTGCGGGTCGCGGATTTCGGCCTCGCCGATGTGCGCGAAGTCGCGGAAATGCGCGCCGCACTCGAGGTTCTGGCGCTGCGCCACGCCATTCCAAACATGACTTCAGCCATTCTCGACCATGCGGAGGCCGCCACGCTCGAGGGCGATAGCGCGATCGACGTGCAGCATTGGGAAGAGGCCAATCGCCGCTTCCATCGCCTCATCACGGCGCCTTGCAACATGCCGCGCCTGATGGAGGCGATCGACGGCCTGCATGCGGCGAGCGCCCGGTTCCTGTTTTCCGCCTGGCGGGCAGGATGGGAGCGCCGCACCGATACCGATCACCGCGCGATCCTCGACGCACTGCGCGGCGGCCGTGCCGAGGAGGCGGTGCGAATTCTCGACGGGCACGTGCAATGGATCGGCCGCAAGGCAATCCGCACCCCTTCAGGCTCGGTGCACGACGCCTTCGCCATCGTCGGATAGGCCGGGAACGATTGGCTGCGCTCGTTTGGACTCCGCCGGAAAAGTCGGTTATCGATATCCGCCCGCGATGACGATCCGCGGTGTGTGAAGGGAGCAGGGATGGCTGCTGATACGGCGAAATCACGGAGCGGATTTTTCCTTTGTCCGCCGATCTGTTTCCTTCATCGGAAATGCGTCCCGTGACTGTCCGCCTTCGCCCCCATCACCTTCTCTGCATGCTGACCTATGTGGGGAAGGGATATACCTCCGGCTTTGTCGAAAACTACGACCGTGTCGCCGCTCGGCTGAACGCCGGCGAAGAGGATATCGAGCTGGTTGATGGGCCGGACGATATCTGCGTTGGCCTGTTGTGCGAAAGCCATGCCCACTGTTTCAACGAGGGCGTGGTGCAGAGGGACGAGGCGGCCCGGCTTTCGGTTTCAACGCTTTTGAACGAGACAATCACCGCCGGAAAGCGGCTGCGGGCAACGCCGGAACTGCTGGAGAAAATGCGTCTGGCCTTCGCCGCCGGAGACATCCGGCAGGCCTGTCGCGGCTGTCAGTGGATTAGGCTGTGCGATCGCATCGCGGCATCAGGGTTTACCGGCGTGAAGATTGGCGAGCCACCGCCGCACCCGGCCGGGCAGCGGCTTGCTGCTACTCCGGCACATTCGTCTCGGTTCTCTCGGCGGCCTTGACCGTCGCCTTGATCTCCTTCGGTTCGCGCCCGGATTTCTTGTCGTAGCTCACCTTTACCGAATAATCGCCGGGATGCAGGGTCTCCTGATGCCGGGTGCCGTAACGGCCGGAAATTTCCTTTTGCGTGCCCTGGAGGTCCTTGGTCGTTTCGACGATGTCGATCCGCTCCGCACCCGGTGCCGTGATTGCCAGAACGCCAGCATCGAGGTTGAGGTTGATCTCGGTGCGTTTTCCGGCAGTTACTGTGAAGGGCTGTTCCACCGTGACCTTGCCAAGACGCGCGCGCATCACGAAATCGCCGGCAGGCATTTCCATGGTCTTGCCGGTGCCGTAAACGCCGTTGATGGTCTGGCGCGTGCCATCAAGCGTCTCCTTGGTTGAAAGCGCCTCGAAACGGATATCGTCCGTTTCCACTGCCTTGCCACCGTCCGTATAGGCGGCCTTGGCAACGACCACGCCGCTTGGGATGACAAGCTCGTGGCTGATCGTCTCGCCCGCCTTGATGGCAAGCGTTTCCTGCGCCCGCGCAGGGCCGATGCTGCCGGTGAGGAGGAGTTCGCCCGCCGGCACGAAGGTCGTGTTCTGGCCGTAGACGCTGTCCTTGAAATCGCCTTTTGTGATTTCGGTTTTCGCCTGGCTTTCCACATCGCCGCCGGGGCTGCGTTTTGGCACCACCGTCAGTTCCGCCGCGTCGAAATTCGCCTTTGGCCTTGTAAGACTTCCCTCCTTCACCTCGAAGGGTATTTCGCGACGGATGTTGCCCAGCGCTGCCACGCCGACATATTTGCCCGCAGGCAGCTTCGCTTCGAAGGTGGCGTCGTAGGAGCCGCCGGCATTGACGTCGCTGCGCACTCCGGCCCGGTCGGCCTTGTAAAAATCCCACCGCACCCTGTCGCTGTTGCCGAGCGAGGGGCCGCCATCGAACAGCACAGCGTCGGTGACGACGTTGTATAGCGGTGCCGGCTCCTGTGCCTCCAAGCTTGACGGCAGCGCCGCCAGAAGAAGAGCCGCGGAAAAGGCATGCACTGAAAAAGAAGCCACTCGCGTTACGGACGTCATTGCGGATTACCCCCTGAATTGCCGGTATTGCCACAGCACCGACATGCGGAACAGGGCAACCCGTTGTGCACAACGTTTTTGCTCCACTTCAGGTTCCCCGCCCGCGCCAGCAAATTGCGCGTGTAGGCCGCAACAACCATTTATTTCGCATTTTCCGTGACTTGTTCAGGCTTTGATAACCATCTTCGGTAACCATAAGCATCAGTAGAGAGTAAGCGTATGGAGCGAGTACCAATGGCAGCAGTTTTTCCGCTGGCCGATTTTCGGCGTGCCGGTTTTGATCGTGCGGGCGAGAGTGACGCCTGGAAAGACAGCATAATCAAAGGTGATTGTGTCGCTGCCTTGGATGCCCTCCCGAGCCAGTCGGTGGATGCGATTTTCGCCGATCCGCCCTACAACCTCCAGCTTGGCGGTACGCTTCACCGGCCAGATCAGTCGCTGGTTGATGCGGTCGATGACGAGTGGGACCAGTTCTCCTCCTTCGAGGCCTATGATGCCTTCACCCGCGCCTGGCTGCTGGCCTGCCGCCGCGTGCTGAAGCCGAATGGTACCATCTGGGTCATCGGCTCCTACCACAACATCTTCCGCGTCGGCTCCATGCTCCAGAACCTCGATTTCTGGATCCTGAACGATATCGTCTGGCGCAAGACCAATCCCATGCCGAACTTCAAGGGCCGCCGTTTCCAGAACGCCCATGAGACCATGATCTGGGCGAGCCGCGATCCGAAAGCCAAGGGCTATACCTTCAATTACGAAGCGCTGAAGGCCTCCAACGACGACGTGCAGATGCGCTCCGACTGGCTGTTCCCGATTTGCAGCGGCCATGAGCGGCTGAAAGGTGACGACGGCAAGAAGGTGCATCCGACCCAGAAGCCGGAAGCATTGCTGGCGCGCATCATCATGGCCTCCACCAAGCCTGGCGACATCGTGCTCGACCCGTTCTTCGGCTCCGGCACCACGGGTGCGGTTGCAAAACGTCTCGGCCGCCACTTCGTCGGTATCGAACGCGAACAGGATTACATCGACGCGGCCTCTGCCCGCATCGCCGCCGTCGAGCCGCTCGGCAAGGCGGAACTGACCGTCATGACCGGCAAGAGGGCCGAACCGCGTGTTGCCTTCAACACCCTGGTGGAAAGCGGCCTCGTCCGTCCCGGCCAGGTGCTGACCGATGCAAAGCGCCGTTATAGCGCCATTATTCGTGCCGATGGTACGATTGCATCCGGCGGGACTGCCGGCTCCATTCACCGTCTTGGTGCAAAGGTGCAGGGTCTCGACGCATGCAACGGATGGACGTTCTGGCACTTCGAGGATGGCGACCAGCTGAAGCCTATCGATGATCTGAGAACAATCATCCGCAGTGAACTGGCAAAGGCCTGACAGTCTAAAGCCCAGAAGGCTGAAGGCAACGATCCACCGCCCGCCATTGTCAGCATACGTCTCCGTCCGGTTTAGTACCTTCAGTCCCGGATGGAGAACGACCAACGCCCGGCACCTCGGTGTCGGGCGTTGGTATTTTTGAATATCTAAATTTAGCCAGACAAGTTTCGCGCAAGAGAACGGTCATAGTGTCCTACGCAAAGCAATGGTTGTGAAAATCCGGTTCGGAAAGTTCACGAAAACATTGCTGTCCCATGCCGCTCGCGGCAGGACTGGCGCAGGCCGGAGACCGCCATTTCCGCCTGCGCCAATTTTCTCTTCCGGATTTTTTGACAAACTTTGCCCCGCATCGGGCACCCTTCTGCCGGTCCTGCTTTTAGCATCGTGCGCCCGGTGCGACTATAGAATCAGTGAAAGGTTGCGGCAGGGGCAATTATTCTCATAAGAAAACGTCGAAGAACCGGGGCTGTCTGTTCGTTTGGAATACGATGCCCGCATTCAAAAGTATGAAGAGCTACGGACAATTCGGCCTCCGAAAGTGCATCTGCGAACCTCTCAGCTTGATCCACCGGTGCACGATCATCGTATTTGCCGTGTAAAAGCAGTGTGTCGGCACGGATTTTGTGCGCATGAAACAGTGCAGAGCGTTCTACAAAAGCTTTATCTGAAAGGCCGGCTTCTTTTTCGATGACCAGTTGTAGCCCCCGCGAACTGGTTCGGTACGCTCCTTTCAGATCGTAGACCCCACCCGACAGAATAAGAGCGCGCAGACTTGGCATCTGGGCGGCAACCATTGCCGAAGCGACTGCCCCGCGACTGTTGCCGCAAAGAATCATCCGTTCTGGATCGACCGAAGACTGATTCTTGAGAAAGCCCAGAGCGGCCATGATTGCCAGCTGAGTTTGCGGACCACAGAAATCTGTAGGGCCTTCGGATGCGCCAAAACCGGGCTGAGAAACCGCAGCCGTCGTCACGTTAAGGCGAGAGCAAAATCGAAGCAGCATCCCAGTATCGACAGCCTCCTTCGCACCCAGATGAAGGCCACCCTGATTGCCATGCACAAACAGAATAGCCCCTCTCGGTGCGCCTGAGGTTTGCATCTGGAAAAGTTCAACTGCGGCACCATCACCTCGATCAATGATATGTCGCGATATTGCTGACATGGCAACCCCAAGTTGAAGGGCGGGTGAGGAACTTACAAACTTCTGCTATCCGCAGCTTCCTTCATCTTCTACACCGTCACGCCGTATTCCCGCAGATCCTGCTTCAGCTTTTCCGCTCCGGTAAAATGCACCGCCTGCCAGCCGGCTGCCTTGGCGCCTTCGACATTCACGAGCGTATCGTCAATGAAGATGCTTGCGGCAGGGTCGAGACCAAATTCCTTCGCGTGCAGCTCGTAGATCGCCACATCCGGTTTCAGCAGCTTCACATCGCCAGAAACCGTCACGCCGCGCGACAGGGTGAGGAAGGGGAACATCTTCTGCGCTTCGCGGAAGGTATCGGAGGCGAAGTTGGTCAGCATCGTCACGTCGTGACCGTTGTCGATCAGGCCCGGTCATGATCGCGACGCTGTCGTCATAGGAATGCGAGACCATCTCATGCCAGAACTTGCGGAAGGCGCGGATATGCTCTTCCCGCTCGGGAAACTGCTCCATCAGCAGCGCCTCGGCGTGTTCCCAGCCGCGTCCGCGATCCTGTTCGAGGTTCCAGTCATGGGTGCAGACATTCTCGAAGAACCATTTGCGCTCGTCAGCATCGGGAATGAGGCGGCTATAGGGAATATGCGGATCGTAGTGGATCAGTACCTTGCCGATGTCGAATACGATATGCTCAATCTTGGTCATCGAAACTTCCTGCTTTCATCGAATGCGGATGGAATAGCCTGTGCGATGACTTTTTTCATCACCGTCGGCAAGGCTTGCGCGTCAAGATTTGTAACCGGCTCCCACCATCCGTCATCCGCGCCAGTTTCAAGCCCATCCGGCACCTGTGCCCGAAAGACGGTGAGCCGCAGCTCGAAATGGGTGAAGACATGCACGATGACGCCCGCCGCCTGCCAGGCAGCGGCAAAAGGCGCGTGGCTCGTGTCGGTGCCGCCGTCCACGCGGGCGGTCCATGCCGTTGTCGGCACCTCCGTCATGCCACCGAGAAGGCCGCTTTCGATGCGCCGCCGAAGCAGAATTTCGCCGCTTGTATTCACCGCCACGAAGGCGGCTCCCAGCCGCACCGGTTTTGCCTTTTTCGCTGCCTTGACCGGAAACCGCTCCGGCTCGTCATGGGCAAGCGCCAGACAGCCGCCGTTGAACGGACAGAGCGCGCAGGCGGGGCGCTTCGGCGTGCAGATCGTCGCGCCGAGATCCATCATCGCCTGCGCAAAATCGCCCGGCCGGTCGGAAGGCGTAAGCTCCGCCACCTTCGCCTTCATGGCGGGTTTCGAGCCGGGCAGGGGTGCATCTATGGCGAAAAGGCGGGAGATGACGCGCTCCACATTACCGTCCATCACCGCCGCCTGCCGGTTGAACGCAATGGCCGCCACGGCAGCAGATGTATAGTCGCCGATGCCGGGCAGCTTCTTCAGGCCCTCTTCGGTATCGGGAAAGACGCCGCCATGGTCTTTCGCCACGGCTTCCGCACATTTTTTCAGATTGCGGGCGCGGGCGTAATAACCAAGTCCCGCCCATGCAGCCATCACATCCTCAACCGGTGCCGCCGCCAGATCGCTGACATCAGGCCATGTCGCGAGGAACTTCAGGAAATAGGGTTTAACCGCCTGCACCGTCGTCTGCTGCAACATCACTTCAGAGAGCCAGACATGATAGGGATCGGCACGTTTTCCTTGTGCCGCCATGGCCGGCGAGGTGCGCCAAGGCAACTCGCGATGGTGGCGGTCGTACCATGCAAGCAGCATCTGCGCGTGCGATGACGGGGCGGTTTTTTGAAGCATGTTTGCCGTTTCTCTTCGATTCGGCCTATAGTTGGGCCATTCATACCGACCTATCAAGAAGCTCCGGACTGTCCGGTCCTGAAACCCGAGTGAAAAATGCGATATCCACGCAAAGGCGTCATCCAGATTGCCGAAATAGCCAATGGCATCATGGATCCCCTCCTGTCGAAACGGGCGGGCATCAACACGGCGCTGCTCGGCTCGTGGGACGAGATCGCCGGCGATGACTTCGCCGATTGCACGCGACCGGAAAAGATCACCTGGCCGCGTCGCGACGAGGGGCCGGATCGCGGCGGTTACCAGCCCGGCGTGCTGACGATTGCCTGCGAAGGCGCGCGCGCTCTGTTCCTCACCCATGCACAGGGCGAGCTCATCGCCCGCATCAATGGCTTTTTCGGCTTTCCGGCGGTACGCCAGATCAGGATCGTGCAGAAGCCGGTATCGCAGCCCGTTTCCCGCCGGCGAAAGCCGCCGCCGCTGCGCGGTGATGCGGCAAAACGTCTCGACGATATGATGGACGGCATCGAGAGCGAAGCGCTGCGCAAGGCAGTGGAAAGGCTCGGCACGGCGGTGATGCAGAAGAAGAAGCCGCGGGGCGGGACGATTTGATGTCGCGCACGGTCCTTGACTGGTCACAATTCTTTGACAAGAAGAGTTCAAAACCCCGCTTGTGATGAACAGGCCGTCGCTATATCGGAATCAACAGACAATAGAGTCTATTACCAACAGGTGCTTTCATGCATTTTTCCGAACTGACCATTTCCCGTCGCAGCCTTCTCGGCGGCGTTGCACTTGCTGCCCTTGCCACGGCCCTGCCGTTTGCCTTCACGCCGGGCGTTGCCCAGGCGCAGGAATTGCCTGAATCCACCGGTGACGTGGATATGGCTGCGGTGTTGAAGCCCGGTCCGCTGCCGGAAGCGGCGCTCGGCGATGCGAACGCACCCGTCAAGATCGTCGAATATATGTCGATGACCTGCCCGCATTGCGCCAATTTCCACAACAAGACCTTTGACGAGATCAAGAAGAAATACATCGATACGGGCAAGGCCTATTTTGTCATCCGCGAATTCCCGTTCGATCCGCGTGCCGCTGCTGCCTTCATGCTGGCGCGCTGCGCACCGGAAGGACAGTATTTCCCGTTCGTTTCCATGCTGTTCAAACAGCAGCAGAGCTGGGCAACAGCCCAGGATGCCCGTGCGGCCCTGCTGCAATTGTCGAAAATGGCCGGTTTCTCACAGGAGTCTTTCGAGGCCTGCTTGACGAACCAGAAGCTTCTGGATGATGTGAACGCAACGATGCAACGCGGTGCGACGGAATTCGGCGTCAACTCCACGCCGACTTTCATCATCAATGGCAAGAAATACGCGGGAGACATGTCGGTTGAAACCATGTCGGCTGTCATCGACAAGCTGCTCTGATCGCCGAACCCTTGAAGGAACGGGCGGCGGATATTTCCGTTCGCCCGTTTTTTATTGCCGTTATTTCAGGCGGAGCAGGGCGGCATGAAGTTCAACAAGCTCCGCGTCGTCGGTTTCAAATCCTTCGTTGAACCCTCGGAATTCATCATCGAGCCGGGTCTGACTGGCGTCGTCGGTCCCAATGGTTGCGGCAAGTCCAATCTGGTCGAAGCGCTTCGCTGGGTGATGGGCGAAAACTCCTACAAGAACATGCGCGCATCCGGCATGGATGACGTCATCTTCTCCGGTTCCGGCAATCGTCCGGCCCGCAACACCGCCGAGGTCGGCCTTTATCTCGACAATTCCGATCGCACCGCGCCCGCCGCCTTCAACGATGCCGATGAAATTCAGGTGACGCGCCGCATCGAGCGCGAAAACGGCTCGGTCTATCGCATCAACGGCAAGGAAGCGCGCGCCAAGGATGTGCAGCTTCTGTTTGCCGATGCCTCCACCGGCGCGCGTTCGCCCTCGATGGTGGGGCAGGGGCGTATCGGGGAACTCATCAACGCCAAGCCGCAGGCCCGCCGCCAGCTTCTGGAAGAGGCGGCCGGCATTTCCGGCCTGCATTCCCGCCGCCATGAAGCGGAGCTTCGCCTGCGCGCTGCCGAGACCAATCTGGAGCGGCTGGAGGACGTGACCGCCCAGCTTGAAAGCCAGATCGAAAGCCTGAAACGCCAGGCGCGGCAGGCCAACCGTTTCAAGATGCTGTCGGCGGATATCCGCGCCCGCGAAGCGACCCTGCTGCATATCCGCTGGGTAGAAGCCAAGGAAGCCGAAGGCGAAGCGGAAAGCGCGCTTAATCAGGCCACGAACATCGTTGCCGAAAAGGCGCAGGCGCAGATGGAGGCGGCCAAACAGCAGGGCATTGCCAGCCTGAAGCTGCCGGAACTGCGCGAGGATGAAGCGCGGGTCGCCGCCGCCCTGCAACGACTGCAGATCGCCCGCACCCAGCTGGATGACGAGGCGAACCGCCTGCTGCGCCGCCGTGATGAGCTGGCGCGCCGTCTGTCGCAGCTTGGCGAAGACATCGTTCGCGAAGAACGGCTTGTCTCTGATAACGCCCAGATCCTTGCCCGGCTCGATGAGGAAGAGGCAGACCTTCTCGAAATCCTCGCCGATTCCGGTCGCCATGCCGAAGAGATGCGCGAAGCCTTCGAGGCAGCTGCCGCGAAACTGACCGAAAGCGAAACCGTTTTCACTGCCATCACCGCCGAGCGCGCCGAGGCCGCCGCCGGGCGCCAGCAGCTGGAACGGGCGATTCGCGAGCTTTCCGATCGTAAACTCCGGCTGGAACGCCAGTCGCAGGAGGCATCCTCCGAGATCGATGCCGTCGATGAAAAACTCTCCGGCCTTCCCGATCCTTCGGAGCGCCGCGAGGCGGTCGAGGCAGCCGAGATCGCGGTGGAAGACGCGCTGATCGTGGCGGAGGAAGCCGAAGCCGCCGTTGCCGAGGCGCGTTCCGCCGAAGCGCTGGCGCGCGGCCCGCTGGAAACGGCGCGAAACCGGCTGAACGCTCTGGATACGGAAGCGCGCACCATCACCAAAATCCTGGCGGCCAGTGCTGCCGCCAATGGCAGCTTCACGCCGGTGGCGGAAGAAATGACGGTGGAACGTGGTTTTGAGGCAGCGCTTGGTGCAGCCCTTGGCGACGACCTCGAAAGTGCCCTTGATCCCGCTGCTCCCGCCTATTGGGCCGGCAATGGCGATGGTGCGGGCGATCCTGCTTTGCCCCAGGGCGTGAAGCCGCTTCTGAACTACGCGCGGGCGCCGGACGCATTAAGGCGCGGTCTCGCCCAGATCGGCGTTGCAGCCGACACTGCGGAAGCCTTGCGCCTGATGCCGTCGCTGAAGGCCGGCCAGCGGCTGGTGACGCGCGAGGGCGCGCTGTTTCGCTGGGATGGCCACATCGCCAGCGCTGATGCGCCGGGAGCCGCCGCCCTTCGTCTGGCGCAAAAGAACCGGCTTGCCGAAATCGAGACGGAACTGGAAGAGGCCCGTTTCAGTCTGGAGGAGGCCGAAGAACAGCTCTCCATCAGGACCGACGACATCAGAAGCGCCGAATTGCGGCTTTCGGAAGTGCGCGACAGAAGCCGGCTGGTGACGCGCCATCTTGCCGAGGCACGAGAGGCGCTGACATCAGCCGAACGCGCCTCGGGCGATCTTCTGCGCCGCCGGGATATCGTCTCGGAAGCGCTGAACCAGATCGGCGCGCAGATCGACGAGATCGTCGTTCAGGAAGAAAACGCCCGCATCGAAATGGAAGACGCGCCGGACCTTTCCGCCCTTGATCTGCGCCTGCGTGAAAGCCAGCTGGAAGTCGCCACGGACCGTGGCCTGCTGGCAGAAGCGCGCGCCCGCCACGAGGGGGTGAGCCGCGAGGCGGAAAGCCGCCAGCGCCGGCTTCAGGCAATCGCGCAGGAGCGCTCCACCTGGGCATCGCGGGCCGCCAGTGCCGCCGATCACATCGCCACCCTGCGCGAGCGTGAGGAAGAGGCGCGCGACGAAATCGCCGAACTGGACATTGCGCCGGAAGAGTTCGACGAGAAACGCCGCAACCTCCTGACCGAGCTTCAGAAAACCGAAGACGCCCGCCGCTTGGCCGCCGACCGGCTGGCGGAAGCGGAAAACCTGCAACGCGCCGCCGACCGGGTTGCCACCACTGCCCTTTCCGAACTGGCCGAAGCCCGCGAAAAGCGCGGCCGCGCCGAAGAGCGGCTTGTTTCCGCCCGCGAGAAGCGGCAGGAAACCGAACATCGCATCCGCGAAACGCTGAATACCGAGCCGCATATGGCGCTGCGCCTGACCGGCCTTGGTCCCGACCAGCCGAAGCCCGATATTCGCGATGTCGAGCGCGATCTCGACCGGCTGAAGATCGAGCGTGAGAGGCTGGGCGCCGTCAACCTGCGTGCCGAGGAAGAGCAGGCGGAGCTTTCCGCCAAGCTCGCGGCCCTCATCAAGGAACGCGACGATATCATCGACGCGGTGCGCAAGCTGCGCGCCGGTATCCAGAACCTCAACCGCGAAGGCCGTGAACGGTTGATTGCGGCCTTCGATGTGGTCAATTCGCAGTTCCAGCGGCTTTTCACCCATCTGTTTGGTGGCGGCACGGCGGAATTGCAGCTGATCGAATCCGACGATCCGCTGGAAGCCGGCCTGGAAATTCTCGCCCGTCCTCCGGGCAAGAAGCCGCAGACCATGACGCTGCTTTCCGGCGGCGAACAGGCGCTGACGGCCATGGCGCTGATCTTTGCGGTCTTCCTCACCAATCCCGCACCAATCTGCGTGCTGGACGAGGTGGACGCGCCGCTCGACGACCATAATGTCGAGCGTTACTGCAACCTGATGGACGAAATGGTGGCCTCCACCGAAACGCGTTTCGTCATCATCACCCACAATCCCATCACCATGGCGCGCATGAACCGCCTCTTCGGCGTCACCATGGCCGAACAGGGCGTGTCGCAACTGGTTTCCGTGGATTTGCAGACTGCCGAGCAACTGCGCGAAGCCGTCTGAGTTTCCCGTTCCGGGCCTGCCCCTTAAGCCTTGTCCATCGCGAATTTATCTGGCCGCATCACCCATTCGGGTGGGCGACAATGCGCGGCATTTTGCTATGTCTTTTTAAAAGGAATTTGGGCTCTTTCCAGACCCCCCATCCGGTTTCCTGTACCGGATGGAAAGCCTTGCGAGGTCGCTGCCGCGGCCTCGCAAGGCTTTTTTTGGTCTTGTGCCTCGCGTCCCTCGTTCCTGTACCAGTCACAGGAAACCAGCCGACTTGCCGCCCTCTTACACCGGCACCAACCGCAGCCGCGTGCCCCACGGATCAATCGCTTCCACAACCTTGTTTTCCATCTCCACCAGCACATAACCGGCCGCCCGCAGCCGCGTTTTCTGCGCTTCAAGGTCCGTGGGATTTTTGATGGCGAGAGAGAACCAGTCGAGGCCGGTTTCGGTGGCGTTGCGCTCTTTCGCGCCCCGGCTGTTCCATGTGTTGACGGCCAGATGGTGGTGATATCCGCCCGATGACAGGAAGGAGGCATCCGAACGGGCATCCTGCGTCGGTTTGAGACCAACGGCTTCCTCGTAAAAGGCGCGGGCGGCGGCAATCTCGCCGACCCTCAGGTGGATATGGCCGATGCGCATGCCGGAAGGTGCGGCCTCGTAATCGCTCTTTTTGGTGTCGGTCAGCGTTACGAGATCATCGACATCGAGCGGTTCGGTCCCCATTTTAACCACGCTGCCGCTCCAGACCCATGTGTCCTTCGGCCGGTCGCTGTAAACCTCGATGCCGTTGCCTTCGGGATCGTTCAGATAGACCGCTTCACTGACATTATGGTCGGCAAATCCCGACAGCGGCACCTGCTTCAAGGCCGCATGTACCAGCCATCGAGCGAGATCCTTGCGGGTGGGCATCAGATAGGCGACGTGGAACAGGCCGGCTGAGGTGGGGCTTTCATAATCCGCCGTTGGCTTGTGAACGAGATCAAGCAGGGGAACGGTGCCCGCGCCGAGCGTCACGCCCCGTGCGTTGCGCGCCACCTCATTCAGCCCGAGCACGGAACGGTAATAATCGATCATCGGATCGAGATCGCGCACCCGAAGCGCCACCTGACTGACATGCATCGGCGTGGTCAGCGCAAGGGGAAGGGCGGTGCCTGCACTTGCTGCGGGTGGGTCGCCTTCTGCTCTAAGAGCACCGGCAAGGGCGGTGGCGGCGCAAGAAATTCCGGCAAATTTCAACGTGTGGCGGCGAGTAAATTGCATGAATAATCTCTTTTTGGGCGATGTGAATGGCTTAGGGAACACTCCGTTTCTGCGCACTACACGAATGCGTCAGTAACGCTGTTATTTTGCTTTTGCGGCAATTCTGGCACGCAATTCGCCGCAATTATGCTGCACTGCGATGTAAACTGGACGTTGTGGCGTTTCCAACATGCTGCCAATGCTGTAGATGATAGAAAAATGACAACGCTTCTGGGTGGAGAGCGTGGAATGAAAAAGTGGGTTTATACCTTCGGCAACGGTGCTGCCGAAGGCCGGGCAGGTGACGTTGCTATATTGGGCGGCAAGGGTGCAAACCTTGCCGAAATGGCAAGTCTCGGCCTTCCCGTTCCCCCCGGCCTCACCATCATAACCGATGCCTGCGCCCTTTATCACAAGAACGGCCGCGATCTCCCCGAAGAGCTGAAGCTGCAGGTCATGGCCGGCCTTCACGGCATGGAAGCTGTAACCGGCAAGACATTCGGCGGCAGCCAGACGCCGCTGCTGTTGTCGGTTCGATCAGGCGCGCGTGCCTCCATGCCGGGCATGATGGACACGGTGCTCAATCTCGGCCTCAACGACCGCACGGTGCAGGCGCTGGGCCACGATGCGGGCGACGCCCGTTTCGCCTGGGACAGCTATCGCCGCTTCATCCAGATGTATGCCGATGTCGTCATGGGTCTCGACCATGAGCTGTTCGAGGAAATTCTCGAAGACGAGAAGGGCCGGCTCGGCCATGAATACGATACCGATATGTCGGCGGTCGAGTGGCAGCATGTCGTTGCTCTTTACAAGCAGCTGATCGAGGACGAGCTGGGAGAGGCTTTCCCGCAGGATTGCCATGTTCAGCTCTGGGGCGCGATCGGCGCAGTCTTTGCCAGCTGGACGAACCATCGCGCCGTGACCTATCGGCACCTGCACAATATTCCCGGCGATTGGGGCACGGCGGTCAACGTCCAGGCCATGGTCTTTGGCAACCTCGGCTCGTCATCGGCAACCGGCGTTGCCTTCACCCGCAATCCCTCCACCGGAGAGGCGGAGCTTTACGGTGAGTTCCTCGTCAATGCTCAAGGCGAAGACGTGGTGGCGGGTATCCGCACGCCGCAATCCATCACCGAGGCCGCGAGGCTGGCGTCGGGTTCCGACAAACCCTCCATGGAAAAGCTGATGCCGGAGGCTTTCGCCGAGTTCATGGTGATCTGCAAGCGGCTGGAGACCCACTATCGCGACATGCAGGATCTGGAATTTACCATCGAGCGCGGCAAGCTCTGGATGCTCCAGACCCGTTCCGGCAAGCGCACCACGCGCGCCGCCATGAAGATCGCCGTCGATATGGTCGAGGATGGGCTGATTTCGCAGGAAGAAGCCGTCTGTCGCATCGAGCCGTCCTCGCTCGACCAACTGCTGCACCCCACCATCGATCCCGGTATTTCCCGGCCCATCATCGGCTCCGGCCTGCCTGCCTCCCCGGGGGCGGCAACCGGCGAGATCGTCTTTACCTCGGAAGAAGCGGTCGCTGCGGAAGCCGAAGGCCGAAGCGTCATTCTGGTCCGCATCGAAACCAGTCCGGAAGATATTCACGGCATGCATGCCGCCGAAGGCATTCTGACGACGCGCGGCGGCATGACCAGCCACGCCGCCGTGGTGGCGCGCGGCATGGGCATTCCCTGTGTTACCGGTGCGGGTTCGATGCGTGTGGATATGCGCAACAAGGTGCTGATCGGCGTTGGCTGCATGCTGAAACGCGGCGATGTCATCACCATCGACGGCTCTTCCGGCCGGGTGATGAAAGGTGAAGTGCCGATGACGCAGCCTGAACTGTCTGGCGACTTCGGCAAGCTGATGCAATGGGCGGATAATCTGCGCCGTATGACGGTGCGCACCAACGCCGATACACCGGCCGACGCCCGCGCCGCCCGTGCCTTCGGTGCAGAAGGTATAGGTCTTTGCCGCACCGAACATATGTTCTTTGAAGGCGACCGCATTCATGTGATGCGCGAGATGATTCTCGCCGAAAGCGAAAAGGGCAGGCGGGCAGCGCTTGACCGGCTTTTGCCGATGCAGCGTTCGGATTTTACCGAGCTTTTCCAGATCATGCACGGCCTGCCGGTGACGATCCGCCTGCTTGATCCGCCGCTGCACGAATTCCTGCCGAAGAGCGATGGCGAGATCGTAGAGGTCGCCGCCGCCATGGGCATGCCGCAGACCGTGTTCCGCCAGCGGCTGGATGCGCTGCACGAATTCAACCCCATGCTCGGCCATCGCGGCTGCCGGCTTGCCATTTCCTATCCGGAAATTGCCGAAATGCAGGCGCGCGCCATTTTTGAGGCTGCGGTTGCGGCGGCGCGCATCACCGGTGCGCCTGTCGTGCCTGAGATCATGGTGCCGCTGGTTGGCCTCCGGTCCGAACTCGATTACGTCAAGGCCGTCATCGACACGGTGGCCGCCGAGGTGGCGGAAGAGACCGGCATGACGCTCGAATATCTGACCGGCACCATGATCGAGTTGCCGCGTGCGGCGCTGCGCGCACATGTGATTGCGGAAGCTGCGGAGTTCTTCTCCTTCGGCACCAACGACCTGACGCAGACGACCTTCGGCATTTCCCGTGACGACGCGGCGCGTTTCATCAACACCTATCAGCGCAAGGGCATTATTGAACGCGATCCGTTCATCTCGCTCGATTTCGACGGTGTGGGAGAACTGATCCGCATTGCCGCCGAGCGCGGCCGCCAGACGCGGCCGGAGCTGAAACTCGGCATCTGCGGCGAACATGGCGGCGACCCGGCCTCGATCCATTTCTGCGAGGATGCGGATCTCGACTACGTGTCCTGTTCGCCCTTCCGCGTGCCCATCGCGCGTCTTGCCGCCGCGCAGGCGACACTTGCCGCAAGGGCAAGGCAGGGTGAGACCGCCAGCAATGTTGCCTTCATTCCGGTCAGGGGTTTGGTTGGACGATGATCCGCCGCTCCACCACCACCGGCCGGTAGAACATGTCGCGGTTCATCTGCGCCTGCCAGGCGCGGTTGTCGGCGCGGCGGTCGAGATCAAGGTCCAGCAGGCATCCGGCCATCTGGTCCGTACCGGTGCGGAAACCATAACCCCGGCACGTCGCCTCATCCCGCGCCCGGCGCTCTTCCGGCGTCAGCGTCTGGCAGGCGGTGAGCGCCAGCATGGCGGCAAGCGAACCTAAGACGATGGAAACGCGCATTTTGTTTCTCCCCGGAGCATGACAGGTGGACGGCACTTTTATGGCCGCGATTGATACGCCTGTTTTTACGCGGGGAAAAGCCGCGTCGGGGCGGAAAGTTGCATCGGGCGATTGTTGCAAGATTGGTCTTGCAGGCGGCCGCAGGATACAGCCGCCTGGAACGTTACTACACTCAGGCAGGAACCGCGTCGCGGTCATCGAGCGCCTCGATGTCCTTGGCGTTGTTGTAGACTGCCTCGTCCAGAATGCCTTCACGTTTGGCGACGATGGTGGGCACCAGCGCCTGACCGGCGACGTTGACGGCCGTGCGGCCCATGTCGAGAATCGGGTCGATGGCGAGCAGCAGGCCAACACCTTCGAGCGGCAGGCCGAGCGTGGAGAGCGTCAGCGTCAGCATCACCACGGCACCCGTCAGGCCCGCCGTTGCGGCCGAGCCGAGCACCGAGACGAACACGATCAGCACATAGTCCTGAATGCCGAGCGGCACCTGGAAGAACTGGGCGATGAAGATCGCCGAAATCGCCGGATAGATGGCGGCGCAGCCGTCCATCTTGGTGGTGGCGCCAAGCGGCACGGCGAAGGCGGCATATTCGCGCGGCACGCCGAGGCTCTTTTCCGTCACGGTTTCGGTGACCGGCAGGGTGCCGATGGAGGAGCGCGACACGAAGGCGAGCTGGATTGCCGGCCATGCGCCCGCAAAGAAGCGCGACGGCTTCAGGCCATGGGCGAGAAGCAGCGCCGGATAGACCACGAAGAGAACCAGCGCCAGACCGATATAAACGGCCGCCGCATACCAGCCAAGCTGCGAAAGCGTCGTCCAGCCATATTGGTCAACGGCGCGACCGAGCAGGCCGATGGTGCCAATGGGCGTGAGGCGGATGACCCACCACAGGATCTTGCGCACGATGGCAAGCAGCGACTGGTTGAAGGCAAGGAACGGCTCCGCCGCCTTGCCCGCTTTGAGCGCCGCGACACCAAAGGCGATCGACACCACGAGCAGCTGCAACACGTTGAAGTTCAGCGAGGTGCTGGCGGAACCGTTGTTGAGCTTGGTCGAAGCCTCAAGGCCGAACACGTTGGCCGGCACGAGACCCTTCAGGAAGTCGAGCCAGGAGCCGGTGGAGGAGGGTGCTGCCGCTGCCGTATTGGCAATCGCGGTGTTCACACCCGGCTGAATGACGAGGCCAAGGACGATGCCGATGACCACGGCGATCAGCGCGGTGATGGCGAACCACAGAAGCGTCTGCCAGACCAGCTTTGCCGCATTGGAGAGGTTCTTGAGATTGGCGATGGAGGCGACGATGGCTGTGAAAATCAGCGGCGGCACCAAAGCGCGCAACAGCTGCACGAAGATGCTGCCGATGGTCTGCAACGTCACGGAAAGCCAGTTCGGGCTGCCGGCGGCATCAGGGCCGATATTGCGCGCAACGAGCCCGAGCAGCAGGCCGATGACCATGGCGATCAGAACCTGAAAGCCGAAATTGCGATAAAAGGGTTTTGACCCGGATGAGCGGGCTGGCGTCGTTGCCTGTGACATGGCTTGTCTCTTTTTTATGCAAGAAAACGAGGATAATGCACTTTTTACACGCATTCTCGAAGGAAGGGGCGAAGAATACGCCGATTTCCTCAGCAAATAAGGGATGAGCTTGCGTATTTGTTTCGCTGCCGGTGCATTATTCTCTTAAGTGGAGACAATGCGGAAAAATATTCCGCTCTATCGTGGCCTTGGCCTTTCACGCGCTCAAAACGATGTCGGAGGCTCGAAGAGCGTTTGCGTTTGCTGAGGCCGTTGCGTTCCCACTCCGTCACCCCGGACCAGATCCGGGGTCCATTGCGATCAAGTCCTTGATCGCGGGAGGCTTCTTTCAGGATGCAGACGCGCCGTGGCTGGATGCCGGATCAAGTCCGGCGCGACTAAGGCGGGTTTACGCACTTTACCCGCAGATCAGACCCGTCCTTGTTTTCCTCACCGCAAATCCGGTCTATGACATCATATGCAGGTGATTCCCTTGCCAGATTTCGGGTGCAACGCTTTTACGCCAATGCGATCTTACGGATATCCGCTTCCATGACTGTGCGTTTCGTCCGGCCTTTTTCAGTTGCAGCCTATCTTTCCCGCTATGTCGGTCTGGCGGCGCTGGCGCTTTTTCTTGTCGCCGCCGGCATCCACCGTTTCGGACCGTTGACGACGCCCGATCTCGTCGGCCTGCTGATGATTGCCGCTGGAATCGCTCTGGTGACGATGCTTCTGGCGTTGGTTGGTCTTGAACGGCTGTGGACCACGGGCGCGCGCGGCGGCCTTTCTGCGCTTGCGGCCCTGCTGTTGTCGGCACTGCCGCTCGGCGTCGTCGGTTACGGCGCTTTTCTGTACTGGCAGCAGCCAAAGATTTACGACATCTCCACCGATCTTGCCGATGCGCCGGAATGGCTGGTGCCGCCCGTTGCCAATCAGCAATGGCTGACAAGACCCGCGGCCGTTTCCAAAGAGGACCGCGACGCGCAGGCCGTGGCCTATGCGAGCCTTGCCGGACGCCGTTATGAAGGTGCGATAGACCGCATCTACACCGCCGCCAAAAAAATGGCCGCCGCCCAGAGCATCCGCATCACCCATACCAAAGGCGTCATCGGCACCGTGGAGCCGCCCTCCGTCGGCGTTCCCGAACAGGACAAATCGCAGCCCACCGAGGAAGCGCCGGTAGAAGACCTGCCCTCCATCGTGCCGGTTCCCATGGCCCGGCCGGTCGAGGCGCCGCAGCCCACCTTCTTTAACGGCAGCGGCGTGGTGCTGATGCAGGGCGAAACGCGCACGCGCATCTGGGGCCTGCGTTTCGACATCCTCATCCGCCTGAAAGAAGAGGCGGAAACCACGATCGTCGATGTGCGCGTTGCCTCCCGTTACGGCCCGCACGATCTCGGTATGGGTGCAGCAATCGCAGAGGCCTATCTCGATGCGCTGGATGCGGAAATGCAGGGCCTGAACGACAATTGAGGCCTAGTTTCCTTCTTCGTCATTCCGGCTCAAGGCCGGAACGACGGGAAATGCGACGGTGGTTGAAATCCGTGAACCGGATATGATGACGCCGATCTGAGCGTTGCGCGGAGACGCCTGCCTCACGCCGGAAAATATTCTCCCAGCAATGAAGGCGCACCCTCGGTCCGCACCTCGCCCTTTTCAATCAGGTCTTCGATATGGGCCAGTACGGAAAGTGCCGCAGCCCCGTGCAGGCGTTTGTCGGTGCTGGCATAGATCACCTTCACCATATCGGCGATCCGCCGGTCGCCTTCCCGGATGCGCTTCAGAACCGCCCGTTCCCGCATGCGGCGGTGGGCGCGAAGCCCGCGCATGAAGGCTGCGGGATCGTTGACCGGGCCGCCATGGCCGGGCAGGAACAGCCGGTCGTCGCGGGCGAGCAGGCGCTCCAGCGAGGCCATGTAATCGCTCATCGACCCATCAGGCGGTGCGACGATGGTGGTGGCCCAGGCCATGACGTGATCGGCGGAAAAGACGATGCCGCTGCCTTCCAGTGCGAAAGCGGCGTGGTTGGCGGTGTGCCCCGGCGTGTGCAGGGCCGTCAGCGCCCAGCCGTCGCCGGAAAGGCTCTGCCCGTCGCCAAGTGCCACATCCGGCACGAAAGCCGTATCGGAACTTTCGGCGAAAGGATTGGTCTCGCCCACATGCAGTGGCCGGGCGGCGCGGTGCGGGCCCTCCGCAACCGTGATCGCGCCGGTCGCCTGCCGCAACCGCTGTGCAAGCGGCGAGTGATCGCGATGGGTGTGGCTGACGAAGATATGGGTGACCTCGCGGCCATCAAGCGCCGCCATCAGGGCCTGAAAATGCGCCTCATCCTCCGGACCGGGATCAATGACGGCAACGGACCGGTCGCCGACGATATAGGAGTTGGTGCCATGGAAGGTAAACGCGGAAGGATTGTTGACGGTGATGCGCTGGATGAGCGGGGCAACGGGCACCGCCTCGCCATAGGCCGGCCTGAAATCGAGATCGAATGCCGGGTCCGCCATCAAGACCTCCTGAAATATGCCATGCCACGCAGAGCCGCAGCCTCAGCCGCGCAATCGCCAAGCCCTAACATGCCATGTCAGGCACGGCATCCAAAAAGCTTGGATTTTGTGAAAAAATAAGCCGTCAGGTCATTGCCGCGTCGGGCAGGCTTTGCTAATCAGGCCCGGTTCAGGCAGCGGCGTTTCGCCCAAGCTGCCCTGTTGGGGCGTCGCCAAGCGGTAAGGCACCGGTTTTTGGTACCGGCATTCCCAGGTTCGAATCCTGGCGCCCCAGCCATCACTTCCAAAATCAGAACAGCGTGCACAGGTGCCGGCGTGCATCTATCAGCCGTACCATTTTTCGCTGCGATCCCGGATGCTGTGAAGCGCGAAAACCTGTCCTCCGTCATCATCAGGCTTGCCCGCAGGATCCACAAGCCGTTGAAATCAATGAATCCTCGCGAAGAGGCCAAGGATGACGCGTGTGTGTTAAAGGCCTGCTTAAACAGAAACGCCGCGCATCCAAAGACACGCGGCGTCCAAACTTAAAATCGCGGCTAAGCTTTAAAGCGCTATATCCGGAACCTTCTTCACCGGCGCGCCAGCAGGTGCCGCTCCCGCGCCCTTCAGCGCGCCAAGATCGATCTGCGGCGGGGTCGGCAATTGCAGGTGTTCGGCCGTATAGGCCCATTCCTGCTGTACTTTTTCCGGGTCGTCATTGAGCTTGGTGCCGTAGCTCGGCACGATCTGGCGAATCTTGGCCTGCCATTCCGGTGTTGCCACCTTGTCCTTGAAGACTTTTTCCAGAACGCTCAGCATGATCGGTGCGGCCGTGGAGGCGCCAGGGGAGGCGCCGAGCAGGCCGGCGATGCTGCCATCCTGCGCGGCGACGATTTCCGTGCCGAGCCTGAGTACGCCGCCCTTTTCCTCGTCGCGCTTGATGATCTGCACGCGCTGGCCCGCCTGCCACAGGCGCCATTCGCCCTGCTTTGCGTTCGGGAAATATTCCTTCAGCGCGGCAAAGCGGTCGTCGTCCGACATCATCAGCTGGCCGGCGAGATATTCCACCAGCGGATATTCATCGATGCCGACGCGCACCATCGGCCAGGCATTGCTTGTCGTGACGGAGGAGACGAGATCGAAATAGGAGCCTTCCTTCAGGAACTTGGTGGAGAAGGTGGCGAAAGGTCCAAACAGGATGACACGCTTGCCGCCAAGCACGCGGGTATCCAGGTGTGGAACCGACATGGGCGGCGAGCCGACCGAGGCCTTGCCGTAGGCCTTGGCCAGATGCTGCATCGTCACGTCAGGATTGTCGTTGATCAGGAACGAGCCACCAACCGGGAAACCGGCGTAATTGTCGCCTTCCGGAATACCGGACATCTGCAACAGATGTAGCGCACCGCCGCCGGCGCCAATGAACACGAATTTCGCATCCACGGTCTGCTCAGCATCGGTCTTCAGGTTGCTATAGGTGACACGCCAGCTGCCATCGGCATTGCGCTGGATATCGGAAACCTCGCTGTTGACCTGCAGGTCGAAATTCCGGTCGCTTTGCAGATGCGAAACGAACTGGCGGGTGATCTCGCCGAATTCCATGTCGGTGCCGAGCGGCGACCAGGTCGCGCCGATCTTCTGGGAAGGATCGCGGCCTTCCATCATCAGCGGCACCCATTTCTTAAGCTGCTCGGGGTCGCTGGAATATTCCATGCCGGCAAAAAGCGGGCTTGCCTTCAACGCCTCGTAGCGCTTTTCGAGATAGGCGATGTTCTCATCGCCCCAGACGAAGCTCATATGCGGCGTGTGGTTGATGAAGGAGCGCGGGTTCTTCAAAACGCCGTTACGCACCTGCCATGCCCAGAACTGCCGCGAAATCTGGAAGGATTCGTTGATGTTGACGGCTTGGCTGATCTTGATGTTGCCGTTGTCGTCTTCCGGCGTGTAGTTCAGCTCGGCAAGCGCGGAATGGCCGGTGCCGGCATTGTTCCAGCCATTGGAGCTTTCAAGCGCCACGCCGTCCAGCCGCTCGAGCATCTGCATCGACCAGGTCGGCTCCAGTTCACGCAGCCACACGCCGAGCGTCGCGCTCATGATGCCGCCACCGATCAGAAGCACGTCGACCTTCTTGGTAGCCGTATTGGCGAGAAGTGAGGATGTCGGCAGCGCTGTTGCTGCAAGCCCTGCGAGCGCAGTGCCGAGAACCTGTCTGCGGTTCATTGGAAGCGCATGGGAGGGAAGCGCGTCTGAGGAAAGATCAGTGAGCTGGGATTTGTCTTGATCGATGGGAGTCACGGCCATACCTGATTCTTGTTTTGTGTTAAAAACACTCCTCCCAGCCGCCCCGTTACAGCAAAGCGGAAACCGGCACAACCCTGACTTATTCACTCCAGTTCAAGCGCTTTTGCGGGGATTTTGCCGGGACATAAGGTCGCATTGGCGGTTTTTGCCATTTTGCGGATTGTCATTTTTGTGGTCGCGAGGATTAGACGGTGCTTTCAAACGGTTGAAAGTGTCTCAAGCGCGAATATCGCGAAAAAGCCGTCAATTCGGCGTTTGCCGCGCTTGGCGGATCAGGCCGCGCTGTCCCGTGTGAAAAAAATTCAGGAAAAATGACAATAATCGCAAAAAAGTGAAAAGGCCCGCCGGTTAGGGCAGGCCTTGGCTCGTTTCGTCTGCTGGACGAAAACTCAGTTTGCGGCGAGGAATTCCGCGCAATAGCTCGGGCCGTTGACGCCGGGGCGATCTGAAACCGTGCGTACCGAAGTGATCGTGTAGTCGCTGGAGACGGTGAGCTGAACCGTACAGGAGAGCGAGGCGGTGCGGGCGGGCGAAATCTGGCGACCCTTCTTGCCATCCTTGCCTTCTTCGAACTTGGCCGGAATGGTGGCCTTCTTGTAACCGCCGCGCCAGTTATAGATGGTCGAGCTGCCGGTTTCCGTGTCGCTCAGCGGCGGGCCGAATTTTGCAAAGAAAATACCTGCGGACTGACCGACCCACCGCGTTTCAACGGGGCTCTTCTGGGTGAAGGAAGGGGCAGAGCCCGTCGATGTCGTGCAGGCGGAGAGCGCAATGGCGAGCCCTGCGAGCGTTACGCTGCGAAATAGCATGGTGAAATGTCCTTTGTGCCGTGTCCGGCTTCCCGCCGGTCATTACGTTCCCCTAGCAGATTTGGCGGCGACGGGCAGGGGAGCTGTGCCGCTTGACGAAAATTTCCTGCCACAATTGCTTTTTTGTAACGTTTTCCGGCACGCCGCCCGGTGCGGCAGGCACTTCGCGACCGCCCTGCGCAGCGCGCTGAAAACTTGTCACAAAAAATGCAATATGCCGCTTGTCGAATGCCGGAGGCTGGTCTATAGAAGCGCCGCTGGTCACGGAGTGTAGCGCAGTCTGGTAGCGCACGTCGTTCGGGACGACGGGGTCGGAGGTTCGAATCCTCTCACTCCGACCAGCTTAAGCCCAATATTTCCCGGGGCTTTCAAATGGTCCCAACACTTTCTGAAAATCCTTAAATCAAGGCCTTGTAGCGAAACCTGACCGTTTCAAACCGGACGGGTAAACGCATTTGGCTTCCGCGCCTGCAAATCGCGACTTTGGTGATTGCACGGGAGGTCAATTTCTCATCCTCGCCAACGGGAGAATGAGCAAAACGCAAACAACGGCCGTCGGCCAGAAGTCGGTTAAACCATCCCAGGACCAATTCCAGAAGTAATAACCTTCCAGATGGGGAGGAGGCATTTCTACGGACACCTCGTAGTCCCGCTTTTCCCGGCCATGGAAATGACCGGCGGCGAAGGCCATCCCGATTATCCACGCCATTCGCCAGCTAACGAGCAGGCGAAACAGAACGGCGACAATCGCCGCCATGATGACGGCCTCTAGAATGTGCCCCGCCCAATCCCAATGGTCTTGAATGTAAGTCCAGTCGATCATTAGCGGTAGCGGTAATCACCACGCCAGTCGCGACGATCACGCCAATCCCTCCGGTCGCGCCAGTCGCGACGGTCATAGTCACGGTAGTGGCGATCGCGTTCATAGGTGCGGTAGTACACGCCTGTCGTATAATATCCGCCGCTACGGTAGCCCCGATCATCGACACAGCCGCTTAGGATGCCCACCGAAACCAGGCAGATCGCCGCAGTCAGAATTTTCATAATCTTCATCTCCCAATGACGGACACTAACGTGCGCTGAACCACGCAGTTCCATTGCTGAGAGAGTGAGGTGTCGGTCATTAACCGGGCCTGAACACATTCCCATGGCGCTGGCCATCTTCTCGGCTCCGCCAAGCTTCGCAAACTGATGCGTTTGACGTTGTCGACTGCGATGAAGCCGTCGTCAGCGCAGTCGCAGGGAACGCAACCGCGCCTCAACCGTTATCCCACCACAACAACGATGGAGGATAACATGCTAAAAGGTATTGCACTGTGGGCGATGGGTGTTCCGATTTTTGTGATCATCCTGCTTTACATGTTCGTGTTTTAAACGAGGCCTGATAAAAAGGCTTTCAAACGAAAAAGGCGACCGCTTTGACGGTCGCCTTTTTGTTGGGCGCGCGTGTCTGTCAGTCCAGATCGCTGATCAGCCGTGAGGCTGTCGCGCCATCCGTGCGGCGGATGTCGATCTCGTCGCGGTGCTTGGCCAGCAGTTCGCTTGCCAGAAGCTTCTCGGCCAGATGGGCGGGCAGGGAGAGAATGACGCGGTCACCCTGTTCTTCCGTCGCGCCAACGCTGCGCTTGCCGGCAATCATGCCCCCCGCTACCGTGTTGTTGGTGTCGGGGTCGATCAGGATGAACGAGCCGGTTGCCCGGTTCTGCTCATAGGCATCGAAGATCGCCGTCTCGTCGAAGGAGAGCCGCACCTTGCCGATGGCGTTCATCGGCAGTGATGTCTCGTGCGCCTGCCATTCGCCTTCTTTCAGGTTGAGCTGGCTGACCGGCTGCACGCTGACGCGCTGGCGGCGGCTGCCGCTTTTCAGCCAGTAACGTTTGCCAGCCTCGATGCCACCCGGCTGCAACGCCACGATCTGCGCGTCGAAGGCAAGCCCTGTCTGCGGTTGTGCCTCGATGGACACGATCATGTCGCCGCGCGAGACGTCCACCTGACGGTCGAGAACGAGCGTGACTGCGTCACCAGCAACGGCGGCGTTACGCACCAGATCGAAAGTGACGATCTGCTTGACATTCGCGACCATGCCCGACGGCAGCACGACAACGCTATCGCCCGGCTTGACCGAGCCGCCGGCAACCGTGCCCTGATAACCGCGGAAACTTTCGCCGGGGCGCGACACGCGCTGTACGGGGAAGCGGAAACCACCCGATTGCGCCGAGCGCACCGTGGCAAGCTCCAGCGTTTCGACCAGCGTCGGGCCTTCATACCAGGGCATGGAGGCCTTGCCTGATAGCACGACGTTTTCGCCCTTCAGCGCCGACATTGGAATGGCCGTGATCTGTTTGATGCCGAGGTCGGAGGCGAAATCGCGGAATTCGTGGGCGATCAGTTCAAAACCTGCCTTGTCGTAATTCGTCAGGTCGATCTTGTTGATGGCCAGCACGAATTGCCGGATGCCCATCAGCGCCGCGATGGTGGCGTGTCGGCGTGTCTGTTCCAGAATGCCGGTGCGCGCATCGACCAAAAGCACGGCGAGATCGGCAGTGGAAGCGCCGGTCGCCATGTTGCGGGTATATTGCTCATGGCCGGGCGTGTCGGCCACGATGAAGGCGCGCCGGTCGGTGGAGAAATAACGATAGGCGACATCGATGGTGATGCCCTGTTCGCGCTCTGCCTGCAAACCGTCGAGCAGCAGCGCGAAATCGGGCAGGCCGAGATCGTTCTGCTTGCCGCTATCGCGGTGCAGGGTGGCGGCCTGGTCTTCCTTGACGGCCTTGGTGTCCCACAGGAGACGGCCGATCAGGGTCGATTTGCCATCATCCACGCTGCCGCAGGTGATGAGACGAAGCGGGCGCGTATCACGCGTCGCCTTCGAATGTTCGGCAAAGGGCAGAATGGTGGCCGTGGAGGCGGTGTTGGTAGCAGCGGCGGTCATCAGAAATAGCCCTCGCGCTTCTTCTTCTCCATCGAGCCGGACTGGTCTCGATCGATGGCGCGGCCCTGCCGCTCGGAAACGGTGGCGATTTCCAGTTCGGCGATGACCTCCTGAAGCGTCGCCGCCTCGGAGTGGATCGCGCCGGTCAGCGGGAAGCAGCCGAGCGTGCGGAAGCGGATCGAGCCGTGCTGGATCTCTTCGCCGGGCAGCAACTCCAGCCGCTCGTCTTCGGCAAGGATCATCATGCCGTCACGCTCGATATAGGGGCGCTCGGCAGCATAATAGAGCGGCACCAACGGAATGTTTTCCGCCTCGATGTAACGCCAGATATCGACTTCGGTCCAGTTGGAGAGCGGGAACGCGCGCACGCTTTCGCCCTTGCGGACCATGCCGTTATAGATGTTCCACAGTTCTGGGCGCTGGTTGCGCGGGTCCCATTTGTGGTCCGGCGTGCGGAAGGAATAGATGCGCTCCTTGGCGCGGCTCGCTTCCTCGTCGCGGCGCGCACCGCCGAAGGCGGCATCGAACTGACCGGCGTCCAGGGCCTGGCGCAGCGCTTCCGTCTTCATGATGTCGGTGTAGAGCGCCGAACCGTGGGTGAAGGGGGTCACGTTTTCGCTCGCGCCGCGCGGGTTTGTGTAGGAGATGAGATCGAGGTCATATTCCTTGACGATCTTGTCGCGGAATTCGATCATTTCCTTGAATTTCCAGCCCGTATTGACGTGCAGCAGCGGGAAGGGCACGCGGCCTGGGAAGAATGCCTTGCGCGCCAGATGCAGCAGCACGGATGAATCCTTGCCGATGGAATAGAGCATCACGGGATTGTCGAATTCGGCGGCGACTTCGCGGAAGATATGAATGGCTTCGTTTTCAAGCGCCTTCAGATGCGGATCGAGCGGCGGCTTGGATGCGACAGTATTCTTGCTGTCCGTCTCGTGGACTGCGTTGGACATTTTAAACTCCGGAACTGGTCTGAATGATTATCGTTGTGGGATGGCGGAAACGGCGGATGTCTGGTCCGCACCGGCGACGTGAAGACCGCATTCGCGCTTCTCGTCGTTTTCCCACCACCATCGTCCGGCGCGCTCAGGCTCACCGGGCTTGATGGCGCGTGTACACGGCTCGCAGCCGATGGAGGGGTAACCACGCGCATGCAACGGATTGACGGGAATGTTTTCAGAAGCGACATAGGCCTTGATCTGGTCGATGTCCCAGTCCGCCAAGGCATTGATCTTGATCAGATTACGCTCAGCATCGAACTCGGCAAAAGGCGTTGTCGCACGATTGCCCGACTGGCCGCGGCGGAGCCCGGTGATCCAGAAGGTGGCACCTTCCAGCGCCTTGCCGAGCGGGATCAGCTTTCTGACATGACAGCAGGCGTGACGGGCCTCGATGCTTTCGTAAAAACCGTTGAGGCCGTATTTTTCGGCATAGGCGTCGATATCGTCCTGTTCGGGCCGAAAGCGGCGGATGTCGATGCCGAAGCGTTCCTCGGTTTCCTCGATGAGATCGACGGTTTCCTTGAAGAGCCGGCCGGTTTCCAGCGTCACGACGTCGATCGGCAACCGGTGTGTGCCGATGGCCGCCGTGATGACTTGATCCTCGATGCCGAGGCTGGTGGTGAAGACCGCACGGCCGCCAAGACCGGCGATAAAGGAAAGTCGTCCCGCAAGATCGAGCCCGGCAAGCGTGGCGTCGAGGGATGCGGTATCGGCAGAGGCATTTGCTGAATTGATCGTCATTGTCACGTCCGGGATTTCCATGGCCGATTATTGTTGAAATCGGGCCTCTGGAACAGAAATGACAGTCTTTGTGCGCTGCACTTCAGAGCAAAAATGCCTCACGCGCACGATCTATGAGCAAAAGATGCCCGTTCACCTTCTTTGCAGCTTGGATTTGAATTGTGACAACTTCTGCGCTAAGCCGGAATTGCCGGGTATCCGGGCTTGTGTTCTACTGGTTTCACGATGATTTCGCAGAAGGCAAAATATGCGCTGAGGGCGCTTCTTTCGCTGGCAAAGGCCGACGGCGGCTGTCCTGTGCAAATTTCCGATATTGCCCGCGAACAGGCCATTCCGAAAAAATTCCTGGAACAGATCCTTCTCGAAATGAAGAAGGAACGCATCGTCGAAAGCAGGCGCGGCAAGCAGGGCGGTTATTTGCTGGCGCGCCCGGCTGCCGATATCACCTTCGGCGAGGTGCTGCGCCTCATCGACGGGCCGCTCGCTCCGTTGCCCTGCCTGTCGCAGACCGCCTATCGCCGGTGCGAGGACTGCGATGGCGAAAAGCAGTGCGAGATACGCCACGTCTTCGCCCGCGTGGCCGATGCCACCCGCAATATCCTTTTCAACACCACCGTTGCGGATGCCGTTGAAGGTGTGGAAGTGCCCGAACTTTTGACGGCCTGACGAAAAAATCGTCTAAAACCCCTGAATATTTTTCGCCGTAACGCCAAAAAATCGTCAAAAATGTGAAACGGTTTTGCATTCAGCAAAGTTTTACACGACGCTTGTTGCGCCTTTCGCCTATGCTGCGCTGTATTTGTTGCCCGCGGAAACGCTCTCGGGAAACACTTTTTCGATCGTATTCGGCCTCATTGACCAACTCTACCGGTCCAGTAGAGTTAAGCCATCTTCATCAGGAGGGAATACCGATGTCCAAGCTTCTGTCCGGTTTGAGCGTTTTCGCTCTCGGTCTATCGCTGGCTCTGGGAGGTGTCGGCTCGGCTGCCGCGCAGACCAAGCTGCTTAACGTGTCCTATGATCCGACCCGCGAACTTTACAAGGATTTCAACGAAGCCTTCGCCAAGAAGTGGAAGGCCGATACCGGTGAGGATGTCACGATCCAGCAGTCGCATGGCGGCTCCGGCAAGCAGGCGCGTTCGGTCATCGACGGTCTGGAAGCCGATGTGGTGACGCTGGCGCTGCAGAGCGATATCGATGCCATCGTCCAGAATTCCGGCAAGATCAACAAGGACTGGCGCGGCCGCCTGCCGCATAATTCCTCGCCTTACACCTCCACCATCGTGTTCCTCGTCCGCAAGGGCAACCCGAAGGGCATCCATAACTGGGGCGATCTGGTAAAGGGCGACGTGCAGATCGTTACCCCGAACCCCAAGACATCAGGTGGCGCACGCTGGAATTACCTTGCCGCCTGGGCATGGGCGAATGAAGAGTTCAAGGGCGACCAGGACAAGATCAAGGCCTATGTCGGCGAACTCTACAAGCGCGCTCCGGTGCTCGATACCGGTGCCCGCGGCTCCACGGTCACATTTGCGCAGCGCCAGATCGGCGACGTGCTGCTGGCCTGGGAAAACGAAGCCTATCTGGCCGGTCAGGAATTTGGCGCGGATGCCTTCGACATCATCGTGCCGCCGATCTCGATCCTCGCCGAACCGCCGGTCGCCGTGGTTGACGCGAACGTCGATGCCAAGGGCACTCGCAAGGCGGCGGAAGCCTATCTGCAATATCTCTATTCCGACGAAGGTCAGAATATCGCGGCGAAGCACTTCTATCGTCCTTCGAACCCCGCAGTTGTCTCCAAGGATCTGCTGAAGCAGCTGCCCGACATCAAGCTCGTCACCATCGACGATCCGCAGTTTGGCGGTTGGGCCAAGGCGCAGCCTGAACATTTCGGTGACGGCGGCATCTTCGACCAGATTTACAAGCCCGCCAAGTAAGCGGATGATGGGCTGACGACAAATCCGCCCACCCGCTTAAGGGAACTTGAAAAACGACAGCTCGATCGACCGGACACCGTGCCGGTCGATCCTTTATAACAAGGCCGGGGAACACCGGCTCCCAGAGAGCATTTCCAGGAAAAATGGACCCCGGTTTTCTGTCCGGAAATGTGCCAAACTAAAGATTATCCGGAGCGTTGATGAGCAATAATACATCCGGAAACAGGTGGAAGTGGCGTCAATCGAGCGTGATACCCGGCTTCGGCCTGACGTTCGGTTACACGGTCGCCTATCTGTTTCTCATCATTCTTATTCCGCTTGGCGGCCTCGTCTGGTCCACGGCGAAACTTGGTTTTTCAGATTTTATTGCGATCGCTGTCGATAGCCGTACGCTGAATGCGCTGCGCGTCAGTTTCGGCACCGCCTTCATCGCCGCACTGGTGAACGCTGTTTTTGGCGTCATCGTCGCCTGGGTTCTCACGCGGTATCGTTTTCCCGGCCGGCGTTTCGTTGATGCCATCGTGGATCTGCCCTTTGCCCTGCCGACGGCGGTTGCCGGCATCGCGCTCACCACGCTTTATGCCAATCGCGGCTGGGTCGGCTCGCTGTTCGAACCCTTCGGCATCAAGATCGCATTTACGCCGACCGGTATCGTCATCGCGCTGATCTTTATCGGCCTGCCATTCGTGGTCCGCACCGTGCAGCCGGTCATGGAAGAAATAGACCGGCAGGTGGAGGAGGTGGCGGCAACGCTCGGCGCCAACCGTTTCCAGACCATCACCCGGGTGCTGCTGCCAAGCCTCACGCCCGCCATCCTGACGGGCTTCGCACTCGCCTTCGCGCGCGGTATCGGAGAGTACGGCTCGGTCATCTTCATCGCCGGCAATATTCCCTACGTTTCGGAAATCGCACCGCTCCTCATCGTCATCCGGCTGGAGGAGTTCAATTATGCGGGCGCGACGGCCATCGCCACCATCATGCTGATCATTTCCTTCGCCATGCTGTTCCTCATCAATCTCATTCAGGCCTGGAGCCGCAAGAGGTACGGTTATGTCTGATGCTTCCCGCACCTCGTCCCGACCGTTCCGCGATCCCGCCAGCGAGAGCCTGCCCGCCCGGCTGGTGCTGATTGCCATTGCCTTCCTGTTCCTTGCGGCTTTCCTCGTGCTGCCGCTGGTATCGGTGTTCTTCGAAGCATTTCGCAAAGGCGCCGATGCCTTCTGGGAAGCGATCGTCGAGCCGGATGCTCTCTCCGCCATCCGTCTGACGCTGCTTGTCGCCGCCATTTCGGTGCCGCTCAACCTTATCTTCGGTGTCGCCGCCGCCTGGGCGATTGCGAAATTCGAGTTCAAGGGCAAGGCGTTCCTGATAACGCTGATCGACCTGCCGTTCTCGATCTCGCCGGTCATATCGGGTCTGGTCTATGTCATCCTGTTCTCTTCGCACAGCGTGCTGGGGCCATGGCTGAAGAGTTACGGCATCGAAATCCTCTTTGCCGTTCCGGGCATCGTGCTTGCCACCATCTTCGTCACCTTTCCCTTCGTCGCGCGTGAACTGATCCCGCTGATGCAGGAACAGGGCAATGGCGATGAGGAGGCGGCGATCTCGCTTGGCGCAACCGGCTGGCAAACCTTCTGGTATGTCACGCTGCCGAATATCAAATGGGGCCTGCTCTACGGGGTGTTGCTCTGCAATGCCCGCGCCATGGGCGAATTCGGCGCCGTCTCTGTCGTATCAGGCCATATTCGCGGCGAGACCAACACCATGCCGCTGCATGTCGAGATACTCTATAATGAGTACAATATCGGCGCGGCCTTCGCGGTGGCGACGCTGCTGGCTGGTCTGGCGCTCGTGACGCTCGTTCTCAAAACCATTCTCGAAATACGCTTTGGCGCGGGCAACGCAGCCGGCAAGCATTGAAAGGCATATTCATGGAAGTGAAAGTTTCCGGCATCACCAAGCAGTTCGATCGCTTTCCGGCGCTGAACGACGTGTCGCTCGACATTCGTTCCGGCGAGCTGATCGCGCTGCTCGGTCCCTCCGGTTCCGGCAAGACGACGCTGCTGCGCCTCATCGCCGGCCTGGAGCAGCCGACCCAAGGCCGCATCTTCTTTGGCGATGAGGATGCCTCGCACCGCTCGGTGCAGGAGCGCAATGTCGGTTTTGTGTTTCAGCACTACGCCCTGTTCCGCCACATGACGGTTGCCGACAACATCGCCTTCGGCCTGAAGGTGCGCCCTTCCGCCTCCCGCCCGCCGAAAGCGGAAATCCGCCGACGGGTATCGGAGCTTCTGGACATGGTGCATCTGACCGGCCTCGAAAAGCGTTACCCCACCCAGCTTTCCGGCGGCCAGCGTCAGCGCGTGGCGCTGGCTCGCGCAGTTGCCATCGAGCCGAAGGTGCTGCTGCTTGACGAACCCTTCGGCGCACTCGATGCCAAGGTGCGCAAGGAACTGCGCCGCTGGCTGCGCGAATTCCACGACCGCACGGGCCACACCACCGTCTTCGTTACCCACGATCAGGAAGAAGCACTGGAACTGGCCGACCGCGTCGTCGTCATGAGCCAGGGCAAGATCGAACAGGTCGGTACGGCGGATGACGTCTACGACACGCCCAATTCCCCCTTCGTCTTCTCCTTCATCGGCGAATCCTCCAGCCTGCCGGTGACGATCCGCGACGGCCAGGTGGTGTTTCAGGGCGAGAGCATCGGCGTCGCCGAAAATGGCGCAGGTGAGGGCGAGCTGTTCTTCCGTCCGGAAGATGTGGTGTTGACCGACGAGAAAAACGCGCTTTACGGCAAGGTTACCACCTGTCGCCGCCTCGCCGGCACCCGCATCGCCGAAATCGACATCGCCAATAACGGCCATGACCCCTATCACCTCGAAATCGAGGTGCCGCTCAACGCCGCCGTGGCGGTAGGTGCCGAACTGCGCTTTCGTCCGACCCGGTGGAAGGTGTTTGGCAAGAAGTAGGGGAGATGCGGCCGCGATTGGCAGCCGGCGGTTTGCACCTATCCTGAGTTCCCCGTCATACCGGCCTTGAGCCGGTATCCAGCCAACCCAAGTCCTTGGGCTGAAAAGAACCTTTCCGCCACGGAGGCGCGCGTCCGACGGATGTATAAGATGTCTGCAACGCTAGCGTACACACCGTCATTCCTGTGCTCGTCACAGGTTGTCAGCCGGCGCGCGTCTGCGCGGCGGTGAGACTCCATTCAGCCAAAGACTTGGTCTGGCTGGATCTCTGGGACAAGCACAGAGATGAGGGAGCCGGGTAAACGCGCCGATAACCCCAGAAACGGAAAAGGGTCGCCAGAGGCGACCCTTCCATGAGCTTGGTCCTGTTTACAGACCCGGGACTGTTTCTCAACGTTCCGAAGGCAAGAGGTTTTTACGCCGAGGGCTGCCCCGTCGAAAACCCACCCTTTCCATTGCCTGCACCAGAGACCGAAATCTCATTAGACATTGGATCACCTCCTTCCGATACGTTGAACATAACTAGAAGGTAGTACGATTCGTCATTAATGCAAGAGGTCTGATTAGGACACGCGCATCATGATCTTGCCGATATGATTGCTGGTTTCCATCAGCCGGTGGGCCTCCACAACTTCGTCCAGCGTGAAGACCTTGTTGATGACAGGCGCAACCTTGCCGCTTTCGATGAGTGGCCAGACCTGTTCGATAAGCTCATCACGGATGGCGCGTTTCTCGTCAGCGGTACGTGGCCGCATGGTGGAGCCGGTGACGGTCAGGCGTTTGACCATGATTGGCCGCAGATCGACCTTTTCAGCCACGGCGCCGCCCAGAAAGGCGATGATGGACAGACAGCCATCCTTGGCGAGTGCGGCAATGTTCTTTTCGAAATAGGCCGCACCGATCATGTCGAGAACCACATCGACACCCTTGCCATCGGTCTCGGCCTTGATGACAGCGGTGAAATCCTCGTCGCGGTAATTGATGGCCCGTTTGGCACCAAGCTTGACGCAGGCCTCGCATTTTTCCGCAGAACCCGCCGTCGCATAGACATCAGCGCCGAAGGCTTTGGCGAGCTGGATGGCGGTTGTGCCGATGCCGCTGGTGCCGCCGTGGATGAGCACGCTTTCGCCTTCGGTCAGGCCCGCCATCTGGAAGAGGTTGGCCCAGACGGTGAAGAAGGTTTCCGGCAGCGCGGCGGCCTTGACGGCATCGTACCCCTTGGGGAAGGGCAGGGCCTGCCCGGCCGGCACGGTGCAATATTGCGCATAACCGCCGCCATTGGCGAGCGCGCAGACCTTGTCGCCAGGTTTGAATTCGCTGACGCCTTCACCGAGCGCCACCACTTCTCCGGCAATTTCGAGGCCGAGGATCGGGCTTGCGTCCTTCGGCGGCGGATAGGTGCCCTGCCTCTGCGCGACATCGGGGCGGTTGACGCCGGCCGCCTCGACCCTCACCAGGATTTCGCCTCTGGCGGGGGTTGGCAAAGGTGCTTGCGAAAGCTGCATCACTTCCGGGCCACCATGGGAGGGAAGGTCGATGAAGCGCATTTTTTCGGGCAGGGTCACATTTTCGGGCATGGCCAGGGGCAATTCCTCAATTGTCGGCGTTACCTGAAGATTTAGGACAGATGTACCGCTTAGGGAAGGAGGCCCTTTGTCGCTGATGTCATTTTGTCTCCCCGAACACCCGGATGACGAGGCCGCCTTCGTTTTCTTTCGCGGCTGTCTTGATGCCGGCGATCTCGCTGCCGATGCGCTCGGGATTGGCGATGATCAACCCTTTTGGCAATGTGAGAACGCCGATGGAGCAACGCAGCAGGGCAAAATCCCGCTCATTGCCGCGACGGTCCAGCCCGACCATGCGACCGGCCTGACGGTCCTCTGGCGAATAGAGTTCGGCCACTTCACCGTGAAAATCGCTGAGCAGCCGCTCTAGGATTTCCGTCAGTTCCTCCACCGCCCAGTCACGCACGCCGACGAAGAAGTCGTCGCCGCCGATATGGCCGAGAAAGCAGTCGCCGGCGAAAAAGTAGCGACGCATCAGTGCGGAAAACAGGGTTATGGCGTGGTCGCCGGCGTTGAAGCCGTATTTATCGTTGAAGGGTTTGAAATTGTCGAAATCGCAATAGCAGAAGAAACGGGTCTCATCGCCATCGCCGCAGTTGTCGGCAATGAAGCCGCCGATGGCGCGGTTGCCCGGCAGCGCCGTCAGCGGGTTCTGGTCCTGCGCCATCTTGAGCTGTTTTTCATTGATGACCTTGATGAGCGATGCGGCTGAGACGATGCCGGCGTAACGCATGTTTTCGGTCAGGATGATGCAGGCGCTGCCGCCCATGCTGGCGAACATGTTCATCAGTTGATCGGCATCGGCGTCGAGACCCACGATCGGCGCGGGATCAACAAAGTGGGAAATGGTGCGCTCGTAGATCTTGTTCTTGAGGAGATCGCGGCCGAAAGGCCGGTAGATGTATTCCTTGAGGTGATATTCGTTGATGACGCCGCGCGGCTCGCCATTGGCGTTGAGAACCGGGAAAAACGCCTGCTGCGGGTTTCTGCGGAACAATTCGAAGACGCTGTCGACGCTGTCATGCTCATAGACCGTGGGAAGACGCTCTATTTCGCGACGGATGAGGATTTCGTCCAGCGACTGGCTGTTGCGCCGCGCCACGCCCATGCGGTTGAGGTGCGGAAAGCTCTCGGGAAGTTCGCTGGTGAAAACCGTCGGCTTGGCGATCAGCCAGCCCTGCACCAGATCGACGCCATATTCGCGGCAGGTGAGAAATTCCGCTTCGGTTTCGATGCCTTCCGCAATGACCCGGACGCCGAGAACATGAGCGATGTTGACGATGTTGCGCACCAGATGCTGCTTGCGCGGAAGATGATCGACACCGCTGATGAAATGCCGGTCGATCTTCAGGTAATCAAGCGGATAGTCGCATAAAAGCTTCATCTCGCCGTGACCGGCACCGAAATCGTCGATCGCCAGCTTGAAACCTTCCTTGCGCATGCGGGCGATCAGCGCCTTGAACTCCGGCACGCTGGTATTGTCGAAACGTTCGGAAAGTTCAAAGCAGATGGAGGAGGCCGGAATGCCCGCCCGCGCCAGATGGCCAACGAGCTTGTCGAGAATGGCGTCCCCGTGCGGGATAAGCCTTACATCGAGATTGAGGAAGAGGGTGGTGGTGGAAAAATCCGCCAGGGTGGAGAATTTAGCGAGCGCCCGGCTCGCCAGCATCTGCTCGAAGGCCTTCAGCTCGCCATCCTCGGCAGCCTGGTCGAGAAGCGCGAGCGGATTGGAAAACCCAAGCCGGTCATGGCCGCGCATCAGTGATTCATATCCGAAAATCGTGCCCGTCGTCGCCTCGACGATCGGCTGAAACGCGGTTTCAAGCACAAGCTTCGCCATGGGAAACATGTGCCCGGAGGCAAACCGCCTTATGACATCGTTCTCCAGCGTTACGGCCGGCATTTCTGTTCTCCGCTATTGCCAGTTCCCGTTGGCGGCATGACAAGTCAAATGCACACACGGGAACTTGTCTCTTTTCAGCAGACAATCGCAGATTACAGGTCAACAAAAGCTTTCACGACTGTGAAGCTTTAATGAAGGTTTTGTCACGGGCCCCTCAATAGCCAGGGGTATCTGGCAGGCCCTCAGGCCCGGCGCACATGGCCGGTGTGAGCGGCGTAAAGTTCCGCAACATTCAGGCGTTCGCGATCCGCCTCGACAGGCGCTGCAGCCTCTGTATCTGCGCCGGTTGCGGCAGCGGAGGCCGCCCATAGTCTCAGCGCGGCCCTTACGACCTCGCTGCCGGATGCGTAGGCGCCGCTATTCACGGCCTCGCGCATTCTTGCTGCCTGTTCCGGGGAAATCGATACTGTTACCATTGGCATGATATCACTCCCTTGTTCAACCGTTGCGAAGGCATCTCCGGTCCGTGCCGGGACCTGATTGGGATCGCGGTCTTGCGGGCGTTTTTTCAGCTTTCGTCTGGCGCCGCTTCCAACGAAATTTGTATCACTCTGCATATTAGCACGAAACGTGTTCCATTCCCAATTTGCAGTATATCACGGTTTAGTTTTTCCCCTGTGAGCGGCTCCTCAGCATGGGAGCGGCTCGTCTTATCCGGCCTTGCCCGGGTTTCTTTGATCCATGGCAAATCAGCGACATGAAATGGCGCGTTTTTTATTGATTGATTGATCAATCAAGAATATTTTGCCCGCCATCAAGGAGTCCCTTATGCCCAAGATCGGAATGGAGCCTTTGCGCCGCAAGGCGCTTGTGGATGCGGCGTTACGCACCATAGGCCACCATGGTTCGCTGAATGTGACAATGTCGGATATTGCCCGGGAAGCGGGCGTATCGCCGGCGCTTGCGCATCATTATTTCGGCAGCAAGCAGCAGCTTCTTCTGGAAACCATCCGCAGCCTGCTGCGGGATCTGAGGCGCGATGCGGTGGCGGCGCTGACCCGCGCCAATGGCCCGCGCGAACGGCTGAGCGCCATCGTTCACGTCTCTTTCCAGAGTGACCAGTTCACGCCCGAGACGGTGGCGGCATGGCTTGCCTTTTATGTCGAGGCGCAGCGCTCGGAAGAAACCCGCCGCCTGCTGGTGCTCTATTCCCGTCGCCTGCGCTCGAACCTCATGGCAAGCCTGAACCGGCTATGCCCGCCCGATGACGCCGCGCGCATTGCGGAAGGGGCCGCAGCCCTTATCGACGGGCTTTACATCAGGCACAGCCTGCGTTCGGCCCCGCTTGGGCTCGCCTCAGCGCCGGCCCTTGTCGAGGACTATTTCGACTTGCAGCTCAAACCATATCCTGATGGACAGCGCCCGAAGCCGTCCGTCCGCATTCTCTAGGAGTATTCGACATGACTATCGCGACGTCTCTCCGGGCGCAGCCCAAAGCCTCGCACTTCATTGACGGTGACTATGTCGAAGACAATGCCGGCACGCTTTTCGAAAGCGTCTTTCCGGCAACCGGCGAGGTCATCGCAAGGCTGCATGCGGCAACGCCCGCGATTGTCGAGCGCGCCATTGCATCGGCCAAACGCGCCCAGAAGGAATGGGCGGCGATGAGCCCCATGGCGCGCGGGCGTATATTGAAACGCGCCGCCGATATCATGCGTGAACGCAACGAGGCACTCTCCACGCTCGAAACGCTGGATACCGGCAAGCCGATCCAGGAAACCATAGTCGCCGATCCGACCTCAGGTGCCGATGCCTTCGAATTTTTCGGCGGTATCGCGCCTTCCGCGCTGAACGGCAACTACATCCCGCTCGGCGGCGATTTCGCCTATACCAAGCGCGTGCCGCTCGGCGTCTGTGTCGGCATCGGCGCATGGAACTATCCGCAGCAGATCGCCTGCTGGAAGGCGGCGCCTGCCCTCGTTGCCGGCAACGCCATGGTCTTCAAGCCATCGGAAAACACCCCGCTCGGCGCTTTGAAGATCGCGGAAATCCTGATCGAAGCCGGTCTGCCGAAGGGCCTGTTCAACGTCATCCAGGGCGATCGCGACACGGGCCCGCTGCTCGTCAACCACCCCGATGTTGCCAAGGTTTCGCTCACCGGCTCTGTACCGACCGGCCGCAAGGTGGCCGCCGCCGCCGCCGGGCATCTGAAGCATGTGACGATGGAACTCGGTGGCAAATCGCCGCTGATCGTGTTTGACGATGCCGATATCGAAAGCGCTGTCGGCGGCGCCATGCTCGGCAATTTCTATTCTTCCGGTCAGGTCTGCTCCAACGGTACCCGCGTTTTCGTGCAGAAAAAGGCGAAGGACCGCTTCCTCGAAAACCTCAAGCGCCGCACCGAGGCGATGATCCTCGGCGACCCCCTGGATTACGCCACCCATCTTGGCCCGCTGGTCTCCAAAGCCCAGCAGGAAAAGGTGCTTGGCTATATCGAAAAGGGCAAGGCGGAGGGTGCGACGCTCGTAACCGGCGGCGGAATTCCCAACAATGTCTCGGGCGAGGGCGCTTATGTACAGCCGACTGTGTTTGCCGATGTGACTGATGGCATGACCATCGCGCGCGAGGAAATCTTCGGACCGGTCATGTGTGTGCTGGATTTCGACGATGAGGACGAGGTTATCGCTCGCGCCAACGCCACCGAATTCGGCCTTGCCGGCGGCGTCTTTACCGCCGATCTCGCCCGCGCCCATCGCGTGGTCGATCAGCTGGAGGCGGGCACGCTGTGGATCAACACCTACAATCTCTGCCCGGTGGAAATCCCATTCGGCGGCTCCAAGCAGTCCGGTTTCGGCCGCGAGAATTCGGCGGCGGCGCTGGAGCATTATAGCGAGCTGAAGACGGTTTATGTGAGCACGGGCAAGGTGGACGCCCCTTATTGATGGTTGTGCGTGGGGCTTCACCCCCCCTCTGCCCTGCCGGGCATCTCCCCCTCAAGGGGGGAGATCGACCTGTGGCAAGGTCTCACCCATCTCGGTGTTTGAGAATGAAGTTGCGGTAGTGCGTCTTGCCGATCTCCCCCCTTGAGGGGGAGATGTCCGGCAGGACAGAGGGGGGTAAACCCGCCCGCTGACAGTCAATCGGAACCAACGCTCATTGGAGAGCAAATCATGCACGCAGATTACGTCATCGTCGGTTCCGGTTCCGCAGGCTCCGCCATCGCCTATCGCCTGTCGGAGGATGGGCGCTATTCGGTGATTGTCATCGAGGCTGGCGGTTCGGATTTCGGGCCTTTCATCCAGATGCCGGCCGCACTTGCCTGGCCGATGAGCATGAAGCGCTACAATTGGGGCTATCTCTCCGAACCCGAACCGAACCTCGACAATCGCCGCATCACCGCCCCACGCGGCAAGGTTATCGGCGGTTCGTCCTCCATCAACGGCCTTGTTTACGTGCGCGGCCATGCCGAGGATTTCAACCGTTGGGAGGAACTGGGCGCACAGGGCTGGGCCTATGCGGATGTGTTGCCTTACTTCAAGCGCATGGAACACAGCCATGGCGGCGAAGAGGGGTGGCGCGGCACGGATGGGCCGCTGCATGTTCAGCGCGGGCCTGTCAGTAATCCGCTGTTCCACGCCTTCATTCAGGCTGGCGCGCAGGCAGGCTTCGAGCTGACAGACGACTATAACGGCTCCAAACAGGAAGGTTTCGGCCTGATGGAGCAGACCATCCATAATGGCCGCCGCTGGTCCGCCGCCAATGCCTATCTGAAGCCGGCGCTGAAGCGCGGTAATGTCACGCTGGTCAATGGCTTCGCCCGCAAGGTCGTCATCGAGAACGGCCGTGCCGTCGGCGTCGAAATCGAGCGCAGGGGCGGGGTGGAAACCATCGGGGCCAATCGTGAGGTCATCGTCTCGGCATCGTCTTTCAATTCGCCGAAATTGCTGATGCTTTCGGGCATCGGGCCTGCCGCTCATCTGAAAGACATGGGCA
Organism: Rhizobium sp. AN6A; assembly: GCF_900215635.1. NCBI lineage: Bacteria > Pseudomonadati > Pseudomonadota > Alphaproteobacteria > Hyphomicrobiales > Rhizobiaceae > Rhizobium > Rhizobium sp. AN6A. Next base: position 1,885,886 of record NZ_OCNC01000004.1, read on the forward strand.
TAGAGGTTAAGGCGGATCGGCCGGGTGTGGGTGCAAACCTTCAGGACCATATGGAGTTTTATTTCCAGCAGGTCTCCACCAAGCCGGTGTCGCTTTACTCCTGGCTGCCTTGGTTCTGGCAGGGGGTCGCGGGTGCGCAATGGCTGCTGTCGAAAGGTGGGTTAGGGGCCTCCAACCAGTTCGAAGCCTGCGCCTTTCTGCGTTCCGCGCCCGGCCTGAAACAGCCTGACATCCAGTATCATTTCCTGCCCGTCGCCATCTCCTATGATGGCAAGGCGGCTGCGAAAAGCCATGGTTTTCAGGCGCATGTGGGTTACAACCTGTCGAAATCTCGCGGCAATGTCACGCTGCGTTCCGCCGATCCGCATGACGACCCGGTCATCCGCTTCAACTATATGAGCCACCCGGAAGACTGGGAAAAATTCCGCCATTGCGTGCGCCTCACGCGCGAGATTTTCGGCCAGGAAGCCTTCGACGATTTTCGCGGGCCGGAAATCCAGCCGGGCGAAAAGGTGGAGACGGACGAACAGATCGACGCCTTCCTGCGCGAACATCTGGAAAGCGCCTATCACCCCTGCGGCACCTGCCGGATGGGCGACAGGAACGACGCCATGGCGGTCGTTGATCCCGAATGCCGGGTGATCGGCGTGGAGGGGCTGCGGGTCGCCGACAGCTCGATCTTCCCGCATGTGACCTATGGCAACCTGAATGGCCCGTCGATCATGACCGGCGAAAAGGCGGCGGATCATATTCTCGGCAAAACCCCGCTGCCGCGTTCCAATCAGGAGCCATGGGCAAACCCGCGCGCGGCCGTCAGCGACCGGTGAAAGGTGGTTTCATCAGTTTCAGCCACTTGGGTAAAAACTAGCGAGCCTTTTGTTTGATATTGAGCTGAGATTACGATTTTCGCCGCCCGAATATCTGGAAAGGGCGTAGTTGTTCAGGGGCCTTGGGTTTATTGATCTGTTCCGGTGAAGCCATCGTCATTAGAGCGGCGTACAAATCGAATTTTTCTGATGGAGTGGGGAGTTGGGGTGCAAAGGGATTCGGATTTAGCTTTCCCATCATTCCATCGTGCACAAAGCGCATAATATCTAGTATCGCAAGATTAAGAGCTTCACCGACATATTTTGCCGACAATTCACGCAATGCCTCGAACAGAAAATCTGCCCTGCCCTGAATATTCGATCCGAATGGAACGAAACCGATTCCGCTATTGCGTAATGCCGCTTTCGCGTTTTCTGCCGCTGCATTCAGTGCTGCGACAGTGCGCGGATCCGTGAACAGCAATATCTTGTTGCCACGCGAATCAATGTGGATACCGGCATTCTTTAAAATCGGCGCGGTGGTTGAATTTTGAAAAAGAACAGCCGGGAAAAGTAGTTCCACTTGTGTATCGTAATTTAGTGTCATTTGAAATTCCATTTATAGTTTACTCGAAAAATAAATCGAATTTATAAAAGGATATTGAATGAATGTATTTAATATATAATGAGATTTACTTCTCAACAGTGAATTTTTCTGACGATCAATGGTAATCGTCTTCGCGCTGGTGGCGGATGGCAAGGATGGAAACTGTTTCCGCATCTTCGATTTGAATGAGGGCGATGTAACCGGAGGATCCGAAGGGAATGAGCAGTTCCCGCAGGAGCGCATTCTCACCCGGGGCTTTGCGTGAGGCGAAGGGAAACTCACTCAGCCCTTCGACGGTGGCAATAATCCGGTCGATGGCTTTCTCCGCCGTCGAAAAATCTTTCTCCAGTAGAAAACTGTATAGCCGTGTTATGTCCGATCTGGCTGCAATCGTGTAGCGAAGCTTGAACGTCACTTGTTACGCTCGGCTTTTTTGGCTGCCAGCATAGCGCGCAGTTCCGCATGCACTTCCTCAGCGGAATAAAAAATCCCCGTGCGTTTGGATTCCTCGAGCGACGCCAACCCGCGCGCAATGAACTCCGCCTGCGATTTGCGGATTTCCACCTGTCTGCGCACGGAATCCTCAACGAAGGACGAAAGTGTCTCGCCGTCCTTCAGCACGCTTTCGGCTGCCTCGCGAAAATCCGCCGTCACCCGCAGCGAAGGGATCGTTGCCGTTTTCATGGATCATCTCCTTGCGTTGCAATTGCGATGCATAAGATTGGACATCGGTGGTGATAAGTCAAATGCAAAACCTTGCAATCGCGGGTCTTGAGGCAGATAAACGGGTTTCCCGTCTGCTAAATACCAAAACCATCGATCTGGACCGCCATGCCTGTCGACTACAAGAAGCTGAAAATGCTGCGCCGTTCCCGTGTCGTCTGGGGCTCCTGGCGGGTGTGGAAGCCGAGGGCAGTATTCTGGATCGGCGCGCTTGCAGTCGGCATTATCAGCGTCGGGTTTGCCTGGGCGGCGGATCGCGCCCAGCATCTTTTCTTCTCGGCAACATCTTCCGGCGAATGGGCGTTTCTGCTGCCGCTTGTCGTGACGCCGCTCGGTTTCACGCTGTGCGCCTGGCTGGCATTGACGGTTTTTCCCAATGCCGGCGGCAGCGGCATTCCCCAGGCCATCGCCGCGCGGCACCTGCGTGACGACGCGGATCGTTCGCGGCTCCTGTCGCTGAAACTCGCTTTCGGCAAGGTCGTGCTGACGGTCGTCGGGCTTTTGTCCGGTGCGTCGATCGGGAGAGAGGGGCCAACCGTGCAGGTCGGGGCCTCGATCATGCTTCAGGCGGCGCGCTGGGGCGGCATGGCACAGGCAAAAGGTCTTATTCTTGCCGGATCAGCGGCGGGTATTGCGGCAGCGTTCAACACACCGCTGGCCGGCATCGTGTTTGCCATCGAGGAAATGAGCAAGACCTACGAATCCCGGGCAAACGGCCTCGTCCTTACCGCCGTCATCCTGTCCGGCCTTGCCTCGCTGGCGCTGGTCGGCAGCTATACTTATTTCGGCACCAGTTCCGTCATGGCGAAAACCATGATGGATTGGCTGCTCGTGCTGGTCTGCGGCATTGGTGGCGGTGCGATCGGCGCGCTGTTCAGCGCGGGGGCGCTGCGCCTGTCAGCGCGTATCCGGCGCTTCGCCCAGGCCATGCCGTCAAGGCGGATGCTGGCGGTTGCCGCCGCCTGCGGCCTTGCCTCCGCCGTGATCGGCATTGCAACTGATGGCGCAACCTTCGGAACGGGTTACGAACAGGCGCGCGCCGCAATCGAGGGCCAGGCCGCACCGGCCTTCTTCTTCATCGAAAAGCTGGCGGCCACGTTTCTGGCGATGATGTCGGGCATTCCGGGCGGTATATTCGCGCCGTCGCTGTCCGTGGGCGCGGGCTTTGGCAGTACGATGGCGACTTTGCTGGGTACGAGCATCGGCCTTGGCGCCATTGTCGGCATGGCGGGATATTTCGCGGGCGTGGTGCAGGCCCCCATGACGGCTTTCGTGATCATCCTCGAAATGACCGGCAATCATGACGGCGTCATCCCCATCATGGTGGCATCGATGCTGGGATATCTAACCTCCCGGCTGTTCTCCCGGGAGCCGCTCTATCACGGCCTGTCGCGTGTTTTTATCGCCCAGAGCATCCGCGCAAAACGCGCAGCACACGCCGCTGAGACCTGACCCGACTTTACGCGCGGATACCCGCCACTCCGAAATAGCCAAGTCCCGGTATCTTCACGCCGGGCCGGCTGAAATCGAAACCCGCGACCAGGCCGAGGAAATTGACCTCGAAGCCGCTGCGTGCGCCCGCCGAAATGCCGAACAACCCGCCAAGCGATAGGCTCGCATCCTTCCAGTCGTCGGCGACGTGGTAAAACGCGCCGTTGGGCAGATAGTCGCGGCCCACCGCGTCTGATGGTAGAACCACACCGAGCTCCGGCACGCTGCGCAGCACATGGGCAACGAAGGTGTTGGAGTTGGGACCGGGATAGATACGATAGCCGCCCGGTTTGCCATAGGGATAGTCGGCAATCGCCTGTTCGATCTTCGGGATCAGTTTTTCCGCTGCCGCCCCATGAATGGCCACCACCTGACGCGGCGTGTTGGAATACCAATAGGCATCCGCCGGATAGCCATTGTGGCGTATCGGCATTCCCCAGCCCACCTTGTCGTAGCGATCATAGGCCGTCGCGCCCGGCTTTTTCAGCACGATCCAGGCATGGCTGGCGACGGAGCCTTTAAAGCCACCGGTCATGGCGGAAAAAACGTAAACCGCCGCCTGCCGGTCGGCACCGGCTTGCGGCAGGGTGCCGGAGGAAGACCAGCGCGCGTCACGCCAGCCCTGCGGGTGATCCCTCATGGCCCACAACCCCGCCGATGCCAGAGCTGGCAGCAGATAGATGATGGCAATCGCCAGCAGCAGACGTTTTGCAAATTTCACTGATAGCCCCGTGCATCGAAAAATCAATTGCGCTATCAACGACATAAAATCAGAACTTTTTGAGGCCGCAAAAATGAACAATTCCGTTACCGTCGAAGTCCTCAGGGGCAGTCTGGTCGAAAGCCGCCACCAGGGTCTTGCCGTGGTGGTGGATGGCGATGGCGGCGTGGTATTTTCGGCTGGTGATGTCGAGCGTGGCGTCTTCCCGCGTTCGGCCTGCAAGGCCATGCAGGCGCTGCCGCTGGTGGAAAGCGGCGCGGCGGATGCCTATGGCTTCGGCAATCGCGAACTGGCGCTTGCCTGCTCTTCCCATTCCGGCGAGGACGAACACGCGGCGCTCGCCGCCTCCATGCTCGCGAGGGCGGGCAGGGATGTCGATACACTCGAATGCGGCGCGCACTGGTCTTCCGACCAGAAGACCATCATCCATCAGGCCCGCACGCTGGAAAAGCCGACGGCGCTTCACAATAATTGCTCCGGCAAGCACTCCGGCTTCATCTGCGCCTGCTGTCACACAGGCACCGACCCTAAGGGCTATGTCGGTTACGATCACCCCCTGCAGCGGGAAATCCGCGCGACGATGGAAAGCCTGACGGGTGCGACGCTTGGCCATGACAATTGCGGCGTGGACGGCTGCTCGATCCCCACTTATGCCGTGCCGCTCAAGGGTCTGGCGCATGGTTTTGCCAAGATGGCGACGGGCAGGGGGCTTGAGGCCGGGCGCGCGCAAGCCTCCCGCCGGCTCTTTGACGCCTGCATGGCGGAACCCTTTTACGTGGCGGGCACCGGCCGCACCTGCACCAGGCTGATGCAGATCGCGCCAGGCAGGATTTTCGCCAAGACCGGCGCAGAAGGCGTGTTCGTGGCCGCACTGCCGGAAAAGGGCATCGCCATGGCGGTGAAATGCGAGGACGGCACGGCGCGTGCGGCCGAAGCGATTATTGCCGCCATGCTGGCGAAATACTTCGATGGCGCCGAGAACGAGGCGCTGCTTGCGATGGCAAACCGGCAGATGCGCAACTGGAGCGGCATCCATGTCGGCGATATCCGCGTCGTCGGCCTCTAGAGCATTTCCAGTAAAACTGCGCAGCGGCTTTACGTCCGGAACATGCGTAAAGACAAAAATAAGGCGCGCGGTATGCCTTCCATTAAACGCGACGCGCTTCAGAAATAACCTTTGACGCGGCCCGCTGCCGGCAGGATGATGGTTTGCCCCTGCATGTGATGGTCTTGCAGATCGCCGCCGCAGGGGCTGGCGTCCGCACGCGAGGAGGTGGGCGCCCCTCATTGCCCTGGAGGTCGCATATCCATGTTCACACTGTTTTTCTCCCCCGGTTCCTGCTCCCGCGTCAGCCATATCGTGCTTGAGGAATCCGGCCTGCCTTACACGGCCCATCGCGTCAACTTCGCCGAGGGCGAGCAGCGCTCCGAGGCATTCCTGAAGATCAACCCGAAAGGCCGCGTGCCAGCGCTTGCAACAGCAAGCGGGGTGCTGACGGAAACGCCTGCCATCCTTGCCTTTATTGCCCAGATGGCGCCGGAGAAGAAACTCGCCCCACTCGACGATCCCTTCGAATTCGCCCTGATGCAAGCCTTCAACGCCTTCATTTCCTCCACTGTGCATGTCGCCCATGCGCATGGCCGGCGCGGCAGCCGCTGGGCGAGCGAGGATAGTTCTCTGGCGGATATGAAAGCGAAGGTGCCGCAGACCATGACCGATTGTTTCGAACTGATCGAGCACGGCATGCTGCACGGCCCATGGGTCTTGGGCACTGCCTATTCAGTCGCCGATCCCTATCTATTCGTCATGTCCGGCTGGCTGGAAAGCGACGGCGTGGATATCGCCCGCTTCCCGAAGGTGCATGATCACTTCAGGCGCATGAACGAGCGCCCGGCCGTGCAGCGGGCGCTGGCGGGTGAGAAGGGGTGATGTGCTAAAAAGCTTGCTTCGTCATCCTCGGGACAGGCCCGAGGATGACGTCGATTGCGGAGAGAGGTCTGCCAACTATCCCCAGCTAGTGCCTTCGTTCACGCCGCCTCGGCGGCCCGGCTGTCCCACATGGACTTGAATGCCGTGCGGGCCTGGCAGCGCTCCAGCCAGGCTTTCAGCGCCGGATGGGCGTCAAACAGCGGCTGGTGGCCCTGCGCGTAACGGACGATTTCCGCTACGTTGAGATCGGCGACGGTGAAGCGGTCGCCTACCAGATAATCGTGGCTGGCAAGATGTTGCTCCAGCACCCGGAAGGGCCGCCTCAAGAGGCGCGCGGCGACATCGATCACCGCTTTGCCGGCATCGCTTTCTGAGAGCCCTTCGGCGATGGCGGAGGAAATCTTCAGCGAATTGGTTTCGATTTCGGTCGCGGCAAAGAACGACCATTGCAGCATCGCCGCATCTTCCTTCAGGTCGACCGGTGCGAGCGGTCCGCCATATTTGCGGACGAGATAAAGGTTGATGGCCATGGATTCATAAAGCACCATGCCGTCATCTTCGATGCAGGGGATGGTGCCCATCGGATTGATGGCCAGAAACGCCGGGGACAGCGTGTTGAGCGGCGCGTCTGCGGCCAGGGGATCGGCAACGCGGCGGGCCTGCACGACAGGCACGTGCTTGAATTCCATGCCCAGTTCCCCGGCAAGCCAGAGCGTGCGCGTGGCGCGGGAACGGTAGACACCATAGATCGTCAACATCGAAGTCACCCTTTTACCTTTTCGATGGCGGCACGTTAAGGTCTCGTCCTTTTAAAGTGAAGTTGTGGATGTCAGGGTCAACTATGATTTTTTCTGATCCGTCAGGAGGTCCGTATCCGGTGACAACCGAGCCTCGAAACGGTCGATGAACCGATCGAAAAGCCGGGCGAATGTCTCGACATCCTCCTCCGGCCAGCCTTCCATCACATCCTGGATGACGCTCATCTTGGTCCGGCGCATTTCCTGCAGCAGACTGGTGCCAAGTGGTGTGATCTCGACGATGCTGCGGCGGGCATCCTCCTGCGAGACGCCGCGTTTCAACAGGCCGCGCCCGACCATATCCGCCACCACCCGGCTGCCGCGCGAGGGGTCGATGCGCATGCCCTCGGCAATCGCACCAACGGTGACATCGCCGTCAGCACGGCGCAATATATCGAGAACGTCGATATGGGAGAGTTCGAGACCGGGAGCCACCTTGGCAAGCGCCATGCGCCCGATGATGCGCCGTCCGATCATGATGCGCATGCGCGTCATCGTATTGCCGATGCGCTTGATGTCTTCGGGCAGATCCTCGTTCCAGTCTTCCTCAGTCGACACGCTCAGCCGTTCCTTTCAATCCCGATTTGCGATCACATTTAGCGTCAATATCATGGATGTCAAAAACTTGCCATTGACATATATATGCTAATAGCACACAAATTGTCGCAGCAAAATTGCCGAAACTCAACGAGATTTTTCATGGATATGTCCGTTGCCCCCGTGGCGCCGCTTGTGTCGGATCACCGGCGTAGGCTCATCGTTTTCCTGTTTCTGATGCTGGCCATGTTCATGGCTACCCTCGACAACCAGATCGTCTCGACAGCGCTGCCCACCATCGTCGGCGAGTTCGGCGCGCTGGAGCGTTTCGGCTGGATCGGTTCGGCCTATCTTCTGGCGACCAGCGCGGTCATGCCTGTCTATGGCAAGCTCGGAGACCTGTTCGGGCGAAAATACGTGATGATCGCGGCGGTTATCATCTTCACGCTCGGCTCGCTCGCCTGCGGGCTGGCCTGGTCAATGGATAGCCTGATCGCGGCCCGCGTGCTTCAGGGCCTTGGCGGCGGCGGCATCATGGTGTCGATCTTCTCCGTCAATGCCGATCTGTTCGAACCGCGTGAAAGAGCCCGTTACCAGAGCTATTCCAGCCTCACCATCATGGCCTCGGGCAGCGTCGGGCCCATTCTCGGCGGCACGATGAGCGATCTGTTCGGCTGGCGGTCAATCTTCCTCATCAACCTGCCACTCGGGCTTATCGTCATCACCGGCCTGATTTTCCTGCTGCCCTACCGCCGTCCCGCGCGTCAGCCGAAGATCGACTATCTCGGCGCCGTCCTGCTGGCAGCGACGATCGCAAGCGTGGTCTTCTGGGCCGACAGCAGCGAATTGTTCGGTTCGCTTATCGCAGGTCCCAGCCTCGGTATTATCGCTTTCGCCGTCATCGCCGCATTCCTCTGGGTGCAGGTGGAACGTCGCGCGCCGGAACCCGTGGTGCCGCTCAGGCTCTTCAAGGACAGCACCTTTCCGCTGTTGATGATAGTTTCATTGACCAGCGGCGGCATTGGCATCGGCATGGTCAATTATTACGCGCTGTTCCTGCAGACCACGACCGGGCTTTCCCCATCCCATGCCGGCCTGTTCTTCATCGCCGTCACCGGCGGCATCGTCATGGGTTCCCTGTCGGCCGGGCGGTTGATCTCGATCACCGGCGTCTACAAGCCGTTTTCGGTGGCCGGGCTCACCATCAACGTCATCGCCATGCTGCTCTTCACGCAGATGCATGCGGGAACGCCGCTTTGGCTGATTGCGATTCTCATGTTGGCGCAGGGTTTCGCTGTCGGCCTCGGCCAACAGGCGCCGATTATCGGCGTGCAGAATTCCGCGCCGAAGGCCGATATCGGTGCCGCAAGCGGCGCGGTGACGCTCACCCGCATGGGCGGCGCAGCAATCGCCATCTCGGTCTATGGCGCGATCGTCACTTCCAGCCTCAAGGGCGTTGCCGTGACCATTCCGGGTGTCGGAAGGATCGAGGAATTGACGCCGAAAATGCTCTCCGAACTGCCCGCGGCATCCCAGGCCGCCGTTGCTTCGCTCTATTCGGATGCCTTTACGCCGCTGTTCTTCGCAGCCGCCGCAACCGCCGCCATCGGCCTTGCCGCAGCACTGATGCTGAAACCGGTCCGGTTGCCAGCCGCAGCACAGGCGGCCAAGCCGGCGGAAAGTGCGGGGGAGTAGGGAGCGGCTGTCCTTGTAAGGCGCGGTGACTCGAGCTGTGCCTTCCTCCGGCAACTTGCTCTTCCCGCATCCCTGTGAGAAGCACAAGGATGAGGGATGGTTCCGGGCCTTTCCAATATACCCGCGACCTCTGAGCGCGAAAACAAAACCGCACCCCTGGAAATTTAACGCCCGTTCCGCGTTATGCTCGCAGCACTTTAAATTCGCGCGGGCGGCCCTATCTCAATGAATATGAAGCCGGAACAGCTCCTGAATTCCACGCCCAAGGGTCTTTATTGCCCGCCGGGCGATTTTTATATCGACCCGGTGCGGCCGGTGGCGCGCGCGTTGATAACCCACGGCCATTCCGATCACGCCCGCGCCGGCCACGGGGCGGTGCTGGCCACACGCCAGACGCTCGATATCATGCGCATTCGTTACGGCGAGGACTTCTGCGGCAGCGAGCAGGCGGTCGCATTCGGGGAGACGGTGGAGGTAAACGGCGTGACCGTCGGTTTCCACCCGGCGGGCCATGTGCTGGGTTCGGCGCAGATCTCCGTGGAAATGAACGGCATGCGCATCGTTGCCTCCGGCGATTACAAGCGCGGTATCGATCCCACCTGTACACCCTTCGAAACGGTGCCGTGTGATGTCTTCATCACCGAGGCCACCTTCGGGTTGCCGGTGTTTCACCACCCGCTGCCGCGGGTGGAAATCGGCAAGCTGCTCACCTCCATCAAGCAGTTTCCCGAGCGCACCCATCTGGTCGGCGCTTATTCGCTCGGTAAGGCGCAGCGCGTTATCAGGCTCCTGCGCGACAATGGTTATGCCGACCCCATCTATATCCACGGGGCGCTGGCGCGGCTTTGTGATTATTACGTGTCGCAGGGCATCGATCTCGGTGAGCTGCGCCCCGCGACGCTTGAAAAAAGCGATCCCGCCATCTTCAAGGGCGCGATCGTCGTCGGCCCGCCCTCTGCATTTCAGGAGCGCTGGGCGCGCCGTTTCAACGAGCCGCTGATCGCATTCGCGTCCGGATGGATGATGGTGCGACAGCGGGCGAAACAGGGCGGCGTGGAGCTGCCTTTGGTCATCTCCGACCACTGCGACTGGCCGGAACTGCTGGAAACCATCAAGGAAATTGGCCCGCAGGCCGTCTGGGTCACGCATGGTCGCGAGGAGGCGCTGGTGCGCTGGTGCGAATTGCAGGGCATTGCTGCCAAACCGCTGCATCTTGTCGGCTACGAAGACGAGGGGGATTGAGATGAAAGCCTTCGCCACCCTTCTCGACCGACTTGTCCTCACCCCATCGCGCAACGGTAAGCTGAAGCTTTTGACCGATTATTTCCGCGATACGCCTGACCCAGACCGGGGGTACGGGCTGGCAGCGATTGCCGGCACGCTGGACCTCAAAAGCGTCAAGCCCGCAATGCTGCGCGAGTTGGTGCTGGAGCGCATGGACGAGGTGCTGTTCCGCTATTCATACGATTATGTCGGCGACCTGGCCGAGACCATCTCGCTGGTCTGGGGCAATATCGGCGGTCTGGATGATTCCGAGGCGCAGGATCCACGTCTTGGTGAAGTCGTGACGCTGATGAATTCGCTCGGCCGCACCGAGGTGCGCGGAGCGGTGCGCGATCTGCTCGACCGGCTCGATACCTCCTCGCGTTTCGCCTTCCTGAAACTCGCAACCGGCAGCCTGCGCATCGGCGTTTCGGCGCGGCTGGCGCGGCAGGCACTGGCGGATTTCGCGGATAAGGACATCACCGAAATCGAAACCCTCTGGCACGGTCTGACGCCGCCTTACACGACGCTTTTCGCCTGGCTGGAGGGCAAGTCCGAGCGGCCGGTTCTGGCGACGCCCGCCATCTTCCACTCGGTAATGCTGGCCACGCCGGTTGCAGACGGCGACCTCGATGGTCTGGACCCTGCGGATTATGCGGCCGAGTGGAAATGGGACGGCATCCGTGTGCAGCTTTCCCGCGCAGGCGAGACGCGCAAACTCTATTCCCGCTCCGGCGACGATATTTCCGGCGCATTTCCCGATGTGCTCGATGCCATCGATTTCGAAGGCGTGATGGATGGTGAATTGCTGATTGGCGGCACGGCGCGCTCCAACAATCTGACGCGCACCTTTTCCGACCTTCAACAACGGCTGAACCGCAAGACGGTGACGGCCAAGATGCAGGATGACTATCCGGCCTTCATCCGCGCCTATGACCTGCTTTTCGATGGTGAGAGCGACATTCGCGCGCAGACGTATATAGAACGCCGTGGCCGCCTGTCGGATATCATCGAACATGCCCCGCATGACCGCTTCGACCTGTCTCCGCTCATCGGTTTTTCAACATGGGACGAGCTGAATACGCTGCGCGCCGCGCCGCCCGATCCGGTGATCGAAGGCGTCATGATCAAGCGCCGCGACAGCGCCTATCAGGCCGGCCGGGCCAAGGGACCGTGGTTCAAGTGGAAACGCGATCCCTACAATATCGATGCTGTCATGATGTATGCGCAGCGCGGCCATGGCAAACGCTCGAGTTATTATTCCGATTTCACCTTCGGCGTATGGGCGGAAGGTGAGGATGGCGAACAGCTGGTGCCGGTTGGCAAGGCCTATTTCGGTTTTACCGATGCGGAGCTTGAAGTGCTGGACAAGTTCGTGCGTGACAACACCGTCGAGCGTTTCGGGCCAGTGCGCGCGGTGCGCGCCACGCCGGATTTCGGTTTCGTGCTGGAGGTGGCTTTCGAGGGCATCAACCGTTCCAACCGCCACAAATCCGGCGTTGCCATGCGGTTTCCGCGCATTGCGAGGCTTCGCGCCGACAAACTGCCGGCGGAGGCGGATCGCCTGGCGACGCTTGTGGCGATGATCGATGGCGTGGAAGGGTAGGGGTCCCCGCTACCTCGCTCATCCCTGTGCTTGTCACAGGGATCCAGCCAGCCCAAGTCCTTGGGCTGATGGGACTCTTCCCGCCGCGCCGATGCGCGTCGACTGGATTCCTGTAACAAGCCCAGGAGTGAGGGAATGTTTTGTCCAGAAAATGCCATGATGGCTGCGAATACATTGTTGTCATTCGCGAATCCGTGATTGGACAGCCTCTCGCCGCAGTGCTGAACTGCTTCTAATGTTTTGATCACTCAGGTGTGCATATGCCAGATAAACGCTTTCTCTCCTCAGCATTCGGACAGGAAGAAAGCGGCGCGACCTTAAGGAGCCTGACGCGGCGCAATCTGCTTGTGGGTGCCATGGGCCTGTCTGCAGCGGCACTTTTGCCCGCAGGTGCGAAAGCGGGCATTCCCACGCCCGAAGTGCTGCCGCTGGAAAAGCAGGATTACGGCGAGGCGCGCAAACGGTTCCATACCCATTTGCTGCGCAAAATGTCCGCTCCGGAAAAATCATCGCCGCTCGGCACACCGCCGGGTGCGGAACGGGTCACCTATCGTGGCGGGCCGGATGGTTCCATCGAGCTTGTGGCCTGGCTTTCCCATTATCAGCCCTCTACGGTACTCAAACCCGCGGTGCTTTTCCTGCACGGCGGCAACGCCACCGGTGACGGCCATTGGGCGATGATGAAGCCCTATTGGGAGGCGGGTTTCGTGGTGCTTTTGCCGTCCTTCCGGGGCGAAAACGGCCAGAACGGCAATTATTCCGGTTTCTACGACGAAACAGCGGATGCGCTGGCGGCAGCGACCTATCTGGAAAGCTTGCCCGGTATCGACAGGAAACGCTTCTTCATCGCCGGCCATTCCAATGGCGGCACGCTGACGCTTTTGGCCGCCATGAGCCGCAAATTCCGCGCTGCCGCGCCGATTTCGGCCGGCGTCAATTCATGGCGTTACTTCAACCGCTATTCGGACGAACTCTGTTTCGACGAAACCGACGAGCGGGAATTCATCATGCGCTCTTCGGTCTGTTTCGGCCCCAGCCTCAAATGCCCGGCGCTGTTGCTGCGCGGCACGGAGGAGCGCCCGTTCGACGCCGATCACCAGCTTTTCGTCGATCGCGCCGTGTATTCGGGATTCAAGGTCGACAAAAAACTGCTGCCCGGCACACACAATGGCGTGGTGCCGGGCGCCGTGACGGAAAGCATCCGCTTTTTCAACGAATTTGCATAAAAAAGGGCCGAAAACCGCTTTTGTAGCTTTCGGCCCTCTCGTAAAGTCAGACGCTCTTCTTGAAGTAGCCGAGCAGCCGCATGGCATTGGCGGTGACGAGAACCGTAGCGCCGGTGTCGGCGAAGACAGCGAGCCACAGGCCGGAGAGGCCGGTAACCGTTGTCACCAGGAATACCGCCTTCAGGCCGAGCGCGATCGTTACGTTCTGGTGGATATTGCGCATGGTGGCGCGCGATAGGCCGATCAGACGGGCAGCATCGCCGACATTGTTGCGCATCAGCGCTGCATCCGCCGCTTCCATCGCCACATCCGTGCCCGAGCCGATGGCGACACCGACGCTTGCAGCCGCGAGGGCGGGCGCATCGTTGATGCCGTCGCCCACCATCACCACGGTTTTCTTCTGGGCAAGCTTGCGGATTTCCTCGACCTTGTTCTGCGGCAGGAGTTCGCCGCGCGCTTCAAGTCCCAGCTTGTTGCCTATTGCCTTTGCCGTGCGGGCATTGTCGCCAGACAGCATCAGTGAGGAAATACCCATCTCCTTCAGTGCCTTGATGCCTTCTGCCGCATCCTTGCGCGGTTCGTCGCGCATGGCGAAGAGACCGCTTGCCACACCCTCGGCCATGACGACGGCCACGGTCTTGCCTTCGCTTTCCAGTGCGGAAATGCGCTCTGCAAGTTCCGTCGATACGGTCCCGACTTCGGTTGCAAAACGCGGCGCGCCGATGAACAGCCGCTTGCCGCCGACGGTGCCCTGCATGCCACGACCGGAAATCGCCTTTATCTCCGAGCCGGGCAGGGGAGTTACGCCTGCCTTGTTGGCATGGTTGACGATGGCTCTGGCAAGCGGATGGCTCGATTCGTTCTCGATGGTTGCGGCCTGCGCGATCAGCCCGGCCTCGTTGCCGTCAAGAGCCACCACATCCGTCACGACAGGTTCGCCGAGCGTCAGCGTGCCGGTCTTGTCGAAGGCCACGGTTTCGGTGCGTGCCAGCATCTCGATAACCGCACCGCCCTTCACCAGCATACCGTGCCGTGCCGCAGCCGAAAGGCTGGAGGCGATGGCAGCGGGAACGGAAATGACGAGTGCGCAGGGGCAACCGATCAGAAGCAGGGCGAGACCGCGATAAATCCAGGTGTCCCAGTCGCCAAGGCCCACAAGCGGCGGCACGACGATGGTAAGTGCGGAAATCGCGACGATCAGCGGCATGTAATAACGCGAGAAGTTCTGGATGAAGCGCTCGGTCGGGGCGCGGGCGTCCTGTGCTTCTTCAACGAGCGTGATGATGCGGGCAATGGTGTTGTCTTCCGGCGCCCGGTCGACCCGAATGCGCAGCGAACCGTCATGGTTGATCGAACCCGCAAAGACGCGTGCGCCCTTTTCCTTGGCGACCGGAATGCTCTCGCCGGTCATCGGCGATTCGTCGACGCTGGATTCGCCTTCCATCACCACGCCATCGGCGGCAATGCGGTCGCCAGGACGCGCAACGACCACCTGACCGATGCGAACCTTATCGGCGGCCACCTGCCGAAGCGTACCGTTTTCTTCCACCAGTGCCGTTTTCGGCAGCAGGGAACCGAGAGCCTTGATGCCCGAGCGGGCACGCGCGGCGGCAAAGCCCTCCAGCAACTCGCCAACGGAGAACAGCAGCACGACGATGGCCGCTTCTTCCGCCTCGCCAATGATGATGGCGCCGATGGCGGCAATCGTCATCAGCATCTCTATGGTGAAGATCGCGCCGAAACGCGCGGCGTTGAAGGCGTTGCGCGCGATGGGAAACAGCGTGACCAGCGTTGCGACGATGAAGGCGTAACTGCCCCATGCCGGGAAGCCAAGCTCCGCCGCATAGGCGACGGCCACGAGAATTGTGCCGGTGAAGGTGTTCCGTGCCTTGGCGGTGCGCCACCACACACCTTTTTCATCCGCGCCATGGGCGTGGCCTATCTCGGCGCTCTGCGCGACGGTTTCAACGGTCGCGTGGCTGTGCGCGTGCTTCGCATCGTCATGATGGTGGCCGCCGCAGCTTGAATGGTCGTGGTCGGCGTGGTCATGGCCCGAATGGTCGTGGCCTGAATGATCATGTTTGTGATCGTGATCATCGCCGTGATGACCGCCGCATGACCCATGGTCATGGTCGTGCGCATGATCGTGATTATGTTCTTCGACCTTGCCGAGTGCGGTTTTTTCCTGCGGCAGCAAGGCAGGCTTGAAGCCGAGCTTGCGCAGCGTGTCCTCGATCTTGTCGACCGGGGTTTTGTTGTCAGCCAGTGAAAGGTTCAGCCTTTCACGCGCAACGGATACCTTGACGTCGGCAACACCGGGCAGACGCGAGAGCGCGGTTTCGATCTTGGCCGCGCAGCTGCCGCAATCCATGCCGCCGACAGAGAAGGTCAGGGCATTGTTCTGCTCGACGCTCGGTGCAGCTTCCGCATGGTGATGACCACCGCACGATGAATGGTCATGATCATGCCCATGATCGTGATGTTCCGCCGCAATCTTTTCGCGCGGTGCCTTGTCCTGCGGCAGCAAGGCAGGCTTGAAGCCAAGTTTGCGCAGCGTATCCTCGATTTTTGCGACCGACGTTTTGTCTTCTGCCAGCGAAAGGTTCAGCCTTTCGCGCGCAACGGAGACCTTGACGTCGGCAACGCCGGGCAGGCGGGAGAGCGCCGTTTCGATCTTCGCCGCACAGCTGCCGCAATCCATGCCGCCGACCGTGAAGGTTAGGTCTCCTGATTCCCCGTTCAAACTGCCGCGTGTCGAAATATTCATGGTTCTCGCTCCTGAATTCCACTCGACAGCCAATCTGGCACCTCTAGCAACTAGAGGTTCAAGAGCAAAAATGCGGTTTTTCGATTTTTTTTGAAAGGCACACACCAGCCTCGCGCCAGCCGCGCAATGCATCATGCCTTCAAACTTGGTTTCATGAAGCGGTTCAGATGACAGCACTCCTATTGAAAAACTGCCGCCGGGCGGCCTCGCTGGCGGTTATTGCGCTGCTGCCTTTCCTGAGCGGCTGCCTTTTCGTGACGGATACGAGCCGGATGAACCCGGACGTCTTCGTTCAGGAAACGGCGCCGGTGTTCAATTTCAATTCCGTAAGCTCCAATCGCCAGCCGGAACTGCCGCCACAGCCGGGTCAGCTTTCCACGCGCCCGCCGGATCTGTTCAGAACCCGCTTCCATCAGGAGTATGGCCCGCCGGTGCGCGGGCAGGGCCTGAACGCGCCGCAGGTGCAGGGATTGAATGTGCCGCAGGCGCAAGGTCAGGCGATGGCCTATGGCCTTCCGGTCTCCAATCCGCTGCACCGGGTCATGTATGGCCCGATCCGCGATGACGACCGGTCCCTGCCGGCCATTCCCTATGGCCGCATCGATCCGCGTTATCTCCGGCAGGAGGTGAACTACCAGACGGCGGAAGCGCCGGGTACAATCGTCGTGGATACGAAGCAGCATTTTCTCTATCTGGTGCAGCCGGGCGGCAAGGCTATCCGGTATGGCGTTGGCCTCGGGCGCGACGGTTACGCCTGGTCGGGTCGCGGCAAGATCCAGTGGAAGGCGAAATGGCCGCGCTGGACGCCGCCCGACGAAATGGTCAGGCGCCAGCCGGAACTTACCTCCATCTCCGCCGCCAATGGCGGCATGACGCCGGGTCTCAACAACCCGCTCGGCGCGCGTGCCCTTTACATCTTCAAAGACGGCAAGGACACGCTTTACCGCGTGCACGGAACGCCCGACTGGCAGTCCGTCGGCAAGGCAACTTCGTCAGGCTGCGTGCGCATGCTCAATCAGGATGTGATCGACCTCTACGAGCGCGTACCGAAGGGCGCACAGATTGTGGTTATCTGACCACTTTCTAAAAGAAAGCGCTGCATCGTGGGGTTCCCCCAGCGCCTTCTGACTGGCTTTTAGCGGTCGGTTAACTATTTTCGCAATACGCCTGTGTACGTGGAACAAACGATGTACAACGGCGATATAGCCGTTCGAAATGTGGGACAATCCGGCCTTATGACAAGCACCGACACAGATCTTTCCAGACGCACTTTCCTTTCCCTTCTGGGTATTTCCTCCGCTTCGTTGCTGGCGGGCTGCGCTTCTTCCGGCACGGGTGAAGCCATTCGCCAGCAGGCGAGCAGCATCGGCAGCGATTTCCGCCAGATGTTCTCGTCGGGCGTTAGCGATGCGGAACTGGCCGTCATGTACGGTTCGGTCGAGGATGGCGGTTACGTCATTCCCGCGGTTCCCTATCAGAAGATCGACCGGCGTTATTATCGTCAGCGCGTCGTCGATCCGACCGGCGAACGTCCCGGCACCGTTGTCGTGGATACGCGCTCGCGTTTCCTCTATGTCGTGGAGCAGGGCGGCAGCGCCATGCGTTACGGCGTCGGCATCGGCCGCGATGGTTTCGCCTGGTCCGGCGAAGGCGTCATCCAGTGGCGCCAGAAATGGCCGAAATGGACCCCGCCGGACGAAATGGTCGCCCGCCAGCCGGAACTGGTCAAATATTCTTCCAAGAACGGCGGCATGCCACCGGGCCTGAAAAACCCGCTCGGTGCCCGCGCGCTCTATATCTTCCAGAATGGCAAAGACACGCTTTACCGCCTTCACGGATCGCCGGAATGGAACTCCATCGGCAAGGCCGTTTCTTCCGGCTGCGTACGCCTGATGAACCAGGACGTCATCGACCTCTACGACCGCGTGCCGCAGAAGGCGCGTGTGGTGGTGTGGCAGTAAGCCAAGCCTGTTCGGATAAAAAGGCGGCCTTGTGCCGCCTTTGTTTTTTCGGGATTACGGCCGGGCGATATTTTCCTTCAGCGCATTCACCTGGTCCCGCAGCTGCACCAGTTCCTCCAGCCCGCAGCCCGTGGCGTCGCCGATTGCCGCCATAATTTTCACGCCCTCCTTTTTGAGATCGGCGCCCTTGGGCGTTACGGCCACCAGCACCTGCCGCTCGTCAACGGTTCCGCGTTTGCGGGTGATCAGCCCGGCATGTTCCAGCCTCTTCAGCAACGGCGAAAGCGTGCCCGAATCGAGGCCCAGCATTTCACCGAGGGCCTTGACGGTGGAGGTTTCCTTTTCCCACAGGGCCATCATGACCAGATATTGCGGATAGGTCAGGCCGATCGGGTCCAGCAGCGGCTTGTAGGCACGCGTGAAGGCGTGCGCCGCACCGTAAAGGGCAAAGCATATCTGCTGGTCCAGCCTCAACAGGCTTTCCAAATTGGTGTCGTCGCTCTCTGCGCCCATTGTTCTGCTCCAAAAATCAACCGGGAAGGGAACAATCAGCCCTGCCTTTCGGTTCCTGCCACATGGATGCGCGGCGAAATTTCGTGAAATTATCGCAAAAAACAATTTTTTATTCAATGTGCAAAATTATATTGCGCACAATTGAATTGCGCATTATAAGAAACCCAACACCAACCCAACGGGAGTAAATGCCATGCCTATTCTCTACACGACCAAAGCATCCGCCACCGGTGGCCGCGCCGGCAACGCCAAGTCGGAAGACGGCGTGCTCGACGTAACGTTGACCGTTCCGAAGGAACTCGGCGGCGACGGCGCCCGCGGCACCAATCCGGAGCAGCTTTTCGCAGCCGGTTATTCCGCCTGCTTCCTCGGCGCCTTGAAGGCTGTCGCCGGCAAGCAGAAGGTAAAGATTCCTGAAGACACGACTGTGACGGCAACCGTCGGCATCGGTCCGCGCGAAGACGGCACCGGCTTCGGCATCGAAGTGTCGCTGAAGGTCAACATTCCCGGCCTTGAGCGCGAAAAGGCAGAGGAACTGGTAGCCGCCGCCCACATCGTGTGCCCTTACAGCCACGCCATGCGCACCTCCACGGAAGTGCCGGTCTCTGTGGCCTGATCCAGCAAGTTCTAGCAGCAAGGCCGGGTTCATCCCCGGCCTTCTTGTTTATGGAAAGAAAAGTGCTATATTCTTTCTAAGGAAAGGATAGATGCCATGAATATTCACGCCAAGACCGCCATGGATCCTGCTTCGCAGGGCAGGGTCGTCACCAAGGCCGTTATGACCGCTGCCGAGCGGCTGGGCCTTAATGCCGCCCGCACGGCGGACATTCTCGGTGTTTCCGCGCCGACGGTGTCGCGCATGAAGCGGCTCGATTTCCTGCTGGAGCCGGGCGCCAAGTCTTTCGAGCTTGCGGTGCTGCTGATCCGGGTTTTCCGTTCGCTGGATGCAATCGCCGGCGGCGATGAGGCGGTAGCCAAAAACTGGCTGCGCAATCACAATACGGCGCTCAACGCCGTGCCTGCCGAGAGGCTCACCACCATTACCGGATTGATCGATGTCCTCTCCTATCTGGACGCCCGACGCGCTCCTGTCTGAAAAACGCGCCGTATCGGGAAAATACTGGCGGCTGGTGGAAGCGCAGCATCAGGTTTCCACCATGAAGCTGGTGGATACGGTGGAGGAGCAGTCGATGCTGGAAGATATTCTGGAGGCGAGCAAGCGGCCCTTTCCGCCGGAATGCGCCGGGCTCGATTATCTTCTTGCCACGCCCTTCCGGTATGGTGCGGCCTATCCGCATGGCTCGCGTTTCCGCCGGGCTGGCTTTACCGAAGGCGTTTATTACGCCGCAGCCAAGGCGGAAACCGCGCTTGCCGAAATGGCCTTCTACCGGCTGCTGTTTTATGCGGAATCCCCCGGTACACCGCTGCCTGCCAATCCCGCCGACTATTCCGCCTTTGCCGCCCGTATCGCCACCGATGCGGCGCTGGACCTGACGCAACCGGAATTGAACCGGGACGAGGCGCTGTGGACCGACCTGCAGAATTACGAGCCATGCCAGGCGCTGGCCGAGCAGGCGCGTCTGGCGAAGATCGAGGCGATCCTCTACCGCTCGGTGCGCGATCCCGCAGGTGGCCTCAATATTGCGGTGCTGTCGCCGAAAGCCTTTGCCGAAAAAATGCCGGTGGAACGGATGAGCTGGCGCATCCGCCTGTCGAAGACCGGGGTGCAGGCGCTGTGCGAATTTCCGATGCGCAGAACGGGGTTTGCGGTCGCGGATTTTTCCGGTGATCCACGCCTCGCCAGCCTGCTGGGCTGACGGGCGTTTCGCTTGTTTTACTCTCAGCCGGTTTGAGGGGCCTCATGCCGACGCGAAAAACGCTTCGGGATCGTCGACTTCCACCAGCCTGCGCTTGTCGATTAGCCAGAAACGCGTTCCGACCGCCCGCACGAAACTCCTGTCATGCGAGACGAAGACGCAACTGGCCGAACGGCTGATAATTTCCGTCTCCAGCGCTTCCTGCCCGTCTATATCAAGATGGTTGGTGGGCTCGTCCAGCAGGTAGAAATTCGGTTCCGCCAGCCGCAGCGCCAGCATGGCGAGCCGCGCCTTCTGGCCGCCGGAAAGCGTTGCGATGCGACGTTTCTGCATTTCCATGTCGATACCGGCACCCGCGAGCAGACCATGTATGCGCTGGTCGCCAATGTCGAAGCGGCGGGTCATGAGCGCAAGTGGCGTGCTGTCGTCGTCGATTTCGGCAAGCGACTGATCGACATATCCGGCCACCAGCGAAGGCGTGGCCTTTATGCCGTCCTGTATTTGGCCTGCACCCATCACCGCCGCTTTCAGAAGCGAGATCAGCCGCGTCTTGCCGACGCCGTTGCGGCCGAGAATGACGATGCGGTCGCCCTGGTGGACAAATTGCCGGCCGGTGCGAAACAGCAATGTCCCGTCCGGTGTCGAGACCGGCACATCCTCGAGAGTGACCAGAACCTTGGCATGGGTGCCGCGATTGGCGAGCTGGATCTTGCCGGCGGAGCGCTCGCTATGTGCTGGGCGCGCATTCTCCTCCAGTTTCTCGGCACGCTGGCGCAATTGCTTGGTCTTGACGGTCAGAAGATCGCTGCCCGAATTGATGCCGATATTGTTGAGCTTGGCGGCCTGCCGGCGCAACTGCTGCGCGGTTTTCATGTCGCGCTGGAAACGCCGCTCATCGGCGGCGTCCTCCTCTTCGAGTGCCGCACGCGCATGGCCGTAAGGCAGCCGGAACAGCGCCGAATTTTCCGGCCGCAGGAATAGCGTGGTCTTCGTGACATTGTCGAGAAAGGCGCGGTCATGGCTGACGATGACGACCGCCGTATCGCGCGGCAATTGACCGAGCCAGCTTTCCAGCACGTTGATTTTTTCGAGGTCGAGATGGTTGGTCGGCTCATCGAGCAGGAGAACGTCAGGCTCGGTGATCCACGCCCGCGCCAGCATGGCAAGTCGCTGCCAGCCACCGCTCAGTTCTTTCAAATAGCGATGACGATAGGGTTCCGGCACCAGCATGGCATCAAAAATAATGTCGGCGCGCCAGCTCTCATTGTCGATCTCATCCGCCGGCAGGGCGGAAAGCACGGCGTCCCGCATCGTCTTTTCCAGAAGCGGGGAGGGCAGGTGCTGGTGGACGATGGACTGCGTCAGCCCGCGTAGCCGGGTGATATCACCGCTGGTGGCGTCCAGTTCACCGGCAAGGCAATTCAGCAGGGTGGATTTGCCGTGGCCATTCGCAGCGACGATGCCGATGCGGTCTCCGGCATTCACGGTAAGGCCAAGATTGGAAAAAAGCGGCTTTCCCAGAATGATTCCGAGGTTTCGAAGCGTGATAAGGGTCATGAAATTGTCTCTGGCAAAACGGACCCGCGACGAACCGTGGTCTGCGACAATGCAGTACGGGATATCGGTTCGAGGTGATCCGTCGTGAAAACATGCGCAACGGCAGACAAGCTGCATTCTGCGCGGCCTTTTGGGCAAACCAGAGTTTTGGTGTTCCGGTCAGCCCTGCAAACGCGTCTGCAGGGCAAAAAGGTGGCAGATCTGGCGGTTGCGCCAGAAGCAGGAAATATCCATGCGAAGCCTCCTTTCTTGATACGTGTTGAACCGTGCAACAATTAACAGCGGCAGGGGTTCGAGGCAATGGCTTTTGGAGAGGCGGGTGGTGCCGGAGAATACGGCGCCCGCATTCTCCAGCCCTCAAGCGCGGCGTCCTTACTGTTTTGCCACGCGCTCGCGTAGTTTTTCCACATGTTCGGCGATTTCAGGTGTCACCGCGTCGCCGAAATCCTCCATTTCGAACATCGGGCGGATTTCGATTTCGCTGCGCTCCAGCATCGGGTTGGGGCAACGCTTCACCCATTCCACGGCCTCGTCCATGTCCTTCACCTTCCAGAGCCAGAAGCCTGCAACCAGCTCGTTGGTGTGCGGGAAGGGACCGTCGATCACGCTGCGGCTGTCACCATCGAAAACAACTCTCTTGCCTTTGGAGGAAGGGTGGAGGCCATCACCGGAAAGCATGATGCCGGCATTGACCAGTTCCTCGTTGAACTTGCCCATGGCTTCCATCAGTTCGGTGGTCGGCATTACGCCATCCTCGCTGCTGCGGGTGGCCTTTACGAAAACGATAACACGCATGGTTTCCTCCCTTGTTGCGTCTTCCTCGTTAGTTTCGCCGTCCGGCACGACGGGTAGATGACATTTTCACGGACAAAAGTGGCAATATGCCGCTTTCCCGTCAGCCGAGATCAATGAGGTCGCGGCGCAGCCGGTCGGGGTCGCCGCTGCCGATGCGGGCCTCGATTTCGGCGTGGGTCTGTTGCCAGATTGGGAAGGCGGCGGTGAGTACGGCCATGCCTTCCACCGTCAGCCGCAGCCGCTTGCCGCGCTTGTCCTTTGGGTCCTGCTCGATACTGACCAGCCCGCGCCGCTCCAGCGGCTTCAGCGCTGCCGTCAGCGTCGTGCGGTCCATGGCCAAAAGATTGGCGACCGGCCCCATCGGCGGCGGCTCCGGCCGGTTGAGCGACATCAGCAGGGAAAACTGGCCATTGTTGATGCCCACGGGCTTCAATGCGTTATCGAAAAGCCGCGCCAGCGCCCGCGCCGCACGCTGCGCATGCAGGCAAAGACAGGAGTCCCGCACTAAAAGAGTTGCCGAAAAGGGAATCACGCTGGCGTTTGACATGGACTATATATGTTGATATCAACGTAATTAGTCAAGCGGAACCTGTCGCCTTGCTGATGGTTTTCCTGGCTTCAATGCAGACACAGGCGGCGCCCACCATGGAAGAGGAGCGGTGCCGTGGTGAAAGACGGATCCAAGGAGGAAAGATCATGTCTCATCCCGTCGTTTCGAATGAGGAGTGGCTTGCGGCCCGCCGCGATCTGCTGGTGAAGGAAAAGGAATTGACCCGCGCGCGCGACAGGCTGAACGAGGCGCGCCGTGCATTGCCCTGGGAAGAGGTGACGAAAGATTATATTTTCGACGCGCCTTCCGGCCCGAAATCGCTGAAAGAACTC
Source organism: Rhizobium sp. AN6A (assembly GCF_900215635.1). NCBI lineage: Bacteria > Pseudomonadati > Pseudomonadota > Alphaproteobacteria > Hyphomicrobiales > Rhizobiaceae > Rhizobium > Rhizobium sp. AN6A. The sequence goes on from NZ_OCNC01000004.1 coordinate 1,909,580, forward strand.
TTCGGCAATTGCAGCCAGCTCATCGTCTACCACTTCATGCTGGCACCCGACTGGGAGGAGGGCTGCACCGGCTGTTCCTTTTTCGCCGACCACGTCGATGGTGCGATGGTTCACCTGAAGCACGGCGATGCGGGTTTCGTTGCGGTCTCGCGGGCATCGCTCGAAAAGATCGAGGCCTATAAAAAACGCATGGGCTGGAAATTCCCTTGGGTTTCGGCCGACGGCAGCGACTTCAACTATGATTATCAGGCCTCCTTCCGTGATGAGGATATCGAGAGCGGGGCGATTACCTACAATTACCGTGAGATCGAGCCGATGGGTGACCTGAAGGACCTGCACGGCGTCAGCATTTTCGCCAAGGGCGAGGACGGCAGGATTTACCATAGCTATTCCGCCTATGCCCGCGGCATGGAAGAGACGCTCGGTACATTGATGCTGCTCGATCTGGTGCCAAAAGGCCGTAATGAAGAGGGTGTAATGGATTGGGTGCGCCGGCACGACCAGTACGAGGACGAGCCCAAGGCCGCGTCTTGCTGCCACTGAAATAGGACGAGGAGGAGGAGACGACAATGGAAAATGCCAAGCCGCAGAAGGAACACGCGTTCCTGGGCAGGATCGTCGGCGACTGGGTCATGACCGCCAGTTCCGGCCATGAGGGATACGATCCCGATGACCCCGCCCAGCGGTTCACCGAAACCGTCAGCTCCGTCGGCGGGCTTTGGATCATCGGGAACGGCTCCGGCAAGATGCCTGACGGGACGGAGATGACGGCTGTCATCACCGTGGGTTTCGACCCGGCCAAGGGCCATTTCGTCGGCACCTGGGTGGGGTCCATGATGACCAATCTCTGGGTCTACAAGGGCTGGCTGGAAGACGACGGCAAGACCCTGACGCTCGAAGCGGAAGGACCGGCCTTTGACGGTTCCGGCCGCATCGATACCTATCGCGACGTGCTGGTGCTGCACGACGACAATAACCGCAGCTTTTCCGGCAGCGTCCGGCAGCCGGATGGCAGCTTCAAGACCTTCATGACATCGGAATTCCAGCGCAAGGCGTGACGCCACGCCGGAATTTGCCCGATCACGCCTGATAATGCGCCGCCGCGTCCTGCGGCGGCCGATCGCCAGAAAAATGACGCCATAACCCCGGAGAGATTCAATGTCCGATACACACGGAAAATTCATATGGGTTGAACTGATGACGCCTGACATGGAGCAGGGTGCCCGCTTTTATGGCCATGTCGCCGGCTGGCAGACCAAGGATTTCGGTTCGCCGGAAATGCCCTATCTGGTGCTGGAAGCCGATGACAAAGGCATGGGCGGCATCATGGAACTGACCGAAGAACACAAGGGCCAGGGCATTCCGCCCAACTGGACCGGTTATGTCGGCGTTGACGATGTGGACGCCACGGCAAAACTTTTCGCGGAAAAGGGCGGTTCGGTCAGGCGTCCGCCGCAGGATATCCCCGAGATCGGCCGTTTCGCCGTGGTGGCGGATCCTTCCGGTGCGGTTCTGTGCATCATGACGCCGCTGCCAATGGAAACCGGCGGTTTTCCGCAGGAGACGCAGAACCTGCCGGGTCACGTCGGCTGGTACGAACTCGCTACCAACAATGTTGACGACGCCATCGCCTTTTACGGTGAGGTCTTCGGCTGGACCAAGGACCATGATTTTGACATGGGCGCAGAAATGGGCCCGTATCGCATCTTCGCCCATAACGGCAAGGTCGTCGGCGGCATGATGAAATGTATGGCAGGGGCGCCCACCTGTTATTGGGGTTATTACTTCAACGTCGATGGCATCGATGACGCCATCACCCGGGTCAGCACCGGTGGCGGCAAGGTCGTCAACGGCCCGATGGAGGTTCCCGGCGAGAGCTGGATCGTCAATTGCCAGGACCCGCAGGGCGCTTTCTTCTCGCTGCTGTCGCAGAAGAAGTAACCCTTCCTGGGCTGACATACCGATCTGCCGGAGGCTACTCCGGCAGATTACCGGTTTCTCGGTAGCCGAACGTGATCGATAAAGGCGCGGAGCTTCGGCGCAAGATGACGTCGATTGGGATAATAGAGATAAAATCCCGCGAAGGTCGGAGAATGGTCCTCCAGCATGGAAACAAGCTGACCGCTCTCCAGGTAGGGACGGAAGGTCTCTTCCATGCCGAATGTGATGCCGGCGCCGGCACAGGCCAGCTTTATCATCAGCTGCATGTCGTTGGTGGTGAAGTCCGGCTGCACCGCGACCGCGAACTCCCGGCCATTTTCTGCAAATTCCCACCGATATGGCGCCACGGCCGGACGAGGCCGCCAGCCAATACATTTGTGATGGATCAGTTCGCGCGGCTGCGTCGGTAAGGTGACGCGATCTCGATATTGCGGGGAACAGACAGCGAGTTGCCGCTGCGGCCCGGAAACTGGAACTGCAATCATATCCTGCGCGATCAGCTCCCCCAGACGCACGCCGGCATCGTAATGTTCGGCAACGATATCGAATTCCTCGTCCGTCACGACAATATCGAGCTGCACTTCCGGATGGATTTCAGCAAAGCGCGCCAGTAATGGCCCGGACAAGAAGCGCTCCGCTATGGAGGAAACGGCAAGCCGCAATTGCCCCCGAGGCGTTCCACTCAGGGAAGAGGCGGCCTGTGTCGCTTGCATGAGGTTGCCGATGGATGGCGAAACATCGGCGTAAAGCTGTTGCCCCGCTTCCGTCAGGCTGACGCTACGCGTTGTGCGCTGAACGAGCGCTATCCCCATCGTTTCTTCAAGCCTGCGGATGGTCTGGCTGACGGCCGACCGTGTTACGCCGAGCCTGTCCGCTGTAGCCCGAAAATTGCGTTCCTCGGCAACCATGCAGAAGGTGGAAAGCGCGTTGAGATCAACATTCATTGGTTAGAAAATCTATCCATGGAGTTTATCATTGAGGTAATTATCACGACAATGGCAAAGCTTTATCTTTCCTGCAACGGCCTCCTCTCAAAAAAGCGGGCCGTAACGCCAAGGAGAAAGCCATGACATTGAACAAAGTTATTCTCATAACAGGTGCGTCTAGCGGGATAGGTGAGGGTATCGCCAGAGAACTTGCCGCTGCAGGTGCGAAACTGGTTCTGGGCGCGCGTCGCATGGACCGTTTGCAGGCTTTGGCCGACGAACTGCGCCAAACGGGCGCCGAGGTTGTCGTCCATCCCCTCAACGTCACGGAAAGACAGAGTGTCGAGGCTTTTGCCGAGGCGGGACGCAAGGCGTTCGGACGGATCGACGTCATCGTCAACAATGCCGGTATCATGCCGCTTTCGCTGATGTCGTCCCTCAAGGTCGATGAATGGGACCGAATGATCGACGTCAACATCAAGGGCGTGCTTTACGGGGTTGCCGCCGTTCTGCCTGAGATGACCGCGCGTGCTTCAGGCCACATCGTCAACATCGCTTCCATCGGCGCACTGGCCGTTTCGCCCACCGCTGCCGTCTATTGTGCGACGAAATTTGCGGTACGCGCCATTTCAGATGGGCTGCGGCAGGAAAACCGTGATCTGCGTGTCACCTGCATTCATCCCGGCGTGGTGGAAAGCGAACTCGCCGACACCATCACCGATCCGGCCGCCGCGGAGTTGATGCAAAGCTACCGGGCCATAGCATTGAAGCCGGACGCCATTGGCCGCGCAGTCCGCTATGCCATCGAACAACCCGACGACGTGGACGTCAATGAAATCGTCGTCCGGCCGACCGCCGCATAGGGAGGATCGGGCCAATGAAGATTGTTTCGACATCGCTTGCCCTTGTACTCGCAACGGCCGCCGCTGATACCGGCCACCATCAGGACGGTCGTGCGGTGAAAGGGAATATGGACAAGATGGCCCAGACCGAAAGCCACCCCTATATCGGCATGTGGGTCACCGGCGACGGCCATATCCGTCAGGAGCTTTTGCCTGATGGCCGCTACGACGAGGCGCGCGGCCAACGCAAAAGCGCCTATCAGGGGCGTTATGAGGTGAGGGGCAACCATATCGACTATTGGGATGATACCGGCTTTACGGCCGATGGCGAGTTCATCGACGATGTGCTCTACCACGGCGGCATGATTTTCTATCGCGAGCCGTGAACCGTCACGCTAACAGCATAAAATCCGCCCGGCTGATCGAGGCCGGGCGGCTTATCTGTTTTAACGCTTCAGGCTTCCCAGGATGCCGCGCACGATGGCGCGGCCCACGGATGTGGCAACAGAGCGGGCGGCACTTTTCATTGCCGCCTCGATCACGGTTTCGCGCTGATAACCGCTCGTCTTGCGGGCGCCGGTTGTGGAGGCCTTTGTGGGTTCCTCGTCGCCGAAACCGGGCAGGCGCCAGCGTCCCGAGGCACTGTCGGACTGGCTGGAGGCATTTTCCTCTTCCGCGCGCTTGGCGGCTTCGGCTTCCGCAGCCTTCTGGGCGCGTGCGTTGAGGATTTCAAAGGCCGATTCCCGGCCTATATCCCTGTCGTATTGACCGGCAAGCGGGCCGGTATCCATCAGCAATTTGCGCTCGGCATCGGTGAGCGGCCCGACGCGGCCCGAGGGCGGCCGCACAAGGGTGCGCTCGACGATGGAGGGCGCGCCCTTGTCATGCAGGGTTGAAATCAGAGCCTCGCCCGTACCGAGCGTGGTGATGATGTCGGCCGTGTTGAAGGCCGGGTTCTGGCGGAACGTATCGGCTGCGGTGCGCACAGCTTTCTGCTCGCGCGGCGTATAGGCGCGAAGCGCATGCTGCACGCGGTTGCCCAGCTGGGCAAGAACGGTTTCCGGCACGTCCAGCGGGTTCTGCGTCACGAAGTAGACGCCCACACCCTTGGAGCGGATAAGCCGCACCACCTGCTCCACGCGCTCGACGAGCACCCTTGGCGCGTCGTTGAACAGCAGATGCGCCTCATCGAAAAAGAACACCAGACGCGGCTTTTCCGGGTCGCCCACTTCCGGCAGTTCCTCGAAGAGCTCCGAGAGCATCCACAACAGGAAGGTCGCGTAAAGGCGCGGGTTCATCATCAGCCTGTCGGCAGCGAGAACCGAAACCGTGCCACGCCCGTCCATGCCGACGCGCATGATGTCGGCAATATTCAGCGCCGGCTCGCCGAAGAAGTTTGCGGCACCCTGCTGTTCGAGAACCAGCAGCCCGCGTTGCAGCGAACCGACAGAGGTCTTGGAAATCAGGCCGAACTGACTGGACAGCGCACTTGCATTCTCGCCCATGTAGTTCAGTAGCGATTGCAGGTCTTTGAGATCGAGCAGCGGCAACCCGCCCTGGTCGGCGATCTTGAAGGCGATGTTGAGCACGCCTTCCTGCGCTTCCGAAGCATCCATCAGCCGCGCCAGCAGCAGCGGGCCCATTTCGGCGATGGTGGCGCGCACGCGATGGCCTTTTTCACCGTAGAGATCCCAGAAGATCACCGGCGATTTGCCATAGGAGAAATCCGTGAAACCGATCTGTTCGGCACGTTTCTGCACCCAGTCCTTGGCTTCGCCCTGGGCGGCGATGCCGGAAAGGTCGCCCTTGATATCGGCGCAGAAAACGGGAACGCCGGCTTGCGAGAAACCTTCGGCAAGAACCTGCAGGGTCACGGTCTTGCCCGTGCCCGTTGCGCCGGTGATCAGGCCGTGGCGGTTGCCGAATTTCAGCTCCAGATATTCACCCTTGTTCAGGCTGTCGTCCGGATTGCGGCTGGTCCCGATATAGATCTGTCCGTCCTGCAACATCGACCATTTTCTCCTGCGACTGACGCATGACCCTTAAATCGCGATCGATTTGAAGATGGTCATGTCCGAATTGAACTTTTACGGCACCCTCTGGCCGTTACTGCCAAAGCGGCCTTTTCATAGTATGGTTGTGATGATCTTATAAGGACAGTTTCAAGGCGCAACAACTGCTTGATGGCGATGAAGAAAAACCGCTTCATGAAAGTTGCCGCACCCGTCTGCCGCCCGCTTGAATGCGGCATGAGATTGTTTTACGTTGACGTTAACGTCAGTTATTCGGTGTTGGCGTCGTTTTTCAACAGGAGGCAAGAATGAACGAAGTCGTTGACCAGATCGCCGCAAAGGCGGGCATAGACCCTGCGCTGGCCGAAAAGGCTGTTGGCATGATTCTGGGTTTTCTCCAGCGCGAGGCGGCAGATGGTCCGATCGCCCGCATGATCGAAGCCATTCCGGGTGCCAGCGATCTCGTGGCACAGTATAATGGCGAGGGCGCCGGTGGCGGCGGTCTGCTGGGCGGCCTGATGAGCGCGATCGGCGGCGGCGGCATCATGGGTCTCGGCCAGCAACTGATGAGCCAGGGCATCGGCATGAGCGAAATCACCACGCTCGCCAAGGAAACCATCGCCGTTGCTCGCCAGCACGCGGGCGATGAGACTGTCGATCAGGTGATCGCTTCGGTTCCGGGCCTCAGCCAGTTCGCGTAAGGCGACATTTTATTCCATAACGGGGCGCGGCGGCTGTTCATTGAACCGGCGCCGCGCCTCTTCTATTTCCGCATGGTGGGTTTCCGCCCATATCCACACGCCGCAAAAGGCGCTGCCAAGGGTCTCGCCGAGAGACGTGAGGCCATAATCCACATGCGGCGGAATGACGGGGTGCACGGTGCGGCGCACCAGTCCGTCGCTTTCCATCTGCCTCAGCGTTTTCGTCAGCATCTTCTGGCTGATGGTGCCGACCAGCCTGCCGATCTGCGTAAAGCGAAGCGTGCCATGCTCTTCCAGCACCTCAAGGATCAGCATCGTCCATTTGTCGGCCACTTTCGCGATGATATCCTCAACCAGCGCCTCGATGACCGGATCGGTTTCCGTGGGCGGCGGAGACTTGCGCCTGTTCTCGATCATGGGATCGGCGGCATACCGTTTCATCTCACACTCTCCTTTGGGTAAGTATAATTCTTTTGGGTGCCTACTTACGAATGGAGAGTATAGCCGCTAATTTCCTGTCATCCAACAGGCAAAGGATTTTTCGATGAAAACGACAGGCAACACCATTCTCATCACCGGTGGCGGCTCCGGCATCGGGCGGGCGCTGGCGGAAGCATTTCACCGGCTGGGCAACAAGGTCGTCATTTCCGGCCGCCGCCAGAATGTGCTGGATGAGGTAACGGCCGCCAATCCCGGCATGGCCGCGATGGTCATGGACGCGACCGACGCTGAAGGCATCCGCTCTTTCGCCGACAATCTCATCAAGACACATCCGACGCTCAACGCCGTCATCAACAATGCCGGCATCATGCGGCCGGAGGACATCTCCTCGGCCCCGAACTATCTGGACACGGCGGAGGAAACTATCGCCACCAACCTTCTAGCGCCCATTCGCCTGACGGCGGCGCTGCTGCCGCATTTCCTCAAGCAGCCCGAAGCGACGGTGCTGACGGTATCCTCCGGCTTGGCCTTCGTGCCCATGGTGGTCACCCCAACCTACAGCGCCACCAAATCGGCCATCCATGCCTATTCCGTCGCACTTCGCGAACAGTTGAAGGAAACCTCGGTTGAGGTCATCGAAATCGTGCCGCCATATGTGCAGACGACGCTGATGGGGGAAGGCCAGGCAAGTGACGAAAGAGCCATGCCGCTCGAGGCCTTCATTTCGGAAGTGATGGACATTCTTGGCGGTCGCCCGGATGAGAAAGAAGTGGTTGTGGAACGCTGCAAGCCGCTGCGTTTCGCCGCGCAGAACGGCAATTTCGATCAGGTGTTTTCGATGGTCAACGGCATGCATCCGTAAAGGCCCGGCCCTGTCTCGGACGCACCGTTTGTGATAGCGTGACGCTCTTTAAAGGGAGCGCCAGCTTTTCATGGGCAGCCGTCAATTCCTCATGCCGAAAACCGCCATGCCGGGTATTGCTGCCGTGGTTGCGGATAGCGACCGCTCTTTTCCACGTCACATGCACGACCAGTTCGGCATCGGCCTTGTGGAGCGCGGCGCGCAGAAATCGCTGAGCGGGCGCGGCATGGTGGAGGCTGAAGCCGGCCATGTCATCACCGTCAATCCGGGTGAGGTGCATGACGGCAGTCCGCTGGGAGAGGGTGGGCGCGCCTGGCGGATGATCTATCTCGACATCGATATCGTGCAGGCCGCCATTGCCGATATCATCGAAAAGGATCACGGCACTTTCGAGTTCGCCTATCCCGTCGATACAAGGCCTCTGGCGGACCGGTTCCGCACGGTTTTTTCGGCCATGACGGCAACGGATCGGCCGGGGGATACCCTTCATTGCGACGAGACCCTGCTGATGCTTCTGGCGGGAGCGATGGAGACTGCGACAACGCGGAGCGAACCGGCGGCAACCGGCAGCGCAAGACGGGCGAAAAGCAGGATCGATGACGATCCCGCCCGGCCGTTCCGCCTTGCTGATCTGGCGCAGGAGGCCGGTATCAGTCAGTTTCGCTTCCTGCGCTCTTTTGCCAGGGCCACGGGGCTGACGCCGCACAGCTACATTCTCCAGCGGCGCCTGCATCTGGCAAGGCGTGCACTGGCCGAAGGCGCACCGCCCGCCGAGGTGGCCTTTTCCGCAGGCTTCTCCGACCAGAGCCACCTGAACCGGCTTTTCGTGCGGCAGTTCGGGGTGACGCCCGCGGCGTATAGGGCAGCCGTTTCGTAGCGCAGGTTGGGGTAATAGGGCTACAGACGCGAGCCTCCAAGCATCAACGCTGCAATTTCATCCAAGACCCCCGCGCCGGACACAGTCATGCTCCTGTCCTCCATTCAACGGGACTTGCAGCATCCATGACGCCCGAATTCCTCATCACATCCCTGATCATCGCCGCTTCTCCCGGAACAGGCGTGGTTTACACGCTGGCCGCTGGCCTATCCCAAGGGGCGAGGGCGAGCGTCGTCGCGGCTTTCGGCTGCACGCTCGGTATCGTGCCGCATCTGCTGGCCGCCATCACCGGACTTGCCGCCATTCTGCACGCGAGCGCCCTGGCCTTCGGCGTGATCAAATATCTGGGTGTCGCCTACCTGCTCTACATGGCGTGGAACACGCTTCGGGAAGATGGGGCGCTGAAGATCGACGACAAGCAGGAGCACCGCAAGGCGGGGCGGGTCATCGGAGAGGCTATCCTCATCAATCTCCTGAACCCGAAACTGTCGATCTTCTTTTTTGCGTTCCTGCCGCAATTCATCGCGCCGGAGGAGGTTTCTCCGACGTGGCGCATGGTCGATCTCGGGCTGATCTTCATGGCCATGACGTTTCTGGTCTTTGCGCTTTACGGCTGTTTTGCCGCCTCGGTCAGGCGGCAGGTTGTGGCGCGCCCGGCCGTGCTCACCTGGCTGAGACGCAGTTTCGCCGCCGCGTTTGTGGCGCTAGGGGCGAAACTGGCGTTGACGCAGCGGTGAGACCGGACCGGGTTCACGCAGTCAATCGTCCCAGTCGGGCGCGAGGTGACCGGGGTTGACGATGCGGCCATCGGGTTTGGCAAGCGCGTGGATCGCCTGCATTTCCTCTTCCGAGAGCGCAAAATCGAAAATGTCGAAATTCTCCTTGAGGCGGCTTTCGGTCGCGGTCTTGGAGAGCGCCACGACATCAGGCTGCTGCACGGCCCAGCGCAGCGCCACCTGTGCGGCCGTCTTGCCGTGCCTTGCACCAATATCCTTCAGCACCGTATCATCAGGCACCTTGCCATCCGCCATCAGATAATAGGCGGTGACCGAGAGCCCGTGTTTGCGCGCGGCCGCAATCACCTTCGTCTGGTCCAGATAGGGGTGGTATTCGATCTGGTTGGTGGCAAGCGGCGTGTCGGAGAGTTTGACCGCCTCTTCCGTCAGCGCCACGTTGAAGTTGGAAATGCCGATATTGCGCACCTTTCCGGCCTTGCGCACGTCGTTCAGCGCGCCGATCCTTTCCGCCAGCGGCACATCGCTTTTCGGCCAGTGCAGCAGCAGGAGATCGACATAATCCGTCTTCAGCTTTTGCAGGCTTTCATCGACGGAGGCGAGAAAATCAGCGTGGCGATAGCGGTCCACCCAGACCTTGGTGGTCAGGAAAATATCGTGCCGGGAAATGCCGGACTTTGCGATCACGTCGCCAACCGCACCTTCATTCTTGTAGATCTGGGCCGTATCGACATGGCGGAAACCTAGTTTCAGCGCCTCCGGCAAAATGCGCCTGATATCCTCTTCCGGAATGCGGAAGGTGCCGAAACCGAGGGCGGGAATGTTCGCGCCATTCGCGTTGACGTCATACATGCATGTCTCTCCTGTTTATTTCAAACATGGCCGGCAAGGACTGCCGGATGGGGAAGCGGTCTTTTATTAACTGGTGTCCGCGCCATTGGTTTCAAGCATCTCGCCATTGCGAGGCGCTGTGCGCGAGGCTACCAGTCGATGGTGAAACTTCGTAGATGGCATGATCGGAATGTAGAGGAACCACGCGTGTCGCGCTCACAACGGCTTCTTGATCTGTTGCAGATCCTGCGCGCCCACCGCATGCCGGTCAGCGGTACGGCGCTGGCCGCACAAACCGGCGTCAGCCTGCGCACGCTTTACCGCGACATAGCAACGCTTCAGGCGCAGGGTGCTGACATCGAGGGCGAGGCGGGTGTGGGTTATGTGCTGCTTCCCGGTTTTCTGCTGCCGCCGCTGATGTTTTCGCAGCAGGAGATCGAGGCGCTTGTGCTCGGGTCGCGATGGGTCGCGGGCCGTGCCGATGAGGGGTTGGCGCAGGCCGCCCGCGCCGCACTCGTCAAGATCGCCGCCGTTTTGCCCGATGCCCTGCGCGAGGAACTCGATAATTCCACCCTGCTTGTCGGCCCCGGGCAGGCCATGGCCACCATCCACGTCGATCTCGCCGCCATTCGCGATATTATTCGCAAGGAGAGCAAGGTCGTGATGACCTATCGCGACGAAAAGGGAGAATTGACGGAGCGGGTGATCTGGCCCTTCGCGCTCGCTTTTTTCGATCTGGTGCGGGTCGTGCTGGCATGGTGCGAGACGCGGCAGGATTTCCGCAGTTTCCGGGCCGACCGCATCGAGAGCGTCAACCCTCTGGACATGCGTTATCCCCGCCGCCGCCAGTCCCTGCTGAAGGAGTGGCGCGAGCGGGAAAAACAGCGAAGGCAACAAAATCATGCTGACAAAAACTGACAGCATGGGAGGCTAGAACCTGTTCATCCGCAACTCAAGGAGAACAGCCATGACCCACCCCGATTTCACCATTCTGTACGTCGACAACCCGCCGGCCAGCACGGAATTTTATAAAGCCCTGCTCGACGCAGAGCCGGTCGAAGCCTCTCCGACATTCTCCCTGTTCGTGCTTCAAAACGGCATGAAGCTCGGCCTCTGGTCAAGGCATACCGTGGAGCCGAAGGCATCGGTAACGGGCGGTGGCGGCGAGCTTGCCTTCCGCGTCGAAGGTGATGCGCAGGTGGATGAAGCCTTCGCCGACTGGAAGGCAAAGGGCATCGCGATTTTGCAGCAGCCCGGCACGATGGACTTCGGCCACACATTCACTGCCGCCGACCCCGACGGCCATCGTCTGAGGGTCTATGCCTTCGCGGGTTAGAGATAATGCGTTGAGGCCGATTGGCTAAATAGTGCCGTAGCCATGTCGTACTCTAAGCTCTCCTCATCCCTGTGCTTGTCACAGGGATCCAGCCGCCGCGCGTCTGCGCGGCGAGAGAGCCTTTTCAGCCCAAGGACTTGGGCTGGCTGGATTCCTGTGACAGGCACAGGAATGAGGGGAGGCGAAAACTACGCTACTTCTTCACCGCCACCACGAACAGGCGCGGAAAACGCAACAGCAGCCGGCCGTCCGCCATGGGCGGATAGGCGGCTGCGATGCGCCTCGTATAGTCGTTGAGGAAGGCCTCGCGGTGTTCCTCGCCGGCGGCGGCAAGATAGGGGCGCAGACCCGTGCCCTTCACCCATTCCACAATGCTTTCCGCATCCTTCATGGGGTGGTTGTAGATGGTGTGCCACACATCCACCCGCGCGGATTTCGGTGTCAGCGCATCGAAATAGGCTGATGGCGCGGGCAGGGGTTTGCGGCGCAATCTGCCATCCGCAAACGTGTCCTTCCAGGGGCCGTCTGCTCCCGTTTCCTCCATGGCGCGATGTGTCGGCTCCTGCAGATTGTCAGGCATCTGCACGGCAAGCACGCCGCCGCTTTCCAGCTCGTCCATCAGCTGCGAAAGAACGGCAAGATGATCCGGCACCCATTGGAACACCGCATTGGCATAAAGCAGGTCCGCCTTCTGGCTGGGCCGCCAGTTGCCGAGATCGGCCTTGCCGAAACGGGTGTTGGGCAGCCGGTCCGCCGCCTTTTCCAGCATGTCGTCGTCGCTGTCGATGCCGGTGATGACGTTGACGCCGTAACGATCGGTCAAAAGCTCGGTGGAATTGCCCGGGCCGCAGCCCAGATCGTAACCGTTCAGCACGCGCTCCAGCGGCACCTGCGCCAGAAGATCCCTTGCCGGGCGTGTCCGCTCGTCTTCAAATTTCAGATATTGCTGGGCGGACCATACCATGATTTTCTCCTGCTGACGTGTCGCATTCGGATGGGCGAACAAGAATGGTAAAGGGCGTTGCAAGCGCCGTCAGACTGCCAGCATCGCATGGGCGAAATCGCCCCGCCATCATCCAATGCATGAATTATTGTGATGGATCTATTCATCAACCTTTTGTTTCGCCTCACAAAACGTCTTTGTCAGGGCATGCATTTGTTATTTTCCATCAAAATAAGACATGGCGGCAATTAAAACTTGACCTCACCCGGTCAGAGGCATTCACTCCCGCCGATTTCAGAGCATTGCCAGCAAAAGTGCGAAGCGGTTTTGCGTGCGGCAATGTGGCAGGACGAAAAAGATGGAGCTCTTTCGCTTTTGCAGAAAGGCGGAGATGCTCAAGACAGGAGACAGTCATGACCGTCGATACCGCACCCCGATCAACCACCTGGACCTATGTTGATGGTCAATGGCTGCCCGGCAATCCGCCGCTCATCGGCCCGACCTCGCATGCCATGTGGCTGGCCTCCACGGTGTTTGACGGCGCGCGCTGGTTCGATGGCGTGGCTCCCGATCTCGATCTGCATTGCCAGCGCGTCAACCGCTCGGCCACCAACATGGGCATGAAGCCGACCATGACGGCGGAAGAGATCGAGGCATTGGCGCTGGAAGGCATCAATAAATTCGACGGCAAGACCGAAATCTACATCAAGCCGATGTATTGGGCAGAACACGGTTCGCCAGGCAGCGTCGTCGCGCCCGATGCCAATTCCACCCGTTTTGCGCTGTGCCTTTTCGAAGCGCCGATGAATGCCGGCGCATCGCTGACACTCACTGTCTCGCCGCTGCGCCGTCCTTCACCGGAAACCGCGATGACGGATGCCAAGGCCGGTAGCCTTTACCCCAATAGCGGCCGCGCCATTCTGGAAGCCCGTGCACGCGGTTTCGACAACGCCCTGATGTGCGACATGAACGGCAATGTTGCTGAATCGGCATCGTCCAACGTCTTCATGGTCAAGGACGGCGTCGTCTTCACCCCGGTTCCGAACCGCACCTTCCTTGCCGGCATCACCCGTTCGCGGGTGATGGGCCTTCTGCGCCAGGCCGGTTTCGAAGTGCGCGAAGCGACCTTGTCGGTCGAGGATTTCCGCGGGGCCGATGAAATCTTCTGCTCGGGCAATTATTCCAAGGTTTCCCCTGTTGTGAAACTGGATGACCGCGCATTGCAGGCAGGCCCGGTCGCCCGCAAGGCGCTCGATCTTTACATGGATTGGGCACGTCTCGGCGCAGACGTCTAGAGCGCCGTGCGTCCTGCCGGACGCTCTGACTCTCTTTAATCTGCCCATCGTTACGGACGAAAATCGAGTGTGATTTTCTGTCTGGTGGGCAAAGCTGACAGGTATTTCGATCAGGGCCATGGCAGGCGTTCGGCTTGCCGTGGCCTTTTGTTTTTGCAGTGCAGTATTTTCCCACGAAAACTGAGGGGAATTTAATCCAATTTTAGACAAACCGCCCGTAGTTTGCAGCATCTTCCCTTCCGGCTAACGAGGGCCGCCAGATGTCTTTCAGCATTCGTAATGTACTTGTAGGATTTTTTCTTACCATCAGCCTCGCGCTGGCCGGTTTGGTCGGAAACGAGTTGTGGCGGTCGGCCAATCGCGCCGGCACCTTTTCAGAGGTTGCGCAACTCGTCTCGCTCGACAAGCTTCTTTTCAACGCTCTTTTGAATTTCCGCAGTGAACGCGGCGACAGCGCCACGGCACTGACGCTCGATCCGTCGAAATCGACGGGCAGCGTCGCCAGCGTGCAGGCCGCACGCCAGAAGGTGGATGCTGCCATGACGGCATTCCTCACGCAGTCTTCATCGCTTGAAGACACGCAGCTTCAGGCACCGCTGAAGCGCGTGAAAGATGTCTACGCGCAGTTCGTCGAATTGCGAAAGAAGGTTGACGCCAATGTTTCGCTGCCGCTCGACCGGCGCGAAGGCGGGCTCGACAAAACGGTCATGGCGCTCGGTGGCGATTTCCTCGCCTCGCTCGAGGCGGGCTCGACGGCGCTTGAAGGCACCGTTCGCTCTCTCGATCAGGGCCAGACCGGTTTGATCCAGTTGCGCTCCTACGGCTGGTCTGCCCGTGCCCTTGGCGGCAGCGCCACCGTCATTCTCAACGCTGCCGTTGCCCAGAACCGTCCACTGACGGCGCAGGAAATGCAGCAGCTCGGCGCATTCGATGCCGGTGCGGCTTTCGCCTGGAAAGCGACCGGCGATCTGGCAGCGCATGAATCGACGCCGCAATCGCTCAAGGATATCTACGCCACGGCGGACAAGACTTACTTCAAGGGCGATTTCAGCACGCAGCGCGCCAAGCTCATCGACGATCTCATGAATGGTCGCACGCCTGCCTTCACCATGGACAGCTGGCGCACCACCGTCACCGAAAACCTCGGCACGATCGCGAAAATCGCCTCTGCCGCCATGGATGTTCTGGACGCAAATGCCGCACAGGCCAAACAGGACGCCTTCATCGATGCGATGATCTATCTTTTCGTCTTCATCGCGACATTGGCGCTCTGTATCCTCTCGCTTGCCGTCATCGTCGGCCGCGTCACCCGGCCGATCAGCCGCCTGACCAACGCGATGATGGAGCTTTCGGGCGGCAATCTTTCGATCGATGTCGCCGGCGCAAAACGCGGCGACGAGATCGGCGAGATGGCCCGCGCCGTGGAAATCTTCCGCGAGGCGGCAATCCGCAACAGGCAGCTGGAATCCGAAGCCCTGGCCAACCGCGAGCGGGCCGAGCGGGACCGTATCGAGTTGCAGCAGCGCGCCGAGGCCGAGGCCGAAGAACGGCTCAATCAGGCCACGGGTTCACTGGCGGGCGGTCTTCGCCGTCTCGCTTCCGGCGACATGGTCTGCGAGATCGCCACGCCGTTCGCACCGCAATTCGAGGCGCTGCGGCACGATTTCAACAGCTCCGTCGTTCAACTGCGTGAAGCGCTGACAAGTGTCGGCCAATCCGTGCAGACGGTAAATGGCGGCGCTCACGAGGTTTCGTCGGCATCCGACGATCTTTCCCGCCGCACAGAGCAGCAGGCTGCCTCTCTGGAGGAGACCGCAGCCGCGCTGGAAGAGATCACCGCCAATGTTTCGGCCACCTCCAAGCGGGCAGGCGATGCGCGCGACACGGTGCGTGAGGCAAGGGCAAAGGCCGATCTTTCCGGCAAGGTGGTGCGCGATGCCGTCTCGGCCATGGAACGCATCGAGCATTCCTCGCGCCAGATCGGCCAGATCATCGGTGTTATTGACGAAATCGCCTTCCAGACCAACCTTCTGGCGCTGAATGCGGGCGTCGAGGCGGCGCGGGCGGGCGATGCGGGCAAGGGTTTTGCAGTCGTTGCACAGGAAGTGCGCGAACTGGCCCAGCGTTCCGCCAAGGCCGCCAAGGAAATCAAGCAGCTCATCAACACGTCAGCCGTCGCGGTGGGTGAGGGCGTGAAGCTTGTCGCCGATACTGGCGTCGGGCTTTCCGAGATCGAGCAGCTCGTACTGTCCGTCAACACCCATATGGACGCCATCGCCACCGCGGCGCAGGAACAGTCCGCCGGTCTCTCCGAGGTCAACACCGCCGTCAACCACATGGATCAGGCCACGCAGCAGAACGCCGCGATGGTCGAGGAAATGAATGCGGCCGGTGCGGGTCTTGCGCAGGAATGCGCCAATCTCCAGGCTTTGTTGGCGCAGTTCCAGCTCGGCCAGCAGACCTCCGCATTGCGCGAGACGGCAAGGCACATGCGAGAGGCCGCAAGCCCCGCACGTGCACCCGTCGCCCAGCCGTCCAGATCCCGCCCGGTCACTGCTTCGCGTGGCAATGCCGCGCTGGCCGTGAAGGGTGATGACTGGACGGAGTTCTGAGTTTTGCAAGCGTTGCTCGCGTCATCGGATGGCGCGAGCAATGCTGGTGACGAAGCATCCGACACACTCAACGTCGTGCTCTGGCCTGCCGCTCCGAACCGGACACCAAAAGAAAAGTAGCGTCATCAGATGGGAAGGCAAGTCGGGCCAACCACGCCGACGTCATCCTCGGGCCTGTCCCGAGGATCTGCAACGTATTGATTTTATTCGACGTGTTTAGATCCTCGGGACGGGCCCGAGGATGACGTCGCGAGAATGTTGACCCTCCACGACTGACTTCAAAAGGGGGGCTGCGGGTCGTCCGGAATTTAAACCGGACAGCAGTGGGACAAGCCCAAGGATGACGCTGAGGCGGGCGCACTATTCGCCATCAGAGGCGATGGCTGGCTTGCCCTCGCAACCCGGCGCAGGCCTCACCGTTTCCGCACATCCGGCAATGCGGCAGCGAGCGCCCTTAGTGGCGCGGTCATGTGCTTGTCGCGTCTGAGGGCAAGGGCGATCCGCCGTTCGAGCGGCGGCTCGAGCGAGCGCCATTCAAGCCCCGATGCAGCACCTTCATGCTCCATCGCCATGCGTGGCACGATGGCAAGGCCAAGGCCCGCGCCTGCCAGTTTCTTGATGGCCTCGACGCTGCCCAGTTCCATGGCGGGTTGCACGGTGCGGCCGGTTGCCGAAAACCATTGATCCACGAGCTTGCGCGTATTGCCGCCCTCGTAAAGCAGCAAAGGCTGTGTCGAAAGCGTCTCGGCATTCAGGATTGTTGCGTCGCTGATGGTGCCATGCGGGAAAACCGCAACCAGTTCATCGAGATGGATGTCGCTGATGTCGAGGCTGCGGCCGCTGGCCGGCAGGGCCACCACCGCCGCGTCGATCGTATTAGCTTCGAGAAGCCTCAGTATATCGTGGGTATTGCCGGTCTGCACGACGATGTCTATCCCCGGCATCACCTGGCGGATTTTGCCCAGCACTGGTGGCAGAAGATAGATGCAGGCGGTGGCGCCCGTGCCGATGCGCAGGCGTCCCGTCACCCCGCTGCGATGAGGGGCTACGGTGTCGATGGCATGCGCCACTTCTTCCGCAATCCGTCTTGCATGGATGAGAAAGTCCCGGCCTGCCGCCGTCGGCTGCGCGCGCCTGCCGACCCGTTCGATCAGCCGCACGCCGAGCTGCTTTTCCAGCAGCCGGATGTGCAGGCTGATGGCCGGCTGCGTCAGCCCCGCCTTGTCGGCTGCGGCGGAAAAGCTGCCGAGATCGGCGACATCCATGAAGCTGCGCACCTGCCGCAGATCGAGGTCCATCATCAAAGAAAACCTTATCGTTTGTATAAGACAGATAATCTTTATTTTGACTGAGCCGCAATGCACAATAATGCCGTGAATGACCACAGGACACGAGAATGACCCTTCCCACAATTTCCAGCCTCACCATCCGCCCCTGCGAGGAGGCGGATATTCCAGCCATTACCGAAATCTACCGGGATGCCGTGCTGCATGGCCGCGCCAGCTTCGAGATCGATCCGCCAAGCGTGGATATGATGCTTGAGCGCCGCCGACTGCTGGTGGAAGGCAATTACTCCTATCTCGTCGCCGAAATCGACGGAAAGATAGCCGGATATGCCTATGCCGGCGCCTATCGTCCGCGCCCGGCCTATGGTGCTGCTGTGGAGAATTCCGTTTATATCGATCCGGCCATGAAGGGCATGGGAATTGGCCGCAAGCTGCTCGATGCGCTGATCGAGGATGCGACTTCGCGCGGCTTCCGGCAGATGATTGCGGTCATCGGCGATAGCGCCAACGCCGCCTCCATCGGTGTGCACCGCGCCGCCGGTTTCGAGCATGTCGGCACATTCAAGTCCATCGGCTGGAAACACGGCCAGTGGCTGGACACGGTGCTGATGCAGCGCGCGCTGGGCGATGGCGACACCACGCCCCGTTTCTGAAACCTCAGGGCTTGGTGGAGCCGGGGATTTCAACCTTCAGCGTATCGCCGGCTAGCTCGCTGCCGAGTTCGACGGCCTTGGTCTTCTTGTCGTAAACGCAGATATGGCTGATCGTCGCATCCGCGCCCCCATTCTGACCGGTGAATTTGGCCTTGCCGGTGAGGACGGCGAGACCATAATTCTCGCTGCCCACCGGATCGACCACCACCTTGGCGTCCTCGATCATGTCTTTGCCGGCGCCAAGGCACGCCGTCTGCACATCCGCCACGAATTCCTTCCACGCATCGTCAGACGATGCCACGGCGGGTAGCGCCAGCGAGGAGAAGGCGGCGAGAAGCAGCGCGCGCTGGATCATGGGGCGGGTCATGGAATTTCCTTCCTGCAATTTCATCAAAAGCGAACCGATAGGGTGGAAAACGGTACGCCAGGGTTGTGAAACAAATGTGGTGGCGGCTGGCTTGAGAGGAATTTTCTCTTTTGTCGGAACATTTTGATATTTCACAGGTTGCCCAAACAGAGGTTCGCTCCTATGGTCCGCTCACAAGGTTTCTAGGAGCGGTAACCCGCTGCAAAAAGGAGTAAAAAACCATGGCCTTCGAACTTCCTGAACTCCCATACGACTACGACGCGCTTGCACCATACATGTCGCGCGAGACGCTCGAGTTCCATCACGACAAGCACCACAAGGCATATGTCGACAACGGCAACAAGCTGGCGGCGGAAGCCGGTCTTTCCGACCTTTCGCTTGAAGAAGTCGTGAAGAAGTCCTTTGGCACCAATGCTGGTCTCTTCAACAATGCTGCCCAGCATTACAACCACGTCCATTTCTGGAAGTGGCTGAAGAAGGACGGCGGCGGCAACAAGCTGCCGGGCAAGCTGGAACAGGCATTCGCCTCCGATCTCGGCGGTTACGACAAGTTCAAGGCTGATTTCATCGCTGCCGGCACCACGCAGTTCGGCTCCGGCTGGGCATGGGTTTCCGTCAAGAACGGCAAGCTCGAAATCTCCAAGACCCCGAACGGCGAAAACCCGCTGGTTCATGGCGCAGAACCGATCCTCGGCGTCGACGTATGGGAACACTCCTACTACATCGACTACCGCAACCTGCGTCCGAAGTACCTCGAAGCCTTCGTCGACAACCTCATCAACTGGGACTACGTCCTGGAGCGTTACGAAGCCGCTTCCAAGTAAGTTTTGCGGATTGTAATTTTCTGAGCACCCGGCCCCCCAAAGGCCGGGTGTTCTGCTTTTGAGGTCGACAATCCAGCGTGTCGCTCCTACTTGTCACAAGCCTGTCATCCGCCCGGTTTATCGCGGCGCATCATGACTGAAAAAACCACACCGCTCTTCTCATTCGGCATCGTTGCCGATCCCCAATATGCCGATGCCGAGCCCCGCCCGGATATGGGCCGGTATTATGCCGAAAGCCCGAAAAAGCTTGGCGAAGCGATCGACGCCTTCAATCGCGAGGAACTGGCCTTCGTGGTGACGCTGGGCGATATCATCGATCGCGGTTTTGAAAATTTCGATGCGATCCTTGGCGTCTACGAGCAGCTTCGCCACCCTTCGGTGATGCTGCCGGGAAATCACGATTTCGCCGTTGCCGCCGAACACCTGTCCGCCATCCATGCCCGCCTCGGCATGGCGTCGCCCTGGCACGATTTCACCATCGGTGAGATACGTTTCGTGGTGCTTGACGGCAACGAGGTCAGCCTGTTTGCCCCGCCGCCCGGCGATCCGCGCCGCACGCTGGCGCAAGAGCGTCTGAAGCGCCTGCAAGAGGTGGGTGCGATCAATGCGCAGGACTGGAATGCGTCGCTCAGCGACGAACAATTCGAATGGCTGCGAACCGTTCTGCAAAAGGCGGATGCGGCGGGTGAAAAAGTGGTCATTTTCTGCCACTATCCGGTCTATCCGGACAACGCCCATAATATGTGGGATGCGCCCCGCATCCTTGATCTTCTGGATGTACACCCTTCGGTCGTCGCATGGTTCAGCGGCCATAATCATGAGGGCAATTACGGGGTGCAGGGCAACACTCACTTCGTAAACTTCAAGGGCATGGTGGATACGCCCGACCAGAACACCTTCGCCATTGCCGATGTGTTTGCCGACCGAATCGTCATCCGCGGTTTCGGGCGCGAGGACGATAGGGTGCTGGAGCATTTGCGGCATAACGCTGCCGTGCTTTGAAGCGAGCACAACCCTCTCAACCGTCATTCCTGTCTCTGTCACAGGAATGACGGTTGAAAGAGGGTCGCCGACACAGAACGAAGGTTGAAAGACGCGCTAAATCAGTTGCTTTTACGCGCCGGCTTGATTCGTCGTTCGTTCCGAAGTCCCCAGCTGATTGCTCTGCCAGCCGCTCATCCACAATTGCCGCAACCTTTCGCCTTCCATCTTGAAAAAGCTGCCGGTTGTCTTGCAGGTCAGAACGCGGTCGGAGCGGAAATTGCGGATCGCTTGCCTGAGCTCGCACCATGCGACGATATTGGTCGTCTCCGAATAATAGATCATGGCGATGGGCCGGATCTGTCGCCGGGTCTCCGCGCCGGTTTCATCGCCATAGGTTATGTCCAACCGCTCCTCGTCGCGCACCGCCCGCCTGACCATGGCAAGATCGACGCCGGCGGGTGAGGGCGCGATGCTGCCCCAGGCGTGCAGGGCATTGGCCGACAGGGTTTTCGACAGGGGTTCGGGCAGGGATGCGGCAATCTTGTCGCTGACCTTTTTGGCCGCCTGCCGCAATTCGGTATCGCCAGTGCGCGCGACCATGGCGAGTGCAAGCACGATCGCCTCCGTCTCCTCGATGGAAAACATCAGCGGCGGCAGGTTGAAGCCGGGACGCAGGATGTAACCGACGCCGCGTTCGCCTTCGATCGGCACGCGCATGGTCTGAAGGGCCGAAATATCGCGATAGACCGAGCGCACCGTGACCTCCAGTGCCTCGGCAATGGTCTGCGCGGTGATCGGCCTGCGCGCCACCCGCAGGATCTGGATGATCTCGAACAGTCTCGATGCCTTGCGCATTGCCGTTTTTCCCGGTGGTTTCCCAACGCAACTGACACAACGCTGTCAGTTGGCTTTTCCTATAAGCAGCAAAACACATTGAGAAACATGAGTTTTCCCGAATGTGTCGCAAACTGTCTTGGGAGATACTGACATGAGTTACGCCGAAAATCTCTGGCTTTTCTTTCTGGTCCTGTTCGGCATCATCATCCTGCCGGGCATGGATATGCTGTTCGTGCTGGCAAGTGCGCTGACGGGTGGAAAAAGAACCGGGCTTTCCGCCGCAAGCGGCATGAGCGCCGGCGGCATGGTGCATTCGCTTTACGGTGCGTTGGGCGTCGGCATGCTTGCCGCCTGGATGCCGTCGCTGTTCCTGCCGCTGCTGGTCGCCGGCGCCGCTTACATGGTCTGGATCGGCGTCGGCCTGATGCGCAGCGCTATCACCGTCAATGGCGATGAGGCGCAGGCGAGCGCCTCTGTCAGAAAGGCGTTCTGGCGGGCCGTGCTCACCTGCCTTTCCAATCCGAAAGCCTATCTCTTCATGATGGCGATCTATCCGCAATTCCTCAAACCGGACTATGGTCCAATCTGGATGCAGGGGCTGGTAATGGGCGCGATGGTGGCCATCACGCAGTTCACGGTCTATGGCGCTCTGGCGCTGACGGCGGATAAAAGCCGGGCATGGCTCGTTTCCTCGCCTGCCGCGACGATTTTCATCGGCCGCGCCGCCGGTTTCATGCTGATTGCCGCAGCCCTGGTTACGCTTTGGGAAGCACTCTCCTAGACTTCTGTTTTCTTGGGGAAATTCACTGCAATGTGACTTCTTTTCGCCATGCGGAAAGGGCATCCTCGCGCCGTTATCGCGCGTTCGGCATCTGCCGGAATCAAGGAGAGAGTGTATGAAACTGAAAACCATCGCGGCGGCCATGCTTTTCGGCTGTCTTTGCGCCGGAGCGGTCTACGCTGCCGGCGAAGTCGAAAAACGTGAAGGCATGATGAAGCAGATCGGCGGCTCCATGGGTGCGCTTGCTGCCATCTCCAAGGGCCAGAAGCCTTATGACGCCGAAGTCGTAAAGGCTGCCGTGACGACCATCAGCACCAACGCCAAGGCTTTCCCCGACCAGTTTCCCCCAGGCAGCGAGACCGGCAGTGCTGCGGCACCCGCGATCTGGGAAAATTTCGATGACTTCAAGTCCAAGGCCGCCAAGCTCGGTGCCGATGCGGACAAGGTTCTTGCCAGCCTTCCGGCCGATCAGGCAGGTGTGACCACCGCCATGCAGACCCTCGGTGCCGATTGTGGTGCCTGCCACCAGACCTACCGTCTTAAGAAATAATCCTATTAAGAACGCCGCTTCCCGGCGGCGTTTTTTCAGCGGGAATGACGCCTGATCTCATCAGGTGATAATGGGGAGAGGGGTCATGGCCTCCATTTGGACGAAGCTCGCGGGCGGGATCGCGGTGGCGGCCATTGCCGGTTTCGGCATTTTCGCCTGGGTCACTGCGCCTTTGCGTCAGGCACCCAGCCACTGGGTGAGCCTTGGCGAGCCGGACCTTGCCAATGGCGAAACGCTGTTCTGGGCGGGCGGCTGCGCAAGTTGCCATGCGGCACCAGATGCCAAGGGCGATGCGCTTTTGACGCTCTCGGGCGGGCAGGCGCTGAAAAGCCCCTTCGGTACCTTTCATGTGCCCAATATTTCCTCCGATCCTCAGCATGGCATTGGCGGCTGGACGCTTTCGGAATTCGGCGATGCGATGACGCGCGGCGTCGGCAAGAACGGCGAACATCTCTACCCGTCCTTCCCTTACGCCTCCTATGCCCGCATGACGCAGAAGGACATCAACGACCTCTTCGGTTATTTGCGGGTTCTGCCCGCCAGCCAGAATGATGCGCCGGATCACGAACTGCCGTTCCCCCTCAACATGCGCATGGCATTGGGCGGCTGGAAATTCCTCTATTTCGATACATCCGCGCCACCCCGCGTCGAGCTTGCCGATGCCAATGCCGAATTGCTGCGCGGCCAATATCTGGTGGAAGGCCCGGGCCATTGCGGCGAATGCCACACGCCGCGCAATGCGCTTGGCGGTTTTCTGGATGGCAAATGGCTGGCCGGTGGTCCCAATCCCGAAGGCGAGGGCCGCATTCCCGATATCACCCCCGGCTCGCAGAGCGTAGGAAGCTGGGAGGCGGCCGATATTGCCAACTATCTGGAAACCGGCTTCACCCCGGAATTCGACAGCGTCGGCGGCTCCATGGTCAAGGTCCAGCAGAATATGGCGCATCTGACCGCCGATGACCGCAATGCGATCGCCGCCTATCTGAAGGCCATCCCGGCGCGGTAGCCCTTTGCCGTCATGCCTGACTTGATCCGGCATCCAGCAACAGTGCGCAATTCTCACGCCGGCCTGCCATTGACTCCCACCCGCACCCATCGGATAACGATCCTGTGATGGTTCCTTCCGGGCGTTCCGGAAGGTGAAAAGGGAACACGATAGGGAGACATCCTCATTCGTGGCTGCCCCCGCAACTGTGAGCGGAGAGCCTGAAACGAAATGCCACTGGTAAGCATCTCGCCGGATATGGGCGAGGGCAATGCCGGGAAGGTGTTTCAGGTTTTGACCCGTAAGCCAGGAGACCTGCCATCACAGAAATGTCCATGCCGGCGGGGTGTCCGGAAGAGCGGAATTTCAGGGTGGTGGCGCTTGAACGTGCCGCCCTGTGTCAGTCTCGTATCCCCGTGGTGAAGTGTATCGCATGCGGCTGCACGGCGTTTTGCCGTTCCGCCGCGTCTAAAGGCGCGGGGTCGCGCCGTAAGAGGGGTCACCATGTCCATCAACCAGAATACGGCAAATGCCGCCGTTTCAGCAAAAACGGGCAGCTTCGCGCAATCGCTGACGGCGATCGTGCTTGGCCTGTTCGTCGTCGGTTTTGTCGGCTTTTCGCATGTGGAAGCCGTTCACAACGCCGCGCATGACACACGTCATGCCAATGCTTTCCCTTGCCATTGAGGGGGAAAGCATGTCGTTCTTTCGCAATATCGTTTTTACCGCCGTCCTCGTCGGCATCGTTGGCGGCTTCGCCGTTTCGGCCATGCAGGCTTTCGGCACCACGCCGCTGATCCTGAAGGCGGAAACCTATGAAAATGCCGGTGGCGAAGCGCCCCACAGCCATGATGCTCCGGCCACGACCGGCGCTGCCATTCCCGCGCACGAACATAATGAGGAAGCCTGGTCTCCGGCCGACGGCTTCGAGCGCACCGCCTATACGGTCGCCGCCAACGTGCTGACCGCCATCGGTTATGCGCTGGTGCTGACCGGCCTCATCTCGCTGCGCGGCACCAATGCCGGCTGGCGCGAAGGCCTTTTGTGGGGTGTGGCCGGTTTTGCCGCCGTCATGCTTGCGCCGATGATCGGCCTGCCGCCGGAACTGCCGGGCAGCCCGGCCGCCGCGCTTGAGGCGCGGCAGATCTGGTGGCTTTCGACGGTTGCGGCAACCGCAGGCGGCATTGCGCTGATCGCGTTCCGGCGCGAACCCTGGACAATCGTGCTCGCACTGGTGTTGATCGTTGCACCCCATGTGGTGGGCGCGCCCCTGCCGCCGGAAGGTGAACATGCGCTGGCACCGCTGCCGCTGGAACGCCAGTTCATCGTTGCCGCCACCGTGACCAGCTTTGTCTTCTGGGCCCTGCTCGGAACATTGAGCGCGTTCTTCCTGAAACGCTTCCAGTCGGCTTGAAACCATGCAGGACGCAGCCGAATGGAGTGACGAACTCGATGCGCTGCGTTTTGCCGTTCCCGGTCACGGCGCTTCCTGCGCCGTGCATCGCCTTGCTTTCAAGGCAGTCCTCGGCGTCAGCCCGGAACGGGAAGCGGCGCTCGCCTATTTTCATGAGAATGAGGCTGCCTTTACGGCCGCAGCCCTTGCCAAGATAAAACGCTCGGCTTTGCCGGCCGGTCGCAGTCTGCATCTCAACAGCCGCGATATCCGCCGTGCGATTGCGGGGGAGGGAGCGGAGCCTGCGCCCCGCGCGTGCAGGGTGCTTGATCGCGGGTAATGCGCGATATTGTCTGGACGCTCATGCTTTGCGCGCCGTCATTCCTGTGACAGGCACAGGAATGACGATGAGAGGATCTGCAAAACTCTCGACACCAAGGTGAGCTTCACCGGTGTTCCGCCGTAAAAACCTGAAGTTCCGCCTCGGCTTCCGGACCAAAGAGGCCGAGGTGTTTCAGAATTTCCACTGCGAAACTGACCGGTGCACTGCCGGCTGCGGTTACGATGCCGCCATCGCTGACCGCCTTCGGCTGGTCGCGATAGAGCGCTTCGCCGCGATAGGACGGATAGGCCTTGTGAGAGGCGAGCGAATTGCCGGTATGGGCGACGTCATCAAGGGCGCCCGTGCCTGCAAGCGCGCTGGCAGCCGCGCAGATGCCGGCAACCAGTCGGCCCTTCTCGCGAAACCGCTGTACCAGCCCGCCAAGATCGGCAGCCGTTCCCTTTTCCCAGCTGAGGCCGCCGGGAATGACGAGCGCATCGATGTTAGCAGGATCAAGCGCGTCATAGGATGTGTCGGGCGTAACGCTGAGCCCGCCCATTGAAACCACGGGCTGGCCGTCCGGGGTTGCGTAAACGATCTCGACGCCGAGATAGCCGCGCGCGGCGGCAGCAAGCAGCGCCGGTTCCCAGTCCGCAAAATCCTGCGCAAGCGCAATGGCAATCCGTGTCATGGCCGTCTCCGAAGGTTGCAATCAGGCGATAGACTGCATGTAGCGCATGCCGGTGACCGGGCGCGGCGCGAAATCCATGCTTTCGTAGAAACGATGCGCGGCGACATTGCCGGTCGTGGCGCTGACGGAAAGATAGTCGCAACCGAGGCGCTTGGCGATATCGCGGGCGCGGGAAACCAGGTGCTGGCCGGTGCCATGGCCGCGGTGACCGTCACGCACGAAAAGATGGTGCAGCTCAAGCCCGCGGCGGCCTTCCTGCGCCTTGTAGAGCGGCAGCATCAGGGCGTAACCGATCAATGCGCCGTCGGCTTCCGCCACCAGCCCATGCACCCAGGGAAGCGGGCCGAACAGGTCGCGTTCCAGTTTCGCCGGCGTAATCGCCGCCGCATCGCCATGAAAGGTGGCAAGCAGGGTGATCATCTCATTGAGCTCAGGCAAATCGGTCTTGCGTGCGCCACGAATGATGACGACGGGCGGTCTTTCCAATGTAAGGGAACTATCTTCGGTCATTTTTCTGGTCCTTCGGTTTTATCGGTGCCGTCAGGACGCTTGAAAAACAACAAAGCCGCCTGACGGCGGCTTGTTGACAAAATGATCTGTCGAGCCGCCCTTTACAGGTAGGCCCAAAAGTACGAGCAGGAGATGGGTGCGCGTTCGTTGATCATGTCCATGCAATGCGCTCGAATCTGAAATCTGTCAAGCCTGCTCTTCAGCATCAATGCTCCCCTTCGCACATGCCATGGTCGGAAAGCGCGCGGATGACATAACAATCCTCGATCGAATGACCATGGCAATGGGAGACGATACGTTCCAGCTCATGCTCGAGCTTTTTGAGGCTGGTGATTTTTTCGCGGACATGGGCGAGGTGTTCGGCGGCAATGCGATCCGCACCCTCGCACGGCATTTGCCGGTGCTGGCTGAGCGCGATCAATTCTCTGATGGCGTCGATATTGAGCCCGATATCGCGGGCATGGCGGATGAAAGCCAGCCTTTCGAGATCGGATTTTTCGTAACGGCGCTGGTTGCCTTCCGAGCGGTCTGCCTCGCGGATGAGGCCCATCTGCTCATAATAGCGGATCGTCGGAACCTTCACGCCGGTACGTTTGGACAATTCACCGATGGACAGCATTGCCTTCTCCATATCCTCAAGAGCAGCCGGGACAAGAACGAACCGGATGCTCTAGTCTCTAGAGATATAGCTTTTCAGCCTGCCGTTCAATGGGTGTCAGGCGGCGGCATCCACGCCGAGTGCCTGCGCCAGGGCTTTGAGAACTTCTGTCTCGATGCTGGCGGCGGCGTCAGGCTGCACGGATGCGGCGATATCTACCGCCGGTTCGGTTCTGGCCTGTGCGCCGCTGTCGAGGTTCCAGAGTGCTGCGGCAAGGCCGGCGGAAACGCTGGCGGCAGCGGGTGCGGCGGAAACGGCAACGCTCTCGGCGCTGGAAATCGCGCGGTGTGCCGCCCGTGTCAGTTCCAGCAGGGCCTCGGTGGTTGCATTGGTTTCCCTGGTCTTTGCCGGCTCAAGGGTCCGGACCGGAGTTGCGTAGCTGCTGGTTGTTGCTGCGATAGTCGTCATGACTGAGTCCCCTAAGTTTCATGGGGTATTTTTAGGGGTCGAAACATTCGCGAAGATTGCGTCGCGCAGGGCTTGAACCAAAAAACATCGCAATATAGTATACCCCCCTATAGTATATGAGGTACTCATGTCCCATACGATCCGCAACAAGGAGAAGCTTCTCGCTCGCATCCGTCGCCTCAAGGGGCAGATGGAGGCGGTGGAGCGTGCCCTGGACGATTCCAAGCCCTGCGGCGAGGTGCTGCAATTGCTGGCCTCGGTGCGCGGTGCGCTTTCCGGCCTGACGGGGGAGGTGATGCAGGAACATCTGCATGAGCACGTCGTGCACGCCGAAAATGAAGACGAGCGGGCGCGTGCGGCGGAAGAGTTGGCCCAGGTGCTGAAGACCTACATCCGCTAACCTCTCTCCCAAAAGTGTCCGCGGCTTTGGGAAAAGACATGCGTGAAACAGAATATTCCAGGATCGAACAGGATTAGCGACATGACGACGACATCCGAATTTTCCGCAGCGTCCGGCCACGACCATGTTTTCCTAGGCCGGAACCATGAGCGCAATGAAAAGCGCGTGTGGATGGTGATTGCGCTGACCACAGTCATGATGGTGGCGGAGATCGTCGCCGGCCACTGGTTCGGTTCCATGGCGCTGACGGCGGATGGCTGGCACATGTCCACCCATGCGGGCGCAATGCTCATCTCGGCGCTGGCCTATCTCTATGCCCGGCGCGAGGCGCGCAATCCGCGCTTCACCTTCGGCACCGGCAAGTTCGGTGATCTCGCCGGTTTTGCCAGCGCCATCGTGCTGGCGGTGGTGGCGCTGCTCATCGCCGTTGAAAGTGCGATGCGGCTTTTCAATCCTGTCCAGATCGACTTCAATCAGGCGATCCTCGTCGCCCTCATCGGTCTTGCCGTCAATCTCGTCAGCGCCGTGCTGTTGAAGGATGACCACGATCACGGCCACGGGCACGCACATGGTTCGCATGCCCATCACGGCCATGGCAGCCACGCCCATCACGATCACGGCTCGCACGCGCATCACGGCGAGCACGGTGCGAAGGGCGGCAGGGACAATAATCTGCGCGCAGCCTATCTGCATGTACTCGCCGATGCGCTGACTTCCGTTCTCGCCATTGTCGCGTTGCTGCTCGGCAAGTGGAACGGCTGGTCCTTCCTCGATCCGTTGATGGGTATTGTTGGCGGTGTGGTGATTGCCCGCTGGTCATGGGGACTCATTCGCTCCACGGCAACGACGCTGGTTGATGCGGTTCCGCTGACGGAGGACTTGCCGCAGGAAATCCGTGAAAGCGTGGAAACGGAAGAAGATCGCATCACCGACCTGCACGTCTGGCAGGTGGGGCCGGGGCATCACGCCGCCATTGTCGCCATCCACTCGCAGGTGCCGAAGGCACCGGCTTTCTACAAGCAGAAGCTTGCAGCCATACATGAACTTTCACATGTAACGGTGGAGGTCAGCCCGGCAAGGGCCTGATCGGAATCAACTATTCGTATTCGGAATAGGCGCTGCGCACCCATTCGGCCTGCGCTTCTGCCTTGTCCTCGTCGGAGGTTGCAGCCGGCGTGTGGGCCGGCGCGCCGCCATTGCCGACGGCCCACAGCACGTTGGCCAGCGAACGGGAAAGAACGGTGCTGGAAACGGTCGGGTTGCCGGGCCCGCGTTTTACGGCCTGTTCCTCGGGCGCGTTCTGCGCGCTGCCGGGCTTTTCGATGTCGCGGACACGAGCCTGATAGTTGTATCCGCCAATATTGCTTTCGATCTGCATGCCAGTGATTCCGCGTTCAAAAGTTAACAAATGGTTAACGGCGGCGGCTTGCCCGAAGCTTGCGCTTGCTGCATTGCAATGTCGTTCCCGGCTTGACACGTGGCAAAGGGGTGCTTCGTTTTTGCATGGCTGGACGGGAAGGCGGGCATTGCCGGCCTTGCCCCACACTTCGCGTCGTGCTCGCCATTGCGACCCTGTTGTGCCGCTCAAACTCTGGCGCCAAACACCCCACTCCCGTCATACCGGCTCTAGGCCGGTATGACGAAAGAGCGTTTGGACGCGGCCAGACAGCGCCGACGTCTTTTGCGCAGCGGGGCGGGGGCAGTTTCGGTCCTCTAAAAGAAAGGCAAATCCTGTTGGTGCCGGATTACGCAGTTTCCTTCTCCACCGGCGCCGCCGGTTCCGGGATTTTTGCCACTTCCTCCACGACTGCCAACCTGGCCTCCGCCTCCTGAGGTGCCGGCGTGACCATCGCCGCCACCAGCGTGTCGAGGCCGATGGCGCCGACTGGCTTGCCGTCTTCATCCACCACATGGGCGCTGGTTTCGTTCGCCTCCGACATATCGCGGGCGATGGTTTCCAGTGTCGCGTTTTCCGGCACCGACATGCCCTCGGGTTTCGCCGTCAGCGGTTCCATCACTGTGGTCGCCTGAAGCACGCGGCTGCGATTGACGTCACGCACGAAGTCGGTGACGTAACCATCCGCAGGGGAAAGGATGATGCTCTGGCCGTCGCCCTGCTGCACCACTTCGCCGTCTTTCAGAATGGCAATGTGGTCGCCGAGCCGCAAAGCCTCATCCAGATCGTGGGTGATGAACACCACGGTCTTTTTCAGCTCCTGCTGAAGGTCGAGCAGCATCGTCTGCATATCGACACGGATCAGCGGATCGAGAGCCGAATAGGCCTCGTCCATCAGGAGAATATCGGCATCGTTGGCAAGCGCGCGGGCAAGGCCGACGCGCTGCTGCATGCCGCCGGAAAGCTGGTTCGGATAATAATCCTCATAGCCGGCAAGACCGACACGCTCCAGCCAGTAACGGCCTTTCTCTTCGCTTTCCTTGCGTGGCATGCCCTGAATATCGAGGCCGTAGACACTGTTTTCCAGGACGGTGCGATGCGGCAGAAGGCCGAACTTCTGGAACACCATCGCCGTTTTGTGACGGCGGAATTTCCGCAGCGCCGAAGTGCTCATGCCGCAAATGTCCTCGCCGTCGTAGAGAACCTCACCGGCGGTCGGGTCGATCAGCCGGTTGATGTGGCGGATCAGCGTCGACTTGCCGGAACCGGAAAGCCCCATGACCACGGTGATCTTGCCGCCCGGCATGGTGATGTTGATGTTGTTGAGGCCAAGCACATGGTTGTGTTTGTCGTTCAGCTCGACCTTGTCCATGCCTGATCGCACCGCTTCGAGATATTTCTCGGGATGCTTGCCGAAGATCTTGTAAAGATTCCTGATTTCGATGCTTTTAGCCATGGGAGACCTCGCGGTATTTCTGCAGGCGCTTGCCGAAAGCCTGGCTTGCCCGGTCGAACATGATGGCGATGGCGACCAGAGCGAAACCGTTCAGGAAGCCCACCGTGAAAAACTGGTTGTTGATGGCCTGCAGCACATTCTTGCCGAGACCGCCGACGCCGACCATGGAGGCGACGACGACCATGGCGAGTGCCATCATGATGGTCTGGTTGATGCCGGTCATGATGGTGGGCAACGCCAGCGGCAGCTGCACATTGAACAGCTTCTGGCCGTTGGAGGAGCCGAAGGCATCGGCGGCTTCCAGCACTTCCCGGTCCACCAGGCGGATGCCGAGGCTGGTCAGACGGATGACGGGCGGAATGGCGTAGATCACCACTGCGATCAGGCCCGGTACCTTGCCGATGCCGAAAATCACCACCACGGGGATGAGATAAACGAAGCTTGGCAGGGTCTGCATCACGTCGAGCACCGGATTGATGATACGCTGCAACCGTTCGGAGCGTCCCATCAAAATGCCGAGCGGCAGGCCGATGACGATGGCGATCAGCGTGGCGATGGCGACGATGGAAAGCGTCGTCATGGCGTCGCGCCAGAGGCCGACTGCGCCGATCATGAGCAGGGAGATGGCCGTGCCACCGGTGATCTTGAAGCTGCGCCCGGCCAGATGCACGATCGCCAGAATGACCAGCATGGTGACGATCCACGGGGTCTGGATGAACAGCCGCTCCGAGGAGTTGAGGAAGAGCTGCAGCGGATGCACGATCACATCGATCGCATCGCCGTAATTGCGCACGATATCGCGAAAACCGTCATCGATGGTCTTGCGTGCTACACGCATCGTGGAGTTGTCGATTGCCGGGAATTTGCAGAGCAAATCCGGCAGGTAGTTGCAGAGGGCCATTATTGTTGTTTTCCCTTTGGGTTATGGGCGGAGGTTGGAGTGCGCGGGGCACCCCCCTCTGTCCTGCCGGACATCTCCCCCACAAGGGGGGAGATTGATCCGAGGCAAAGTCTCGCCCATCAAACAGGTTGCGGATTTGTGAGAAGGGTGCGCCCAGCCGATCTCCCTCCTTGTGGGGGAGATGCCCGGCAGGGCAGAGGGGGGTAGGCGGCTTGCGCCGACTCCCCCATCAACCAACCAATCACATCGAAGCCTTGATCTTCTCCGCCACCTCGGGCGAAACCCACTTCGTCCAGATATCTTCGTTGTTCTCGAGGAAATATTCCGCGCCGTCTTCGTTGGTGCCCTGGTTTTCATCCATCCAGGCCAGAACCTTGGCGACGGTCTCGTTGTCCCACTGCCGCTTGCGGATATAGTCGATGGAAGGACCGGCCTTCTCGGCGAAGTCCTTGGTGACAACGGTGAATACCTCTGCCACCGGATAGGCGTTTGGCTTGGGATCGGCGCAATCAGGCTTGGCGATGCAATTGTCGTAGGCCTCGCGGTCGAGTGCCACGCCATCGTCCAGCTTCACCATGTCGTACTTGCCAAGAATGGCCGTCGGGGACCAGTAATAGCCGAGCCAGCCCTGCTTTTTCTCATAGGCATTGGAGATCGAGCCATCGAGACCTGCAGCGGAGCCGGTGTCGATCAGGGCGAAGCCTTTCTCGTCGGCCTTGCGTGCCTTGAAAAGGTTGGCGGTCGTTGGCTGGCAGCCCCAGCCCGGCGGGCAGCCAAACACGGCACCCTTGCTGGCGTCTTCCGGCGCCGGGAAAAGCTCGGGATGCTTGAGTGCGTCCTCAACTGTCTTGATATCAGGGTGTTCGTCGGCGAGATATTTGGGAATCCACCAGCCTTCAACGCCACCTTCACTCAGGATTTTGCTTTCCTGGATCAGGTTGCCCTTCTTGACGGCGTCCTCATAGGGGGCGCCAAGGGTATTCACCCACATTTCGGGCGCCATATCCGGCTGGCCCTTCTCGTTCATGGAGGTGAATGTGGGAGTGGTGTCGCCGCTGATGACGTTGACCGTGCAATCATAGCCGTTTTCCATGATGAACTTGTCGACATAAGCCGCAAC
This sequence comes from Rhizobium sp. AN6A, assembly GCF_900215635.1. Lineage (NCBI taxonomy): Bacteria > Pseudomonadati > Pseudomonadota > Alphaproteobacteria > Hyphomicrobiales > Rhizobiaceae > Rhizobium > Rhizobium sp. AN6A. The sequence continues at coordinate 1,942,455 of NZ_OCNC01000004.1, forward strand.
ACCGGCGGATGCCCAGTTCATTTCGGCGATGGTGACGCTGCCGCATGTTTCTGCGGCGTTGGCGGAATTTGCTGCACCGGCAGCGATGGTAAAGCCCGTTACGAGAATGGTCGAGGCCAGGAGTTTCTTCATGGGAGACCTCCAAGTCTGATGCAGTGTTTTCAGTTGGCAAAGCGGGAGCACTGCAAAGCCCGGATTGCCAAGGGCGAACTGACATGGCGCATGAAAAAGCCGAAAAAATCCGGCGATAAGATTATCCGCAAGACGTGCTGCAGGATTGCCGCGAGAAAGGCGGCGAAAAGGCGCATGAATATGTCAACGGCCCGGATAATACGGCCGAAAAGTGATATTGCAATGCGAAATGGCGCAACGCAGCCATGCGTTCGATTTCCGGAACATTTTTTCCGGTGACGCAATACATGGGAATTATTTGCGTTTGCGGAAGATATATTGTGAGTTGCAGCAACTGGAAATAAAAATTTAATGTCGGTGAAGATGCTATTTAAATAAAAGATACGTCTGATAATTTGTGGAAAAAATATTCGATAACGAGATTTTTGCAGGTATTTTCGTCCAAAATAAGATCGGGCGACGATTGGATCGCCGCCCGTTTCTGCATTCAGCGTGTCAGACGGCGTCCTTGCCCGCGACCTTCAGTGCGAAGGCATATTCGAAGGCAATTTCTTCCAGCCGTTGGAAACGGCCCGACTTGCCTCCATGGCCAGCGGCCATGTTGGTCTTGAGCAGGATCGGGGCTTCCCCAGTCGTCTTTTCGCGCAGTTTCGCCACCCACTTGGTCGGTTCCCAATAGGTCACGCGCGGGTCGGTGAGGCCGGAAAGCGCAAGCAGCGGCGGATAGGGCTTTTCCCCGACATTGTCATAGGGGCTATAGGCGGCGATCCACTGATACTCCTCTTCCGATTCCAGCGGATTGCCCCATTCCGGCCATTCCGGCGGGGTTAGCGGCAGCGTGTCATCAAGCATGGTCGTCAGCACGTCCACGAATGGAACCGCAGCGATGATGCCGGCAAATTTTTCCGGGGCCATGTTGGCGACGGCGCCCATCAGCATGCCGCCGGCGGAACCGCCTTCGGCAATGATGCGCTCATATGACGTGAACCCTTCCTGTACAAGATGATCCGCGGCGGCGATGAAGTCTTTGAACGTGTTCTGCTTATGCTCCATCTTGCCGGTTTCATACCATTCGAAACCTTTGTCCTTGCCGCCGCGAATGTGGGCGATGGCATAGATGAAACCCCGATCCGCCAGAGACAGCGTCGTGGTGGAGAAGGAGGCGGGAATGGTAATGCCGTAAGCACCATAACCGTAGAGCAGGCATGGGGCAGAGCCGTCGAGAGGCACGTCCTTGCGATAGAGCAATGAAACCGGCACCAGCTCACCATCATGGGCAGGGGCCATGATGCGGCGAGTGATGTAATCATCGGGGTTGTGCCCCGAGGGCACTTCCTGCGTCTTCAGAAGCGTGCGCTCGCGCGTCACCATATTGTAGTCGAACAACTGGCTCGGCGTCGTCATCGAGGAGTAGGAGAAGCGGATGACATCGGTGTCGTATTCTGCAGCGCCATGCAGGCCAAGCGAATAGGCTTCCTCGGCAAAGGCGATGGAATGTTCCTCGCCCGTGCGGCGATCGCGGATGACGATGCGCGGCAGGCCGTCGCGGCGCTCCAGCCAGATCAGATGGCGGGCATAGGCATCGACGGAGAGAATGAGGCGACCCGGCTCATGCGGCACGACCTCCTTCCAGTTTTCCTTGCCCGGCGCGTTAACCGGCGCTTCCATGATGCGGAAATCCTTGGCATCGCCTTCATTGGTGAGGAAGTAGAAGACATCGCCGCCTTCGCACATCGAATATTCGATACCTTCCTCGCGCTCCGCAACCACGACAGGCTCGGCCATCAGGTCTTTGGTGGAAAGAATGCGGTATTCGCTGGTCTCATGGTCGTGAATGTCGATGAAGATGAAGTCGTCGAGCACGGACGCGCCAACGCCCATGAAGAAGCCGGGGTCCTTCTCCTCATAGACCAGCCGGTCGGCCGACTGCGGCTCGCCGATAATGTGGTGGAAGACCTTCGAGGGGCGGTGGTTTTCGTCCTGCAGCGTATAGAAGAAGCTCTTGCCGTCAGGCGCCCATGCCCCGCCGCCGCCGGTATTTTCCACGACATCGGCAAGGTCTTCACCGGTTTCGAGATTACGGATGCGCAGCGTGAAATATTCCGAACCCTTGTCGTCATAACCCCAGATGCCGTGACTGTGATCGGAGGACTGGTCGAGACCGGCAAGGCGGAAATAATCCTTGCCTTCCGCTTCCCTGTCGCCATCAAGCAGCACGTGCTTGTCGCCGCCATCACGCGGGGTGCGGAAATAATGCGGCTGCTCGCCGCCGGTCACGAACAGCGTGCCATAGGCATAAGGTCCATCATTGACCGGAACAGAGGAATCATCCTGCTTGATACGGCCTTTCATCTCCTCGAACAGCTTTTCCTGAAGCGCCTTGGTGTCGCCCATTGCGGCTTCCATATAGGCGTTCTCGGCCTCCAGATGGGCGCGGATGGCTGGGTCGAGCAGGGTAGGGTCCTTGAACATGGCCTGCCAGTTATCGGCCCGGAACCATGCGTAGTCGTCGGTGCGGGTGATGCCGTGATGCGTATCCTGGACGGGCCGTTTTTCGGCGGTCGGGGCGGCGGGCAGGTTCTTGAAAATCGGCAAGGGAAACTCGCTTTCGTATGATGAACGGCGCTAGGAAAGATTCGTCGGCGACGACCCTAACATTTTTTTCCGCCCCGCCTCACCTCAGATTGGTACTTGTGGTGTCTCGGGTTCTGCTCATCACGAATGGCCGTGTTAGTCTTTCCCTCTCGCAATGTAACCAATACCCACCCTGGGTCCATATTCCGAACTTCGAACCTCGATGCGCATTAGCCAATGCTCCGGCTTGGCCGGCCCGGAAGGCACGCATTTTATCAATATACCGGCCCGCTTTGTTACAGGATCGTAGAGCGGAACAGGGTCATCAAATAGCTTTACAAAAACGTGTAGATCCGGGCAAAGCCGCTTGGCATTGAGGTACATATTGACTTGCTTGGTCAGTCCAACCTGATTTATGTCGCCAATATCTGGATTTTGCTCAATGTTCTTCAACTCCACAACATAATCGCCCAGTTTTCCGAATGTCTTGTCGGCCGGTCGGTGAGAAATGGGGTAGGTTGTCGCGATCGCCTTTATATAGGCCTTGTTGAGATTAAGTGCTTTGTATTCAGTATCTGCCGCCGACACCTGCGTGGCGAGGTCTGCACCGAGAGTGACGTTGGCAACGGTCCTTAAAAGCCGAGATTTAGCGTTCTCTTTATCTGTCTGGGTACAGCCGGAAAGCAAAGCGGCGATAATCGTGAAATTAATAATTGTATTTTTCATAATTTACCGAAATTTAAATTAATATAGGAATTTTATTTATTCGAAAAATAAATTTGTTTCTCAAGTTATTCTTTAAATTTTGGGGGATGGCAAGATTTTTAGACGGTTACTTCAAAAGAATCCCAACCGATATTCCTCTCCCAGCCGATCAAGTTTCAAATCTCCACAGGCTTGATGGCGTTCGGGCACAATTTCGTCAGTTTTCGATCACATTTTGGCAATATCCGGCAAATCAGCGATGATACGCGCCTGCCACCGGCCTGCCGTGCATCGATAAGAACAAACGAAAACTGACAGGATCCCATGCGAAAGTTTCTTCCCGCTGCCCTTTCTGCGTTTTTCCTTGCCTTGCAGGCATCTACACCCGCTTTCGCAATAGACGCCAACGTCATGCGGCAGCTGAACGTGCTTGCCCCCGAGGAGCGTCTGGAGCAGCGTTGCGACATAGAGGCGATGGAGCGGATCGCGACCGAGCAGAAGGGCATGAAGCCGGATAAGGTCATTGCCTATACCTTCGGTGATCCAGAGGTTGGCAAGAATTCGATCAAGGCGTCGGGTGCAGTCTTCAGAAGCGCCGGCGAATGGTACAAGCTCAAATACAAGTGCCAGCTGAAAAGCGACAGCCTCTCCATCCAGTCCTTCGATTACCGTGTCGGCGACAAGATTCCCGAAGAGCAGTGGAAGAAGTTGTATCTTTATGACTGATCAAGGAATTCTTCGTCCGCTGTCGCCGGTTTAAACCCCGCTTTTCTTGCCGCCCTGCCAATGGGTCTGTAACGCTGTCCTTCGATCGAAGTGAGGGGCGAGAACATGGCGAAGCAATTCAAGGGACTTTCGGCTTTTCCGATCACGCCCGCTGACGAGGCCGGGCAGGTGGATAGCCAAGCCTTTTCCGCCCTCGTCGAGCGGCTGGATGCGGCGGAGGTCGATTCCATCGGCATTCTCGGCAGCACCGGAACCTATATGTATCTGTCGCGTGCCGAGAGGCGGCGGGCGGTTGAGGTAGCCCATGCCGTCCTCAAGGGCAGGCGCACGCTGATGGCAGGCGTCGGCGCGTTGCGCACCGATGAGGCCGTGGCGCTGGCGAAGGATGCCGAAGCTGCCGGTGCCGATGCGCTGCTTCTGGCACCCGTTTCCTATACGTCGCTGACTCAGGAAGAGGCCTATCACCATTTCGCCGCCGTCGCCGGCGCAACCGATTTGCCGCTTGCCATCTACAACAACCCGACAACGACGCGATTCTCCTTCAGCGATGAGCTTCTGGTCAGGCTCGCCTATATCCCGAATATCTGTGCCATAAAGATGCCGCTGCCGGCCGATTCCGACTATGCGGGAGAGCTTGCGCGGCTGCGGCCGAAACTGACGGATGATTTCGCCATCGGTTACAGCGGCGACTGGGGATGTGCCGAAGCAACGCTTGCCGGCGGCGATGCCTGGTACAGCGTCGTTGCGGGCCTGCTGCCGGTTCCGGCATTGCGGTTGATGCGCGCCGCTCAGGCCGGGGATGCGGAGGAGACGCGCAGGCTCGATCTGGCGTTCCAGCCGCTCTGGGCGCTCTTTAAGGAATTCGGCAGTATCCGCGTGGTCTACGCCGCTGCCAATGCTTTGTCGGTAACGGCATGTGAGCCGCCCCGGCCAATCCTGTCGCTCACCAGCGCGGAGCGCCAGCGGGTGGAAGAGGTGCTCAACGCTCTGTCCACGCTGGAAGCCGCGCCATAATTCGGGCGTTTTGCAGGCGGATTGCCACATCTTACCCTTCGGAAACTGAAAAATGCTGCGTAGCCTGCCCTTTGCCGTTCTCTTCCTGTCGCTCTCGACTGCCGCCTTCGCGGGGACGGGTCTCGTCGAGCCGACGCTGAAAATGACGCCGAGGCATGACGGGAAGGTGCGGGTGGCGATGACTCTGGACGCCTGCATGGGCAAGACCGACCATCGCATTCTCGATACGCTGGTGCAGGAAAAGATACCGGCAACGATCTTCGTCACTGCCCGCTGGCTGAAGCACAACAGCGACGCACTTGCCGTAATGATGGCGCATCTGGATCTGTTCGAGATCGAAAACCACGGCGAAAACCATGTGCCCGCGGTGGATAAGCCCGTTGCCATCTACGGCATTGCCGCTGCCGGTTCGGAAGCGGCAGTCGAGCAGGAGGTCGAGGGCGGCAGGCTGGCAATTGTCGCGATGACCGGTCTTCAACCGCAATGGTTTCGCGGTGCCACGGCGAAATACACCACCTCGTCCATGGCCACCATCAACAGGCTCGGCATGCGGGTGGCGGGTTATTCCGTCAATGGCGATGGCGGCTCGCTTCTGGGCGCGGCCGCCACGGCAAAGCACATCGCTTCGGCCAGGGACGGCGACGTCATCATCTCCCACATCAACCAGCCCACCCACGAAGCGGGTGAGGGCGTGGTGAGGGGCCTTCTGGCGCTGAAGGCGCGCGGCGTCGTGTTCACAAGGCTGGACGACCCGTCGTTTACGCCGCCGGGCAATTGAGCCGGGCGGCTCTCTCCTCATTCCTGTAACAAGCACGGGAATGAGGAACTGCGCATCCCACATCCACGCCCGTTTTTCGGCGGCATACCGCTCAAATTTGCGCTAGCATCCTCCCATGCTGTTCAAACGCCCCGACACCGAAACCTTATATTCCGCCCTTGTGAACAAGGACCCCGCCTATGAGGGCGTGGCCTATGTGTGCGTGACCTCGACGAAGATTTTTTGTCGCTTTACCTGTACGGCGCGAAAGCCGAAGATCGAAAACTGCCGGTTTCGCGAAACCATCGCCGAATGTCTGGAAGCTGGCTTCCGCCCCTGCAAGCGCTGCAAGCCGATGCTTTCCTATGGCACGGCGGATGAAACCGTCACCACGCTTCTGATGGCGCTGGAAAACGAACCGGCGCGGCGTTGGCGCGAGGAGGATGTGGTGGCGATGGGCCATGACCCTTCCACCGTGCGTCGCACCTTCAAACGCCGTTTCGGTATGAGTTTTCTGGAAATCGCAAGATTGCGGCGGCTGGGAGATGCGGCGACGAGCCTTGCATCAGGAGAAGCCGTGATCGGCGCGCAGATCGATGCCGGATATGAATCCGGCAGCGGTTTCCGCTCGGCCATCAACCAGTTCTTCGGCACCTCTCCCGCCGCCATGAAGGGCAAGGGGTTCCTGAAGGGGGACTGGATCGACACGCCGATCGGCCCGATGCTGGTCGTTGCCGATGATCACGCCCTGCATCTTCTCGAATTCGCCGACCGGCCAGCGCTTCCGGCCGAATTGAAGCGGCTGAAGGCCCGCACCGGCGCGGATATGGTGCTGGGCAGGACGCCGGTCACCGGCCAGATCGCAGCAGAACTCGCAGCCTATTTCGCCGGACACTCGGCTGACTTCGAAACCCGGCTTGCCGGACACGGCACACCCTTCGAGCGCGATGTCTGGCACGCATTGCGAGAGATACCGGCGGGAGAGATCGTCAGCTATTCTTCGCTTGCGACGTCGATGGAACGGCCATCCGCCGTGCGTGCCGTCGCCCGCGCCAATGGCGCCAACCAGATTGCCATCGTCGTTCCCTGCCACCGGGTGCTGGGCGCAGATGGCAGCCTGACCGGTTATGGCGGTGGGCTGTGGCGGAAGAAATGGCTGATCGAGCACGAGCGGCGCATGGCCGATAAGCTCCGCATCCCTCTCGCCTCCTGACCGGCCTTCAGGCCGGCAGGTTTGGAACGATGCGACGTGAGGGAAACAGCTCGCGCGTTACTGTCATGGCGATCAGCGACAGCGGCAGTGCCAGCATGGCGCCCGCAGCACCCCACATCCACGTCCAGAAGATGATCATCACGAACACGAGGAAGGGGTTGATCTCCATGTTGCGACCCACCACCGCCGGAAAGGCCAGGTTTTCCATCAACAGGTGAATGGTGAAGAAGATTGCGGATGGCAGCAGCGCCAGCATCATGTTGTCATGCGTGATGATGCCTGCCACCGCGAGCGACACCGTCATGGCGGTGATGCCGAGAAACGGCACGAAGCTGGAAAGGAAGGCGAAAAGCCCCCATAGAAGCGGCATGGCCAGCCCACCGAAATAGGCGATCGCCACCATCGTCACGCCCAGCGCCGCATAGATCAGCGCTGCCGTGGCAAAATAGGTGCCGAGCACTTCTTCCACCGAAGCGATGATGCGAATGGCCCTCAGACGCTGGTGCCGGGCCGGAAAGGCCATGATGATCGCCTTGCGCAGCCGCAGGCGGCTGTAGAGGAACATCAACAGCGCGGCGAGGAAGATCATGCCCTGAACGACTGCGGGGGTGACGTTGGAACCGAGCAGGGAAATGATCTCGCCGCTGCGCGAAATCAGCGACTCCATCGAAATCGACCCCATGCTGAAGGTCGCTGCCGAAATGTTCAGCCATCGGATGCTTTGAAGATAGGGCAGGAAGCGGTCCATACTGCGTTCGATCAGCGCCGGTCCTTCGGAGGCGAGCTGCGACAACGGGTCGATCAGCGAATTGATCACGAAAAACATGACGGCAGCGACAAGGCCGGAGAGAATGACCGCCACACCGGCACCGGGAATGCCATATGAACTGAGCTTTTCCGCCGCGATGCCGAGGATCATGCCCACGACAATCGCCAGCACCACCGGTATGAGGATCAGCGACAATTCGTGAATGACCGCCATCATCACGACGAGAAAAATGCCGATAACCGACCATGCGACGGCCACATCAAGCGCTTCGCGGCCGAGCGGTTGCTGGCTGCGCGCGTCGTCACGGTGCGACCCGGACGCCAGACCCTCGAAAGGGTCGGCCCTCGTCGACGGAGCGTTTGCGGCGCGCCGCCCGATATTGCCCAATATGCCGGTTTTTTCCGGCCTGGCATTTTCATTCATCGAACTGTCCCCCAATAAGACGTCAAACGTTCGAAAAATGAGGCGGTTCCGGAGCGGCAAAAATTTCTGCCGCCCCGTCGTCTTTACGCGGAAAGCTTTAGGCCTATGCCCCACGGATCTTTGAGAACGATACCGTCGCTCTGCTGTTCCGTAGCTATTTCCAGCCGGTCGAGAGCGGCCATTGCCGTATCGAGCGCCGCACTGTCGTTGAACTTCAGCGAGTAGCCCGAAAGGCCGGTCATATTGTCCTTGCGGGCCGTGGCGCCACGGCTGTTCCAGATATTGGCGGCCACATGGTGATGATAAGCGCCCGAGCCGAAGAAGCTGGCACCCGGATAACGCGCCATGATCTTCAACCCCAGCACATCCTGATAAAACTCATCCGCCTGCGGAATATTGCCGACCTGCAGATGCATGTGGCCGATGGCCGTTCCATCGGCGGTGCCCTCGAACGCCGTTTTCGGCGCACTGTCATACAGCGCCTGTAGGTCGAGGCGGAGCGTGGCCATCTCCACCGTGCCGTCCTGCTGGTAGGTCCATTCCGACGGCGACCGGTCGCGATAGACCTCGATGCCGTTGCCTTCGGGATCGGCGAGATAGATCGCTTCACTCACCAGATGGTCGGATGCGCCCTGAAGCTGGATATTGTTGTGCGCGGCATGGGCCAGCCAATGGGCCAGATCCTCGCGGCGCGGCATCAGGAAGGCGGTGTGGAACAGGCCTGCGGCATTGCGCGGCGCGCGTTCAACCGTGCCGGAGGTGGAAAGCGTCAGCAGCGGCTGGCCGTTGACACCAAGAACCTCGCCGCTCGGGCTTTTCTCGATGACGGAAAGACCGATGATTTTCTGGTAGAATTCCGAAATGCGCGGCAGATCGTGAACGACAAGATGAGCCTGACCGACATAAGCCGGCCGCGTCAGGGCGAATTGTTTGATTTCACTCATCATAATCTCCATATTGAATCCGGCGTGCTGACGACGCGGATTTGCGCGTCTGCATCAGCCGGCGCCGCTTTGCGGCGTTCATTTGTGGTGAATATGGGCGGGTTTTGTCGTTCAGCAAAGATCGCCATCTGGCGATTGACCGTCCACTATTCGTTGACAATGCCCCTGTTGCTGCCCCGACGCGGCTTTGACTTCAATCAAGGCGAAGGGCGCATCGGCAGGGAAATATGAGCCCGACACGTGAACGGCAGATTACGCCAAAGGAGATAGCCATGTACAAGAAAATCATCGTACCGGTAGACCTCAGCGCCATCGACAAGGGAGAGAAGATTCTCGCCAAGGCTAGGGCGCTGCTGGATGCCGATGGCGAGATCGTCCTCATCAATGTGGTTGAGGAACTGCCCGGCTATATGGCGATCGACCTGCCCGTCGACCTCATCGAAAATGCCATCAAGGATGCCAAGACGAAACTTGCGGATATTCAGGCGAAGGCCGGCTTCAAGGGCAAGCACGAAATCAGAAGCGGCGCACCGGCGCGTGAAATCATTGCCGCCGCCGAAGAGCACAAGGCTGATCTCATCATCATCGCATCGCATATGCCTGATTTTACCAATTATTTCATCGGCGCCACCGCCGACCGCGTGGTGCGCCATGCCAAGTGCTCGGTGCTGATCGACAGATAAAGTGAGTTGAAATCTTGGGGTTGCGGGCGATTTTCGCCCGCACCGGCTGGAGGAGAAGACCATGAATGTCGAAGGTTATGAGAAAATCCTGCGCGACCGCCAGCGCGAGCTTTACAGCCGCCTGCACAAAATCGAGGCGGATTTCGAAGAACCGCGCAACCCCGATGACGACGACCGCGCCGCTGAACGCAGCAATGACGAGGTGCTGGATGAAATAGGGCAGGTGGGCCAGGACGAGTTGCGCGCCATCGACGCCGCACTCGACCGCATCGCGAACGGCACCTACGGCACCTGCGTCAAATGCGGCAAGAAAATTTCGGAAGACCGCCTGAAAGCCGTGCCCTATACGCCGTTCTGCCAGGAATGCGCTGCGGCCTTGTGAGGGCGCTCCTTTTTCCCTCCTCATTCCTATAACAAGCGCAGGAATGAGGGAAACGGCGAGGCCGCCACTCAACCTCTCCTTTCGCAACAGCCCGGAACGCAATTTGATCGCCGTTAACACGCTGCTGTCTTGTTCCTGTCTAATATTGCCGTCATGCTTCAGCCGAAGCAGGCAAATGGATATGGACTATGAGTAACGTGTGGCGGTTTGGGCGCCAGTATGATTTTCATGAGATCGTCGCCGACGGCATCGTGCACGGCGTCGGCATTGTGTTCGCGCTGGTCGGCGCCACGGCGTTGATTTTTTACGCGACCGTCTGGGGCAGCCTCAGCGCCATTGCGGCGGCCTGGATTTACGGTCTTGGCCTCGTCGCCTGCCTTTCCGTGTCCTTCACCTATAATATCTGGCCGCATTCGAACGTAAAATGGTTCCTGCGCCGGCTGGATCACTCGGCGATCTTCATCCTGATAGCCGCCACCTACACGCCGTTCCTGATGCGCGGTATCCACGAGCCGCTGATTGCCACCATGCTGGGGCTGATCTGGCTTGCAGCCATCTGCGGCATATTGCTCAAATGCGTGTTTCCCGGCCGTTACGACCGGGTCGCCATCGGCCTTTATCTCGCCATGGGCTGGAGCGGCATCATGGTGGTGCAGCCGCTCTCGACGCATCTGGCCCCCGTCACGCTCTGGCTGATTGTCGCTGGCGGTGTCATCTATTCGCTCGGCGTGGTCTTCCATGTCTGGGAAAAGCTGCGATTCCAGAACGCCATCTGGCACGGTTTCGTCGTTGCCGCCGCTGTTGTCCACTATTTTGCCGTGGTCACTTCCTTCAGCCTCGTTCCCATGTCTTCCTGAGCTAGAGAGCACTGGACAGCCGTCCGCGTCATCGCCTAATGCTCACCTGAAGGTCGTGTCCCGGAACGTCAGGCGCGCGATGCAGACAGGAAAGAGGGCGAACGATAATGAGTTTGGAACTGCGCGATGCCACCGTGGACGATCTTTCCGGCATCATGGAGATTTACAACGACGCGGTCCTGAACACGACGGCGATCTGGAACGAAGTGCTGGTCGATCTGGAAAACCGCAAGGAATGGTTTTCCGCCCGCAAGTCCCGCGGCTTTCCTGTGATCGTCGCCATTCTTGACGGCAAGGTCGCCGGCTATGCTTCCTATGGCGACTGGCGCGCCTTCGACGGCTATCGCCACACCCGCGAACATTCGGTTTATGTCCACAAGGACGCGCGCGGCCACGGCATCGGCAAGCGGCTGATGCAGGCGCTCATCGACCACGCCTCCGGTAACGATGTACATGTGCTGATCGCCGCGATCGAATCGGAAAACGCCGCCTCCATCCGCCTGCACGAAAGCCTCGGTTTCACCGTTGCCGGCCGGTTTTCGGAAGTGGGCACCAAGTTCGGCCGCTGGCTGGACCTTACCTGCATGGAGCTTAAACTGAACTAGGACGCAGGCCGGGATTTCTCTCAGGCGGGGCGCCGGGCGAAGGCCAGCATGACGCCGAAAGCCATCATCATCGAGCCGCTGATCCGGTTGACGCGCTTCAGGGCGCGCGCATTGCGCATAAGACCGGACAGTCGCGAACCGACAAAGGCATAAACGGTGATCGCCACCACCTCGAGCAGCAGGAAAATTGCGCCGAGCGTGGCGAAGCTCTGCCAATAGGCGTCCTGCTGGATGAATTGCGGGAAAAAGGCCGTGAAGATCAGGATGGCCTTCGGATTGCCGGAGGCGACAAAAAACTCCTGCCGCAGATAGGTCTTGAGAATATTTCCGTTATCCGAGGAGATATCGGGAGCGGTGACATCCGCCCTTGAGCGGATGAGCTTGAAGCCGATCCACAGCAGGTAGAGAACGCCGATCCATTTGATCAGCGAAAACATCATTTCGGAAGCCATCAAAAGTGCGCCGAGGCCCAAAGCGGCGATCGCGATCATGCCCGCAAACGCAACCAGCCGGCCGCTCGCGGCCATCACTGCCGTTGCCATTCCGTATCGCGCACCAACCGTCATCGACAGGAGATTGTTGGGCCCGAACGCCATGTTCAGGGCAAAGCAGGCGGGAATGAAAATGAGGATGGTTTCGAGCGCCATGATGGTGATCCGGAAGGAGTGAGATCGCGATAATCTCACTCTCCGGTCCGGCTGTCGAGACGGTCATTTTCTTCGCAACAACGGTCGGCAGGCAGCCGGCCGTTACCCGTCTCTCATCAGATCGGTTCGAACACCATCGAATGGCCGTTGATGCAATAACGCAGGCCGGTGGGCGGTGGGCCGTCCGGGAAGACGTGGCCGAGGTGGCCGCCGCAATTGGCGCAGCGGATTTCGGTGCGCACCATGCCAAGCGTCGCATCGCGATGTTCCGTTACCGCACCCGGTTTCACCGGTTCGAAATAGCTCGGCCAGCCGCAACCTGCATCGAATTTGGTATCGGAGAGGAACAGCGGTTCGTCGCAGGCGGCGCAGCGATAGAGGCCTTTCTGGAACGTGTCCCAGTAGGGACCGGTAAATGGGCGCTCGGTGCCGTGTTCACGCAGGATGCGATATTGCTCCGGCGTCAGCTGCTCGCGCCAGTCGGCATCGCTCTTGTTCACTTTCGGGGATGTCAGATCGCTCATGGAATGATCCTTTCTGTTCCTGCCAGAAATAGGCATCGCCGCTGCCGATTGAAAGAGGGCAGCTGTCATAACGAGTACGTTATGGGCAGGTGTGAGAGTCGATTTGGGTTGAGATGCCGGTGTCTATGCCTTAACTGAAAAATACGATTTGAAAAGAACGCCATTGATGGGCGTACAGGGGTAGGGGAAGCCCTGGGAGATGTGAATGACACCCGATGTCACGCAGCTGACATTCCTGTCGCTGTTTTTGCCGTTTCTGGCAGCGCTTGCCGCACCGATGCTGGTGAAAAGATTAGGTCACAATGCCGCGTGGATATTGGCGATCGCGCCCGCGCTGGCTTTTGTCCATTTCGCACTGATGCTGCCGCAGGTGGCGGCTGGCGGTGTGGTCACGGGCGGTTACGTCTGGGTTCCAAGTTTCAACCTCAGCTTTTCGTGGTTCATCGACGGCCTGTCGCTGACCTTTGCACTTCTGATCACCGGTATAGGTCTGCTGATCGTGCTCTATGCCGGCGGTTACATGAAGGGGCATCCGCAGCAGGGCCGCTTCCTGTCTTTCCTGCTTCTGTTCATGGGCGCGATGCTGGGCGTCGTGGTGTCCGACAGCCTGTTGATGCTGTTCGTTTATTGGGAACTGACCTCGATAACCTCGTTCCTGCTGATCGGCTTCGACCATGCGCGCCCGGCCGCACGCCGTGCCGCCTTGCAGGCGCTGGTGGTAACGGGTGGCGGCGGTCTGCTGCTGCTCGCCGGGTTGATCTTCATCTGGGACATGAGCGGCATGACGCAATTGTCCATGCTGGTGCGTGGCGGCGATATATTGCGCGACAGCCCGTTCTATCTGGCTGCGCTGCTGCTGGTGCTCGGCGGCGCCTTCACCAAATCGGCGCAGTTTCCGTTTCATTTCTGGCTGCCCAACGCGATGGAGGCACCAACGCCGGTTTCGGCCTATCTGCATTCGGCGACCATGGTGAAGGCAGGCGTCTATCTTCTGATGCGCCTCAACCCCGTTCTCGGCGATACCGCTGCCTGGCAGATCCTGCTGCCGTTCTTCGGCGGGTTGACCATGCTGACCGGCGCGCTGCTGGCCGTGCGCCAGACCGACCTGAAGCTGATGCTGGCCTATACCACCATGTCCTCGCTCGGTCTGCTGGTGATGCTGACGGGCTTCGGTTCGGACCACGCGATCGAGGCGGCTGTGCTTTATCTGGTGGCGCATTCGCTGTTCAAGGGCGCACTGTTCATGGTCGCCGGTATCATCGACCACGAGACCGGAACCCGCGATGTGACGAAGCTCGGCGGCTTGCAAAAAGCCATGCCGATCACCTTTGCGGCAGCACTTGCTGCGGCCATCTCCATGGCCGGCCTGCCGCCCTTTTTCGGCTTTCTCGCCAAGGAAGAGATTTATTATGCGCTGGCGCATGGCAATCCGCGTGCCGTGCTGTTCACCGGCATCGCCATTCTCGGCAATGCGCTGATGTTTGCCGTCGCTTTTGCCGTGGCGCTGAAACCTTTCCTCGGCAAGCCCGTGAAAACCCCGAAACACGCGCATGAGGGACCACTGCTGCTGTGGCTCGGCCCGGCGCTGCTGGCGATAAAGGGGCTGACCATCGCTCTCTTCGCTGGCCTTTCGCATTTCTACATTTCGACGCCGATGGCAAGCGCGATCGCGGGTGAGGCGCGCCCGGTGGAAATCTCGCTCATTCCCCATATCGGCGTGCCGCTCGGCCTGTCGCTGCTGACGATCGCGCTCGGCATCGTCCTCTATACGCAGCTTTCCGCCGTTCGCGGCCTGATGGTGCGCACCTTCAAGGCGCTGGGTGCGGGGCCGGACAGGGGCTTCGATGTTTTCATCGAAACGCTGGTCAAAATCTCGTTCCATGTGGTCAGGCTTATCCAGCCCGGCCGGCTGGAATTTTACGTCACCGCCACTTTCGCCGTCATTGCCGTGGTGCTGCTTGCGCCGCTGTTTCTCTACGGCGAACTGCCGTCCATGCCGGCGTGGCCGCACGACATGAAAATCCATGAGCTGACCTTCATTGGCATCGCGGTTGCGGGCCTTGTAGCGGTGCTCACGGCGTCCAGCCGGCTTACGGCCATCATCGCGCTCGGCATTCAGGGGTTTGCGGTGGCGGTCATCTTCCTGCTGTTCGGCGCGCCCGATCTGTCGTTTACGCAATTCATGGTCGAAACCCTCTCCGTGGTCATTCTGACGCTGGTGATGACACGGCTTCGCCTGTCGCCGTCAGACCACCGCGGCCCTGGCCAGAAGCTTCTGGACAGCACCATCGCCATTGCCTGCGGAACCGGCTTTGCCCTGTTCCTGATGCGGGCGACGGAAGCGTCGTTCGATAATCGCCTCACCGATTTCTACAACACCTATTCCAAGGTCATCGCCCACGGGGCGAATGTGGTGAACGTCATCATCGTCGATTTCCGCGGCACGGATACGCTGGGCGAGATTGCGGTGGTGATGATAACAGGCCTGGCCATTCTCGCGCTCATCCGCATCCGCCCGGCTGCTGCCATCAAGGGACCAGCAAAAATAGCGAAGAAGAAGGGAGTGCGGGCTTGAACACGCTTATCCTGCGCACCGTCGCCCCCGTAGTCACCAGCCTCATGGTGCTGTTTTCCATCTTCGTATTGCTTCGCGGCCATAACGAGCCGGGCGGCGGTTTCATCGGCGGGTTGATTGCGGTCTCGGCGCTGGCGATCTACGGCATCGCTTATGGTGTGGCCGCAGTCAGGCGCGCCATCGTGTACCATCCGCTGTCCATTGCCGGCGCAGGGCTGCTGTTGGCGATGTTGTCTGGTCTGGTGTCGATTGCAGCGGGCGTGCCCTTCATGACCGGGCTGTGGGTCTATCCGAGCCTGCTCGGTGTGGAAGTGCCGCTCTCCACCGTCATGTCCTTCGATATCGGCGTTTATCTCGTGGTGGTCGGTGCCATCACCTCCATTGCGCTGGCTCTGGAAGAAAGGGATAGCGACTGATGGAAGCGGTTTTCTCCATTCTCGTCGGCATCTTCTTTTCGGTGGCGATCTATCTCATGCTCTCGCGTCACAGCATCCGCATGCTGCTCGGCATCGCCATTCTCGGCAACGCAGTCAACCTCCTGCTGTTCACGGCGGGAAGGCTGACGCGCGAAGTGCCGCCGATCATTCCGCCCGGCATGGACACGCTGCCGGCCGGTGCCGCCAATCCGCTGCCGCAGGCGCTTATCCTCACGGCAATCGTCATTTCCTTTTCCTTCTTCTGTTTCGTGCTGGTGCTGACCTGGCGCGCGTTCCAGGAATTGCAGACCGACGACACCGACGAAATGCGCACCGCAGAACCTGCAGGCGAGCCTTTGCCGCCGCTCGGTTATTGAGCGGGGCGGGGCACAGACACATGGCTTCATCCACCACTTCCGCAATATCAGATCTTTCCGCAGCGCTGGTCACGGCACCCGTGCCGCTATCCGACTGGCTGATCATCCTTCCCGTCGCACTCTCAATCGGCGCAGGTGCGGTGCTGATGATGCTGCGCCACACCATGCGTCTGCATGCGCCCATCGCAATCACGGCACTTGTTCTGCTGGTACTGCTCGATGCCGCGCTTCTGTGGAAGGTGGTGACCCAAGGGCCGTTCACCATGGTCATGGGCCGCTGGCTGCCACCCTTCGGCATTGCCTTTACGGCTGATCTGACCGGCACGCTGCTGTCGCTCGCCGCCGCCATCGTAGCGCTGGCCGGTGCCATCCATGCCAGCGCCGATATAGACGCCAGCGGCAGGCGATACGGTTTTTATCCATTCCTGATGCTGTTGATGGCGGGTGTCACCGGTGCGTTCCTGACCGGCGACCTCTTCAACCTCTATGTCTGGTTCGAGGTGCTGCTGATCTCGTCCTTCGGCCTCATCGTGCTGGGCTCCACACGCGAGCAGATCGATGGCGCGCTGAAATACGCCATCCTCAACCTCATCGGCACGACGCTGTTCCTGATCACGGTCGGTTATCTCTATGCCATCTTCGGCACGCTCAATATGGCCGATATCGCGCTGAAGGCGACGCAGTTGCGCGGCACGGCTCCGCTGATGACGCTTGCCAGCCTGTTTGCTCTCGCCTTCGCCATGAAGGCGGCGGCCTTTCCGGTGAATTTCTGGCTGCCCGCCTCCTATCACACGCCGCGCATCGTCGTCTCCGCCCTGTTCGGCGGCCTGCTCACCAAGGTCGGCATCTACGCGCTGCTACGCGTCATGGTCATGCTGTTTCCGGTCGAGCGGGAGGAGCTGAGTATCGTCATCGCCATCTCTGCGGCGCTGACAATGGTGCTCGGCGCCATGGGTGCGCTGGCACAGAACGATATCCGCCGCATGCTCGGTTACATCGTCATATCAGGTATCGGTTACATGATGGCGGGCATCGCCATCGGCACGCCCTCCGGCGTTGCTGGCGCGATCTTTTACGCGCTGCACTCCATGGTGCTGATGACGGCGCTTTATCTCGCCGCCGGCCACGCTGCCCGCCTTGGCGGCAGTTTTACCCTGACTTCGCTCGGTGGCCTTTATCGGCAGGCGCCGTGGTTTTCGGGCCTTGCGCTCGCCTTGTTTTTCGCCGGTTCCGGCCTGCCGCCGTTTTCCGGCTTCTGGCCGAAGGTGGTTCTCGTCAAATCGGCGATCGATATCGGCGCCTGGTGGCTTGCCGCCGCCCTTCTCCTGTCCGGCTTCATCGCCACCATCGCCTTCGGGCGGGTCTTCCTCTTATGTTTCTGGCGCCCGGCAGTGGCCTCAACCGGCCAGGCGCCGTCGCTGCCTGCGTCGCCTCTGGCGGCCCCTTCTTTCGTCCCGCTGGTCGGGCTGACATTGCTGGTGGTATTCTTCGGTCTGTTTCCGGAAAGCCTGCTCAATCTCAGCCAGCAGGCGGCGGCGGGGCTTGGCAACCCCGAAGCCTATATCCAGTCGGTGTTTTCCGAAGGGAGCAGACCATGAGCCGCTACATCCTGTTACTGCTCTTCGTTGGCGTATGGCTCTCCGTAAGCGGCAGCGTCACGCCGGCGAACATTCTCTTCGGCCTCATCGTCTCGGCGCTGGCGCTCGGCCTTATCCGTCACCAGATCCCCAAGGGCGGCCGTCATCGGCTGCGTCCCCTCCGCGTGCTGTCGCTGCTGCTGCTGTTCTTCAAGGAGCTGGCGCTGTCGGCCTGGAAAGTGGCGGTGATGGTGACGCGGCCGAAGCTCGATGTGCAGCCCGGTATCTTCGCCTATCCGCTCAGGCTCACGACGGATTTTGAGATCACGCTGCTTGCCAATCTCATCACGCTGACCCCCGGCACACTTTCGGTCGATGTTTCCGAGGATAAAACAACGCTCTACGTCCACGCGATCGATTGCAGCAATATCGAAGCCGCCAAGAATGACATCAGAAACGGCTTCGAAAAAAAGATCATGGAGGCGTTTCAGGGATGACGCCGGAACTCATAGTTTCATTTGCAACTGTACTTGCCACGGTTGTACTGTCCGCTGCCTTTTTGCTGACAGTATATCGCGTCGTCGTCGGTCCGACCTTGCCGGACCGAATCGTCGCGCTCGACATGCTTGTCGGCATCGCCATCGGCTTCATAGCGGTCATCGCCATCCGCACCGGCGTCGATCTTTATGTCGATATCGCCATTGCGCTCGGACTGGTGGGTTTTCTCGCAACGGTGGCCTTTGCCCGCTTCGTCCTGTCGCGTGGTGCAGATGGCAGGCGCAGGACAAAGGCTGTTCTGGACGGCGAGCGGGCATCGGAAGTCGTTGAAAAGCCTGAAAAACAAGTATCCAGGCGTGGAAAAAGAAGGGGCGGGCGATGATGGGCTGGATCGTGGCTATTCTGGTTGCGGCACTGACGGTCTCAGGTGCCGCCTTCTCGCTGATTGCGGCAATCGGGCTTAATCGCCTGCCGGATGTCTACACCCGCATGCATGCGGCTTCCAAGGCGGGAACGGTGGGCTCAGGCCTGTTGCTGCTGGCTGTCGGCATTCATTCCACGGAAATATCGACGCTGGCACGGGCACTTGCCGGTTTCTTTTTCTTTGTTCTGACAGCACCGGTCTCCGCACATCTTCTTGCAATGGCTGCACACAAGGCAGGTTATCCACTTGCTGATAAATCGGTAGTTGATGACCTAAAGAAAATTTGAAGTTGAATTACCCCCTAATAATGGGGGGTCTTCGTTTTCCATTACTACTTGGCATAGTATTTTATTACCCGTGATTTTTTGTATTCCAATTAGACTGTTTTGAACTGAAAAAATCATAATAGGAATTTGACTTTTGCTGTTTTGATGCTATCCAAATTAAGTGTAAAATTGCTTATTGCGATTTGCATCTAGCCTCTTCATGGTCGGCATAGGCATTTTATTAATGTCTAATCTATGGTTGATCAGACCTTTGTTGGCCATGTCGCGGGCTACAAGTTGAATCTCGGATCAATTCGTTTCCGGTTTCGCTTGAAATCTAGGGGTAGATTTCACGTTGGTTTCAACAGGGCGAAGGAGGGGCACCGGGTAACTTCACATCGCTCGATGCGGCGTTCATCCGTGTCTGGAGATAAATAACAGGAGATACTTAAATGACGGAAACTGCATACGGTAACGCCCAGGATCTGCTGGTCGAACTGACGGCGGATATTGTGGCTGCCTATGTTAGCAACCACGTCGTTCCGGTAACTGAGCTTCCCGGCCTTATTTCGGATGTTCATACGGCACTCAGCGGAACATCGGCACCGGCATCGGTGGCGGTCAATGTTGAAAAGCAGAAGCCTGCTGTGTCCGTTCGCAAGTCGGTTCAGGACGATCATATCGTCTGTTTGGAATGTGGTGGCTCGTTCAAGTCGCTCAAACGCCACCTGACGACGCATCACAGCATGACGCCGGAAGAATATCGCGAAAAATGGGATCTGCCGGTCGATTATCCGATGGTTGCTCCCGCCTATGCCGAAGCCCGTTCGCGGCTCGCCAAGGAAATGGGTCTCGGTCAGCGCCGCAAGGCGAACCGTTGATTTTCTAAGACGGATTGTGTCGCGGCTGTATTTTCTCCCCGTCCGGGGAAAGATGGCCCGAAGCGCCGGATAAAGGGGACCTTGGCAGCATATTGCTGGCCTTGCCCCTTAACTCGCCGCCGTGACCTTTTCCCTTAGCAGGATGGTGGCAGGGCGCGCATGCCCGCTCCATACACATCCTGCACTTAGTGTTGTGTCCAGCTGGTCCTTCGACCGGCTTTTTTATTGCCGCGCGCAATTTCGACAGAGGAAAAAAATCCTTGTCCGGGCGTCACCTTTATTCAAAAACAAAGCGAAATCAATCGCATGTTTTTCGCCGCCAAATTTGCGCTTCCCCGCGCCCATCCTCAGGTGTATGAATTAATTCCTATTCGTAGAGGAGTTGCATATGCCGCCGGACATATCGTCTTTGCCTGCCCCCTTTCGGCCCTGCGTGCAGGTTGCCGATAGCAATTTCCGCCGTTTTCCGCCTGCTGCCGGGCGGGATGAGGTTTCCCGGATTTGCCGGCTGGTCCGGCAACTGGCCGGGGAAATGGTGCAATTGACCGGCGATCGTGTGGCTGCGCGCCGGGACAGGCGGCGCACCGAATGCCATATCCGCCAGATCGCCATGTATGTGTGCCATGTGCAGCTCGGTATTCCGATGTCAGATATCGGACCCTGTTTCGGCAGGGACAGAACGACAGTCGGCCATGCCTGCCAGGTGGTTGAGGATCGTCGCGACGAACCCGCCTTTGACGAGTTCGTCGCCACACTCGAGCGGCTTTCCGGCAGCATTTTCAACGTGATAAAGGGTGTTCGGGATGAGTGAGACAAAAAGCGCTCCAGCCATGCCTCCCGATCCTATCCTGTTGCGGCTCCTGCGCTGCATTGCTGCGGGCACGGCTGAGATATCGGAGGATCGCGGCAATATGGTACTGCGGCGACCGGAGGCCGGCAAAGGCAGGACAGGGCGTCCGGCGTTGCGGTTTCCGGCCGCCACGGTGCAGCTCGCCCTCTCTTCGGGGCTGATCGAGAGACGCGAAAACACGCTCTCCGCCGCGCCGCCGCTCGCCTCCTATTTGAAGCGCGCTATAGCCAAGGATCGCGACGAGATTTTTCAGGAACAGCACTGGGATTTGCAGACGGTGGTTCTGGATGTCGGCAAGGACAGGCAGCCGGCCCGGCGCAACCTCAATAGCTCGCCACTGACAGGCCTTTCACGGCTGAAGGAAAAGGATGGCACCGCATTTTTTCCGAGTGACGCCTTGCAGGCGGGCGAACGCCTCGCCGCCGATTTTCACCGCGCACAATTGAACCCGAAGGTGACGGCAACGTGGGAACCGAAAATTGCAAGCCGCACGAAGGGGGAGGCGGGTGGCAGGCACGATCTTACCGATGCGGCGATTTCCGCCCGGGCGCGGTTTTCCCGCGCGGCCGATGCTATGGGGCCTGAACTTTCAGGTGTCGCCATCGATATCTGCTGTTTCGAAAAGGGGCTGGAGGCCGTGGAGCGCGAGCGGCAATGGCCGGCGCGTTCGGCAAAACTGCTGCTACGGGCCGCTCTGCTATCGCTTGCCCGGCATTATGCGCCGCAAGCGCAACGCAGCAGAAGGACAAGCCACCATTGGGGCGACGAAGGTTATCGCCCGCCGATGGCGCCAACGATGGCAACAGAATGAAGGCTCAGGCGGTCAGAAGTCTCGCTTCCTCGCGGATACGTTTGACCATGGAACGCAGGCCATTGGCGCGCTGCGAGGACAAATGTTCCACCAGCCCGATCTTGTCGAACACCTCAATGGCGTCGAGACCGGCGATTTCGGAAGCTTTTTTACCGGAATAGACGGCAAGAACGATGGCGACGAGGCCGCGCACGATATGCGCATCGGAATCGCCCTCGAAGGTCATGAGAGGATCTTCAGCACCATCGCTGTGGCTGACGAGCCAGACCTGGCTTGCGCAGCCCTGCACCTTGTTCTCAGGCGTGCGCTTGTCTTCCGCAAGGTCGGGAAGCGCCTTGCCGAGTTCGATGACGTAACGATAGCGATCCTCCCAGTCGTCGAGGAAGGCAAAATCGTCAAGGATCGTATCGAGAGAGGCCATGTTGCGCGCCGTATCGTTCGTTATTGCCATGCTTTGCTACGATATAGGGCAAGTGCAGACGGTTTTGAACCATGCGGACCATGAAAAAGCCCACGGAAAACAGGTTTCCGTGGGCAAGTTTGGCAGGCAGTCACGCAGGCGGACATATCCGGCTGCAGAGAAGGGGCGGCGCGGCGTCAAGCGGCGGCGCAAAATATCAGGGGGTGGGGCGCTTCTGCGGCAGGGGAATGATGGTGCCGGTCTTCAGCATGTCGGCATTCCCAGGGAATTCGACGCTGATCGCCGGTGCTGCGGCCAGTTTTTCGCTCTCGCTGGCGAGTTCGGCTGCGGGTGCCGTTTTATCACCGGAAGCAAGCTGCGCGTCGAGCAATTCATAGGCGACCTTGGCGCCTTCCTTTGCCCGTTCACCGAGCGCGTGAAAAGTTTCGGCGCCCTTGACGCAGACGTCGGGTTTTTCGATGCAGATGGCGCTGACATAACGATAGGCCTCACCGGCTGCCGAAACGGCGCTGGGAATATCGAATGCCGAAGGTTCCTTGGTCGGATCGTTGCTGCTGCCGAAATAGGACAGCGCGACCAGCACCAGCGAAAACCAGAATGTTCCTTTGATCAGAAACCACATTGTCAGACTACCCTGCCAGATGATCTTTGTTTTGAAGCCCCGCCCGTTTTGGGTCATCGGCCTTTGTCCCGTTTTTCGGGCTTGGAGAGAAGCTACAGGCGACCGGCGAACAGCCAATTGCAAAAAGCCGCGCAATTTAATTCAAATTGTATCTATTCTCCTCGCATCGGGACCGGCTCCAGCAATTCCGTCGCATTTTAACAGTCCATGTTAAGCATAATTGCGACAGATGCCGTCTGTTCCGGGCAAAAGTGGTCGCCCGTGCTGCCACAAAGGTTAACGCGATGGCAAAAATAAAGCGAAATCCGTCGCTTACCCGTCATTAACCATGATTGGCAAAGCTTGGTTGAAATGCTCCGTAATGGGACTGCGGCGCATTTCGCGGCTGTTTGGCGCCGTTCTTTTTATCCATTCCTTAAGCCGCGGGCTTCTATTGTCGGAGCCGTTAGATCCGTCTCAGGGATTCAGGTTTGGTATTGCGTAATATGAGAGAAAAAGCGGTCGCATTGGTCGACCATGCCGCAGGCAGATGGCTTGCGCGTATGGAGGAGGACGCCGAAAGGCGCGCCGGCACCGTTGCGCGCCTGCGCCGCCTGTTTGCCTTCAGCGCCGTCGGCTTTCTGGTCGTTCCCGCCCTGTTCAGCCTCGTCTTCAGCCCCGCCATCGCGCTTCCCATCGGCGCCGCTCTGGTACTGGCGCTCTATCTGGCGGCAGCCGCCCTGTTGATCGCCTTTTCGCGTCCTGCCCGTGGCGCAGCGTCCCTGTCCGCTCAAGCCGGCGACGATGACCTCGTTGCGGCATCGCAGGTGCCCGGCCTCGTACTCACCATCAATGAAAACGGCCTCGTCGAGCGTGTCTCCGGCCGCGACCTTGAAACCTTTCCAGCCGATCTTCAGGCCTGCAAGGGCCATGTCTTTGCCGAATATGTCTATGTTTCTGATCGCATCGAGCTGATGCAGGCTTTCGACCTTCTGCGGCAGGGCGAGGAAAAGTCCAGCGTGGAACTGCGGTTCGAAACCGGCGCGAAATCGCGGCAGGCGCAGTTCATTCACGCGCGTATGGAAATGACGGCGATCCGAAATGCGGCCGGCCGGCTGCGCCGCGTCGTCGCCCAGCTCTCCGACGTCACCGAGATGGAGCTTCTGCGTCGTGATGTCGCCCGCAAGGCGGCGGAGGCGGAATCGGCCAACGACGCCAAGTCGCGGTTCCTAGCAGCCGTCAGCCACGAGCTGCGCACCCCGCTCAACGCCGTCCTCGGCTTTTCCGACATTCTGGCGGGCGAATATTTCGGCCGGCTGGAAAACGACCGCCAGCGAGAATATGTCGGCTTGATCCGCCAGTCCGGCGCGCATCTCCTGTCGGTGGTCAACACCATGCTGGATATGAGCAAGCTGGAAGCGGGCCGTTACGAGCTGATGATGGAAAGCTTCCCGATCGGCGAAACCATCTCGTCCTGCGAGGCCATGCTCGGCTTGCAGGCGAAGGAAAAAGGTCTGACATTGACCAGTCGCATCCAGCGCGGTATCGGCGAAATCTCAGCCGACCAGCGCGCCATCCGCCAGGTTCTCATCAATCTGGCCGGTAACGCCATCAAGTTCACCGATGCCGGCGGTGTGGTGTCGATCGATGCGGCGCGTGAAGGCAGGATGCTGAAACTGACGGTCAGCGATACCGGCATCGGCATCGCATCCGACAAGATTGAACTCCTGGGCCAGCCTTTCATGCAGGTCCAGAATGAATATACCCGTCGCTATGAGGGCACGGGTCTGGGATTGTCCCTGGTCAAGGGTCTGGTGGCACTGCATGGCGGCACTTTCGCCATCACCAGCCAGCCCGGCGCGGGGACGGTCGTAACGATCATGTTGCCTGCCGACGGTTCCGGCATGGCAGGTGGCGAAAACGCTGAAACCGAATGCATGGTGGAGTTTCCGCCGCGCATCAAACGGCTCGGCGAAATGGCCGCGATTATGAAGAAGGATGGTGACGATGGCCCCGCGAAAGCGAAAATCGCCTAAGAAAACAACGGCCCAGATTGGCGCCGGGATTGTTTCCTTGGTGGTTTCGGCCATCGGGCGCGAACTCCTGCGCCGTCCGAAACTGGTGGGCGGCTCAGGCGCCTTCGTGGTCGTCTTCGGTTTTGTCGCCGCTAACGCGCTCTGGTACCAGCCGGGCGTTCACCCGTCTCCTTTCCTGCGTACCCGCGATGCGGCAAACCCGAACGGCATTGCCGGCTATCGCGCGGCAGAGCCGCTCGGCACGCAGGGTCATGTCACGACCTTCCGCATAGAACGCCCGAGCGAAACCGAAACGGCACAGCAACCGGCGGCCGCAACGGCGACGCCTGCGACATCGGTTGCGGCGGAAAACCAGAAGCCGCAGCAGATCGTTGCCGATATTCAGGCCGAACTTAAAAAACGCGGGCTTTACGAAGGCGAGGCGGACGGCAAGATGGGACCGCGCACGGCTGCCGCCATCATGTTCTTCGAAGAAACGCTTGGCATGGAACAGACCGGCGAACCGACGACACGGGTGCTGGCGGCGCTCAAGATCGACGGCGCAACCGTCGCCGCAATCCCGAAGGATCGGCCTTCCGACGCCAACACCGGCGGCGGCGTCGAGATCGACCCGGTCGCGGCCGCAATCCGCAAGGCTGAAGCACCGCGTCCCAAGGCCGAACCGGTCTCCTTGAACAGCGCTAGCGCCGCTTCAAAGCCGGTGAGCCGCGATCTGATTGCAAAGATCCAGCAGGGACTGATCAATATCGCCTATGCCGATGTGAAGGTGGACGGTGTGGCCGGCGAGCAGACCCGCAACGCCATCC
This sequence comes from Rhizobium sp. AN6A, assembly GCF_900215635.1. NCBI lineage: Bacteria > Pseudomonadati > Pseudomonadota > Alphaproteobacteria > Hyphomicrobiales > Rhizobiaceae > Rhizobium > Rhizobium sp. AN6A. The sequence continues at coordinate 1,967,949 of NZ_OCNC01000004.1, forward strand.
GACATTTCGAAAAACACTACCGCCTGCCAGAGACCGGTGAACCGAGCGAAGCCGTGCTGAAGAAGCTGAAATCGATCGGGGCGCTTTAGGGAGCTAGGTCTCAACTCTCCTCATTCCTGTGACAAGAGCAGGAATGAGGAAAGAAGAGAGCATAACAACACGGACAGGCAGCGGCCTGCCGCCTCCATCGAAAGCACCCCCAATGCGCCTCAAATCCGAAATCTTCGTATCAGCCCTTATCCGCCGCGTGTTTTCCGCTGGTGGCTTTGCCGCTGTCGAAAAGAAGGGTGCGGAAGAGGCCGGTGCGATCTTCATCCGCCAGCGCCTTCGTGATGGCCGCGAAAACCTCTATGGACCCGCGCCGCAGAGTTTTGCCGAGGACGAGGAAGTCCGGGCCGAACGCCGTTTCGAGACGCGCCTTGCGGGTGTGGAGGGGGAGGAAAGTGCTGCTCTTCTCGAAAGGGAGCGGCGCTTCGACAGCGATCTATGGGTCGTCGAGATCGAAACGGACGAGATCGGCACTCTCCTGACGCTGGTGGACCAGCCGAAGATTTAAAGCCTGCAGCAGCTTCGCGCCCGGAATTGCTCCGGGCAAGGGGTGGCCGCCTTAACCCTCACGTCCCCGTTCTGTGAATGACAGGTGCGCTGTGGTTCGGTCGTTCGCGGCCGTGGGTGTAGCTGTCGGCGCGCCGCCAGCTTTCCACCCGCTCTTCGCATTCAATGATTTCGAGGCGCTCGAGCAGGGCCTCGGCGCGGCTCATGTCGCCTTCTGCGGCGGCAAGATGCGGATAGAAGCATTGCAATATGAAGGCGGCTTCGGAAAATTCCATGCCGAGCCCGATCAGGGTGGTGGCGAGCTGCGTGCCTGATATGTCGAGCATGATGCGCTCCGACAGCCAGTAGCTGGACGACAGCGAATCCGCCAGCGTCACCGCAAACTGCCGCGCGTCACGCTCGCGGGCGAACCGCACGAGCAGCGCTTCCTGCACGTCGCTCAGGCGGCGCAGGCCAAGAACGTCGCTTTCCGGGCGGCTGAGCTGATGCGCCATCCGTTTGATGCGCTGGCGCATTTCCTCTTCCACGGCGGTGGACTTGATCTCGACGTCTGCCGGCTGCGCAATGGCGGGCTCCGGCATGGCGGGAGGCGTTGCGTCATCGGGTCGCTTCAGGTCTTCCATGTGCCGCAGGCTGACAAGCGCGTCGATGACGGTCGGTGAAAGGTCCTCGCGCCGCACGATGGCGCGGGCATGGGCGGCCCCTTGCGTGCGGGCAATGGTGATCAGCGTGTCGTCATCGAGGCACTTCGACGAAATCAGGAAGGGGGCGGCAATGGAAATCGGCTGGCAGGCGATGAAGAAGGCAACCGCCGAAGGCACGTTTGGATGCTGGGAAAGCGCTGCAATGGCTTCCCGCTTGGCCTCTTCGGTGGAAGCGTTGAAAAGCGGCATGAAAAGCTCGGCAAACTGCCGAAGGTCCGTTTTTGACGGATGGGGAACAGTCTCAAAATTCGTGACAGTGGCCATTAGCACCACATCTTTCTTCCTCACGGCTCTTGGCCTCTCAAGTTCTCGAAACCGGTCGGTCAACGCACTACCCAACAAAAACGCAAACACAATATCGGTTCAAATTAGAGCAAATCCGTTGACACCCTGTTAACTATGGGGGGTGGCAAGCGTTATTGTGCGTTTATCAACAAGGAAATTTTAAAACCTTCGTGACGGACAAAACGTCATGGAACCTTGCCGTCTCGCCTTTGTTTTCAACGGGTGCAGCTTTATGAAGGATAAGTTGGCGCCCGGCGATTAGGGTTAACGGATCATTAACCTCTGTCTGTTTCTAATTTCATGGGCAGTATTAGGATTCCATGTTATTCTGATTGATAGAATAATTTCGAAAATGGCATGCCGAAGCCTTGATATGCGCATGACACCTTGCAAAATCGCCATCGATTTTTGGGTCGTGCGAAAACCAGTCTGTGGGCTGGATTATGCGCAATGTGATGGTGATGAAATTCCCGACGCAAGACGAGGCTTGCGCGGTTCCCATGGGCAACATTGACTCCCGAAGAGGAGACGAGCATGGCAGTTATTATTCCAATCGCCGAAGCCCGACGAAGCCTGCGCCCGGCCGGAATGTCCGGCAAGGTTATGGGCCCGGCAAAGGTCGTGCTGTTTACCGGCGTGCGTTATGAAAAACGCGATACGGAACCGGCTGGCAAGGATGCGCGCAAGCGCAAGCCCGCACCGGAAACCGCCTTCAAATCCTGATTACGCTTGGTTGACCGGCGCTATTTCCAGGGTGTCGGCTGGCATTTCGCCTCGTTCAGGAACCGTTCCGCTTCCTCCCCGAAGCTCGGCTGCGGCACCATGGTCCGCAACACCACATATCCTTCCGTCTGATCCGATTCCGCCAGAATGGCCTGTGAGAGCGATGGCGGCTGCGCCTTGCGAATGGCCGCGATCTGCACCGAATCCGCCACCAGAATATCCATCACCCCGCCTGCGGACGTGCGGTCGTTCATGCTGAACACCTCGTTCGACGCCTTGTCGTAAACCGCGACCGACCAGAAGGGCACCGCGCCGATGGCCGTCAGCCTGACGGGCTTTTCCTCGATATTGAAGGTGCAGACGGCAACCCGCATGAAGGGATCGCCGCTTCCCAGCGTCTTTTTCTCCGTCGTCTCTTCGAGAAGATGAAACTGATGCGGCTTACCTTCCGCCACCGCCCTGGTATAGGCGTCGCGATTGCTGAAATGCGGTATCGCCAGAAGAATGACGACATGCAGCACGGCGGCGGCGACAAGGCCGGTGAGGATGGCGAGCAGGGTCCTAAGCATTGCCACACCCCAGTTTGCGGATTTGCGGCATGGCGATGTCGATAAGGCCGGAACTGCCGGCAACCGGCGTGTCGAGCAGCGTCATGACCAGCTTGAATGTCTGCCCCTGCGGCACGGCCAGCCAGTTATAGGTCTGGGCATCGGGTGCAATGGTGATGTCGATGCCGCCATCGGCGCTGCGCAACAGCGTGCGCGAATTGAGCGCAAACGGTCGTCCGGCATCTTCCGCCAGAACATTGCCCTGCTGGTCTGCGGTATAGAGCGTCCAGAACCGCGAGGGCGGCACGGCGCCCGCCAGCTGGTAACGGCATTCGCCGGTCAGGCGCTGGCCTTCGTTGTCGACGGAGGCGGTGAAGGCCAGCCCCTCGGCCGTTCCATAAAGCAGCTTGCCGGCATCGGCGCGGTGCGACTTGGCGTAGGGATCGGCCTCGATCGTCTGCGCTTCCGGAAAGGCATCCCATGAGCCGATGCGGATCGAGCCGAAGCCGGATGTCGCCTCAAGTGCTGCCAGCGTCGCGGCAATGCCGCCGCCAAAGGCGATCAGAAGGGCGATGCCGACAAGGAATGGAACTCGAAACACGCTGTTTTCCCGTTTTTGAACAGGTCGAGGACTATCACTGATTCCCTGTTTGGAAAATGGTACGCCTTGTTTAGTCTTGATGGAAATGACCAGAAGAGGGATTCCACCATGTCGCGACAAGCCGCCATCGACCACGCCACCCGCTTTTTCGACGATGGCAGGTTCGAGCAGGACTTGGCGCGGCGCGTTTCGCTGCGCACCGAAAGCCAGGATGAGGCGCGCGGTGCCGAGCTGGCGCTCTATCTGGAGCTGGAAATGCAGCCCGCTTTCACCGCCATGGGGTTTTCCTGCACGATCTTGCGCGACCCGGCGGCGGATTTGCCGTTTCTGATCGCCGAACGTTTCGAGGGTGAAAACCTGCCGACCGTGCTGGGTTATGGCCACGGCGATGTGGTGCGTGGTCTTGACGACGGCTGGGCAGAAGGCCTTTCGCCTTTCGTGATGTCAGAGCGCAATGGCAGGTGGTACGGGCGCGGCACCGCCGACAATAAGGGGCAGCATTCGGTCAACATGGCGGCGCTGAAAGCGGTGCTGGAGACGCGCGGAAGACTTAGATTCAACGCCAAATATCTGATCGAGATGGGCGAGGAGAGGGGTTCTCCCGGCTTGAGGGAAGTTTGCCGGGACTATAGCGAGCGGCTGAAAGCCGATCTTCTGATCGCCTCCGACGGCCCGCGCCTGAATGCGGAGCGGCCGACCGTTTTTCTCGGTGCGCGCGGCGGCATTACCTTCGATCTGGTGATCGAGGCGCGGGAAGGCGGCCATCATTCCGGCAATTGGGGCGGGGCGCTGTCCAACCCCGGCGTGCAGCTGGCGCATGCCATGGCAAGCCTCGTTGGCCCATCCGGGCAGATCCGCGTGCCCGAACTGGTGCCGGAAGAACTGCCGCAGGCGGTGCGTGACGCTCTTGCCGATTGCGAGATCGATGGCGGCCCGGATGGTCCGAAAATCGATCCTGACTGGGGCGAGCCCGGCCTTTCCACCGCCGAGCGTGTGTTCGGCTGGTGCGCGTTGGAGGTGCTGGCCTTCGAGACCGGCAATCCGCGCGCGCCCGTCAACGCCATTCCGCCACGGGCATGGGCGCGGCTGCAATTGCGCTTCGTTGTCGGCATCGATCCGGAAACGGTGCTGCCCGCCATCCGCCGCCATCTCGACCGGCAGGGGTTCAGCATGGTGCGGATCGTACCCGCCGGCGACGAGATTTTCCACGCCACGCGGCTTGATCCGCAGGACCCATGGGTCGGCTTCACGCTGAGTTCCATGGCCCGCACGACGGGCAAGAAACCGGCACTTCTTCCCAATCTGGGTGGCTCGCTGCCCAACGATATCTTTGCCGATATACTGAAACTGCGCACCATCTGGGTGCCGCATTCTTATCCCGGCTGCTCGCAGCATGCGCCGAACGAACATCTGCCGAAAGAGATTGCCCGCGAGGCGCTTGCCATCATGGCCGGGCTTTACTGGGACCTTGGAGAGGGAGATACCCCTCCGCTTTAAGCGCCCATGACCAGCTTGAAGGCGATGGCCCACATGGTGATGGCGATAACCCCTTCGAGGATGCGCCAGGCGGACGGCTTTTCGAAGATCGGGCGCAGCCAGCGCGCGCCGTAACCCAGCGAAAAGAAGAACAGCAGGGAGCCGGTGGCGGCACCCGCCGCGAAGGTTTTTTCAAAGCCGGGAAATTGCGTGGAGATGGTGCCGAGCAACACGACGGTATCGAGATAGACATGCGGGTTGAGAAAGGTCAGCGCCAGGCAAATGGCAAGCGTTTGCCACAGGCTCGCCTCCTGCCTTTCCGCCACCGAAAGCACCTCCGACGAACGCAGGGCCGAATGCAGGCTTTTCGCGCCATACCAGATGAGAAACGCCGCACCGGCATACCGCATGATGGGATCGAGCGCCGGCATGACGGCGCTTATCCGCTGAAAACCGAAGACGCCGACGGTGATCAGCAGCGCATCGGAAATCGCGCAGGTGGCGCAGACGGCAAAGACATGGGAGCGCGCCAGCCCCTGCTTCAGAACGAAAGCATTCTGCGCGCCGATGGCAACGATGAGGCTGAGACCCATCGTCAGGCCGGTGAAGAAGATCTGAATGTCCATGTGCTGGCTGCTGCCTTTTTGTCTCTCCCTGTGCGGATGGATGATGCCACCGCTTCCAGACCGAGTGCTTTGATATTTCCCTCACATGGTTTAATCAAATTAAACAAACTCAGTTCAAGTAAGTAAAACTAATGACGGGCAAAAACGATGCGACAGGGCGGTTTCATGTGCCGGCACCTCGCCTGACCCTCACTCCTGTGCTCGTCGCGGGAATCCAGTCGACGTGCGTCTGCGCGGCGGAAGAGTCGTTTCAGCCCAAGGACTTGGTCTGGCTGGATTCCTGTGACAAGCACAGGAATGAGGGAAGAGGAGAGTACTACTGCTACTGCTACTGCCCGGCCGCTTCCCGCCCACGCCCATATCAACCTTTACAAGGAGGCCTTTGATGCTGGACTATCCTTCCATGCGCGCCGTGGCGCTCGTGGCCCAGACCGGCAGCTTTGAGAAGGCGGCACAGGTGCTGTGTGTCACGCCCTCGGCCGTTTCCCAGCGCATCAAGCAGCTGGAGGAGCGCCTCGGCGTGGTGCTGATCGTGCGCGGTAATCCTTGCGTGGCGACGGAAAAGGGCGAATGGCTCTGCCGGCACATGGACCATGTCGGCATGCTGGAAACCGAACTGTTTCGGCAGCTTCCGGTTCTTTCGGAAGCGGGCGCGGCGGCGGAGCGTGTCACGCTCAACATTGCCACCAATGCCGATAGTCTCGGCACATGGTTTCTCGACGCGGTTTCGAAATTCACCGGTGGCAGCGACTATCTCGTCAACATCGCGGTGGACGATCAGGACCATACGGTGGAATGGCTGCGCGGGGGCAGGGTGCTCGCCGCCGTCACCGCCCATGCCAAGCCTGTGCAGGGCTGCCGGGTCTTGGCTCTCGGCGTGCTCAGATATCACGCCACCGCCAGCCCGGCTTTCATGGCGCGCCATTTCTCCGATGGCGTCACGCCCGCCACGCTTGCCCGCGCGCCGGGGCTTACCTTCAACCAGAAGGACAGGCTGCAGGCCAGCTGGATCAAAAAAGCGCTGGGTGAGGATATATCCTATCCCACCCACTGGCTGCCCTCGACCGACGGTTTCGTGAAGGCAAGTCTTGCCGGCATGGGCTGGGGCCTCAACCCGGTGCAGCTGGTGGGAGAGCACCTTCAGGCGGGGCGGCTGGTGGATGTCGTTCCCGGTACGCCGCTCGATATCCCGCTCTACTGGCAGGTGAACCGTCTTGCCGCTGAACGCCTCGGCACGCTCACCGCCCATGTGGTGGAAGCAGCACGGGCGGCGCTTCTTTCCTGAGGCAGATCAAATAGTCTGCCATTCGCTCCAGTTCAACACGCGCGGAATCTGCGGTTTTGCTTCGCCGCCAAGAAACGCGATATATTCCAGCGAGTGGCCGTCGGGATCCTTGAAATAGACGCTGGCTGCCGGCATCCATGGAAAGACGACGGGCTCGTCGATCTCCTTTTCGCCGTCAAAACCGAGCGGAGTTACGCCGTTCCGGCGTAGATAGTCCGGTGCGGCGAGAAGCTGATCAAAATCGACGCTGAAGGCGATGTGCAGTCTCATATTGATGGGTGCGGAATGGATGGACCATAGGCCAAGCATCGAATGCCCACGTTCGCCGGTCCAGAAGAACGCCACATTCCGTTCAGGGAATCGTTGTGCCAGCTCCAGACCGACAACATTACGATAAAACTCAACCGAGCGTTCCAGGTTCGAAACCGTCAAATGCGTCTCGAACAATGCTTTTACTTTCACCATTTCCTGTCCTCAATTGCCTTAGCGCTGCGCCTTTCGGGCATTCGCTTTCTTGCAACCGGACTGTGCAACCTCGACCACGATTGAGGTCAAGCACCAAATGTGGATTTTTCTAAAGCCGAGTGCAGGCAGCAATCTGGAGGGAAAAACGCCTTCAGCATTATGAGCCAAGGTTGCCAACCCGTCACCGCCGGGCCGCATCCCCCGGGCCATCCCGCAACGACGCATCCGCAACCTTCTGCGTCGTGACAGTCAAAGGCGCGGCTTCCTTCATCTTCTTGGCGATGGAACGGATGACGCGGGTTGCTTCGGCCGAGAGCGAGCGTGGGCGGGTAAGTGCCGGCATGGCGGGTGCAGCGGTGGCGGATGCGGCAGCGACCTGGGCCGAAGGCTGCGGGCGCGCGCCTGTCGGCAGCGGGTTCTGGATGCCGGGAATGGGGCGCAGCTCCATGCCTTGATGGGCGTAGTCCATAAGCCGCTTGAAGGTCATGGCGGGAAGCGCGCCGCCGGTCATGTTGTTCATCGGCGTGAAATCGTCGTTTCCGAACCAGACCGCCGTGGTGTAGTTGCCGGTGAAGCCCACATACCAGGCGTCACGGTAAGCCTGCGACGTGCCGGTCTTGCCGCCGGAAACGATGCCGTTTTCGAGCGCGCCGCGCCGGGCCGTTCCCATCACGGGAATGGTGACCAGCATCTGGTTCATCTTCGAATTGGCCTCTTCGGAAAGCACCCGCTTGGCAGGCTCTTCGTCACGGCCGAAATCGTAGAGAACCTTGCCCTCGTAATCCAGCACCTGCTCGATGCCGTGGCGGCGCGATTGCATGCCATCGGCCGGGAACACGGCATAGGCCGTCGCCTGATCGAGAACCGTCAGTTCCGATGTGCCGAGCGGAATGGTCTTGTCGCTGCGCAACGGCGTAGCGACGCCCATCGCCTTGGCGGTGTCGACGATCACCTGCGTGCCGAGCACGTCCTTGGCGAGCCTGACCGGCACGGTGTTGTACGATTTGGCAAGCGCCACCTGCAACGTCACCTTGCCCGCGTAGGAGCGGCCATAATTCTGCGGCGACCAGCCGCGCCAGGTCACAGGCGCGTCGGAAATCAGCGTCTCCGGCTTCATGCCCTTTTCCATGGCGGCCGAGTAGGTATAGACCTTGAAGGAGGATCCCGGCTGGCGCAGCGCCGCCGTCGCGCGGTTGAACTGGCTTTCGCCGTAGTCACGCCCGCCGACCATGGCGCGCAGCGCACCGCCGTTTTCGATCATCACCATCGCGCCCTGCTTGACGCGGTAGCCCTCGCCATACTCGCGCAGCTCCATTTCCATCGCCTGCTCGGCTGCCTGTTGCAGCCCGGTATCGATGGTGGTGCGCACGACGACGGTATGGTCCTTGAACCTGCCCTGCGCCGCCAGCCGCTGTACCTCGTCAAACGCCCAGTCGAGGAAATAATCCGGGGCTTTCACATCGGCGCGGTCGATGACGGTGGCTGGATTGCGCCGCGCGCCGATCACCTGACCCTCGGTCATCAGCCCGCTCTGCACCAGGTTGGAAAGCACGGTGTTGGCGCGCGCACGCGCGGCGGGCAGGTTGACATGCGGTGCGTATTTGGCCGGCGCCTTGAACAGGCCGGCGAGAATGGCGGATTCGGCAAGCGTGACATCGGTCAGATTCTTGCCGAAGTAAAATTGCGCCGCCGCTGCCGCCCCGAACGTGCCGCCGCCCATATAGGCGCGGTCAAGATAGAGGCTGAGGATTTCCTTCTTCGACATGTTGGCCTCGAGCCACAGCGCGAGGAAGGCTTCCTTGATCTTGCGCTCCAGCGAGCGCTCATTGGTAAGGAACAGGTTCTTGGCAAGCTGCTGCGTCAGCGTCGAGCCGCCCTGCACCACGCCGCCGGCGCGGGCATTCTCGCTCATGGCGCGGGCAAGGCCGATGAAATCGATGCCGAAATGGTCGAAGAAACGCCTGTCTTCGGTGGCCAGAACCGCCTTGATGAAATGATCCGGCATCTGGTCGATCGGGACGGAATCCTCATGGATGATGCCGCGATGGCCGATGGTGTTGCCGTAACGGTCAAGGAAGGTCACGGCAAAATCGCCGCGATAGCGCCAGTCCTTCTTGGTTTCCTCAAAGGCGGGCATGGCAAGCGCCAGAAGCACGACACAGCCGGCCGTTCCGAAGGTCAGCGCGTCGCAGGTCAGGTTGACGAGAAGCTTCTTCCAGCCGCGCACATGCAGTTTGCGCGAGGCAATGGTGACGTCTTCCCAGAAATCCACCAGCCTTGCCGCAGCCGTCCACAGGCCGGAGTCGATAAAGCTATCGATTCTCAGCAGGATGTGCCGCTTTTTGCGACTGTTTTTATCGTCTTTTTCTTCCTGCACCTGGCGATGTTTTCCTGTTCAACGCAACGCGGATTGTCGATGTTTCTGTGCTTCATCCAATTCCGGACGCAAAACCATGACATGGTTCTGCTGGAATTGCTTGACGCGGCGGCCTCTCGCGGGTCAATGACCCTTTGCCACTCGCCAAAATGCTAAAATATCGTACAAACCAGCCCTTGGCGATACGATATTAAGGATTAGCGATCGGTTAAACCTTGCCCTCCAAGAGATCAAAATGGAACGGAAATGTTAACGATGAATGACGCGCCGTTCTGGAAAACCAAATCACTGGAAGAGATGAGTGGCCAGGAATGGGAAAGCCTGTGCGACGGCTGCGGCCTGTGCTGTCTGAACAAGCTGGAAGATTGGGACACCGGCGAAGTGGTGTTCACGTCGGTCCGCTGTCAGCTGCTTGACGGTGAAAGCTGTCGGTGTTCCGACTATGAGAACCGCCGCGCCACCGTGCCGGACTGTATCCAGCTGGATTTGAAAAAGGTGCACGAAATCGGCTGGCTGCCGCCCACCTGCGCCTACGCGCTGGTACGCGATGGCAAGGACCTGTACTGGTGGCACTATCTCGTCTCCGGCGACGTGAACACGGTGCATCAGGCCGGCATTTCCGCGCGCGGCCGCACCGTCAACGAGCTGGACGTGGAGGTTGACGATTTCGAGGATTATGTGGTGGACTGGCCGCTCACCGTGGGTGAGACGGCGGGCGAAAAAGAGAATAGCTGACGGAAGTCGCCAATTTTCGTGTTGGTCCTATTCCTGCCCCATCGTTTTCTTAAGGCATGTTTCGGAAGAACGGCATGCCTGAAACAAGGGCCGCCGTTCATCCATTCCGGCATATGATCCGCAGAATGCGGACGAGGGACATCAAAACGCATGCGCTATCGGCTGCCCGCCATCGTTCTTTCGTGCATTGCCCTTCAGGGTATTCTGCCGCTTTCCGCCTCCGCACAGCAATCGCAGGCTTTTGAATGCACGCTGGTCACCTCCATCGAGACCGGCGCTGTCATCAACCAGCAGGGCGCCTGCGATCAGCGCGTGGCGCCGGCCTCCACCTTCAAGGTGCCCTTGGCGCTGATTGGTTATGACGCCGGCATCCTGCTGGATGACAAGACCCCCGCATGGGACTGGAAACCCGGGACGGAGGCCCGCGCGCAGGACCGCAAGACGGTTGATCCGACCATATGGGAGCAGGATTCGGTGCTGTGGTATTCGCGCGAACTCACCCGCCGCCTCGGCCCGGAAAAATTCGCCGCCTATGTCAAACGTCTGGGTTACGGCAATGCCGATGTATCCGGTGAACCCGGCAAGAATAACGGTCTCACCCATTCCTGGCTCGGCGCTTCCCTGACCGTTTCCCCGGTCGAGCAGGTGGGCTTCATCCGCCGCCTTCTGGCCGGAAATCTGCCGGTTTCGCGCGACGCGCAGGCAAAGACGCGGGCGATCGTGCCGGTGTTCGATGCGCCGGAGAGCTGGAGCGTGCACGGCAAGACCGGCACGGGCTTCATGCGCGACGAAAAAGGCAACCCCGACCGAAGCCGCCCCTTCGGCTGGTTCGTTGGCTGGGCGGAGCGCGAAGGCCAGCACATCGTCTTCGCAAGGCTTCGCGTTGCCGACAAGCCCTCGAGTGAACCGCTCGGCCCCGCAGTGCGCGACGCCTTCCTGCGCGATATTGCCCGGCTGGCGGTGCACAGATGATTACACGGCTGGCCAGCCCCAAGGAAAAGCGGACATGGCGGATGCCTCCAACGATGTGATCAAGCTCTACACCGACCATGGGGCCGATTTCGACAGGCTGCGCGGTCGTTCACTCGCCGAAAAACCCTGGCTGGATCGGTTCACGTCGCTTTTGCCGCAGGGCGGATCCATCCTCGATATCGGCTGCGGTTCAGGCGAGCCGATCGCCGGCTACTTCATCGGCAACGGATATGACGTGACCGGCATCGATACGTCATATCCCCTGATAGAAATCTGCCGCACCAGATTTCCGGAAAAGCGCTGGGTGGTCGCCGATATGCGTGAACTCGTGTTGAGTTGCCGCTTCGACGGGTTGATTGCCTGGCATAGTTTTTTCCATCTGAAGGCCGACGATCAGCGCCGCATGTTCGGTATTTTCCGGGAGCACGCCAATGACGGCGCCGCACTGATGTTCACGGCCGGGCCGGGACACGGGGAAGCGACTGGGACCCTTCAGGGAAAACCGCTTTACCATGCCAGCCTCGCTCGCGAAGAATATGAAAGCCTGCTTGCCGCGCACGGGTTTCGACTTCTCGACCACATCGTCAACGATCCCGATTGCGGTGCGGCGACGATTTATCTCGCCAGACGTGTGGCGGCGTAACCATCGAATTCAGAGCCCTGCCAGGCACTCACGATTGTGTGTGCGATAAAAAATGTCCTTATCCCTTGACCTTCCCATGATGGGAATCCTTACATGGTAGCCATAAACGGGCGAAAGTCGCCCCGAGGGAAGTGGCATTATGAATATCGGACAGGCTTCGGATGCATCCGGCGTTTCCGCCAAGATGATCCGTTATTACGAGCAGATCGGCCTCATCACGCCCGCCGCCCGCACCGGCAACAACTACCGGGTCTATGGCGAGCAGGACGTGCATAATCTCCGCTTTATCAAGCGGGCGCGCACGCTTGGCTTCTCGCTGGAGGAGACCGAAACGCTCCTGAAACTCTGGCAGGACAAGAGCCGCGAGAGTTCGGCGGTGAAGGACATTGCGCTCGGCCATATCGCCGATCTCGAACAGAAGATTGCCGAGATGAAGGGCATGGTGAAGACGCTGTCCCACCTTGCCCATTGCTGCGGCGGCGACCACCGGCCGGATTGCCCGATCCTCGATGACCTAGCGGCAGGCGTCGAAAAGGCCGCCCACAAGCCTGCGAAGGCCCACTGACGGCCGCATCCCGCCCCGCCGCCAGTCCCTAAACCTCGTCGAACGCACCGCCTTCGCGCGAGGGATTGCGGTCGATCACGCGCTCTTCCTCGTCATCGGGAAGGGCCTCGTCGCTTTCCTGATAGGGGTCGTCCTCGCTCTCGGCCTCTTCTTCCTCGATTTCATGTTCGATGGACTGCGGAATTTCTCCCTTCGCCGGAAGGGCGTCGATATCGAGATCGAGCAGTTCCTCGTCCATGGCGTCTTCGTTGAGAGGTGTGATTTTCTTGCGGTCCATGGTGGTATCCTTTCTGTCTGGTCATTGCGCAAACGACCGGGGAGGCAGAGGGTTCCTGATGCCTGCAAGTTCGCTCGAGCGGAATAGGTGAAAAAGGCGCCTTGACCTCAATGGCGCTTGAGGTTCTAGTTTGCCCGCCGTATCGCAAAAATGGAAAGGATACGGCTTTGACGAGTATGGAAATGACGGAGAAAAATAGCTGGTCTGAATTGCTTGGTGGGGCGAACCTCTCGCTTCTGACCGTCATTTCCTCCGGTATCGGCCTGCATGCCTTCAACCAGTTTGCGGTAGTCACGGCCCTGCCGGTCGCGGTGCGCGAGATTGGCGGCGCGGCCTTCTATAGCTGGGCCTACAGCCTATACTTCGTCGGTTCCGTGGCAGGCGGTGTCACTGCCGTTCTGTTTCGCGAGCGTTTTGGCGCACGCAGCGTTCTATTCCTGTGCTGCCTTATCTTTTCCTTCGGCTCCGTCATGTCGGCGCTCGCCGACAGCTTTTTATGGGTCGTCATCGGCCGGGCGTTGCAGGGACTTGCCGATGGCCTGATCGTAGCCGTGTGTTACAGCCTCATACCTGCCGGCTTTCGCTCGGCTCTGCTGCCGAAGGTCTTTGCCATCGAGGCGGCCATCTGGGCGGTCGCGTCCTTCGTCGGGCCGCTCACCGGCGGGTTTGCCACGGAGCACATCTCCTGGCGCGCCACATTCCTGCTGTCTGCGCCGCTGATCGTGCTGCTGCTGGCCTATACGGCGATTGCGGTCTCGGCGGAACGGTCGGTCGCGACCTCGCGCAAGCCGCTAGTGCCGCTGCTCCTTTGCCTCGTCGGCGCATTGGCTTTCTCCGCACCCTCCGCCTTTGAGGATACGGGTCTGCGCATCATGTCGCTGCTGGTCGGTGCGGCACTGTTGTGGGCATCTCTGAAGGCGGGCATCCGGCCTTCCACCGGCCTGTTTCCGAGGGATTCCTTCCGGTTGAAAACGGTACTTGGCAGCGGTTTCTGGGTGCTGTTCCTGATGTCCTATGCCCATGCACTCGGCAGCGTCTATCTCGCTTATGTCGCCATCAATCTCTGGCACCATGAGCCGACCTTCGCCGGTTTTATTGTCGTGACGATGCCGCTTGCCTGGAGCTTCGTGGCAATGCTGATCGGCAGCCTGCGTTCGGGCCGCCTGCGGGAGCTTTGCCTGCATTACGGACCCTACCAGATGGTGCCGGGCTGTGCGCTGCTCGGGCTTGGGCTGGCGACGGGGAACTGGCCGGAAATGCTGATCGGACAGATATTGATCGGTTCGGCTTTCGGCATGTCCTGGGCAGGCATCAGCCAGGCGGCCATGGAAGCCGCGCCGGAAGAGGAGCGCAAGATGACCGGCGCGCTGCTGCCTACGGTCGCGACGCTGGGTGCCGCGGCCGGTGCGGGTGCAAGCGGCACCGTCGCTGCCGCGAGCGATCTCGTTCTGCAGATCGATCGTGCGGATGTAACGATGCCGATGGTCTATCTCTATGGGCTGGGTGTCATCGTCTCGCTGCTGGCGATCCTGACAACCCGCGGCTTGCGAAGCGCACAGCGCTGACGCCTCCGCGGCATATGCGCGGTTAAGATTGCGTGGTGGCGATGGTGATCGCCGCCAGATAAACCACGAAAGCCATGATCGCGACTGCGCCGATAATGATGACGACACCCTTGCCCGCGCGTTTTTTCTCGGCCTTGTTTTCGTTGGCTTCTGTCGGAAACAGGATGGGATCGCGGGAATCGCTGATTTTTGTCATGCCGTTTCTCCTTTGAGCGGTTGCTGCTTATCAACAGCAGATCCGCCAAAAGGTTCCTCACGGACGCAGCGCCCAGCTGGTGGCATGCACTACAGCCCCCGGCGCTGCCTTGAGAAGTGCCGAACGCACGGGTTCGAAACCCTCTATGCGTTTTGTGCCCACATACCGGCCCCGGTTGGCGAACACCTCGATGGATCCGTAGTCCAGAAAGACGCGGATGTGCGAGGCCCTTGCTCCTCTGGCGATATAATGCGGCGAGGGGCCATCGCGCCCGTCCTCGTGGCGAATCCACAGACCGGTTTCATCGGCGATAAGGCCCAGTGTGACCACGGGATGATCGAGCACCAGCTCGAACGGTGCGCCGGGCGAGGCAAGCTCGATCAGCATCTCCACCGCACCGTTGATGAAGGTGACGCGCTCCCCGGCCGCCAGCCGCGTGCGATCGACAATATGGCTTCGCAGGCTTTCCGCCGCACCGATGGGCGGGGTCAGTAGCTCGCCGTTCGAATAGTGGATCCGGCGCGGCAGCGTCATGGATGTCGGGAAATCGATCTCCGGATTGGCATCCGCCCAATTGGCCAGCCAGCCGATGCCGATGATGCTGTCGCCATCCAGAAACGCCTGGAAGGCGTAATTGTCGGTGCCGAAATCCAGCTCCTGCCCGAATTCTTTGGTGAAAATCTTGCCGTCGAACCAGCCGACATCGGCCATGGTCAGGTTCTTGCGGCCGGTTTCAGGGTCTTCGGAATGCATCAGCCCATAGACCAGAACCCAGCGCGTGGAGCGGGCATTGGCCGGGCCGTCGAGGGGCAGAAGGCAGGGGCATTCAATGGCCGTGGTCTTGTAGCGCGTTTCCACCCAAAGCTTGCCCACATAGGTCCAGCCTGACGCCGCTGTCGGGTCCAGCGTCTCGTAAAGCAGGATGACGCCGCCACCGTCGCTCTGACTTCCGAGCAGCATTTTCCAAAGTCCATCCGGGCCGCGAAAGACGTAAGGATCGCGGAAATCCGGCGTCAGCCCCTGTCCGTCCGGACGATGGCCGAGAATGACTTCGGCCTGTCCGGCCATGATGAGATCGGAAGAAGTGGCGGTGAGCTGGATCTGCTGTTCGGGAATGCGATCCTGCACCTGCTCGGTGAAGAACACGCGGATGCCCGAACCTTCGACCAGCGGAATGGTCGAGCCGGAATAAGCGCCGCCGCGCTTGTCCGGCCGCGTCGTCAGGTCCTCGGAAGGGAAGAGGAAGATCGGCAGATGCCGCCAGCGCAGGTAATCGGAGGAAACCGCGTGGCCCCAATGCATGGTGTTCCAGCGCAGCCCGTGTGAATAATGCTGGTAGAACAGATGCGGCCGGCCTTCGAACCGGCCAAAGCCGTTCGGATCGTTCATCCAGCCGAAGGGCGGGCGGAAGTGGTAGCTGTCAGGCAATTCCGGTGCGGCATTGTCCGGCTTGGTATGGACGACGGTTATGCCGGTTTCCAACACGTCGGCGGCGGTGAACCAGTAGATGACGGAAACGGCTGTGGTAACCGTGTCGTAGCTCAGTTCCACATGGCCGCCGCCGAACACCTGATAGATTCTAAATCCGAACTCTTCCGTGTTGAGGCTTGAAACCTCAGCGAATTTTCCATTCGCATTGGAAAAGGAGACGGCGCCGGGCTCCGCCGGTTTTTTCGCCTTGAGCCACACATGGAAAGTGGCGTTAACAGGCAGATCGGTGTGCAGGATGCGGATTGCGCTTTCCGGCTCGGCGGCTACGGCTTCAACGACGGTCATTCCCGTTCCTTTCGTTGCGGCTACTTTGGTTCAGGAAACGCAACGAATGGGACGAAAGAAAGTTCAACCGCCAGAGGTTTCGCCGTCGCCAGCCTCATATTTGCCATCCAGCTCGAACAGCAGCCCGTCTGGATGATAGAAGGTGCGGCCTTCTCCGGAGAAGTAAGCCGCAACGATCTGGTTGGTCAGCCGCGAGCCGAAACCCGTACGCGTCGGCGTCCTGACCGCAGGTCCGTCCGTCTCGCGCCAGCGCAGTTCGAAGTGGTCATCCTCGTCCAGCGTCCACACGATTTCGATTTTGCCGCTCTCGTTGGAAAGTGCGCCATATTTCAGCGCATTGGTGGCCAGTTCATAAATGGCCAGAGACAGGCCCAGCGCCTGTTGCGGCGCGATTTCCATGTCCGGTCCGGAAATCGTTACGCGCGCCTTGTCGTCGAGATGCGGATAAACGGAATCGCGAACAAGCGCGGAGATGCTGGCCCCCTTTCCCGAAGCGTGAATGAGGTTTTGGGCGTTGCCGAGTGCTGCGATACGCCTTTTGATGGTGTCGCGCGCATCCTCAAGCGTCTGCGAGTGGCGCAGGGTGGCGCTGACGACCGCCGTAGTGATCGCCATCGTATTCTTGACCCGGTGGACGAGTTCGCGCCGCAGAACCTCTTCCCGGCTGCGGCTCTGGACGCTGTTCGTGGTATCCACCGTGATGTTGATCAGTCCAGCCACCTTGCCTGCATCGTCATAAAGCGGGCTGTAGGAAAAGGTCCAATAGGTGTCCTCGGGATAGCCGTTGCGCTCCATGACGAGGTGCAGGTCCTCGGCAAATGTGCCCCTGTCTGAAAGGGCTGCGTCCACGAACGGTTTGACATCGTCCCAGACATCGGACCAGAGAATGTGAAACGGCTTGCCGAGCGCATCCTGTTCCTTCAGCCCCAGAAGCGGCCGGTAGGCATCGTTATAGATGATGTTCAGGTCAGGACCCCAGAACAGGCAGATCGCATGACCTTGCTTGAGAATCATTTGCACGGTGGCTTTGAGCGATACCGGCCATGTTTCTATCGGCCCCGTGCTTGTCGACGCCCAGTCGAATCGGCGGATGGCCTCGCCCATTTCACTGTCGTCATAGGGGAACTCTGGCACGAATTTATCCTGCTTGTACTGCGGCTCATTCATTGGATGTTTGTATGTTCAAATATACCTGTAGTTCAAATTGATTTTTCCAAACTTCGCTGCGGCTTCCCGTAATTGTGGCTTTTCACCCCTCGCAACCGGGCGGAAAAAGCGCCATATCAGGCAAAAGCAGGGAGTTTACCCGTGATCACATTCGACAATTCCTATGCCCGCCTGCCGGAAAGGTTCAGCGCCGCCGTATTGCCGACGCCGGTGAAGGCGCCACGCCTCATCGCCTTCAACCGCGCGCTGGCAGACGAGCTTCTTCTCGACGTCTCAGGCCTCGACGACGAAAGGCTGGCGGCGATCTTTTCCGGCAATGTGGTGCCGCAAGGGGCCGAGCCGCTGGCCATGGCCTATGCCGGCCACCAGTTCGGCGGTTTCGTGCCGCAGCTCGGCGATGGCCGCGCCATTCTTCTCGGTGAAGTCATCGACAAAAACGGAAAACGCCGCGATATCCAGTTGAAGGGCTCCGGCCCGACGCCGTTTTCGCGAAGGGGCGACGGGCGCGCAGCACTCGGCCCGGTGCTACGCGAATATGTCGTCTCCGAGGCAATGTTCACGCTCGGCATTCCCGCGACAAGGGCTCTCGCCGCCGTCCTGTCCGGGGACAGGGTGCAGCGCGAGGTGGGTCTGCCGGGCGGGGTTTTCACCCGTGTTGCGGCAAGCCATATCAGGGTCGGCACCTTCCAGTTCTTCGCCGCGCGCGAGGATGAAGAGGGGATCAGAAATCTCGCGGATTATGTGATCGACCGGCACTATCCCGAAGCGAAAAGCGCGGATAATCCCTATCTTGCCCTGTTGCAGGGCATCGCCCAGAGGCAGTGCGAACTCATCGCCCGCTGGATGATGGTTGGCTTCATCCACGGCGTGATGAATACCGACAATATGGCGATCTCCGGCGAGACGATAGACTTCGGTCCCTGCGCCTTCCTTGACGAATACAATTCGAACAAGGTGTTCTCCTCCATCGACGCACAGGGGCGCTACGCCTTCAACAACCAGCCGGGCATCGCCCAATGGAACATTGCAAGGCTGGCGGAATGCCTGTTGCCGCTGCTTGACCCTCAAGTGGAGAAAGCAGCCGAACTCGCAAACGCCGTGCTCGCTGATTTCGCGGCCGCCTTTCCCAAGCGCTGGCTTGCCGGCATGCGCGAAAAGCTTGGGCTGACGGGCGAAGAAGAGGGCGATATCGAGCTGGTGCAGGCGCTTCTTTCGCTGATGCAGGCATCGGAAGCCGATTATACGCTGACCTTCCGGCGTCTTTCCCACGCGGTAGAGGGCGATGCCGAGCCGTTTCGCGGCATGTTCATCGATATCGCGGCGGCGGATGAATGGCTGGCGCGCTGGCGCGAGCGGGCCGGGCGGGAAGAAGTTTCTGCCTCCGAGAGGTCGCGGGCGATGCTCGCCGTCAACCCGGCCATCATTCCCCGCAACCACCGCATCGAGGAACTGATCGAGGCGGCGGTGGAGGACGGCGATTTCGAACCGTTCCACGCCATGCTGGCGGCGATCGCCACGCCATTTGAGGAACGGCCGGACAATTTCGTCTACATGCAGCCGCCGATGAGCGATGAGAAGGTGTTTCGGACCTTTTGCGGGACGTGATTTGGGTGCGGCATTCCGCCGCTCGCCGTCATGCTCGGGCCTGTCCCGAGCATCTGCGACCTATCGATTTCGTGAGACGTTAGCAGATCCTCGGGACGAGCCCGAGGATGACGGTGTCGGGGCCGATTGCTCCCCTTAACTCACCCAACCCGGGCCAGCGGCTCATGCGCGCCGTAATATCTTCCAAACCGGTTTTCCAGGAATTTCGGCAGGGCGACTTCTTCCTGCCGGACAAACCCCTTCTGCGGCAGGGCGCCTTCCGCAAGCAGATCGAGAACCGTGCAGATGCCGGCTGCGGTGGTGATCTGGATTGCGCTCATCATCCGGCCGGAAACGGGGCCGGCATAGACCTTGTTGGCATAGGTTTCCTGTAGGAAACGGCCGTTGCGGGTGCCGCAGACGGTAACGAAGACAATGACCACGTCCTGCATGGTGCCGGGAAGGGCGTTTTCGAACAGGTCCTTCAGCACATCGCGGCGGTTGCGCAGGTTGAGGTCGTTCAAAAGCGCCTTCATGATCGCGACATGGCCGGGATAACGGATGGTGCGGTAATTCATCGTCCGCACCTTGCCTTCCAGCGTCGCACATAGCGTGCCGAGGCCGCCCGAGGTGTTGAAGGCCTCATAGGTCACGCCGTCAAGCGAGAACTCCTCGCGCTCTTCCAGCGCCGGAACGGCGGTGAGGCGGCCTTCGACGATGGCTTCGCAGGGCTCGATATACTCGTTGATCAGCCCGTCCGTGCTCCAGGTAAGGTTGTAGTTGAGCGCATTGGACGGATATTGCGGCAGCGCGCCGACACGCATGCGCACGCTGTCCAGCTTGTCGAACCGGGCGGCAAGATCTGCGGCGACGATGGAGATGAAACCGGGCGCGAGGCCGCATTGTGGAATGAGCGCGGTCTCAGCCGTTTCCGCCAGTGCCTTGACCTTGCGGGTGGATTCGACGTCTTCAGTCAGATCGAGATAATGCGTGCCGACGGCAACCGCCGCCTCCGCAATGCCCGCCGTCAGGTGGAAGGGGGCAGCGGAAAGCACGGCGAACTTGCCTTTCAAAAGCGCTTCCAGCGCCGGACGGTCACCAATGTCGACGATTTCAGTATCGACACGCTCATGCGCCGGCACATTCGTCAGCTGGTCTGCCGAGCGATCGGCAACCGTGATGCGATAATCGCCGGTGACAGCCAGCATCCATGCAATGGCTGAACCGATATTGCCCGCGCCGATGACGACGATGTTTTTCATGTTTTTGTTCCCCGCAGTAAATTTATATGCCTCTGCGCACCGGATGCGCTTCATAGACAGAATGCCAGCTTTTTTGGACGATTCGCAGCTTCACTATGTGCGGATAGCGGGTTAATATTGGACAATTAGACGACAGGATTGGTCATTATGACGATTGCCGACAAGGACCGGGCGCTGCTCGCCCTGCTTTCCGAAAACGCCCGCATGCCGGTGGCGGAACTGGCCCGCAAACTCGGCCTTTCGCGCACCACCGTGCAGGCCCGCATCGAGCGGCTCGAGGCCGATGGGGTGATCGCCGGTTATGGCCTGAGGCTTTCGGAAAGCTATCTCTCCGGGCTGGTGCGCGCCCATGTGCTGATAACCATCGGGCCTAAGGCGCTGCCCGGTGTGACGGCGGCGCTCACCGCCATCAAGGAGGTGACAACGCTGCATTCGGTCAGCGGCACTTTCGACCTGATCGCCATTCTGGCAGCACCTTCCATCCTCGACCTTGACCGGTTGATCGACAGGATCGGCGCGCTGGACGGCGTGGAACGCACGCTATCGTCGATCATTCTTTCCACGCGGATTTCGCGGTAGGCGTTGGGGGGTGTGGCAGGCGAAAGGTGGACGAGTGCGCGCGATGCTCTCGTCTCCCTCATCCCTTTGGCAAGCACAGGAATCAGGAAGGCGGGGGTCTGCCTTACCCTAACCCACCCCTCTCGTCATAAGCCTTCTGCGCAGCCAGCACCGCGTCCATGTTGCCCTCCGCCCAGTGGGCCAGTGCCGCAACCGTGTCGGTCAGCGTGCGCCCGAGCGGCGTCAGGGAATATTCGACCGTGACCGGCACCGTCGGAAAGGCCTGCCGCGAAATCAGGCCGTCGCGCTCGAGCTTTTTCAGCGTCTGCGACAGAACCTTCTGCGAAATGCCCTTGATTTCCCGCCGCAGCAGGTTGAAGCGCACCGCGTCCACCCGCAGCTTGTCGAGGATTAGCAGCGCCCATTTGTCAGCGATCCTGTCCAGCACCATGCGTGTGGGGCAGCGATCCTCGTAAACGTCGTAGACATGTTCCATGGGTCTCATCCCGTTCTCAAAAGCCCGGGTCGGTTTCCTTGAGGATACCAGATAACCGGAAAGTGCTCTCTTTTCATGATTTCGAATACGCAGTACGTATGTTTTCGAAACATGGTTTCTATTGGATACTACGGAGATTTGAGATGACTGGCAAGATACTCGTAATCGGTTCCACCGGCACCATCGGCACGCCGCTGGTAAAGGCGCTTCTGGCCAAGGGCGAAAGCGTGAAAGCGGCCTCGCGCACCGGCAAGGCAGCCGAAGGCGCGGAAGGGGTGCGCTTCGATTATACCGACGCCTCGACCTACACGGGTGCCTTCGATGGCGTTGATCGTTTGTTTCTGATCCTGGCTGGCGGGCGTCTGGATGCAATCGACGCGCTGACGCCGGTTGTCGAGGAAGCTGCCCGCCGCAAGGTGAAGATCGTGTTCCTCAGCGTCTTCGGCGTCGATGCCGACGATTCCATTCCCTATCGCCGGGTGGAACTGAAGATCATCGCTTCCGGCGCGCCTTACGTCATCCTGCGCCCCAACTGGTTTGCCGATAATTTCCACACCTACTGGAAGGCCGGCATTGAACACGGCCAGATCGCCGTGCCGGCAGGCGAGGGCAAGTCGAGCTTCATCGACGTGCGCGATATCGCCGACAGTGCGGCGGCAGCGCTGACCTCGACGGCTTTCGATGGCAAGGCGTTCAATCTGACCGGGCCGAAAGCTTTGGGTTACGGCGAGGCGGCCGCGATCATCTCGCAGGCAATTGGCAAGCCGGTCAGCTATAGCGCGGTTTCGGACGATGTCTTCATCAGCATTCTGACCGGCGCTGGCGTTCCGCAGGATTACGCCGCCTTCCTCGCGTCGATCTTCTATCCCGTGCGCGAAGGCTGGACGTCGGCGGTCACCGGTGATGTCGAGACTTTGACCGGCCACGCACCGCGCTCGCTGGAAACCTATGTGGCCGACCATGTGGACGCGCTGAAGGACTGACGCTCAGAAACGACACGCCCGTCGCGTCACGCCGGATCGGTGGAGCCGCGGCGGGCCTTGAACAACATCTTGAGCCGCTGGATATCATCCGCATTCCAGCCCTGCGGTGCGGTTACCTCCATCCACGCATCGATATAGTGCTCCGGCGCATAGACATGGCCGTAACCGATCGGCGCCGTGGTGGCGGCGGCAACATCAAGACCGAGTTGCAGCAGGGTCACGACCGGGAACCAGCGGAAGGATGTGGAGACGTCAGGGCCGTGATGAACCATCCATTGCGGTGGCCGGTAAAGCGATGCGGCCTCGAAGAAGGTGATCGGGTCGCTGGCATATTGCAGATAGACGATGCGCATCGGCCCCCACTTCGCATCAGGCATATGCGCGGTGGTATATTGGTTGGCGAAGCGGATGACCGAGGAATCGCGGAAACGCGGCAGCCATTCCGGCGTACCCGCCACCCGCCCATTGGTGGCCATGCGCCATGTGGGGCTGGAAAAGGGCGGACCGCTCCACAGCGCACCCTGGAACGGGTCGGAGAGCACGTCGTAAAGATCGGATGATTTCTGCGAGTTCAGCGAACCGAGGCTCAGCCCGTGCAGATAGAGTTTCGGGCGCGTCTCCTTCGGCAGGGTGGTCCAGTAACCGTAGACGGCCTGAAACAGCGCGCGCGCCGTTTCCACGCCGTAATCCGGTTCGGTCAGAAGCGCGATCCAGCTGGAAAGATAGGAATATTGCACGGCGACGCTGGCGATATCGCCGTCATGCAGATACTCGACCGTATCAAGCGCTTCCGGATCGATCCAGCCGGTGCCGGTGGGAATGACGACCAGCAACACCTTGCGCTCGAACCCGCCAACCCGCTTCAGCTCCTCCAGCGCAAGTGCTGCCCTTTCCTCGGGCGTTGCCGCAGAATTCAGGCCTGCATAGACCCTGAGCGGTTCTCTGGCCGGGCGATGGGTGAAGGTGGAAATCTCCTGTGCCTCCGGCCCGCTGGCCACGAATTCGCGGCCTCTGCGGCCAAGCGATTCCCATGTCATCAGGGAAGCGCTGCTGCCGGTTTTGAGCGCATCGGAAGGGCGCGGTACATCCGGCTCGATCAGCGCATCCACCTGTTTCAGCGAGGAATCGGCAAACTTCAGGCCGATATCGAAGATCAGACCGTTCAGCAGCATCCATGACAGCACGATGGCGGCGGCGATACCAAGGACATTTGCGAGCCGGCGCGGCAGGAAGTGACGGCTGCGCACCGAGAAGAATCGCCGGATGAGCTGGAAAAGCCGTCCAGCGCCGATGAGGAGGGCGGAGACCAGCACCGCAACGCCGCCGGTCTTGGTGGGGTGGGCGCTGGGCAACGGATCGAGCTCCATCAGGATACGGATGGAATTCTGCCAGTCTTTCGCCTGCCAAAGAAACGCGATCGCCGTTATCGCGCTGGCAAGGGCGATGAGAAAGCGGATGCTGCGCCGGTTATGGCGCGAGGGGTGGGGCAATTCCAGATAGGTCCAGATGGCGGTGAGCGCCACGCCGATCAGATAACCGATGGCAAAGGAAAATCCGCACAGCACACCCTGCATCAGCCATGTGCGCGGCAGAAGAGACGGCGTGAGCGAAGCGCAGAACAGAATAGTGCCGAAGACGATGCCGGTTGCCGAAAGACCTGCAAACAACCGCCCAACCCATTGTTTCAACAACTTGACTTGCCCCTTTTTCCCGCTGTCTGGCACGAGTGTAGTATGCGGCGGGCGAGGGTGCAAACCCTGTTCGAAGGATAAAAATCACAATAATAGGAAAATAATCCTTTACACCGTGACGGTGGTTTGATAGGTTTAGGTCACAGTCGGAGATTTGCGGCTGAGCGGCAAAGGTCGGTTTAGCCGATGCTCTTTGCGCGACACGTCATTTCTCTCGCAGGTCCACCTCATGGCAAATATCCGCAATTGCGATCTGGCGCTCCACGGCGTCTGGCAGGAAAGCTGCGCCTATGGCAACGAGGGCAGGCTGGAGGCCGCACCTGAGATAAAATCGCGGGCCGACAAGCTGGCTGCCGAAGATGCGGCGCGCAATGGCAATCTGCGGCAATTGCTGAACGAGCTGACGGTAGAGATGCGCGAACAGTTCTGCATGTACCGCAATCTGCGGCAGACAAGCGAAGCGGCATTTTTATCAACGGTGGAGGATGCCTCGGGCAAACAGGCGCGCGCCGACGTGAAGGCCGCAACGGATCAGCTTTCGCTGATTGTGCGCACACTGGAACGGATCGACGCCCTGCAACGGGTGCTGGCAGAAGAGAGGCAATCTCTTGCCGGTGAGGACGAAGCCGATACCGAAGATTACGACGTGGCGGTGGCGCATTTCCTCAAACGCATCGACGAACTGGCGGAACAGAAATGCCGCGCGAGGCTGGAGGCCGATCTGGCCCGCATCACATCCGCAGAAGCTGACACATGACGGATGTTTCGAGCGAACCCCAACTGCAGAAGCAGGTCTTTACCCTTCTGCGCGACTGGCGTTTCATCGGCAACCTGCCGCAACAGCCGCCTGAGGGTGACTGGCGGACGTGGCTTTTGATCGGCGGGCGCGGATCCGGCAAGACCCGCGCCGGGGCCGAATGGGTGCACAGGATTGCGTCCGCCGGCAAGCAATCTGATTTGCGCATCGCGCTTGTTGCGGAAACGCTGGGGGATGCCCGTGAGGTGATGATCGACGGCATTTCCGGCATCTGCCGTATCGCCCGCCGTTGCCGCCCCGCCTTCGAGGTATCGCGCCGCCGGCTCATATGGCCAAACGGTGCTATGGCGCAGGTGTTTTCCTCGGAAGACCCAGAAAGCCTGCGCGGCCCGCAATTTCACATGGCCTGGGCCGATGAACTTGGAAAATGGAAATATCCGCAGGAAACCTGGGACATGCTGCAATTCGGCCTGCGTCTGGGTGAGGCTCCACGGCAATTGGTGACGACGACGCCACGGCCCATTCCGCTCCTGAAGGCGCTTCTCGCCGACCCTTCGAGCCGGGTGGCCAGAATGCCGACGGCGATGAATGCGCAAAATCTCTCACCGGGTTTCCTGAAAGCCATGCACGACCGTTACGGCGGCACGCGGCTGGGGCGTCAGGAAATCGGCGGCGAACTGATTGATGAGCGCGAAGGCGCGCTGTGGAAACGCGCCGATCTGGAAGCGATTGTGGAAACCGACCATGAGCCGCTGGTGCGGATCGTCGTCGCGGTAGACCCGCCCGCCGGTATCGGTGAAAATTCCTGCTGCGGCATCGTGGCGGCCGGGCTTGGCATATCAGGCAAGTTGGTCGTGCTTGCGGATTGTTCGGTGGAAGGTGAAACACCGGCTGGCTGGGCGCGCGCCGTTGTCGCTGCCGTTCGCCGCCATGAGGCCGACCGGGTGGTGGCCGAAGTCAATCAGGGCGGCGAGATGGTGCGCGCAATGTTGCAGAGCATAGACGCCAACCTGCCGCTGACCCTGGTGCGGGCAAGCCGGGGCAAGTTCACCCGCGCCGAGCCGGTGGCGGCACTTTACGAACAGGGCAGGGTACGCCACGCCGCACGGTTTGAAAAACTAACCGACCAGATGGCGGATTTCGGACCCAACGGTCTTTCATCCGGACGCTCGCCCGACCGGCTGGATGCGCTGGTCTGGGCAATAACGGCGTTGACGACGACTGTGGCGAGTGAGCCGAGGGTGCGCGGGATGTAACGTCGGCGATTGTTGGCCCCGTTATGAAAGCCAATTGCCTATCTAGCCGATGCCGAATGTTTCTTCTCCCCGGCGGGGAGAAGAAATTCGGGGCACCGTCAACGTCCAAAATCGGGCGTTTGGCAGATGCTACTTCTTCGGAGACTGCGCGGGTTTCGGCTGAGAACCGGTTTCGCGCATCTGGCGCCACTCGTTTTCGAGCCGGTCATAAACGGTCTGGGGGATTGTCGCTGTCATGGTGGCATTCCTCCTTGAATGGTCAACGCTGCGGAAGTGCGCGGTGAATGGAGTTAGCGCGCTAAGGTTCCGCAACTCAAGGAATTTTTTACCTCAAAACCCCGGTCAGCGGATTAAAATCGATTAGGATTTTTTCAAATCGATTTAGTTCTGACGGCCGTCATGTGGAAAAACCCGAGGGTGATATCGCCCCCGATTTTCAGGAGCCGGCTATGGCCTATGAAGAGGCGCGATTCTTCGCGTCGGTGCGAATTTCCATCTACGGTGGTCGCCTGCGAGCTGCACAGCTTGCCGGGACCAAGACGATCCTGGCCGGCTTTGGCAAGGCCCTGCCGGGCGGTGATCCCCGCTGGCTCGCCTACATGCTGGCCACCACTTTTCACGAGACGGCTGCGACCATGCAGCCGGTGCGCGAGACATTGGCGGCAAATGATGCCGAGGCGATCGCAAGGCTGGACCGGGCCTTTGCGGCAGGCAGGCTGCCCATGGTGCGCAAACCCTATTGGCGGCCAGACGCCGACGGCAAAAGCTGGCTCGGGCGCGGTTTCGTGCAACTGACGCATCGCCGCAATTACGATGCCATGTCGCAGCTGACCGGTGTGGACCTTCTGGCGCGCCCAGAACGCGCCATGGAACCGGAGGTGGCAACCGCGATCCTGATCCACGGCATGGTAGCCGGCAGCTTTACCGGCCGGAAGCTTGCCGATGTCTTCGAGGGCAGGCGTGAGGATTGGGAGGGTGCGCGCGCCATTATCAATGGCCGCGACCGGGCGCGGCTTGTCGGGGACTACGGCCGGGCATTTCATCGCGCCCTTTTGGCGGCGCGGATTGAACCGGCGCGGGCCAGATGATAACCCGTTAGCAAACGCCGCAAGGGCCATATTCGAATTTTGCATGACAGGTGACACCGTGATCCGCCATATCGTTTTTTTCACCGTTCCCGAGGAAAACCGCGACGCCGTGCGCAAGGGGCTCTCCGGCCTTACCGCGATACCGCATTCGCTGAAGCTGGAAATCGGCGAGAATGTGAAGAAGGACCAATGGGGCAATTCGGTCGATTTCATCGTCTATGGAGAGTTCGAAAACGAGGCGGCGCTCGCGGCCTACAAGGCCGACCCCGCTTATGATCTTTCGACGCGTACGGTGAAGCCGCTGCGCGAGACGCGGGTTGCCGCTGATTTCAACAGCGATACGGCAGTGAAAGCGCCAATCCGGTAAGTTTCGTCAAGACTCGGGCCCTCCACCCTCATTCCTGAGCCTGTCACAGGAATGCAGCCGACGCGCGTCTGCGCGGCGAAAAGAGTGCTTTCAGCCCAAAGACTTGGGCTGGCTGGATCCCTGTGACCAGCACAGGGATGAGGGCCTGGCGGGAAACTGAGCCCGCATTAAAACAAGGACAATTCCATGCGATTTCCGTTTTCCCTGCCGTGGCTGCGCCCGGCGGATGGCAGAGCCGTGCCTGAACGCAAGACAGCGGCGGGCAGCTTCATGGCGGTTGCGGCACAGGGCGGGCAGGCATTCTGGTCCGGCCGCTCCTATGCCGCACTCGCCCGCGAGGGCTTCATGAAAAACCCGGTAGCGCACCGCGCCGCCCGCATGGTGGCAGAAGCCTCCGCATCGGTGAGCTGGCTGCTTTACGATGGCGATGAGGAGATCGGCGATCATCCGCTGCTCGCACTTTTAGGCAAGCCGAGCGCTCATATGGGCGGGCCGGACTTTTTCGAGACGCTGTATGGCCATCTGATGTTGGCTGGCAACGCCTATATCGAGCCGCTAGTGGTCGGCGAACGACTGCGCGAGCTGCATCTTCTGCGGCCGGACCGGGTGAGCATCGTCGAAGGCGCGGATGGCTGGCCCGTGGGTTACGATTATCGTGCCGAAGGCCGCGCCATCAGGCGCATTGCCGCTGAACGTGACGGGCTGGGGCTGCTGCACCTGAAGGTTTTTCATCCGCTGGACGATCGGGCCGGGTTCGCGCCACTTGCTTCGGCGGGCGCGGCTCTCGATCTGCACAATGCCGCAAGCCAGTGGAACAAACGTCTGCTCGACAATTCCGCCCGCCCTTCCGGTGCGCTGGTCTATCAGCCGAAGGAGGGTGGCAATCTCTCCACCGAGCAATACGAGCGGCTGAAGCGCGAGCTGGAGGAAGGTTATCAGGGCGCGATGAATGCAGGCCGGCCGCTTCTTCTCGAAGGCGGTCTCGACTGGAAGGCCATGGGGCTTTCGCCG
This sequence comes from Rhizobium sp. AN6A, assembly GCF_900215635.1. NCBI lineage: Bacteria > Pseudomonadati > Pseudomonadota > Alphaproteobacteria > Hyphomicrobiales > Rhizobiaceae > Rhizobium > Rhizobium sp. AN6A. Next base: position 1,996,543 of record NZ_OCNC01000004.1, read on the forward strand.
CGCGACATGGATTTTCTGGAAGCACGCAACGGTGCGGCTCGCGACATAGCGCTTGCACTCGGCGTGCCGCCGATGCTGATCGGCATTCCCGGCGACAATACCTATGCCAATTACCAGGAGGCAAACCGCGCTTTTTATCGTCTCACCGTGCTGCCGCTCGTCAACCGCACGGCGGCACGGCTCTGCGGGTGGCTATCACCGATTTTCGGCTCCGGGCTGCAGCTGGAACCGGATCTCGACAGGATCGCCGGGCTTGCCGGTGAGCGGGACGCCCTGTGGACAAGGATCGGCGCAGCGTCGTTTCTGACCGACGAGGAAAAGCGGGAGGCGGTGGGGTATTAGCCGCCGTGCTTGAGCCACCGGACCGCGTCTTCGACCAACTTCTGAACCAGCGGAATCGTTTTGTGAGGTTCGCCGTTCAAGCGATTCTGAAGACTCGCGAAATGGCGTTTTGAAACTGCACACCCGACCTGCGGGCGACGCGGCGCGTCTGTCCGATTTTTCACATCCTAAACCGGAATGATTACCCATGTCTGAATTCGCCAATGAAGGCGGCATCTGGGCCGCCCGCATCACCGGTGCCGTCGCAGGCGCGGGTGTGTCGCTCGTCTACCTCCTGCCGAAAAGCAAACGCGAGGCGGCGAGCCGTTTCGTGACCGGCGTCTCCTGCGGCATGATCTTCGGCGGCCCCGTGGGCCTGTGGATCGTGCAGCAACTCGAGATTGCCGGCGCGCTTTCCGGCCGGGAAATCATGGTGGCGGGCTCTGCCGCTGCCAGCATGGTGGCCTGGTGGGGGCTTGGCCTGCTGGTGCGCGTGGCCGACCGTTACAACGCCCGTCCGCGCGCTTAGCCTCCACGCGGCACCCCCTTTTCACATCGCAGGAGTTTCCCATGCACGTCTATCGCGGGCCGTGCCCCGCCACGCGCAAATTCGCCAATCTGGAACTGCGCGGCATAGCTGGCGACGGCACGTTTTCCGGTTATGCCAGCGTCTTCGGCGAGGTCGATCTCGGCCGCGACGTGATCGAGCGCGGCGCTTTCCACCGCTCCATCGAGGAACGCGGTGCGGGCGGTATCCGGATGCTCTACCAACACGATCCGGCCGAGCCGATCGGCGCATGGCGCACCATCCGCGAGGATGAGCGCGGGCTATACGTGGAAGGTGTTCTCGCCCCCGGCGTCGCCCGCTCGCGCGAGGTCCATTCGCTGATGAAGACAGGCGCGCTGGACGGGCTGTCGATCGGTTTTCGCACGGTACGTTCCAGCAAGGAGGGGCGCTCCGGCAAGGCGGCACGCTCTGGCGTCAGGCGCATTCTGGAGGCCGATCTCTGGGAAATCTCGGTGGTGACCTTTCCGATGCTGCCGTCCGCGCGGGTCTCGGATGTCAAACACGCCCGCTTCTTCCGCGACCGCGAAACCGAGCTGGTGCGCACCATGCGCCGCGCGGCGCGTTCGCTTTTCGACACAGCCTTCAAACGCTGACTTCCTCCCAAACACTTCCGAAAAAAAGGATGGCTACATGACAGACCAGATGACAAAACCGGCCGCAATGACGGTTGCACCGCAGGTGAAGGCCGTGCCCGATACGATGACGGCGGCCTTCGACGAGTTCATGGAAGCCTTCGAGGCCTTCCGCGACACCAACGACCAGCGGCTTTCCGATATCGAACGCAAGATGGGGTCCGACGTCGTGACCCGCGACAAGCTCGACCGCATCGACAAGGCGCTCGATGACAACCGCAAGATCATGGACGATCTGGCGCTGAAGAAAGCGCGCCCGGCGCTCGGCCGCAAGCAGGCGCATTCCCTCGATACGGATGAGCACAAGGCCGCCTTCGAGGCCTATATCCGCCGGGGTGAGGAGGGCGCGCTGCGCGATCTGGAGGCCAAGGCCTTTGCCGGATCGACAGGCGCCGATGGCGGTTATCTGCTGCCCACCGAAACGGATGGCGAGATCGGCCGCCGCATGACGGCGATTTCACCGATCCGGTCGCTTGCGACCGTGCGGCAGGTTTCCACTGCCGTGCTGAAGAAGCCGTTTTCGCCGGGCGGATTTGCCACCGGCTGGGTCTCTGAAACGGCGGCTCGCCCCGAGACGACGACACCGAAGCTCTCCGAACTTTCCTTCCCGACCATGGAACTCTACGCCATGCCTGCCGCAACCCAGGGGTTGCTGGATGATGCGGCCGTGGATATCGAGGCCTGGATCGCCTCGGAAGTGGACATTGCCTTTGCCGAACAGGAGGCAGCGGCGTTCATCACCGGCGACGGCACCAACAAACCGAAGGGTTTCCTCTCCTATACGGCCGTAGCCAATGACAGCTGGAGCTGGGGCAATATCGGTTATGTCGCCACCGGTGTTGCGGGTGGCTTCGCCTCCGCGGGGCCAATGGATGTGCTGCTGGATGCCGTCTATGGACTGAAGGCAGGCCACCGCCAGAACGGCAACTTCGTGATGAACCGCAAGACGCAAGCGGCGCTGCGCCGCTTCAAGGATACCAGCGGCGCCTATCTCTGGCATCCGCCCGCTGCCGCCGGGCAACCCGCCTCGCTGATGGGCTTTCCGGTGATGGAGGCCGAAGACATGCCGAATGTCGCGGCAAACAGCTTCGCCATCGCTTTCGGTGATTTCCGCGCCGGTTACCTCGTGGTGGACCGCACCGGCGTACGCATCCTGCGCGATCCCTATTCGGCAAAACCCTATGTGCTGTTCTACACCACCAAGCGCGTGGGCGGCGGCGTGCAGAACTTCGAGGCGATCAAGCTCGTGAAGTTCGGGGTGAATTGACCACAATCTTCCCCGTCACCCCGGACCAAGTCGGGGGTGACGGCGTGCGGATGCTACATTTTCGCCAAACGCTTTCGGCCGGAATTCTTTCTGCCCCATCTCCGGAGACCCCATGACCTATGCCCTCATTCATCCGCCGCAGGCGGAGCCGCTGACGCTTGCCGAGGTGAAGGCGCATTTGCGTCTCGACGGCGACGACGAGGATGCGCTGCTTGCTGCGCTGATCCGCACTGCCCGCGAGCATCTGGAACGTACGACGGGACTTTGCCTTATACGCCAGACCTGGCGGCTCTATCTCGACCGGTGGCCGCCGAGTGGCATGATTCTGATTGGTAAGGCACCGGTGCAAACCATCGAAACGATTCTGGTTTTTGACGGTCAAGGGCGAGCGGACGACATCACAGCCGCCGACAGATTGCTTGACGGCGAGGCGCGCCCGGCGCGGCTGTGGCTGCGCGACCCGCCAGCCCCCGGACGGGTGATGAACGGCATCGAGATCGACTTCATTGCCGGTTACGGTGAGGCGGGAACCGATGTGCCCGATACGCTGAAACGCGCCATGCTGATGCATGTGGCCCAGATGTTCGCCTTCCGCGGTGCCGTTGCTCTGGAAAATCAACCCGCAGCGGTTCCTGCCGGTTACGAGCGGTTGGTGTCGCCGTTCTGCCGTGTGGGGCTCTGAGCCATGAACCTCGTTTTTCTCGACCCCGGCAAGCTGACGGCGCGGTTGGAGCTGGAGGTGCGCAGCGAGGCACCGGACGGGCAGGGTGGGGCCGCGGAAAGCTGGAGTTTCCTGCGTTCGCTTTGGGCGGCTATCGAACCTGTTTCGAATGCCTCGCATGAGCGGGCCTCGGCTGAGGGCGTAACAATTACCCACCGCGTCTGGCTGGTCTGGCGCAGCGACATTGCCGCCGGCATGCGCTTTCGCAAGGGACGGCGCATTCTGGCAATCCGGGCCGTGATGGATCCGGACGAGACCCGCCGTTTCATCGTCTGCCGCTGCGAGGAGGAAAGCCCGTGAGTGCCGCAAACGTGCTTCTACAGGCGATTTTCGCAAGACTTTCCGGCGATGCCGCTCTGATGGCGCTTATCCCTGGCGGTATCGTCGACCGGCTTTTGCCGCGCGCCGTCCTGCCCTTGATCGTTATCGGCGAACTTGAAAGCCGCGACTACTCGACGGCGACGGAAAAGGCCGAAGAACATTTTCTGTCGCTGGACATCTGGAGCGATGCCAATGGCCGCAGGTGCGCGGGTGAGATTGTCGGGCGGGTGAAAACCCTGCTCGACGATGCCGCCCTTCCGCTCGCCGGTATCTCGCTCGTCAATCTGCAGCTTCTCTCCAGCCGTTCGCGGCGGGAGCCGAAGACACGGAACTTCCTCGCGGAAATGCGTTTCAGGGCGGTAACGGAATAGGGTCGGTTCAGGAATTCTGTTTGCGCACGGTGCGCCAGAGCACGATCAGCAGCAGAAACGAAATGCTGATCAGCACGGCGGCGATGGTGAGCATGGCCGATACCCCGCCGCGATCCAGCGCCAGCGTGAAAATGACGGGCGCCACGGCAATGGCAAGGTTCTGCGGCAGGGAGATACGCGCGGCCTGAAGGCCATATTGTTCCGGTGAAAATACCGCGAGCGGCAACACCGCGCGACTGACGGTGAGCACGCCCGCGCCAAAGCCGAAGAAAATGATGAACCCGATGAAAGCGGGCATGGCCGGGGCAAAAACGAGCAACAGCACGAAGGATGCGAGCAGCATAGCTAAGCCGATCATGCAGGTGACAAAGGGATTTCCGTGTTTTCCAAGCAGAAAATCCAGCCCGCGCGCCATGATCGCAAGCACGCTGCGCACGGCTGCCAGTTGCACGGCGAGCGATTGCGATGCGCCGGCATGGACCAGCAGCAGAGGCAGGAGTGGCGAAAAGCCAAAGGCTGTGAAGGCGCTAAGCGTCGTCATTGCCGCCAGAAGCAGAAAGGCGCGCCGCGTATCGACAGGCGATGTCGAGACCGCAGCGGTTTTCGAAGTGCCCGGAGTATTGCTCGTCCTTCGTCCGGGAAGGACAAAAACATAGAGTGGCAGAAGCACGAATATCTGCAGACAGCCATATACCAAAAGGGTGCCGCGCCAGCCCAGGTGCTGATCTGCGACGGTGGTGACGGGCAGGAAAACCGCTGCCGAAAGCCCGGTAAACACCATCAGAAGCGTCAGCGACCGGCCACTTTCCGCGCCGACACGTTCCACCACAGCCGTATGGGCCGCCGTCGTCAGGCCGCAGGTCGCGGCCAGACCCATCACGACCCAGCCGAGGACATAGCTGATCACGCCGCCCGCAGAGGCGAGCACGACAAAACCCGCCGTGAACAGCAACGAACCCGCCACAAGAACGGGGGCGGCACCACGGCGCACGAGCGTTCTTCCCAGAAGCGGGCCGCAGAGGGCGCTGATCGTCATCATGACGGTGAGACCGGCAAAAACGACCTCGTTTGCGATGGCCAGTTCCTGTCCGATGCGTGGTCCCAGTATGGCCAGCATGTCGAAACCGGTGCCCCAGCTGACGACCTGCCCAACCGCAAGCACGCCGATAAGGCGCGCGCGAGACGTGAAGGGGGTGGCTTCAGACATGATGAAAATCGCGGGTGCGAGATGCGGGAATGCTTTTGGTAGCAGGCCAGTTGCGACCCGGCAACATCAAACGAGACGACATCAATCGAAACAAGAGGGAGAACACCATGGTGGCGCAGAAGGGCAAGGACCTGCTGCTGAAGTTCAACAACGCCGGCTCCTATGTGACCGTGGCGGGGCTCAGAACCAAGCGTCTGGCCTTCAACGCGCAGGCGGTCGATATTACCGACGGCGAAAGCGCCGGGCGCTGGCGTGAGCTTCTGGCCGGCGCCGGCGTGCAGCGGGCGTCGCTGACGGCGTCGGGCATCTTCAAGGATCAGGCAAGCGATGCCCTGGTGCGTGGCGCATTTTTCGCCGGCTCCATTCCGGGCTGGCAGATCGTCATTCCTGACTTTGGCACAATCACCGGGCCATTCCAGATCGTCGCGCTCGAATATTCCGGTCGCCACGATGGCGAGGTGCAATTCGAGACCGCGCTGGAATCGGCCGGTCTCCTCAATTTCGGAGCACTGTGATGCCGCAAGGGCTACGTTACGGGCGGGCGAACCGCCATCGCGGCGAGACCGAGGCGCTGATCGATGGCGAAAGGCGCGTTCTTTGCCTGACGCTCGGCGCTCTCGCCGAACTCGAAACCGCCTTTCAGGCCGATGATCTCACCGCGCTCGCCGAACGTTTCGCAACCGGACGTATGAAGGCGGCCGATATGATTCGGGTGATCGGCGCAGGTCTGCGCGGCGCGGGCAACATGTTTTCCGATGAAGACGTGGCCGCAGCCACGGTGGAAGGCGGCGTTGCCGGCCACGCCGCCATCGTCGCCGATCTCCTGACAGCCACCTTTGCCGGTTCGAGGGGCACGCCGCCGGACCCCTGAGTGCCGCAGCAGGTGAGGTGGGCGATCTGACGCCGCGTCCTTTTCCCTGGGAGGCGGTAATACACACCGGCTTCCACCTGCTGCGGCTTTCCTCCGAAACCTTCTGGCGGCTGACGCCAAGGGAATTCTTTGCCATGACCGGCGGCATCCGCCCCGCTTTCCACACCCTCGACCGCCCGGCGATGGAGGCGATGATGCGGCGGTTTCCGGATGGGTGAGTGTGGTTTGCTGTTTTGGGGGACGTGCACTTTTTCGTAAAAACCACCAGGTAATTCAAACATTTACGGTTCCGTTTTGAATCAGAAAGGCAAGGGTGATGGCAGGCGAAGGATCGATTGCGGACAGTCGCGAGGAAGCGGAAGCGCTCTCGGAGGTGATGGGTGATCTCGAACGGCGTTCCGAGCGGTTTGGGGCGGCGTTGACTTCTGCCATGCAGGCAGCGGTGACGGGCGGCAAGGGGCTGGATGAAGTGTTGCGCGGGCTTGGCGAACGGCTCTCCGGCATTGCGCTTTCCGCCGGGCTGAAGCCGCTTGAGAACATGATCGGCAATGCCGTGGGCGGGCTTTTGAATGGCGGCGGTTCGCTATTTGCCTTTGCCGATGGCGGGGTGCCGGGACGCAGCATCACGCCCTTTGCCGATGGCGGTGTGGTCGCAAGCCCGGCCTTCTTCCCGATGGGCGGCGGGCTTGGCCTGATGGGCGAAGCGGGTGCCGAGGCGATCCTGCCGCTGAAGCGTGGTTCGGATGGGGCGCTCGGTGTTGCCGCACCGGCGGGTGGCGGCGGCGCGCAGATCGTTTTCAATGTGACGGCGACGGATGCGGCGAGCTTCAGAAAAAGTGAAGGCCAGATCGCCGCCATGCTGGCGCGCAGCGTCGGGCGTGGCCAGCGCGGCCTGTGACGGATTGAACCTCCTCCCTGCACGACCTCTGTGTCGAGCGTGACCCTTCCATCTTTCCCAGACTATCAAAACGAATCCAGGAACAACGACATGGCGGCATTTCATGAAGTGCGGTTTCCGCTGAGGCTGGCGCTTGGCGTAAGCGGCGGGCCGGTAAGGAGAACCGATATCGTCAACCTTTCCAATGGGCGGGAGAACCGCAACCAGCGTTGGAAGAATGCCAGACGCGCCTATGACGCAGGATCGGGCATTCGCTCCGTTGCCGATCTTTACGAGGTGCTGTCCTTTTTCGAGGCGCGGCGCGGTGAACTCCATGGTTTTCGGTTTCGCGACCCGGTGGATTTCAAATCATGTCCGCCGGGCCAGACACCTGCTGCAAGCGACCAGAAGATCGGCACCGGTGACGGCACGACGACGGCTTTTCAGCTGGTGAAGACCTATGTCGATGCGGGCGGTTCTTTCACCCGGCGGGTGGAGAAGCCGGTCGAGGCTTCGGTCATCGTCTCAGTCGATGGGGTGAAAGCCGTTTTGTCGGATGTTTCGGTCGACCATGCGACCGGTACGGTGACGTTTCGCGCCGGTAAGGCGCCGCCTGCCGGTGCCGCAATCCGGGCCGGTTTCGAATTCGACGTGCCGGTGCGATTTGCAATCGACCGCATCGACGTGAACCTTACCGCCTTCGAGGCGGGCCGCATTCCCTCCATTCCATTGAAGGAAATCCTGCCATGAAGACCATTCCTGCCGCTTTTGCCGAACATCTGGCGGGCGAAGCCACGACCACCTGCCATTGCTGGAAAGTGACGCTGAAGGACGGCGAGGTCATCGGTTTCACCGACCATGACGAGACCCTTTCCTTAGCCGGTACTGCCTATCTGGCCGCAAGCGGCTTTGGCGCGAGTGATAGCGACAGCGAGGCCGGACTTGGCGCGAGTGCGGGCGACGTGACGGGCGGCTTTTCCAGTGAGGTGATTTCCGAAAGCGATCTGGCCGCCGGACGTTTCGATGGTGCGCAGGTGGCGCTCTACCTCGTCAACTGGCAGGTGCCGGAACAGCATGTACTGCTGAACATGCGCGAAATCGGTGAGGTGACACGGGCGGGCGGGGCGTTTCGCGCTGAGCTGCGCAGCATCGCCCATCGTCTTTCCCAGCCGCAGGGCAGGGTCTATGGGCGGCGCTGCGATGCCGCCCTTGGTGATCGGCGATGCGGCGTCGATCTCAATCGATTCACCGGTACCGGCAGCGTTGCGGGCGTGGATGCGGCGGGCAACCTGCTGGTGACAGGGCTGGACGTTTTCGCCGATGGTTTCTTCAGCCGTGGGAAATTGCAGTTTCTGAGCGGCCAACTTGCCGGCAAGGGTTTCGATCTCGACGGCCACGAGAAACGCGATGGCGGCACGCTTCTGTCCTTGTGGCTCGCTCCGGAGCAACCGGCGCAACCGGGTGATGTTTTTTCCGTCATCGCCGGCTGCGACAAGAGTTTTGCGACCTGCAAGGCGAAATTCGCCAATCACCTGAACTTTCGTGGCTTTCCGCATCTGCCGGGGGCGGATTTCGCCTATTCCTACGCCAGCGGCGGCCAGACCCATGACGGCAAGGCGTTGTTTCCATGAATAGTACCGGAGAAAAAGTGCTGGCGCTCGCGCAAGGCTGGATCGGCACGCCCTACCGGCATCAGGCGTCGTTGCAAGGCGTTGGCTGCGATTGCCTCGGCCTTGTCAGGGGTATCTGGCGCTCGCTTTACGGCGAGGAACCGGAACTGCCGCCGCCCTACGCATCAGATTGGGCCGAGCGCGGCGGCGAGGACCGGTTGCTGGATGCCGCGAAACGTTATTTTTCGGCGGTGCCTGATATGGAAGAGGCGATGCCGGGCGACCTGCTGCTGTTCCGCTGGCGGGCGGATGCGGCGGCGAAACATCTCGGCATTCTCGCCGGGCCGCAGCATTTCATCCATGCCTATGAACAGGCGGCAGTGGTGCGCTCGGCGCTGGTGCCGGGCTGGAAGCGGCGTATTGCCGGCGTCTTCCGTTTTCCCGAACCCTGACATTTTTCGAGGCAAGCATGGCGACCATTCTCTTTCAGGCGGCGGGTGCAGCACTCGGCGGCGTTTTCGGCCCCGTCGGTGCCATCATCGGCCGCGCGGCCGGCGCGCTGGCGGGCAATGCCGTTGACCGTGCGCTGCTTTCCAGCGGCCGCACGGTGTCGGGTGCAAGGCTTTCTACGGCACGGATTCCGGGTGCGGATGAGGGCGCGACCATCAACCGGCTTTACGGCACGGCGAGGATCGGCGGCACGCTGATCTGGGCGACGCGCTTCGAGGAAAGCGTCGAGGTGACACGTCGCGGCGGCAAGGGCAATCGCGGCGCGAAGGTGGAGACCTTTCGCTACTTCGCCAATCTCGCTATCGGGCTTTGCGAAGGCGAGGCGGCCATGGTGCGGCGCGTCTGGGCCGATGGGCGGGAACTGGACCTGAGCGCCATCGAGATGCGCTTTTATCCCGGTAGCGAGATGCAACTGCCCGATCCGCTGATCGAGGCGAAACAGGGCGCAGGCAATACGCCGGCCTTTCGCGGGTTGGCCTATGTCGTGTTTGAACGCCTGCCGCTTGACAGCTATGGCAACCGCATTCCGCTGATGCAGTTCGAGGTGGTGCGACCGGTCGGCCGGCTGGAAAAAGCCATCCGTGCCATCACCGTCATTCCTGGTGCGACGGAACACGGTTACGCCACAGCTCAGGTTTCGGAACGAACCGGCATGGGCGAAAGCCGCATCATGAACCGCAATTGCCTGACGGCCTTGACCGACTGGCAAGCCGCGATCGACGAATTGCAGGCGCTGTGCCCCAATCTGCAAAGCGTGGCGCTGGTGGTGAGCTGGTTCGGCACCGATATGCGCGCGGGCGAATGCCGCATTCTGCCGGGTGTGGAAGTGGCAGGTCGCGACAGGGAAAGTGCGGCATGGTCCGTCGCCGGTGTTTCGCGCGGGCAAGCGCATCTCGTCAGCCATCACGGCGGTGGCCCGGCCTATGGTGGCACGCCGGATGATCGAAGCGTTGTGCAGGCGATAGCAGACCTCAAGGCGCGTGGTCTGAAGGTCTGCCTTTATCCCTTCGTGATGATGGATGTACCCGCTGGCAACGGCCTGCCGGACCCCTACGGCAAAGGCGAGCAGGACGCCTATGGCTGGCGCGGACGCATCACCTGTTTTCCCGCACCCGGCAGGGCCGGTTCTCCCGATCGTGGCGACGGCGTGCGCACGGAGATTTCCGCCTTCTGCAACCGCACTGAGGGGTATCGCCGCATGGTGCTGCATTATGCGGCGCTGGTGGCGCAGGCGGGTGGGGTGGATGCCTTCCTGATCGGCTCGGAGCTTCGCGGGCTGACAAGCCTGCGCGACCATAACGACGTCTTTCCTTTCGTGGAGGAACTGGTGCGGCTGGCGGCGGATGTGCGCGCCGTTGTCGGGCCGGCAACGAAACTGACCTATGGCGCGGACTGGAGCGAATATTTCGGTTATCAGCCGGCGGACGGTTCCGGCGACGTGTTCTTCAATCTAGATCCGCTGTGGGCAAGCCCTGATATCGATGCCATCGGTATCGACAACTATATGCCGCTTTCCGACTGGCGCGACGAGGATGCCGCAAACGGCAATCCTGATGGTATGAGCGGCCCGGACGATGCTAACGCCTTCCGTCGCGCCATCACCTCGGGTGAGGGTTTCGACTGGTATTACGCCAGCCATGCTGACCGCGCGGCGCGGCGGCGCACGCCCATCACCGATGGTCTCAAGGGCAAGCCGTGGGTATTCCGCTACAAGGACCTGCGAAGCTGGTGGCAGAATACCCATTACGACCGGGTGCGCGGTGCCGAGAAATTGACGCCAACCGCATGGGTGCCGGGGTCGAAACCGATCTGGTTCACCGAACTCGGCTGCCCGGCGGTGGACAAGAGTGCGACGCGCCCGAATGTCTTTCCCGATCCGAAATCGGCGGAAAACGCTTATCCCTATTTTTCCCGCAGAAGCCGCGCCGACAGCCAGCAGCGACGGTTTCTGGAGGCGCATCTCGACCACTGGAGGGGGAAGGGCGATGCGGCGATGGTGGATCAGAACCGCGTCTATATGTGGACCTGGGATGCGCGGCCGTTCCCCGCCTTTCCGCAGAACGGCGCGGCCTGGAGCGATGGGGCCAACTGGCGTACCGGCCATTGGCTGAACGGCCGGCTTGGGACTGCTACACTTGCCGATACAATCGCCGCAATCCTGACGGACCATGGCTTTTCCGGTTTCGACATCTCGGCCGTCAGTGGCGATCTGACGGGATATGTGCAGGGCGACGTGACCTCGGCCCGCAACCTCCTCGAGCCGCTGATGGCGGCGTTTCAGGTGGATGTGGCAGAGGATGGCGGAACCCTGCGCTTCCGCTCCCGCAATACGGCGGTTCTGCCCGTGCATGACGCTGCCGTGCTGGCCGATCTGGACGACGAACCGCTGTGGTCGGAAAATCGCGGCCATGACAGCGATTTCGCCGCAGAGGCCGTGCTGACCTCGTTCAATCCGGCGCTGGACTACGAGCAGGCGAGCGTGCGTTCGCGCCGTATCGATAATGCCGGCAGCCGCGTCATGCGGCTAGACCTTAACGCGGCACTCCCGGCGGAAACGGCGGAAGCCGCGGCGGAGGCCCTGTTGCGTGACAACAGGCAGGCACGGCGCACGCTGCGTTTTGCCCTGCCGCCCGCAGATATCGCTCTGGAACCCGGCGATTGCATTCGCCTCCCGCAGAGTGTGTTTTCGGAGGCTCCGGCGGGGAGGTTTCTGGTCAGCCGGATTGAGGACGGTGCTGTGCGGCAGGTGGAGGCGCGTGCCTTTTCCGCCGCATCCGCCGCCTTTGCGGGCGCTGTGGATGAGCGTCGTGTTGGCGGGGCAAACGGCGCGGAAGGCTTTGCCCCGGAGGTGCTGTTTCTCGACCTGCCGCGCCATGACGGCACAGCATCTGAAAATTCGGCGCGGATTGCCGTTTTTGCACGGCCATGGCGGCCAATCGTCGTTTCGTCCTCCGCAGGCACGGAAGGCTACCGGCAGCGCGCCGTGCTTGACCGGCCCGCGATGATCGGCACGTTGGCGATGCCGCTGACATCAGGCCCCTCCGGCCGTTTCGACCGGCAAAACACCATCCTGATCGATCTGCCATCCGGCGAGCTTTCCTCGGCCACGGAGCTTTCGGTGCTGAACGGCGAGAAACGCATGGCGGTGAGGGCCGCAAACGGTGTTTGGGAGATCATCGCTTTCGCGCGCGCAGAGGAAATTGCGCCTGCGCGCTGGCGGCTTTCCGCTTTGTTGCGGGGGCTTGGCGGCACGGAAGATGCGTTGGCCGTTGGCGCGCCGGTGGGCGCCCCTGTTGTGGTGCTGGACGCGGCGGTGCAGCCGCTCGGTCTTGCCGCGACCGAGCGCGGACGGCGTCTGAACTGGATCGCCGAGGCGGCGGGAACGGCGGGCGCTCCCGCCGGGCCTTTCGTCTTCGAGGGTGGCTTGCGGTCTGAAACGCCGCTTGCGCCGGTGCATCTTGCGGCCGAGCGGCGCAGGGACGGCGTTTTGCTGCGCTGGGTGCGCCGAGGCCGGATGGAGGCCGATGGCTGGGACGCGAGCGAGATACCGCTGGAAGAGCCGTTCGAGCGTTACCGCGTGGAGGTGCTGGATGGCGAGGCCGTGCGACGCACGGCAGAGGTCTCCGAACCCTTCTGGCTGTACCCCAAAGCGGGCGAACTCACAGATTTCCCGACCTTGCGGGATCACATTTCCGTGCGTGTCCGTCAGCTCGGCCGCGCGGTGCCTCTGGGAGTGGCGGCGCAAGCCGTTCTCCCACTCTGACAACTACCTGAAAAACAACGCAAAGGACGAGATTATGGAGAGTACCAAGGCATGGTATCAATCGCGCACGATCTGGGGCGCCCTGGTTGCGGTTTTCGCACCGCTTTTCAGCGTCGCCGGACTTGATCTTCCCGCCGGCCTGCACGGCGAGCTGGCAGAGGGACTGGTGACCGTTGCGGGCGGAATTGGCGGCCTCGTCGCACTTTACGGCCGCCTTTCGGCAACCCGTGCCATCCGCTGACGCCAATAGCGCCCATACCGTCCCCGCCGTGCGTCGTGGCGTCGGGGGCGGCATTCATTTGCCATTCAGACGCTTTGCGCTACATATTCGGTCACAATACGGTTCGAGACGCAGCCGATTTTTTTGGAAGATTTGTGCAATGGCATCACCTCTCATCATCGCGACGCTTGCAGCCGGGCTTTCCGGTTTCACGGCGCCCGAGGCTGATTTGCAGGGCCATTACATTCTGGCTGCAAGCGATTGCGGCGCGGCCGTTGCCCGCGTGGTGCGCGAAACCGGTGGTCAGCTTCTTTCGGTCTATCCCTCCGGTGACGGTCAGTCCTGTGTCGTTACCGTTCTCGTCCAGGGGAATGGCGAGCGCCCGCGCAAGGTAACGATGCGCGTGCCGATGTAGCCTTGCCCGCATCGCCGAAATATCGGAAAACAATCCGAGACAGTTAGCATGACCGGCGACGCGCGCGCGGGCCGGGACGTAAGGAAAGGGCGGATAATGCGTATTCTCGTGGTTGAGGACGATGCCAATCTCAATCGTCAGCTGACCGACGCGCTGAAAGAAGCCGGTTATGTTGTCGATCAGGCATTTGACGGCGAGGAAGGCCATTATCTCGGCGATACCGAACCCTATGACGCGATCGTTCTCGATATCGGCCTGCCGCAGATGGACGGCATCACCGTCGTCGAGAAATGGCGCGCGGCGGGCAAGGCCATGCCGGTGCTCATTCTCACCGCCCGTGATCGCTGGAGCGACAAGGTGGCGGGCATCGATGCCGGCGCCGACGATTACGTGACCAAGCCCTTCCATGTGGAAGAAGTTCTTGCCCGTGTGCGTGCGCTCATCCGCCGCGCCGCTGGCCACGCTTCCTCCGAACTCGTCTGCGGACCGGTCAAGCTCGATACCAAATCCTCCAAGGCAACGGTCAACGGCGTGACGCTGAAGCTCACCTCGCACGAGTTCCGCCTGCTTTCCTATCTCATGCATCACATGGGCGAGGTCGTCTCGCGCACGGAGCTGGTCGAACATATGTACGATCAGGATTTCGACAGGGATTCCAACACGATCGAGGTGTTCGTCGGACGTTTGCGCAAGAAGCTCGGGGTTGATCTGATCGAGACCATCCGTGGCCTCGGTTACCGGATGCAAGCGCCGGCAGATGCGAAGTAGCTCTCTTACCGCCCGCGTTCTTCTTCTCGCCTCCGCCTGGTCGGCGCTGGCGCTGGTGGTCATTGCCGTCGTGATCTCGACGCTCTACCGGCAGGGCGTGGAGCGCAGCTTCACCGATCTTCTGCGCGCGCAGCTTTATAACGTCATCAATTCCGTGACGATTTCGAACGAGAATACGCTGGCCGGCAGCCCGCAGCTCGGTGATCTCCGGTTTTCGCAGCCCGATACCGGCTGGTACTGGGTGGTGGAGCCGCTCGGCAATTTCCAGACCGCACCGCTGGTCTCCTCTTCGCTCGGCGTCGCGTCCTTGCCGGTGCCGAGCATTATCGATGCTCCCTTCGATAACAGATACGAGCGGTTTTATGCCGTGACGGATGAGGCGGGCAACAAGGTGCGGGTGGCGGAAACGGAAGTCGTGCTGGATGGTGAAGGCCGCGCGGCGCGTTTCCGCGTTTCCGGCAACCTCAACGTCGTTGAGGACGATGTGCGCAATTTCTCCAACAGCCTTTATCTGGCGCTCGCCGTCTTCGGCGTCGGCAGTCTGGTCGTCAATGGCCTTGCGATTCTCTACAGTCTACGGCCGCTCGATCAGGCCCGTCTGGCGCTCGGCAAGATCAGGGGCGGGGAGGCGGAAAGCCTCGAAGGCGAATTCCCGCGCGAAATCCAGCCGTTGGCGAACGAAGTCAATGCGCTGATTGACAGCAACCGGCGCATCGTCGAGCGCGCCCGCATGCAGGTCGGCAATCTCGCACATTCGCTGAAAACGCCGATTGCCGTGCTTCTGAACGAGGCCCGCACGCTGGAGCCGCAGCATGGCGATCTGGTGCGCGCGCAGGCTGACGCCATGCAGGCGCAGGTGCAATCCTATCTTTCGCGCGCTCGAATCGCCGCCCAGCGCGGCTCGATCCTTGCCCGTGTCGAAGCGGAGCCGGCGCTGGAACGGCTGGTGCGCGTCATGCGCCGCCTCAACCCCGACAAGCAGTTCGAGCTGAATTTCGAGCATCCAGGAGCGGTGCTGGGTATGGAACAGCAGGATCTGGAGGAGATCGTCGGCAATCTTCTCGAGAATGCCGCACGTTTTGCGCAGACCAAAGTCGTCGTCACGCTTGCGACCGGCACTCACCCGTCCTCCGACCCCGAAATGGGCCGACGCTCATGGGTGGAGTTGATCGTGGAGGACGACGGGCCGGGGCTGGAGCCCGGGCAGATCAGCGAAGCGATGAAGCGCGGCAGGCGGCTGGACGAAAGCCGTCCGGGCACCGGCCTCGGATTGTCGATCGTTTCCGAAGTGGTGTCTGAGTACCATGGCCACTTTTCCCTCTCGCGCAGCGCGATAGGTGGCCTGAAAGCCGATCTGATTTTGCCTGGCCTCTCGAAAGAGCTTGCGTGAGGCAAGAAAAAAGGCAAGAAATTCAATGCCGATATATTACGTGCGGTGCGGTAAGGAAAAGAGGACAGGGTTTGGTTGACGTGTATGATGGCTGCCGCTCCGTGACGATGCGTTCGCTGGTGTCACGCCCGGCACTTCTCTCGATCCTGTGCGTATCGATGCTGAGCGCCTGCACCACCACGGGCACCCGCTCGGCCGGTGGCAGCCTGTTCGGCGGTTCGGCACAACCTTCAACGCCGTTCCTTGCCAACATGCAGGGCGGCATTGTCGGGCGAAGCGGTCTGGATCTCGAAAAGGGCGACCGCACCAAAGCGCTGGAGGCCGAATATCGCGCACTGGAAACCGCCCCGGTCGGTACGCCGGTGTCATGGACCGGCGAAGATGCCAGCGGCCAGGTGGTTGCCAATGCGCCCTATCAGGTGGGCAACCAGAATTGCCGGCAATATTCCCACACGCTGACTGTCGATGAAAAGGAAACCCGGGTACGCGGTGCAGCCTGCCGCAATGCCGATGGCAGCTGGTCTCCTTTGACGTAAATCAAGGTCATGGACCTTTCCGAGTGACAGGAAGGGCTATAGCGGTGCAGCCGGGCGGTGCGGCGTGATGTCTCAAATTCGCGTCATCTCCGCGCTTCATGTTTCCATGTGCCGTGCATTCGAGTAATTGAGCCTTATGTTCTGGATTGTCGTTGCGATATTGACGGCGGCTGTCGCCATCGTCCTGATGTACCCGCTGATGCGGAAGACCGAGGTGTCGCAGACGCGCCGCGACGGCGAGGTTGCAGTCTATCGCGACCAGCTTGCCGAACTGGACCGCGAGCGTGCCGCCGGCCTTATCGGCGAGACGGAGGCCGAATATGCCCGCGCCGAAATCGGCCGCCGGCTGCTTGCCGCAGCCGATACCCATCAAGACGCTGAAAGCAGCGCCCGGCCGCTGCGGCACAATCTCGCCGTAACCCTGATTACCGTTTTGCTGCCTGCACTTGGCCTCTGTCTTTACATCTGGAAGGGAAGTCCGGAAGTGCCGGACATGCCGCTCGAGGCACGTCTGGAGCAACCCGGCAACGACATGAACCTTCTGGTCGCCCGGGCCGAGCGGCATCTGGCCGAAAACCCCGACGACGGTGCAGGCTGGGATATTCTGGCGCCGATCTATTTCAAGACGATGCGGCTTGGCGATGCCGAGCTTGCCTATCGCAACGCGCTTCGTCTGCAAGGGCCGAGCCCGGAACGGCTGACGGGACTTGGCGAAACGCTGGTGGCGAGCAATGACGGCATCGTCATCGAGGCTGCGCGTGACGCCTTTGCCGAGGCCGAACGGCTGAAGCCCGGCAATCCACGTGCCCGCTTTTATCTGGCGCTGTCACTGGAGCAGGCGGGCAAGGCGCAGGAGGCGCGTGCGGCCTTTGCAGCACTGGCGGCGGATGCACCCGCCGGTGCGCCATGGTTGCCGCTGGTGCGGGAACATATCGCCAGAACCGGCGGCGAGGCAGCGCCCGGCCCGACCGCAGGCGACGTGGCAGCGGCGAAAGACATGACGCCCGCCGACCGGCAGGCGATGATCGAGGGCATGGTGGCAAGCCTCGACGCCAAGCTCAAGGAAAATCCCGGTGATTTCGAAGGCTGGATGCGCCTCGTGCGCGCCTATTCCGTCTTGAACAATGCAGCGAAGGCGGGCGAGGCACTGAGAGCCGGTTTGCAGGTTTTCCCGCCTGAGGGCGAAGAGGGTAAGCAGCTTCTGGCGCTGGCGAAGGAATTGGGAGTTTCCGCCGGACCCGTTCGCATGGACGGGCAAGGGCGCGCGATGCCGCAGGGAGTGACGCAATGACCCGCAAACAGAAACGGCTCGCAATCATCGGCGGCGGCATGAGCTTCATCGTCGCGGCCGTGCTGCTCGTCATGTTCGCCTTCGGCCAGTCCATAGCCTATTTCTACATGCCGGCCGATCTGGAGAAGACGCCGGTCAATCCCGGCACCCGCATCCGCCTTGGTGGGCTGGTGGCGGAAGGCTCCGTCAAGCGCGGGGAGGGCCGCACGGTCAGCTTCACGGTGACTGACGGTGAAGCAAACGTGCCCGTCAGCTATACCGGCATTCTGCCCGATCTTTTCCGCGAGGGGCAGGGTGTGGTGACGGAAGGCGTTTTCGATGCCGCGACCCATGGCTTCGTCGCCGACAGCGTTCTGGCCAAGCATGACGAAAACTATATGCCGAAGGAAGTGGCCGACCGGCTGAAAGACAGGGGCCTGTGGCAGAACACCGGAGAGGGTGGGCAACCTTCCGGCGCAGCGCCTTCTCCTGCGGGGGCTTCAGCCGACAAGACCGGAGCGATAAAATGATCAACGAGATCGGCCACTACGTTCTGGTTCTGGCACTCGCCGTGGGGCTGATCGTCTCGACGCTGCCGGTGATCGGCGCGCGCCGCAACGACCGGGCGCTGATGGATATCGCCTCGCTCGGCTCCGTCGTGATGTTCCTGCTCGTGGCCTTGTCCTTTGCGGCGCTGACGCGGGCCTATGCGGTCTCGGATTTCTCCGTGCGCAACGTCTGGGAAAACTCCCATTCGCTGATGCCGATGCTCTACAAGTTGACCGGCGTCTGGGGCAACCATGAAGGCTCCATGCTGTTGTGGCTGCTGATTCTGCTGTTTTTCAGCGCGCTCGTTGCCGTCTTTGGCCGCAATCTGCCGGAAACGCTGAAAGCCAATGTGCTGTCCGTACAGGCCTGGATTTCCGTCGCTTTCCTGCTGTTCATCCTGCTCACCTCCAATCCGTTCATGCGCCTGGAGCGGGTGCCGGCCGAAGGGCAGGACCTGAACCCTATCCTTCAGGACTTCGGCCTCGCCATCCATCCGCCGCTGCTTTATCTCGGCTATGTCGGGTTTTCCGTCTGTTTCTCCTTCGCCGTCGCTGCACTTCTGGAGGGCCGGATCGATGCGGCCTGGGCGCGCTGGGTAAGGCCGTGGACGCTCGCCGCATGGACCTTCCTGACGGCAGGTATCTCCATGGGATCCTACTGGGCCTATTACGAACTCGGCTGGGGCGGCTGGTGGTTCTGGGATCCGGTTGAAAACGCCTCCTTCATGCCATGGCTAGCGGGCACCGCGCTGCTGCATTCGGCACTCGTCATGGAAAAGCGCGAAGCGCTGAAAATCTGGACCGTGCTTCTGGCGATCATGACCTTTTCGCTGTCGCTGCTCGGCACCTTCCTCGTGCGCTCCGGCGTCTTGACCTCCGTGCACGCCTTCGCCACCGATCCGAGCCGCGGCATCTTCATTCTCGGCATCCTCACCGTGTTCATCGGCGGAGCTTTCGCGCTGTTCGCATGGCGGGCGCCCTCGCTGAAGGTGGGTGGATTGTTTGCGCCGATCTCGCGCGAAGGGGCGCTGGTCCTCAACAATCTGATCCTGACGGTCTCGACCGCGACAGTACTGATCGGCACGCTCTATCCGCTCATTCTCGAAACGCTGACAGGCGAAAAAATCTCGGTCGGCGCGCCGTTCTTCAACCTCACCTTCGGCCTCCTGATGATCCCGGTCCTGATCGTCACGCCCTTCGGGCCGATGCTCGCTTGGAAACGCGGCGATCTTCTCGGCGCTTTCCAGCGGCTTTATGTGGCGGCCGCCATTGCAGCCCTTGCCGGGCTGACGCTCTGGTACGTGGAGAACGGCGGCCCGGTGCTGGCGGCACTCGGTATCGCAGCCGGTTTCTGGCTGATCTTCGGGGCGCTTGCCGATCTCTGGTATCGGGCCAATTTCGGCAAACTGGCCTTCGGCATCGCTTTTCGGCGCCTCAAGGGCCTGCCGCGTTCGGCTTTCGGCGCTGCACTTGCCCATATGGGGCTTGGCATCACCGTGCTCGGCATCGTCACCGTCACCACCTTCGAGACCGAAACCGTTCTTGAAATGAAGCAGGGCATGGAGGCGAAGGCGGGCGGCTACAGTCTCACCTTCGACGGTATTCGCCATGCCGTCGGCCCTAATTTCACCGAGGATCGCGGCCATTTCACTATACGCAAGGCGGGTGTGGAGGTGGCCGACGTCTGGTCCTCCAAACGGCTCTACACCGCACGGCGCATGCCGACCACGGAAGCGGGCATTTTGACCTTCGGCCTCAGCCAGCTCTACGTCTCGCTCGGTGACCCGATGGCGGATGGCGGCATGGTAGTGCGCATCTGGTGGAAACCCTTCATCCTGTGCATCTGGGGCGGCACGCTGTTCATGATGGCCGGCGGTTTGATATCGCTCTCCGACAGACGGTTGAGGGTGGGCGCACCGAGCCGCAAGGCGAAGCCGGCAAAAACGGCCGCGATGCCGGAGGCGGCGGAATGAGTGGCGAACTCTCCTCATTCCTGTGCTTGTTACAGGAATCCAGTCGACGTGCGTCTGCGCGGCGGGAGAGCCTTTTCAGCCCAAGGACTTGGGCTGGCTGGATTCCTGTGACAAACACAGGAATGAGGGAGGTTGTGGCGGGGCTCACGCTCCTTCTCGTCCTCATGTTTACGTCATGGCCGGCCTTCGCGTTCAATCCCGACGAAGTCCTCAAAGACCCGGTGCTGGAACAGCGCGCCCGCAATCTCACGTCTCAACTGCGCTGCATGGTCTGTCAGAACCAGTCGATCGATGACAGCAATGCCGAACTGGCACGGGACCTGCGCGTTCTGGTGCGGGATAGGCTGGTGGCAGGCGATAGCGATCGGGCTGTAGTCGACTACGTCGTGTCTCGTTATGGCGAATTCGTGCTGCTGAAACCGCGTTTCAGCTTGCGCACCGCACTTTTGTGGGCCGCGCCCATCGTTCTGGCGCTTGCGGGAATATTCGCCATCCTCGTTTTTTCGCGTCGGCGCGCCACCCAGGAGCGGCCGGAAAAACTGAGCGCGGACGAAGAAGAGAGAATTCGTAATCTCATTGAAAAATAACCGATTTTCATATCTGTCCTCGGTTCTTTTTCAACATTACGGTTTTTTCATTCGTCAGACACTTCGCTGTAAGGTGTCGCCTCCTATATCTTCATCATCCACCGCTTCTCCCCCGGTCAAACGGGTTCCAGTCTGAATGAAGAAAGAAGGTACACCATGTCTCACTCGCAAAACGGACGCTCCTCGCTGAAGACGGTTCTGAAGGCAACTACCGTTGGCGGTCTTGCCGCGCTGATGCTTTCCACAGGCATCGCCGCACCGATCGTTCATTCCTTTGCCGCTCCGGTCGAGGTGACTGCGCCGCAGGTTCCGAGCTTCGCCAATGTGGTCGAGGCGGTTTCGCCCGCCGTCGTCTCCGTTCGCGTCCAGTCGAACGTGCAGCCCGCTTCCGATGATTCCAGCAACTTTTCCTTCAATTTCGGCGGCCGTGGTCTCGACCAGCTGCCGGACGACCATCCCCTGAAGCGCTTCTTCAAGGAATTCGGCGGCCCCAACCAGGACCGTCCCGACCGTGGTCCGAACCGTCACCGTGACGGC
Organism: Rhizobium sp. AN6A; assembly: GCF_900215635.1. NCBI lineage: Bacteria > Pseudomonadati > Pseudomonadota > Alphaproteobacteria > Hyphomicrobiales > Rhizobiaceae > Rhizobium > Rhizobium sp. AN6A. The sequence goes on from NZ_OCNC01000004.1 coordinate 2,017,826, forward strand.
AAGGGTCCGCTGCGCCCCGTCGCTCAAGGATCCGGCTTCTTCATCTCCGAAGACGGTTATGTCGTCACCAACAACCACGTTGTCGATGACGGCTCCGCCTACACGGTGGTGATGAATGACGGTACCGAACTCGAAGCCAAGCTCGTTGGCCGTGATCCGCGTACCGATCTGGCGCTGCTGAAGGTCGATGTGAACCGCAAGTTCACCTATGTGCAGTTTGCCGACGATAGCAAGATCCGCGTCGGTGACTGGGTCGTTGCCGTCGGTAACCCCTTCGGCCTCGGCGGCACGGTAACCTCGGGCATCGTTTCCGCCCGTGGCCGCGATATCGGCTCCGGCCCCTATGACGATTACCTGCAGATCGACGCCGCCGTGAACCGCGGCAACTCCGGTGGTCCCGCCTTCAATCTCAACGGTGAAGTCGTTGGCATCAACACCGCGATCTTCTCGCCCTCCGGCGGCAATGTCGGTATTGCTTTCGCCATCCCGTCGTCCGTTGCCAAGGACGTGATCGCCGACCTGCAAAAGGACGGCAAGGTCGAACGCGGCTGGCTCGGTGTGCAGATCCAGCCCGTCAGCAAGGACATTGCCGAGTCGCTTGGTCTTGCCGAAGCGAAGGGCGCGCTCGTCGTCTCGCCGCAGTCCGGTTCGCCGGGCGACAAGGCTGGCATCAAGCAGGGTGACATCATCACTGCCGTCAATGGCGACCCGGTCAAGGATGCCCGCGATCTGTCGCGCCGCATCGGCAGCATGACGCCAAACAGCAAGGTTGAAATCTCGCTCTGGCGCGGCGGCAAGTCGCAGTCGGTCACCGTGACGCTTGGCGATCTCGCAAGCGACGATGCCTCCAAGGCAACGCCGGGCCAGGAAAACGACAGTGGCAGCAAGCCTTCCAGCGCAAAGGTGCTGTCGAGCCTCGGCCTGACGGTTGCGCCCGCTGACGACGGCAACGGCCTTGCCATCACTGATGTCGATCCGGACAGCGACGCCGCTGCCCGCGGCCTGAAGACGGGTGAGAAGATCACCTCCGTCAACAACCAGCAAGTGGCTTCCGCCGCCGATATCGAAAAGGTTCTCGAGCAGGCGAAGAAGGACGGACGCTCCAAGGCGCTGTTCCAGATCCAGACGGACAGCGGCAGCCGCTTCATCGCACTGGATATCGACCAGGGTTGATAATCTGAGATGCGACGTCGGTTCTTTTTTGAGCCGGCGTCGCTCGGGACTGTGTCTCACCTTGAGGGCGGGACAGAGTATGTGGAACGCGCGCGCCGCTTGTTTCTTCTCCGCTAGGGAGGAGAAGGTCGCGGCAGCGGGATCAAGGGCAAGGCCAGCGATAGATCGCGCCCTTGCCCCCTCATCCGACCCTTCGGGCCACCTTCCCCCCGGCGGGGAGAAGACAAGGACCCACAAAGCCGGTCCAGTCAGCACCGAGGAGGAAATCTCATGGAAAACAAGGTTCAGGAAATGTCTGTCGCATCTGTTTCCGGTTGTGCGGAAAAGGGCGAGGGCGCTATTGTCCCGCACATGAAGATTCTTGTTATTGAAGACGATCTCGAGGCTGCGGCCTATATGACCAAGGCGTTCCGGGAAGTCGGTATCGTTGCCGACCACGCGAGCGATGGTGAAAGCGGCCTGTTCATGGGCTGCGAGAATTCCTATGACGTGATGGTGATCGACCGCATGCTGCCGCGCCGCGACGGACTTTCCGTCATCAGCGAGCTGCGCCGGCGCGGCATCGAGACGCCGGTTCTCATTCTTTCGGCGCTTGGGCAGGTGGACGACCGCGTGACCGGCCTGCGTGCCGGCGGCGATGATTATCTGCCCAAACCCTATGCCTTTTCCGAACTTCTCGCACGCATCGAAGTGCTGGGCCGCCGCAAGGGCAAACCCGAACAGGACATGGTCTACCGTGTCGGCGATCTCGAACTTGACCGGCTGTCCCACGATGTCCGTCGCGGTGGCAAGGAAATCCTGTTGCAGCCGCGTGAGTTCCGCCTGCTGGAATATCTCATGAAGAATGCCGGCCAGGTGGTGACCCGCACCATGCTTCTGGAAAACGTCTGGGATTATCATTTCGACCCGCAGACCAATGTCATCGACGTGCATGTGTCCCGCCTTCGTTCGAAGATCGAAAAGGACTTCGAAAAGCCGCTGCTGAAGACCATTCGCGGCGCGGGTTACATGATGAAGGACGAGGGCTGATTGGCGAAAATGGTCCGCCTCAGAATATTGTTCCGATCAACAGCGGTGCGCCTTTCTGCGCTTTATATCCTGCTGTTTGCGCTATGCGCCGCCTTTCTGGTCTTTTATGTCACCGCCCTTTCCGAACGGCTGCTGAACCAGCAGACGCGTGACGCGGTGCTGCAGGAAGTGTCGGATGTGCAGCGCATCTACAATCGCGGCGGCATCAACCCGCTGTTGCGGATGATGGAGCGCCGTGCCCGCCAGCCGGGGGCGAGCCTTTACATCATCGCCGGGCCCAATGGCGAAATTCTTGCAGGCAACGTCGCTTCCGTGCAGCCCGGCGTGTTTGACAAGGAGGGCTGGACGGGTTTCCCCTTTCGTTACGAGCGTTATTCTGAAAGCGGCGACAGCGTGCAGCATATGGCGACCGCCAATGTCTTCATGCTGGACAATGGCCTGCGCATCCTGATCGGCCGCGATCTCGGCGAACCCACCAAATTCCGGGCGCTGGTGCGCAATGCGCTGATGGTGGCGCTTGCCATCATGAGCGCCGGTGCGCTGCTCATCTGGTTCGGCATCGGCCGCAATGCCTTGAAACGCATCGACCGCATGTCGGCAGCGACCAAGAAGATCATGGCCGGCGATCTTTCGCAGCGCCTGCCGCAGGGCCGCTCCGGCGACGAGTTCGACCGGCTGTCCGGCTCGCTCAACGCCATGCTCGGCCGTATCGAAAAGCTGAACGAGGGCTTGCGGCAGGTGTCCGACAACATCGCCCATGACCTCAAGACACCGCTGACGCGGCTGCGCAACAAGGCGGCCGCCGCTTTGGATGACGACGACGAGACGAAACGGCGCGCGGCACTCGAAGGCATCATCGCCGAATCCGACCAGTTGATCCGCACCTTCAATGCGTTGTTGATGATTTCTCGCGTCGAGGCGGGTTCCATCGCCGCCGAAATGACCGATGTGGACATGTCGGCAATCGCTGCCGACAGCGCCGAACTTTACGAACCGGTGGCCGAGGACGCGGGACTTACGCTTGAGGCTGAGATCGAACCCGGTCTTTCGGTGCAGGGCAACCGTGAGCTGATCGGCCAGGCGCTTTCAAACCTCATCGACAACGCCATGAAATATGCCTGCGAATGCGAGGGCGACAAAAAACTCGTCGTGCGTCTGGTGAGCGAACCGGACGCCATCGTGCTTTCCGTCTCCGACAATGGCCCCGGCATCCCCGCCGACAAGCGCGGCGAGGTGCTGAAACGTTTCGTGCGGCTGGACGAAAGCCGCTCCAAACCCGGCACGGGGCTCGGCCTGTCGCTGGTGGAGGCCGTGATGGAATTGCACGGCGGATCTCTCGCGCTGTCGGACACCGACGCTACAAATTCCGTCTGCCCGGGCCTGACCGTCTCTATGATCTTTCCCGTTTCGACCCTGTAAGCCGCGCTGTCCAACGCCGCTGACACCAGCACCGGTTGGTCACTGCTATTTGTGCGGAAATTCGTTCACCGTCGAGAAATAATCGTCTCTCGAGATTGAATTGAAAGATGATCGGAAGAATATCTTATAAGGTTCTACAGCTGCACTTTATTCGGAGATCGCATCGCGATCGGCAAAAGGACTTATAACGGATGGCAAACATGGCTCCCTTGGTCGGCGACCACCATGGCCCGATCATTCTGTTCGATGCCGAATGTGTGCTGTGCTCCGTGAATGCGCAATTCGTACTGCGGCATGACAAGGCCGGATATTTCCGGCTGGCCTCCATGCAGGGAGCCGCCGGCACGGAAATCTACCGGCGGCACGGAATGGACCCCAAAAATCCGGTCAGCCTGCTCGTCGTGGATGGCGACAGGGTGCGACAGGATAGCGACGGCGTTCTTGCTATCTATGAGGCGCTTGGCATGCCCTGGCGGCTGCTTGGCATGTTGCGCATAATTCCCGCATTTCTGCGCGATCCCGTCTATCGTTTTGTCGCCCGCAATCGCTACCGTTGGTTCGGAAAACGTGAGCAATGCTGGGTGGCACCGCCGGAATACAGGCACAGGATTCTTTGAACTTAGCGACGATCCTCCGCCCAGGGCAGGCGACAATTTCAGGCGGCGGGACAGACACGTGACGGCGTTGCGGAGATGGTTACAGATCCCCGCAACGCCACGTCGCCATCGGCTCAGAACGTATAAGCCACGCCAATCATCGCGAAGGGCTGGATGTCCTTCTTGGAGAGCGGGCTTTCCTTGGCATCGCCGAGCAGGAAGCCAACACCGCCGGCGCCGGTGATCGACCAGTTCTCGGTCATAAGGTAAGTGAGGGAGGCGCTGGCGTCGATGCGCTTGAAGCCTGCCTTGGCGTCATAGCGGCGCAGGCCGGAACGGGCGGATTGGGCTGAGGTGACGCCGAAATAGGATTTCATGTGCTTGTCGTCCGCCCAGGTGGCGGAGAGGTCCGCGCCAAAGATGAACTGGTCGACTTTGTGCGAAACGCTGGCGCCGACGGTTGCGGTCAACCCTTCGCTGCCGCTGATGGTCTTGTCCACCTTCGCATAGACCTCGAAGGGATCGAAGCCATAAGCGATAACACCGCCGACCACGCCGCCCGCCTTTATGTCACCCATTCCGCGAAGATTTTTCTTGTCGTCCTTTTCCTTGCGCCCGGCTTCCCAGCCGCCCTTGACGCCCAGTCTGAAGCCGTTGCTGTTCAGCAGGTTGACGGTGACGCCGCTGAAATCGATGCTCAGCGTATCTCCATACTCAACGGAAACCAGGGGAACCGCGCCTGCTTCCAGCTTGTCCGAGCCCTCATATTTGGGAGCGTAGGCAGCACCCACGCCAAGTGTGATTTTCCACTCGCTGGAACTGCTGTAGCGGGCATTGTCGAAATTGCCCTGCGGTTCGGCGAGCCTGTCCGATTTGCCGAGATCGGCAGCGAGGACGGGCGTGCAGACGGCCTGCGCCAGAGGCAGCGCGGTCAGGCAAAACGCCATCGCACGCAGGTTCTTTTGCCATTTCACTGTAAAAATCTGTTTCATGATCATATCCGTTGCAGCATCAAGCGTTGCAAAACCTGGGAGTCGGGTTTCGTTGAGGAGGACGCTACGTGGGCATAATTGCGGAGACATTACGCGAGATTGCCGGCCACGACTGAAATGGCGCTTCCGCAGGCCGGGCCTCGGAAAAGATCGGCAAAAACGGTTTTCCTGATCGCAAAGCGCCACGCATTTGTTACAACGCGGAGTGTATGCGCCCGGAAGCTTCGACAATGCGTGGCGGCAGGACGATTTTGCGGGGAGCGATCCTTCCTGAGAATCAGGCACGGTCGAAGCGCAAGGATGGGTCGCTCGGGAGAGGGAGAGAGACAGTGACGAAACGGGAAACCGCTGAAAGGCGGCTGAGCGAGGTTCTGCCGGGAGTGATCCGCCCCTATACGCAGACGGAACTGAAATCCGTTCTCTCCACGCTGAAGGATATCGCCAAGGGCGAGCCAGCTGTGGCCGCGCTTCTTGCCGCCGAAAGCCCGCTGAAGGACTTCATCGCTGCGGCTTTCACGCTGTCGCCCTATCTGCGCGACATGGCGGCGGCGGATGAGGGGCTGCTGACGCTCGCGATTTCAAAACCGCTGGAGCCACTGCTGGCCGATCTCGTCCGTGAAGCGCGCGATTGCTGGAAGCCGGGGCAAGAGGGCGGCGTGCCCGTCGAAAACGAGGTGATGTCGCGCTTGAGGATCGCCAAGCGTCGGCTTTCGTTCGTCGCAGCGCTTGCCGATCTGGCGCGCATCTTCACCGCCCGCGATACCACGCGCTGGCTGAGCGAGATGGCGGATGCTTCGCTGTCGGCCGCCATCGACCACCTGCTGCTTGTCGGTCATGAGACCGGTAAGCTCAAACTGAAGAACACTGCCGCGCCAAGCGAAGGTTCCGGCCTGATCGTGCTTGGCATGGGCAAGCTCGGTGCGCGCGAACTCAACTATTCCTCCGACATCGACGCAGTGGTGTTCTTTGAACCCTCTGCTGGCATTATCGACGATCCCTATGCTGCGACGGAGAATTTCGGCCGCATGATGCGCCGCCTCGTGCGTATCATGCAGGAGCGCACGGCAGACGGTTACGTCTTCCGCACCGATTTGAGGCTCCGGCCAGACCCCGGCTCGACGCCGCTCGCCATTCCCGTGGAAGCGGCGCTGCTTTATTACGAGGGCAGGGGCCAGAACTGGGAACGCGCCGCCTATATCAAGGCGCGACCGGTGGCCGGCGATCTGAAGGCCGGGGACAATTTCCTGCGCGAACTGACACCTTTCATCTTCCGCAAATATCTCGATTATGCGGCGATTGCCGATATCCACTCCATCAAGCGGCAGATCCATGCGCATAAGGGCCATGGCGCGATTGCGGTTAAGGGCCATAACGTCAAGCTCGGACGCGGCGGCATCCGCGAGATCGAGTTCTTCGCGCAGACGCAGCAGCTGATTGCCGGCGGCCGTATGCCGGCGCTCAGGGTCCGCGCGACGCAGGAGGCGCTGGCGGCGCTCACCGAAGCGAAATGGATCGATGCCGAAACGCGCGACAGCCTGACTGAAGCCTACTGGTTCCTGCGCGAAGTGGAACACCGCATTCAGATGGTGCGCGACGAGCAGACCCACGTGCTGCCCGACACCGAAACCGAACTGAAGCGCATCGCCTTCATGCTCGGTTTTGAAGATACCAAGGCGTTTTCCGAGAAGCTGGAAAAGGTGCTGCGGCTGGTGGAGCGCCGTTATTCGGCGCTGTTCGAACAGGAGACGAAACTCTCCGGTGAGGCCGGTAATCTGGTCTTCACTGGCCAGAAGGACGATCCCGATACGCTGAAAACCCTCTCAGCACTTGGTTTTCAGCGGCCGGAGGATATTTCCCGCGTCATCCGCACCTGGCACAATGGCCGATACCGGGCAACGCAATCGGTCGAGGCGCGCGAGCGGCTGACGGAGCTGACGCCGGATCTGCTGCGCGCCTTTGGCGAAAGCAAGCGGGCGGATGAGGCGCTGCTGCGCTTTGATAATTTCCTCTCCGGGCTACCGGCGGGCATCCAGCTCTTCTCGCTGCTCGGCAACAATCAGGCGCTGCTGTCGCTGCTGGTGACGATCATGTCGTCGGCCCCGCGCCTTGCGGAAATCATCGCCGCCCGCCCGCATGTTTTTGACGGCATGCTGGACCCGGCGCTGATGAGCGACGTACCGACGCGCGAATATCTCGCCCAGCGCATGGGCAATTTCCTCTCCAATGCCCGCCATTACGAGGACATTCTCGACCGGCTCCGTATTTTTGCCGCCGAGCAGCGCTTTCTCATCGGCGTGCGGCTGTTGACAGGTGCGATCCGTGGCGAGATCGCCGCCCGCGCCTTCACCCATCTTGCCGACCTGGTAATTGAAGCGGCCCTGAATGCCGTTCTCTCGGAGATGGAGACGGCGCATGGGCCATATCCGGGCGGGCGCGTGGCCGTGATGGGCATGGGCAAACTCGGCTCCTTCGAGCTGACCGCGGGTTCGGATGTCGACCTCATCCTCCTCTACGATTACGACGATGCCGCCCATGAATCGACCGGCGCAAAACCGCTCGATGTGGTGCGTTATTTCACTCGCGTCACCCAAAGGCTGATTGCCGCGCTGTCGGCGCCCACGGCCGAAGGCGTGCTTTACGAGGTGGACATGCGGCTTCGCCCCTCCGGCAACAAGGGGCCGGTGGCGACGCGCATTTCCGCCTTTGAAAAATACCAGCGCGAGGAAGCCTGGACCTGGGAGCATATGGCGCTTTCCCGCGCTCGCCTGATCTGTGGCGAAGCCTCGCTGATGGAAGATGCGCGCGGCATCATCGCCTCGGTACTCTCCCAGAAACGGGATGTGGCGAAAGTCTCAGCCGATGTGCTGGAAATGCGAAGCCTCATCGAACAGGAAAAGCCGCCGGAAAACATCTGGGACTTCAAGCTCATCAATGGTGGGCTGATCGACCTCGAATTCATCGCCCAATATCTGGCGCTGGTCGGTCCCGCCAGGGGTCTCCAGCCGCACGAACCGGGTCGCAACACGGCAGAGGCATTGCAGGTGCTGGCCGCCCCGGTGATGGAGCAGCAATCCTTCGACGACTGCATGGCGGCGACGGCGCTTTACACCGAGATATCGCAGATCGTACGGCTGTGCATCGACGGTGCTTTCAATCCGAAGGAAGCGCCTGCCGGTCTTATCGATCTGGTTTGCCGGGCCGGGGATTGCCCGGATATTTCCACGCTGGAGGGCGAGGTGAAGCGGCTGGCGAAGGTCGTCAGGAAGGCGTTTGTGGCAACGGTGAAGAATGGCGGGTGATGGTGGGTGCCGGATAAGAAAGATTCTGGATCGTTTTAGTCTGGGTAAGGCTTGCATTCTGAGCATCGATCCGGCGCGGTTGCCGGACGAGCCGCACGAAGCGGGTTACTACGACGTAGAGTTCGAGCTGGTTGGAGACAGCGGCAACAGTGCCGTTATCATGCAAGGGACAATCGCGTTACCCTCTTTTCGACGAAACGTGACAGGTACGATCACGCGATTTGTCGGCATTTATGTGAACCCGGAACCGGAAGCCAGCGACGGCCTCGTCAATATCATAAGGTTTGGCAAACGCCTTGCCGATGATGATGTCGAGAAAACCAGGGATTGAAGCGCTTTTGATATAGGAAATTATTGGTTGTCACGGTGAGAAACCGTCATGTCATATGCGGCGGGTGCCGCTTCACCCCCCTCTGCCCTGCCGGGCATCTCCCCCACAGGTGGGGAGATCGATATGCGGCGAGGTATTGCCCATCTCGACGTTCGAGAATGAAGTGGCGACAGCACGTCTTGCCGATCTCCCTCCTTGTGGGGGAGATGCCCGGCAGGGCAGAGGGGGGTAAACCACACCCACCAGCGCAAAGGGGCGCACGCCACACCCACGAAGCTTCAATGCACCGTGCCACAGCACCCTGCCGCATGCGGGATGATAATCGTCACAACCGTACCTCTGCCTTCGCAGGAGCGGATTTTCATCGTGCCGCCATGCAGCCTGACGAGCGAGCGCGAGATGGCGAGCCCGAGGCCTGAGCCGCCCTGGCTTTTGGCGTATTGGCTCTGCACCTGCTCGAAGGGCTGGCCAATCTTGTCGAGCGCCTCGGCGGGAATGCCGATGCCGGTATCGGCGATGGTGAGGATCATGGCGGCCTGATGCACATGGGTGCGCAGCGCTACGCGGCCGCCATTACCGGTGAACTTCACGGCATTGGACAGAAGGTTGAGCATGATCTGCTTCATGGCGCGGCGGTCGCCCTGCATCGTCAGCCCGGCGCAGACCTTCTGCTGCACGGTGATGTTCTTCTGTTCCGCCTGGATGGCCGTCAGCCGCAGGGTTTCCTCGATCAGCGGCGCGAGATCGATCGTCTCGCGGTTGATCCGCATATGGCCGGCTTCGATCTTGGACATATCCAGAATGTCGTTGATGACGTTTAGGAGGTGCTTGCCGCTGTCGTGGATATCCCGGGCATATTCGGAATATTTCGGCGAGCCAACCGGGCCGAACATCTCGTTTTGCAGGATGTCGGAAAAGCCGAGAATGGCGTTGAGCGGCGTGCGCAGCTCATGGCTCATATTGGCGAGGAATTCGGACTTTGCGAGGTTTGCCGCCTGGGCGCGCTCTTTTTCGGCGAGATAATTGGCGTTGGCGTCTGAAAGCTCCGTCTTCTGCCGCTCCAGCTTATGCTGCGAGGCGGAAAGATCGCCGATGGTGGCCATCAGCCGGCGTTCGGAGTCGCGCAGGCGCTCCTGATGGCGCTTCAGAAGCGTAATGTCGGTGCCGACGGAGACGAGGCCGCCGTCACGGGTGCGGCGCTCATTGATCTGTAGCCAGCGATCGTCGGCAAGCTGCACTTCCGTCATGCGCGAAAGGCCTGACTGATCGGCGTCCGCAACGCGCCGCTCCACGACCGGGCGCGCCGCAGCCGCCTGCACGGCGCTCTTTTCGGTGCCCGCTACCAGAACGCTGTCCGGCAAGCCGTAAGCCTTCTGGTAATGGGTGTTGCACATGACGAGACGGTCGTTCTTGTCCCACAGCACGAAGGCTTCCGAGGTGGATTCTATGGCGTCTGCAAGGCGCTGGTCTGCCTCGGCGTAACGTTGCGCAAGGCGGTGCTGCTCGGTCACGTCCATGGCGATGCCGATGACGCGCGGGCCGTTATTGGTGCGGATGACCTGGGCGCGGGCGCGCAGCCAGACATAGTGGCCTTTCGCGTGGCGCATGCGGAAGATCTGGTCGATCTGGCGCAGATCACCGCAGCCGACAGCACGCGCAAGCTCGTAGAGGTTTCCATCTTCGGAATGCATCATGCGCGCCGCATCGGAAAAGGACAGCGGTGCGGCCTTCGGCGGTCTGCCGAGGATTTCGTAGAGTGAGCCCGACCAGAACATGCGCCGCGTGGAAAGATCGAAGTCCCACAGGCCGCAGCGGCCACGTGACAGCGCCGTCTCCACCCGCAGGTTCGATTCGGCGAAGATGTCGTCGGCATCGCGGGCGCGTCTGACCTGCATGTAATAGGCGTAGAGCACGACGAGAAGGATCGAGGAGATTCCGGCAAACAGCGTCACGTTCATGGCGATTTCGCTGCGCCAGAAAGAACGGATCGGCTCAAGCGAGCGCGCCGCGATGACCATGCCGCCATCGTCGCCGAAGGGGATCATCGTCGCATAATGCGGCTGGTTGTCGATATTGGTTTCGATGGTGCCGGGGGCGCCGGGAAAACGCTGTACAATGGCGATTTCGGGAAGCAAAGCGGGCAGGGAGGTGCCGATATAAAGCGTGGCGCCCTTGCCGGCGCCGGCGAAAATCCGGCCGTTGCTGCCCGACAGAAGCACCATGGTGCCATCAGCAAGGCTGCCCGAAGGCAGCGCTGCGGCAAGGCTCGCCTCGGCGCGGGTGCGCTCTTGCGAGGCAAAGACAATACCGTTGTTGATAAGGGCTGCTTTGGCCGTCAGCGCCGTCAGAGCGGTAGAGTGGCGAGCTGCCTCTTCCATGCGACTATATTCGGCAACGATGCCCAGCATGCGCGACGCCGCGATGACGACGAGAAATGCAAGAATGAGAATGGGAATGAGGCGCTTCAGCAGGGTCTCGACCTGCGGCATCGGGCGGTCGGAGCCGTTCATCAAACCCATCAGGTCGCTGGAAAGCCGTTCGCCCCAGGCCGCAAGATCAGAAAATTTGGCATACGGCCGCTCATCGCCCGCAGTCGCCCGCCGCACGTTCGTCATTGTCCCGCCTTCAAGATATCCCCACTGATTCGAAGCGCCGCCGCTCGAATATGCATAGTGAATCAAATGCGATTCGCCGTGTCCAGAGGCAAAAGTTAAAAGAATTTTAACCCCTTGAACCGACTCCGTATTTTTTCGGGACAGCGCGTTACGGTCTGCACAGCGGCGCCAGGCATTGGAAAAACCGACACCCTGATGGCCTGTCTGGAACGTTCCGGTGTGTTGCGGCCGGTGGTTCTCAAGCCTTGTCGAAAGCTTCGAGAGCAGGTCCAAGTGCGGCGAGAACGCCGTTTCCGGCGGCAGGAAGCCCGGTCAGCACCGCGCTGATGATGTCGTCACGGCTTGCGCCATGCGCTTTGGCTTCCAGCACATGAAATGCCACGCCGCCTTCCAGCCGCAGTGCGGCGAGAATGCCGATATAGACCAGGCATTGCGTCTTGGCATCCAGCGTGGACGCTGCACCCAGCCCCTGCACGGCCTGAAGCCAGACAGCCTGATGGGCCGGTGCTTCGGCGATGAAGCACTGGAACGAATTGCTGGCGTTGGAAATATCCGTCATCTGAAGTCACTTTCCGTTTGCGGCCGCTCCCCGGCCTGTCGCTGACGATTGTGTCGCGCAATGCGTTGCGCCGCCTTGACGGAAATCAAGACGGCGCACAGGCATTGTCCGGAATAGGGCAGTTGGCGAATGTTCGCCGGGTATTATCCTTTCAGAATACGCCCGACGATATCGCTGACATCCGTCGAAAGACCTTTTGCTTCGGCGATCGTCGAAAGTGCTGCCTTGGCGTGTTCGGCGCGGCTTGCTTCCAGCGACCGCCAGGAGCGCATGGAGGTGAGAATGCGCGCGGCAAGCTGCGGATTACGCTTGTCGATGGCTATGATCTGCTCGGCGAGGAACCGGTAGGCAGCACCGTCGGCACGGTGGAAACCGGTCGGGTTGGAGAAGGCGAGCGTGCCCACCAGCGACCGCACCCGGTTGGGATTGGAGGCGATGAAGTGTTTCGACGTCATCAGCGCTTTGATACGTTCCAGCGCGCCGTCGCCGGGAATGGCGGCCTGCAGCGAGAACCATTTGTCGAGAACCAGCGCGTTGTCCGCAAAGCGGGCTTCGAAGGCGGCAAGCGCCTCCTTTGTCTCCGTGCTGTCGGGGAAACGCTGGGTCAGCACACCAAGCGCATGCGCAAGATCCGTCATGTTGGTGGCGCCGGCATAGGCCTTTGCCGCCCTGTCAGGCGTTCCCTCGGCAAAAGCAAGGAAGCTCAACGCGCCGTTGCGAAGCGAACGCCGTCCGGCGCTGTCGGCATCGGGGCTGTAGGCTTCACCGTTGCCGTCGCTGTCGGCGAGCCGGCGGAGTGTTTCGAGACCGGCCGTGGCAATGGCCTTGATCGTCGCGTTGCGTGCCTTGTGGATGGCGTCCGGGTCGGTATTGCCGCCCAGTTCGCGGGCGATGTCCGTTTCGCTCGGCAGCGCCAGCGCCTGTGCCCGGAAAGCGGGTTCAAGCGAAGCGTCGCCGACGATTTCGATCAGCGTTGCGATGAGGTCGGCGTCCGAGCGTACTTCTTGGCCGTTCTGCACGGCCTTGGTAGCGGCAATCAGCGCCGGCAAAGCGAGATCGGTAAGCGCCTGGAAACGGGCAAACATATCCGTCTCGTGCCGGGCGACCTGCACCAGATCGGCAGCACTCTGTTCGAAATGCAGGTTGATCGGCGCCGAGAAGCTGCGGTTGAGCGACAGCACTGGGCGCGATGAAATGCCGGAGAAGGAGAATGTCTGGTTGCGTTCGGTCAGATGCAGCACGCCGTCGCGGTATTCGCCGCCGGTGACAGCCTGCGGCTCGGCGATCTGGCCATTGTCGAGAATCAGCGCCAGCGATAGCGGAATATGCCGCGGTTGCTTCACCGGTTGGCCGGGCGTTGGTGCGACGGTCTGTTCCAGCGTCAGCCTGAAGGTCGCCTTGGCGGCATCGTAGGCGGAGGAAACGGAGACGAGCGGCGTGCCGGCCTCGGTGTACCAAAGCGAAAACTGCGACAGGTCGCGGCCGCTGGCATCGGCAAAACTCTTGACGAAATCCTCAACAGTCGCTGCTTCGCCGTCGTGGCGCTCGAAATAAAGGTCCATGCCTTTCTTGAAGTCGTCTTCCCCAAGGATCGTGGCGATCATGCGGGTGACTTCGGCGCCTTTTTCATAAACGGTTGTCGTGTAGAAGTTGTTGATTTCGCGATAGGTATCGGGGCGGGGCGGATGGGCCAGCGGACCGGAATCCTCCGGAAACTGCTCCGATTTCAGGTGGCGCACATCGGCGATGCGCTTGACCGGGCGCGAGCGCATGTCGGCGGAAAATTCCTGGTCGCGATAGACCGTCAGGCCTTCTTTCAGGCACAGCTGAAACCAGTCGCGGCAGGTGATGCGGTTGCCGGTCCAGTTGTGGAAATATTCATGCGCGATAATGCGCTCGATATTGGCGTAGTCCGCATCGGACGCGGTTTCCGGGTCGGCCAGCACGAATTTGTCGTTGAAGACGTTGAGACCCTTGTTCTCCATCGCGCCCATGTTGAAATCGGACACGGCGACGATCATGAAGATATCGAGGTCGTATTCACGGCCGAAGCGTTCCTCATCCCATTTCATCGAGCGCTTCAGTGCATCCATGGCATAGGCCGCGCGCGGCTCCTTGCCATGCTCGACATAGATCTTCAGCGCCACTTCGCGGCCGGAAAGGGTGGTGAACGTGTCTTCCACCACGCCGAGATCGCCGGCGACAAGCGCAAAGAGATAGCTGGGTTTCGGGTGCGGATCGAACCAGGCTGCAAAGTGGCGGCCTTCATCGTAATTGCCGCCGCCGAGGAAATTGCCGTTCGACAACAGCAGCGGATTGCCCTCCTTCGCGGCGATGATCGTCACCGTATAGGGTGCCAGAACATCCGGCCGGTCCGGGAAATAGGTGATGCGGCGGAAACCTTCCGCCTCGCACTGGGTGCAATAAACGCCGTTGGTGCGGTAAAGCCCCATCAGCTGCGTATTGACCTGCGGGTTGATATAATTGGTGACACAGATCTCGAAGGGCGTCTCCGCAGGCAGATCGCGGATCGTCAGGCTATCAGGCGTCGCATCATATTGGCTTGCGGGAATGTCCACCTGATCGAGCAGCAGGCCCGAAAGCGTCAACTCGTCGCCATCGAGAACGAGCGGCGCTGACACGTCGACGCCCTCTCGGCGATGAAAGATCAGACGGGCTTCGACCTTGGTATTCTTGGGGTCGAGTTCGAAGGTGAGATCCACCCGCTCCAGAACGAAATCGGTGGGGCGGTAATCTGCCAGGTGAACGATCTGGCCCGTGTCTGTTCGCATGACTGTTCCTGAATAACTTTGTCGTTGTCTTCCGGGCATCATGTCGTCATAAGGCCCGGATGTAAAATAGGTAGAGTATTCGTCACAATCATGTGCGCATCGGGAGGACGTTCTGTCCTGCCATGGAAGGCTTTGCCGCCCCTGCAGACGATCCTACCGCTGCCGGACCTGCGGACCATGCCAGCAAATGTTGAACGATTGCTGAAATTGTATTTTATTTTCTTCAAATTTTAGCGCGTGTCGCTTTTGGCCTGATTCTCACGTCGCCATCGGGGCTGAAGGCCTGAACAATGGAGGCGACGAGGCCACAAGCCAGGAAAGCAATCCTGCGCCTCACCAGATCAACCGAATTCATGGGTAAATAACATTTTTTGTTGTAAAGCGCTTCGGGAATGCTCTAGCCTTGTGCAAATCCAATTCCCCCGCGTCGTCCTCCCCGCATGAACAATCTCCCGATGGCGTGTTTGCGCAGCCGATATGAGTAACTGCCGATGAACGCCGAACCGACAAATCCCTTTCGGGGGATAAGCCTGAAGCTGATTTCGGTTGGCTTTTTTCTGGTGATGCAGACTTGTATCAAGGCCTCCGGTCCTGATGTGCCGGCCGGTCAGATCACTTTCTTCCGCTCCGCTTTCGCCATCATCCCCATCGTCGTTTATCTTGCCTGGCTGCATGCGCTGACGAGCGCGCTGCACACCAACAATCTCATCGGCCATTTCAAGCGTGGGTTTCTCGGCATTCTCTCCATGGCCTGTGGGTTTTACGGGCTGACGCTGCTGCCGCTGCCTGAGTTCATTGCCATCGGTTATGCCTCACCGCTGCTGGCCGTCGTGTTCGCCGCCTTCATCCTGCGCGAGAAGGTCCGCATCTACCGCTGGAGCGCGGTTTTCGTTGGCATGATGGGCGTGCTGGTTATCCTGTGGCCGAAGATGACCCTGTTGCGCGAAGGCGGTTTTGCTGCGGGCGAGGGGCTGGGCGCGATTGCCGTGCTCTGCGGGGCCGCACTTGGCGGTCTCGCAATGATCCAGGTGCGGCAACTGGTGGAAACGGAAAAGACGCCGACCATCGTTCTCTATTTCTCGCTCACGGCCACCTTGCTGTCGCTCGTCAGCGTGCCCTTCGGCTGGAGCGCTCTGGATACCAAGCAGGCCGTGCTGTTGGTCACCAGCGGCATTTGCGGCGGCGTCGCGCAAATCTTCCTGACGGAGAGCTATCGCCACGCGGAGGTCTCAACCATCGCGCCCTTCGAATACAGCTCCATCGTTTTCGGGATAGCGGTCTCCTATATCCTGTTCGGAGACATTCCCACGCTCACCATGTTGATCGGCACGGCAATCGTGATTTTCGCCGGCATCTTCATCATTTTCCGCGAGCACCAGCTGGGCCTGGCGAGACGCGCGGCACGAAAGGCCTCCACGCCGCAGGGGTGACGCACCAAATTTGGCGGAGGTCGCAAACATGCGGCATCGTCGATGCCAGAGCCGTTGTCGTGTCGGCGCCTAGTCGCGTAAATGCAAAAGGCGCCTTCCCGAAGAAAGACGCCAGCGCGCAATCATAGATATGGACCGGTTTTACACCGGCCTGAGTGCTCTCAGCGCTCGCGGAAATCCGCAAAGACAGCTGCAGGACGTGTGACGCGAACCTGCTGCATGGCAGCACGTGCGGTCATCTGTTCGTTAGCGGCAGCGCCGAAACGATGGTAACCCTGACTGGAGCGAGGGCCGAGGCCCGCCAGTCGGAGCGTTTCAAAGCCGGAATGTACCGGACGGAAGCGAGTTGTCATTGCCTTGGTTCCTTAAACCGAATTCCTCCCAAGACACAGGCTGGCTTATCGCAGTGCAGCATGGATTCGGCAAGCCGGGTCAGCGCGCCGCTGTTATGCGTAATACGCATGGCTTTTTTCATACTTCGTTTACTCTGAGTAAGAATCAGGCAATCAGCCTTCGGAGATTTTTGCCTGAAACGCCAATAAATCCTGCCATGCCAATGACTTGCTGGCAGGTGCGTTTAGAAGTTCCTGCGGATGCAGGCTCGCCAGCGCCGGTAAAACCAGGTGCCCGGCTGCGACATCACGCCACTGTCCGCGCAGCGTATGGATCGTTCCGGTGCCGCCGAAAAAGAAACGTGCGGTCAAGTTGCCAAGAAGCAACAGGTGTTTCGGCTCCGCAAGGGCGATCTGGCGCTCGATGAAGGGGCGGCAAATATCCATTTCGGCCTGAGTCGGCGGGCGGTTGCCCGGTGGACGCCAGGGCACGACATTGCCGAGCATGATGCGTGCGCGGTCAAGGCCGATAGCGGCCAGCATACGGTCGAGCAGCAGACCGGTCTTGCCGGCAAAAAGCTGGCCCTCGCGGTCGTCATCCGCATCCGGCATCGGGCCGATGACCATGACGGTGCAAGTAGGGTCGCCTTCGGTGAATACCGTGTTGCGGGCGCTGTTCTTGAGGTTGCAGCCGCTGAAACCCTCAAGCGCGATTTTCAGTTCGGAAAGCGACCTTGCGCTTTCAGCCGCAAAACGGGCAGCCGCCACGGCCTGTTCGTCCGGCATGGCGACATTCTGCTGAAGTGCAGGAGCAGGCGGCGCGCCTCTCGTCGGCGCGCTGCGACCTGCCGTCTGCCGCTGCGGAGCATCGGCACGACGCTCCGTGCCGCCGTCCATCTGGCGTGCGGGCGCAGAACTCTCCTGACGCGCTGCCGGTCGGGCAGGGCGGGAGGCGGCAAATTCGGCGAAACGGTCAACAGGTCCGTCTTCCAGCAACCAGTCCACGCCCGCATCCGCATGGAAATGCAGAAGCGCGGCGAGTTCGGCCGGGGAGAGGTCGTGAGCGGCGATCATGGGGTGAAATTATCCCATGTTCCCCGCCCGGGGAACCCGTAAATCACGCTGTCCAGCGCTGAATGTCACCGCTTTCGCCGATCATGGCCAGACCATGGGCAATCGAGAGCAGCTCGCCGCCGGTTTCGATCCGGTCCGCGTCGAAACGACGGGTGAAAAGCTCGCGCACTGCCGGCACGAAGGAGGTGCCACCGGTAAGGAACACCTTGTCGATTGCCTCAGGCGCAACTTGCGTCTTCTCCAGAACCTCGTCCAGCGCGCCCTCGATCTTGGCGAGGTCGTCGGCGATCCAGTTGTTGAAATCGCTGCGCTTGACCATCTTGCGGCCGGCCTTGCCGAGCGGCGCGAAGTTGAATTCCGCTTCTTCGGCCGATGACAGCGCCATCTTGGTGGCGGAAATCGACTGATAGAGCGGATAACCCTCGTCATGCTCCACCAGATCGATGAAGAGTTCGAGCTTGTCCGGCTCCAGCGCCGAGCGCACCAGCGATTTCAGATCGGTGAATTCCTTCGAGGTCTTGAAGATAGACAGCTGGTTCCAGCGACCGAAATTCACGTAGTAGCCGGAAGGCACGTCCAGCACCTTGTCGAAGCTCTTGAACTTGCTGCCCTTGCCGATTTCCGGCGAAACCAGATTGTCGATCATGCGGAAGTCGAAATGGTCACCGGCGACACCGACGCCGGAATGGCCGATGGGGGTGGCGGAAAGCTTGCCGGCATGGGTCTCGAAGCGGATCAGCGAATAGTCGGTGGTGCCGCCGCCGAAATCCGCCACCAGCACATTGGCGTCCTTCTTCAGGCTCTGGGCGAAATAATAGGCGGCCGCCACCGGCTCGTAGACATAATGGATTTCCGGAAAGCCGGCACGCGTCAGCGCTTCGTTGTAGCGGGAGAGCGCCAGCGTCTCATCCGGATTGCTGCCGGCGAAACGCACGGGGCGACCGGCGATGACGGTCGAGACGTCGCTTGGCCACTCTGCGCCTGCATAGGTTTTCAGCTTGCGCAGGAACACGTCCATCAAATCCTCGAAGCTCTGGCGCTTGGCGAAGATCAACGTGCCCTGGAAGAGCGGCGAGGCCGCAAATGTCTTGATCGACTGCAGGAAGCGGCAATCGCCCGCATTATCGATGAATTGCCTGATGGCTGCGTGGCCCGCTTCCACGTGCAGGGCAGCCGCACCAAGGCCCGAATCCTTCATGAAGGAGAGCGCGGTGCGCATGCTGTCATCCGTGCCCGCGCTGCTGGTAAACTGCATGGAGCGGCTGTCGCCGCCACCGTCGGAAAGAGCCATGACCGTGTTGGTCGTGCCGAAATCGAGGCCCAGTGCCCGCTTTTGCGTCATCGCCATATCCTTGTCGCCGATAGAAATGCTCGCCCGGCCCAAAGGCGGCCCGGCGTGAGAATAAGGGACGCATTTGGCATCCCGATGTCAGAGGAGGGCGGTTGATTGCACAGGCCCGGCAGAATGGCAAGCGCCACTTCTCGGTTTATTAAAACATTAGAATAAAGTAATTTTCTGTTATAAATACAGTTTTGCGATGCGTATTAAATATTTTTTCGCAATCGCAAAGTATAAATAAAGGATATATCCTCAGGGAGCTTTCTTAATTGTAGCTGTCGCGTTGTAACCCGGAAGTCCAGATGTCCCGCAAGCAGGCATGTTCCGCCCTCCAAGATGTGCCGCCCGGGCCGGAGGTCCTCATTCGCGGCGACGTGGAAATTTTCCATTCCCAGCTTATGAACCTCATGGCGTCATCGCAGCAGGGTTATGCCCTTTTCGATGGCAGCGATGAGTTGCGCTTTGCCAATGCGGCCTTCCGCGAGGCGCTGGGCATGGCTCCGGACGGTTTTCCGAGCTGGATGGAGCTGATGCGCGGCGGGTATCGCAGCTCGACAGGAACGGCGGTCGAAACCACCGATTTCGAACTGTGGTTGCGCTCGGCGCGGACAAGGCGTGGCAAGTTGCCTTACCGCACCATCGAAACCAGCCTGAACGATGGACGCTGGATGCTGACGACGGAAACGACGCTGCCGGGCGGCTGGATGTTGTGTGTCGTGACCGATGTTTCCGAGCTTGGCATCCAGTTGCGCGATCTGCGGCAGGAGCGCGACAGGGCGCTGAAATCGGCGCTGAGCGACGAGCTCACGGGCCTCGGTAACCGCCGCTATGCCATGGATATCCTCAACCAGATGCTTGGCCCCAACAAGGCGCAGGCGCTTGCGGTGATCATCATGGATATCGACCACTTCAAGGCTGTGAACGACCGTTTCGGGCATGCCTGCGGCGATCTCGTCCTTAAGGATTTCGCCACCCGGCTTTCCGCCGCGATCGGCCGGGACGATCTGGTGGGGCGGATCGGCGGTGAGGAGTTTCTGCTCGTTCTCAGCGGTTCGCGAATGCTGAGCGCGGAAAGCACCATGCAGAAGCTGCTGGCGACGTTGACCGAGGCATCGCCGCTAAGCGATGTGCCGGATTTCCGTTACAGCTGTTCGGCCGGCATTGCCTTTGCCGATCCAGGCGAGAGCGCGAGCGATGTGCTGCGCCGCGCCGACACGGCACTCTATGAAGCCAAGAATACCGGCAGAAACCGCTTCGTAGTCTACGGAGCGGCCTCTTGACCGCTCCGGTGTCTCACTGGCGTCAGTTCGATTTCGCTGCGCCGCCATCCACCCGCAGCATTGTGCCGGTGATGTAGCTTGCCCGAACCGAGCAGAGGAAAGCCCCGGCGGCGGCGAATTCTTCCACCGTGCCAAGCCTGCCTGCCGGAATGCTCTTGACCGAAGCCTCGCGGATTTCCTCCATGCTTTTACCCAGGCGCTTGGCATTGGCCCCATCCAGCTCGTCGATGCGGTCGGTATGGATGCGGCCGGGCAGAAGAAGGTTGGAGGTGATGCCGAAACCGGCCACTTCGCTCGACAATGTCTTGCTCCAGCCCACCAGCGCTCCACGCAGCGTGTTGGAGAGTGCCAGATTGGGGATGGGTTCGAACACGCCGGAGGAGGCAACGGTCAGGATGCGGCCAAATCCCTGTTCCTTCATCTGCGGCAGCAGCGCATTGGTGAGCGTGATGACGCGCAGCACCATCGACTGGAAGAAGCTCACCAGCTTCTCGGTCGTGATCTCCTGCGCAAGACCCGGCGTCGGGCCACCGGTGTTGTTGACGAGAATGTCAATGCCGCCGAGCTTGTCGTTCACGGCCTGAACCATGGCCTCGACGAAATTGTCATCGCCAAGATCGCCCCGCACCCAGTCGGCCTTGCCCTTGCCCAGCGCGTTGATCGTCTTGCAGTTCGCGTCCAGCTTTTCGCTGCTTCTGCCAACGAGAAGAACATTCACGCCTTCGTTCGCCAGCGCCGTGGCGATGCCCAGCCCAAGGCCGCGAGAGGAGGCGAGAACGAGGGCGCGTTTGCCGGAAATGCCGAGATCCATGGGTTTTGTCCTGTCTTGTTTGCAGCAGATCAAAGAATCGAAGCGTGACTACAGGCGAAAACCTTACACAGTTTTCGCTATCCCGCTCCATCCGTGCTGTTTATAGGAAGGCGGCGCCCGCTTTTGAAGGTTAAATACGCGTCATGACCGAACAATCTCTGCTGAAATTCTCAATTGCCATCACGGTTCTTCTGGCCGCGTTCGGCATTGGCGCAGGCCTGTTTTCCGGTTCTTTCGCGGTAGTGTTCGATGGCGTTTATGCCCTGACGGATGCATTCATGACGGTGCTGGCGCTACTGGTGGCGCGGCTGATCGCGGCTTCCGCCGCCCCACGGCCCGGTGGCCGGCTGGCAGAGCGTTTCACCATGGGCTTCTGGCATCTGGAGCCGATGGTCCTCGGCCTCAACGGCACGCTTTTGATGGGCGCTGCGATCTATGCCCTGATCAACGCCATCGACAGCCTGATGGACGGCGGCAGATCGATCGAGTTCGATTACGCCATCATCGTCACCTTCGTCAGCTTTGCCGTTTCGCTCGTCATGGCATGGTTCGTCAAACGCCAGAACCGCAGACTGAAATCGGCCTTCGTGGCGCTGGACGCCAAAAGCTGGCTGATGAGCGCGCTCCTGAGCGCAGCCCTGTTCCTCGCCTTCGCCATCGGCTACGGGCTGACGGGAACCGCGCATCAGTGGATCGCGCCCTATATCGACCCCGCCGTGCTGGCGCTGGTCTGCCTCATCATCATTCCCATGCCGCTCGGCAATGTGAAACAGGCGCTTGCCGACATCCTTCTGGTGACGCCGTTTGAATTCAAGCAGCATGTGGACAGGGTAGCGGCCGAAACCGTCGAAAAATTCGGCTTCGCCTCGCACTATTCCTATGTCGCCCGCGTGGGCCGAGGCCGCCAGATCGAACTCTTCTTCATCGTCCCGAAAAACTGGCCACCCCGGCGTCTCGAAGAATGGGACGCGATCCGCGACGAGATCGGCGATGCACTCGGCGGCGAGGGGACGGATCGGTGGCTGACGATTGTGTTTACGACGGATGAGGAATGGGCGGTTTGATGTTGGGGAGTGGAGGTATTTAAACTGCGGTAGTATTTTCCTGATACGCGAGCATTCGTTGCCAAGCCCATTTCACTTCTCTCAAGGGAACCATCAATGAAGTGCCTGCGCATCTATGCTACGCCGGATGGCGAGTCTCATTTCGATGAAATCGATTTGCCCACTACCAAGCGGTCAGTTCACCCAGACGCCGCTCCTTTCGATGTCACAGGTAGCTACCCAGCCTCTCGCGTCCGCATCACGCATATTCCGGCGGGAATGCGAGAAGTCGCATGGCATAACGTGCCCGAGCCTGTTCTGACAGTAAGACTTGATGGTTCCGTGGAGTACGAGACTAGCGATGGCGAGGTGCGCCACGCTTCGGCTGGTAGCTTCGTGCTAATCGAGGACACGCACGGAAAAGGCCATCTCTCGCGACACTCGCCAGAAGCTCAGACCGTCATCTGGATTTCATTACCGAACGGCCTTGAACTTCCGCCTGCTTCATGACCGCTATCGGCGCAAAACTGAGGTGTCGGCTTGTGTTGGAAGGTGCTTTCGGTTTAGCGCTTTCACTGTCCAATATCGGATCGGGAGCGGTTTCCAAATCCTTACAACCCTTGACGCTTTCGCTTCGCACTCCTATTCTCAATCTTACGTGCACGTAAAAGTAATAAAATACTCGTCAGGTTGTCTGACAATTGAGTGGCGTGCGACATGTTTTGCCGCTATGGAAGCTCGACAAAGGCGTCGTGCTTTGCGAAGACAGGCTGGGGCGAATGTGTTGTCGCAGACGGGCTTTTCGGCCAGTGCAGGCAACACGGTGCGAATGCCGGAAGCGGATATAACAACAGCCGGATGGGACCGGCGAGGTGAGAGGACAAGATGACGGAAGCGATGGAACTGCCGGAACGCGAAGCGATGGAATTCGACGTTGTGATCGTCGGTGCGGGTCCTGCGGGCCTTGCCGCCGCGATCCGTCTGAAGCAGGTCGAGCCGGAGCTTTCGGTCGTCGTTCTGGAAAAGGGCGCTGAAGTCGGCGCGCATATTCTCTCAGGTGCCGTGGTTGATCCCATCGGCATCGACCGGCTTCTGCCCGGCTGGCGTGAGGAAGAGGGGCATCCCTTCAAGACCGAGGTCAAGGACGACCAGTTCATGTTCTTAGGCCCGGCGGGCTCCATCCGTCTGCCAAACTTCATGATGCCGCCGCTGATGAACAATCACGGCAATTACATCGTTTCGCTTGGGCTGGTCTGTCGCTGGCTGGCGGAAAAGGCGGAAGCGCTCGGCGTCGAGATCTATCCGGGCTTTGCCGCCACCGAAGTGCTTTATAATGACGAGGGCGCGGTGATTGGTGTCGCCACCGGCGATATGGGCATCGAGAAGAACGGTGAACCCGGCCCCGCCTTCACGCGCGGCATGGAGCTGCATGGCAAATATGTGCTGATTGGCGAAGGCGTGCGCGGTTCGCTCGCCAAGCAGTTGATTTCCAGGTTTGACCTTTCGAAAGATCGTGAACCGCAGAAATTCGGCATCGGCATCAAGGAACTCTGGCAGGTCAAGCCGGAACACCACAAACAGGGCCTCGTGCAGCATTCCTTCGGCTGGCCGCTCGGCTTCAAGACCGGTGGCGGCTCGTTCCTCTATCATCTGGAAGACAATCTCGTCGCCGTCGGCTTCGTCGTGCACCTGAACTACAAGAACCCCTATCTTTATCCGTTTGAGGAATTCCAGCGCTTCAAGACGCATCCGGCCATCCGCGACACTTTCGACGGCGGCAAGCGCATTTCCTATGGCGCGCGCGCGATTACCGAGGGCGGTTACCAGTCGGTGCCGAAGCTGACTTTCCCCGGCGGTGCGCTGATCGGCTGTTCTGCCGGTTTCGTCAACGTGCCGCGCATCAAGGGCAGCCACAATGCGGTGCTGTCGGGCATGCTGGCGGCGGAAAAGATCGCCGCGGCTATTTCCGCCGGTCGCGCCCATGATGAAGTGGCCGAGATCGAGGCGGAATGGCGCGACGGCGATATCGGCAAGGACCTGAAGCGGGTGCGCAACGTCAAGCCGCTGTGGTCTAAATTCGGCACGCTCATCGGTGTCGGCCTTGGCGGTCTCGACATGTGGACCAACCAGCTGTTCGGTTTCTCCGTTTTCGGCACGCTGAAACACGGCAAGACGGATGCGCAGAGCCTTGAGCCGGCCTCCAAACACAAGCCGATCGCCTATCCGAAACCGGACGGCGTTTTGACCTTCGACCGGCTGTCATCGGTGTTCCTGTCCTCCACCAACCATGAGGAAGACCAGCCGGTGCATCTTCAGGTGAAGGATATGGACTTGCAGAAGCGTTCCGAACACGACGTCTATGCCGGTCCCTCGACACGATATTGTCCTGCCGGCGTTTATGAGTGGGTGGAGAAGGACGGCGAGGAGGTCTACGTGATCAACGCGCAGAACTGCGTGCACTGCAAGACCTGCGATATCAAGGATCCGAATCAGAACATCAACTGGGTGCCGCCGCAGGGTGGCGAAGGGCCGGTTTACGCCAATATGTGATGGTGATGCCGGCCTGCCGGCAACCTTCGTCTTGCCCGGGCTAGTCCCGGGCATCTGCAACCGATTGATTTCTCGATACGTGGTTGGATCCTCGCGACGAGCGGGAGGATGATGTCTCGTGCGCGAGGCATCGAAAGTCTCGTCCCCCCTAGTATTTGTGGATTGCCCTTCGATTTCTTACATATAGGATGTTGGGGTGTTGTCGCTTCGCATGGTCCATGGATTGTGGGCCAGGGATGCGGTAACGCCTTGAATGTGCATATGTTGCGTTTGGGCCGTCGCCCGGCGGCAGGAGTGATGGAATGTCCGGCTTTCAGAGGCTGAATATCGTGCGGAATACAAGGATCGTCGCGGGTCTGGCGGCAGGTATGGTGGTTGCCGTTTCGCTCAGTGGCAGCCCTCTGATGGCCGCCAGCTGCCGCGCCGACGCCATGGCCGGCATCGACTGGCGCGAATGCAACAAGCGCCTCCTGATGCTGGGCGGCAGCAACCTCGATTCGGCGATGCTTTACGGCACGGATTTCACCTATACTGATTTGCGCGGCTCCTCGCTGAAGGGCGCCAATCTTGAAAAGGCGAAACTCATCCGGACGGCTCTCGGAGAGGCGAACCTGCAGGGCGCCAACCTGACGAAGGTGGAAGCCTACCGCAGCGACTTTTCCGCCGCCGATGCCACCAGCGCAAAATTCATCAATGCGGAAATGCAGCGGACCAATTTCAACAAGGCTAAGCTGGACGGCGCGGATTTTACCAAGGCTGAACTCGGGCGTGCCGAGTTTCAAGATGCCAGCCTGTCCGGCTCGAAATTTTCGCTGACCAACCTGTCGCGTGCCAGCTTCCAGGGCGCAAAGCTCGGCGGCGCGGTGGATTTTGCCAACGCTTTCCTGCTGTTGACCCGCATTGAGGGGGTCGATCTTTCCGCCGCCACCGGCCTTGAGCAGAAACAGATCGACATCGCCTGCGGCGACGCCAAGACGAAACTGCCAAGCGGCCTGACGACGCCTGCCGCATGGCCATGCCCGGAAGATCCGGAAGACGATTGACCGGGAAGGGCGCGCTTTATCAGGCGCGCACCTCCCATTTCGTGTGACGTGTAGATCAAAAGCCCGAAAGCACAATCTTGCCCTTGGCCGTGTTGCTTTCAATCAAGGCGTGGGCCTTGATGAGATTTGCGGCGTTGATGGTGCCGAAAACCTCGGTCAACGTCGTCTTGATCTTGCCTGCATCGACCAGTTCCGCAACGTGATTGAGCAGCTTGTGCTGTTCGATCATGTCAGGCGTCTGGAAAACCGCGCGGGCGAACATCATTTCCCAATGGATTGAAACGCATTTGCGCTTGAACGCCATGGCATCGAAACCGCCGGCCGGATCGTCGATCAGCGCGAAACGGCCCTGCGGCGCAATGGTCGCCACGCTGTCGGCGGCGTGAATGTCGCTATGGGTGGTCGAGAATACGAAGCCCGGTGCACCAAGGCCAAGCGCTTCCACCTGCGGAGCAATCGGCTTGCTGTGATCGACGACATGATGCGCGCCGAGGTCTTTGGCCCATTGCATCGTTTCCGGCCGCGAAGCCGTGGCAATGACGGTGAGATCGGTCAGTGCGCGCAGAAGCTGGATGGCAATCGAGCCGACGCCGCCGGCGCCACCGATCACCAGAACGGCATTTGCCGCACCCGGAACGGGCTCTGTCACTCGCAGCCGGTCGAACAGCGTCTCGTAGGCCGTGATCGCGGTCAGCGGCAGTGCCGCTGCTTCCTCGAAATTCAGTGACTTCGGTTTGGCGCCGACGATGCGCTCATCGACCAGATGAAATTCGCTGTTGGAGCCGGGGCGGTTGATGACGCCAGCGTAAAACACCTCGTCGCCGGGCTTGAACAGCGATACCTTGTCGCCGACGGCTTTCACCACGCCCGCCGCATCGAAGCCCAGCACGCGGGCAGCGCCGTTTTCCGGCGCCTGGTTGCGGCGAACCTTGGTGTCAACAGGATTGACCGAAACGGCCTTCACCTCCACCAGAATATCATGCCCCGTCGCCTCCGGCTGCGGCAGGTCGAGGTCGATGCATCCGTTGCGGTGATGGGCTGGCTCGTCTTGTAACCGATGGCGCGCATGAACAGTCTCCTTTGCTTGTTTGCGTGCCTCTTACTTGATACATATGAACATCGATCGCAAGAATGCACATTTTGTGATGATACATACAAAAAGGATACTGTGATGTCGCGACCGCGCGCCAAGCTTACCGGCAATTTTCCGGGCTGCCCGGTGGAATCTGCCTTGAGTTTTCTCGACGGCAAATGGAAAGGCGTGATCCTCTATCACCTCATCAATGAGGGCACCCTGCGCTTCAACGAGTTGCGCCGCCACATCCCGAGCGTCACCCAGCGCATGCTCACCAAGCAGCTGCGGGAACTGGAAGAGGCGGGCCTGATTTCGCGCACCGTCTTCCCGGTGGTGCCGCCGCGCGTGGACTATGCGCTGACGCCACTTGGCGAAACCATGAAGCCGGTGATCTCGGCGCTGAAAAGCTGGGGCGACGCCCATGTTGTGTGCAAGAACGGTGCGAAATACACCCTTCATCCCGAGGCTGCGGAGAAGGCGGCCTGAAAAATAACGGGTAAAACCAAGCCCTCCGGCACTTCTTTTTCATGGTGCGATGCAACACGGATTTGCCCGGTTTGATGCATAATGCTGCGAATTCGATTCGCAGCAGGGACAACAAATCACATGAGCATCGGTTGGTTGGAGGCCGGATTTCTCGGCCTTTTGCAAGGACTTACGGAATTTCTTCCGGTTTCTTCAAGCGCGCATCTGAGGATAGCCGGGGAGTTTCTGCCCTCCGGTGCGGATCCGGGCGCCGCCTTCACGGCGATTACGCAGATCGGCACGGAAGCGGCGGTGCTGGTCTATTTCTGGTCCGATATCATGCGGATCGCTGCCGCCTGGCTCCGGCAGAACCTTCGCCTCGGACCCTATGACAAGTCCGATGCGCGGCTTGGCTGGCTGATCATCGTCGGCTCGGTTCCGATCGTGCTGCTCGGCCTGTTCTTCAAGGATGCCATCGAGCATTCGCTGCGCAATCTCTATATCACTGCCGTAATGCTGATTGTCTTCGGCATCATTCTCGGCGTCGCCGACAGGATCGGCAAGAAGCGCTACAAGCTGAACCAGCTGATCTGGCGTGATGGCATCCTGTTCGGTTTCGCGCAGGCCATGGCGCTCATCCCTGGCGTCTCGCGCTCGGGCGGCACCATCAGCGCCGGCCTGCTGTTAGGCTACACGCGCGAGGCGGCCGCACGGTATTCCTTCCTGCTTGCCGTTCCCGCCGTCTTCGGTTCCGGTTTCTACCAGCTGTTCAAAAGCATCGGCGAGGAGAACCCTGTAGGCTGGGGCCAGACGGGGCTTGCAACCCTGATCGCCTTCGTCGTCGGTTACGCCGTGATCGTCGTCTTCCTCAAGCTGGTCTCCACCAAGAGCTACATGCCCTTCGTCTGGTACCGGGTGGTCATCGGCGTCATTCTTTTGGGACTTCTCGGAACGGGCGTTATCAGCGCCGGCGGCTGAGGGTGCTTGCCCTGTCGGAAACCCCCGCAAATGAAAAGGCCCGCTCTTTCGAGCGGGCCTTTTGTGTTTCAGAGCAGCGTGCCGCTGAGGATCACCAGCGCCACCGAGAAGTAGATGACGAGGCCGCTGACATCCACCAGCGTGGCGACGAACGGCGCAGATGCGCTGGCTGGATCGAGCCGCAGACGCTGCAGCAGGAAGGGCAGCATGGAGCCCGCCAGCGAGCCGAAGGTGACGATGCCAACGAGTGCGGCAAAAACGGTAGCGCCCACCAGCAGCCAGTGGTCGCCGTAATCGTAAAAGCCGGCTTGCTGCCAGATGGTCAGACGCAGGAAGCCGATGGCGCCGAGAATGCAGCCAAGCGTCAGGCCCGTCGGGATTTCCCGCAGCAGCACCCGCCACCAGTCCGAAAGCTTCAGTTCGCCGAGCGCCAGCGCCCGGATGATGAGCGAGGTGGCCTGCGAACCGGAGTTGCCGCCTGATGACATGATGAGCGGAATAAACAGCGTCAGCACGACGGCTTTTTCCAGCTCGCCTTCAAAATGCTGCATGGCGCTTGCCGTCAGCATTTCACCCAGGAACAGGGCAGCCAGCCAGCCTGCGCGCTTGCGGATCATGTCCGGAAAACCCATTGCCATATAGGGCTTGCCGAGTGCTTCCATACCACCGAACTTGTGGGCGTCTTCCGTGGTGTCGGCGATCATGGTGTCGATCACGTCGTCGACCGTAACGATGCCGAGAATGTGCGAGTGATCGTCAACGACGGGAAGCGCCAGAAGGTCGTGCTTGCGGATCAGCCGGGCAACATCCTCCTGCGACATCAAGGGGCTGGCACAGACGATGCCTTCCTTCGATGCGACGGAGAGAATGGAGGCACTGGCCTCGCCGGTCAGCAGGCGACGCAGCGTCACGACGGTGGACAGTGTTCCGTCCTGCGCCAGCACATAGATGGCATAGACCGTTTCACGCGACCGCTCGACGACGCGGATGTGCGAAAGGGTCTGTTCCACCGTCCAGCTATCCGGCACGCTGACGAATTCCGTGGTCATGATCGAGCCTGCGGTGCGCGGCGGATAACCCATCAGATGTTTGATGGAGAGCGCGGTCGTGCGGTCCAGCCGGGAAAACAGCTTTGCGCGCGGCTCTTCGTCCATTTCCGCCATGACGTCGGCAACGCGGTCGTCAGACATCAGGTTGACGAAGCGGGCGGCCTGGTCAAGCGGAATGCCGGCAATGATGGCGGCTGCGTCATGCAGTTCCGGCCGGTCGAGAATGGCGACGGCCTTTGCCTGCGGCATGGCGAGCAGGGCGGCGACTGCCTCATGCGTATCGAGTGTGTTGAGGTGCTCGACGCGTTCTGCAATGGTGGTGGAACCGGCATTTCCGCTGCGGAGAAGACGTGCGGCCTTGCTGGCTCTCTGGGAGAGGGTGTGGAAGTTCATGATTGCTCACCTTTCCGTCGATTCGCCGATTACGACGAACGCGGTGGTGAGCCGACAGGTGCCGGATCAGTTCCCGTTCGCCGCTTTCGGCAAAGGCAATCGACTACTACTGTCGCTAGACATCAAATGATGCTCCGTTAAAATCCGCGCTGTGCCGGGTCACGGCCTGCGCGTAACGCCGTGTTGCGCCCGAAACCAAAAAGAGTCAAGCGAGCCGATCGTGAAATTTCCGTAAGGTTTATTGCAGGTGCAGGAGCGGGTGTTCCGGCCGCTGAAAAACCGGCTTTCAGCCGGCTTTTGCGCGCCGTTCGACGGTGACCGACACAAGGAAAACGCCAAGCCCGAGAAGCGAAAGAACAGCGCCCACATAACCGGTGGAGGCATATCCATAGCCCATGGCGATGACCATGCCGCCAAGCCATGCGCCGAGCGCGTTGGCGATGTTGAAGGCGGAGTGGTTGGAGGCAGCCGCAAGCGTCTGCGCATCCGCTGCCACATCCATCAGCCGCGTCTGCACGGCGGGGCAGGCGGCAAAACCGCAGCCGATCAGGAAGACGCAGAGACACAGCATGAACGGGTCATGCGCCGTCATGCCGAACACGGCCATGACGACCACGTTAAAGGCCAGCATGCCGCCGATCGTGCCGTTGAGCGAGATATCGGCCAGCCGCGAGCCGACCACATTGCCGACATTCATGCCGATGCCGAAGAGGGCTAGCACCATGGAGACGGTGGAAACGGGCATCATCGCGACATCGGTGGTGGTCTTGGCGATATAGCTGAAAACCGAGAACATGCCGCCGAAACCGACCGATGCGATGGCGAGCGTCAGCCACACCTGCACGCGGCGGAAAGCTCCGAGTTCACGCCAAACGCTGGCACCTTCCTCTACCTTGTCGCGCGGCTGGAACAGCCACAGCAGGGCGACGGTCAACAGCCCGATGCCGCCCACCAGCATGAAGGCCGCGCGCCAGGAAAGCATCTGCCCGAAGAAAGTGGCAAGCGGCGTTCCAAGCAGCGTGGCGATGGTGAGGCCAAGCATGACGCGGCCAACGGCGCGGGCACGTTTGTGGATTGGCGCCATGGAGGCGGCGACCAGCGCTGCAACGCCGAAATAGGCGCCGTGCGGCAGGCCGGTGATGAAGCGCAGCACGGTAAAGCTCAGGAAATCAGGTGCGACGGCGCTTAAGATATTGCCGAGTGCGAAAAGTCCCATGAGGCCGAGAAGCAGGGTGCGCCGCGTCATGCGCGCAGCCAGCACCGCGATGATGGGCGCGCCGATGACGACGCCCAGCGCATAGGCCGTGATGACGTAACCTGCCTGGGGCACCGTGACGCCATAGGTCGTTGCGACGTCAGGCAGCAGGCCCATGATGGCGAATTCGCCGGTGCCGATGCCGAAACCGCCGGCGGCAAGCGCCAGTTCGATGAGTGCGACGGCAAACGGCGTCAGTGCCACTGCAGGCCTTGCCGCAACAACGGTTTCACTCTCCGCCTCGAGGCGGGCTTCCGACAAATTCGAATGGCTCATTGCGACCTGAAAAGGGGGAGGACCCCACAGAAAAAAGGGCAAGACCGTATGGGAACGGCCTGCCCTGACTGGAGATGCGCGGTCATGAAAATGACCTTAAGTGATATCTAACATGAAATGATGCATTGCGGTAGAGCGATTCTCGGCAAAAGAGCATCTTCACGCGATGGTGTTTGGAACCCTATATAAGCCCAAGCATTTACGCGCGGCTGCCTCACAGAATCAGGTTGGAAATATGAAGCTCATTGCAATTTTCAATCGTGACGGCGGCACCTTCCGCACCACGGATATGGATGCCTATTGCGACCACGCCCGCGAGGTTTTTTCACGCGCCGGCCACACGATCGACTGCCGCGTGGTCTCCGGCAAGGAAGTCGTCGAGGAGATGGAACGCGCCGCCGATGAGCCTGATATCGAAGGCATTATCGCCGGCGGTGGTGATGGAACGATTTCGGCCGCTGCCGGTATCGCCTGGAAACACGGCATCGCGCTCGGTATCGTACCGGCCGGCACCATGAACCTGTTCGCCCGCTCGCTGAAGCTGCCGCTCGATATCCGCCAGGTCCTGGAGACACTGGCGAATGGCGAGATCGCCAATGTCGATATCGCCAGCGCCAACGGCCGTCTTTTCGTCCACCAGTTTTCCGCAGGCCTGCATTCGCGCATGGTGCGTTATCGCAACAACCTCGCCTTCGCCTCCCGCCTTGGCAAGATCAAGGCAAGCGTCCGCGCCGCCATCAGCGTCATTCTCAATCCGCCGGTCTTCGAGGTGGAATATACGGTCAATGGCAAGACGCAGCGCCGCAAGGTGTCAGCAATTTCCGTCTCCAACAATGAATTCGGGCAGAACTCGCTTCTGGTCGCGGATAATGTCTCGGGCGGCCATCTCGGCTTCTATCTCACGGATCCCCTGCGCCCCTCGGGCGTCGCGAGGCTCGCTTTCGACATCCTGCGCGGCAAGCTGAAGGAAAACGCTGCGGTAACGGCCACGACGGTCACGGATGTGGAACTTCATTTTCCCAAGAAGCGCCATGACGTGCGCTGCGTCATCGATGGCGAATTGCTGCCGATGGAGCGCGACGTGGCACTTGAAGTCCATGCCGGTGAATTGAAGGTGCTGGTGGGGCGAGGGGTCTTGGCGTAGCGCACCACCTCCGTAACGGTGCAATCGAACCTGCTTCAAGGTAGCGGCGCATTTCTGCTCCCCGGCGGGGAGAAGAAACAAGCGGCAAGGCCGAGTCATCATCTCGATCCCCCCGAAAACGCCAGTCTTGCCAAATCGAAGCCGCCCGGCCATGTTCGGTTGGGTGCGGCTCCGGAAGGCGCCGTCGTCTTTGCGGGAGTGCGATCTGTCATGAATGAAGTCTCCAAGCCGGTGTCCAACCTTGCCGCCATCGATGCCGCCCATCACCTTCACCCCTTTTCCGATATGGGTAAGCTGAACGCTAGCGGCACCCGCATCATCGAGCGTGCAGAAGGCGTCTTCATCTATGACAGCACCGGCAAGAAGTATCTCGACGCCTTTGCCGGACTATGGTGCGTCAATATCGGTTACGGACGCCGCGAGATCGCCGATGTCGTGCAACGCCAGATGAACGAACTGCCCTATTACAACGCCTTTTTCGGCACTACGACACCATCAGCCACACTTCTGGCGCAGAAGATCGCTTCCCGTGCCGGGCCGAAGATGAACCATGTATTCTTCACCAATTCCGGTTCGGAAGCCACCGACACCTGGTTCCGCATGGCGCGGGTCTACTGGAAGGCGCTCGGCCATCCGACGAAGACCAAGGTGATCGCTCGGCGCAACGGCTATCACGGCTCTACGGTCGCCGGCGCTTCGCTCGGCGGCATGAAGTGGATGCACGAGCAGGGCAATCTGCCGATCGAGGGTATCGCCCATATCGGCCAGCCCTATTGGTATGCGGAAGGCGGCGATCTCTCACCCGCGGAATTCGGCCTGAAGGTGGCCCGCGAACTGGAAGCGAAGATAGACGAGCTCGGTGAAGAGAATGTCGCGGCTTTCGTGGCGGAACCCATTCAGGGCGCCGGTGGGGTCATTGTGCCACCGGAAACCTACTGGCCGGAAATCGCCCGCATCTGCAAGGCGCGCAACATTCTGCTGGTGTCCGACGAGGTGATCTGCGGTTTCGGCCGCCTCGGTTCCTGGTTCGGATACCAGCATTTCGGCGTGGAGCCGGACCTCGCGCCCGTCGCCAAGGGCCTGTCATCCGGTTATCTGCCGATCGGCGGCGTCCTTGTTTCCGACCGCGTCGCGGAGGTAATGTTGTCCGAGGTCGGTGATTTCAACCATGGCTTCACCTATTCCGGCCACCCCGTCTGCGCCGCCGCCGCTCTGGAAAATATTCGTATCATCGAGGATGAGGGGCTGGTGGAGCGGGTGAAGGATAATATCGGCCCTTATTTTTCCCAAGGCTGGAAAAGCCTCACCGACCACGAGTTGGTGGGTGAGGCAGTGAATGTCGGCCTCATGGGTGGCCTGCAGCTTGCAGCCGACAAGGCCACCCGCAGGCGTTTTGCCAAGCCGGATGACATCGGCACCGCCGTGCGCAACCATTGCCTGGCAAACGGCCTCGTCATGCGTGCCACCGGCGACCGCATGCTGGCCTCACCGGCGCTGACGATCAGCCGCTCGGAGGTGGACCAGATCATCGAGACTCTGCGCCGCGGGCTCGACCACCTGCGCGATACACCAGAGCATTTCCAATAAAAGCGCGTAGCGGTTTACGTCCGGGAAATGCGACAAAAAACTCTAAGGGAGAAATGAAATGGCAGGACAGGAACATCACTATGCCGTTCAGGTGAAGTGGACCGGCAATCGTGGCAAAGGGACTTCCGGCTACCGCGATTATGAACGCGACTACACGATTTCCACGGCAGGGAAAGCGGATATCGCCGGCTCTTCCGATCCCGCCTTTCGCGGCGATGCCTCCCGCTGGAACCCGGAAGACCTGCTGGTTGCCTCGCTCTCGGCCTGCCACAAGCTATGGTACCTGCATTTCTGCTCCGTCAATGGCATCATCGTTGAAGACTATGTCGACAATGCCGAAGGCACGCTGGTTATGAAAAAGGACGGCGCCGGGCAATTCAGCGAGGTGGTGCTGAAACCGGTCATCACCATCTCGAAGGGTGATCCCGAAAGGGCGGACGAATTGCACCACGATGCGCATGACAAGTGCTTCATCGCCCGGTCAGTGAATTTTCCGGTGCGTGTCGAGGGAACGGTGAAGGTGGTTTGAAAGATCAGGCCAGTCGCAGACCGAGATGATCGGCCATAGGCTGAAAGTCTCGGTCGTTGTGCAGTCGTTCGTATCCGTTTTCGATACAGTAA
Organism: Rhizobium sp. AN6A; assembly: GCF_900215635.1. Taxonomy (NCBI): domain Bacteria; kingdom Pseudomonadati; phylum Pseudomonadota; class Alphaproteobacteria; order Hyphomicrobiales; family Rhizobiaceae; genus Rhizobium; species Rhizobium sp. AN6A. Next base: position 2,052,376 of record NZ_OCNC01000004.1, read on the forward strand.
GTAGCGACGATGATCGCGTCCCAGTCCGTCCGCATCTCATCTAGATCGCCTTCCCAGCCCATACCCTCCAATGCATGAAGCGCATGCATTTGACGATGAATGCGCGCGAGATCCCTCAACGCCTTTTCCACTGTCGCCTTTTTGGTAGAGAGACCGGTAATTTCCATCGCCTCGGCGATCAAATCATCAACGAGTTCAATGTTGGTGTGCATGGGAAAACCCTCGGTGTATCGATTTTCGAAACAATTCACCGAGGCGCTTTAGCGATATCTGTTTTTACTGGAACGCCGTCTCGTAGAAGCTTCTGAGCTTGCGCGAATGCAGCGTTTCCGTTGGCATGGCGGCAAGTTTCTGCACGGCACGGATGCCGATCTGCAGATGCTGGGCAACCTGCGTGCGGTAGAACTCCGTCGCCATGCCCGGCAGCTTCAATTCGCCGTGCAGCGGCTTGTCGGAGACGCAGAGGAGGGTGCCGTAGGGCACGCGGAAACGGAAGCCGTTGGCCGCGATGGTGGCCGATTCCATGTCGAGTGCGATGGCGCGCGATTGCGACAGGCGCTTGACCGGGCCCGCCTGGTCGCGAAGCTCCCAGTTGCGGTTGTCGATGGTGGCGACAGTGCCGGTGCGCATGATGCGCTTCAGCTCGAAGCCCTCGTAACCGGTGACTTCCGCAACCGCACCTTCCAGCGCCAGCTGCACTTCCGCCAGAGCAGGGATCGGCACCCAGACCGGCAGGTCGTCGTCCAGAACGTGATCCTCACGCACATAGGCGTGTGCCAGCACATAATCGCCAAGGCGCTGGCTGTTGCGCAGGCCGGCGCAATGGCCAACCATTAGCCAGGCATGCGGGCGCAGCACGGCGATATGATCGGTGATCGTCTTGGCGTTGGAAGGGCCGACGCCGATATTGACCAGCGTAATGCCGGCATGGCCCTTTTTCTTCAGGTGATAGGCTGGCATCTGTGGCAGACGGCCAAGCACCGCATCCGTTTCCGGCCTGTCGGAGCCAGCGGGGGTGATGATGTTGCCTGGCTCCACGAAGGCCGTGTAGCCTTCGCCACCATTCTTCATCAACTGCCGCGCCCATGCGGCGAATTCGTCGATATAGAACTGGTAGTTGGTGAACAGCACGAAGTTCTGGAAATGGCTGGCGCTCGTTGCCGTATAATGGCTCAGGCGGGCCAGCGAATAATCGATGCGCTGCGCGGTGAACGGCGCAAGCGGCGCGGGTTCGCCGGGCACCTGATCATATTCGCCATTGGCTATGAGATCGTCGGTGTTGTTGAGATCGGGCGTGTCGAAAAGATCGCGCAACGGCACGTCGGACAGCGAGGATGCCGCCGCCGCCTCGACATAAGCGCCTTCACCGAAGGCGAAATGCAGCGGAATGGGCGTGGCCGATTCGGCAACCGTCACCGGAACGCCGTGATTCTTGATCAGAAGCCCCAGCTGCTCTTTCAGGTAGTGGCGGAAAAGCTCCGGCCGGGTGATCGTCGTCGTATAGACGCCGGGGGAGGTGACATGGCCATAGGAAAGGCGCGAATCGACATGACCGAAAGTGGATGTCTCGAGGCTGACCTGCGGATAACAGGCGCGGTAGCGGCCGGTAATCGGCGCACCCTTGGCAAGTTCGGTGAAGGAGTTGATGAGGAACGCCGTATTGCGTTCGTAAAGCGCGGTCAAAGCCTCAACAGCTTCTTTCGGGTCCGTGAATGTCTGCGGCGCGAAAGGCTCGGGGCTGATGAAGGAGAAGGGCGGAATCGTTCGTTTTGCTATTGTCATGGCCCATTATAGGAGGCCTATTTCGACAGGCAAGCGACAGAAATACGAAGAAACTGAAAAGAAACGGAAAAATGGCTGCGGCAAAGGGCAGGCGGTGAAATCTCAGCCGAGCGCGCCGCGTTGCAGGCTCATAAGCAGCACGAAACCGGCGCCCTTGGATGCCGGGCGGGGATCTGCCTTGTAAACTGCAAGTCCCGCCACCGGGCCTAGAAAGATCGATGCCATCAGCACCAGTCTCAGTGCGGAAAACAGGCCGTTGGAAAAGCTCGTCGTCATCGGCCTGTCCTCACAGCACGACGGGGCAATTGGCGGCGGGTGCCGGGCTGTGCTGGCAGGCAAGCGCCGCACCCGCATTCACCCGCTGAAAGCTGCGGTTGGGATTAACGACGAGCGAGGCGAAGGACATGGCGAAGATCGCCATGAGAAACGCGAAGATTGCCAGCCGGCTGATCAACTTTGTCATGTCCATTCCCCTTTATTGGAGTTCATGGACAGAGTTTTGCCACACTCGGACTGAACGGACCCTGAGACCCCGGTTCATATGGTGTTCAGGGAGATTAACGGGATACTTCCAGTGTGAATTGGGGCGGTGGATGGCTTCAGCGGCCTCAAATCGCCTGCTTTTGGATCACGCCGGAGAGGCTACCGCACGGGCTGTAAGTTCATTGACGAGGCCATCGAATGCTTCGGGATTGGCGATGTCGACGATCGGTACGTGATGGTGCCGCGCGGATGCCAGCATTTCGGTATTTTCGCGCAAGGACCGCTCAATGAAGGCGTCCATGATCCGGCGCTGGCCCGCCGTCGCATCTTTATATCCCGCATGCGCGCGCATTCTGTCGGAGAGAAAGTCATTCTGTGCATGAAGAAAGACCCCGGCTACCGTGTTGCCCAGCAGGGGCGCTATAAATTCCGGCCGCAAGGCCGCGCCCTCGAAGACAACGATATTGCCGGTGCCTGTCTTGCTGTCGATCAGCCCGCGCACAAGCGGCCAGATATTCTGGTGATGCACCTTCAGAAACCAATGGATCGTTTCTGCCGACAGCTGCCTGTAATATTCCTCCACAGGCGTGGGTATGCCGGGCCATGGCCTCCCCGGGTGGCGTGCCAGGCTGTCGGTTGAAATTGCCTCGCAGTGGAGCTTTTCGCTCAACAGGCCGGCTAGGGTGCTTTTGCCGACATGGGACGTACCCGAAATCAGGATTATGGAAAGGGTGGCGGGCATGCGTCGCTCTTAAGAGTGTTCGTTCGGCCACGACGATACATCAACGGATATATGCGTTACACACGACGTCCGTCTGCGACGAGGGACAGGCTGTTACAAGCCTGTCCGTCGCATCTTATATCACAACCGCGTCCAGGTCTGGGATTTGCACAGGATTTTCAGCACGCAGCCCTTCATACTCAGCGAATTGCCGGAAACGGTGCCGGAGCCGCTATAGGTCTTGTCATTGGCGGGATCGGTAATATCGCCCGAATAGCTGTTTCCCTTGCCGGAAAGCTTGCCGATCTGTTTTCCCGCATGTTTGCCTGTCTTCAGCGTCACGCAGAAAGCTGCGCCGCAGGGGCCGATTACGGCTGTCTCGCCGCTTGCCGTCTTCCAGTTGCCTTCAATGGGCTCAGCAGCAAAAGCAAGGTTGCTGCCGATCAGCAGGCCTGCGGCAATCATCATCACACGCTTCATAAAAACTCCTCCGTCCATGTCGCGCTTTCTTTGCCCGTTTCGTCCTCCGCACGGGCATGCGGATAGTATTTGACGTTCACGTAAAAGGAAACAGAAAATTCCAGCTGCGAGACGGCATTTGCGTCGGTTAGGAGAGCGGGAGAGGGGGGATTCGAAAAACCGTTGTTTGGATCGTGGTGAATGAAGGGTTGAAATCCAATTCTAAAGTTTTCGTAAAATTCGCTCGAAAGTCCTTAATTTCCGCACCTCGTGATATTTAACAAAAACCCAATTTTACCAATCGTTTGCAGTTTGTTTGCGGCCCATTAATCATGCCTTTTAAGCGCCCGTTGAAAGCCTCATGACATATTGGGGTCATCAAAAGCGCAGGGAAAACCTGCCGGCCGGAAGAACAAAAAAGCCGCAAAAGACGGCAGTTCCAAAGGTTAGCCTCGACAAGAAGGCAATTGATGAAACAGGCGAGAAGACAGGGATAAAACAATGGCACGCTTTGAAATTCGCGATATCGAAATGGCAGTTGCCGGTGGCGAAACCCGCGCCGACACCCTTTGCAATCTCGGCCTGGTCTATGCGACCGGCCGGGGATGCAAGGTGGATCTGGTCGCGGCCCACAAATGGCTCAACATCGCCGCGATCCGCGGATCGGAAAGAGCCGCTTCGCTCAGAGCAGATCTTGCTCGCAACATGACCAAGGCGGAACTGGCCGAAGCGCTGCGTGCAGCACGCGACTGGATGACGATGCACTGACGCACCTTATCCGCGACAGAATTTCCGGTCCGGTTCCCTCCAGTCCCGATGACCGGTACAAACGAAAGTAAACCCGAAGGGGAATGCGGCGAGGGCTTTGAAAAGGAGCTTTTGCGCTGACACATCAAACCGCGACCGGCAGGAACAAGGCCGGCGCGGTTTTCTTATGTCTGGCAATGTCGGTTGATGGAAAACGATTCGCGAACAGTGGTTTGTCAGAGGATGTTGAATCGATGCACGCAGTGTTCGATCGCACCATATGCCGCCTAGCTCGCCACCCTCATCCCTTTGCTTCTCACAGGAATCTGGCCGACAGACGTCCGTATGGCGAAAGACTCCTCTCAGCCCAAGGACTTGGGCTGGCTGGATTCCTGTGACAAGAGCAGGAATGAGGAGAAGGCACGCGAAAACTCAACCCAGCGCCTTGATGACCTTCGGCAATGCCTGTTCAAAAAGATCAAGCTTGTCATCAGGTCCCACACTCACACGAATGCAGCGGTTGAGCGGCGCCACGCCCGGCATGCGAATGAACACGCCATGTTCCATCAAGCCGTCGACGATGGCGCGGGCGTAAGTGCCGTCGCGCTGGCAATCGATGGTAACGAAATTGGTGGCCGACGGCAGGGGCGAGAGGCCGTTATTGCGGGCAATCGCGGAAATGCGATCTCGAGCCACCGCAATTTTCCCAACGACGTCATGCAGATAGGCCTGATCCTTCAGCGCCGCCAATGCGCCGGCGACCGAAACGCGTGCCATGCCGAAATGATTGCGGATCTTGTCGAAGGCTTCGACATTGCCGAGCGTGCCGATGGCATAGCCCACGCGGGCGCCGGCAAGCCCATAGGCTTTAGAGAAAGTCCGCATGCGCAGGATGTTCGGCTGGCCGATGAGGGCGTCGATGACTGGCACGGCGCTGGCAGGTGCGGTCTCGCAATAGGCCTCGTCCAGAATGAGCAGGCAGGTTTCCGGCAGCGCACGGGCAAAGGCCACGACCTCGCTTGCCTCCCACCAGCTTCCCATCGGATTGTCGGGATTGGCGAAATAGACCAGCGGTGCATTTTCCCGGATGACGAGATCGAGAAGCCCGTCGAGGTTCTCGTGATCGTCGACATAGGGCGTGGTCACGAGTTTTCCGCCAAAGCCGTTCACATGGTAATTGAAGGTGGGATAACCACCGAGCGAGGTGACCACCGGCGTGCCCGGCTCAACGATCAGCCTGGCGATCTCACCCAGCAAACCATCGACACCGCCGCCAATGGCGATATTGCCACGCGAAACGCCGTGGTGGATGGCGAGTGCTTCCTTCAGTTCGAAATTTTCCGGATCGCTATACATCCAGGTCTCGGCCGCCGAATCCCGCATGGCCATAAGCACGGATGGGGCAGGACCGAACCCGCTTTCATTGGCGCCTATCCGCGCTTCCACCTTCAGGCCGCGGCCCCGCTCGATGGCTTCCGGACCGACGAAGGGAACGGTTGAAGGAAGAGAGACGGCAAGCGGCGTAAGACGTGAGAAAGCGGACATTGGCTGAGATTTCCAGTACCTGTTTGAAAACCCGGCACACAATAGGTGCAAAAAAACCGGACGCAAGTCGCGCCCGGTTGCCGGATGGCTGTTTTGGAACAGTTTTTTCAACCGTCGCGCCGTGAGAGAAAAACTTGGCCGCGAATCGGTCGATACGGCTCAGACGCTGGTCTCGAAACTCAGCCTGCGCACATGGTGCAGGAATTCCGCGTCGATCAACATGTTGAATCCGATGGTGACCTTTTCCTCTTCCCTGCGGATCAGGTTGCAGCCGATCTCATCGCGAATGCCGAGAATTTCCAGATAGAAATTGGTGGGCATATCGAGATGCGGGCTGACCTCGATCTCCGCGCCATAAAGCGAGATGCTGCGCACCAGGCAGCGCATGGTATCCTTGGCGCTGAGGTGATGCCCGATGAAGGTGATCTTTCCGGGCCGGTCGATCTGAAACTTCTCGTATTGCTCGTCCTGCGGGACGCTTTGACGGGGATCCATATGTAAAGCCATGACAACCTCCCGGATTGCCTTTTCCTGATGCCGATTTTAACGCGGCTTCCTTGCCAGTGCGTGAAGGAAATCCGCGCAATTGTCTGTTGTGCGTCTCGACATGGGCCAGACCGCCTGTCGGAACCCGATGTTTCCCTTGAGGAAATGCACCCGGCTCCATCCGGTTGCAAGGGTGTCGCAGTCTGGGGTGATAATGTGTCATGCTTGCACCGGGCTGGTGGTGCTGTGCGGTTGACGCGGGCCGTACTTGGCGTTACGCCTGATCCCGAAATATGGCTTCGCAGAGTGCGGCAAATCTGCCCATTGGCGATTGTTCTGGGAGTGGAATGTGGCGGGAAGGCTGGTAATCGTCGGGGCAGGGCAGGCCGCTTTCGCGCTGGCGGCAAAGCTCAGGGCGCTGAAGGATGAGCGCCCCATCACCATCATCGGCTCGGAGGATGCCTATCCTTATCAACGGCCGCCACTGTCGAAAAAATACCTTTTAGGCGAGATGAGCTTCGACCGGCTGATGTTCCGCCCTGAGGAATGGTACGCGGAAAACAATGTCGATATCCGGCTCTCCACCTTCGTGGAGGAGATCGACCGCGCTGCCAAATCCGTGCGCATGCAGGATGGCAGCACGCTTTCCTACGACAAGCTGGTACTGGCGACCGGTGCTGCACCCCGCGAGCTGCCCGCCAGCATCGGCGGCGATCTCGAAGGGGTTCTGACCGTTCGCGACAAGCGCGATGCTGACCGGCTGTTTGAGGAAATGAAACCGGGCCGCAGGCTGCTGGTCATCGGTGGTGGTTATATCGGTCTGGAAGCGGCAGCCGTCGCCCGCAAGCTCGGTCTCGAGGTCACGCTGATCGAAATGGCCGACCGCATTCTCCAGCGCGTGGCGGCAAAGGAAACCGCCGATATCATGCGCGGCATCCATCAGGCGCACGGCGTCTCCATCCGCGAAAAGACCGGCCTCGTGCGGCTCGTCGGCATGGATGGCCGGGTGGCCGCTGCCGAGCTTTCCGATGGTTCGGTGCTTGACGTGGATTTCGTCATCGTCGGCATTGGCGTAACCCCGAACGATCGCCTTGCCCGCGAATCGGGCCTCGATGTCGGCAATGGCATCGTGGTGGATGAACACACCCGCAGCTCGGACAAGGACATTCACGCGGTGGGCGATTGCGCGCTGCTGCCGTGGCGGGGCCAGCTTGTGCGTCTCGAATCAGTCCAGAACGCCGTTGATCAGGCCGAGGCCGCTGCTCACGTACTGGCAGGCGCTGAAGTCTCCTATGATGCCAAACCCTGGTTCTGGTCGGATCAATACGAGGTGAAGCTGCAGATCGCGGGCTTCAACCTCGGTTATGACGAGACGGTGCTGCGGCCCGGCGCGCGCGAAGGCAGCTGGTCGGTCTGGTATTTCCGCGACGGGCGATTCGTGGCGGTCGATGCCGTCAACGATGCCAAGGCCTATGTTTCCGGCAAAAAACTGCTCGATACCGGCGCTGAGCCGGATCGCGCCATCCTGGCGGACCCGTCCGCCGATCTGAAATTACTGCTTTCCTGAGGACATCATGCCCGCTCCCGAAAATCGTTTCAAAACAGCCATCCACGCCGGCAGGCCGCAAATCGGCCTCTGGCTCGATATGGGTGAGGCCATCACGGCGGAAATTGCCGGAACAGCGGGTTTCGACTGGCTGGTCATCGATGGTGAGCATGGGCCGAACGATCTTCGCAGCATTATCGACCAATTGCGTGCTCTCGCCACATCGCCCGCCGAACCGGTGGTGCGTGTGCCCGTTGGCGAAAGCTGGATGATCAAGCAGCTGCTGGACGCAGGCGCCCGCACGCTTCTGGTGCCCATGGTCGATTCCGCGGCGCAGGCTGAAGCTTTGGTCAGTGCGATGCACTATCCGCCGCGCGGCATTCGCGGCATGGGAGCGGCAGTCGCCCGCGCCTCAGCCTTCAACACCATAACGGATTATGCCGACAGTGCGTCCGACAGCGTGTGCCTGCTGGTGCAGGCCGAAACGCGCGCCGCGATCAACGATCTCGACAATATTCTTGCGGTGGAAGGTGTGGACGGCATCTTCATCGGCCCGGCCGATCTTGCTGCGGATATGGGCTATCTCGGCAGGCTGGATGAGTCGGAAGTGCAGGCCGTAATCGAGGCAGCGATCGTCAAGATCGTCGCGGCCGGCAAGGCCGCAGGCATTCTCACCTTCAACGAGACCTTCAATCGCCGTTATCTAGAACTCGGCGCATCTTTCGTGGCTGTTGGCGCCGATGTCACGGAGTTTGCCAATACACTGCGTGCGCTTTCCAGCCGCTACAAGGGCGGGGCAGCGCCTGCGCCATCCAAATCCGGATATTGAGTCTTAGTCATCGTTGCTGGCGTTCAGCTTTTCCGGCGGAATGCCTTCTTCGCCGGAAGCGAGATAACCGTTATTGATGAGTGCGGCGCGGATAATGCGCTGGATAGCTTCATCCCTGTCAATGCCGTGATCTCTCGCGAAATCCGACAATGCCTCTTCAAGATCGCTGCTGAACACCATTTCCGCCCCCCGTTTCGTCAATTCTTTGAAATAAATGCGAACAGGCAAGGCGGAACGTATCCCGCCTTGCCTGAATTCTAGCCTTTAGTTCGGCAATTCAGCGCCAGCGATAAAGGCTGCTGTTCGAAGAACTCTGCTGAGTACCAGCGCCGACCGCATAACCGATCGCAAAACCGAGTGCGCCGACGATCGTCAGCAGCGAGGTTGCAGTACCAGGGTTTTCCTTGACTGCTTCCACAACGTTCTGGCCCTGGGCGCGCACATTGCTTGCCGCCTTCCGAACGCGGCCACGCGCCTCATCCAGAAATTCGGATGCATCTTCGCCAACGCCTTCCGCACGGGCGGAAACGGACTTGGAGAGAGAGGAGATCTGCGAACGCAACTCCGCAATCTGGTTTTCGATCGTATCTTCGACAACATTCAGTTTGGTCTGAGCCATTAGAACACCTCTTTTTGTTACCGAAGTCAGAACGTGCCGGAAGAGAAGAAGTTCCCCAATGGCCCGCAAAGTTTCGCTATCGGGTGTTCGGCCAACAGGTTTTTCGGCTTCTTGGCGAAAAACCCTTGCATTCATTTTTTTAAAGCAATAATCAGGCCGCACCGGAGAGGTGGCCGAGTGGTCGAAGGCGCTCCCCTGCTAAGGGAGTATACGTCAAAAGCGTATCGTGGGTTCGAATCCCATCCTCTCCGCCATTTCGGCACGAAGCCTGAAATTATAAATCTCCCTAAACAGCTACTTCTTCGCAGCAGACACCCAACGCATGCGTTTCGGCATGCCAGTTCGTTCTTCAGCGCGTTTCGCGAAACGCCGGACCCCTGCGATAAACCGCAGGATAGTGGAGAGAGCTAGTGCGTCGAGGCGATTCTGCCCCTCGTTTCTTGCAGGCAGTTACAAAGTACTCTGTACCCAAATGACACACACTCGTATCGCGCGCCGTTTTGGCGACTCGTCCCGTAACGCTTGCGGACGCAATCGGCCAAGCAATTGAAGTGCCGGAGCCTGTGAGCCGAATCGTTGATCGGGGAATCGGTGGCGAACCGCGCGGGTTTCACTGTTGTTTCTCTGTGCGCGCCGGGGTGCCATACTAAGGGTGGGGCCGGAACGGGGCAAAAGTTTCCGTCGCCCTTCCCCGGCGGGGCAAGGGATCTCGGAAAAGGCCTATAGTTTAGAAAGACCTTGTTAACCGCGCTAACTAACGGATTTTCAAGTCATTTCTTAACGCATGGTAAAGCCACCTGTGGGCCGCGTGCCCACTGTGTGCTGTTTCCGCAACAAACCGAAATGAAGCATGTACGTAAATGCGCTTTATCGGATGTTGGCGATTGCAAGCGGCGAAACGTTTTGTATTTTCACGACCAGAAGCGAGGCGGTGGATCGTTTGGCTTCTAAGAACACGGGAATGGGGCAGGGAATGCTGTCCTTCGGCAAAAGTACCCAGACCCACTTAAAAACTTTGACTGGAGGTCAATCATGAACATCAAGAGCCTTCTCATCGGCTCCGCTGCGGCTCTCGCAGCAGTATCCGGCGCTCACGCTGCCGACGCTATCGTCGCTGCTGAGCCTGAGCCCCTGGAATACGTTCGCGTTTGCGACGCTTTCGGCACCGGCTTCTTCTACATCCCCGGCACCGAAACCTGCCTGAAGTTCGATGGTTACATCCGTTTCCAGACCGACTTCGGCCGTAACCTGTCCGGTTCGTCTGACTGGAACTCGTTCACCCGCGCTCAGTTCAACATCGACACCCGCACCGACACCGAACTCGGCGCTCTGCGTGGTTACATCGGTCTTCGTGGCCAGGCTAACAACGACTCCGCACGTGGCGTTGTTGTCGACCAGGCTTTCATCGAGCTCGGCGGCCTGAAGGTCGGTTACTACTACAACTGGTGGGATGATGGTCTCTCCGGCGAAGTCGATAGCCTTTCTTCGAACGCTACGCGTCTGAACGCTATCCGTTACACCTACGACGCTGGCTCGTTCTACGTAGGCGTTGCAGTTGAAGAGCTGGATGCTGCTCGCGGCACTTCCAACATCTCTGCAGCTCTGACAAAGGGCGGTTCGTTCGAATCTGCTAACAACGTTGGCGTAAGCGGCATCATCGGTGCTAACTTCGGTGCCGTTAAGGCTAACCTGCTCGGCGGCTACGACACCGACCAGGAAAATGGTGCAATCCGTGCAATCGTCACGGCTGACATCGGTCCGGGCACCTTCGGTATCTCTGGTATTTGGGCTTCTGGCGCAAACAACTACTACGAAGAGTCCGAGTGGACTGTTGCTGCTGAATACGCAATCAAGGCAACTGACAAGCTGACCATCACCCCCGGCGCTCAGTACTTCAGCAAGATCGACATCGGCGCTGACAACGACTTCGTTGGCGATCGCGATGCATGGCGCGCTGGCGTAGCTGTTGGCTACAAGATCACCCAGGGCCTCTCCACGCTCGTTTCGGTTAACTACCAGGACGTAGACGGCACCGAAGGTGTAAACGGCGGCGGCGACAGCTGGGTTGGTTTCGTTCGCCTTCAGCGCACGTTCTAATCTGATCTGACATTGTCAGTGATGGAAAGCCCGGCTCTCGAGCCGGGCTTTTTTGTTTGATGCACATTGGCGAGAGGCAGGCAAAGCGTCGATTGGCCGGCGTTTCGATATCCCGGCGACTTTCCGTTACGGCTTAGGTCGGTTTGTATCGTTGCTGATTCGTCTGCCACTCAACTGTTTTAAGCCTGTCGAAACTGGGAACTGATTCTCTCCTGCTGCGGATGGAAGCGTTGCTGCCGACAGCCCGATTTCCCACCAATGGCACCGCGTTTCAGACGATTTCCCATGGCGCAGCGATGTCAGAATTCTGGCGGCGGGATGAGGAATGACTTATCTCATTTATCGGCATTTCGCTTAAGTCGCTGAAAAGCATGAATTATTAACGTTTTGTTAGGAAGTGCTGCCCGTCGGTTAGAATTGTAGCTATTTCGCAACAATGCAAAACTAAGGTCCCCTTACTGTCTTCCTTTTGTCATCATTGGGATTGCCTCCCCGGCCGGTTTTGGCTCTAATCATCTCCATAAGCGGCACGCATTTAGTTGTGTTTCCCCACCCGCTGCTTAGAAAATTAAGCGTTTGACTGGAGGTCAACCATGAACATCAAGAGCCTTCTCATCGGCTCCGCTGCGGCTCTCGCAGCAGTATCCGGCGCTCACGCTGCCGACGCTATCGTCGCTGCTGAGCCTGAGCCCCTGGAATACGTTCGCGTTTGCGACGCTTTCGGCACCGGCTTCTTCTACATCCCCGGCACCGAAACCTGCCTGAAGTTCGACGGTTACATCCGTTTCCAGACGGACTTCGGTCGTAACCAGTCCGGTACGTCTGACTGGAACTCGTTCACCCGCGCCCAGTTCAACATCGACACCCGCACCGACACCGAACTCGGCGCTCTGCGTGGTTACATCGGTCTTCGTGGCCAGGCTAACAACGACTCGAGCCGCGGCGTCAACGTCGACCAGGCTTTCATCGAGCTCGGCGGCCTGAAGGTCGGTTACATGTACACCTGGTGGGATGACGATCTCTCCGGCGAAACCGACATCCTGTCTTCGAACACCACCCGTGGCAACGCTCTGCGTTACACCTACGACGCTGGTTCGTTCTATGCTGGTATCAGCGTTGAAGAACTGGATGCCGGTCGTGACGTTTCCAACCTCACGGGCGATATCAAGGGCGGTTCGTTCGAAGGCCCGAACAACGTTGGCGTCAGCGGTATCGTTGGTGTCAAGTTCGGTGCTGTCACCGCCAACCTGCTCGGCTCCTACGACACGGACCAGGAAAACGGCGCAATCCGCGCTATCCTGTATGCTGACATCGGTCCCGGCACCTTCGGTCTGTCTGGCGTTTGGGCTTCTGGCGCAAACTACTACTACGAAGAGTCCGAGTGGGCAGTTGCTGCTGAATACGCAATCAAGGCAACTGACAAGCTGACCATCACCCCCGGCGCGCAGTACCTCGGTACGATCGATATCGCTCCTGATGGTGACTTCACCGGCGACAACGATGCATGGCGCGCTGGCCTGACGGTTGATTACAAGATCACCCAGGGTCTCGATGCCAAGATCGCTGCAAACTACCAGGACGTCGATGGTCCGACCGGCGACAGCTGGACCGGCTTCGTTCGCCTTCAGCGCACGTTCTAATCTGATCTGACATTGTCAGTGATGGAAAGCCCGGCTCTCGAGCCGGGCTTTTTCGTTTGAGTGCTGTAAATCCTGAAAACAAAAAAAGCACCGGGCCTGTCGGTGCTTTAACGTGTTGACAGTGATCAACTGATGAACCGGTCTTCTATCCCGCCCGGCCATGACGCAGGTCATCGACGATATCGGCCTGTTGTCCAAGCCTCGTCTTGTAGACCTGATAATTCTCCATCACCCGCTGCACGTAATTGCGGGTTTCGGGGAAGGGGATGCGCTCGATCCAGTCCACGACATCGTCGATCGGCTTGCCACGCGGGTCGCCATAGCGGGCAATCCATTCCGGCACACGTTTCGGGCCGGCATTATAGGCGATGAAGGTGAGGATGTAGGAGCCGCCGAAGCTGTCGATCTGTTCGCCGAGATAATGTGCGCCGAGCGTGGCGTTATATCCGGCGTCACTGGTCAGCATCGCCTGAGTGTAGGGCAGGCCGTGGCGCCCGGCCACGCCCTTGGCGGTTCCCGGCAACAATTGCAGCAGCCCGCGGGCATTGGCGGCGGAGACGGCGGCCGGGTTGAAGGCGCTTTCCTGCCGGGCGATGGCATAGGCAAGCGCCTTGCCTGAACCGGCAATATTGGCACTGGCGGGAATGACACCGAGCGGATAGGCGAGTGCCGCCGCATCGATGCCGCGGCTGAAGGCCGTCTTGCCGATTTGCAGTGATATCTGATGGTTGCCGTTGCCCTCCGCCCTTGCTGCCAGAATGGCAAGCTCGCCCGGGCTGTCGAGCTGATCTGCCAATGACCTGTAGAGGCTGTCGGCCCGCCAGCCGTAGCCTGCGGCTTCCAGCCTGTCGATGGCCCGCACCGCTTCGCGGCCGGCAAAGCGTTCACGGTCGGCACCGCTCGGGGCAGGGTATGTGACGTTCAGCGTCTTTGCATCGATTCGTGCGGCGGCAAGCTGGCCGTAAAAGGTACCGGAATGGGCAGCCGCCTTGGTGAAGAAATCGCGGGCATTGCCCGGCCCGCCCACTTCCGCCGCCCGCCCAAGCCAATAATAGGCCCGCGAGGCGGAAAGTGGCCGGTTCGAGGTCTGCAAAAGGGTGTTGAAGTGGCGTGAAGCCGTGGCGGGATCGCGCAGTGCCCGCAACGCGTACCATCCGGCATGGAATTCCGCATCGGCAACATCGACGGCAGATGTGGCCGAATGATTGGCGACGATGCGATAGGCCTCGGCAAAATCGCCGAGATCGGCGACGCCGCGCGCGATGATTCGCCGCTCGTTCCACCATTCGCCGGGATTGACGAGTTTTGCCGCGTCCTTCGGCGCCTGCTTCAAAAGTGCTGCGGCTTCCGGATATTTCTGCTGGTTGCGGAGATTTTCAATACGCGCGAAGAGAAAAGCAGGGTCACTGCGCAAGTTGGCGTCAACCTTGCCCAGCAGCGCCACGGCATTGCCTGAGCGCTGCAGCACGGCGGCCCAGGCATTGTAGAGCGACTGCGCCTTGCCGAGATCGCCGAAACGTTTCGCCTGGCCGATTCGGCTGCGATACATCAGATAATCCATCCGCGCCTTGTGGTCTGCGGGCGTCAGATAAGTGGGGAACTCGGCAAGAACACGGTCTTCCATGTCCTTGTCCATGCCTTCGCTCACCCAGAGCTGGCGAATGAGGCGTTGTGCTTCCAAAGCCTTGCCGGAAGAGGTGAGGGCCTTGGCGAGCACAACGGTGCCCTCGGCTGTTTCCGGCCGGGCGCTGCCAAAAGCGGCAAGCACCTGGGGTGACGGTGGATTTTCGCGGTAAAGCGCCTTTTCGGAATTGGCGCGCAGTGTCGCCGCACCCGGCCACCCCGCCAGCTCGCTCTGGGCTGTAGTGATTTCGGCGGAAGGCACGTCCTTCTGCCCGGAAATGGCAATCGCCCAGGTAAGAATATGCCGGTCAAGACTGCCTGTCTGCATGGCGTTGCGAACGGCGATGGCGCGTGTCGTGTCACGGCTGGAAAGCGCATCCAGTCCGGCTTTAAGCTGGTTCGCATCGTCAGGCCGGTTAAGGCGTGGTATGGCGCCGGTAATTTCGGGCGAGGCCGGCATGAAGGCGGGAACAGCAGGCGCATTCGGCTTCACATAGGGCAGCGGCACGGCAGCTTCTGGCACGGGGCCGGCAAGCGCGTTCCAAACGGTCGCGGCAAGACCTGCCGCCATCAATCCCCAAACTGTCTTTTTCATACCGCTCTTCATCACCGGACGGAAACAATCGACCTTCTTGTATTGTCGTTTCATTGCAGCGGGATTGCGAAATGCGCCAGTGCGTTGCACCTATGAGTTTCGCCTCAAATCCCGCTCTGGAATTTACGGAGACTGTGCTTAACGAAACCTTACTTTCCGCTCGGCACTCCCATCAACTTTTATTCACCGGTCTGCGAGCGGCGTAAAATTCCACCGCCTCGTTTTTTGCCTGCCGCGTGAGCTTCCGCGACTGTCACACTTCCGACAATTTCGGACAAAATAGGCTGCCTTTGCGCTTGTCGGCGCTAAGGGCTGGCACTAATGTGTGCCGGTTTTAACCATCGAATGCGGCCGAAGCATGAACCGGCTCGGCGCCAGGAGCTTTGTATGTTCAAGGGATCAATTCCCGCCCTCATTACCCCGTTCACGGACAATGGTGCCGTGGACGAACAGGCATTTGCCGCCCATGTGGAATGGCAGATTGCCGAAGGCAGCAACGGACTTGTGCCTGTGGGCACGACGGGGGAATCTCCAACCCTGTCCCATGACGAGCACAAACGTGTCGTCGAGCTGTGCATCGAGGTAGCGGCGAAACGGGTTCCTGTCATAGCGGGCGCTGGCTCCAACAATACCGATGAAGCGATCGAACTTGCCCTGCATGCGCAGGATGCCGGCGCGGATGCGCTGCTGGTGGTCACCCCCTATTACAACAAGCCGACGCAGAAGGGGCTTTTCGCCCATTTTTCCGCGGTTGCCGAAGCGGTGAAACTGCCGATCGTCATTTATAACATCCCGCCGCGCTCGGTGGTGGATATGTCGCCGGAAACCATGGGTGCGCTTGTGAAGGCGCACAAGAACATCGTCGGCGTCAAGGATGCGACGGGCAAGCTCGACCGCGTCTCAGAACAGCGTATTTTCTGCGGCAAGGATTTCATCCAGCTGTCCGGCGAAGATGGCACGGCGCTCGGCTTCAATGCCCATGGTGGCGTCGGCTGCATTTCGGTCAGTGCCAATGTTGCGCCACGCCTCTGTTCCGAATTCCAGGCGGCCATGCTTGCAGGCGACTATGCCAAGGCGCTGGAGTATCAGGACCGCCTGATGCCGCTGCACCGGGCCATCTTCATGGAACCTGGTGTCTGCGGCACAAAATATGCGCTTTCGAAGACCCGTGGCGGCAACCGCAAGGTCCGCTCGCCGTTGATGAGCACGCTGGAACCGGCAACGGAAGCGGCAATCGACGCGGCGCTGAAGCATGCCGGCCTGATGAACTGAGGGACACCTGCAACCCGAAAGGCGCGCAATGGGACTGCTTCGCGACAGAAGCCGTTCCGCGCGCCTTTTCTTTTCGTAACGACGATACTAAATAGAGACTTGAAAACCGCTCGTGGCGGACAAGCCGCAGGCGCAATAAGAAAAACAAGGGATTGAAATATCATGGCCCCCAAAGGCAGCCAGCGCGTGGTGAACAAGATCGTTGCGGAAAACCGCAAGGCTCGTTTCAACTACGAAATCATCGACACCTATGAGGCGGGTTTGGTGCTGACAGGCACCGAGGTCAAGGCGCTGCGCGAAGGCAAGGCGAACATCGCCGAGTCCTACGCATCGGACGAGGGCGATGAAATCTGGCTCATCAATTCCCACCTGCCGGAATATCTGCAGGCCAACCGCTTCAACCACGAGCCGCGCCGCCGTCGCAAGTTGCTGCTGAACAAGCGCGAGATCAACCGTCTGCGCGCCGGCATCAACCGTGAAGGCATGACGCTGGTGCCGCTGAAGGTCTATTTCAACGAAAAGGGCCGTGCGAAGCTGGAGCTGGCGCTGGCCAAGGGCAAAAAGCTGCACGACAAGCGCGAGACGGAGAAGGAACGCGACTGGAACCGGCAGAAGTCGCGGCTGCTGAAGGGCAACAACGCCTAGAGCTTGCTCCCTCATTCCTGCGCTTGTCGCAGGAATCAAGCCGCCGCGCGTCTGCGCGGCGAGAGAGTTCTTTTCAGCCCAAGGACTTGGGCTGGCTAGATTGCTGTGGCAAGCACAGGAATGAGAGTGAGGATGCTTTCGCCCCTTGAATAGCCAGCTCTCACGCCGCCCTATAGGTCCGCTCCACATAGGACGTGGACGCCGAAACGCTGAACCGGCTGACCAGTGCCGCCAGATTGGCGCTCACATCGCTCAAATTATGCGTGGCCGCGTTGGTTTCTTCCACCATCGCAGCATTCTTCTGGGTCAGATTGTCCATGCTGTTGATGGCGGCGCTGATTTCCTGAATTCCGACGGACTGCTCCTGGGCCGCCTTGGTCAGTGAGGTGATATGTTCCTGAATATGATCCACCTTGTTGCCGATCGTATTCAGCGATTGCCCGGTTTTATTGACCAGCGATACGCCCTGCATCACATCCTCCGAGGATTTGGTGATGAGGGTCTTGATCTCCTTGGCGGCGTTGGCTGAACGCTGTGCCAGCTCGCGCACTTCCTGGGCGACGACGGCAAAACCCTTGCCAGCTTCACCGGCACGCGCGGCTTCCACACCGGCATTCAGCGCCAGAAGGTTTGTCTGGAACGAAATCTCGTCGATGACGGAAATGATCTGGGTGATCTTCTGCGACGATTCCTCGATGGCGCCCATCGCTTTTACCGCTTCCGTCACCACATCCCGTGACCGCGCCGCTTCGGCGGCCGAGCTTTCGACGATGGCCTTGGCTTCTTCGGAGCGCTGCGCCGAAAGTTTGGAGATGGTGGTGATTTCCTCGACGGCGGCGGCGGTTTCCTCAAGTGCTGCTGCCTGCTGCTCTGTTCTGCGGGCCATGTCGTCGGTCGCCGATGTCAGTTCGCGCGTATTGCCTGATATCTTGTTGGCTTCCTCGACGATCTGCGAGAATGCACCCGAGAGATTGCCGACCGCAGCGTTGAAATTGGCAATCAGCCCCTCGAATTGCGGTGCAGTCTTTTCATTGATGCTGGAGGTGAGGTCGCCATTCGCCAGCTTGTTCAGGGCGTTGTTAAGCAGTTCGAGAACCTGCTCCTGCTCCTTCTTCATCTGCGCCTGTTGTTCCTCGACCTTCAGCCGCTCGGCGGCAAGCACGTCGAGGTAGACGGAGATCGAATAGTCCATGTCGAGAAGGGCGGCCTTGATCGTTACCGTCAGGGCGTCGTTCAGCTTCTTGGCCTTCTTTTCCTGGAAAAGGCCCTTCAGTTCCGAATTGACGACGGCTTTGACGATGCCATCAAGCATCAGCGCGTAACCGCCAATATACCATCTCGGCTCCAGCCCCAGCCTTGCATGGGTACGGCCGATGGCCGTCACGGCATCGGTATAGTCCGAGTTGAAGGTGCCGGAGGCAATTCTTGCCCAGTGTTTCATCTGCATGCCTTTGGCATGCTGGACATGCGCGTCGCTTGCAAAGAACTTCGCCGTTTCCGGCACGGAGCGAGCCTTCGCATAAAAACGGTCGAGAGAGGCGTCGAGAGAGCCTGTAATGACGCCCTTCATGTCCGAAAGGTTTTGCCGTTGCTCCTGGCCAAGCCCCAGAAAATTAAGTCTTTCGTCGAGTTGTTGATTGGTTTTTACTTGGCCATGCATGTCTGAACATCCTGATTTGACACCTAAATCATGTCGTTGGTGCCGTTGGGTGATTTAGACACGTCTAAAATTAACCAAGATATAATTTTGACTGGCTGAATTTGATGTTTGTTAATTTTAAGAGGAATTTTCCGGCAGGAATACACGGTTGTGGCGCCAAACAAAAACGCGCCCGCCTTGCAGACGGACGCGTTTTGATTGTGTCAGCGGCTTAAAAACCGGGATCAGATCGTCTCGGGGCTTTCGACGTGCCGGGCAGGGCGCTCGTTCGGGTCACGCCCGATTTCGGCCTTCAAGGTCATGAGATCAATGAAGTGATCTGCCTGCCTGCGCAGATCGTCGGCGATCATTGCGGGCTGCGTTGCCATGGTGGACACCACGGAAACCTTGCGGCCCTTGCGCTGAAGCGCGTCCACCAGCTTGGTGAAATCGCCGTCACCGGAAAATAGAACCAGATGATCGACGGTCTCTGACTGTTCCATGGCATCGACAGCAAGTTCGATATCCATGTTGCCTTTGATCTTGCGGCGACCGAGCGCGTCGGTGAATTCCTTCGCCGGCTTCGTCACGACCTTGTAGCCGTTATAATCCAGCCAGTCGATCAGAGGGCGGATCGAGGAATATTCCTGATCCTCGATCAATGCGGTGTAATAGTAGGCGCGCAGCAGGTATCCGCGCTTCTGAAACGCCTTGAGAAGCTTGCGATAGTCGATATCGAACCCCAGGCTTTTAGATGCTGCATAAAGATTGGCTCCATCTATAAAGAGCGCAATTTTCTCCCGTGGATCGAACATTCCATCCCATTCCTTTTTTGGAAAGGCCATTATCTGGCTTTTATTTCCGGTCGCAAATGCGAAAAATCATGTCGTATCAACGAATTTTGCGTAGCGCCGTTGCGTTTTAAGTAAGGTAACTTCACCCGTATTCCAAGACAATTCTTCTAGACATTTTGTTCATCAGACGCCAAACAAGGGCAATAAGGTGCCAAAAGACGCCAAAGACAGGAAAAACTTGAATTCCGCGGCCAATGGCTGTATCGGAAGCTGGAAGGCTTCGTCGCGAGGAATCCAAAGCGTTTTTCGCAAGGCACGAAGCGCAGATTCAATAGGTTAGAGCATCCCTTGTGCATCCTCAAGAAAGCACGGCGCTCTGATCCACGACATTACGACTCGCAAAGGACAGGCAATGGCCCGCGTCACAGTTGAAGATTGCATTGATAAAGTAGACAACCGTTTCGAGCTGGTCCTTCTCGCCAGCCACCGTGCGCGCCAGATTTCCCAGGGCTCGTCCATCACGGTTGACCGCGATAACGACAAGAACCCGGTCGTCGCTCTGCGCGAAATCGCCGACGAGATGCTCTCGCCCGACGACCTCAAGGAAGACCTCATCCATTCGCTGCAGAAGCATGTGGAAGTGGACGAGCCCGAGCCCGATCCGGTTACGCTCGCAGCCTCCGCTACTGCCGATGGCGAAGAGGACGACCAGCCGGAAACCGTTACTTTCGACCAGATGTCGGAAGAAGAACTGCTGGCCGGTATCGAAGGCCTTGTGCCGCCGGAAAAAAATGACGACTATTGATCTGACTTTATGACGCCATTGGCAGGCGGTGGTTACCGTCTGTCAATATTTGCCGTCATAATCTGATCCCTATTGATGCAGCATTGTGCGCCGACCCCAAGGTTGGCGCGCTTTCTTTTTGTGGAATATCGCATGATGCGGCAATACGAACTCGTTGAGCGGGTTCAAAAATATAAACCGGATGCGAATGAGGCCCTGCTGAACAAGGCCTATGTTTATGCAATGCAGAAACATGGCCAGCAAAAGCGGGCCAATGGCGACCCCTATATCTCGCATCCACTGGAAGTTGCCGCCATCCTGACGGAAATGCATCTCGACGAATCGACCATCGCGGTGGCGCTGCTGCACGATACGATCGAGGACACCACCGCCACCCGCGCTGAAATCGACGAGCTGTTCGGCGAGGATATCGGCAGACTGGTGGAGGGGCTGACCAAGCTCAAGAAGCTCGATCTCGTCACGCGCAAGGCCAAGCAGGCTGAAAACCTGCGCAAGCTGCTGCTTGCCATTTCCGACGACGTGCGCGTTCTCCTGGTGAAGCTGGCCGACCGCCTGCACAATATGCGCACCATGGAATATATGCCGGCTGACAAGCGCAGCCGCATTTCCGAAGAAACCATGGAAATCTATGCGCCGCTGGCCGGCCGCATGGGCATGCAGGACATGCGCGACGAGCTGGAGGACCTGTCCTTCCGTTACCTCAATCCGGAAGCCTATGAGACGGTGACCAACCGCCTTCAGGAACTGGAAACGCGCAACGAAGGGCTCATCAAGAAGATCGAGGACGAGCTGCGCGAGCTGCTCGTGGCGAACGGCCTTCTCGGCGCCAGCGTCAAGGGGCGCCAGAAGAAGCCCTATTCGGTGTTCCGCAAGATGCAGTCGAAATCGCTTTCCTTCGAGCAGCTGTCCGACGTCTACGGCTTCCGCATTCTGGTGGACGATATTCCTTCCTGCTACCGGGCGCTCGGCATCGTCCACACCCGCTGGCGCGTGGTACCCGGCCGCTTCAAGGACTATATCTCCACGCCGAAGCAGAACGACTATCGTTCCATCCACACCACGATCGTTGGCCCTTCGCGCCAGCGTATCGAGTTGCAGCTGCGCACCAAGCGCATGCACGAAATCGCCGAATTCGGCATTGCCGCCCATGCGCTTTATAAGGACGGCGAAAACGGGGAGGGCGATCTGCTCTCGCCGGAGAGCAACGCCTATTCCTGGCTGCGCCACACCATCGAATCGCTGGCAGAAGGCGACAGCCCGGAAGAATTCCTCGAACACACCAAGCTGGAACTGTTCCAGGACCAGGTGTTCTGCTTCACGCCCAAGGGCAAGCTGATTGCGTTGCCGCGTGGCGCCACCCCCATCGATTTCGCCTATGCGGTGCACACCAATATCGGCGACACCACTGTTGGCGCCAAGATCAACGGGCGGATCATGCCGCTCGTGACCCGGCTCAACAACGGCGACGAGGTGGAGATCATCCGCTCCGGCGTGCAGGTTCCGCCCGCCGCATGGGAAGAGGTGGTGGTGACGGGCAAGGCCCGCTCGGCCATCCGCCGCGCCACGCGCATGGCCATCCGCAAGCAATATTCCGGTCTCGGCTACCGTATTCTGGAGCGCACTTTCGAACGTGCCGGCAAGGCCTTCTCGCGTGAAGCGCTGAAACCTGTGCTGCATCGTCTGGCGCAGAAGGATGTGGAAGACGCTATCGCCGCCGTCGGGCGCGGCGAGGTCTCCTCGCTCGATGTGCTGCGTGCGGTCTATCCGGATTATCAGGACGAGCGCGTGACGGTGAAGATGACCGGCGACGACGGCTGGTTCAACATGCGCAGCGCCTCCGGCATGGTCTTCAAGATCCCCGGAAAGTCGCGCTCCGTTCTGGAGGACGATGGCGCAACCGAAATGCTCGATGGGCCGGACCCGCTGCCCATCCGTGGCCTTTCCGGCAATGTCGATGTGCATTTCGGTGCCGCCGGCGCCGTTCCGGGCGATCGCATCGTCGGCATCATGGAAAAAGGCAAGGGCATCACTATCTATCCCATTCAGGCGCCGGCGTTGCAGCGTTTCGACGATGAGCCGGAGCGCTGGATTGATGTCCGCTGGGATCTTGATGAGGCGAACAAGTCGCGCTTCATGGCGCGGGTGATGATCAACGCGCTGAACGAACCCGGCACGCTCGCCTCCGTGGCGCAATCGATCGCGACACTGGATGTCAACATACGCGCCCTGAATATGGTCCGCATCGGCACGGATTTCTCCGAACTGGCGTTGGATGTCGAAGTCTGGGATTTGCGGCAACTCAACCAGCTGCTGTCGCAGCTGAAAGACCTCGATTGCGTATCGACTGTCAAACGTGCCTTCGATTGAGGCATTTTTGATCATTCGCACATTCCAAAAGGTCGCTGTTATGCATTGGGTGCATGGCAGCGGCCTTTTACTGTCTCTGGTCGCGCATGTGGTTTGCGACTATCTTCCTTTCAGAAATTGAAAACGGAAAACGCGGCGTGCCGGTGGTCCTACACCGATGAGAAACGCCATTTCCAAACTGAAAGGACATGAAATCATGTTTACTCCGCTTCGCAAGATCGCCCGTGCAGTTCGTGGCAAGACGACCCAGGAACGCGAATTCGAATATCTCAGCGGCTCCGTGTCGAATGTTGACCTCGAGTTCCGTCAGCGCGAAATCGACCGCGGCCTGTTCCGCCGGTAATGCACTCAGCGCATGGCAGCCGTTCGCCATGCGTATGGGACTTGGAAGGTGGGTGGCCGTTGTCGGTCAGCTCATTCTGGTGTCTCGTAAGACTATGTGAATGCGCGCTACGAACGGGCGTTCACCGCTGTCCGGTCCAAATGATAGGACACGCTGCTTTTGAAACGAATTTGACGGCGAGAGGGCGCTTGTTTCCTCGACGTCATCCTTGGGCTCGTCCCAGGGATCTGATAACCTTGCATTCAATCAATCGGTTGCAAATTCTCGGGACAAGCCCGAGGATGACGTCAGAGTGTTCGGCAAGGTTCGTATTCTCTGCTGACGCCACGTGGTGTTGGCGGAATTCCAGCTATAGGCCGGAATGACGGGGAAAATACGCCTGCAAAAGAAATCCCCGTGTCGTATACGATGCTCTTGGCTCAGCCGGGGCGATGAAATAGACTGCCCTCATGCCGTTTCGCCGCCGTGAACCCGTTGGTTTTTCAGAGAAGATTCGTGACCTCTTTTGGCCGCGCACGGGTTTTACCCGTTCGCTGCGCTATATGAAGCTGCGTCTGCTGCGGTTGTCCGCGTCTCCGCATTCGATTGCTGCCGGTGTCGCGCTCGGTATCGGCGTGGCGTGGACACCATTTCTCGGCGTCCATATCATCATCGCCATGGCGCTCGGTTTCCTCATGCGCGTCAATCTCGTTGCGGCGGCACTCGGCACCACCTTCGCCAATCCCCTGACATTTCCGTTCATCTGGGCGTCCACCTGGGAACTCGGGCATTTCCTGCTCGGACGACAGAAGGAGGCGGGGGGTGCGCATGTGGATTTCGTTGCGCTGTTCAGCCACCTCGAATTCCGGCAGATATGGAGGCCGGTGCTGGAACCCATGACCGTCGGTGCGCTTCTGCCTGCGGCCGTGAGTGCGGTCATCGCCTATATCACCGTCTACAGCCTCATCAGCGGTTTCCAGCGCCGCAAGATGGAAAATCTCGCGCATCGCGCCGCCAATAAAAACGCGTCTCTGGAGATGTTGAAATGATCCTTGGATTGGGCAGCGACCTGATCGATATCCGCCGCGTCGAACATTCGCTCACCCGTTTCGGTGAACGTTTCACGCACCGCTGTTTCACCGATATCGAGCGCGCCAAGTCCGATGGCCGCAAGAACCGCGCGGCATCCTACGCCAAGCGTTTCGCCGCCAAGGAAGCCTGTTCCAAGGCGCTCGGAACCGGCCTTGCGAACGGCGTTTTCTGGAAGGATATGGGGGTCGTCAATCTGCCGGGCGGCAAGCCGACCATGGCGCTCACCAACGGTGCCGCAGAAAGGCTGGCGGCCATGCTGCCCGCCGGTCACCGCGCCAATATCCATCTGACCATCACGGACGATTACCCTTACGCTCAGGCATTTGTGATTATCGAGGCGCTTCCCGTGAGCGACTGAGACTGGCGGCTGCCGCATTGGCGGCCTATTTGCAGGCGTATGACAGAAGCGCTTCCCTTCCGGCTGGAAAGGTTCTAGAGAAGTCGCAGAAATATGAAAGCGTCGCTGGCTGCGTGAAAAATTGCTTCACCCCGCCGCAGTCGCGAGCAACAACGGCCCGGACGCCTCCGTCAAATCGCAGGAACCGGTAAACAATCAGGCAGGTCTTTAAGTGTCCGAAAAAGCTGAAAAGAAGCAGAACGCCCTCTGGGAAAACGTCAAGGTCATCATTCAGGCGCTGCTGCTGGCCATGGTCATCCGCACCGTGCTGTTTCAGCCCTTCACGATCCCTTCAGGTTCGATGATGCCGACGCTGCTGGTAGGCGACTATCTTTTCGTCAACAAGTTCTCCTACGGCTATTCGAAATATTCGCTGCCCTTTTCGCCGAACCTGTTTTCCGGCCGTATCCTCGAATTCAGCAAGCCCAAGCGCGGCGATGTCGTGGTCTTCCGCCTGCCGCCCAATCCTGAAGTCGATTACATCAAGCGTCTCGTCGGCTTGCCCGGTGACCGCATCCAGGTGACGAACGGCGTGCTGTTCATCAACGGTCAGCCGGTTCCGAAGCAGCCTGACGGCACCTTCACGTCCGATTACCGTGCCGATCCGGGCGCCAATGTACCTGTGTTCCGTGAAACGTTCGATAATGGCGTTACCTTCGACACGCTCGACCAGTCGCCCGATTCGCGCGGCGACAACACCCGCGAATTCCTGGTGCCGGAAGGCCATTATTTCATGATGGGCGATAATCGCGACAACTCGCTCGACAGCCGTTTCGATGTCGGTTTCGTGCCGGAAGAAAACCTGATCGGCCGCGCCAGCGTCATCTTCTTCTCGCTGGGTAATGACACGCCGTTCAGCCGCATTTGGGACTGGCCGTCCAACATGCGCTGGGACCGTCTCTTCAAGGTTGTGGGATGAGCAAGACCAAGCCGCTGTCGATTGCGGAGATTTCCCGTCTCGAAGCGTTGATCGGATATGAATTCAAGGAAAAGGCCCGGCTCGACCGGGCCTTGACCCATGCGAGTGCCCGTTCCGCTGCGGCGGGCAATTACGAGCGGCTGGAGTTTTTGGGCGACCGCGTTCTCGGCCTTTGTGTTGCCGAGCTGTTGTTCTCCACCTTCCGCAACGCCAGCGAAGGTGAGCTTTCGGTTCGCCTGAACCAGCTTGTCAGCGCCGAATCCTGCGCCGCTATCGGCGACGAGATGGGCCTGCATAATTTCATTCGCACCGGATCGGATGTGAAGAAGCTGACCGGCAAGGCAATGCTGAACGTGCGCGCCGATGTGGTCGAAAGCCTGATCGCCACTCTTTATCTGGATGGTGGTCTGGAAGCATCCCGCAAGTTCATTCTGAAATACTGGCAAGGCCGCGCAACGCGCGTGGATGCCGGACGGCGCGATGCCAAGACTGAATTGCAGGAATGGGCGCATGCCAGATTTGCGGTGACGCCCGCTTACCGGGTTGACGATCGCTCCGGACCGGATCACGATCCAAGCTTCACCGTGACGGTGGAAATTCCCGGCGTAAAGCCGGAAACCGGCGTCGAGCGCTCCAAGCGCGCAGCCGAACAGGTGGCAGCAACCAGATTGCTGGAACGCGAAGGCGTCTGGCAGAAAAGCTCCACCTAGAACTGAGCGCCCAAAAGATAGTGGCGCTAAAATCGAGCGCATGGCGAGCCTTGTGGCCGCATGTTGAATACCTCAGACCTTGAATGGATATCATGACCGATCACGAAAACCCCGCCGTTGCCGGCGAAGACATCGCCCTTCCGACCCGCTCCGGCTTCGTGGCCCTCATCGGCCCGACCAATGCCGGCAAGTCGACGCTGGTCAACAGGCTGGTGGGTGCAAAAGTTTCGATCGTCAGCCACAAGGTACAGACGACGCGCGCCGTGATGCGCGGCATCGCCATTCACAAAAATGCGCAGATTGTTTTCATGGACACGCCCGGCATCTTCAAGCCGCGCCGCAGGCTCGACCGCGCCATGGTCACCTCGGCCTGGGGCGGCGCGAAGGATGCGGATCTCATCCTGCTGCTGATCGACAGCGAACGCGGCCTGAAGGGTGATGCGGAAGCGATTCTCGAGGGGCTGAAGGATGTTCCGCAGAAGAAAATCCTCTGCCTCAACAAGATCGACCAGGTGAAGCGCGAAGACCTGCTGAAGCTTGCCGCCGCCGCTAACGAGCACGTGACCTTCGACCGCACCTTCATGATTTCGGCCACCAACGGTTCGGGCTGCGAGGACTTGATGGATTATCTGGTCGATACCCTCCCGGAAGGTCCGTGGTATTATCCGGAAGACCAGATTTCCGATCTGCCGATGCGCCAGCTCGCCGCCGAAATCACCCGCGAAAAGCTGTTCCTGCGTCTGCATCAGGAGCTTCCCTACGCCTCGCATGTCGAGACGGAGAAGTGGGAAGAGCGCAAGGACGGCTCCGTGCGCATCGAGCAGGTGATCTATGTCGAGCGCGACAGCCAGAAGAAGATCGCTCTCGGCAAGAACGGCGACGCGATCAAGGCGATCTCCACCGCCTCGCGCAAGGAACTGTCTGAAATCCTCGAACAGCCGGTCCACCTCTTCCTGTTCGTCAAGGTTCGCGAAAACTGGGGCGACGATCCCGAGCGTTTCCGCGAAATGGGCCTGGAATTTCCGCGGGGATAAGGCACATCCGGTTCCTCCCACATTCCTGTGACAGGCACAGGAATGTGGATGTGCCGGCCGGAAACGGAACGACACGCAACGAACATTCTGAATATCTTCAACCTTTTATCGGGAACCGAATGCATTCGGGTGGGTTGTTCCAAAACGATTGGGCGCAACCTTTTTTCGATGATGGATATTCATGTCGCCAAAAAAACCGAACGGAATTTCCACCACCCCGTGTCAGCACTGTCCCTTGCGCGACCTGCCGCATTTCAGGGACTTTTCCTCTTCCGAACTGGATTTCGTCTCCCGTTTCAAGACGGGAGAACTGGCGGTCGAAAGCGGTTCCGTCATTTTGATGGAAGGGTCGCACAGCGCCCATCTCTACACTGTCCTTCAAGGCTGGGCTTTCCGTTATAAAACACTGGAAGACGGCAGGCGGCAGATCCTCAATTATGTCATGCCGGGCGATCTCGTCGGCCTGCAGGGCACGGTCATGGGGGAAATGCAGCATTCGGTGGAGGCGCTGTCGCCGGTGACGCTGTGTGTCTTCGAGCGCTCGCGACTCAACAACCTCTTCACCGATCATCCGACCCTTGCCTATGACCTGACGTGGATTGCAGCAAGCGAGGAGCGAATGCTCGACAACCACCTGCTCAGCATCGGCCGGCGCACAGCGATCGAGCGTGCCGCCTACCTCATCGCGTTCCTTTACAGCAAGGCAAAGGCGGTTAATCTCGTGCAGGGCGAAACGCCGATCCCGGTAACCCAGCAGCATGTTGCCGATACGCTCGGCCTCTCCATCGTCCACACCAACAAGACCTTGAGAAAGCTTGTCGATCGCGGTCTGATTCGCTGGACGGACAAGGGCTGTCTGGTGCTGGACGATGCCGGACTGAGCCATGTTGCCGGTTGGCAAAACGATGAAAAGCGGCCAAGACCCTTCATCTGATCTTTTTTTGACATGTCTTTTTTAAATGACGTTGGGTCCGTAATTTGCGAACTCTATCGACATGGCGCTTGAAAATCACAGTGGCGACAGCGGCGCAAATCCGTCTGGTTCCCTTCACGTTGAAAGAAGAAGAAACATGGTGCCACAACGCTGCATCATCGTTGAAGATGAATATCTGGTGGCGCTTGACGTCGAGGCGGTTCTCCAGTCCATCGGCGTTGAAACCATCACGATTGCGACGACACTTGCGCAGGCACAGGACGCATTAGGGCGGGATGGCGCCGATTGCGTGCTTCTCGACGTCAGCCTTTCCGACGGCAAGAGTTACGATTTCGCCCGACACCTGCGCGATCACGGAATTCCCTTCGGTTTCGTCAGCGGTTATGGCGACACGAGTGGTTTCCCCGAAGATCTCGTGCATGCGCCTCTGCTGGGCAAGCCTTTCGGTGAAAACGAAATCGCCGATTTCGTAACGACGCTCGTTGCTGCGGCGCGCGACACCGTAAAAGAATAACGTTTCGCCGTCAGATCGGTTATGATCAGGCTTGAATCGGAATTCGGACAGATTTCATGCAGTGGCAGGACGAGGCAATCATTCTCGGCGTAAAGCGTCATGGCGAGACCAGCGTCATCGCCGAGGTGATGACCCGTTTGCGCGGCCGCCATCTGGGGATGGTGCGCGCCGGGCGCTCCCGCAGCATGCAGCCGGTGCTGCAGGCGGGAAACCGGGTGGATGTGATCTGGCGGGCGCGGCTTGACGACCATCTCGGCGAATTCCGCATTGAGCCTTTGCAATTGCGGGCGGCGCAACTGATGGAAACGGCAACCGCCGTGTATGGCGTGCAGGCCATGGGCGCGTTGCTGCGGCTTTTGCCGGAGCGTGACCCGCATCCGCATCTCTATCAGGCGCTCGACGTCATTCTCGACAATCTCCATGATCCGGTCGATGCTGGCGAATTGTTCGTTCGTTTCGAGCTGGCGGTGCTGAACGATCTCGGTTTCGGTCTCGATCTCACGGAATGCGCGGCAACGGGCCTGCGCACCGATCTCATCTATGTATCGCCCAAAACGGGCAGGGCGGTCTGTAGTACGGCGGGGGCGCCCTATGCGGCGCGTATGCTTTCGCTTCCCGCTTTCCTGAGCGAAGGTCAGTCGAAGGCCGCCGATCGCGACAGCCTCGCGGCTGCCTTCCGTCTCACCGCCCATTTCCTCAACCGCCATGTCTATGATCCACGCGGCCTCAATGAAAACGCCGCCCGCGACGGTTTCGTGCAGGCGGCGTTGAAGGCACTGGAGCGCAAGGCGGTGCTGCCTGCGCTCGATAAGGCGGTATAGCCTCAGGCCATTGCTGGCCGAGGTGCCGGTCGTTCCTGGATAGGCCAATGCACGATGGCCGCAAAAATACCCATGCCGACGCCGAGCCACCAGACGAGATCGTAGGAGCCGAGCTTGTCGTAAAGGAAGCCGCCCAGCCAGACACCGAGGAACGAGCCGATCTGATGCGACAGGAATACGACGC
This sequence comes from Rhizobium sp. AN6A, assembly GCF_900215635.1. Taxonomy (NCBI): domain Bacteria; kingdom Pseudomonadati; phylum Pseudomonadota; class Alphaproteobacteria; order Hyphomicrobiales; family Rhizobiaceae; genus Rhizobium; species Rhizobium sp. AN6A. The sequence continues at coordinate 2,081,997 of NZ_OCNC01000004.1, forward strand.
CACCCAGCATGCCGAGATGGCGCGTGCCGAACATGATCGCCACCAGCGCATTGGTCGGCGGCACGGTGGAAAGCCACAGGATGCCCATCACGGCCGCGAAGATGATGACCGAAAGCGGCGTTTGCGGCAGAAGCAGGAAAGCCGTGACGGCGATTGAGCGGGCGATATAGATATAGGCCAGCAGATAGGGTTTCGAGTAACGCTGGGCAATGACGCCGGCGGCCAGCGATCCGATGATGTTAAAGAAGCCGATCAGCGCCATGGCGATGACCGCATAGCGGGGTTCGATGCCGATATCGCCGAGATAGGCCGGAAAATGCGCGGTGATGAAGGCCACCTGGAAACCGCAGACGAAAAAGCCGGTGGTCAAAAGCAGATAGCTCTTGTGGCCGAGCGCTTCTCTCAGCGCCTCGCCTGCCGTCTGCTTGAATTGCGTCTGCGACTGGCTGCCGGACGAGGAATTGCCGCGCATCGGATAGGCCAGCAGCGGCACCAGCATCATCATCACGGCAAGCCAGACGAGACTGTCCGACCAGCCATAGGTGGAAATCAGGCCCTGGCTGATTGGCGCAAACAGGAACATGCCCGCCGATCCCGCCGCGGTGCCGATGCCGAAGGCAAGCGAGCGTTGCTGCGGCGTAACATGCCGCGCGAAGGCCGAAAGAATGACGCTGAATGAACCAGCGGCAATGCCAAGCCCGACAAGCACGCCACCACCGAAATGCAGCCAGAAGGGCGAAGTGCCGAAGGACATGCAGATGAGGCCAGCCGCATAGAGAAAGCCTGACAGCACGAGTACGCGCCCCGTACCGAATTTATCGGCGATGGCGCCGAAGAAGGGTTGGCCGAGACCCCAGAACAGATTCTGCAACGCCATGGCAAGTCCGAAGGTGGAGCGGTCCCAGCCGGTATCGGCCAGCATGGGTAGCTGGAAAAAGCCCATCGCCGAGCGTGGCCCGAAGGTCATGACCGCGATCAGCGACCCGGCGACGATGATCGCCCAGGGCATGGTTTGGCGTGTGGCTTGCGACATGAAAACTCTCCCGATGCAGCGCCTCGCCCCGTGGGACGCTGTGCCGCAAAATTCCCCTTTGATGAGAGGAATATTATCTTTTGCAAGGCTGGCCCACTAGCAACTTTTCTTGACGGCACTATTCGTGCGATTGATGAGACACTCAGGTGAAATGCCATCGGGCAAGGTGAGGCAACGATGAAGCAGAATATTTACGACGACCCGCAGTTTTTCGAGCGCTACAGCGCCATGCCACGCTCTCTGGAGGGACTGCGTCAGGCGGGCGAATGGCATGAGCTGCGCGCCATGTTGCCAACGCTCAAAGACAAGACCGTTCTTGATCTCGGTTGCGGTTTTGGCTGGCATTGCCGCCATGCCGTAGAGCAGGGCGCGGCGCATGTCATCGGGGTCGATCTGTCGGAAAATATGCTGCGCCGCGCCGCAGAGATAAACGGCGGCCCCGGCATCGAATATCGCCGCGCCGCGATCGAGGACATCGATTTTGCGCCGGAAAGCTTCGATCTGGTACTGAGCTCACTCGCTTTGCACTACGTTCGCGACCTGGATGCGGCATTCGCGAGAGTTTTCTCCGTGTTGAAATCCGGCGGCGACTTCATCTTTTCCATCGAGCATCCCGTGTTCACGGCGCTGGATAAACAGGACTGGTTCTACGGCGAAGATGGCGAAATACTGCACTGGCCGCTCGATAATTATCAGAACGAGGGCGTGCGCCATTCCAACTGGATGGCGGATGATGTCGTCAAATATCACCGCACGGTGTCAGGCATTCTCAACGCCCTGCTGACTTCCGGCTTTGCGATCACGCGGCTCGCGGAACCGAGGCCCGATCCCGCCCTGCTGGCGGAGCGGCCGGAGATGAAACACGAAGACCGCCGCCCGATTTTCCTGATCGTCGGTGCGAAGAAGCCTTGATAGGAGAGCGTGAGATGCATCGCCCAGCGGGTTAGCGCCTTTTGATCGCCCAGCCGTCGGCGCGTTCCTCAACCACCTTTGCCACATCGCCAACAGCTAGCCTGCCTTCGCCGCGCGGCGTGACATTCCAGCCGAAGAGCGGGCCGGGCACCCGCCGGTCGCCGGACATGCGGATGCGGCCCATGGCCTTCATGGGGGAGGGTACATCGCGGGAGCCGGTTATCTGGTCCTGCGTCGTCATGATGCAGCGGGCGCAGGGCTTGACGAGATCGAAACGGATGCCGCCGATCTCGATCGCCGCCCAGCGATCCTCCGCCCACGGCTCGTCCGTTTCCAGCACGATATTGGGCCGGAACCGTTCCATGCCAACGGCGTCCTCTCCATTCGCACGCATATTGTCGTTAAGGGCTGCAAGTGAAGCGGTGGTGGTGACGAGGATCTGGTAACCGTCGGCAAAAGTGACGGGCGTTTCGTTGCCGGTCCATTCAAGGCTCGCGATGCGTTTTGCGATGTCGTCGAAGAACACCAGCTTCACTTCGCGCCCAAGCCACTCAGACAGTGTGTCGTTGGTTTCGCTATCGGCGATATTGGCGCTGACGACCGATTTCCACACCGCCACATCCATGCGCTCGCCGGATGGTCGTGCGAAAATTTCGCCATTCGTTTCCCGCGAAAGCACCATGCCGCCATCCGCGTGCTGTGCCAGAACCGTGGCGATTGCAGGCAATTCGCGCTGGGTGATGAAGTGGCCCGAAGGGTCGGTCAGCATGGCGCGCCGGTCGCCAGGCAGGCCTTCCGCCGAAACATCGCTTTTAGAGAGGACAATGCCGCGCGCGCTTTTCAGCGGGTAGATGTTGAGTTCGGTAACACGCACTGTTTTCTCCTCAGATTTCGTCGAGAAACAGGTCCAGCACCTGTTTCAGCCGCTCATGGCGGGCCTTTGCCAGTTCTCGCCCGGTTTCGGTGCGGAAACCATCAGCAAGCTTGAACAGCTTGGTTTCGAAATGGTCGATGGCAAAGGCGCGATCATCAAGCGGACGGTCCTTTGCCAGCGGATCGGCCGGGTCGTAAAGCGCCGAACCCATGCGCCCGGCAATATAAAAGCAGCGCGCTGCCCCCACCATGCCGATGGCGTCCAGCCGGTCGGCATCCTGAAGGATCTTTGCCTCCAGCGTCTGCGGCTCGATATTGGCGGAAAAACTGTGGGTGGTGATGGCATGCGCGGCAGCGTCAATATCGGCCTGACGCCAGCCAAGCCCGGCCAGAATGCCGGAGGCTTTTTCCGCCGCAAGACGTGAGGCCTGCGCGCGAAGCGGCGAATTCTTCTCCACCGCCACGCAATCATGCAAAAGCACGCTGGCCGCCAGCACCGTGCCATCGCCGCCTTCGCCCGCATGGATGCGCATGGCGTTGCGGAAGACGCGGTGAATATGGGCAAGATCGTGCGAGCCGTCGCCCGCATCGGCGGCATGCGGGATAAGGTCCTGCGCAAGCGCCGCATAGGGCGCAAAAGCCTCAGCCGGGATCATGTCTTCGGCTGCCGGGTGAGGATTTTCTGATAGAACAGACCGATGCCGATCAACACGGCGCCAAGCCCGATGAAGGACAGCGCCCGCAGCACGCCCTCAAGATTGCTCATGTCGATCAGGAATGCCTTGGCGACGGAGATCAGCACGAAGGCGGCGGATGCCAGACGCAGGCTGCGCGCATTGAAGCGCGAACCGACGATGAGCAGCAATACGCCTATCAACAGCCAGACCACCGAGTAGCTATAGGTCTCGCCCTGCAGGAAGCCTTTCCAGTTGGCAATGTTTTCACCCTGCCAGAAGCGGCGGACCGAAAGCGTGGCCCAGGCAAAGCCGAGTGCGGCACCCGCCACGGCCAGCAGGCTGACATAGGCCGCAGGCCGCTTGCCGCGTGCGTAATAGGCAAGGCCCCCATAGGCGAGCGCCGGCAGCAGGTAACCGATCAGCAGCAGGTTGAGGAACGGGATGCGGCCGGTATTTTCGCCGGTGAAATAGGGGTTCAGCGTGAAGAAATGCATCACCAGCACGTTGATGACGGCGATAACGCCTGCAATCATCGAGCCGTAACGGAAGACGGGGCTGGGGCTCTTCAAATCGAGCGTCATCAGAACGCCTGAAAAACCGATGGTCAGCAGCGTGTAGATCGACTGTTCGCCAAGCGTCGGCACGCTTTCGTCCAGTGTGCCGCCATTCATCGCATGGCGGATGAGGATTGCGACCGCCAGCAGGCCCATCAGGCTGGCGATGGCCTGCAGGAAGTTCTTTGCCCGGAAGCCCGGCCAGTCGCGCAGCATCCAGGCGGAGACGATGGCGAGCAGCGCCGGAATGCCGTAACCCGGCAGAAGCGCGTTGAAGACCGGCGTGAGCCCAAGATTTTGCGGCCCGACGATGGTCGGCTCCCAGGCGATGCGGCCAAGAACAGCAACACTTGCCACCGCCATGACCCAGGGCAGCACATCCCAGTTGCGCTGGCGGGTTGCCAGCACATAACCGAAACCGATGACGGAAAGCAGTATGGTTGTCGTAAGCCCCTCAGTCAGCGTGTGTAGGCTAAGCGCGAATGCGGCAAACGAGCCGAGCACGAGGATGTTGAGCGGCTTGCGATAGGCCTCGTTGTTTTGTCGGTGCAGCCATTCGGCAGCGGCGATCAGTACGAAACCGAGGCCGAGGCCATAGGCCGCGTGCAGCCAGTCACGACCGAGATTTCCATATTCGACGAAGCTCGCGGTTCCGAGCCAGACCGGGAAGAGAGCTGCAATCCCCGCCCAGAGCTGGGCGAAATCCGGATCGTCCGCGCCCTTGCGTTTCAGGAAGGAAAAACCGCAGAGCAAAAGAATGGCGCCAAGACCAAGCGCCATGGCGATTTCAGCCATGTAGCCGGTTCGCACCGGCGGCAGCGCAATTGAGGTATCGTTGATGATGCCGATGAAATCGAGCCCGGAGCGAGACATCATCGAGACCGCAGCCTGCGCGCCAAGTGCTGCGATAATGGCGGGCCAGACCGCGTTGCGGCGGGAAGCACCAAGGGCCGCCAACCCTGCGATGAGCGCTGAGACAATCACGGCCGGATGAAGGTCGATGCCGGCGCCGATGACGAGAAAGCTGAATGCCGGCAGGATCACGGCCATTGAGACGGTGAGATTGATGGCAAGCGACGGGCGCAGCAAAAGCCGCATGGCGCGAACGGCGCGCCGCCCGGAAGTTACGGTTTCTCCCGTTTCGGCAGGTGCTGTGTCGAAATAGCGTCCGGGCCAGAGGAAGATCGTACCCGCCAGCATGACGAGCAGCGCAAGGACCGGAGGTGCGGCACTGATCGTGTCGGCGATGGCGACATAGCCGAGCGCCCAAAGGCCGAGACCGGCATTGGCAAGCGAGGGAGCCACGGTCCAGCGCTGCCTGCGCGCAGCAGCTGCTGTCGCCAGCCAGGAGATCGTCAGGAAGATGAACAGCGCCCAGACATCAGGCGTTTCGGTGGCGATCAGCGCAGGCGTCAGCATTGAGCCCAAAAGGCCAAGACCGGCGAGCGCCTGCCCGTGCAGAAGTGAAAGGCCAATGGTGCCGAAGGCGACAAGCCCGAGCAGGATGAAAGCGGTGGTGGGGCTTATGTAGTCGTAAATGCCGTAGGCGGCATAGATAACGCCGAACAGTGTCAGTGCACCCGCTGCCGTCAGCACGCCAGGTATCATGGCGTTGGAATAGGTGGTGGCGATACCAGGTACGGCCCTGCGGCGGATTGCTTCGCCGGCAAGACCGAGACCGAGGCCGAAAATGGCGGCGAGCGAAAGCCGCACGGCCGGGCTCAGGAGCCCAGACTCGATCGAATATTTGATGAGGAAAATGCCGCCGAGCGCCAGCGCCAGCCCACCTGCCCACACTGCCCAGCGTGCACCGAGCAGGCTTTCGAAGCTTTCCTTCGGGGCTGACGCGGATGCGGCCTCAGTGGAAAGCGCACGTGTCTCTTCCGCGCTGGCAAGGTTCTCCGCCGGCGCCATGGCAGCGGCCACTTCGGTTTCGGACGGATATTCCGTTTCGACGAACTCGTCTTCCGGCAAAGCCCGATCTTCTTCTTCCGCCCTGAAATCCGGGTTTTCCGCGGCTGCATCCGCCTCCGCCTGTGCGGCAAGAGGAGAGGCCGCCCCCGTGGCCATCAGCCGCTTCAGGCCGTGAACCTCACGCTCCAGCGACTTGATGCGGCTTGAATTGCGGATGCTTGCGACCAGCGTATAGATGAAGGCTGCGATGACGGCGAGGATGAGAAACGGGATTTCCAAACAGACTCTCCAATTACTAAGCTGTTTTTAAAGCCGTTTTGGCGAATTTATGCAAGGCTTGGTTGAGGGATGCGGGAGGTTGCCGTTTGTTTCTTCTCCCCGCCGGGGAGACGGTGGCCCGAAGGGTCGGATGAGGAGAAAACGTTGCCCAATCTCACGGCCTTTGCCCCTTATCCCGCTGCCGTGGCTTTCTGCCCGGCGGGGGAGAACAAACCACGAGGCAACGCAGTATCGTCAGATGTCACGCCGCAAGCCAGTGCCGTGCCGCTTCGATATCGGCAAACCCAAGATCGTGACCGTCATCAATCATTTGCACTTCTGCCCGCGCGCCGCCGGCCACAAGCCTGCCTTGCACATCTGCCGCTCTGTCGCGATATTTGTCGCGTTCTCCGGCTACGAGCAGGAAGTTGCGTCCGGTAAGATCACTTTCCGGCCATCTATCGAGAATCGGCAACGGGCGGTAAAGCAGCGCATCCCCGGCAAGCTCCGGGTAGAGTGCCGCAAAGGCCGCATAGAAATTTGCGCCGTTGGAATGGCCGATGAAGCGCAGCTTCGAACGATCCAGACCATAGGACCGAATGGCGCCGTCAATGAAGGCGGCAAAGGCTTCCGCTTCCGAGACGATATCCTTCTGGTCGAAGCTGAAATCGGGCAGACGCCGGAACCAGCGGGCGATGTCTTCTTCGGTGCTGCGGCCGCGAACGCCGAGAAGCGTGGCGCCCGGAGCAGCCCGGTGCGCCAGCGGCATCAGGCTGGTTTCACTGCCGCCGGAACCGTGCAGCAGGATGATGGTGCTGCCATCCGGCTTTTCGGGCGTATAGAAGCGGTGCACGAAGGGCAGGTCGCGATAGACGATACGTTCTTCGCCCGGCATCGAAAATTGCGGCAGCGCAACGCGCACATCCGCTTCGTCCTTCATGAAGAGTGGCGGGATGAACAAATTTTCGCCGAGTGCCTCAAGCGGTTCGTCCACGGTCATGCCGGGAGCGTCGGTCGCCATTTCAATCAGCACGCCGCCCGGTTCGCGGACATAAAGCGAGTGGAAATATTTCCGGTCGTGGGCATTCGTGGTGCTGGAATTAAGCGATTTCAGCTCGGCCAGAACCGCGTTCAACTCTTCCAGATCCTTCGCGCGGAAAGCGATGTGGTCAACAGTGCCGGTGCCAGGGGCGCTGGACCAGAAGCCGGTCGCGTCGCGCACGTCGATGATGTCGCCGCTTTGCGCTACGAGCCGGCGGATCGCGCCTGTCTGGCTTTCCTGCCGGTAGCCGAAATATCTTGTGAGGAACGCCACGGTTTCTTCCGGCACCTCGCTCAGCATCGTCGCGCCATAAATCCGGCGAATGGCGTCTTCTGCGGGGATGTCGTTTGTCACATGCGGCGTGGCATCGGCGAAGGCGTTCGTGCCGACCAGCTTGACGATCAGGCCGTCAGGGTCTTTCAACCGGATGACAGGGGTACCGAATTCGTCGGAGGGGCCCTCGGCGCGGATGCCGAATTTCAGCGCGCGCGTCAGCCAGAAACCAATGCTGGCAGGGTCGATCGCCAGTGAAACTTCCAGCGTCTGGCCATAACCCACGCGGCCCTGCCCACCGTCTTCCCAGACGAGGAAGGTCAAAAGCGAGCCGGGCGAGGCGTTTCCGTCGCCGTAAAGCAAGTGAAGCTGCATGGCATCTTCAAAACCGGCAGTGCGTTTGACGAGCCTTAAGCCCAGAAAGCCGGCGTAAAAATCGACATTCGCCTGCACCTTCCGGGTGATCATCGTGATGTGGTGTATGCCCAGTGCAGAATTCATCTTGCCGTCCCCGCCGTTTTGCCTGCTGTTTGTGGCCCTATTTGTCCCACGCTGCGCCTGATCCGCAACCCCGGCAAGTGAGAACGCTGTGTTCGCTGCGTGAACGATATTGTTGTCGCTTCGTTGCATGCGGGATGGGCAAAAATCGGGCTTTTTGCCTGCCGGTTGACCATGGCTGCCTTTAAAATAAGCATACAAAATAACGGCTATTTTGTATGCAATTTTATCTTGCCTTGATGGCTGGAATTGGGTCTTATGCAACCAATCCAACCATAACCATCAGGGGGAACAGATGATATTAACGCGTAGGTTGTTGTCGAGAGCTCTGGCCATTGCTGCAGTCGGTGCCGCTGCCGGGCTGTCGCTGCCGGTAACGAGCGCCCATGCCGAAACGCCGGTAAAATTCACGCTCGACTGGAAATTCGAGGGACCTGCCGCAGGTTTCCTGCTGGCGTTGGACAAGGGATACTTCAAGGCCGAAGGCCTCGACGTGACGATCGACAGCGGCAACGGCTCGGTGGAGGCCATTCCGCGCGTGGCGACCGGCGCTTACCAGATGGGTTTCGGCGACATCAATTCGGTGATTAAGTTCCTCGATGAGGATCCGAGCCAGAAGGTCAAGGCCGTTTACATGGTCTATGAACGCCCGACATTTGCCGTCGTCGGCCGCAAGTCGCTTGGTGTCACTGGCGACCCGAAGTCGCTGGAAGGCAAGAAACTCGGCGCGCCGCCGCCGGATGGCGCTTTTGCGCAATGGCCAGCCTTCAAGCAGGTCGCGGGGCTGGACGACAGCAAGATCAAGATCGAATCGATCGGCTTTCCGGTGCGTGAGCCGATGCTCGCCAAGGGCGATGTCGACGGCGTCTTCGGCTTTGCATTTTCGGTGATCCTCAACCTGAAAAAACAGGGCATTGCCGATGACGATATCTCGACCATCCTGATGGCCGAGCATGGCTTGAATCTTTATGGCAATGCCGTGCTTGTAAACACTGATTTTGCTGAGAAAAACCCTGATGCCGTCAAGGGTTTCCTCAAGGCGCTGGCCAAGGGCTTCGCCGATTCCGTCAAGACCCCTGAAGAGGGTGTGGCGGCCGTGCTCAAGCGTAACGAGACGCTCGACAGCGCGATTGAGCTGGAACGCCTCAACATGGCCAACAGCATGAACATCAAGACACCCTATGTGGTGGAAAATGGCATGGGTGGTGTCGATCCGGCCCGGCTTGCTGCCTCCCTCGAGACCCTGAAAGTTTCCATGGGTCTGAAGGGCAACGTCAAGGCAGAGCAGGTCTTCGACGCGGCTTACCTGCCGCCCAAGGAAGAGCGCATGCTCCCCTGATTGAGGTCACGGCGACCGCCCGGATCGCTTGCCGGTCCGGGCGGTTTGCAATTTTTAAATAGCTTGGGGGGCTGAAAAGGGGACTGCGATGTCACATCTCGTGGAAATAGACAATGTCGACATGCGTTACGGCGGGGCGGCCGGAACGCTGGCTGTATCCGGCCTCAACCTGACGGTCGACAAGGGGGAGTTCGCTGCTGTCGTCGGCCCGTCGGGCTGCGGCAAGTCGACCCTGATGAAGCTGGTAACGGGGCTGCATATCCCGCAAAAGGGCAATGTCATCGTTGCCGGGCGGCAGGTCACGGAACCGGTTTCGATTGTCGGCATGGCGTTTCAGAACCCGACGATGCTGCCCTGGCGCACGACGCTCGAAAATATCCTGCTGCCGCTGGAAATCGTCGAGAAGCACCGCCGGCGTCTGCGCGCGCATAAGGCCGAATATGTCGCCAAAGCCGAACGCCTGCTGGAAATCGTCGGCCTCAAAGGCTTCGGCTCGAAATTCCCCTGGCAGCTTTCCGGTGGCATGCAGCAGCGCGCCAATCTCTGCCGCGCACTGATCCACGAGCCGGATCTTCTGATGCTGGATGAGCCCTTCGGCGCGCTCGACGCCTTCACCCGTGAGGAACTGTGGTGCGTCATTCGTGATCTGCATACGGCGCAGCGGGTTACCATCATTCTGGTGACACACGATCTGCGCGAAGCGACCTTTCTCGCCGACAAGATTTTCGTGATGAGCGCAAGGCCGGGCCGCGTGCTGGCGGAACACCGCGTGCCTTTCGCGCGGCCGCGCCAGCTTGATATCATGTATGACAAGGGTTTCAACGACATGGTGCAGGAACTGCATGGCGAGATAGCGCAGGCGAGGGTGGCGGCATGAGTGCGTTTGTGGAAAGCAGCATGGCAACCGCGCCGTCGAAACCGCTGATCGCCCGGGTCAACTGGGTGAAGGCCGCTCCCTGGCTCTATACGCTGGCGCTGTTTGCAATGTGGGAATTGCTGGTCTACGCGCTGAAAATGCCGCCAACCATTCTGCCGTCGCCGGTGCGTGTGGGGCAGGCCATCGTGCAATATTGGTCGCCTATCTGGAAGAACTCGCTGCAGACGCTCTATACCACCACGCTCGGTTTTGCGATTGCCGTCGCGGCGGGTCTCGCCATCGGCCTCTTTATCGGCTGGTCGAAAACCATCTATGCCGGGCTTTATCCGCTGATGATCGGTTTTAACGCCATCCCCAAAGTGGCGCTGGTGCCGATCCTCGTCATCTGGTTCGGCATCGGCACTGTTCCTGCGGTTCTGACTGCGTTCCTGATTTCCTTCTTCCCCATCGTCGTCAATGTCGCGACCGGCCTGGCCACCATCGAGCCGGAAACGGAGGACGTGCTGCGCGCACTTGGCGCCAGGAAGATGGATATCATGCTGAAGGTCGGCATTCCGCGCTCCATGCCTTACTTCTTCGGCTCGCTGAAAATCGCCATCACGCTCGCCTTCGTCGGCTCGGTCGTATCGGAAACCGTCGCCTCCAATTATGGCCTCGGTAATATGATGAGTTCGGCGCAAAGCCAGTTCAACGTTCCACTGGTCTTTGCCGGTCTGTTGATGCTCGCCGTGGAAGGTATCGTCATGTATGCGATCATGGCCTGGCTCGAAAAGCGCATGACCGGCTGGGCGCATCGCTCGACAATGGGGCAGTGAGCTGGGAAAGGGCCGTATCAACTCGCATTGGTTGCCTTCTCCCCACTGGGGGGAAGGCGAAATCGTGACAAGTCAAGGTTTGACCACAGGCTGCGGAAAACCAGGAAGAGTGCGGTCTTAATGCGCCGCCATTTCCTCGACGATCTCAGGGCCATCCATCTGGAACGGGTAATAGGTTGGCCAATTGGTCACCTCGTCCAGAAGCGCCTTGCGGTCATTGCCCCAGTAGAGGTGGTAATGGCCGGCTTTTTTAGGCTCGATGGTGTGATCGCTGAACTGAATGAATTGCGGTGCATCCGCATCGCCGTCGGTCTTTTTGAAGATGTACCGCACGCCGCGATTACCCTTCTTGTAGGTCAGGATTTCCTGGCCGTCGCTGACATAAGTGCCTTGCGCTGGTTTGCCTTCTTTATAAAAGGCCACGTTGTCGCCCTTGATGGTGATGCGATTGACATCCGTTTTGTAGCCAATTTCGTAATAGGCACGATATTCGGCTGCTGTCTTGTCGCCGTGGGCTGCCTTTTCCGCCATGATCCCATCGAGAGAACCATTCAGCAGATAGGGATAGACTGACTGCCAGTCACCTTCCCAGTCTGAAAGCGTGCGTGGCTTCACCTGCGCATCCTCGAAGTAACCCTTGTAGATCTGTTTCTCGGCTTCGGTCTGACCATGGCTGTGGTCGTGGCTGTGACTATGCGCGGTGGACGTCTTGTCCTTTCCGGCCGCCAGTGCCGGGGCTGTCATCAGCAGCATGGAACCGATTGCAAGCGCGCCGGTGACGCGGGTGATGGTTTTTTGCATTCTTCTGGCCCTTATGTGGTTATAAATCGAAGGGTAAGTTATGTAATAACATTACGAATAGGTCGTATAAACACGTCCTTCGCCAGACGCAAGAGCGCCTGCCGCCACCCTTGCGCGAAAAATGGCGAAAGCCGGCTCAGGGCCGGCTTTCATATGGGAAAAAGTTGTATGGAGAAGGGAGCGGCTGGGACGCTCTCAATTCACGCGGTTTGTGCGGTTAATTCCGCCTTGCGCTCATCGAAAGCGAGCTTCATTGCCTTCGTCACGTCACGCGTGGTTGCGAAGTAATTGTCGCTGCGCGCCCAGTAGCGCAATTTCACCGTGGCGCTGTCGGCGCTGACCGAATCGACGAAGGTAACGGGGGCGGGGTCCAACAGCACCCGGCTTTCCGAGCGCACCACACGCATCAGCATGTCCTGCGCCGCAGCCAGATCCTCGTCGCTCTTAACCGTCAGGCTCAATTCGTGGCGGCGCGATGGGAAGCGGCTGTAATTGGTGATCGGCACGTTCCACAGGGTGGAATTTGGCGCAAGGCGGTAAAGCCCATCGCTGGTTTTAAGCTCGGTAGCAAACAGGCCGATTTCGATCACCGTGCCGCTCACGGCGCCAGTCTCGATATATTCGCCAACCCGGAAGGGACGCAGCACCAGAAGCATGATGCCGGCGGCGATGTTCTGCAATGTGCCCTGAAGCGCCAGACCGATGGCGAGGCCGGCAGCGCCAAGTGCCGCAAGAATGGAGGCCGTCTGAACGCCGAACTGACCAAGCACCATGACCAGCACCAGAATAAGCACTACGTAACGGATGGCACCCGCGAAGAAACCGGCAAGCGTCGCATCGAAGCCGCGGATGCGCGACAAGCCCTGAAAAGCCCAGCGCTGCAGGAAAGTCGCGGCCAGCCAGCCGATGATCAGAAGCAGGAGCGCACCGATGATCGAAAAGGAATATTGCACCGCCAGCGTGCTCGCCTGTCGTACCGCTGCCTGCGATGCGACGATGATATCCGTTGCCTGTTGTTCCATGAATTATCCCGTGATTCTTATTGCTGTTCTACTTTGGTAACGACTGGATGCCGCAGGGGTTCCGCCAAAAACGGAGGCGTCAGTTAGAGAGAGGCAGCACGAAGGGTACGTTGCCGTCCGTATCCGCACCCCTGCCGATCGTCTTGATTGCCGCCACCAGCCTGCCATCCCGCCCAAGCAAGCGGTCACCGATTGCGATGATGCGGGCATTGGGGGTGGCGTAAGGTGAGGCGGTGCGCAGGCTGAGCGCAAGCGCCATCTCGTCCTGATCCGGATAAAGGCTAAGTGCTGCAATGACAGCTGCGGCGGGGGAGCGCGACACGCCCATCCAGCAATGGATGAGAAGCGGTGCGGACTGGTCCCATTCGCGGGCGAAATCGATCAGCCGCAGCACATGCGCATCGTCAGGCGCGATGAGATCGCCGGTGCCCTTGAAGCTGATGTCGTTCATCGCAAGGGTCAAGTGCCTTTCGGCTGAGATCACCGCCGGGCGGTGAAAGGTCTGCTCCTTTGCTATCAGCGTCACCATTTCGCGGGCTTTGTGCTTCACGGCCATTTCCGCGATCCTCGACAACGGCGATACGACGATAGAAGTCATTTCACCCCTCCAGCCGCGTTGCCGGTTTTGACCACGCGCATTGCCTCGATCGCCTCGAAGCGTTCAACGAACCGCTTCTGCGCCTCGGTCGAGGGAAGTGGGATAATGTCGAACATATCGCGGGTGATGCCGCGCGGCAGGCCGAAGAATTTCTGTGCCTCGGCAATGGAAAAACCGGCAAGCTCCGTCGCCTCGAAAAAAGCGGCAACCGTATCGGCTTTCTTGATGCGGTCCTTCAGCTCGCGCGAGGCATGCGGCGGCAGGCCAAAGCGCAGATGCACGGCCGCTTCCAGCCTTTTCTCCACGGTTTTATAACCGCCGCCGACCACGGATTTGAACGGCGAGATCATGTCGCCGATGACATATTCCGGGGCGTCGTGCAAAAGCGCCATCTGCATATCGTCGGGCGTCGCATTCGCGCACATGCGGCAGAAAATGTTTTCGACGATGAGGCTATGCTGGGCGACGGAGAAGGCGTGATCGCCGCGCGTCTGGCCGTTCCAGCGGGCGACGCGGGCAAGACCATGGGCGATATCGGCGATTTCTACGTCGAGCGGTGAGGGGTCGAGCAGGTCGAGCCGCCGTCCAGAAAGCATGCGCTGCCAGGCGCGCGGACTTTTAGCGGGCGCCACGCCTATTCCTCCGCCTGTACCGCAGGATCGACGACGGGGAAGGAGATGCCGCTCCAGGCCGGCAAGGCCATAGTCACGGGAACATTCTCGGCAATGAGCGGCGTGGCGGAGGCGAGCGCATCGGCAACGCGGTCTATCCGCACGATGGCAAGTCCCGTGTTGCCGCAAACGGTTCCAAGCGCCCCGACCGGTTTTCCGTTGGCGGTGATGTCTGTTCCGGTTGCGGGAAGCGCGCTTTCAGCCGAAACGGTGACGACCCGCCGTCTTGCCGTGCCGCGATGTTTCATGCGCGAGACGACTTCCTGGCCGACGAAGCAACCCTTTTTGAACGAGACGCCGTCATTCACATCCATCAGCACATCATGCGGAAAAGCATCCTGCAACGCATAATCGCGGCCGGATTCGGCAATTCCGTGCTCAATGCGCAGGGCATCATATGCCGTTATGTCGCCCGAGGCCGAAGCACCCGGAACGCGGAACAGATTGATGCCGGCCTTGGCGAAACGGCCGTCCTTCGCGCCCGCCTCGGGCACGCTTTCGCTCCAGAAAACGCTGACGCCTTCTATCGGTTCGGCCTTGAGATCGACGGGCGCGCGCAGCTTGTACATGGTCAGGCGGCGCAGCAGCGCATCCTGTTCGGCAGCACCCGATTCGATCAGATAATCCGGGCCATCGCGCGCGATCAGGAAATCGAACAGGATCTTGCCTTGCGGCGTCAGAAGTGCAGAGGCGCGCGCCTCGCCTTGCGGCAGGTTTTCAACAGCGGCCGTGATCAGATTGTTCAGAAACTCTTCGGCACCCGTGCCGGAAACTCTGATCAGGCGGCGGTCGGCAATAAAGGCGGAAGGCATGGCATCACCGTTCGGTTCATCGAAAGCATTTCCGGCCAGGGTCGCTGAGGGCTGCCCGAGGCAATCTGCAAAAATGCTCTCTTTTTGTTTTCGCGCAGTTTCCTTTGCAGAACCGCGACGCGCTTCTGCTGAATTGCTCATGCCGCACAGTTAGGATTTTTGCAAAAGAACGGCAAGCACCGCCGCGCGATCAATCGCCGGCGGTGAAGAACTTCCACTTGCCGTCAGGCGAAATGCCGATGCGGTAAAAGCTGTAATTACCGTATTCCTGCATATCAGCCAGATCGCCCGCCGTGATGATACGCAGCAGCTCGACCTTTTCCGGCGCGGTCAGCGTATTGAGCGGCTTTCCGGCGAAATAGGGGAAAACATAGGCTTCATCCGGGGTGCCGGCGTCGACATGGGCATAACCCGTCGAAAGCAGATCGATGATGATCGCCAGCACTTCCAGACCGTCGGGATCGCCGGAATAGCTTTTCAGCGCTGCGATCGGGTCGTCGCTGTCATTGCCGTCGATACGGAACTGCTTGTCGCTGGCGGCGATGAAAGGCCGCAGTTTTTCGATATCGCCCGAAGAGGCGGCGTCGATGATCTGCTGGCGAAGCTTGCGCACGGCTTCCGGCGCCTTTGAAATATCATGCTCGATAACGACCGACATTTCCGGCGTGTTGCCCGGCTTGGCGGGTTGCTGGGTCGATTGACCGGCGGAACGGTCGACCAGAGGGTCGGGCAGGGGAATGCCGTCCGAATCACCTTCGATCTCGTCGGGCTCGGGAGCCTGGGGCCGTTGCGGCTGTTCGCCACTTTGGGCTTGCGGCTCGCTTTCGGTATTTTGTGCGGGTTTCAGCTCGGAAAGCGCAAAGGCGCGGCTGGGCAAGCCAATGGACCCGGCGGTCAAGGCAGCCAAGATGGACAGCATGGCGGAAGAGCGCAAAAGCCCCTTGCTCAGGCAAGACATGACAGACCCCGACTTTACTGTATCACACGCTGCGGGGAAAATTCGCCTTCAAGCATGCGCTGGCGCAGCGATTCCAGCATTGCTTCAGCACCGGCTTCGCCGTGCATACGGATGGTTTCGCGCATGGCCAGAGCGATTGCGGCATCGGCGATGATCTCCGGCTCGATGCCGTCGGCCATGCCGTCAGCCCATGCCTCGTTCTGGTGTTCCAGAGCGACCTGCATCTTTTCATGCACGATCATGTCGTCGATTTCGTTACGGCTCGTCTGCATTTTTCATCCTCGACAGGGCGGGCAAGTCCTTACCACCCTGTTAACAACACTAGCAGCCTTTTATCAAAACGGCACGGGCTGCGGCGAAAAGAGGTTAACAATCCGCTAATTTCCGAACCTGGACGCAATTTCCTGGGCGAGTGTTGCCCCTTCGTTACGGTAGCCCTCTTCTGCCATGACGGCGGCGCGTGTGCAACTGGTGTGGATGGCCGCAAAGGAACGATATCCACGGTTGAATGCAGCCGTCATGCGCTGGCGCCTTTCCGGTTCGTTGGCCGTATCGGCCGCCAGAAGATCGCTCATCGATTTGCGCCAGTCCTCCGGACCGGAGGAAGGGCACAGGGTTCTCAGATATTGCACCGCCCCCAATATCTCCGACAGCCGTGCCAGCCTGTCGTCATAGGGAGCGGGTTTGGGCGGTTGTGCTTCCGGCGGGCGAACCTCACTGGAAGCAGCCTTCGAAGGCTGCGCATGAGCGACGCCGTCTTGCCCGGCGGGTGCAAGCATGGTCAGGAAAAAAGACAGGAAAATGGTTGGCCGTATCAAAATTTTATTCTGCCCCACACATACTCGTGAACACCCGGCGGGCGGATTGGTCCTAAGGCCATCGCGGTCTTTCAGACCGCTCGGTCAGCTTTAGGTCTATAGCATGTCGTTATCGCAAAACCGCTGCACAGTGTTGCGCGACATCCTCTAGATAATAGCGATTCTGGCTGGCTGGCAATCATGCAAGCAGCCGCTCGGCGCATTCGACGACGCTTTCCGGTGCCGGCAACCGGCGGATTTCCGCCAATGTGAACCAGCCCGCATCCGCCGCGTCGTCGGCCGCCGTCACCGCCGGGTCCGCATCCGTTTCCACGGTAAAGACGGAGAGGAAATAGTGGCTCGTCAGCGCACCCTCGGGGTCGCGCGACGGCAGGTCATAGGTCGCAAACAGCTGCGGTTTACGCGCGACGATGCCGGTTTCCTCCTGAAGTTCGCGCAGCGCCGTCTCGGCTGGCGTTTCACCCTCTTCGCCGCGCCCGCCCGGAAAGGCGAACATGTCCTTCGACGGCGGATTTATACGGCGCACGAGCAGCAGCCGATCTCCATTCCGGACGATGGCGGAGGAGGCGGGGCGGGGCTTGATACGAAGGGTCATGAATGGTTTCGCTTGTTTCAGCCGTCTTGGGCCTGTCTATATTGGTCCGGGAATACCGATGGTATATTTGGGAATCGGATCGATTGTGCACGCAGAAGACGGTGGAATGAAGGTCTATCTTATTTATGCCCTGGCGGCTGTTGCGGAAATCGCCGGTTGCTTTTCCTTCTGGGCCTGGCTGAAGCTTGGCAAGACGGGCTGGATATTGCTGTCAGGCATGCTGGCGCTCGCCGCTTTCGCCTGGGCTTTGACGCTTGTGCCGACCGAGACCGCGGGCAGGGCCTATGCCGCCTATGGCGGGATTTACATTGCCGCATCGCTTCTCTGGCTCTGGGGTGTGGAGGGGCATGTGCCGGATAGATGGGATATCGCTGGCGGTGCCGTCTGCCTCGCGGGCACGGCTATCATTTTATTCGGTCCCCGGGCCTGAGGAGCAGACAATGTGCGGACGTTTCGTGCTCAAAGCGACACCGGAAGAGATTGCCGATTATCTCGACCTGATCGGCCTTGAGGATTTTCCCGCCCGTTTCAACATCGCGCCCACACAGCCGATCCTGATCGTGCTGGAGGGTGAACGGCAGGAGCGCGGCAGTAACCTGCCCAACCGTCGGGCCATGCTGGTGCGCTGGGGTTTTCTGCCCGGCTGGGTCAAGGACCCGAAGGATTTCCCCCTGCTCATCAATGCGCGTTCGGAAACGGCCATCGGCAAGGCATCTTTTCGCGCCGCCATGCGCCATCGCCGCGTGCTGGTGCCTGCCACCGGCTTTTACGAATGGCGGCGCCCGCCGAAGGAGGAGGGCGGCAAGCCGCAGCCCTATTTCATCCGCCCGAAGAACGGCGGCATCGTCGCCTTTGCCGGCCTCATGGAAACCTGGTCCTCTGCCGATGGGTCCGAGGTCGATACCGGCGCCATCCTCACCACCGCTGCCAACGCCGCGATCGGCCGCATTCACGACCGTATGCCAGTGGTAATCGCGCCGGAGGATTTCAGCCGCTGGCTGGATTGCAAGACGCAGGAACCACGCGAGGTGGCCGACCTGATGCGGCCGGTTCAGGATGATTTTTTCGAGATGATCCCGGTGTCGGACAAGGTCAACAAGGTCGCCAATGTCGGCGCTGACCTTATCGAGCCGGTGCCGGAAATCGCGCCGCTCGCGAAAATCAGGCCACCTAAGGATGATGGCCAGATGTCATTGTTCTGATGTGCTTGCTTGCTGGCATTCGAGGCTGGTCATCGCGGATCGACATCCGGTCACTCCACAGTTGCCCATCCTGCGCCCGTCCTACCCGTTCCGACCGATTTTCTGCAGGCCTTCCTGGATCATGATGTCGGAATAGACGCGGTTGCGGCCGTTCGCCTTGGCGAGGTATAGCAGCTGGTCTGCGGCATTGAGCTGATTGTCGAAGGGTTCGCCCTTTTCGATTTCCACAACGCCGAGCGAAATCGTCAGCGCCAGGCTGCTGCCGCTCAGCTGGCGGCCGTTCTTTTCGACGGCGCCGCGCAGCTCCTCGCAGAATTGATAGGCGGCATGCGCATTGAGCCCACGCAGGAACACGGCGAATTCCTCGCCGCCAAGACGCGCGGGAATGTGGCGCTGCTCATGGCACATGTCGTGCAGCAGTTCGGCAAGCTTCTTCAGCGCCCTGTCGCCGGCATCATGCCCCAGCGTGTCGTTGATCTTCTTGAAATGGTCGATGTCGAGAATGGCGACTGCGCCGTTCTCGTCATTGTCGTTGATGACGTCCATCAGCGCCCGCGTACGCTCGAAGAAGGAGCGGCGATTCGGCAGACCGGTCAGATGATCCCGCTCTGCCAGTTCGCGCAGCCGTTTGAGCTGTTTCAGCGTTTCGATATTGTTGTCGATGCGGCACTGCAATTCTTCCGGCACGAACGGGCGGTAGACGAAATCCGATGCCCCGGCCTTGAGGAAGCTTGCCGAAAGCAGCCGGTCCGTGGATGACGAGATGCCGATGACCCGCAGGTCTTCCGAGGAACGGCTGTCGCGGATGCGGCGCGTCAGCTCGTAGCCGTCCATGTCAGGCATATGGTAATCGGTGATGACGAGCTGAATCGATGGATCCTGCGACAGGATTTCCAGCGCCTGCTTGCCCGAATGGGCTTCGCTGACCCTGAAATTCTGCCGTCCGAGGATTTCTACGAGGCCGGAACGCGCCGTCCGCACGTCATCCACCACCAGCACGGAAAACAGTCTGTTGGTCAAAATCCGGTCGACCGTTTTCACCACGGCATCAACGGTGCGATGGCCATCCTTGACGATGTAGTCGATGATCTTCTTTTCGGCGTAGCGCTTGCGCGCCTCTTCATCCACCGTGGCGGTGAAGACGATCGCCGGCACTTTGTGGTCGGCAAGAAGTGCGAGAATTTCACCCTTCGGCGCATCCGGCAGATTGAGACCGGTGAGTGCCAGCGTGAAATCATGGGCGCGCAGCAGAATATCGGCCTGCGCCATGCTGTCACAATGGATCACTTCGGCTGCCGTTTCCTCCGAAAGCCGCGACTTCAGCAGCATGGAAAGAGCAACGGAATCTTCAATCAGAAGGATTTTATCCTGCATACCGTATGAAGCCCCCCATGGCCCGTCTTCGTTGGTTTTCCCGCAACATCCGAATTTGTCCGATACCGCCTGTCAACGGCATCGAAAATCGGCCTTGTTCGCTGTAGCAGGAAGAATCGCTAAAGTAGAAATTTTTTTGATGCTCAGTAGTCGATGCGAGACTATCCGTACAGTCGTCCCGTGGAAGTCGAATACTTTACTTCGTTTTGGTTGCAGCTTCGTTACGGATTGGGAAGTTTTATAAAACAGGCCGGTTATGCGGTTCTCGATGGGGCCGCACAAATGGAGACGGCGCTAATATTAGCGCCGCACATTTATCCGGATGTTTTTTTGGATTGACCGTTGCCATCGCAAAGTATGCCAGGCTCTGGATGGTGTGCTTTAAAGAAAATCTAGTGTTTTCAAGCGGTTTTGGCGGCGGGCTTGCGCTTCAGCATCAGGGCTGCGGCCGCAACGGCCTTCAGTCCGAGCGGTCGGTAGTGGCTATTGAGGTCGGGCTTCGCCTGCGGCTGTGCCTTCGTCTCGTTCGTCATTTCTCTTTCTCCACAATTCACGTCAATCGCCGTTTCGATACGTGTGAGCTACTTCTTTCGTGGGTAATCTTGACGGATTCGAGGCGAAAGAACGCGAAGCCCGCTTTTCGGGCTGCGACATTTTGCGTCATGTCAAACGCCGGTTTGTGGGAGAAAAATAATACCTGCGGTTTCAAATACCGCGATCGAGGCCGTTGCCGCCATTGGCGTCGTCATGCGCGTCTTCCTCAATCGTCAGCGTGCCGTAACGGCGGTGCCACAGGCGGGCGCTGATGGGGATGAAGACGAGATAGGCGGCCACCGTCAGAACCAGTACTTCCCAGGTGAAGCTCATCAGCATCGCGACGTAAAGCACGACGACGAGGATCATCGGCAGCACGAGATCGCGGCGAATGCGGCTGGTACCTGACTTTCCCGACCAGACCGGCAGGCGGCTGATGAGAAGATAACCGATCAACACGGTGTAGGCGGCGGCGATATAGGCGAAGGGCTTGCCCGGCTCGACACCAAGGAAGCCGAGATAAACAGGCAGAAGCACCAGCATGGCGCCCATCGGCGCCGGAACGCCCACGAAAAATTCGTTCTGCCACGGCGCCTTCACCGGGCGCTCGATCATGACGTTAAAGCGCGCCAGACGAAGGCCTGCGGCAATCACGTAGATGAGGGCGGCGATCCAGCCGATCGAACGCGCCTGATCGAGCAGATAGATATAGACGACGAGGGCAGGAGCGACACCGAAATTGACGATATCGGCCAGACTATCCATCTGTTCGCCGAATTTGGATGTCGCCTTCATCATCCGGGCGATGCGCCCGTCGATGCCGTCGAGGAAGGCGGCAAGCAGCACCATGCCCACGGCCAGCTCGAAGCGGCCTTCTATGGCAAGGCGCACGCCGCTCAGGCCCGCGCAGATGGCCAGAACGGTGATGAGGTTGGGTATCACGAGGCGAAAGGGAATTTCCCTCAGGCGCGGCCCACGACCGCTGTCGTTGCGGCCCTCATGTTTTCCGTTCTGTTGCGGCTCCGAGATCGGCGTTTCCATGGCGCATGCCCTTCCTGTTTTCGTCAGCCGCGACGGCTAAGGACCGGACCCTTGGCGGAGCCGAACTCGGCCAGAACCGTTTCGCCGGCAATTGCCGTCTGGCCCACCGAAACGCGCGGCTGAAAACCTTCGGGAAGGAAGATATCGAGGCGCGAACCGAAACGAATAAGACCGAAACGCTCGCCGGCATCAACTGGTTCATTCGGCTTGACCCAGCAGACGATACGGCGGGCGACCATGCCGGCAATCTGCACCACGCCAACCTTGCCATGCGCTGTCTCGATGACGAGGCCGTTGCGCTCATTGTCTTCGGAGGCCTTGTCCACTTCCGCATTGAGGAAGAGGCCGGGGCGGTAGGCGACATTGACGATGCGGCCGCGCACGGGCGCGCGGTTCACATGGCAGTTGAACACGTTCATGAACACCGAAATGCGCACCATCGGCTCCTTGCCGAGTTCCAGCTCCAGCGGCGGAACGACGGTCTGGATGGCGGACACCTTGCCATCGGCAGGGCTGATGATCAGGTCGTCATCCTGCGGCGTCACGCGCTCGGGGTCGCGGAAGAAGTAGGCGCACCAGGCCGTCAGCACCAGACCGACCCAGAACAGCGGTTCCGATATCCAGCCGAGCACCAGCGATGCGACGAAGAAGGCGGCCACGAAGACGTAGCCTTCCTTGTGGATCGGTACGATGGTGTTGCGAATGGTGTCGAACAGATTCATAAGTTTCCTTGCTCCGGTTTCCGCCTGCCGCGTCTGTATATGGTCGTGATACGACATCATCCATACGGGCATGCGACAAAGTTCGCTTAGCTGGTTACAGCCAAACTCCCCGCCCGGCAATGGTCCGGTTGGTGTGCCGCCCTGTTGTCAGGGGTTTATGCCCGTCAATGCGCGGGTTCGCCGCGGTCCACAACGCCAAGATCGTCGGTTTCTCGAACATGGCGCAGCATTTCCTCTGCGCGGATCGCTTCGCGCTGGCGGCTCCACATCGAGGCATAAAGCCCGTTCTGCGCCATCAGCGAGGCGTGGGTTCCACGCTCGGCGATAAGCCCTTCCTTCAGCACGATGATTTCATCGGCACTGATGACGGTGGAGAGCCGGTGGGCGATGACCAGCGTCGTGCGGTTTTTCGAAACGATATCAAGCGCGCTCTGGATTTCCTGTTCCGTATGGGTGTCCAGCGCAGAGGTCGCTTCATCGAGAATGAGGATCGGCGGCGCTTTCAGAATGGTTCGGGCAATCGCCACGCGCTGCTTTTCGCCGCCGGAAAGTTTCAAGCCCCGTTCGCCGACCATGGTGGCGTAACCCTCCGGCAGCTTGCCGATGAAGGCGCTGATCTGGGCCGCATCCGCCGCTGCCGTGACCTCCTCGGTCGTTGCCGAAGGGCGTCCGTAACGGATGTTGTAGGCGAGCGTATCGTTGAACAGCACGGTATCCTGCGGCACCATGCCGATCATCGAGCGCAGGCTCTTTTGCGTCACGTCGCGAATGTCCTGTCCGTCGATGGTGACGGCGCCTTCCTGAATATCGTAGAAACGATAAAGCAACCGCGAGATCGTCGATTTTCCGGCACCCGAAGGACCGACGATCGCCACCGTCTTGCCCGCCGGCACATTGAAGGAAACGCCCTTCAGGATCGGCCTTTCCGGATCGTAGGCGAAATGCACGTCGCGGAAGGAGATGGCACCCGGTCCGGCCACAAGCGGCTTTGCATCCGCCCTGTCGGTAACCTCGGCCTCGACCTCGAGAAGTTCGAACATCTGTTCGATGTCGGTCAATCCCTGGCGAATTTCACGATAGACGAAGCCGATGAAGTTCAGCGGTACCGAAAGCTGTAGCAGAAGCGCGTTGATGAACACGAAATCGCCAATGGTCTGCTCGCCGCGCTGCACCGCAAGCGCCGACATCACCATCATGACCGTGGAGCCGATGCCGAAGATCACGCCCTGGCCGAAGTTCAGCCAGCCGAGCGACGTCCAGATCGAGATCGCCGATTTTTCGTAACGCTCCATGGCGACGTCAAAGCGCTTCGCCTCCATCTCCTCATTGCCGAAATATTTGACGGTTTCGAAGTTCAACAGTGAGTCGATCGCCTTGGTGTTGGCATCGGTGTCGCTGTCGTTCATGGCGCGGCGAATGGAGATGCGCCAGTTGCTGGCCCGCACGGTGAACCAGATATAGGCCCAGACGGTGACAACCGTGACCAGCACATAGGAAAAGCCGTAGGAGGTCCAGAAAATGATCGCCGTCAGCAGGAATTCGATGAAGGTCGGTGCGGTGTTGAGAATGGTGAAACGGACAATGGTTTCGATGCCCTTGGTCCCACGCTCGATAACCCGCGAAAGCCCGCCGGTCTTGCGCTCCAGATGGAAGCGCAGGGAAAGCCTGTGCATGTGCACAAAGGTTCTGTAGGCGAGCTGGCGCACGGCATGCTGGCCGACGCTGGCAAACAGCGAATCGCGCAGCTGGTTGAGCCCGACCTGTATCAGCCGCGTCAGATTATAGGCGATGACAAGCGCGACAGCACCGAGCAGAAAGGCCGGAACCAGCCCGACCATGTCCAGCTTGCCGTTCAGCGCATCCGTTGCCCATTTGAAGAAATAGGGAACGAGGATCAGCACCAGCTTGGCGACAACGAGGAACGCCGTCGCCCAGATCACCCGCATTTTCAGGTCAAGGCGGCCTTCCGGCCACATGTAGGGCCAGAGGTTGATGAGGGTCTGCGTGGGATTGCTGGAATCCGCCGAAATGGTTTTTTTCTTCGTGGCCATCATTTGCTCCGGGCACTGCCGGAAGCCGACAGCAGGGCGGCGGCTTTGGAAAGCCGCCGCGCTTGTCACAGGTAGGGTTGTTGCGGGGTCACCGCAATGTCTTGAACGATCAGGAGCCGCTCTTCAGACGCTTGCGATGAAGTTCTTCCGCATTCGGCAGGGCCTTCTCCGGCACACCGAAAATCTGGCCGGGCTCGATCAGGTCAGGATTTTTGATCTGATCCTCGTTGGCGAGGTAGATCGTGGTGTAACGCACGCCCTGTCCGTAAACGCGGCGGGAAATCTGCCACAGCGTATCGCCGCGGCGGATGATGACGCTGTTCTGGCTTTCGGCAAGCGGCGGCTGCTCGAAGGTCTGCGGACCGGCGGGCGCCTGCGGTGCAGGTGCGGGCGGCGCGATGATGTGGATGTCGGCAAGACGGCTTGCCAGCGTGGCGATGCCCTTGCCGATCCCGGCAACGTCGTTCGGCCACGCCTCTACCGATGTCAGCAACTGACGTGCCTTGGCGGCGATATCGCCGGCAAAGGCGGTAAAGGACGGCTCGGTGCCGGCGGCAGTGCGGAACTCGGAGAGCGACTTGAGGCCGATCACCACGGCGGAGCGGCCCGCAATGGCCTGGTCGAGCGCCGGTGTGGCCTGATCCTTGTAAAGATTGGACAGAATGCCGAAGGCCTTGGCGACATCCGTGCGCAGCTTTTCGAATGCAGCGCGGTCGCTTGCTGTGCTCTGATTTTCAGCGGGTGCGGTCGTCGTGGCGACGGAGGGCGTTGCGGACGGTGCCTGCATGGCGACGGTTGCCTGGTCGGTCTGCGGGCGCTCGAAAGGAACGCGCACGCGCACCTTCACCGTGCCGTCGGCATTCAACTCCTCGACAGTGATGATATGGCTGCCGACGGAAAGATCGACATTGCCCTCGATGACGAAATGGCCGGAGGCCTCCGTGGTGCTTTTGCCGATTTCCTTGTCGTCGACCAGCGCGCGTACGCTCGAAGCGGCAGGCGCGGAACCCGCAACGAAAATCTTCGAGCCTTCGAATTCGACGGCGGTCACCTGAACGGTCGAAGTCAACGGAGCGGCGGCAGCGGACGGAGCCGGGGTACCAGCGGCAGGCGCGGGCGTCGTGGTGGCGGCAGCTGTTGCCGACTGGCCTGGTTGCGCGGCTTGCGGGGGCTGGAGTGCTGAAGGTGCCGCCTCCGGCATTGCCAGCACGCGGCTTGCTTCACCGGGCTTGGACACCATTGCCAAGAGTTCGCCCGCCTTGCCGTTGGGCACGGAAACGGTTGCGACTTCTTCGGATTGCGTTGCCTTGCCGCTGGCGTCGGTCGAGCGCAGCACCAGCTCATGGTCGCCCGGTGGCAGGGGATTATCGAAAACGGCGGCGAAATCGCCCGATCCGTCGATGGTCGTCTGCGCGATCACCTTGCCGTTGCTGAGAATTTCAAGCTTGGAGCCGGGCTGTGCCTTGCCCGCGACCACAGCCGAACCATCAGGTTCTACGCGAAGCACGTCAAAGGTCGGTGCGCCCGATGTGGCCTGCGCTGCATCGGCGGCAGGAGCGGCGGGTTGGGGCTGCTGTGCAGCGCCATCGTCGGTGCCGGTGAAGACACCCGCCAGACGGCGAACCTGTGCTGCCGCCGCCGCTGCACTATCGGGCAGACCGCGCAGGAAAGCGGTGGTGCGTTCGGCCGCAGTGCGCGCCGTGGTGATGAGGCGCGACGTCGTTTCATCCAGCGTCTCGGGAATTTCGATATTGGTCAGTTCCTTGAGCGATGCCTCGACCTTCTTGCGTGCTGCCGCAAAGTCGGCGTCGGACGGAACCTTGCTGTCGGCGAAAAGCGTGGTCAGATCCTTGATCGACTGGGTTGCGGAAGCCGCAAGGCGTCCGACCTTGTCGGCGATATTGGCAGTCTCCTGAGCGGCGTCGGACAGGATGTCGCCCGCCTTGTCGCTGCCCATTTCAACGCTGTTCTTCACCGCGTTGCCCGCTTCGTTGATGGCATCGCCGATCGGTTTGCCGTCATTGGAAATTCTAGGCAGGACGAAAAAGATCATGAGCAGGGACGCGATGCCCAGCACGATCAGTGCCAGCAAACCGGCTTTATTGTTTTTCATCCTGGAATCTCCGGGTATTGTAAGCTTTTTACACGAGTTGAGATTGCTAGCGTCTTACCTTGCCCCAGACAAGCGGCGTGGCCGTAAAAGGCCATATTTGCAAGGGATTTCCCAAATTTTCTTGACGTGTCGCATCCGGCATAGTTCCTTCCCCTCATGACGGACAAAAATACAGCGATTCGATCCATCTGCGTTTATTGCGGCTCCCAGCCCGGACGTGATCCGGCTCACATGGAAGCAGGCCGCGCGCTTGGGAAATCCATTGCCGAAAACGGCATTCGCCTGGTCTATGGCGGTGGCACCAAGGGCATCATGGGCGCGGTCGCCAGCGGCGTTCTTTCCAACGGCGGCGAAGTAACGGGTATCATACCTGAATTTCTGGTCGATATGGAGGCTACACGCCATTCTCTCGGACAATTGAACGAGCTTATCGTCACCAAGGACATGCATGAGCGCAAACATATGATGTTTGAGCGCTCGGATGCTTTCGTAACGCTGCCGGGCGGTGTCGGCACGCTGGAAGAGATCGTCGAAATCATGACCTGGGCGCAGCTCGGTCGTCACGCCAAGCCGATTGTCTTCGCCAATATCAACGGCTTCTGGAACCCGATGCTGGAACTCGTGCAGCATATGCGCGATCAGGGTTTCATCCATCGCGCCCATCTTCTGAACCCGCTGGTCATCGATGAGGTGAAGGACATCGTGCCCGCCATCATCGACCGGGCGCTTGCGCAGCAGAACCCGGAAGGCGACCCCTCGGTAATCTCCCGTCTCTAGGCATCGGATAAATGTTAACGGGCCGCCACGCGGTTCGTTACAATTTTAAGTGTATATTAATAGAGATTTGACTGCGGCATCGCCCCGCCCGCTGTTTTCATGGCTCCGCGCCCGATCCTGTGCCAGCGTCTACAAGGCGTAGGCTGAGCGCGGAATTTGATTTTCGCCGCCATGATAGCGGGGCTCATTGGGGAATGATTGCTTTTTTGGTGCGGCTGAAAAGCCGGACGCATTTTATTATTCAGAGAAGTCCGTTTCAGGGCAGGGATGCGATCCTCGGTTCCGCTGCCCGCCGCCGGGTGGACGCGAAAAAGCGGCTCGGAATATTGATCGCCGTCTTTGCCGTTATCTATGGCGTCGTTGCGGCGCGACTGGTCCAATACGGCCTTGCTGAACCCATTGCGACCGCATGGATCAATACCGGCGCTACCGCAGTCGCGTCCCGTCCCGATATCCTCGACCGCAACGGCACGCTGCTCGCGACTGATCTCAACATGGTGTCGCTTTATGCGGATCCGCGCCGGATCGTGGACGCGGATGAGGTTGTCGAGAAGCTCGCAACCGTCATCCCCAATCTCGACTGGCGCGAGACGCACCGCAGATTGCGCTCGGACACCGGCTTTCAATGGCTGCGGCGCCAGCTGACGCCGCGCCAGCAGGCCGATATTCTCAACCTCGGCATCCCCGGCATCGGTTTCCGTCCGGAGAAACGGCGCTTCTATCCGGGTGGTCCCGCAGCCTCGCATATCATCGGCCACGTCAATGTCGACAATCAGGGCCTTGCGGGGATGGAACGTTATCTCGACCAGCAGGGCCTGGCCGACCTGCGCGCGACCGGCCTTGCCAGCGGTGCACCGCTGGAGCCGGTGAAGTTGTCGATCGATCTGCGGGTGCAGAACATCGTGCGTGAGGTCGTGCTCAAGGCGAAAACCGCCTATCAGGCGGAGGCTGCCGGTTCAGTGATACTGGATGTGGAGACAGGAGAGGTGCTGGCCATGGCGTCGGTGCCGGATTACGACCCGAACGAGCCTTCCCGCACCCTTGCCGATGGTAGCATCGACAGGGAGTATGAAAAGGGCTGGTTCAACCGCATGAGCAATGCGACCTTCGAGATGGGATCCACCTTCAAGAGCTTCACACTTGCCATGGGACTGGATGCAGGGGCCATAACGCTCAACTCGGTGGTTGACGCGTCGCGGCCCATCCGCATGGGAGGCTTCACCATCAAGGATTTCAAGGGCAGGAACCGCCCGCTGTCGATCCCGGAAGTGTTTCAATATTCATCGAATATCGGCACGGCGGCTGTTGCCGACAAGGTCGGGGTCGAAGGCCACCAGCAGTTCCTGACGAAACTGGGGCTTCTCTCCAGAATGGACACGGAAATGCCCGGCGTTGCCACGCCAACCCAGCCGAGGACATGGAAGAAGATCAATTCCGTCACCATTTCCTTCGGCCATGGCGTTGCCACTACGCCTTTGCAGACGGCGGTGGCGGCAGCTGCGCTCATCAATGGCGGCAGCCTTATTTCGCCGACCTTCCTGCCGCGTTCCCGAGAGGATGCGGCTGTGCTTTCCCGCACCGTCATCAACGGAAAGACAAGCGCCGATATGCGTTACCTTTTCAACTGGAACGGTATCAAGGGTTCGGGCAGGGGTGCGCAGGTGGAGGGATTTCACGTTGGCGGCAAGACCGGAACCGCCGATAAGGTCATCAATGGCCGTTATGCCAAGGACATCAACTTCAACGCCTTCGTTGCCGGTTTTCCGATGCACAAGCCGAAATATGTCGTGCTGACGATGATCGACGCCCCCAGGACCGGCGTAAACGGAGGACGCACGGCTGCCTCGACGGCCGCACCCATGACCCGCGAAATCATCACGCAGACGGCTGGACTTCTCGGCGTCAAACCGCGCTTCGGTTATGACGCGACACCGCAATTGCTGGTCGATTATTGAAGACCCACATTTCCGTGACAGATACGGGAATGTGGAGAGGTGGCATGACGCGAAAGGTTATCGCTTCAGCCGCATCAGGCTCGATGCGGTATAGATCGCCAGCGCCACCCAGATCATTGCAAAGGCCGCCATCCGCACCATGTCGAACGGTTCCTTGAAGATGAAGATGGCGATGAGGAAGATCATCGTCGGCGCGATATATTGCATGATGCCGATGGTCGACAGCCGCAGAAGCTTTGCACCATTGCCGTAAAGAATAAGCGGAACGGCGGTGACGATGCCGCTGGCCGCAAGCAGCCAGGTATCGGTCGCATTGCCGGCCATGAAATGCGCCTGTCCGCTAATGGCAAGCCAGGCCAGCACCAGCACGGCCGGAACGGAAAGAAGCATGACTTCAAGCAGGAAGCCCTGTGTGGCGCCGATTGGCAGCGTCTTGCGGAAGAAGGCGTAAAAACCCCAGGACACTGTAAGCGCGATGGAAACCCATGGCAGGCTGCCCGCATGCCAGGTGAGGATCGCAACGGCCAGCCCCACGAGGCCGATGGCGGCGATCTGCGCCGGATAAAGCTTTTCCTTGAGCAGTACGGCGCCAAGGAAGATGCTGAACAGCGGATTGATAAAATAGCCGAGCGCGGCATCGAGTGCGCGGCCCGCGCCGATCGCCCAGATATAGATGCCCCAGTTGATGCTGATGAGCGCGGCTGTGAGGCTTGCCATGGCGAGCATTTTAGGGGTTTTCAGCGCAGTGCGGATTTCCGCCGTGCGACCGAGAGCGATGAGGACGGCGGCGCCGATCGGCACCGACCAGATGACGCGGTGCACGATGACCTCTATCGGCGATATATGCGCAACCGCCTTCATGTAGATGGGAAGGAATCCCCACAGCAGATATGCGGAGAGCGCGAAAGCAAAACCGCGTGCGCTATCGCCGCCCTCTTGGGCCGGAAGCGTTTTATCGAGTGCCATGGGAGTACCGCCAATTATTAGGGATGGCCCTTCATAACGGATCGGCGTAGCGCGGGCCAATTCATTTCCGTGAAGCGTTCATGAGAAAAACTGCATGAATAAAAGGCGATTTGCCCTTGAAACAGGCGACTTTGCGACAGGAGGGATGATCCACGCACGAAAATCTGCGTGAATCGTTATCTCATCAGGTCGCTTCAAGCATCTGAAAGGCCGGCCTATTTCCCCCCGAAACGATCGGTTGCGCGGATCAGCTGGTCAAGAATACCCGGTTCGCTCAGCGCATGCCCGGCTGCCTCGACAATATGGAAATCCGCCTTCGGCCAGGCCTTGGCAAGCTGCCAGGCATATTT
Organism: Rhizobium sp. AN6A; assembly: GCF_900215635.1. Lineage (NCBI taxonomy): Bacteria > Pseudomonadati > Pseudomonadota > Alphaproteobacteria > Hyphomicrobiales > Rhizobiaceae > Rhizobium > Rhizobium sp. AN6A. The sequence goes on from NZ_OCNC01000004.1 coordinate 2,112,422, forward strand.
CAGCGGGCAGGGCATATCGTAACGCCCGTGCACGATGACGCCCGGAATATCGCGAAGCTTGTTGGTATCGCGCAGCAATTGCCCTTCCTCCAGCCAGCCGCCATTGACGAAGAAGTGGTTCTCGATGCGTGCGAAGGCGATGGCGTATTTATCCTCGCCGAAATCCTCGACGCGCGCCGGATCGGTAACAAGGGCGATGGTTGCGCCTTCCCATTGGCTCCATGCTCGCGCGCATTCGAGTTTCTTGGCTTCGTCCGTACCGGTGAGATAGCGGTTATAGGCCTGCATCATCTCGCCGCGCTCGGTTTCAGGAATTGGCGCGATGAAGTTTTCCCAGCGATCGGGATACATTTCAGAAACGCCGAACTGGTAATACCAGTCCAGTTCCGGCCTGGTAACCGTGTAGATGCCGCGCAGCACCAGGTCGCTCACGCGTTCGGGATGAGTCTCGGCATAGGCAAGCGCCAGCGTCGAGCCCCAGGAGCCGCCGAAAACCAGCCATTTTTCAAAGCCGCACAGCGCACGGAGCCTTTCAATGTCGGCAACCAGATGCCAGGTGGTGTTGGCTTCCAGTTCCGCATGCGGCGTGGAGCGACCGCAGCCGCGCTGATCGAACAGGATGACGTCGTAAAGTGCCGGGTCAAAAACGCGGCGATGCGTGGGGTTTACTCCGCCGCCCGGACCGCCATGCAGGAAAACCGCCGGTTTCGCACCGCGTGTACCAACCCGTTCCCAATAGATGGTGTGCCCATCGCCAACATCGAGCATGCCGCTCTCGAAGGGTTCGATCTCGGGGTAAAAGCTGCGCAATTCTTCGGTCATGTCTTACTTTCCTTCGGGTGGCCATTCGGCCGTGTCACGATCCGGGTGTTGCCGGTTGTTGACCGGTAGCCGGTTTTCATCCGGCGCAGCTTCCGGCTCGACCGGCAAGCCGTCAAGGTCCCCGAACCAATGCATTTTGCTGTCGAGATTTGATTGCGCCTCGGGCTTTATCAGCTCCGGCTCGTCCAGCGAACCAAGCGTGATGTTGATGAAATCGGCGTCCGGCATGTCATAGAAAAGCGGTGTGCCGCACCGTCCGCAAAAACCGCGCCGCACGTGATCGGACGACTGGAACCACGAAGGCTCGCCACGGGTCATTTCAAACTTCGCGCGGGTACTTGCGGCAAGCGGCATGAAATAGTTGCCCGATGCCTTCTGGCACATGCGGCAATGACACAGATGCGGATAACGCAACCCGCCATCGATCCGGTAACGCACGGCGCCACACTGGCATCCGCCGCTGAAGCTTTCTGAACCGTTCATGCGCGGTCGTCTTCCGGCGGCCAGACCTTGGTGTCGTGGTCCGGGTGCTGGAAGGAGGTGATATCAGCCTCATCGACGCTCTGCTCGATTGCAGGTTTGGAAAACAGCTGCTCGATCCAGGGCATGCGCTTGTGGATATTGACCTGCACCTGCGGTTCGATCCGCTCCGGCTGATCGAAAGCGCCGATCGCAATCTCTACGCCGCCAGGATAATGGTAGGTCAGCGGCGTGCCGCATTTGTTGCAGAAGCCGCGATGGATTTTCGCAGATGAACGGAAGAGGGAAGGCTGGCCGCGCGTCCATGTCAGATGCGCCTGATCGGCGGTGACGAGCGCACCGAAGAAATTGCCGAAATGCTTCTGGCACATGCGGCAATGGCAAATGGAGGGGCGACCGATCTTGCCCGCATGAAACCGCACGGCGCCGCACTGGCAGCCGCCGGAAAAGCCTGTTTCGCTCATCGTTTATTCTCCGGGGGCCAGCTCTCGGTGTCGTGGTCGGGGTGCTGGTAGGAAACGAGGTTGGTCAGGTAGTCGACCGAGGTCAGATCGTCTTCCGTTGGGACGGCGGGTAGCGTGTGGATGCTGTCGACGAAATCGATCTTGCGTTCCACACCCCACTGAATGGTGGGCGGCAAGGCGGCGGGATCGTCGAAAGCACCGGCCGCAACCGCCATGCCATCCGGCGCCTCATAGGTCAGCGGCGTGCCGCATTCGGGGCAGAAGCCGCGCTTGACGACGCTGGAGGACTGGAAACGCTTGGGTTCGCCGCGCGTCCATTCGAATTCGACCTCACGCACCGAAACCAGCGGCGCGTAATAGGCCCCGAAAGCCTTCTGGCACATGCGGCAGTGGCAGACGGAACTGTCTTTCAACTCCCCGCTGGCGCGAAAACGGATCGCACCGCACTGGCATCCGCCGGTGTAGGTGGTCATGGTTGGCTCTCCTTCACCGTTCGGATAATGTGGAGACAGACATTGTCGATGTCTCTGAGGATATCCTCGTTCCAGAAACGGAGGACTGTCCAGCCGTCTTCCTGAAGCCGCGCAGTTCTTGCCTGATCATAGCGCAGTGCCGCTTCAGATGTGTGTTGAGAACCGTCGACCTCAACAATCAGACGATGATCCGAACAGGCGAAATCAACGATAAAGCCGGCAATCGGCATTTGTCTGCGAAAACTTATTTGTTCAAGGCGATGAGCGCGAATGGCATTCCAGAGCTTCAGCTCGGCATCCGTCATGACTTTACGCATCTGTTTCGCATATTGGCGATGCATCGGATCTACGTCTGCATGCGGCATGATATGGCTCGCTGTTTAGTGCCTCAACTTAGATTGGTTGAGGTAACTCAAAACCGCAAGCGGATTGTGGTGACCGTCGGCCCCCCTCTGCCCTGCCGGGCATCTCCCCCACAGGTGGGGAGATCAATCGCGGCGACCGCTCGCCCAACTCTGACGCTGCGGATGGAGCGGGGAGTGTGCTTCTAGCCGATCTCCCCACCTATGGGGGAGATGCCCGGCAGGGCAGAGGGGGGTAAGCCCCAAGCCGCAGCAGCAAATTACCGCTTCAACTCCCAGGTCGTCGTCCGTTCCCCGGTTTCCTTGTCCTTGCCATCCTTCAACTGAATGCCCTTTTCAGAAAGCTCGTCGCGCAAACGATCAGCCTCCGCAAAGTTCTTCGCCTTCAGCATTTCAAGGCGCAGCTGCACCAGAGCATCGACGGCTGAAACGATGGCCTCGTCCACTTCCGCCTTCTTCGGCAATACGCCGAGCAGGGCGGCGCTGGCCGCGAAGGCGGGCAGGCGGGCAGGATCGGTGTTGGCGGCATGTGCCAGCGCGTGAAGCGCCTGCACGGCGGCAACCGTGTTCAGGTCGTCGGCAAGCGCATCTAGCACGGTTTCGTCCGGTGCGGCGTCGGAGGCTTCGGCCGCCGGCCACTTGGCGAGCAGACGTTCGGCCTCTTCGAGACGCTTCACCGAAAAATCGATTGGCTCGCGGTAATGCGTCATCAGCATGGCAAGGCGAAGAACCTCGCCCGGCCACTGGCGGCCGCCGAATTTTTCGGTGTGCAGCAATTCATAGATGGTCACGAAGTTGCCCTCGGACTTCGACATCTTGCGGCCTTCCACCTGCACGAAGCCGTTATGCATCCACACATTGGCCATCACCTGCGTGCCATGGGCGCAGCGGGATTGCGCGATTTCGTTCTCGTGATGCGGGAAGATGAGATCGAGCCCGCCGCCGTGAATGTCGAACACTTCGCCGAGGTAGCGACCGGCCATGGCCGAGCATTCGATGTGCCAGCCCGGACGGCCGCGGCCCCAGGGGCTTTCCCAGCCCGGCTCATTATGAGAGGAAAGTTTCCACAGCACGAAATCGCCGGGGGTCTTCTTGTGGGCTTCCACCGCCACGCGCGCGCCGGCCTGCTGTTCGTCCAGCGGACGTTTGGACAGCTGGCCGTAATCGGCCATCGAGCGGGTGTCGAACAGCACTTCGCCGCCCGCCGCATAGGCATGGCCGCGTGCGATCAGCTTCTCGATGATGTCGATCATCTCGGCGATGTAGTCGGTGGCGCGCGGTTCAACGGTCGGCTGCAGGCAGCCGAGTGCTGCCACATCCTCATGGAACTGGTCGGCGGTCTTTTTCGTCACCGCGTGGATGGCGTCGTTCAGCGGCAGATGCGGATAGTCGCGCAGCGCCCTTGCGTTGATCTTGTCGTCGAGATCGGTGATGTTGCGAGCGTAGGTCACATGGCTTTCGCCATAGACGTGGCGCAGCAGCCGGTAAAGAACATCGAAAACGATGACCGGGCGCGCATTGCCGATATGGGCGAAATCGTAAACCGTTGGTCCGCAGACATACATGCGCACATTGTCGGCGTCGATCGGCGCAAATTCCGTCTTTTCGCGTGTCAGGGTGTTGTGGAGTTTCAGGCGCAAGGACATGCGGGCGTTCCCTAAAGGCAGTCAATTGTCCTGGCCGGACCGTTTGTCTGTTGGACCTTGCGGGGAGACGAAAACGATCTGGCCGGTGGTGAACCAGCAAAAATTATTCAGCAGCAGGTGCAGATCGTTGTTTTCATGCCTTGCCTTATGGCGTGCCGGTGTTTCGCGGTCAAGCGTTTCTCGCAGGCGCCAGAACCACCTTAAGAGACCGCCTTGACCAAAAGCCTATTCAGGCTGGCGATAATCCAGGAATTTGCCCTCGCGTACCACGAAGAGCTTGCCGGTTTCGGTAAGCTCAGGCGAAGCGAGTTGAACAATGGCGGCGGCAACTTCAGAAGGGTGCGGCACGTCTGCGGGGTCTTCGCCGGGCATGGCCTGCGCGCGCATGGCGGTACGTGTCGCGCCGGGATTGATGCTGTTGATGCGCAGCGCGGTTTTATCGGTTTCCGCAGCCCAGGTGCGGGCAAGTGCCTCAACGGCGGCCTTGGAGGTGGAATAAACGCCCCAGAAGGGACGACAGCTATGGGCAGCACCCGAAGACAGGATCAACGCGCGCCCGGCATCCGATCGCAGGAGCAACGGTTCGACCGAGCGGATGAGCCGCCATGTAGCGGTGACATTGATGGTCATGACCCTTTCGAAGACTTTCGCCTCGATATGGCCGACCGGCGAGATGACGCCGAGAACACCGGCATTCGCGACCAGAATATCGAGCTTGCCCCAGCGCTCAAAGATATTGGCGCCCAGCGCATCGATAGCGTTCATATCGGCGAGATCGAAGGGAACCAGCGTCGCGGTGCCGCCGACGGCCTTGATGGCGTCGTCCAGATCCTCGAGGCCGCCGACCGTGCGGGCGCAGGCAATGACATGCGCACCGGCCTTGGCAAGTTCCAGCGCCGTGAAATAGCCGATACCGCGCGACGCGCCGGTGACGAGCGCGATCCTGCCCTTGAGATTGATGGTCATTTTGCCCCCTCCGAAATTCATTCCGCTTGTTTTATGAAGCGCCTGACGCCAACCGCAAGCGATCAAAACGCCGCAGCGGGCACGGTTCCAATGGCCCGCCACAAAAAAGCGGCCACCGGAAGCCGGTGGCCGCTTGTTATTTCAAGACTATCAGCCGTTGCTGGCCAGCACGGAAATCTTGCTGCCCATCGCCTCGCCGTTCTGGTCGAGAAGGCGGGTAGGGTAGTCGCCGGTAAAATAATGGTCCGTGAATTGCGGACGCGCATTGTTGCGGTTCTCGCCACCGACGGCGCGGTAAAGCCCGTCGATCGACAGGAAGGCAAGCGAATCGGCGCCAATGAATTTCGCCATGGCGTCCACATCGGCATATTGGTTGGCGAGCAGCTTGTCTGCATCAGGCGTGTCGATGCCGTAGAAATCCGGATGGAAGATCATCGGGCTGGCAACGCGGATATGCACTTCTTTTGCGCCCGCTTCGCGGATCATCTGCACGATCTTCAATGATGTCGTGCCGCGCACGATCGAATCATCCACCAGCACCACGCGCTTGCCTTCAATCATCGCCCGGTTGGCGGAATGCTTGAGCTTGACGCCAAAAGCGCGGATCTGCTGCGTCGGCTCGATGAAGGTACGGCCGACATAATGGTTGCGGATGATGCCGTATTCGAACGGAATACCGCTTTCCTGCGCAAAACCAAGTGCTGCCGGCGTGCCGCCATCGGGCACCGGAACGACAACGTCAGCTTCCAGCGGCGCTTCCTTGGCAAGGTTCATGCCCATGTTCTTGCGCGTCGTATAGACGTTGCGGCCGCCGACGACGGAATCGGGGCGGGCGAAATAGACATATTCGAACAGGCAGAGACGTTCCGGCTGCGGCTTCGAAGGCTTGCGCGCATCGATGGTGATCGAACCATCAGGCTGAATTTCGCAGATGATGACTTCGCCGTTTTCGACGTCACGCACGAATTTCGCGCCGATGATATCGAGAGCGCAGGTCTCCGAGCAGAAGATCGGCTTGCCGTCCAGCTCACCCATGACGAGCGGGCGGATGCCGATCGGGTCGCGGGCTGCGATCAGCTTGGTGCGGGTCATCGCCAGCATCGAATAGCCGCCTTCCATCTGGCGGATGGCGTCGATGAAACGGTCGGCAGTGGAGCTGTGACGCGAACGGGCGATGAGGTGCAGCACGACTTCGGTATCCGATGTCGACTGACAGATGGCGCCGGTGGCGATGATCTGGCGGCGAAGCGTCAGGCCATTGGTGAAATTGCCGTTATGGGCAATCGAAATGCCGCCTTCTTCCAGCTCGGCAAACAGTGGCTGCACGTTGCGCATCGCCACTTCGCCTGTCGTGGAGTAGCGGGTATGGCCAATCGCGATGGAGCCGGGCAGGCGGGCAAGGGTTGCCGGATCGGTATAATGATCGCCGACGAGGCCCATATGGCGTTCCTGATGGAAGCGCTTGCCATCGAAGGAGACGATGCCTGCTGCCTCCTGGCCGCGATGCTGAAGCGCATGCAGGCCGAGTGCAGTCAGAGCGGAGGCATCGGCGTGGCCAAGAATGCCGAACACGCCGCACTCTTCGTGCAGCGTGTCGCCGTCGATCTCTTCATTGAAAGTGGAATGCGAAAGCGGCTCAATCATCCGGCTTGCCCTTGCTCTCTACCGAGAAAAACGAAAGACCTCTCCGGTGAGCTTGTCTCCCGGTCGGCCTGTCTGTGTCGTGCTTGATATTTAGCACAAATAGCGCGCCTTGCATGCATTGCAAGGCGCGACACTGTGTCAATTATTCGTTGCCGGCGCATTTGTCGCCGGTGCATCTTCCGCAGGCGTCTGCGCGGCTGCCGGTTCCTGCGGTTTTCCGAGGATACGGGCGCGGATCTGCGGCTCGATATCGTCAGGCAGGACCGCCTCCAGCTTGCCCACCAGCCCGTCGAGGAAAGGCTTGGACTTGGCCTGTGTTACCCATTGCGGCTGCGTCTTCACATCCACCAGCCAGTTCCAGAAGGCAACCGCGACGACCAGCAGCAGAATGCCGCGCGCTGCGCCGAACAGGAAACCCAGCGTGCGATCCAGCGCACCGATGCGGCTGTCGATGATGAAATCGGCAATGCGCGAGGTGATGAAGGAAATGACGACGAGGGAGATGAGGAAGACGACGCCTGCCGAACCGGCGATGGCGATCTTGTCGTCATCGGTATAGTTGCGTGCATAGGGCAGCAGGATCGGGAAAAGATAATAGGCGGCGGCGACCGAACCGGCCCAGCTCGCGATGGACAGAATCTCGCGGGAAAAACCGCGCACCATCGCGAGAATGGCGGAGAAAAGAACAACGGCGATGACGATGCCGTCGAAAATTGTAATGGGCATATACCAACTCCGGAGGTGCGACGCCCTGTCAGGCGCTGCCTTGCCAATTGTGCGATCCTCTTACACCACTGTTTCCCTTGGCGAAAGGATCAATCTTAGTCGTCCTCAACCTGTTTGAACCGGTTGCCGGAACCGGCGATGCGCGCCACGAGGTCCGGCAGGCTTTCTATTTCCGTCCAGCGCCCCTTGCCCGCTTTCGGCAATTCAGCCGAAGCAGACGGCAGAAGTGCGGCGGAGAAACCGAGTTTTTCAGCTTCTTTCAAACGCTGGCCCGTATGCGAGACGGGCCGTACCGCGCCCGACAGGCTGATCTCGCCGAAATAGACGCAATCGGCGGGCAGGGCAAGACCGGCAAGCGAGGAAACCAGCGCAGAGGCTATCGCCATATCCGCAGCCGGTTCGGAAATGCGGTATCCGCCGGCGACGTTCAGATAAACGTCGTGCTGACCGAGCTTCACGCCGCAATGGGCTTCCAGCACGGCAAGGATCATGGCGAGCCGCGAACTGTCCCAGCCGACCACGGCGCGGCGCGGCGTGCCGAGCGAGGTGGCCGCGACCAGCGCCTGCACCTCGACCAGAATGGGACGGGTGCCCTCCATGCCGGCAAAGACCGCGGCGCCGGGAGATTTCTCATTGCGCTCGCCAAGGAACAGTTCGGACGGGTTTGAGACCTCGCGCAATCCGCGGTCGGACATTTCAAACACGCCGATCTCGTCCGTCGGCCCGAAGCGGTTCTTGACGGTGCGCAGAATGCGGTAATGGTGGCCGCGGTCGCCTTCGAAATAAAGCACGGCGTCGACCATGTGCTCCACCACGCGCGGACCGGCGATCTGGCCTTCCTTGGTCACATGGCCCACCAGCACCATGGTTGCGCCCGTCTGCTTGGCGTAACGGATCATTGCCTGCACGCCGGTGCGCACCTGCGTTACCGTGCCGGGAGCAGAATCGGCCGTGTCGCTCCATAGCGTCTGGATGGAATCGATGATGACGAGATCGGGGCGTTTGCCCTCGGAAATCGTCGCCAGAATATCCTCGACATTGGTTTCTGCCGCCAGCAGCACGTCGGTTTCAGCCGCACCCAGCCGCTGGGCGCGCAGACGCACCTGCGCTACCGCTTCTTCGCCAGAAACATAGATGACGCGATGTCCGCGCCGCGAAAGGGCCGCCGCCGCCTGCATCAGCAGGGTCGATTTGCCGATGCCGGGATCGCCGCCGATCAACACCGCCGAACCGCGCACGAAACCGCCACCGGTTGCCCGGTCCAGTTCGCTGATGCCGGTCGGAATGCGCGGTGCCTCCTCGATCTCGCCCGAAAGCGCCGTGAGCGCGACCGCCCGGCCCTTTTTCGGCGTCTTGCCGGGGCCGGAGCCGATGCCGCCCATCGGGTCTTCTTCGACGATGGTATTCCACTCGCCGCAGCCTTCGCATTTTCCCGCCCAGCGGGTATGAACCGTGCCGCAGTTCTGGCACACGAATTGGGTCTTGGCTTTGGCCATCTATGTCAGTTTTCTTCTTGTTTGAAATCTTTGGCGGAATTGTCCTGGTGGCCGTGCAGCAAGCGCAGAACGGTTAGATCGGCCTCGTCAACACGAAAGAAGATGACGCGCTCGCGAAAGGTAATGCTGCGGAGCCCGGCTCCATACCCGCTTCTTGAGACGCCGGACGAGCCGAGCGTCGCTATCGATTCGATTTTGTTGAAGATATCGAGAACGAGGCGATCCGCTGCAACGGGATTTTCGGTTTCAATATAGGCATGGTCTTCGGTAAGATCGCGCCTTGCCCGCGTGGTCCAGATTGGGGTCCGGATTTTAATGACCGGTCCCCGTTTTTTGCTGCGCGGAAACGCGTTTGATATCGCTCAGGAAGTCGTCTTGTGAGGCATAGCGGTGAACCCGGCCGGCTTCAGCGTCGCTAATGCCCTCCTGTATCAGCAATTTAAGCGCGGCTCTTTTTCCTTCATCGCTGCTCAGCAATTGCAGGCTCGCATGAATAACGGCGTCCGCATCGCTATAGACACCCGCAGCCACCTGCTCTTCGATGAACTTTTTGTCCTGCTCGCTCAAATGGATTTCGGGCATTTCGATCTCCTTTTGTTCTCTTTTAGCACAGGTCGCTTCCGCTTTCCAAGAGCTAAAGACGTGGTTCAGTCGTCAGCCATCAGATATTGCCGCTCGTAGCGCAAACCAAGCCCCGTCAGCATTTCGTAACCGATGGTGCCGGCGGCGCGCGCCACCTCATCGAGCGGCACTTTCGGGCCGAAAAGCTCGATATAATCGCCGGTGCGGACGGCGTTTGCCGGTATGTCCGTGATGTCGAAAATGGTGAGATCCATGGTTACACGACCGGCGACCGGCGCCTCGTGGCCGTTGACTATGCCGTAAGCGCCGCCATGCCCCATTTCGCGCAAGGGAATGCCGGAACCGGAAAGCGACCGCTGGTATCCGTCCGCATAACCAACGGAAGCGATGGCAAGGCGGCTTGCCCGTTTCAGCAAATAGGTGCCGCCATAGCTGACGGTCTGGCCTTCGCCGGCCTCGCGAATCTGGATGATCCGCGCTTCGGCCTTTGCGACGGGCCGCATCGGGTTTGCCACATCGTTGATTGCCTCGCCGCCGTAAAGGGCGATGCCGGGGCGGGTGAGATCGAAATTGTAATCCGGTCCCAGAAAGATTCCGGCAGAGGCGGAAAGGCTTGATTCGATACCTTCGAAAGCGGCGCTAACCTTGTGGAATGATTCGAGCTGAATCCTGTTCATCGGCGAAGACGGCGTGTCGGCGCAGGCGAGGTGGGAGAGCACCAGAACCGGATCGAAACTCGCCGGCCGGGTCACGTCGTCGGCCAGAAACAGCGCGTCGTCCAGCGGCAGGCCAAGCCGGTTGAAGCCGGTATCCACATGCAGCGCGCAGGGGTGTTCGCCGCGTTCGGCAACCGTCGCCATCCAGAAGGAGAGCTGTTCCTCCGAGGCCAGAACCGGCACGAGATCATTGTCGAAGACCTGACGCTCCTGGCCCTGCCAGATGCCTGACAGCACGAAGATGCGCGCTTCCGGTGCATAGGATCGCAAGGTCGCACCTTCGGACATCGTGGCCACGAAGAAGTCGCGTGCGCCGGCATGGTAGAGCGTCGCGCCGCAATCCTCGATACCGAGCCCGTAGGCATCCGCTTTCACGACGGCCGCCGTCCGCGCCTTGCCGGACCGCTTTTTCATGTCGCGCCAATTGTCGGCAAGCGCGCCGAGATCGACGGTCACCCTCAGCGGCGCATGTTCGAAAGCGTCGGTTTCGTGTTCGGGAAATGTGTCTTCGAAGTCGTCTGTCATGCCATGCGTCCGGTTGATTTGGAACCGGTTCGGACCCTAGCACTTTTGTTCAAGACGGTAATGACCGATTGGTTTAAAGTCGTTCTATGCACAATGTTTCGCAGGAACAGGCCATAGACGTCATGCCGGTTGCAGCGACGGAAACGACGCGTTTCTGGCGCGACCCACGTTTTGGCGGCATGGAATGTCTGAGCGCGACGTTTCTGACACATGAATATTCGCCGCACGCGCATGATACCTTCTCGATCGGCGCGATCGAAAGCGGCTCGCAGATTTCCACCATTCAGGGCACCAGGGAACAGACCGGGCCGGGGCATCTCTATCTCATCAATCCGGACGAGATTCACGATGGTGCGCCGGGTGGCGGCGGTTATCGTTATCGGATGATCTATCCCGACGCAGCGCTACTGCGTGATATTATCGAGGATGTGACGGGCAGGGCTTTCCATGGCATGCCGTCCTTTCCACGGTTTCTGCCGCGTGATCCGCAGATGGCGGCCGCTTTTCAGATGGCGCATCGGAGGCTGGAGGCCAAGTCCGGCGCTCTTGAGGCAGATGAGGGCATGTTCTCGGTTCTGGCGGCACTGTTCGGCAGGCATGGCAGCGCCGTTATCCTGGCCGTTGAAACCCGCGAGAAGACGGCGGTCTATACCGCTCGCGACTATCTCTCCGATAATTACGAGACCGATATCGGCCTTGAGGAACTGGCGTCCATCGCCGGTCTCAGCCGCGCGCATCTCATCCGGGCCTTCCGCAAGGAGTTTCATATCACCCCGCACGCCTATCTGACGGATGTGCGCATAAGGCGCGCGCGCCGTCTTCTGCGTTCCGGCGAAACGCCGGCCGAGGTGGCGGCGCTGTGCGGTTTTGCCGATCAGGCGCATTTTACGCGGCATTTCAAGGCACGTACCGGCGTCACACCGGGACAATTCCGGACGGCGTGATTTTGGTGGCCATTCCGAAGCGCAACGTCACTTTCATTCAAGACTGGAAAAACTTGCGGGCGTAATCGCATGTCTCTGAAAAGGAGAATGCAATGTCCGTACTGGAAAAACGTGCAGAGCTTGGCGCAGGACTGAGAGCTGCGGCACCCCTGGTGGTCGCCATGGTGCCGATCGGCGCCGTGTTCGGTGCAGTCGCGGTCGGCAAGGGATTGTCACCGCTGGAAGCCTCGCTGATGTCGATTCTCGTCTTTGCAGGTGGCTCGCAATTCGTCGCCATGGATCTGTGGACGCATCCGGCAAGCTGGAGCGCGCTCGGTTTTGCCGCGCTGCTGGTCAATCTTCGCCATGTGCTGATGAGCGCTTCCATCGCCGGCAAGCTCGATGACTTTACCGGCTGGCGAAAATATGCGGCCATGCTGGTGCTGACGGACGAGTCCTGGGCGCTATCGGAATTCAGGGCAGTTGCCGGCAGGCTGACGGCCGCATTTTTCACCGGTGCTGCGCTTTCGATTTACCTCGTCTGGAACCTCGCCACGCTCACGGGCGCACTTTTAGGCTCGGTGATGGGGGACATGACGGTCATCGGTCTGGACTTCGCTTTTCCGGCCGTCTTCATCGTGCTGCTGATGGGGTTCTGGAAGGGCAGGGAAACGGGCCTGGTGCTGCTGGCAAGCGCTGCCGCCGCGTTTGTCACGCACGCGCTGGTCCCAGGCGCCTGGTACATAGCCGCCGGTGCGCTTGCGGGGCTTTCCGTCGCAGCCTTCGGTCGCGAGGACGAGGTGGAGCAGCCGGCATGACGCTTGATACCAACACCCTGCTGGCGATCCTCGCCATGATGGCGGCCACCGTCGCTACGCGTCTTGGGGGTCTGCTGCTGGTCAATCATTTCACCCTGACGCCGCGTCTGAAAAAAGCGCTCGGCGTGGTTCCGCCTGCCGTCTTGATGGCTGTGGTGACGCCAACGGCATTCTCAAGCGGAATGGCAGAAACAATCGCCTGCGCGGTGACGGCAGTCGCGGCATTCCGCCTCAGCCTGCTCCCAGCCGCAACGCTCGGCGTCGTCACCGTTGCGCTTTTGCGCGGAATCGGATTGTGAGGCAATCCCGCCAAAGTTCTGAAAAGATTCCCCAGTTTCGATTTAGAGCATGCAGGGCGAAACGCTGACCCGGTTTCGCCCTCGGTTCAGATCAATGCTCTTCGTACTGGCTGAAGCTCGGGTCGGCCAGATCCGCAAAGCGGGTGAATTCGGACTGGAAGGCGAGTTTCACCGTGCCGGTCGGTCCGTGACGCTGCTTGGCGATGATGACGTCGGCGGTGCCTTTCACCTTGTCAAACAGGGCTTCCCACTCGGCATATTTCGGATCGGAAATATCGCGCGGCTCCATGTTCTTGACGTAATACTCCTCACGGAACACGAACAGCACCACGTCGGCGTCCTGCTCGATCGAGCCCGATTCACGCAGGTCGGAAAGCTGCGGGCGCTTGTCTTCACGGCTTTCCACAGCACGGGAGAGCTGTGAAAGCGCGATGATGGGAACGTTGAGTTCCTTGCCGAGCGCCTTCAGGCCCGTGGTAATCTGGGTGATTTCCTGCACGCGGTTCTCACCGCTCTTGCCGGCGCCGGTCATCAGCTGAATATAGTCGACCACCAGAACGTCAAGACCACGCTGGCGCTTCAGTCGACGGGCACGGGCGGAAAGCTGGGCGATGGAGATACCACCGGTCTGGTCGATGTAAAGCGGCACCTTCTGCATCATCTGGGAGCAGGCGACGAGCTTCTCGAAATCGGCCTCGGTAATGTCACCGCGGCGGATTTTCGAGGAAGACACTTCCGTCTGCTCTGAAATGATACGGGTTGCCAGCTGTTCGGACGACATTTCGAGCGAATAGAAGCCGACGACGCCGCCGTTTTTCGCCTTGAACGAACCATCAGGCTGAACTTCCTGATCGTAGGTCGCAGCGATGTTATAGGCGATGTTGGTGGCAAGCGAGGTCTTGCCCATACCCGGACGACCGGCAAGTACGATAAGGTCGGAACGCTGCAGGCCGCCCATGCGGGCGTCGAGCGAATGGATGCCGGTGGAAATGCCGGAAAGATTGCCGTCACGCTCGAAGGCGGCGCCCGCCATGTCGATCGCCAGCGCCACAGCGTCGTTGAACGACTGGAAGCCGCCATCGTAGCGACCGGTTTCCGCCAGTTCGAACAGGCGGCGCTCGGTGTCTTCGATCTGCGCCTGCGGCGGCATGTCCAGCGGCGCATCATAGGCGATGTTGACGACATCCTCGCCGATCTGGATCAGCGCGCGGCGCAGCGCCAGATCGTAGATCGCCCGGCCGTAATCTTCCGCATTGATGATCGAAACGGCTTCTGCCGCCAGACGCGCCAGATATTGCGCCACCGTCAGGTCGCCGACCTTGTCGTCTGCGGGCAGGAAGGTCTTGATGGTCACCGGATTGGCGGTCTTGCCCATGCGGATGATGTCGCCCGCCACTTCGAAAATCTTGCGGTGCAGCGGTTCGTAAAGATGCACGGGCTTCAAGAAGTCTGACACGCGGTAATAGGCGTCGTTGTTGACGAGGATGGCGCCCAGCAGCGCCTGTTCGGCCTCGATATTGTTCGGCGCCTCGCGGTAATGCGGTTCCGCCGGTTGCGCGGGGGTGATCTTTCTCACAGCGTCGTTCATGGTTTGCACGATCTCCCTTTGCCTTGCCACTACACTTCGGGTTTGGCTTCCTTGGCCATGGCAGTCAATGATATTGTTGCAACACTCTATGGCAGCCTGACGTCCTGTCTGCGAAGCTGGATCACATCTTCAGTTGTCCCCAGCAATCCACAGGCGGGTGGGGACAAGGGGCGGGAAATTCCCGGCAACGTGATTCGCTGCCATGAGTTTATCGCATGGCAGACCCGACGTGAAAGAAACTTGAAAATCGGCAGGCTTCCAAATAAATAGGCAGAAAATAAGTAGTGTGCTAATTATAAGGCTTGCTGACATGTCCCGCGAAACCGACAAGGAACAGCTTCTGGACGAGGTGTCCGCCTTCACCCGCAAGCTGCGCGCATTTTTTGACGCGCGGGTAGGGGAAAGCGGCCTGACTTTGGCGCGTGCGCGTGCGCTTTTCGCGCTGTCGCGACGCGGGCCGCTGACCCAGACGGAGCTTGCCGAGGAAATGGAAATCGAAACGCCGACGCTGGTGCGCGTGCTTGACGGCATGGAGAAACAGAACCTCATCGAGCGCCGCTCCGACGAAACCGACCGCCGCGCCAAACGCATCCACATGACGGAGGAGGGCGAGAAAACCTCCGAAACGGTGCAGGCGGTGGCAAAATCGCTCCGTTCTGAAATCGCCGCCGATGTTTCCTCGCAGGATCTGGCGATGGCGCTGGATGTCATGCGCAGGCTTTCGGCCAATCTGCAAAATCTGGCAAGCGGGAGGGCGCAATCGTGAGTACCGTGGTGCCGCAAACGGCAGATGAGACCGCCTCTGAAAATGCCGACGTGACGGTAAAGCCGGCGAGCGCGCCGGAATCTGCTGCTGCCGCCGCCGCGCCGCAACCGGTGGAGCGGCCAGTGTGGCTGCGGCTGTGTTTCATCTTTGCGGGCCTGGCGTTCTTCATCACCCAAGGGTTGGGCATGAACCTCGTCATGGCCAATCTCTACCAGTTGCAGGGCGAGTTTTCCGCCACGGTGGCCGAGGTCGCCTGGCTTTCCGCCGCCTATATGGCCCCCTACGCCACGTTTTCCATCGCGCTGTTCAAGGTGCGAACGCAATATGGCCTGCGGCCCTTTGCCGAACTTTCGATCATCGTCTTCGTCGTCGCCTCATGCCTCAACCTGTTCGTGACAGACCTGCATTCGGCGATCGTCATCCGCTTCCTCAGCGGCATGGCGGCGGCACCGCTTTCTTCGCTCGGCTTTCTCTACATTCTGGAAGCCTTTCCGCCAGCGCGGAAATTCTCGCTGGGCTTCAGCATCGCGCTCACCGGAACCTTGCTGTCTGCACCGCTCGCGCGCATCGTCTCGCCTTCCTTGCTGCAAATAGGCGGCTGGAATGCCCTCTACACCATGGAAATGGGCTTCGCGCTGATCTCGCTCGCCTTGATCTACCTGTTGAAAGTCACGCCGCCGCCGCGCGCGAAAGTCATCGAGCGCACGGATATTCTGAGCTACCTTCTGTTCGCGGGTGGCCTTGGCTGTCTTGCGGTCATGCTCACACTTGGCCGGTTTTACTGGTGGTTCGAAACATGGTGGCTGGGCGTGCTTCTGGCCACGTCTATCACGCTTCTCACGCTGATGGTCGTCATCGAGTTGCCTCGCAAGAACCCGCTGCTTGATCTGCGCTGGATTTTTTCGAAAACCAACCTGCATGTCATAGCGGTCCTGCTCATCTACCGTGCGGTTTCCTCCGAGCAATCCTCTACGGCGGTGAGTTTCTACCAGCAGCTTGGCCTTTTGAACGACCAGACGATCACGCTTTATGCTCTGGTGCTTTTGGCGACGGTTCTCGGCGGTGCGGCCTGTGCCTGGCTGATGCTGACGAAATATGTCGATACCGCTCATGTGATTGCGCTTACCCTGATTGCGGCCGGCGCTTTTCTGGACAGCCAGTCCAACAATCTGACGCGGCCAGCGCAGATGTATCTGAGCCAGATGATGATCGCCTTCGGTGCGGCCATGTTCCTGCCGCCCGTGATGGCCAAGGGGTTTGCTGCCGCACTTGCGCGCGGTGCCCCCTATCTGGTGAATTTCATCACCATCTTCCTGTTCACCCAGATTACCGGATCGATGTTGATGACCGGGCTGCTCGGCAGTTTTGTGACGCTGCGCGAAAAATTCCATTCCAATATTCTGGTAGAAAATATCCTGCTCACCAACCCTTTGGTCGCCCAGCGCGTGTCGCAGCTTTCCGGCGCCTACAGCCACGTCATCACCGATCCGGCGCTACTGAAGGCCGAGGGGCTTTCGCTCCTTGGTCAGCAGGTTACCAAGGAAGCCTATGTGCTCGCCTATAACGATACGTTCCTGTTGATTTCCACCGTTGCGGCGCTGGCGCTCATGGCGCTTTTGCTCCACCTTGCATGGCTGCGCATCCGTCCCCGCTTTTTCCGGGACAATGTCGATGCCGCGCCGGCGCCACAGTCTTGAACCTCCAAGAGTGATAATATGCTGAAGAAGATTTTTACCCCCGTTTCCATTCTCGTTCTGCTGGGCGGCCTCGCCGGCGTCGCGCTCGTGCTTTATGCATGGCGCCTGCCGCCATTCCTCTCAACCGTCGAAATGACCGACAACGCCTTCGTGCGTGGTTACGTGACGACGATGAGCCCGCAGGTGAGCGGTTATGTCGTGGATGTGCCGGTGAAGGACTATCAGGAGGTCAAACAGGGCACATTGCTGGCGAAGATCGACGACCGAATCTACCGCCAGAAGCAGGCGCAGGCGGGAGCCGCGCTGGATACGCAAAAGGCGGCACTGGACAATTCCCGCCAGCAGGAAAACGCCGCCAATGCCAATATCCGTTCCAGCGAGGCGGCTGTCGATAGCGCGCAGGCATCTCTGAAACAGGCGCAGCTGGCATCAGACCGTCAGGACAACCTCATCAAAAGCGGTGTCGGCACCTCCAGCCTGCAGGAAGAGGCGCATGCCGCGCTTGAAAAGGCGAGGGCATCGCTCTCGCAGGCGAAAGCGGCACTTGAGGTCTCGCGGCAAGATTTGCAGACGATCATCGTTAACCGCAGTTCCCTGCAGGCCGCTGTAGCCAATGCCGAGGCTGCGGTCGAACTCGCCAGGATCGATCTCGACAATACCGAAATTCACGCGCCGGTGGACGGCAGGCTCGGCGAAATCGGCGTGCGCACCGGTCAGTATGTGACGGCCGGAACGCAGTTGATGGCGGTTGTGCCGCATGATGTCTGGGTCATCGCCAATTTCAAGGAAACCCAGCTCGCGGGCATGCAGGTCGGCCAGCCGGTTACGATCTCGGTGGATGCCCTGCATCGCCGCAAGCTCAACGGCCGTGTCGAGCGGTTCTCGCCCGCCACGGGTTCGGAATTCGCCGTCATCAAGCCCGACAATGCCACCGGCAATTTCGTGAAGATCGCCCAGCGTCTCGGCGTGCGCATCGCAATCGACGCCGATCAGCCGCTGGCAGCGGATCTGTCGCCGGGCATGTCGGTGGTTGTGCATGTGGACAAGAGTACGTCGCCTGAGGGGGCGGAGACGGCGGCGAGGTAGTCTGGCTATTGAGTATGCCGAGAGGCACCCCCCTCTGTCCTGCCGGACATCTCCCCCACAAGGGGGGAGATCGAATTGTGGCTTGCGCTCGACAACCTCAACGTTGCGGCTATCAGCGATGTGGGATCGCCCTGCTGATCTCCCTCCTTGTGGGGGAGATGCCCGGCAGGGCAGAGGGGGGTAACCTCTCCGCACACTCCACGCCACCGTCAAAAACCAAAAAAACCCCGGATGTCGCCATCCGGGCTTTTCTTATGGCCGCTAAGCCAAATCTTATTCGTCGTCGTCGTCGTCGTTGCCGTCAGCTTCCGGATCGAAGAAGTCTTCCGGACGCAGGGCGTCTTCGTCAACGCCGTAGATGGCGTCGGCGGAGGTGAGGCTTTCGCCCTTGGACTGACGCTCGGCTTCTTCGGCAGAACGGGCAACGTTCAGCTCGACCTGAAGCTCGACTTCGGCGTGCAGGTGCAGGGTAACGTTGTGCAGGCCGATGGTCTTGATCGGCGTGTTCAGTTCAACCTGGTTGCGGCCGATGTTGAAGCCTTCAGCGCCGAGGATTTCAACGACGTCGCGCGCAGCAACAGAACCGTAAAGCTGACCGGTTTCGCCAGCCGAGCGAACGACGATGAAGGACTTGCCTTCGAGTGCTTCGGCAACCTTCTGGGCTTCCGACTTGCGCTCGAGGTTACGGGCTTCAAGCGTTGCGCGCTCGGTTTCGAAACGGGTCTTGTTGGCGGCGTTGGCGCGCAGCGCCTTGCCCTGCGGCAGCAGGAAGTTACGTGCGTAACCGTCGCGAACCTTTACGGTTTCGCCCATCTGGCCGAGCTTGTTGATGCGTTCGAGAAGAATGACGTCCATCTTCTTGATCCTTTCTATGTGTTGGTTTCGTTCGTATTGTCAGTTTTCCGCGTCGGGGTGAGGGAGATCGTGCTGCGCACGTCGCTCAATCCCAACACGAGAATGATAAGCAGCGGGAAGACAAAGACCGCCGAGAGATAGGCGAGGATGAGAACCGGCAGTCGCCAGTCCTTTCCACGCGCGCGCTTGTGCAGCGAGGCGTAACCCGCCATCAGGAAGCCCGCGCAGAAGGTGCCGCAGACGACTGCGCCGACCATGGCGGCGACGCCCCCGAAGAACATGGCGACGATGCCGCAGAGAAAAACGAAGATGGCGTTGCGGTGCATGCGAAGTGCGGAAGGAATGTCCTCGCGCGGGCGAAGACCCTTGCCGAAGGAACCGACCAGCCGGGCCGCGAAATAATAGGCCGCAAACAAAAGGATGACCCACAGGCCGCCCTGAACGATCGGCAGCATCAGAACCAGCAGCGACTTCGTCTGCGCCAGTGCCTCGACATTGGGTTCGAACAGCGGTTCGCGGCTCTGCACGGAGGTCATCATCAGATCGACCATGCGCGCGACGAGATCGGGACCGTAACCGATCATCCAGCCGAGAATGACGACGGCGACCGAAACCAGAAGGCAGAGATGCAGGACGATGCCTGACAGCGGATACCAGGCAAGCAGGTCATCCGGGCCGCCGAGTTCCGAGGCCGGGCGAG
The DNA here is from genome assembly GCF_900215635.1 of Rhizobium sp. AN6A. Taxonomy (NCBI): domain Bacteria; kingdom Pseudomonadati; phylum Pseudomonadota; class Alphaproteobacteria; order Hyphomicrobiales; family Rhizobiaceae; genus Rhizobium; species Rhizobium sp. AN6A. Next base: position 2,132,056 of record NZ_OCNC01000004.1, read on the forward strand.
CCAGATTGGCAAGATGCGAAAGCCAGCCCGCCGGGATCAGCGTGAAGATCGCGATGGTCAGCGAGAAAAGCGGCGATATGACGAGTGCGCCGATGATAGCCGTGGTGATGATCGCAACGACGGCTGCGCGGTTGCCCCAGCCCATGCCGGCGATGAAGATGGGCATGGCGGAACCGGCGTAAAGCAGGAAGGAAAAGGACGACTGTGCCGTTGCGCCAAGCGTTAGAAACGCGGCGCATATGCCGGCGAGAACGCCGGTGATCAGCACTGTCTGGTTCAACTTTTGCACTTCGCTGTCCTGCTGGAAACTTGAGCAGTTAGAGGACCGGTCCAATCAGGATCGTCGTCCCCAACATGGGTTTTATGGTATCGATCCGCGCCCAACGCGGAAGGATTTGAACTCGCAACCTACTGATTAAAAGTCAGTTGCATCGTGGAAGACGAGGCCGCGCCAAAGCGCGGCCTCGTTTCAAATCATTATGCTACGACGTAAGGCAGCAGGCCGAGGAAACGGGCGCGCTTGATCGCCTGGGCGAGTTCGCGCTGCTTCTTCTGGGAAACGGCCGTGATGCGGGAAGGAACGATCTTGCCGCGCTCGGAAATGTAGCGCTGCAGGAGACGAACGTCCTTGTAGTCGATCTTCGGAGCGTTTGCGCCGGAGAAGGGGCACGTCTTGCGACGGCGGTGGAACGGGCGGCGTGCCTGGGAAGAGGATGTATCAGCCATTGGTCAATTCTCCTTATGCACGGTCTTCGCGCGGACGGCGCGGACGGTCTTCGCGGTCGCCGAAGCCACCTTCGCGCGGTGCGCGGGGACCACGATCTTCACGCGGGCCACGATCCGGACGGTCGCCATCGCGGCGCGGACGGTCGTCACGGTCGCGCTTCTGCATCATCGCGGACGGGCCTTCTTCGTGGGCTTCGACGGCGATGGTCATGTAGCGAAGAACGTCTTCGTTGATGCGCATCTGGCGCTCGATTTCGTGGATCGCAGGCGCTGGAGCGTCGATGTCCATGAGAGCGTAGTGAGCCTTGCGGTTCTTCTTGATGCGGTAGGTGAGGGACTTCAGACCCCAGTTCTCGACGCGTCCGACTTTACCGCCGAACGATTCGATAACGCCCTTGTACTGCTCGACAAGTGCGTCGACCTGCTGGGCAGAAATATCCTGCCGGGCAAGGAAGATGTGTTCGTAAAGAGCCATTTAAGCTTTGCCTTTCTTGCGTTTCGTCCTTCACCCGGCAACGGCGCTAAGCCTCAACGACTGCTCCTGGTTAGGCTGCGAAGCCTTAAAGCAAGAAAAGCGTTGTTCGAGACGGTCGAGAGCGGAGACACGGGAGGCCGGAAAAACCTTATGGTTCCTGCTGTTTCGTTACCGAAACCAGCCCTCCGTTCAGCCACCAGCCAATTGGACCGGGTGTTGTGAACAGCGCGCTTATACCCATTTTTGCCCGGAATGCAAGGACCGGAGGCGAAAAAGCGCGCTGCGCTGTCGTCAGATCGGCATCGGATATTGCCGATGGATCGCCGCGATGCCTTTCAGGACGTCGTGGGACAAGGTGACATCGGCTGCTGCGATATCCACCTTCAGCTGATCCATAGTCGTTGCGCCGATGATGGCGGAGGCCATGAAGGGGCGTGTCATGCAGAACGCGATGGCGAGCTGGGCCGGATCGAGGCCGTGTTGTGCGGCAAGCTCCAGATAGGCCTTGACCGGTGCTTCCTGATGCGGCTGCAGGCGACCGCCGAGGTCCTTGTTGATGGTGCCGCGCGAGCCCGCAGGGCGTGCGCCGTTCTGATACTTGCCGGTGAGCAGCCCCGCCGCCAGCGGCGAGTAGGCCAGCAGGCCGACATCTTCGTGATGGGCGACTTCCGCCATGTCGAGATCGAAGCTGCGATAGAGCAGGTTATATTCGTTCTGGATGGTTGCGACGCGCGGCAGGCCACGGGCCTCGGCAATATCGATATATTTCTGCGTACCCCAGGCGCTTTCGTTGGAAAGGCCGATAGCGCGGATCTTGCCGGCCTTTACGAGCTCGCCGAGCGTGTCGAGCTTTTCGGTGATCTCGGAAAGCGTGCGCTCCTTTTCCTGACCAGAAGCATCAAAGCTCCAGGCGCCGCGGAAGTGATAGGTGCCGCGGTTCGGCCAGTGGATCTGATAGAGGTCGATGTAATCCGTCTTCAGGCGCGTGAGGCTGGTATCTACCGCCTCGCGGATGGCGCTCGCATCGATATCGCGCCCGCCGCGAATATAGTCACGCCCGGAACCGGCGACCTTGGTGGCGAGCACAACCTGGTCACGCTTGCCGGTCTTTTCGAACCATGTGCCGATATAGTCTTCCGTCCGTCCCTGCGTTTCGGCGGAAACGGGGGTGGTGGGGTAAAGCTCGGCCGTATCGAAGAAATTGACGCCGTTCTCCAGCGCGTAATCCATCTGCGCATGCGCTTCGGCTTCAGTGTTCTGCGTGCCCCACGTCATTGTGCCAAGGCAAATTTCGGACACGGAAATGCCCGTGCGGCCCAATAGTCTCTTTTTCATGGAAATGTCCCGGTGCTTGGCCAGATATTTTGAAAGGTGGCATGAAAGTAATCGGGAATTGCCGCAGTGCAAGAAAAAATATGATGAAAAGAAAGGGGAAAATAGATCGGCAAAACCGCGTCGATGGGGTGCCGAAGGGCTTCAAGCCTTGACTCCGCAGGCCGGAATGTGAATGGAAGTCGAAAAGAATAAAGGCAAGGCCAGACAAGAAGGACCACATCCCATGGGTATTGCATTCACATTTCCCGGTCAGGGAAGCCAGGCCGTCGGCATGGGCAAGGAACTCGCCGACACCTATCCGGAAGCACGGGCTGTGTTCCAGGAGGTCGATGACGCGCTCGGCCAGAAGCTCTCCGACATCATGTGGAATGGCCCGGAAGAAACGCTGACGCTGACGGCCAACGCTCAGCCGGCGCTCATGGCGGTGTCCATGGCAGTCATGCGGGTTCTGGAAGCGCGCGGTCTGAAGCTCTCCGATGCCGTTTCTTATGTCGCTGGCCATTCGCTCGGTGAATATTCGGCGCTCTGTGCTGCCGGCACCTTCTCGATTGCCGATACCGCACGGCTTCTCCGCATTCGCGGCAACGCCATGCAGGCTGCCGTGCCGGTGGGCGAGGGCGCGATGGCCGCGATCATCGGGCTGGAGCACGATGCTGTTTCGGCAATCTGTGAAGAGGCTTCCATTCTCGGCGTCTGCCAGATCGCCAACGACAATGGCGGCGGCCAGCTGGTCATCTCCGGCGGCAAGGCGGCTGTCGAGAAGGCGGCTGCGATCGCTTCCGAAAAGGGCGCCAAGCGCGCCATCATGCTGCCGGTTTCCGCGCCCTTCCACTCCGCGCTGATGGCGCCGGCGGCGGAAGCCATGCGCGAGGCGCTGGCGGCTGTCGAAAAGAATAACCCGGTCGTGCCTGTTATCGCCAATGTGCGTGCCGCCCCCGTTTCCGACGCCAATGAGATCGCCGCTTTGCTGGTCGAGCAGGTGACGGGCCAGGTGCGCTGGCGCGAGACGGTGGAATGGTTCGCCGCCAACAATGTGATGCAGCTTTACGAGATCGGCTCCGGCAAGGTGCTGACCGGTCTTGCCCGTCGCATCGACAAGACGGTGAACGGCGTTGCCGTCAACGGCGCTGCCGATATCGACCAGCTTCTCGCCACTCTTATCGGCTGAGACGGGCTTCGCCCCGCATCGGCTTTTTGTTTTACGGTAATTCCCGATGCAATTCCGCTAAAAGGCTTTTTGCGGAATTGCTCTAAAGAAGGAACGGAACATGTTTGATCTGACAGGCCGCAAGGCTCTCGTAACCGGCGCGACCGGCGGCATTGGCGAGGAAATCGCCCGCCTTCTGCACAGCCAGGGCGCAACCGTCGGCCTGCACGGCACGCGCGTTGAAAAGCTCGAAGCCCTGGCTGCGGAACTTGGCGACCGCATCAAGATTTTCCCGGCCAACCTTGCCGATCGCGCCGAGGTCAAGGCGCTGGGCGAAAAGGCCGAGGCCGAGCTGGAAGGCGTCGACATTCTCGTCAACAATGCCGGCATCACCAAGGACGGCCTGTTCGTGCGCATGAGCGACGAGGACTGGGACAACGTCATCGAGGTGAACCTGACCGCGATGTTCCGCCTGACGCGTGAACTGACGCATCCGATGATGCGCCGCCGTTTCGGCCGCATCATCAACATCACCTCCATCGTCGGCGTCACCGGCAATCCCGGTCAGGCGAACTACTGTGCCTCCAAGGCCGGCATGATCGGTTTTTCGAAGTCGCTGGCACAGGAAATCGCCACCCGAAACGTCACCGTCAACTGCGTGGCACCTGGCTTCATCGAAAGCGCGATGACCGGCAAGCTGAACGACAAGCAGAAAGACGCCATCATGGGTGCCATTCCCATGAAGCGCATGGGAACGGGCGCCGAAGTCGCTTCGGCCGTACTTTATCTGGCTTCCAATGAAGCTGCCTACATGACCGGCCAGACCTTGCACGTCAATGGCGGCATGGCGATGATCTGACGCCACCTGAAAGGCGTCTTGAAACGATTGCGGCGCTGTTTCTGCACCTTGTTTGGTGTCGGGCGCTGCAAGACCCCCCATGCCGGTTTCCGGCGAAATTGCCTGTCATACGTTGTGCTTAGCGCGTTTTCAGGCTTTTCGACCGGTTGAAACCGTGTTAATCGGGCCAAGACTGTGAACAGTCGTCCCGGAGAGACAGGAAGCCGTTGCGATTTTGCGCGACGATGTCTAGCTTGGACCGGGTTGAACGGGTTTGCCAGCAGTGCCGGATTTGAACGGCGCATGAGGGCTTCTAACAGGGCAGGGTGCCGTAAGGCATTCCCTTCAAAATAAAGGTCGAGGAAACCGACATGAGCGATATCGCAGAACGCGTAAAGAAAATTGTAATTGATCATCTGGGCGTCGACGCCGACAAAGTTGTTGAAGGCGCAAGCTTCATTGACGATCTGGGCGCTGATTCGCTCGATACCGTTGAACTGGTCATGGCTTTCGAAGAAGAATTCGGCGTCGAGATCCCCGACGACGCAGCTGACTCGATCCTGACTGTTGGCGACGCTGTCAAGTTCATCGAGAAGGCCCAGGCCTGATCGACCTGTATTGGGGAGGTGTAACAACCTCCCGTCTTGGCCCGGCTTGTCCGGGCCAATATTTTATCGTGAAACAGAACGCGCCCGAAAGACGTGCGTCCTGACGAATGCATAGGTTTCCGAACCGGCTCTGGCCTGCGGAAGATTATGCGGACATTCAAAATGGTGCAGCGCCTGTTCCCGCCATTCCATGGTGTGTGGCGTTGCAAAAAGACCGATGATTTGGATAAGGGCGGAGCGTTGGCGATGAGGCGTGTCGTTATCACCGGTACCGGCATGGTATCTCCTCTTGGATGCGGAACGGAAATCACCTGGGAACGGCTGCTTGCCGGCCAGAACGGTGCCCGTCTCGTGACTGAGTTCGAAGTCGAAGACTTGCCCGCAAAGATTGCCTGTCGCATTCCCGTCGGCGATGGCTCCAACGGCACATTCAATGCCGATGACTGGATGGAACTCAAAGAGCAGCGCAAGATCGATCCGTTCATCCTTTACGGTGTGGCCGCCGCCGACATGGCGCTTGCGGACGCCGGCTGGCATCCCGAAACGGACGAGGACCAGATCGCCACGGGCGTTCTGATCGGCTCCGGCATTGGCGGTCTGGAAGGTATTGTCGAGGCGGGCTATACGCTGCGCGACAAGGGCCCCCGCCGCATTTCTCCATTTTTCATTCCCGGCCGTCTGATCAACCTGGTTTCCGGCCACGTTTCCATCCGTCACAAGCTGCGCGGTCCGAACCACGCCGTAGTGACGGCTTGCTCGACCGGTGCGCATGCCATCGGCGATGCTGCCCGGATGATCGCGTTCGGCGATGCCGAGGTCATGGTCGCAGGTGGTGCCGAATCGCCGGTCTGCCGCATCGCGCTTGCCGGCTTTGCCGCCTGCAAGGCGCTTTCCACCCAGCATAACGACGATCCGCAGAAGGCATCCCGTCCCTATGATCGCGACCGTGACGGTTTCGTCATGGGCGAAGGTGCCGGCATCGTCGTTCTGGAGGAGCTGGAACATGCCAAGGCGCGCGGCGCAAAGATTTATGCCGAAGTCGTCGGTTACGGCCTTTCCGGTGACGCTTACCACATCACCGCACCGTCTGAAGATGGCGATGGCGCGTACCGCTGCATGGCGATGGCGTTGAAGCGCGCCGGCCTGACGCCTGACGATATCGACTACATCAACGCCCACGGCACCTCCACCATGGCCGATACGATCGAGCTTGGCGCGGTCGAGCGGCTGGTTGGTGACGCGGCGTCGAAGATTTCCATGTCTTCCACAAAGTCGGCCACCGGCCATCTTCTCGGAGCAGCTGGCGCTATCGAGGCGATTTTCGCCACGCTTGCGATCCGTGACAACATCGTTCCGCCGACGCTGAACCTCGACAATCCCGACGTGGAGACGAAGATCGATCTGGTGCCGCACAAGGCGCGCAAGAGGCAGGTCAACGTCGCCTTGTCGAACTCCTTCGGGTTTGGCGGCACCAACGCCTCCCTCGTACTGCGTCGCTACGAAGCATAAATCACGACGAAAACCCGGCGCCGCAAACCGCCTAAAGCGGGTGCGGCTCCCTCCCGCCGGGTGCCTGAGAGCGCTCTTCTTTGAAGAACGCATTGCGGCTTGCGAAAGCCATTTCGATTTTCGCGCCGATATTGTAGTCGTTTACGGAAGACGGTTTGCCGGTTTCGGAATGATTTCCTGCTGCGGGTGAATTTCCTGCCGCAGATGGCTTTCCTTGACCGGCTTTGCCGGAAACGACGATTCGTGAAGGAGGACAATGAGGTCTTCACGATGTCTCTATGTGGTGCAGGAAGGCATTCCGAACCTGTTTTTGCCGCATTACCTGCGCAAAAAGCGCTGACAACGCCGAACTGAAAAGGACCGACGGTGAGCGACACGAACCAGAACAGCCAGGGACCATACGGACGAGACGGCGCGGGTGAGGGCAATCGCGGCCCGATCATCCCGAAATCCCCGACCGAAGCGCTTCGGCCGGAAAAGGTGCCGGCTCCACCGAAGCGCTCCCGCAAGGCCCATGGCCAGCTGGTGATCTTCCTGAATTTTCTGATGACGCTTGCGGTTGCCGTCTGTGTGCTTGCTGTCGCGGCCTTCTATTACATGATCAATGCGTTCCAGGAGCCCGGTCCGCTTCAGACGAACACACATTTCACGGTGCGCAACGGCGCAGGCCTCATCGAGATCGCCAATAATCTCGAGCGCAATGACGTCGTATCCAATGCCCGTGTTTTCCGCCTGATGACGGGCAGCTACCTGCAAAAGGACCAGACGCTGAAGGCGGGCGAATACGAAATCAAGGCCGGCGCATCGATGAAGGATATCATGATGCTCTTGGAGTCCGGCAAATCGATCCTTTATTCCGTGTCGTTGCCGGAAGGTCTGACCGTCAAGCAGATGTTCGCGCGGCTTGCCGCCGACGAGGTGCTGGATGGCGAATTGCCCGCCACCCTGCCGCCGGAAGGCAGCCTTCGTCCCGATACCTATCGCTTTACCCGTGGTACGAAGCGTGAGGAAATCATCAACCAGATGAGTGCAGCGCAGGAGAAGCTGATCGACATGATCTGGGAACGCCGCGACCCCGACCTGCCGATCAAGACGGTCGAGGAATTCGTGACGCTCGCCTCGATCGTGGAGAAGGAAACCGGCAAGGACGACGAGCGCGCCCATGTCGCTTCGGTGTTCTACAACCGCCTGAAGAAGGGCATGCGCCTGCAATCCGACCCGACGATCATCTACGGTCTCTTTGGCGGCGACGGCAAACCGTCTGACCGTCCGATCTACCAGTCGGACCTGCAAAAGCAGACGCCGTTCAACACCTATGTCATCAAGGGCCTGCCACCGTCTCCCATCGCCAATCCGGGCCGGGCCGCACTCGAGGCGGTTGCCAACCCGTGGCGCACCGATGACATCTACTTTGTTGCCGATGGCACCGGCGGCCATGTGTTTGCGAAGACGCTGGACGAACATAACGCCAATGTGCGCCGCTGGCGCAAGATCGAGGCCGAAAAAGCGGCTTCCGGCGCCAATCCCGATGTTGTCGTGGATGGTCAGCCCGGCGGCACCGAGGCGGAAAAACCGGCCAATAACTGATAGTTCTGACCGGGCCTTGTCATTGCAAGGCCCGGTTTTTTGCACGGCTTGATGGGGGCTTTCTGAATATGACATTGCAATCGATGACCGGGTTCGCGCGCAGCGAAGGAACCTCCGGCCGTTACCGCTGGGCGTGGGAATTGCGCTCGGTGAACGGCAAGGGGCTCGACGTGCGCCTGCGCCTGCCAAACGGTCTGGAAGCGCTGGAAACGGGCCTGCGGGAAATCGCGGCACAGCATCTTTCCCGCGGCAATGTTCAGGCGGGATTGACGCTGGCGATTGCGGAAAACCGGCTGGAGGCGGTGATCAACCGCGATGCTCTTGCCGCAGTTCTCGCTCTCAAGAAAGAACTGGGCGACGTCGTCGACGACAAGCCGCTGAGCTTCGATACGCTGCTGTCGCTGCGCGGGCTGGTCGATTTTCGCGAGGCGGAAGATGACGCCGAGGCGCAGGCCGCGCGCAACGCCGACGTGCTTGCGGGCTTTGCCGCTGCCGTCGAGAAGCTGAAGGACATGCGCGAGCGGGAGGGGGCTTCCCTGTTTGCCATCCTGTCCGGGCAGATCGACAGGATCGAGCAACTCGTGAACCTCATCGAAAACGATCCTTCCCGCCAGCCGGAACAGATCGCGGCAAGGCTTGCCCAGCAGATTGCCCTGATTGGCGATGGCATGCACGGGCTCGATCGCGACCGTCTGCACGCCGAGGCCGCACTGATCGCTACCAAGGCGGATCTGCGCGAAGAGGTCGACCGGCTACACGCACATGTCCAGGCATCGCGCGAACTTTTGGCTCATGGCGGCCCAGTTGGCCGCAAGCTCGATTTTCTTGCACAGGAATTTAACCGCGAGTCGAATACAATCTGTTCCAAATCGAACGCCAGTGCGGTAACCGCAGCAGGCATAGAGCTGAAAGTGGTTATCGACCAGTTCCGCGAGCAGGTCCAAAATCTGGAGTAGACCCATGGTTCCGGTGAACAATTCCCCTGTTACGATTGCCCGCAGAGGGCTGATGCTGGTGATTTCATCGCCATCGGGCGCTGGTAAATCCACGATTGCGCGCAACCTGCTCGACAAGGACAAGAACATCAGCCTGTCCGTCAGCGTGACGACGCGCCCGCGCCGCCAGAGCGAGATTGAAGGCATCCACTACCACTTCATCTCCAAGCGCGACTTCGAGCGCCTGCGTGACAGCGATGAGCTTCTGGAATGGGCAGAGGTTCACGGCAATTTCTACGGCACGCCGCGCGAGCCGGTGGAAGTGGCGATGGCGGCCGGACGCGACATGCTGTTCGACATCGACTGGCAGGGCGCCGAGCAGCTTCAGGACAAGATGAAGGCCGACGTCGTGTCGATCTTCATCCTGCCGCCAACCATGACCGAGCTGCAATCGCGCCTGCACCGCCGCGCCGAAGACACCGAAGCGGTGATCCAGACCCGGCTTCTCAATTCCCGCGCCGAGATCGAGCACTGGCGCGATTACGACTACGTCATCCTCAACGACGACCTGCAGGCGGCCTTCGAGGCCGTAGAAGCGATAGTCAAGGCTGAACGTGTGCGCCGCGACCGCCGCCATGGCATGTTCGATTTCGTGCGCGGACTGCTTGCGGAAGAACCGCAGCTCTGATTTGGCGGTTAAAGCGGCGTGTTATCTCTAACGCTGAAGTAGCCATTGCCGGGACAGCCGCTCGTCTGCCGCGTCTGCTGCCCAGCCATGGCCTGTGTCGAGTGTCTCCAGTACCACATCCGCGCCCGCAGTCGAAAATTGATCGGCCAAATGGGGCGCATCATCGCGATGCCGCCGCTCATCATGTGCACCTGCCAGCAGGAGCGCAGGATATCCGGTGAGCTTCGGAAAATGCTCGTTATTGCGGGGGATAGTGGCCGAAGCAGAATGGCACCCCTCGACAGATGACGATTCTGGCAGATCGTTTCAGCTGCGATGATCGCACCGTTTGAATATCCCACGAGAAAGGGTCTTTGCCCCGTCTGCTGAAATACGAATTCGATAAACCGGCAAAGCCCGCCGGCTTGATGTTTCAGGTCGTCAATATCGAGTTGTCTGTCGGGCTTTCTGCGAAAAAACGCAAAGCCATTTTCCCATGGCACAACGCCTCTCGGAGCATAGAGAATGCCGTTGGGAAAAACGGCACGGCCAAACGAAGCGAGATCTTCCTCCGTTCTTCCCGAACCGTGTAGCAACACGACCGCGCAATCAGGCGATCCGACGGGAATGTGGAGCTTGTAGTGAAAACCGGCACTCTCCACGCGCTTGTCCCCTAATTCTGTCACCCGGGTTAGAAGTGCCGAAACGTCGCCTTCAATTACAGGCAGTTCGCCAGCGTCACAAATTCCTCGACCGACAGCGTTTCCGCTCGCCGTGTCGCGTCAATGCCTGCCTTTTCCAGCAGAACTTCACCGCCAAGGCTTTTCACGCTCTGGCGCAGCATCTTGCGGCGTTGGCCGAAGGCGGCTTCCGTTACCTTTTCGAGCTTTGCGACATCGCAGGGCAGCGGCTTTTCCTTTGGCAGCAGATGCACGACCGTCGAGGTAACCTTAGGCGGTGGGCTGAAGGCCTGCGGCGGGACGTCGAAGGCCATTTCCGAAACCGTGCGCCAGCCGGCGAGAACGCCAAGGCGGCCGTAATGGTTGTCGCCTTCTTCCGCCACGATGCGCTGGCCGACTTCCTTCTGGAACATCAGGGTCATGGAGAGCCAGAAAGGCGGCCATTCTTTCGGCAGCAGCCAGTTGACCAGCAATTGCGTGCCGACATTGTAAGGCAGGTTGGCAATGATCCGCACCGGTTCGCCGGCGGGAACCAAAGCCTCGAAATCGGTCTTCAGCGCATCGCCCTCGATGACCTCAAGACGTCCGGGATAATGCGCTTCGATCTCCGCAAGTGCCGGCAGGCAGCGGCTGTCCCGCTCGATGGCGATAACCTTTTTGGCACCGAGCGATAGAATGGCCCGGGTGAGGCCGCCAGGCCCGGGGCCAACCTCGATGACCGTCACGCCGTCAAGCGGCCCAGCGGTTCGGGCGATCTTCTGGGTGAGATTGAGATCGAACAGGAAGTTCTGCCCGAGCGACTTCTTAGCGTCTAGCCCATGGCGCTGAATGACATCGCGTAGCGGCGGCAATCCGTCAATGGCGGCCATTATGCGCCGACCCGGCTGCGAAGAGAAATCTCCGCCGCCATCTTCAGCGCTGCGACAAGGCTCGTTTCGCTGGCAATGCCCTGGCCGGCGATGCCGAAGGCGGTGCCGTGGTCGGGCGAGGTGCGGATGAAGGGCAGGCCGAGCGTGACATTGACGGAATCGTCAAAGCCAAGCGCCTTGGCCGGGATAAGGGCCTGATCGTGATACATGCAGACGGCGACATCATAGCGCCTGCGAGCGGCATCGTGGAACATCGTATCGGCTGGCAGGGGGCCGAAAGCGTCGATCCCGTCTTTCCGCAACCGTATGGTCGCAGGGTGAACCACATCGCGGTCCTCCGTGCCCAATGCCCCATCTTCACCCGCGTGCGGATTGAGACCGGCGACCGCCAGTCGTGGTGCCTCGATGCCGAACTTCTGCCGCAGATCGGCATCGATAATGCGGCAAGTGGTGACGATGAGGTCTTCCGTCAGCGCCGAAGGCACGTCTTTTACGGGGATATGGATTGTTACCGGCACGACGCGGACCTTGGGTCCGGCAATCATCATCACCGGCATCACCTGTTTGCCGGTCAGGCGCAAAGCCAGATCGGCGAGAAATTCCGTGTGACCGGGAAAACCGAAGCCTGCTTCGTAAAGCACGGATTTCGCAATCGGATTGGTGACGACGGCGGAAGCCTTGCCCTCGACCGTCAAGGCAACGGCGAGCTCGATCGCCTTGATCGTCGCATGAGCGGCGCCGACATGCGGCTGGCCGGCCTGAACCTCGAAACCGACGGGAAGAAAAAGAACGGGAAAAGCACGGTCGAACACGCCGACGGCATCCGGCGCTTCGCAGGTCTCGATATTGACCGGTATACCAAGCAGCGCCGCACGGCTCGCCACCACATCGGGATCGCCGATGAAGATGAAGGGCGCTACGCCGTTCTCCCGGCGCTTGGCCCAGGCGGCAATGGCGATATCAGGGCCGATACCGGCTGGATCTCCCTGTGTCAGGGCAAGCGGCAGGGATGCATGTGTCACGGAAAGGCCGGCTCTCGTATCAGGTGTTGACGATCTGCGCCTTCTTGCGCAGCTCATCCATATATTTCTTCTCGTTCGGGTTTTCGCCACCCTTGGCCTTCATCAGGTCTTCGGACTTGAACACCATTTCCGCTGCGTAATCGTCGGAAACCTGACGCTGCTTGCAGATTGCCAGATATTCGACACCCTTTTCGGTCACGCGTGTTCCTGTGGTGCCGCCTTCCTTGGTCTTTTCCACCAGAGGCTTCCACTCTTCCGGCAGTTCGGGCGCCAGAATCCGTCCGAGATCCTTGATCGCCACGTCCCGCATGGTGGCCGCGAAAGTCATGGCCTGGTCGCAGCCGGGATAACGCTTGCGCGAGGCTTCAGCCTCAGCCTTGCGCTTGCCGGTGATGGCATTGCGCTTCGATTCCGGAACGACAAAGATCACCTGTTGCAGGAAATATTCCGTTGTTACCGGCTTGTCGCCGCGTTCCCTAAGGCGGGTGACGAGGTCCTGGTTAGACATCTTGCCACGCGCACCATAACGGGCGTTCACAAGGCGCGGCCAGCTCATCTGCACGGCGATGAAGGATTTGAAATGGTCAGCACCGACACCGGCCTTGGCGAGGATCTGCGTCAGCTGTTGCGGGTTCATCTTGTTGTTGGCAGCAAAGCGCGCAAAAGCCGCATCGACCTCTTGGGTGCTGACGGACATTTTCACGCGACCGATTTCTTCGCGCTTCAGCGCCTCATCAACCAGCTGCTCGCGCGCCTTTTCGGCGAGATTGCCGGATTGACGCTGCAACTTCAGAAAGGCGACACGCTTGGCAATATCGTCATTGGTGATGGGCGTCTTGTTGACGACGATCTTGACCGTGCTGTCGGCGAAGGCCTGGCTGGCAAAGGGCGCAACGGCCATGGGAACGGCGAATATCGCAAAGGCGAAAGCAGCGCCACGCAAAGCCGTCTTTCCGAAATTCATCATATCCTTCTCCCTTTCGTCGGGCGGGGTTCTGTTTCCCCGTCCCGCCAATCTGTTCTGTCTGCCAATGGGGAATATTCCTTACCCCGGCTTTTCAGATCTGCACCTGTGCATCCGCACCGCGAATTTGCCACGTATATATCATCGCGATCTGCAAGACGGCAATGTGTCGGTTTGTTGAAAGAAACCCGATGGTCCTATACCGGACAGACCCTGGCGCGTTGTTGCGGCAAAACCGTGACTTTTACTGGCTGGATGGCAAAAAGGCAGGCCACGATGCTGTATGGCCTGCCTTTAAACTCAGTAATTGTTCGGTTTCCAGCCGATATCCATATCGGCCCAGTCCTCGTTTGCGGAGCCAATGCTGACATCGCCGAGCGTGCGGAACGCCAGACGGGCATTGATCGACCAGTCATTGGCGGCCTGCCGGCTGGACGTGATATTGCCCTCGTCGGAGTAGCTGACCGTCAAGATCGTGCATTCATCCTGATAGGCAATGCCAATACGGCGCTCGGCGGCAAATTTTCCGTTCAGATCGTAGTTGATCGAGCCGAACAGCGACCAGTTGTCGTCCATGCGCAGCGTACCGGAGGCCTGAACGATATCGCGGTCTTCATTGTAGCCGTACTGCGGCTGCGCCTTGACCTGCGTATAGCTGAGCTTGCCGGTGAGGCGGCGGTCCGAATAGCTGACGCCTGTCTCGGAACGGTTGATCTCGAGATTGTCCTTGTCGAAGCGCAGGCTCGACGACAGCGATAGGCCGATCGGCGCATCGAAGGCTGCCATGGCGACGTAGTCAGACCGGTCAGATTCGAGACCGGAATTGGCACCAACATTGAGCAGATCGTAAGAGGCGAAGGAATTGTCGCCCGCCAGATGGAAAGACTGGCCGGCAATGGCGCGAATGCCGTAGCCATTGTCAAACGTGCCGTTGTAGCGGAGGCCGATGTTTGCGCGCGTGCCGCCTTCGATCCGGTCGAAACCGGAGAACTTGTCACGTTCGAACAGGTTGGTCGCGTCGAACACGAAAGCCTGGGCATCTTCATTGGGGAAGCGACCGGCATATTGTTCGTTCGGACGCACGAAAATCTGCGCAATCGGCTCGATCACGTGGTTGCTGTTAAGCGCCGTGAACAGCCAGGGGTAACGCACTTCCAGACCGCCGGTGACCATGCCGCGCAATGCCGCATCGTCCTGCATCATGCCCTGATAGGCATAGGACGTGCCACCCGATGTAAAGCTTGCCGCCGACATATCCGTCCACAGCGCATCGCCACGGGCGGCAAGGATCGGCGTGATCTGCAGGCCGCTATCCATCGTGAAGGTGCGCTTCCATTCGGCTTCGGTGGAAAGACGCGTATAGTTGCCTTCAAGCCCGTTGAACCGCGAATAGCCTCCAAGCGCGTAGGCATCCTGTTTCTGGCGGGTGATGCTGGTCAGGTTGGTGGTCAGCGAAAGTTCGCCGCCATAGATCGGATCCGGTACGAAATAACGGTAGTCGACAACCGGATGAACGATGGCCTGCTTGCGTTCGTTGGACTCGTTGTTGTCCGTATCCTGAACGTTGAAATAATAGCCGCGGGCATCGAAGCTGTTCCGCTCGCCTGTGCCAGCCAAATAGATCTGATTGGTCTGGACGTCGTTCTTGTAACCCTTCAGCCCATAGGTGCGCGAAAAGTTGTTGTCGGTCTGCACCATGGCATCCCAACCGAATGCCCAGCGCGGATTGATGGAGAAGTTACCCTTGCTGGCAATCATGCCGCGATTGTCGTTGAGGGCGTCACTGGTTCCGGCAGTAAATGTATCGGACTTCAGCTGGCTGATGCCGGCGACGGTCACGGTGTGCATGCCGGTTTCGAAACGCTGGCGCAGTTCCGCCTGCAGAAGCAGACCCTGCGTCGTGTAATAGGTCGGGGTAACGGTCACATCCGAGGTGTCGGACAGAACCTGAAAATAGGGCACGCCGATGCCGAAACCGAGGTTGTCGGTAATGCTCATTTGCGGGAACAGGAAACCCGACTTCCGCTTCACCGTATTGTCCGGAACCGTCAGGAACGGCACATAGGCGATCGAATGGCCGAAAAGCTGCAAACGGGCTTTTTCCAGCCGGATCGTATGGGTCTTGCCGTCCTGAATGACGCGTTCAGCCTTGACCTGCCACAGCGGCGCCTTTTCGGGCCGTTCGGCGCAGGGCAAACAGGCGGTATAGACGCCGTTATTGAGGACCATGCGGTCGCCTTCGAGCCGTTCGGCGCTTTCACCCGCGATGCGGGTATTGTCCGGGGTCTCGACGCGCAGCGCATTGACGAAGCCCTGACCGAAATCGTCAGTGACATCCATCTCGTCGGCATAGATCTTGTTGCCGCCGGGCTCGATCAGCTCGATGTTGCCGTGCGCAATCACGCGGCCCGTCTGCTGATTATATTCCACTTGCTGGGCCACCATACGGTAGCCCGAATAATGCATGCGAACCACACCCTTCGCGATGACCCGCTGGGAATCGCGATTATAGGTCAGTTCATTTGCCGTAAGCAGGAGTTTCGAATCGTCTTGGCTTCCGGGCGCAAGCAAACCACCCTGGCCGAAAGCGACCGGGCTGGATGCCAAATATGCGCACACAGCGGCACCTGTCAGAAGGGCCGTCCAAAGCCGCCTGATATTCCCGCGGTCATATACCGCCACTAGCCGTCCTCCTGATGAAGCAGAATGGTTGCCCCCAAAGCCAACGCCACGATGACTGGAACCCAGACCGCGACGGTGGGAGGGACAACGCCACCACTCCCGAATGCCCTTACGAGCACGGTTACTACATAAAGCACGAAGCCGGAAACGATTCCACCCAGAATCACGGAGCGCGACTGGGCGAAGCGGCTGAACTTTAATGAAACTGTCGCGGCGATCAAGGTCATCGCAACCAGAAGCAGGGGCGTCGATAGCAGGAAATGATACTGCGTCTCAAGCGCTTTTGACGACAGTCCAAAAGACTTTGCAACTTCGATCTTGTGAGAAAGATCAAATAAAGCAACGGTTTCCGTCTGTGTCATGCGTTCCTGAACGAATTCCCGTCTCAGATTGGTACTGATCCGCGTGCTCTCTTGCCGAACTGGCACATGTCCCGCGCGGGTTTCCGCGACGCCGTTAAGAAGCCAGTAACCATCTTCCAACTTTGCCGACTTGGCGTCCTGCCGGGAGACAATGTTTCCGTCCTTGTCGAGGTGGATCAGAACCACATCGAGAAGCATGGTTCCGTTGTCTTCGAAGCTCTTGGCGCCGATGATCGTATCCTGGCCGCCACTCGACTGGCGCATCCAGGGAATGATGTCCTGCTGGCGACCGCCGCTGCCTTCGTTACGCCAGCCCGCCTCCATCGACAGCGAGCGGTTCTGGCCCCATGCAGCGATTGGGTTGAGGACGAGGACGGACAGGATTCCAAGAAAGACCGCGCCAAGAACGAAAGGAAGAATGAATTGCCAGGCGGAGACCCCCGCCGCACGCGTGACGACGAGCTCGTAACGCCGGTTGAGCGAGATCAGCGTCGTCATGCCGACGAAGAGTGCGATGAAAGGAATAGTCTGCTGCAGGATCAGCGGCAGGCGAAGCGCGGTGAGGCCAAGTGCGCCCGGAACCGAATAGCCCGGCACGCTGGACATGCGCCGCGCCGTTTCGCTGAAATCGGCAAGATAGATGATTGCCGATACGCCGAGCAGGAACCAGATGGCCGTGATCAGATACCGTTTGAGGAAGTACCGGGCGAGGGTGCTGAAAATCATGCGTTGCCGCTCCCCGAGCTTCGCGCCAGCCGGCTGGAGAAAAGACGGCGCAGACGGCTGGCCGTATCCGCGACGATCTTCGGCATTTTCGGCTTGCGACCCGTGATGAGAATAAAGGCGGCGGCGG
Source organism: Rhizobium sp. AN6A (assembly GCF_900215635.1). Classification (NCBI taxonomy): domain Bacteria; kingdom Pseudomonadati; phylum Pseudomonadota; class Alphaproteobacteria; order Hyphomicrobiales; family Rhizobiaceae; genus Rhizobium; species Rhizobium sp. AN6A. The sequence continues at coordinate 2,149,315 of NZ_OCNC01000004.1, forward strand.
CGCCGCTGAGACCCGGCACGGCATAGACCAGCGGAATGAAAGCCGCGCTCTGCTTGACCTGGTTGGTGACGTAAAAACCGAGCCAGCGCAGCATGAAGGCCGTTACCAGCGCAGCGACCATCGGATGCATGCGCGCTTCACGATGCGAGCGCGCATCGGCGGCGATGACCAGCGATATCAGTGCGAAGGCGAAGGCGAACATCCAGTCCGACAGGCGCTTGTGCAGCTCACTGCGGAAGCTTTCGGGAGACCGCTTGTAACTCGCGTTGTTCTCGTCTGGCGAGAGAAGGAAACCGAGGCTCGCATCGCCCGGAGAAAGCGACGGTTCGGAAGTCTGCTTTTCCGACATGGTCGAAAGGTCGAAGGCATAGGACAGGAACTTGACGATGGAGACCTTGCCATCAGGTGTCTTCTGCTGGACTTCGCCGTCGCGCATCGTCAGCGACGTGCCGCTTTCATCGATCATGCCTTCCTTGGCGTAATAGATAAGATCGAAATTCGGATCGCGGCGGTCGGCGACGAACAGGCCCTTGAGGATACGGCCTTGACGCTGGGCGATCTGCACATAGAGGCCGTCCTGAACAGCGCGGAAGGTCTTTTCCTCGATCACCGACGAGAGGAGGTCGGCATAGGCAGCCGCCACCATCTGCCTGGCCGAATTTCGGGCAGGCGGCTCGATGAAGTTGGTGATGGTGAAGGAAAGCGCACTTAGAACGGCAGCCAGAATGATAACCGGGCGAAACATCACAGAGCGCGACGATCCTGCCGCATCGATGATGGCAAGCTCGGAATCGTTGTTCATCGCCGTGAATGTCTGGGTGATGCCGATGACGAGGGCGAAAGGCAACACGACGGGGATCAGCGTCGGCAGGATCATCGTCGCCAGCGCCATGAAGGAACCCATCGACTGGCCGGTATCGGTGACGAGGTTGATTCTCTGGAGAACCTGGATGGTCCAGATGATGGCCAGCACCGGCAGCAGCGCGACCAGAAACATCTGCGTTGTCCGTCGCAGGATATAGTTCTCGAGAAGCTTCATACTGCCCTTGTCGACATTGTTTTTCTGCGCGATCGCTCGCCGGATTTCCGCCTATCTAATCGCATCGTTTGCAATTGGCTATTCCGGCACGCTCACAAATATGTTTTGCACGATGATTTTTCCACCGCCTGTGTCTTTTTGTGGAACAAGCTGTCGGTTTCATGACGCGATCGGCCATTCCACAAAAATGCCTTTCCTTTAGCGAATGTCGGCCTTTAAAGAATGTGAGCCTTTAAAAATGCAGGGTTGCGCCGGGGGCCGAAAAGGCCATGATCGGGCGCACACGCAAGTTATCCACGAAGAGCAGGAAAACATGTCCGCCAAATTCGATATTTCTTTCGCCAATTCCGCCTCGCTTGAAAATACCCTTGCCGTTGTGCTGCAAGCCTCGGGTGAGGCGCAGGCAGCTGCCGGCGCATCGGAGGCCGATCCGGGCGGCGTGCTTGAACGGGCGGCAAAGATCTCGGGCTTTTCCGCAAAGTCCATGACGACACTCGACGTGATTGCGCCGCAGGGCTCGAATGCCGACCGGCTTCTCGTCATTGGCCTCGGCAAGCCGGCGAAACTTGTCGCCCATGACTGGCTGCGTGCCGGCGGCACTGCTGCCGCCAATTTCAGGAAGGCGGACAAGGTCGCCATTTATCTCGATGCCCCGGGCGTCGATGTCGGTGCGCAGGCGGCTGCGGATTTTGCGCTTGGCCTGCTGCTGCGCGCCTATAGCTTCGATGCCTATAAGACCAAGAAGAAATCCGATGATGAGAAGTCGCCGAAGAAAGTAGAAATCGTCATCGTGACGGCAGTCCATCAGGAGGCGGAAAAGGCCTTTGCCGTGTCGGAGGCCGTCGCGGGCGGCGTTGTCCTGGCGCGTGACCTCGTCAACCTGCCGCCGAATGTTCTCGGTCCTGTCGAGTTCGCTGAAAAGGCGGAAGAGTTGAAGAAGCTCGGTGTCGAGGTCGAAATTCTCGGCGAGAAGGAGCTGAAGAAGCTTGGCATGAACGCGCTTCTCGGTGTGGCGCAGGGTTCGGCGCGTCCGCCCCGGCTTGCGGTCATGCAGTGGAACGGCGGCTCCAAGAAGGACGAGCCTATCGCCTTCGTCGGCAAGGGCGTCGTGTTCGATACCGGCGGTATCTCGCTGAAGCCCGGCCTTAACATGGAAGACATGAAGGGCGACATGGGTGGCGCTGCCGCCGTGACTGGCCTCATGCACACGCTTGCGGCCCGCAAGGCGAAAGCCAATGTGATCGGCGTCATCGGTCTGGTGGAGAACATGCCCGATGGTAACGCCCAGCGTCCCGGCGATATCGTCACCTCCATGTCCGGCCAGACCATCGAGATCATCAATACCGACGCCGAAGGCCGGCTGGTTCTGGCTGATGCACTCTGGTACACCAAGGAGCGTTTCAGCCCGAAATTCATGATCAACCTCGCCACCTTGACGGGAGCGATCACGGTTGCACTCGGCAATCTTCAGGCTGGCCTTTTCTCGAATGACGACGAGTTGGCTGCACGTCTTTCGCAGGCGGGTGATGTTACGGCGGAAAAGCTGTGGCGCATGCCGCTCGGCAAGGATTACGACAAGATTATTGATTCCAAATTCGCCGACATGAAGAACAGCTCCGGCCGTCTGGCGGGCTCTGTCACCGCCGCTCAGTTCCTCAAGCGTTTCGTGGGCGAAACACCCTGGGCGCATCTCGATATCGCCGGCACCGCCATGGGTTCGCCTATGACCGAGATCAACCAGTCCTGGGGATCTGGCTACGGTGTGCGGCTGCTGAACGAACTCGTTCGCGCCCACTACGAAGATTGATGCGACCGGAGCTGCAAGTCCGCAGATGACTGAAATCCTGTTCTACCATCTGACGGAATCGAAGCTGGAGGATGCATTGCCGCCCTTGCTCGAAAAATCGCTGGAACGCGGCTGGAAGGTCGCGATCCAGACGGTGGACGAGGAGCGCCGCGATTTCCTCGACACGCATCTGTGGACCTTTCGTGACGACAGTTTTCTGCCGCACGCAACGGATACCTCTGCCGTGCCGCAAAACCAGCCGATTCTTTTGACGGCGTCGGATGCGAACGGTAACGAGGCGAGTGTCCGCTTTCTGGTCGACGGTGCCGCCCCGCCGGCGGTGGAGGGCTATGAGCGGATAGTGTTCATTTTCGACGGATACGATGCCTACCAGCTGGAAATGGCGCGGAATCACTGGAAAAGGCTGAAGACCGAAGGTCATGCGCTGACCTATTGGCAGCAATCGCCGGAAGGCCGCTGGCAGAAGAAGGCCTGATCACAGTTCCCCACACAAAAAGACTGGCAAAAATTCGCATGTGGCGCCGCCTGTCGGTTTTCGCATTATGAGCCGAATCGGACATAGCTGTCTGATCCGGCCGACAGGTGACGGAACGTGGCGGCTGCCACAGACGAAACAGCAGAAGGACATCATCATGGGACAGGCGATTTCACGGCCCGACGGGGAAATAGAGCGTCTGGTCGCGGTGCGGTCAATCATGTCCGTCAAGAATGCCGAGATGCCGGAACTGGAAGTGCTGTCTCGATTGGGGCAGGGCGTCTTTGACGTCCCGCGTGCGGCCGTCCATATCGTCGATGAGGACTGGCTCCATATTGCCGAACAGGCGGGAATGCAACTTTCGGAATGCCCGCGCGATCTGTCGATCTGCAACCGAGTAATTGCCAGGCAGGATGTCGTGGTCATTTCCGATCTGACCCAGCATCCGGATTTCCGCTTCATGTCCTATGTGAAAGGCGGTCCCGGATTGCGTTCCTATGCCGGCGCGCCGATCGAGCTGGAACCGGGGCTTGTGGTCGGCGCCTTTTGCCTTGTCGATACGGTGCCGAGAAAATTCTCTCACAGCGAAATTGACAATCTGAAGCACTTCGCGCTGCTGGCGGCCGCACTCCTGCGTCTACAGAAGGCCAACTTCACAATGAGTCTGGCGGAGCGTGAATTGCGGGATGCGGTGATGACTGATCCGTTGACCGGCTTTTACAATCGCAAGGCACTGGAGGCGATTGTCGATAGCCAGCTTGGCGCGGCCCTGCGTGAGAACGAGGCCTTCGGCGTGCTCTATCTCGATCTGGACGGTTTCAAGGCGATCAATGACACGTTCGGTCACCCGGCCGGTGACCGGGTGTTGACCGCTGCCGCCGACCGCATTCGCAATTCGATCCGCAGCGAAGATACGGTGGTGCGCATGGGGGGCGACGAATTCGCCATTTTCATACCCCGTCCCAGCAGGTCTGAGGTGATGAACGGACTGGCAGACCGGCTTCTGGCGGCCTTCCGTGAACCCTTTGATGTTGACGGGCAGGCGGTCGGTGCGCGTCTCAGCATTGGCGGCGCCATCGCCCCTCAGGCCGGTGCTGACCGCGCCACGCTTTTACGCAGCGTAGACGAGGCACTGTATCAGGCAAAAAAGTCAGGGCGCGACCGTTTCGTCAGCCGCGCCCTTTGATGCACCTGTCTTCCGGAAGGCTTCCAAAAGCCTTTCGGCTCCTCAGTCGTAGAAGGAATCCACGAATTTGTGGCGGCCAAGCAGGAATGCATCGGCCACATGGGTCAACGGCGCAAGATCGACATCAGAGCGTCCGGCCTTGATGATTTCCGCAAAACGCTCGTAGAGCGCCGGATATTCCCGCTCGGGTTCCGACACTGCCTGCTCGCCATTGATGGAGAGCTTCGCGCCGCCTTCCGAAAGCACCATCTGCCCGGCCGCCGTTTCGGCAACGATATCCCAGCTCTGCTTGCCGGTCTGGCGCCAGTCGAACTCGGCGCGCACGGGCATTTTCGTAACGTCGGAAAAATGCAGCTCGGCAGCGATGGGCGCGTCGCGGTTTTCCGGGAACTCAAGAGTTGCCTTGGTCAGGAACAGCGCGCGGGGCAGGATGTGGGTGATGATCGACAGCGCGTTGATGCCGGGATCGAACACACCGAGACCGCCCGCCTGCCAGATCCATGCCTGGTTGGGGTGCCAGTGGCGCACATCCTCTTTCCAGATGACATGCACGCTGTCTATTTTTGTCGAGGCGAGAAACGCCTTTGCAGCTTCAACGCCCGGCGCATAACGCGAGTGCCAGCTTGCAAATAGCGAAAGACCCTTCGAATCCGCAAGGCGAGCGAGATCCTGAACTTCCGAAAGCGTTGCGCCCGGCGGCTTTTCGAGGAAAACGTGCTTGCCGGCATTCAGCGCCGCATAAGCAGCCTCGTAACGGTACTGCGGCGGCATGCAGAGCGATACGGCCTCGATATCCTCGACGGCCTCGAGCATGGTCTCGATGGTGCCGTAAGAAGCGACGCCATCCACGGTACCGTGGCGGCTGGCCGTGCAGATCAATTCAAAATCCGGATTGCCTGCGATGGCGGGAAGGTGCTGGTCGCGAACGATTTTGCCGACGCCGACGATGGCAAGCTTGGTGGCTGACATGAAGTGGAACCCATTTGTATGATGCGTGGGATAAAGTGTGACTTTACGAGTTTTTTAACAGAAACGTTCAAAGGAGCAAGGCGATCGTCCTTGCAGGTCTCGTCTTTTTTCCGTGCCTAACGGTATGGCAAAAATCGGTATGCATATTTTATGTTGCCTAATATTTGAAATGTGAAAATATTATTCCAAATTTAAAAGTATTGATTTTTATAACTTAATGCTTTTAAAATTCGAACTTGAAGTTACGTTCCGAAATATTAATGTATATTTTACATGTAAATCAATTTAAATTTCAGTATTAAAAGTAGGATAATTCAAATTGAAAATACATCTTTATATGGATTTTGTCAGGATTTCAACGAAGGCAATTGTAAACTAAATACATACAGCGTAATTCTTGCATCGTTATCTACGCTCCGTTCTTTAATGTCGACGTAAAATTCGTGCAATAGAATATCTCGATGGTTTTTCGTCCGGTTGTTGGTTGGCGCTTCGCTTCGTTGCTTGATTTTCCTGCTCGGCATTGTCCGACGCCGGCGGTGAGGAGGTACCCGAACTCGTGACTTATCAGTCACTCGCTGCTGGCACCTGTCCGGTGATTTCGCCCGGGGGCAGCCCGCGATGGAGCGACAGGTCGTGTGGAGCGATTGGCTATATGTACTGATTTTCCTGTGTAAACGCGGGATTTGTGAAGGTCAAACGCCGGAACCACGGCGACAGAATAAGTAATGACCGGGGGACATGCAGAGATGATGGAATTGATCGCCGCCCAAGCGGCCGCGTCAGCCGCCGAGTTGCCGTTCCTGCTGCTCCAGGCTGCGGCCCTTGTCGGCATGGTGTCAGTGCTGATCCTTCTGCAGCGAAACATCGCTCTCGATGACGCTCGTTATAAAATCTACTACGGCATCATCTTCGGAGTTACCGGTTTTTTGCTGACGCTGCTGGTATCCGAGTTCATCAAGCTGCCTTCCAAGCCCTATATCCGCTCTGACCTGCTGTTCCTGGCTGGCGTGTTGGGGTCCTGGCAAGGCGGTTTGATCAGTCTGACGCTCGTCTCCGCCGGGCGGCTTTTGTTCGGTGGTCCGGCACTCTTTGGGGCTGCATTTCTGGATATGAGCATCATCTCGGCTTTCGGGATGCTGATGTATGGCTGGATGCGCAATCGCAGTCTTACTGAACTCGGCGCCCGCGAGGTCTTCGGCGTATTTGCGGTCAGGATTTTCGCGGCGTTGTTCGCTGTTTGCGTGACCTACAGTCTCAGCATGATAAATCAGGAGGTTTTTCTCAGTAACGTCGGACGTCGCATCTTCGGCTCGTTGGTCGGGCTGCCGATGATCGCCTGTCTGTTTTTGTTGCTGCGCAGCGAGGCGCGGGCGCGTGAGGAGGCAAGAAAACGCGATGCTGCGGCGCGGACGGATTCGTTGACGGGCCTGCCCAACAGGCGCGCCCTCAAAGACCATATCGAAGCCGTAATGCGGCAGGAGCCGGCCGTTCCGCACGCTCTCCTTCTCATAGAAATCGTCAATATCGCCGATGTCGCCGCCTGCCAGGGCGAGGATTGGGGCGATCTTTTCTGGCCGAGGCTGGCACAGGAAATCTGCAACACCGACAACGGCCTCCTGTCGAGCTCAAATGCACCGCGCAGCTTCATGTTCGGCGATACCACCCTTGCAGTCGTCATTGCGGGGATTTCGCTCGAGAAGTCGGAAAGCACAAGGCTGATGATGCGCCTCCATGACGGGCTAAGTACATTTTCACGGTCTGCAGACGCCGAGCCGGTGCCGCATCTAAAAATCGGTGCTGCTAATCTGGATAAGCTTTCCCGGCAGAACGTGGCTTCCTTCCTCCGGCAGCTTAGTCTTGCGCTGCGAGGAAGCGAAAATCCGGTGCAGATATTCCCCTTCTCCTTTGCCGACAAGGCCACGCGGGACGAGGGGGTGCGCCAGATGCTGGTCAACTGGATCAGATCCGGCAAGCCGCCGATATTTTATCAGCCGAAATTCGAAATGCACAATCGCCGCATGATTGGCGCGGAGGCTCTTTTACGGGCGGTGGATGCGCGCGGACAGCCGCTTTCGCCCTATTATGTGCTGGAGATTGCCGAGCGTCACCGGCTGCTGGTGGAGTTTGAATGGTCGACGATCGAAGCCGTCGTCCGCGATCTCATCGACCTGCGGGGCCTCGATCCGGACTTTCATCTGGCGGTGAACATTTCCGCATCGTCTTTTGCCACTGCGGGCTTCGGAGAGCGGGTTGTGGCCTTTTTGAACGAGATGGGGGTACCGGCGCACCGTCTGTCGATCGAAGTGACGGAGATGAGCAGGATACCGGCCATCGACATCGTGCAGCAGAATTTCGACAGGCTGAGCGAAGCGGGCGTGCGGCTGGCGCTCGATGATTTTGGCACCGGTTATGCGGCACTCACCCTGCTTGCGCGGTTCCCCTTCGAGGAGGTCAAGATCGATCACTGGATGACGTCCCGGCTTGAACAGTCGCGGTTCAGGGAGGCCATCGCGCTCGCCTTCGAAAGCGCCGAACGTTACGGCGCCACGCTGGTGACGGAAGGTATAGAAACGGAAGAGCAAAGCAGGCTGCTCATGCAGATGGGAATCCGTTTCGGTCAGGGCTATCTTTATTCGCCCGCCGTGCCGCTCGAGCGGTTGCAGCCTCGCAGGGAATGCGCTTAGATTTTCGCACCAGCATTTGACGCATCACTGCGCCATCGCATCCTCATATTCGCTTGAAAGCATCAGCCACTGCTCCTCGGCTTCCGAAAGCTTGCTCGCGGCCTCGCCACGCTCTTTGACTTTCTGCGCGGCCTTGGCAGGTGCCTTTTCGTACAAGGCCGGGTCCGCCAGTTCCTTGTCGAGCGCCTGAATCATTTTCTCAAGCTTCGCCGTCAAAGATTCGATTTCGTTGATCTTTTTCTTCAGCGGCGCAAGCTGGGCGCGTTTTTCGGCGTTGGCCTTGCGCTGGTCGGCTTTCGATGTCTGGTCGGCGGCCGCTTCTGTCTTCTCTTCCTTCTTTTTTCCGGAAGAGACGACGAGGTCGCGATATTCCTCCATGTCACCTTCGAAGGTCTTCACAGTGCCGTCGGCCACCAGCCACAGGCGGTCGACTGTTGCCTCGATGAGGTGCCGGTCGTGCGAGATGAGGATGACGGCGCCGTTATAATCGTTCAGCGCCTCGATCAGCGCCCGGCGACTGTCGATGTCGAGATGGTTGGTCGGTTCGTCGAGGATGAGCAGATTTGGCGCATGGAAGGCCGCAAGCCCCATCAGCAGCCGGGCCTTTTCACCGCCGGACAGGTCTTTCGCCGCCGTCGCCATCTTCTCCGTCGCAAGGCCCATCTGCGCCACCCGTGCCCGCACCTGCGCTTCAGACGCCAGCGGCATCAGCTTGCGCACATGTTCGACCGGTGTCTGGTCCGGCACGAGATCGTCCAGCTGATGCTGCGCAAAGAAACCGATCTTCAGGCCGGGGGCGATGCGAAGATCGCCCGCCTGCGGCGCAAGCCTGCCGGAGATGAATTTCGCAAACGTTGACTTGCCGTTGCCGTTGGAACCGAGCAGCGCGATGCGGTCGTCATTGTCGATGCGGAGATTGAGCTGCTTCAGGATGGATTTGCCCGGCTCGTAACCCACGGCACCGCCATTGATGGCGACGATGGGTGAGGCGGGTTGCTTTTCCGGCTCAGGGAACGTGATCGGCTGGACGTGATCCTCGATCACGGCGGCGACGGTGCCCATGCGCTCCAGCGCCTTGATGCGGCTCTGCGCCTGGCGCGCCTTGGTGGCCTTGGCGCGAAAACGGTCGATGAAGCTTTGCAGATGTTTGCGCGCGGCGTCGTTTTTCACCTTCGCCTTCATCTGCAATTCGTCTGCTTCGGCTTTCTGGCGCTCGAACTGGTCGTAACCGCCGCGATAGAAGGTCAGTTTCTTCTGGTCCAGATGCACGATGGAATTGACGGCATTGTTCAGGAGATCGCGGTCGTGGCTGATGATGATGACGGTATGCGGATAACGCCGGATATAGTCTTCCAGCCAGAGCGTGCCTTCAAGGTCGAGATAGTTGGTCGGCTCGTCGAGCAGCAAGAGGTCGGGTTCGGCAAACAGCACGGATGCCAGCGCCACGCGCATGCGCCAGCCGCCGGAGAAGGAGGAGGCGGGGCGAAGCTGCGCCTCGTGATCGAAGCCAAGACCGGCAAGAATGCTGGACGCGCGGGCTTCGGCCGAATGCGCGTCGATATCGACCAACCGCACCTGGATTTCGGCGATCCGGTGCGGGTCTGTTGCGGTTTCCGCCTCGGCCAGCAGCGCGCTGCGCTCCTTGTCGGCGGAAAGCACGATGGAAATCAGCGATTCTTCCGTTCCCGGCGCTTCCTGCGCAACCTGGCCGATGCGCGCCAGTTTCGGGATCGTTACCGAACCGCTTTCCGCTGAAAAGTCACCGGTGATGACCCGGAAAAGAGTGGATTTGCCGGCGCCGTTGCGGCCAACGAGGCCCACCTTCACGCCAGCCGGAAGCGTCACGCTGGCGTGGTCGAGAAGCAGGCGCCCGGCGATGCGGGCGGAGAGATCGGTAATCGTAATCATGGCGCCGTTTTGGCCGAACTGCGTGGCCAAGGCAAGAGCGCGCGCGCCACACCAGATCAGATATGCAGCTTCAACAGCCGAGCTGTGCCAGATAGCTGCTGCGGCTGTGTTGAGCCACGTCCCGGGAGTAGCCTATGACGCAATTGCGCGTGCCGCAGCGTGCGGATAGCAGGGCGAGCTCGGCATGGCTGAAAAATTCGGCTGATGTCGTGGTGCAGTCCACTGCCGCAACGCCGATCGAGACGGTCAGATGCTCGCCTTCGCCCTCACTGGTGACGAAACGCAGCGCCTCGACGTTCTGCCGCAACCGCTCTGCAATTGCTTCAGCTGTATTTTGCGAGACGCCGGCAAACAGAAAAGCGAACTCGTTTCCGCCGATGCGGGCAACGAAATCGTCCTTCTTGATCGTCTTGCGGAAAAGCGCTGCCAGCCGGCGCAGCGCCTTGTTGCCGGCGGTGGGGCCGTATTTGCCGTTGATTTCGCGGAAATGGTCGATGTTGAGCAGCACAAGCGATGTGGCGGATGCTCCTTGATCGCCCGAAAACAGGTCGCCGAGCTTCTCGAGGAAAGCCGCCCGGTTGGGAAGCGCCGTCAAGGCATCACGCAGGGAGTTCGCCTGAAGATCGGTCCGGCTTTTCTCAACCTCGCGGATTTTCATCAGCCCCATGGAAACGAAATGCCGGAGGCTCGTTTGTTCCTCGTGAATATCGCCGATCAATTGCGCAAGACGCTCCGTTGCAGGCAGCTTGGAGTGATCTTGCCCGGAAAGACTTGCAATGAATGTTTCGGTGCGTTGCAGGCCGGCTTCCAGCCGCGCGGAAATCTGCTTCAGCGTTTCAAAAGCCGTCGCTGCCATCTGCTCGGCCTCGATCTTCGAAAAACCCGGCAGATTGTGTCTCTGGCCGACAATATCGATTTCATGCTGTTGCGGCGCGTTGCCAAGGGCGAGAATATCGCGTCCCATCGCCGGGTTGTGCCCAGACAATATTTCGTAAATCAGTTCGTAGTTTCGCGGCAGCGGCGCAATATTCATCTTGTCGATGAACTGAGCGATTTTCGTAAAGACGAGACCGTTCCTTGCCTGTTCGCGTTTTTTATCGCCCGCTGTTGACGTCACTGACAGCCCCAATACCAATAGATTATGAATGCACCGGCGATAACCGATTGTTGAACACGATTAGTCTTACAAGCAACGGTTTAAAATAGGCTAAACCTGGTGAGGTTTTCATCGCCGCGAGACCCAAATTCCGGTGGAAGGGACGGTTACGCGCCGGAAGCGTTTTTTGATCAGTAGTATGACAAATCCTTATTTGATTTCACGCGGCGGTCGTTTTTATATCGCATCATCGATGTAGCAGAAGAGGGTGCAGCCTATGACGACCTCCAGAACCTTATATTCACTTTGCGGAAGCGATAGCTCAAGGCCATTTTCTCCCCATTGCTGGAAAACCGTGCTTTCGCTGGCGCATAAGGGGCTGGATTTCGAAGAGCGCCCCCTGCCATTCACGGTAATTCCTACCGTGGAGGATGGTTTTTCGAAGACCGTGCCGATCCTTCGTGACGGCGATCAGCTGGTGAGCGACAGTTTCGAGATCGCCCTTTATCTGGATGAGGCCTATCCGGAGCGGCCGTCGCTGTTTAACGGGGAAGGCGGCAAGGCCATGGCGCGTTTCGTTGAAAGCTGGTCGCAGACGGTACTGCACCCGGCCATCGTCCGTATCGCTGTTCTCGATATTCACGACATGCTGGACGAACCGGACCGGAATTATTTCCGCGACAGCAGGACAAAGGCGCTCGGCCGCCCGCTTGAGGATGTGGTGGCGAACCGCGAGGCCGAAATTGCCGCCTTTCCGGCATTGCTGACGCCGATCCGCCGCATGCTGGGCTTCCAGCCTTTCATCGGCGGCTCATCGCCGCTGTTTGCGGATTACATCGTTTTCGGTGCGCTGCAATGGGCAAGGATCACCACCGGAGCGGATCTGTTTGTGGAAAACGACCCCGTCCGTGACTGGTTCGAAGGATGCCTCGACCTCCACGACGCCAGAGGCCGCAGTGTGACAGCGGCGTGAAATGTCTGCAGCCATCGTCGCAATGTGGTTGATCCCCCTTGTTTTCGGGCCTTTGGGCGGGTAAAGACCGCCCACTTTCTCTATAGGAAAAGGAAACGGACACATGGCGATTGAACGCACATTTTCGATGATCAAGCCGGACGCAACCAAGCGTAACCTGACTGGCGCGATCACCAAGGTATTTGAAGACAACGGTCTGCGCATCGTCGCCTCCAAGCGCGTCTGGATGAGCAAGCGCGAAGCCGAAGGCTTCTACGCCGTTCACAAAGAGCGTCCCTTCTTCGGCGAACTCGTTGAAGGCATGACCTCCGGCCCGACCATCGTTCAGGTTCTGGAAGGCGAAAACGCTATCCTCAAGAACCGCGAAATCATGGGCGCAACCAACCCGGCCCAGGCTGCTGAAGGCACCATCCGCAAGAGCTTCGCGCTTTCCATCGGCGAAAACTCTGTTCACGGTTCGGACGCTCCGGAAACCGCCGCACAGGAAATCGCCTACTGGTTTGCCGAAACCGAAATCGTCGGCTGATTCAAAATATCAACGGCTTGAATCGCCCTCTCAGGCGATGGCATGAAGCCGCTGAAAAGACTCGATGAAACGGAGCCGAAAGGCTCCGTTTTTTTTGTTTTGTTGCCGATAAAAGTTTACACCGAAGCCATCCACACGGACCTCAGTCCTGTGACGAGCACAGATATGAGGGGAGGTCTTCACGACGCCGGACACCCCTCGACAGGCCGCATATCCGTCGTGCCGTCCGCTTTGAACACGTCCGGGTTGGGCGTGTAGAGCGGGCCGACGGTCAGCGGTTTGGCGGGAAGGAGCGATTGGTCGGTGTCGGAGCGGATGGTGGTCTCTATCGTCTGCAGTACATCGCCTTCCGGCCCTTTGATGCGGATCGTGACCTTGTAGGGGCGGTCCTGCTTGACGCATTCGACCGGCGGGCTTTGAACGGCGATCTTTTCATCTGCCGCGAAAATCTTCTCCCTGGTCGTCAGCTCGGCGCCGCCGCGGGGATTTTCGAAGGTCGCCTCCAGCGTGCTGCCGTCGCGGATGGGGGCGATGCGCTGCAAGGTCACGAGATAGGTGGCAATCGCCACACGGTAGTTGAAGACGAACATGCGGCCGGAAACCTTCGCGACATCGCGCGGCTCGTCCCGCTGGCAACCGGAAAGACCGAGCAACGCCACGACTGCCAGCATTGGAATGGCAATTGTTTTCATGTCCGCCCCTCTTTCTTCCGGTGATAGTACCGGCTGGCTTTCTGCCGGTTGCCGCACACCGTCATGTCGCACCAGATGCGGCTTCTGTTCTTGCTGCGGTCGATGAAAAGCCAACCGCAATTGCCGCAAATCTTCAGCCGCTCCTGCGTCTCTGCCGAAAGCAGTGACAGAGCGGAATGGGCGGTCGCATTGGCAAGGCTCTCTCGCAGGGGAAACGACCGTAGTGCCGTGCCACATGCGAAGAGAAGCCCGGCAAGCCGCCCGTCGTCATCGCCGCCGCTCGTCATCGACGAGCGGAAATAATCGTCGATTGCCTCGCGAAGATCGAGAAATACCTGCCTCATGTCCGCTTCGGGTGCGATGAGGGCGGGAAACCTGTCGCGCTCCGCTCCGAGCCGGGTCGACGCCTCGGCAAAGGTGGCGATCTGCTCAGGCGTGGCGAAACGGTCGACTGATTTTGCCGCGTCGGCGCGCAGGATGACGCTGTTGGCGACATCAAGGGCCAACGCGCCGCCTGCGAAACGATGTTCTGTCCAGAGAAATGTCATGGCGACATTATAACTATCAAAATGGATTTTAACAGTTATAATGCGGTGGGGAGAACGGATTGGCTTATTTCCTGCAACAATTGCTGAATGCCGTGCCGGTCGCCTCGCTTTACGCGGTTCTGGCCTTCGGCTACGCCATCGCCTTCTCGGTCACGAAACGGGCCGATGTCACCTATGGCGCGATTTTCGCTTTCGCCGGTCAGACCTGCCTGCTGTTTGCAGATTTCGGCTGGAACCGGCTGTGGCTGATCTTGCCTGCAACACTCGCGCTTGGGGCAGGGGCCGGTCTTTTCGGCGGTCTGTGGGCGGCGGCTTTCATCGGCAGGGCGGTGATGCGGCCCCTGGCGAAAGCCTCCCCCAATGCGGTGACGGTCGCCTCCATTGGCGTGCTGATTGCGCTCACCGAAAGTGCCAGACTTGCCGCCGGCACGCGGCAATTATGGCTGCCGCCGCTTTTGTCGGAACCGGTGCGATTCTGGGCCGATGGAAGCTTCGCCGTCACCCTGACGTCGATGCAGATGCTGAACACGGCTGTCTTCTGCCTGCTCGTTCTCGCGGGCACTTCCTACCTCCAGCGTTCCGGCTTTGGCAGACGCTGGAAGGCGGTGTCGGACGATGCTTTCGCCGCGTCACTGTGCGGGGTAAATGCAGGCAGGGTGTTCCTGCTGTCTTACTGTGCAGCGGGTCTGCTTGCCGCCATCGCCGGCGTCCTCGCCACGTTTTATTACGGCACCATGGATTTCGGTGCCGGTCTGGTGTTCGGCCTGAAGGTCGTGCTGATTTCGGCAGCGGGCGGTTATGCAAGCCCGCTCGTCTGCGCGCTCGGGGCGGCTGCCGTCGGGTTCGCGGAAACGCTATGGGTCGGTTACGGCCCGGTTATCTGGCGGGATGCGGCGGTTCTGGCGCTTCTGGTGGGCTGGCTGATCGTCATGCGAAGCAGGGTGGAAGCGCCCTAGAGCATTTCCAGGAGGGGTGGCGTCCGGTTTTCGTCCGGAAGTGCGGGAAAACACAAAGCGTTACCGCCATTTGTCCTTGGCCGTGTCGTCGGTCGTCTTTGCGGCAACCCAGTTGCCCGTCGTGCCATCCTTGCCATGTTCCTTTTTCCAGAACGGGGCGGACGTCTTGAGGAAGTCCATCACGAAATTTGCGCCGTCGAAGGCGGCCTGCCGGTGCCGGGAAGCGGCAATGACGAGGACGATATTCTCGCCGGCGGCGATCTTGCCATGGCGATGAATGGCGGTGAGGCCGAGGAGGTCGAAGCGTTCGATGGCGAGCTGCGCGATGCGGGTCATTTCCGCTTCGGCCATGCCGGGATAATGCTCGAGTTCCAGCGCCGCGAGCGTGCCGCCATCATCGCGACAAAGCCCGGTGAATGCCACCACCGCGCCGATGCTCTTGTCGCCTTCCGTCAGCCTGCGGGTTTCTTCCGCAGCGTCGAAATCCTGTGCCTGCACGCGGACCGTGGGCTGCATCCGGTTATCCCCCCGTCATGGGCGGGAAGATGCCGATTTCGCGCGCACCGGCAATGCTCTCGTCATGTTCGACATGTTCCTGATTGACCGCAACGCGGATCACATCCGGAAATTCGAAGGCGGCTTCGTAGTTTTCACCAAGGGTTGAGAGATAGGCGATCAGCTCGCCGGCCGTGGTAACGGAGGAGGGGATATCCAGCTCCTCCTCAGCCGTGCCGATCTTTTCGCGAACCCAGGCGAAATAAACGATCCGCGCCATCATTCTTCGTCCACGATGTGCTTGAGGCCAGCCTTGAAGTAGTCGTAGCCGGTGTACATGGTCAGCGCTGCGGCAAGCCAGAGAAGCGTAATTCCCATCTCGGTCGTGTAGGGCAGAACCTTGTCGCCTGCGGGACCGGCGAGAAGAAAGGCGATGGCCACCATCTGGATGGTGGTCTTCCACTTGGCGATGCGGGTGACGGGAACGCTGACCTTCAGCGCCGCCAGATATTCGCGCAGGCCCGAGACCAGAATTTCGCGGCAGAGAATGGTAATGGCGGCCCACAGCGACCAGCCGGCAATGGTGCCGTCGGCTGCCATCAAGAGCAGCACCGAGGCGACCAGCAGCTTGTCGGCGATCGGATCAAGCATGCGGCCGATATTGGAGGTCTGATTCCAGATACGCGCCAGATAACCATCCAGAAAATCGGTCAGCGAGGCGACGATGAACAGCCAGAGTGCCGTCCAGCGCGCAAAATCCGAGCTTTCCAGCTTTCCTTCGATGTAAAAACACAAAACGATGACGGGAACCGCCAGAATGCGGGCATAGGTGAGAAGGTTGGGAATGCTGTATGCGCGCGAAGCCATGGGAAACCTGTCAGTCTGGATAAGCTGCCTTGATGCCGCCCCTGACGCATAGGGTCAACACGTTATTATGTTTTTTTAGCAGTTCGTTGCGACAGTGCGCCTTCAATCGCCACTGCTCTCATGGAAGTGATTGTAGATTTGCCGCGCTACGGCTTCTGAAATGCCGGTGACATTCATCAGATCGTTGAGGCCTGCGCGTGAAACCGCCTTGGCCGTACCGAAATGCTGCAGCAGCGAGCGCTTGCGTCCTGGGCCGATCCCCGAAATTTCATCCAGCGGATTGCGCACCATTTCCTTCTTGCGCCGCGCCCGGTGAGAGCCGATGGCAAAACGGTGGGCCTCGTCGCGCATGCGCTGGATGAAGTAAAGCACGGGATCGCGCGGCGGCAGGGAAAAATCGCTGCGGCCATCCGCAAAGAAGCGCTCGCGGCCCGCCTCGCGGTCCACACCCTTGGCGACGCCGATGGCAATCACGCTGTCGCGAATGTCGAGCTCATCGAGGATGGCACGCACCGCCGTCATCTGTCCCTGACCACCATCGATCAGGATAACGTCCGGCCAGGCGGGGAAGGGCATGTCCGCGGCTTCCTCGGGTGCGGGCGTCAGCGTCTGCGCGCGGTCGGGCTTGCCCTCTTCCTTCAACAGGCGCGAGAAGCGGCGGGTCATGACCTCACGCATCATGCCGAAGTCGTCACCGGGAGTGATGTCGGTCGATTTGATGTTGAACTTGCGATACTGGTTTTTCACGAAGCCTTCCGGCCCCGCCACCACCATGCCGCCCACGGCATTGGTGCCCATGATGTGCGAGTTGTCGTAGATCTCGATCCGGCGCGGCACGTAGGGAAGGTTGAAGGTTTCCGCGAACCCCTTCAGCAGCCGCGCCTGAGACGAGGTTTCCGCCAGCTTGCGGCCATGCGCCTCGCGGGCATTGGCAAGAACATGGTCGGTGATGTCCTTCTTCTCGCCGCGCTGCGGCACGCTGATCGTGACCTTGTGTCCGGCTTTTTCACCGAGAGCAGCGGCCAGCAATTCCTGTTCCTCTACGGTTTCGGAAAGCAGGATCTGCTTCGGCACCGGTTTGTCGTCGTAAAATTGCGCCAGGAACGCATTGAGGATTTCCGAGCCGGGCAGGGACGGGTCCGCCTTTGGAAAATAAGCGCGGTTGCCCCAGTTCTGGCCGGTGCGGAAAAAGAACACCTGGATGCAGGATATGCCGCCCTCGTGATGGATGGCGAAAACATCCGCCTCCTCGATGCCGGCCGGGTTGATGCCCTGATGGCTCTGGACGTGCGAGAGCGCCGTCAGCCGGTCGCGATAGACGGCGGCGCGCTCGAAGTCGAGATCCTCGGCCGCCTCGTTCATCTGCCGTGCAATCGCGGTCTTGACGCTCTGGCTCTTGCCGGACAGGAAATCCTTGGCTTCCTTGACGAGTTCTGCATACCCCTCATCGCTCACCTCATGTGTGCAGGGGCCGGAACAGCGCTTGATCTGGTAAAGAAGACAGGGCCGCGTGCGGGTTTCAAAAACGCTGTCGGTGCAGGTGCGGATCAAGAACGCGCGTTGCAGTGAATTGATCGTGCGTCCGACGGCTCCGGCAGAGGCGAAGGGTCCGAAATAGTCACCCTTGCGCGCCCGCGCACCCCGGTGCTTGAAAATCGCCGGTGCACGATTGTCGGCGGTGATCAGGATATAGGGAAATGACTTATCGTCGCGCAAAAGCACATTAAAGCGCGGCCGCAAGCGTTTGATGAGGTTAGCTTCCAGGAGAAGCGCCTCGGTTTCCGTGCGGGTGGTGACGAATTCCATATGGGCGGTCAGCCGCACCATTTGCGCAATGCGGTTGGAATGCACGCGACCCTGGGCATAGTTGCCGACGCGCTTCTTCAGCGAGCGCGCCTTGCCGACGTAGAGAACGTCGTTCGCCTCGTTGAACATGCGGTAAACACCCGGCGAGTTCGGCAGGTGTTTGACGAATTCGCCGATCAGATCCATGCCCTTCAGGCCGGATTCGTTTTTCCAGCCGGCATTCCAGTCCATGCCGGCAACGTCGCGCGGTGCCTCGGCCGCGTCTGTCGCGGCAAGGTTTGCATCGTCGTCTTCGTCATCGGTTTCATCGAAGAGAATACCGCCGTCAGGCAGCTTCTTTCCGTTCATTCAGGTATCTCCGCCACATCAGGGGTTTCCCAGCCAAGATGCTGGCCGCCATCGAGCGCGATCATTTGTCCGGTGATCGACGGCGTATCAAAAAGAAAGCGAATCGTCCGCCCGAACTCGTCGGGTTCCGGACCGCGCTTTAATATAAGGCCGTCGATCTGCGCCTGAAAGTCCTCCGGCGCCTGTCTTTCGCTTTTGAAGGAGGGACCCGGCCCGATGGCGTTGACGCGCACCCGCGGCGCAAAACTCTGCGCCATCGTCCGTGTGGCTGTCCAAAGGGCCGATTTCGAAAGCGTATAGGAGTAAAAACGCGGCGTAAGCGCAAGTACACGCTGATCGATGATGTTGACGATCAGTCCGGATTTATCCTGGGGCAATTGCTGAACGAAGGCGGCCGCGATGAGGGAAGGCGCCCGCACATGCACGGAAAAATGCGCGTCGAAGATCGCCGGATCGGGCGTTTCTGCCGAATCGTCCAGAAAAATGGATGCATTGTTGACGACGACGCCTATGGGGCCGAGCGCCGAAGATGCCTGTTCGACAAGCGCCATTGTTGGCGATGATTGTGTCAGATCCGCCTGAACGGCAACGGCCTTGCCGCCTTTTTGCCTTATTTCGTTAGCGAATTCCTCGGCTTGACCCATAGAGGCATTGGCGTGGACGGCAATCGCAAAGCCATGCGAGGCCAAATCCGTGGCGATCGCCCGCCCGAGCCGCCGGGCGGCACCCGTTATCAAGACTGTCTTCGGTATATTTTCTTTCACAGCGGACCTGCATTTGCTCATACACGCCCTATTTGCTGGATATAATCGCAAATCGCAAGCTGTCCGTGGGCCGTAAAAGAATTGTGTGGATTTTTATTGGTAATGTAATTTAAATTTAATTTGAATATAACTAAGTTTAAATTCGATATATTGGAAATTAAGTTTCCGGTAGGGTTAATAAAACCCTTGTGGCAATTAGGCAACGTCTAATTCTAGTCACGTGTCTGCCCCAAACAATTCACATTTTGGCTCTTTGATCTCCGCATTCTCCCATCAAATTCAATTTTCAGAGGGGCGATTAACCCGACGAATTTACCGCGTCTAAAAACAATGTTTTGAGTACGGCGCGGTCCTGAAAGGAGAATAACATGCGTATTTTCGTAGCAACCATTATGGCTTCGACCATTGCAGCCGCCGGTTTCTCGGCTGCTCACGCCGCTGACGCCGTAAACGACGTGCCGCAGGCACCGGTAGCCTACGACCAGCCCGCTCCGGTCAAGAACTGGACCGGCGCTTACCTCGGTGGTACCGCCAACTACGATTGGGGCCGTTTCAGCTCCAGCAACGACGGCCGTGACGCCAAGGGCGCCGGCGGCGGTATCTACGGCGGTTACAACATGCAGAACGGCCAGATCGTTTACGGTGCCGAAGCAGACGTTAACCTCGGCCGCGAGCGCGGTTCCGCTGGTACGGTTGGTGGCAACGCCGTCGAAGGCAAGCAGGGTGTCAACGGCTCGCTGCGTGCCCGCGTCGGTTACGACATGAACCCGTTCCTGCTCTACGGTACGGCTGGTCTCGCAGCCTCCGACAACAAGGTACGTGACGCGACCTCCAAGGACAGCGCAACCGCCCTCGGCTACACCGTTGGTGCCGGCGTTGAAGCCATGGTTACGGACAACATCACTGCCCGTCTGGAATATCGCTACAGCGACTACCAGAAGAAGGACTACAGCCTGGACTCCGGCGCGTTCTCGCGCGGCTTCGACGACCACTCCGTCAAGGCCGGTATCGGCGTCAAGTTCTGATCCTTCAAGGATCGGTAAAAGAAAAGCCGGGGTTTACGCCCCGGCTTTTTTTGTTTTTGCCATCAGTGACCACATCCATGCCCGGCGATCAGGCCAGGCATGGCGCTCACATTGGCGTCAGGCGGCGGCCTTCATGTCCTTATAGGCTTCGAAACGCTTGCCGAATGTCTCCGGCCATTGCGCCAGCGCCTCGTGTCCTTCGGCCCATTCGCCTGCAAAACGCAGATCGAGATAACCGATCAGTGCCGCAAGGGCGAAATGTCCGCCATGCAGCTTCTTGCCGGTTTTCGGCAGATTGGCGTTGAGATGATCCAGACCCTTCACCGCCTTTTTCCACTGCTTGTCGATCCATGGCTGGTGAACCCTGTCTTCCGGACGGGAACGGCGCTCGTAAACGATGGCCAGCAGGCAATCCATGATACCGTCGCAGAGCGCTTCCAGAATTTCCGCTTCGGTGCGCTTGCCGTTCTTTTTCGGGTAGAGCTTGCCGCCCGAAAGGCGGTCTAGATAGTGCATGATCGCGACGCTGTCATAGACCGAGCCGCCATCGTCCAGAAGCAGGACCGGAATTTTGCCGAGCGGATTGTTGTCAACCAGCGTCGCGGGCTCGGCATTGGTGTCGACGGCGACGTTGGTAATGTCGATGCCGAGATGGCGGGCGGCCATGCGCACCTTGGCGGAGTAGGGAGAAGTGACGGAATAAAGCAGTTCCATAGTAGGGTCCTGACATATGTTGATGTGTGGGTATTAGCGAATGGGGACGATTTCGGTAGCGCTGACGCGGCAGCCCTTGCGGTCAAGCTCAGGGCAATCGCGGAATGTCATGTCCTTGTTGAGGCAGATACGGACTTCCTCAAGGCGTTTTCCGTCGCAGCTGATCGAGATGCCGCGTTTCGACATGCCGGGGTTGGCGTCGGTGAAGGCGGTTTCGATGGCGTCGGCGGAAAGGGTGGCGCCTTTAGCGCCGGAGGCAATCGTCTCCGGCAGCTTGACCGCCTCGAAGGCGGTTCGTGTTGCCGAAAAATAATCCTTCTGCGAAAGGCCGGAGCAGGCGCCGTGCTTGCGCCACTGGTGGCCGATCAGGCCCATGGAGGGCATGATGTCGAACATCGTGCGGCCGATTGCGTCGGGCACACGGTCCGGCTCGCTGCTCGTGCAGAATTCGGGGTATCCGGTTTCGTTTTGCGGCCAAAGCCCGTGTACGACGAAACCGTACCGCCTGTTGCTGCCGCATTGCTGGCGATTGCCGGAACCTTCGGAGCTGGCGCAGAACGCCGGCGACCAGGAGAGCGAAAGCACATAAAAATCGAAGCCTGTTCCGGCGGGCCCAGGGTTTTTGCCCGTGTCTCGCCGGGCAATTCCCGGCTGGAATGTTTCGGGCCTGGAGTTGCCGGCGGGCTGCGTTTGGGATTGGGTCTGCCGGTTGGTTGCAGAACCGGTCGGGGCCGGATTTTCCCGCGAAAACCAAAGGGCCGCAAGCGACAGAAGACCGAGGGCGATGAAACCGGCATAACGCTTCATTTCGTGCACGTTCTCCGGAAAATGGACGACCTCATATCGCCCGCAGACGACAAAGCGGTCTTACATAAATTTGTGAACGAGGCAAACGGGCAAAAAGGTTGAAAGCTTCGCCGCATAACGAATAGAGTCGAACGAATCTTCTGCGGAGTGCGGAAATCGGGTTGGGGTGAAGCTGGGGGAAATAGGCGGGCATGACCGCATGACATTGAAGAAATACATCTGGCCCGTCATTGGTCTGGCAACGATCGGTTTTTCGGCCTGGCTGCTCTATCACGAGCTGCGCGGTCTTTCACTCGATGATCTATGGGAAAGCCTCACGGCCATTCGCGCGCGGGACTGGGTGTGCTCCGGCCTGTCGACGCTTGTCGCCTATGCCGCCCTTGCCGGTTACGACCGCATCGCTCTCCAGCATCTCGGCCGCAAGGTAAACTGGTTCTTCATCACGCTCACCTCCTTCACCACCTACGCGCTTTCCCACAATGTCGGGGCATCCGTGTTTTCCGGTGCCGTCGTCCGATACCGGGCCTATACGTCCAAAGGGTTGAGCGCTGCCGAAGTCGGCATTCTTGTCGGCCTTTGTTCCTTCACCTTCATCATCGGAACGATCATGCTCATCGGTCTGGTGCTGGTCTACGAACCGGACATTACCGAGCGCTTTACCGGCATCCTGCCCGTGGAAGCATCAACGACAACCGGCGTCCTGCTGCTCGCCATCGTCGCACTTTATGTGCTCGGCAGCCTTTTGAAGCTGCGGCCGCTGAAAATCGGTTCGTTTTTTCTGCCATATCCCGTGCCGAAACTGGTGGCGCAACAGCTTGTCATCGGTCCGATCGAACTGATCGGAGCCGCAGGCATCATCTATTTCGCGCTGCCGGAAGCCGGAAATCCCGGTTTCATGATCATTCTCGGGATTTTCCTGATTTCCTTTTCAGCGGCGCTCATCTCGCACGCGCCGGGCGGGCTTGGCGTGCTGGAGCTGGTCTTCGTCACCGGCCTGCCGGATATGAACCCGGCCGACGTGATTGCGGCGCTGCTGGTGTTCCGGCTGTTCTACCTCATCATCCCGTTCATCATGGCGCTGTTCGTGATCCTGTTCTTCGAACGATCGCAGCTTGCACAGGCGCGGAAGGGGTGAGGTAAACCCTCAATCCTCTTCCGGCTTTTCCTCGCCGCGCAGCCAGAAGGCGCGGTGCGAGGCGTATCTATCCTGCGCCATCACCGTCTTCAGGAATGGCAATAGCGTGTGCAGCTCGTCCTTCAGCGTGTAGGGCGGGTTGACGACGATGAGGCCTGAGCCGCTCAAGCCTTCCAGGCGGTCACTTTTCACGGAAAGTTCCGCGCACAGCATCTTCGGAATATCGAAGGATTGCAGCCGCTCGTGGAAATCCTTGATCGGTGCGCCTTTTTTGAGCGGATACCAAAGGCAATAGGTGCCGGTGGAGAAACGCCGATATGCCTTGTTCAACCCGTCCGCCAGCCGCTGATATTCATTTTCAAGCTCGAAAGGCGGATCGACGAGGATGAGGCCGCGTTTTTCCTTCGGCGGCAGATGCGCGCCAAGCGACAGCCAGCCATCGAGCTCCGTCACCCGAACCTGATAATCCCCCTCAAACAGACGCGCCAGCGCGCGTGCGTCGTCCGGGTGCAGTTCCATGGCCGAAAGCCGGTCCTGCGGGCGGAACAGCATGCGCGCGAGTTTCGGCGAGCCGGGGTAGAATTGCATGCCGCCTTCGGGGTTAAGCTCTCTCACGGTGGAAAGATAGGGTTCCAGCAATTCGGCGACAGGGGCCGGCAGATCGGCGTCCATCAGCTTGCCGATGCCGGTCTGCCATTCGCCAGTCTTCTGCGCCTCTTCCGACGACAGGTCGTAAAGGCCGATGCCGGCATGAGTATCCAGCACCCGAAACGCCTTGTCCTTGTTCTGCAGGTAACGGACGAGACGGGCGAGAACGGCGTGTTTGAGAACATCCGCGAAATTGCCGGCGTGGTAGATGTGGCGATAGTTCATGGAATGTGTCTCGCTTGCCGATGGGGATGATGAATATTCTTGATGGACGTCACTTCGGCCTTTTTGCCGCGTCGCTGATGCAATATAGAAAAGACATGAACCTTGCGACCCCGATTTCCGCTAAAAACGCTACCCCGAAAGCCGAAAGTGCCACGCGCATCGGCCACACGGTCTGTCCGCATGACTGTCCGAGCGCCTGCGCGCTGGAAGTGGACATCAACGCCGATGGCCGCATCGGCCGCGTGCGCGGCGCCAATGCCAATACATACACTGCCGGCGTCATCTGCGCCAAGGTGGCGCGTTACTCCGAGCGTATCTATCATCCCGGCCGTCTTTTGACCCCGAAGCGCCGCAAGGGCGCGAAGGGTGCCGGCGACTGGCAGGAGATATCCTGGGAGGCGGCACTTGACGAGGTTGCCGACGCCTTCGTCAAAGCCGAGGCAAAGCACGGCACCGAGGCCATCTGGCCCTATTTCTATGCTGGAACCATGGGACAGGTTCAGCGCGATTCCATCGAGCGCCTGCGTCACGCCAAGAAATATTCCGGCTTTTTCGGATCGATCTGCACCAACATGGCCTGGACGGGTTATGTGATGGGTACAGGCGCGCTTCGCGGACCCGATCCGCGCGAAATCGGCAAGGCCGATGTCGTCGTCATCTGGGGCACGAATGCTGTCGCCACGCAGGTCAACGTCATGACCCATGCGGTAAAAGCCCGCAAGGAACGTGGCGCGAAGATCGTCGTCGTCGATATCTATGACAATCCGACCATGAAACAGGCCGATATGCGCATCGTCCTGCGTCCCGGCACCGATGCGGCGCTCGCCTGCGCCATCATGCACATTGCCTTCCGCGATGGTTATGCCGACCGCGATTACATGGCGCGCTTCGCTGACGATCCGGCAGGACTTGAAGAGCATCTGAAGTCGAAGACGCCGCAATGGGCGTCCGAAATCACCGGTATTTCCGTGGAAGAAATCGAGGATTTCGCAAGGCTCGTGGGCACGACGAAAAAGACCTTCTTCCGGCTCGGTTACGGTTTCGCCCGCCAGCGCAACGGCGCGGTCGCCATGCACGCGGCTCTTTCTATCGCGACCGTTCTTGGCTCCTGGCAATATGAAGGCGGCGGCGCCTTCCACAATAACGGCGATATCTTCCGGCTCAACAAGGCGGAACTGATGGGCACAGCCTATGCCGACCCCGACGTGCGCCAGCTCGACCAGTCACAGATCGGCCGTGTGCTGACGGGAGATGCGGAAGCGCTGCGACACGGTGGCCCGGTGACGGCGCTGCTTATCCAGAACACCAACCCCGTCAATGTAGCACCCGAGCAGCGGCTGGTGAAACAGGGTTTCCTGCGCGACGATCTTTTTGTTGCCGTGCATGAGCAATTCATAACGGAGACGGCCGAGTTGGCCGATATCGTGCTGCCGGCCACCATGTTCCTTGAACATGACGATATCTATCGCGCCGGTGGCCAGAACCACATTCTGCTCGGCCCCAAGCTGGTGGAGCCGCCGGAAACCGTGCGCACCAATCTCTTCGTCATAGAAGAACTGGCGAAACGTCTTGGTATCGACCATATGCCGGGCTTCGGTCTTTCAGCCCGCGACCACGTCGATCATATGCTGAAAGTCAGCGGCTGGGGCGATTTCGATACGTTGTCGGAAGAAAAATGGATCGATGCGCAGCCTTCTTTCGAGGTGGCGCATTATCTCGAGGGCTTTGGTTATGGCGACGGAAAATTCCGTTTCAGCCCCGAATGGGCGACGGGGCCATCTCCGAACAAGCCGCCGAAAAATATCGGCGTGATGGGGCCGGTTGCGCAATTTCCCAAGTTCCCGGATCAGGTAGATGTCATCGAAACCGCTGACGGAGAGCATCCTTTCCGACTGGCGACATCGCCAGCGCGCAACTTCCTCAACTCCACCTTCGCGGAAACGAAAACCTCCGTGCAGAAGGAAGGCCGTCCGGAAGTGATGATCTGTTCCGAGGACGCCACCCGTAACGGTATAGCCGATGGCGACATCGTGCGTATCGGCAATGGCCGCGGCGAAGTGCGCCTCCATGCGAAAATCGTGGAGGGTGCGAGGCCCGGCGTTCTGGTTGCCGAAGGGTTGTGGCCCAACAAGGCGCATCTGGACGGCGAGGGTATCAATGTTCTGACCGGCGCCGATGCCGTCGCCCCCTATGGCGGCGCGGCTTTCCACGACAACAAGGTGTGGCTCCGCCGCGACGACGAAGCCTGAAAGGCTTGATATTGCACCGCAACAGGGCCAGGCTGAACACTTCCGCGACAGGCAAAGGAATATCCGGTGACACAGACGCAAGCGAAAAACGTTCCGGCCGACACTGATTCCGGCAGGGTCCGGCTGGTGGAAAAGGAAACGGTGTGGAAGGGCTTCGTGCATATGCAGAAGCTCGTTTTCGACCAGCGCATGCCGGATGGCAAGACAATCCGCATCGTGCGGGAAGTCCACGATCACGGCAGCGCCGCCGCCATCCTTCTATACGATGCCAAGCGCGACAGCGTGGTGATGGTGCGCCAGTTCCGCCCTGCCGTCTTCGTGAACGGCGATCCAAGCTTCATGATCGAAGTGCCAGCGGGGCTCCTCGATGACGACAATGCGGCCGACGCCATTCGCCGCGAGGCGATGGAAGAATCTGGCTACGCGGTGGAAAAGGTCGAATACCTGTTCGACATGTATGCCAGCCCGGGAACGCTCACCGAAAAAGTCAGCCTCTTCGTCGCCCGAATCGATCTTGACATGCAGGCCGGCAGTGGCGGCGGTCTGGAAACGGAAGGCGAGGATCTGGAGGTTCTGACCTACGGCCTCGACGAAGCCTTCGCGATGATCGCGTCCGGCGAAATCACCGATTCCAAGACGATCATTTTGCTGCAATGGGCGATGTTGAATCGCGCGGCTCTGCGCAAACCTTAAGCGAACGCGACGTTTTCCTGCTTTGCCGCAACCGCAAGCTTCCCGTGATGTGTTGCTAGAGGCACATTGTCGAAATCGCAAGCGAGAGGTAGGCGGCGTCATCGGCGGAAAGCGCGTGTTTTTGTGCCAGGCGGATGATCGAGACGTGAGCGGCGCTTGATGAGAGCGTCAGCGGCAAGCAGGCAAAACGCATGCGAATTGCAAAGATGTCATCTGAAGAAATACGCTTTCGGCGTTCGGCCGAAAGCAATATGTTGCGCAGCTCGTGCGAGAGAAGTCCGGTACGAAAGCGTCGTGCGTTTCCAGCCGCGAAAGCGCTTCATCGGCGATTGTGCCGTCCTCGTCAGGCAGTAAACAAGCCGCGACTACCGAGGCGTCCACGACAAAGGCCATTACTTGCGGCCTTCTTCTTTCCACGCCTTGATCTCATCCGGAGTTGTCTTTTTTTGTTGCGACCGTTCTGTCCGCATCGCAGAGATGAGCTGTTGACGAGATTGAGGATCGCTCGCTTTTACGAGGCATGCCACAGCTTCGTTCCGCGTGCGATAATAACATCTTCTCCCGCCTCAACCGGACGCCGTCAAATCAGAACCTGCCCTTTACGCCGGCCCCAACGAAAAGCGACTGCATATCGCCGCCCGCCGCATCTTTATAAAATAGGCCGGTAGTTCCGCCAGTCGGTGTGAGGGTTTTGTCACCGCGACCGAAGCTCGTATATTCGTATGCGCCATCCAGGTAGAGGGAGGCATTCTCAGTCAGGGCATAGGCGATACCCGCTTTTGCGCCGAACATGCCCCCAATATCGAATTTGTCGGTGAAGCGGATCGAACGCATCCAGTGATCGTCCGTGGCTTTCGCATAGATCATTGCGCCACCTTCGAGGCCGGCATTCAGCGACCAGTTCCCGAATTTGCGCCCACCGGTCACATTGCCGTAAAATACGGGGATTTGCTGCCGGTAGGTGATGGCTTTTTCGCTATTGTTGAACTCACCGACATTATTGCGAAATCCTCGCCAACTGTAGATGTAGTCACCGCCATAGGCGGACCACTGCACGTCGGTATAGCGAAAGCCGATACCGGCACTGAGGTGCTGCAGCCGGTCTTCCAGCAGTGTTCTGTTAAGTTCGATGCTTCCGGTCAGGTAGTGGTCGAGGCGGGTGTCGCCGTGCTGTGAGCGGTCGCTCCATCCAGTTTTCGACGTATCCCTGTAATAGGGAGGCAGCCAATCGTAGTCGGTCATGTAGCCATCGCCAGCAAAGCCGATCCGACCTTCCGTTTTTACGCGCCAGTCGGGTGACAGCTCAAGTCCGAGCGATCCGCGTAACGCCATGGCATTTGTTGTTTTCCAGTCGAGTTGACTGTTTTTGTGGCTTCCGTTGTAAAAGGTCTCGGTGGCCTTGATGTTTAGAACACCGGCATCGAGCGAAGCGGTGATGCCGCTTTGCTCGGCGGCGAGCGGCAGGCTCGTACTCACCAGTAAAACGGCCGAAAGCGGCAGGGAAAACCTCGAAAATAGCATAATCGCTCCTGAATGACCGGAGGGCCCGAAATACGTGGCCGTTGAGGGCATTAGAGATGATTATGGTAAACGTTCGGTTTATTTTAGAGGAAATACCACTTTGAGTATCTTTGTACTTTAGTGAAATCTTTATCAGTAAGCAGAAATCAGGCTGGGATACTCGGATTTACTTGCGTCGCTGCTGGAGACGGCTTTGCCGCCTTCCATCCGCACCTTGCCTTCTGCAAGCTGCTTGAGGGCCAGCGGATAGAGCTGATGCTCGACGGTGAGTATCCGCGCCGCCAGCGTTTCGGCCGTGTCATTGGAAAGAACCGGCACCGCGCCTTGAGCGATAGTCGGGCCTTCGTCCATGCCTTCGGTTACAAAATGTACGGTGCAGCCGGAAATCTTCATGCCGCTGTCGATGGCGCGCTGGTGGGTGTGCAGGCCGGGAAAGAGCGGCAGAAGGGAAGGGTGGATATTGATGATGCGGCCTTCATAGGGGGCGATGAAATCCCCGGAGATCAACCGCATGTAGCCGGCAAGACAGATGATATCCGGCGCAATCTCGCCAAGTGCCGCCAGAATGGCGCCCTCGTGCTCGGCTTTGCTGGCATAGGTCTTGCGCTCGAAAACGAGCGTGGGAATACCGAACGCCTGCGCCTTTTCCAGCCCGCCTGCCGACGCCTTGTCTGAAATTACACAGGCGATCTCGGCCGGAAAATCCGTCTCCTGACAGGCCTTGGCAAGCGACACCATGTTGGAGCCGCTGCCGGAAATGAAAACGACGACACGTGCGCGGCCAGATCGAGAGGCGGCGCTCATCATAGGCTGAGGGCGCCCTTGTAGATCGTGCCGTGCGCACCCTCTTCGCGGGCGACCATGCGGCCGAGCGGGAACACGGTCTCGCCTTCCGCCGTCAGGGCGTCGGTGACCTTGGCGGCATTTTCAGCCGAAACGACCACGATCATGCCAACGCCGCAGTTGAACGTGCGCAGCATTTCTTTGGCTTCGACGCCACCAGTTTTTGCAAGCCACGAGAACACAGCCGGAACCTCGATCGCGTCGAGATCGATCTCGGCGGCGAGATGCTTGGGCAGAACGCGCGGAATATTCTCCGGGAAGCCGCCGCCGGTAATATGCGCCAGCGCCTTCAGCGCGCCGGTCTCGCGGATTGCCTTCAAAAGCGGCTTTACATAGATGCGCGTCGGCGTCAGCAGCGCTTCGCCAAGCTTCTTGCCATCTGCGAAGGGGGCAGGGGCGTCCCAGTCAAGGCCGGAGACCGAAACGATCTTGCGCACCAGCGAAAACCCGTTGGAATGAACGCCGGAGGACGAAAGCCCGAGAATGACGTCGCCTTCGGAAATATCGCCGGCGGGCAGAAGCTGGCCACGTTCGGCAGCACCCACGGCAAAGCCCGCGAGATCGTAGTCGCCATCGGAATACATGCCGGGCATTTCAGCGGTTTCACCACCGATCAGCGCACAGCCGGATTCGCGACAGCCGGCAGCGATGCCGGAAACGATGGCAGCGCCCTGATCTGGGTCGAGCTTGCCGGTCGCGAAATAGTCGAGGAAGAACAGCGGTTCTGCGCCCTGCACGACGAGATCGTTGACGCACATGGCAACGAGATCGATGCCGACGGTGTCATGGAAATTCGCGTCGATGGCGATCTTCAACTTGGTGCCGACGCCGTCATTGGCGGCCACCAGAACCGGATCGTTAAAGCCTGCGGCCTTCAGATCGAACAGGCCGCCGAAGCCGCCGATTTCGCCATCCGCGCCGGGACGCCGCGTCGAGCGCACCGCCGGTTTGATCTTTTCGACCATCAGGTTGCCGGCGTCGATATCCACACCTGCGTCACTATAGGTAAGACCGTTCTTGCCCGACTGGCTCATCGCTCTCGTCTCCGCTGGTTCCTTTGGCGTCGCCATTCGCACGGGACGGGGCCTGATGCAAGGGTTTGAGTGGCAAAAGCTCCGGTTTTTAACGGCTTTGCGACGGTTTGACGTTTTGTGTGCCTCGGGCCTCTCGACGGCGATATGCGCAGCGCAGACTTGAAAACCCGTCGTCGTTGCACAGACCTGGTAACCGCCGTGTCTATCGCTGCCCGACCACCGGCCTTGACCATGTGCATATGCGCATCCTATCTCCATCATGGGCAATGACGGCACGGCGACAAGAGGATGAACGGATGCAACCCCATGTGAGCGGTACGAGCCTGCGCCGGCAGGTTTTTTTCTGGATAGGCGTGCTTGCCGTCTTTATCTTTTTCCTGATGGTCTTCAGCTCCATCCTCCTGCCTTTCGTGGCGGGCATGGCACTTGCCTATTTTCTCGATCCGGTTGCCGACTGGCTGGAGCGCCGAGGCCTCAGCCGGTTAATGGCCACCGTCGTTATCCTCGTCTCCTTCGTGCTGATTTTCGCGCTGTCGCTCATCATCATCATTCCGCTGATTGCCGCCCAGGCATCCGAATTCATCACGCGCATCCCGCAATATATCTCGTCCCTGCAGCAGTTGATCGCCGGTGCGGACGCCAATCTGCTGCCTGACTGGGTGAGCAACCAGATCAATGCGGTGAAGGAGAATTTTTCCAAGCTGCTGACCGAAGGCGCGGGCTTCATCGGCACCCTGCTGACGCAGATCTGGAATTCCGGCAAATCGCTGGTCGATGTCATGTCGCTGCTGGTCGTTACACCCGTCGTCGCCTTCTACCTGCTGCTCGACTGGGACCGGATGATCGACAAGGTCGATAGCTGGATACCGCGCGACTACGTGCATACGGTCCGCCAGATCGCCCGCGACATGGACAGGACAATTGCCGGATTCGTGCGCGGGCAGGGGTCGCTCTGCCTGATCCTCGGCGTTTATTACGCTGTCGGCCTGTCGCTGGTGGGTCTGAATTTCGGCCTGCTGATCGGCCTTTTCTCCGGCCTTATCAGCTTCATTCCATATATTGGTTCGATGGTTGGCCTCATCCTTGCCGTCGGCGTTGCCATCGTGCAGTTCTGGCCTGATTATATCTATGTGTTTCTGACACTTGCCGTGTTCTTCTCCGGCCAGTTCATCGAAGGCAACATCCTGCAGCCGAAGCTCGTCGGCAGCAGCGTCGGCCTGCATCCGGTATGGCTGATGTTCGCATTGTTCGCCTTCGGTGCGCTTTTCGGTTTCGTCGGCCTTCTGGTCGCCGTGCCGGCGGCGGCAGCCGTTGGCGTGCTTGTCCGCTTTGCATTGTCGCGATATCTTGAAAGCGATCTTTACCATGGGCACGCCGCCAACCTTCCCTGGGAAGAACAGGAAACGTCCTCCGGCAAGGTTGACTCTCAGGGCTAACGATGACTGACCAAATCAAAAACGACAACGCCCGGTCGAAGGCCGAGCAGCTGCCGCTCGCATTCTCACACCAGTCCGCTTCCGGAAGGGACGATCTTCTCGTGTCCGACTCGCTCAAGGCTGCCGTCAGCCTTGTGGATGAATGGCCGAACTGGCCTTCGCCCGTGGTGGTGCTGGCCGGGCCTCCGGGTTCGGGAAAATCGCATCTCGCCAATATCTGGAAAAATATCAGCAGCGCGCAGGATATCCACCCGCAAGCAGGTGTTGGCGCTGCGCGCCTTGCCGAAACCGGACCGGTTCTGTTCGAGGATGCCGATCGCCGCGGTTTTGACGACACCGAACTTTTCCATGTCATCAACAGCGTGCGCCAGCACGGCACCACGCTTTTGATGACCAGCCGGCAATGGCCGGCCGCATGGCCGGTGACATTGCCGGACCTGCGCTCACGCCTGAAAGCCGTGACGGTGGTGGAGACAGGCGAGCCCGACGAGGGTCTTCTGGCACAGGTGCTGGTGAAACTCTTCGCCGACCGGCAGCTTTATATGGATGACAAACTCATAGGCTACATCGTCAACAGAATGGAGCGTTCACTCGATACGGCGCAGACGATTGTGGACCGTATCGACAGGCTGGCGCTCTCGCGTGGAACGAGGATAACCCGTCCCTTGGCGGCGGAAGTCCTCAACGCGATGGGCGAAGGGACAAGGGGTAGCGGGCTGGAGGTCGATTGACTGTCACAGTTCCGTCGTCAAACTGTTATACGGGCAAGAGGGACGATCGCGGGATGCAGCAGGATCACGGGACGGAAAGTCAGGGGATGGTACAGGACATGGACGCAATTGTGCAGGACGACTTCAACAAGGTTCAGCCGGTGACCGAGGGCGAGAACCTCTGGGACAGCCCCGCGCGCTTCATCAACCGCGAATTCTCCTGGCTCCAGTTCAATCGCCGTGTTCTGGAAGAAACGCTGAACACTGATCATCCGCTGTTGGAGCGGCTGCGTTTTCTGTCCATCTCCGCCGCCAACCTCGATGAATTTTTCATGGTCCGCGTCGCCGGCCTCGAAGGCCAGGTGCGCCAGAAGATTACGGTCAAGACACCTGACGGCAAGACACCAGCCGAGCAGCTGGAAGACATTCTGAAGGAAATCGACAACCTGCAGATGGAGCAGCAGGCTTCGCTTGCCGTTCTGCAGCAATATCTCGCCAAGGAAGAAATCTTCATCGTGCGGCCTGCCGCACTTTCCGAAGCGGATCGTACCTGGCTGGGCACCGAGTTCGAGGAACGTATTTTCCCGGTGCTGACGCCGCTGTCCATCGACCCTGCGCACCCGTTCCCCTTTATCCCGAACCTCGGTTTCTCGATGGGCCTGCAGCTCGACAGCGTCAACGGCCGCGAGCCGATGACGGCGCTGTTGCGTCTCCCGACCGCGCTCGACCGCTTCGTTCGTTTGCCGGATGAGAAAAACGCCATCCGCTACATCACGCTTGAAGATGTGGTCGGCCTGTTCATTCACCGTCTTTATCCGGGCTATACCGTCCGGGGATTCGGCACGTTCCGCATCATCCGCGACAGCGATATCGAGGTGGAGGAAGAGGCGGAAGATCTGGTCCGCTTCTTCGAAAGCGCGCTGAAGCGCCGCCGCCGCGGTTCGGTTATCCGCATCGAGACCGACAGCGAAATGCCGCAGTCGCTCCGCCAGTTCGTGGTGCACGAGCTCGGCGTGCCTGATAATCGCGTTGCCGTTCTGCCCGGCTTGCTCGCGCTCAACACCATCTCGGAAATCGTGCGCGCACCGCGCGACGACTTGAAGTTCGAGCCTTACAACGCCCGTTTCCCCGAGCGCGTGCGTGAACATGCCGGCGATTGCCTTGCCGCCATCCGCGAAAAGGACATGGTGGTTCACCACCCCTATGAAAGCTTCGACGTGGTTGTGCAGTTCCTGTTGCAGGCTGCGCGCGACCCCGAAGTGCTCGCCATCAAGCAGACGCTTTACCGCACCTCCAACGACAGCCCGATCGTTCGCGCGCTGATCGACGCGGCGGAAGCCGGCAAATCCGTTACCGCGCTGGTCGAATTGAAGGCGCGTTTCGACGAAGAGGCGAACATCCGCTGGGCGCGCGATCTGGAGCGGGCCGGCGTGCAGGTGGTGTTCGGCTTCATCGAACTCAAGACGCATGCCAAGATGTCGATGGTGGTGCGCCGCGAGGACGGCAAGCTCAGAACCTATTGCCACCTCGGCACCGGCAACTACCACCCGATCACGGCCAAGATCTATACCGACCTGTCCTTCTTCACCTGCAACCCGAAGATCGCCCACGACATGGCGAATATCTTCAACTTCATCACGGGTTACGGCGAACCGGAAGAGGGCATGAAGCTCGCTATTTCGCCCTATACGCTGCGTGCGCGTATCGTGAAGCACATAAATGAAGAAATCGAGCACGCCAAGCGCGGTGCGCCGGCGGCGATCTGGATGAAGATGAACTCGCTGGTCGATCCCGAGATTATCGATACGCTTTACCGCGCCAGTGCGGCTGGCGTGGAGATCGATCTTGTCGTGCGCGGCATTTGCTGCCTTCGCCCACAGGTTGCGGGTCTGTCGGACAATATCCGCGTCAAGTCGATTGTCGGCCGCTTCCTCGAGCACAGCCGAATCTTCTGCTTCGGCAATGGTTTCGGCCTGCCGTCCGACAAGGCTCTGGTCTATATCGGCTCCGCCGACATGATGCCGCGCAACCTTGATCGCCGCGTTGAAACGCTGGTGCCGCTCACCAACCCCACCGTGCACGAGCAGGTTCTTTCACAGATTATGCTGGGCAATCTCATTGACAACCAGCAGAGCTACGAGATACTTGCGGACGGAACGTCGAGGCGCATCGAGGTGCGTAGAGGCGAAGAACCGTTCAACGCGCAGCACTATTTCATGACCAATCCCAGCCTTTCCGGACGTGGTGAAGCCCTGAAATCAAGTGCGCCCAAATTGATTGCCGGGTTGATTTCTTCCCGCAAGAAACAGGCTGAATGACTCGATCAGAAGCACAGGGGCGGCTGACCGGCCTTGCCCCCGTTTCCGTCATAGATATTGGTTCGAACTCCGTTCGTCTCGTCGTATATGAAGGTCTTTCCCGCGCGCCCGCCGTGCTGTTCAACGAAAAGGTCCTTTGCGGTCTCGGCAAGGGACTGGCCCTCACGGGCCGGATGCATGAGGAAGGCGTTAGCCGGGCTTTGATGGCACTGCGTCGCTTCCATGCGCTTTCCGAACAGGCGCAGGCGCAGCAGCTCTACGTGCTGGCGACAGCGGCAGCGCGTGAAGCGGAAAACGGCCCGGATTTCATCCGTGAAGCCGAAGCCATACTTGGTTGCGAGATCGAGGTACTGTCCGGGGAAAAGGAAGCGCTTTATTCCGCCTACGGCGTGATCAGCGGTTTCCACGACCCGGATGGCATTGCAGGCGACCTGGGCGGCGGTTCGCTGGAACTCATCGACATCAAGGGCAAGAACTGCGGCGAGGGCATCACCCTGCCGCTCGGCGGCCTTCGGTTGTCGGAGCAATCGGATGGCTCGCTGGAGAAGGCGACGACCATTGCCCGCAAGCACGTCAAATCCTTCGCAAAGCTGCTGGCGGCCGGCGAGGGGCGTACCTTTTATGCCGTGGGCGGCACGTGGCGAAACATCGCCAAGCTGCACATGGAGATCACGGGTTATCCGCTGCACATGATGCAGGGATATGAATTGCCGCTGGCGGAAATGTTGAATTTTCTGGAAGAAGTCATCGTCTCCAGGGACAGCAAGGACCCGGCCTGGCAGGCGGTCTCCAAGAACCGCCGTTCGCTTCTGCCGTTCGGCGCCATCGCCATGCGCGAAGTTCTAAAGGCAATGAAGCCGGCAACGATCGCCTTTTCGGCGCAGGGCGTGCGCGAAGGTTATCTTTATTCGCTGCTGACGGAAGCGGAGCGGGATACCGACCCGCTGCTGGTCACGGCCGACGAGCTTGCCATTCTGCGTGCCCGTTCGCCCGAACATGCGCGAGAACTGGCCGACTGGAGCGGCCGCACCTTTCCGGTGTTCGGCATCGAGGAGACGGAAGAGGAAAGCCGTTACCGGCAGGCGGCCTGCCTTCTGGCCGATATCAGCTGGCGCGCACATCCGGACTATCGCGGCCTGCAGGCGCTCAACATCATCGCCCACTCCTCCTTCGTGGCGATCACCCATCCGGGCCGCGCCTATATCGCGCTTGCCAATTATTACCGCTTCGAAGGGCTGAACGACAACGGCACCACACAGCCGCTCGCCGCCATGGCGGGTGACCGCCTGCTGGAACTCGGCAAGTTGCTCGGCGGCCTGCTGCGCGTCGTTTACCTCTTCTCAGCCTCCATGCCCGGCGTCGTCGATCACCTGAAATTCCGCAAATCCGCCAATCCGGATCTGGATCTGGAATTCGTCGTACCACACGCCTATTGCGATTTTGCCGGCGAGCGTCTGGACGGACGCCTGCAGCAACTGGCGAAACTAACGGGCAAGCGGTTGGCGTTTGTGTTCGAGTAACGGGCAGGCGCCGGCCATTTGGTACCACAGACAGTTGTGGGACTATACTAGGACCAGCGCTGACAAAAGGCTTCGATATCGCTTGATTGAAAGTCGGCTAGCCGCGCCATGATCGTCTCGAAGGGCCAGTCCCACCAGGCGATCTTGGCAAGCTTCCCCGCCACGGTTTGCGAAAACCGCTCGCGAATGATCTTCGCGGGAACACCGCCGACGATGGTGTAGGGCGGCACGTCCTTGGTGACGACCGCGCCTGCTGCGAGCACGGCGCCGTCTCCAATCTTCACGCCCGGCAGCACGATGACCCCGTGACCGATCCAGACATCGTGACCGATGATGGCGCGATCCTCCTTGCGGCGATCGAAAAAAGCGCCGTCGCGTACCGCATCTGTAGCGTAATATTCCGGGCAGTAGCTGAAACGGTGCATGGACGGTCGGTCCATTGGATGGTTCGGTGCGCCAACCCTGATGTCCGCGGCAATAGCGCAGAATTTCCCGATTGTCGCATCACCGACAATACAACGGGGTCCGAGGTAGGAGTAATTCCCGAGTTCGACGTTGTGCAGAGAGGTATCGGCCAAAATTTCGCAGCAGCTACCTATGTTCGAGTCCCTTATGCTTGCCGTCGAATGGATAACTGTCTCTGCAAGCTTGGGGCGATTGAGTTGTGCGGTTGAGTGCATGCCTGTCTCCGGATTTCGGCCTGCGTAACCGGGGACTATGAAGGGCATGTGACGTGAAATTGCGAAGGCAAGCTAATTAGGCCAGATATCCTTTTGAAATGCAGATCGTGCGCGCGCTTTGCGTGGAACGAAATCTGTCTTCACACAGCGCCGTCAGTCGCCGGAACCATCCGCAGTCGCAGCTTTTTTACTTCCAGTAATGGTCGGATATGTTTTGAGCGTTCTGGATGATGTGACGCGCGACTTCGGGGTCTCCGCCCTCGAATGTTTCCAGGTCGGCTCCGCATTGCAGCAGGAAAAGCTGCTGGTGTGCGACAGCGGCAAAATAGTCATGAGGCGGTGGCTGTATTTCAGAGCCGATTGACTGGAGTTCGTCGGCAGCCTGTTTGCTTGCACGCTCAAGCGCTGCGAAAATAGTGGACACCATCGCCGATTCTGTCCGTTGCAATATATCCTGAACCTGCCGTTCGGCGGGCGTCAGGACCGGGCAGCTCTCACTCATCGCACAACTCTCCTCTCGGCACGCCTTGTTTACCTGCGGTACTATGCCATGGATTGTGTCTGCTTTGGGAGGAGAAGCTGAAGTTGTGGATTTGAAACCGCAAACGAAAAACACGACAGACCGAAACCGGTTTGTCGCCGAGACAAACCGGTCGCCTCGCCACAAGCCGTTATTATTCAGCAGTGCCCCAGCGCCTTCCTGATACAGGCGCTGAGATAGGCATATTGCAGGGGCGTGGCCCTTGCCATCGCCTCCGTGCGGGTGGCGGGCCTGTCCTCGTAACCGACCGGAATATCGAACTGGGTGAAGGTGAAATCCCAGCGGGTGCCGTTGACGATATTGTAGAAATGGTCGGCGCCGCTAACGACGGTTTGGGCGAGGTCGCCACCGAAAATATCTTGCACCACAAGTGCTGTAACGCCGCCTTGCCCCCTGGCTGGGTTTTCCCTTGACCACAGGCTGCTGGTTTCGAGCGACCAGCTTTTCCTCAGGGCGTAATACAGTCGTTCGGCATTGTCCTGCATGACGGGTCTTTCCTGTTTCGGAACCGGGTTCCGGGTCAGGTTGGGTCGGTACAGGAACGGAGCGCCGCGCTTCCTTTTGCAGGCCGCAGGGACGCTCCGTTCAGTTGAGATTGCGCCAATGCGCTGATGGTACCGGAACGAATTCCGGCACCGTTTTCCTTACTTCGCGTCGAGCAGTTCCTTGACTTCCAGCAGGACGAACTCGTTGTCGTCGGCCTTGTCCAGCGCACGGCCAGCCGAGAAGGGCAGGTTGTTGTCGTTGCCGACGATGATATGGGTGGCGTCGACACGGTCGACATTCTCGATGGTCACGAACGGCATGTCGTAGAAACCGTTGCCCCCGCCCTGACGCTTCCTGTTATCAGGATCGGAGATCTTCAGAAGATCGATATAGCCGATCTTGCGCGCCGCCTTGCCGGCATTGGCGTCGTTGAATTCGATCTTGTAGATGCGCTTGACCTTGGAAGGCACGGCAAAGCAGTTTACGTCCGGCTTTTTCGGGTCGGCGCAGGCCTTGTTGGCGGTGCCGGCGCCATTGTCACGCTCGATGACCAGCGCGGTGCTCTCGTCCAGCATGTTGAAATCGCCGATGGCTTCGCCACCTTGCGCCAGCGGGTAGAGCCAGGTGCGGCCTGTCCATTCCTTCTTGGCGGTATCGAGCTCGATGATGCGAAGGGCGGTTGAGCCGTCTTCGGTCTTTTCGACCTGACCTTCGGCGTTGTAGAGCGGGCCTTCGAGAAGGCCGTAAAGCTTCGAGCCGTCCTTGGACAGTGCCATGCCTTCATAACCACCTGATCGTTTCAGGTTGAAAGCGGGCATTTTCTGCGTCGGGTTGCCGGGCAGTGCCAGGGTCGGATGATCCGGGGACTTCACCTCGATATCGCCGGCCTTGGTGGCGATGACGTCGGTCAGCTTGCCGTCGCGGGTGAATTTCAGGATATAGGGACCGAACTCCTCGCCCACCCAGAAGCCGTCGGCAACGGGCTGAATGGATTCCACGTCGAAGTCGGCGCCCGTCAGGTAACGTTTGGTCGAACCTTCCATTACGATGGGGAAGGGAGCTTTCTTGTCCGGGTCGGAAAGAAACACGGTCTCCAGCGCGTTGACCTTGCCGGCATCCCAGTCGAATTTGATGTGGTGGAGCATCAGCATGGCGTCGCTGGAGTTGAGCTTCGAGCCGAAACCATTGTCGGAAAGGCTCCAGAAGCTGCCGTCCGCCATGGCCTTGATGCCGGAAAAGCCCTGCATGGCCTGGCCGTTAAACGGCATGGAGAGGCCGGTCGGGCGAACGCCATCCTTGCCGGGCACGGTACCGAGACCCTCAGCGCGCTTGCGGTCGGCCGTCGTGAACTTGGCGGATGTCTTGAGGTATTCCGGCGCATCGGCAGGTGCTGCGATGATGGTGTTGGCGGGCAGAATGGCGTGCGAGACCAGCTTTGCCGGAAACTCCTGCTCTGCATGGGATGCGGTGGCGAGCGCAAGAACGGCGAAAGGTGCGAAAAGAATATGCTTCATGGTGGAGACCCCTCAATACCTGTAGAAGACAGGATTGAGGCGATAGGGGTGCTGCATGACAGGCAGGTGATTGCAGTTTGAAGCTTTGATGAATTTTGATGGCGGGCAGCGTTGGAAACGAGGCTACCCGTTTGTTTTCAGGGTTTTTTTTCAGGCGGCTGGTGCCTGATATTGGCTGAGCGTACACACGCCGAGCGTCTGCCCGCGTCCCTTGACTGCATGTTCGCCGAGATATTCGCTGCGCACACCTTTGGGTAGCACCAGCTGATGGGCGAGATCGGCGGAAATCAGCACGGGATGGCCGAGCATCTTGCTCAGTGATTCGAGTCGCGAAGTGGTGTTCACCGTGTCGCCGAAATAGGTGATCTTGTGGTGATCGACGCCGATTTCGGCGGTGATGACCGGTCCGCCATGAATCGCAAAGCGAAGGCGCGGCACTTCGCCGAAACGGGCGAGCCACATGTCGCGCTTGTCCTCGATGGTCGCCTGGATATCGAAAACACAGCGCACGCAGGCTGCCCGCCTTATCGCCATGTGATAGGGCCAGGTGATGATGGCCGCGTCGCCGATGTAGTCGTCAATGACGCCGCCATGTCTTCTGACGGGGGCTGCGTAGCTCGCGAAGATTTCGCCCAGAAACTCCTGCGCCTTCAGGTCGCCATGGGTTTCGGCAAACGAAGTGGAGCCGACGAGGTCGATGAAGATGAAGACGCGGTCTTCGCTGACTGGACGGCGATAGCGCCCGAGAATGAGATCGATGAAGATGTCACGGCCCAGCAGTTCGCGCACGCGCATGATGAAAACAATGATGCCGCAGACGATGAGGGTGAAGATCAGTGTCTGCACCTCGGCATGCACCGCCCGTTTCCAGGTGCCGGGAAATATGCCGCTAACCCACAGAATGGTACCGCCAAGCCCGAAGCCACAGAAGACGAGGACGGCGTAGATGATGAGGCCGACGGCAATATAGGCCGGTGTCGGCAATGCGCTGACCTGCCGCGACAGACCGGGCAGCACGTAACCACGCTCGAAGGCGAGGATGGGCGCGCAGGCGAACAGCGCATAGGTGGCGCCAATGAGCGCGCCGCCGCCATATTCCAGAAACGCGTAGGCCACGCCGCTGCCGGCCACGGCAACGAAGAGCACCACGTAATCCAGAATGGGCAGCAATTTTCTCATGTCGGTTCTTGATCTCGGGGAAGGGAAGCGTCGTGCACCCGTCAGGCGAAGCTTCTGTTCAGGTCATATGCGACATTAATGTGGAAAATGCGCTGCAAAAAGTGACCATTCGGTAAGGTCACATGAAGGATTGGAAAGGCTGTTGCCCCGTTGCCGCAAAACGGCTGTGCACCCGGCTCCACGACTTAATAGGATGTTCTGTAATAGACCGTTTCAAGCGGGGATTGCGGACGGTCGTCCGGCGAGCGGTTCGACCATGTGACGGGGAAAGCGGCAAAACGCAGCCGGTTGCCGTTTATCCATGCCCGGTCGAACAGGGTTTCTCCCTTGCCGGCAAAGGTGATCGCCGCGCAGGTCCGGCCATCGACATCGAAGGGAATATTCTCTTTCCAGCCAGTCAACCCGCAGCCGGTACCCTTCGGGTCGCCATTATAATGCTCGACAACCGCGGGGTCGTTGGGTGTCATGGCGATCGAGGTGACGGTATGGGCAAAGAGCAGGCTGTCGTCGTCCTTCAGGCCACCATCCAGCGTGCCTTCGTAACGCACCTGCACCGTGGGCTGCTGGCAGCTGCTGCGGGCGTAAATCTGTGAGACGGCATGCATGCGGCTACCGCGTATGGTGATGCGCGTGACGATGCCGTGACGGTCGTTCTTGCCGATCTCAAGGCAATCGGTCGTCCATTCGCCCTGAAGATCGACCTTGCCGTCATCGGCGCGCGCTGACGTGGGTGAAAGAGTAGGGAGAATACCTGCGGCCGCGATAGATGCGGCCAACAGCAGAGCATGGGCAGGTTTCATGAAAAGACCCTCAAAGCGAGACCATCTGCAAAGAGATGGACCGCGATGCGGGCGAAATTTGGGTTGGCGCATGTCCGGTAAAAGCAGAAGCGCTTTCGCGTCCGGACAACGCGCAAAACTGCGCGAGGCGAGGGCGATCAGGCCTCGCTCACCGCCACCTCAACCGCCTCGACCTTCTTGCCGGCGAAACGCAATGCCACTTCGCCATTGATGAGCTTCAGCGCCACGTCGCCGAACAGTTCTCGCCGCCAGCCGGTCAGCGCTGCCACGGTGGCAGCCTCGCCCTCGGAAGCGATCTTGTCCAGATCTTCGCTGTTGGCGATGACCTTTGCTGCGACGCCATGCTTGTCCGCCGTCAGCTTCAGGAGAACTTTCAACAGCTCCACGGCAGCGCCGGAGCCTTCCGGTGCGTGGCTGTGACGCGGCGCCTTCGGCATTTCCTCTTTCGGAAGTGCCAGCGCCGCATTCACGGTCTCGACGATGGCCGTGCCGGAGGAGGAGCGCTCCCAGCCCTTCGGGATGGTGCGAAGCCGCGACAGCGCCTCGGTGTCCTTCGGCTGCTGCTGTGCGATTTCGAAGATCGCATCGTCCTTCAGCACGCGTGAGCGCGGCACGTTGCGCGACCGCGCCTCACGTTCACGCCATGCGGCGACAAATTTGAGGATGGCGAGTTCCGTCGGCTTGCGCAGGCGCGATTTCAACCGCAGCCAGGCATCGTCGGGATGCATGTCATAGGTTTCGCGCGATTCCAGAATGTCCATCTCTTCGGTCAGCCAAAGCGAGCGGCCTTCACGCTCCAGCTGCGCCTTGAGCGCCAGATAGATATCGCGCAGATGGGTGACGTCGGCCAGCGCATAATCCAGCTGCTTTTCCGTCAGCGGGCGGCGGCTCCAGTCCGTGAAACGTGAGGATTTGTCGATCTGCACATTCTTGATCCTCTGGACCAGCTGGTCGTAAGAGATCGAATCGCCGAAACCGCACACCATGGCCGCGACCTGCGTATCGAAGATCGGGTGCGGAATAAGCCCGCCAAGATGATAGATGATTTCGATATCCTGACGCGCCGCATGGAAAACCTTCACGACATCGGGATTGGCCATGAGTTCGAACAGCGGCGTAAGGTCGAGACCCTTGGCGAGCGGGTCGACCAGTACCTCAAGGGTAGGGCTCGCCATCTGTACGAGACAAAGCTCGGGCCAGAAGGTCGTCTCACGCAGAAACTCGGTGTCGATGGTAATGAATTCCGATTTCGCCAGTTCCGTGCAGGCTTCGGCGAGGGCGGCAGTCGTTTCAATCATTGCAAATGGCCACTCGTGAAAATTATCCGTCTTACTTTCCCTTTGCCGGGCGCATGTCAATACAAAGCCCGCTTTTGAAGGCTCAAGGATCGTTTTTCTCAGGTTGTTTTGGCGTCGGCCCGTCGTTTTTGGGTGGTGAAGGGGCGGCCAGCTTCTGAAAATAGGCCGAGGTACGCAAAAGCGGGCGGAACCGCCAGTTCCGCTCCTCAACGGGTACTCCCTCGCGCACCCGCAGCCGGTATATGGTGTAGGCGATGAAAACGATCTGGATCGCGGCCGTATAGCTGAACAGCGCTTTGGGACCGAACTGGTCGATCAGGACGGAGGCGAGCAGCGGCCCGACGGTTGCACCCACCGACCAGAAGAACAGCAGCCCGGCAGACACCATCGCATGTTCGCCCTCTTTCGCATGGTCGTTGCCATGGGCGGAACTCAGTGAATAGAGCGGCAGTGCAAAGGCGCCGAACACGAAGACGCCGATGATGTTGCTCCATTCGTCCGAGCCGGCGAACAGGGCGAGAAACAGACCGACAATCACGGAGCACGCCGTGGTGGCGAGAATGATGATGCGGCGGTCGTAACGGTCGGAATAGACGCCGAGCGGATATTGCAGGACCACGCCGCCGATGATGCCGGCACTCATGAAGGTGGCGATGGCGGTGACGGAAAGGCCGATCTGTTCGGCATAGATTGGCCCGATATTGCGAAACGCCGCCATGCTGAGGCCGACAGCGACGCAGCCGACGACGGCAAGCGGTGAGATGCGCCACACCGCGAAAAGATTGAACGGGATCTGTTTGGGCGGCGCGGGGTTGGATTTGTCTGCAATCGAGATCGGCACCAGCGACAGCGTGAGCGCCATGGCGATCAGCGAAAACACCACAGGCCCGTCAATGCCGGCGACGGGAATGATATATTGGGCGAGCGTTACGGAACCGAGATCGACGAAACGATAGATGGACAGCGTGCGCGCACGGTTGGAATTCGTCACCTGCGCATTGATCCAGCTTTCGATCGCGGCGAAAAGACAGGCGACCGCAATACCGATGACGAAGCGCATCAACATCCAGAACAAGGGATGAAGGACAAGCGGCATGGCGATCGAGGCGGCCGATGCGACCGCCGCCATGGTGGCGAAGGTGCGGATATGGCCAATCTTGCGCAGAAGGCGCGTCACCGAAATGCAGCCGAGCGCGAATCCGATGCTGTAAGCGGCGCTGATGAGGCCGATGGTGCTGGCCGAAAACCCTTCGGACAGGCCCCGCAGCGCGATATAGGTTCCCTGCAGACCGTTGCCGCCAATCAGAATGCCGGCGGTGACGAGAAGCGGGATAAGAGGTCTGATCTGGCTCATTGCGGGCCGACTCGGTTTGGCGGGCTGAATAAGCACTATCTAAAGCGAAGGTGCGCGAAAGGACAGGCTGAACGCGACATTGTTGTGCTCTGCCTTGACAAATCGGGCTGGTCATGCGCTTTTCCGGCAAATTTCGACAGTGCCGCCCATCTGGCCCACGACACGCTCCAGGATATTAAAATGCATCGTTACCGCAGCCACACCTGTGCCGCTCTCCGCAAGTCCGACGTCGGCGAAACCGTTCGCCTTTCCGGTTGGGTTCATCGCGTGCGAGATCATGGCGGCGTTCTCTTCATCGACCTTCGCGACCACTACGGCATCACCCAGGTCGTGGCCGATCCCGATAGCCCGGCCTTCAAGGTTGCCGAGACGGTGCGCGGTGAATGGGTGATCCGCATCGACGGTCTCGTCAAGGCGCGTTCCGAAGACACCATCAACAAGGGCATGGCCACCGGCGAGATCGAGCTTTATGCGCAGGAGATCGAGGTTCTGGGCGTTGCCAAGGAACTGCCGCTGCCGGTCTTCGGTGAGCCTGAATATCCCGAAGATGTACGCCTGAAGTATCGCTTCCTCGACCTGCGCCGCGAAACCCTGCACAAGAACATCGTCAAGCGCACGCAGATCATCTCCTCCATGCGCAAGGGTATGGGCGATCTGGGCTTTGCCGAATATACGACGCCGATCCTCACCGCATCCTCGCCGGAAGGCGCGCGCGACTTCCTCGTTCCCTCGCGCATCCACGAAGGCCAGTTCTTCGCGCTGCCGCAGGCCCCGCAGCAGTACAAGCAGCTTCTGATGGTGGCCGGTTTCGACCGCTACTTCCAGATCGCTCCATGCTTCCGCGATGAAGACCCGCGTGCAGACCGTCTGCCGGGCGAATTCTACCAGCTCGACGTCGAAATGAGCTTCGTGACCCAGGAAGATGTCTGGACCACGATGGAGCCGATGATGACGGCCGTTTTCGAACAGTTTGCCGAAGGCAAGCCGGTGACGAAAGAATGGCCGCGCATTCCCTATGACGAATCGATCCGTAAATA
Source organism: Rhizobium sp. AN6A (assembly GCF_900215635.1). Lineage (NCBI taxonomy): Bacteria > Pseudomonadati > Pseudomonadota > Alphaproteobacteria > Hyphomicrobiales > Rhizobiaceae > Rhizobium > Rhizobium sp. AN6A. The sequence continues at coordinate 2,194,224 of NZ_OCNC01000004.1, forward strand.
CGGCTCCGACAAGCCGGACCTGCGCAACCCGATTGTCATGGAAGCCGTGACCGAACATTTCGATGGCTCGGGCTTCAAGGTTTTCGCCAACATGATCGCCTCCAACCCCAAGGTGCAGGTCTGGGCTATCCCGGCCAAGACCGGTGGTTCGCGTGCATTCTGCGATCGCATGAACGCCTGGGCGCAGAGCCAGGGCCAGCCGGGCCTCGGCTACATCTTCTGGAAGGAAGAAGAAGGCAAGGTTGCCGGCTCCGGTCCGCTTGCCAAGAACATCGGCGAGGAACGCACCGAGGCGCTGCGCCAGCAGCTTGGCCTTGAGGCGGGCGACGCCTGCTTCTTCGTCGCGGGCGATCCCGCCAAGTTCTACAAGTTTGCCGGCGAGGCGCGCACCCGTGCCGCCGACGAGCTGAACCTGATCGATCGCGACCGTTTCGAAATGTGCTGGATCGTCGATTTCCCCTTCTTCGAATACAACGACGAAGAAAAGAAGATCGACTTCGCCCACAACCCATTCTCCATGCCGCAGGGTGGCATGGAAGCGCTGGAAGGGCAGGATCCGCTCTCCATCAAGGCCTTCCAGTATGACGCGGTCTGCAACGGCTTCGAAATCGCCTCCGGCTCGATTCGTAACCAGTCGCCTGAGCTGATGGTCAAGGCTTTCGAAAAGGTCGGCCTGTCGCAGAGCGACGTGGAAGAGCGCTTCGGCGGTCTCTACCGCGCCTTCCAGTACGGTGCGCCTCCGCATGGCGGTTGCGCCTTCGGTATCGACCGTGTGGTCATGCTTCTGGTCGGTGCGAAGAACTTGCGCGAAATCACGCTGTTCCCGATGAACCAGCAGGCGCAGGACCTGCTGATGAACGCGCCGTCGCCGGCAACGCCGACGCAGCTTCGCGAACTGGCGTTGCGCGTGGTTCCGTCCAAGAAGGACTGATCTCGATCCCAACGGGTTTTAGAGAAAGGGCCGGCGGCAACGCCGGCCCTTTGTGTTTCCTGCAACGGACGCGGCAAAACCACAATTTTACCGCGCATTGAACCGAATTCCGAACGTAATCAGCCGAAATCCGGTTCCAGTATAGTTCTGGCGTTCACTTGGGGACGCAAGATTATTCGGGGTTTTAAACTTGAAACAGCGTCTGGCCGAACTTTGCTTTCGGTGTCGGCGCGATCATATTTAGAAGGATTTCAGGATGACACATGAAGCGGAAAAAGACCCGGTCCCAGGGGGAGGGTACGCGCCTCCAGCCCAGCTACGCGGCAGTTTCTCCACCAGCCTGCGTTCGCCGGGCGCCAAATTCCTGATGATCGGCTTCATCTCCATGGTTCTGCTGGTGCCGCTCATGCTCGTCTGGGGGCTGACGGAAGAGCGCGCCTCGCGGGCGGAAGACGTTTCCGGGCGGATCGCCAGCGGCTGGGGTGGTGATCAGGTGGTGAACGGTCCCTATCTTGCCGTCCCTTTCGATGTGGAACGCCGCCGAGAGATCAATGGCCAAAGCGTGGTCGACCGCGTAACCGAATGGGCGCTGGTCATGCCGGAAATGCTTGATGTCACGGCCGATCTGAAGACCGAGGAGAAGCGGCTGTCGATCTACAGCCTGCCGGTCTATAATGGCGACCTTGTCCTCAAAGGCCGGTTCGGTGCCGGTATCCTTCAGGATCTCGCCCGCTTCTCCGGCACGCCCCGCCTCGACAGCGCCATTCTCGTTCTCAGCATACAGGATATGACCGGCATTCGCTCGAGCGCCGGTGTCAGGATCGATGGCGGTTCCGTATTGCCGTTCGATCCCGGCATGCGTGATATCTCTGTCATAGCGCCCCGCACGGGTGCGCAGGACATGTCCATCAGGTCCGATGCCGGCGTGCACAGATCGATCGAAAGAGGCCTTGTCGAGAAAGGCTTCGATTTCGATATAGCCTTCTCCCTGAATGGTTCCGGCAGCTTTGCCGTCGCGCCCGCCGGCCAGACCACCAGTTTGGCGGCCAAGGCCAACTGGCCGCATCCCGGCTTTGAAGGCCTGTTCCTGCCGGAGGAAAAGACCGTCACAGCCTCGGATTTCACGGCCAACTGGACAATCCCCTATCTCGCAAGGGGCATAGACCGCGTGGTCGAGAGTTCGCGCCTGCCGCTGACCGACAGCCTGATGAGGATCAACCTCGTCGAGCCCGTGAAATTCTACCAGATCATCGCCCGGACACTCAAATATTCGATAGGCTTCATCTCTCTGGTGTTCCTGGCCGTCTTCATCGTCGAACTGAGGGGCGGCAGCAGCGTGCACTGGATCCAGTACGTGCTGACGGGGCTGGCGCTGATCGTTTTCTACGTGCTGCTGCTCGCACTTGCGGAACATACGGGCTTCACCATCGCCTATGCTGCGGCGTCGCTTCTGACAGCGCTCCTGATCTCCTCCTATCTCGGAAGCGCAACCCGTAGCCGCAAGAACGGGGTAGTCCTGTTCACGGTTCTGACGGTGGCCTATGGCGTCATGTATCTCGTTCTGAATGAAGATGAATATGCGCTGCTGGCCGGCGCGATGATTTCCTTCATTGCCATTGCCGCAACCATGTTCGCAACACGCAGGGTCGACTGGTCGGGAACCGGCGCGTCCCATAACGACACGAATATTGCTCGGCACGAAGCCTCTTGAGGCGTCATCGCCGGCATCGAAAAGCGGGCAGGCAACTTGCTGCCCGCTTTTTTGCCGTCTATAGGTGGACCACTCACCACGGACCCGGTGAAATTCCGGGTGGCTCTTCTGGCCGCCGATCCGCCAGACAACGCAAAGCACCGACATTCTTTTTCAATCTACCGGACATGTTTCCGGCCGGTGCGTCATATTTTGCGAAAAAATCAAATGAACAGATTTCAGACTTACAGACGTGAGTGGTTTTCCAATATTCGCGGCGATGTGCTTTCCGGCATCGTCGTCGCACTCGCGCTCATTCCCGAAGCGATCGGCTTTTCCGTCATCGCCGGCGTCGATCCGAAGGTGGGGTTGTTCGCCTCTTTCGCCATTGCCTGCGTCTGCGCCTTCACCGGTGGCCGTCCGGGCATGATTTCCGCGGCAACCGCCGCCACAGCCGTCCTGATGGTGACGCTGGTGAAGGAACACGGCCTGCAATATCTCTTCGCGGCGACCATCCTCATGGGCGTGCTGCAGATCGCTGCGGGCTTTGCAAGGCTCGGACGGGTGATGCGCTTCGTCTCGCGCTCGGTCATGACCGGCTTCGTCAATGCGCTGGCGATCCTGATCTTCATGGCGCAATTGCCCGAGCTGGTAGGCGTGCCTGTCGCAACCTACGTCATGATCGCGGCTGGTCTTGCGATCATCTATCTCTTTCCTCTGGTCACGAAAATCATCCCGTCGCCGCTGGTCGCCATCGTCGTTTTGACCTGCGTGGCGGTGTTTTTCGGCATGGATATCCGCACCGTCGGCAATCTCGGCGAGCTGCCCTCGACGCTGCCGGTCTTCGCCCTGCCGCAGGTGCCGCTGACTTTCGAAACGCTGCAGATCATCTTTCCCTATTCCGCAGCGCTGGCTGCCGTCGGTCTCCTGGAATCCCTGCTGACGGCACAGATCGTCGACGACATGACAGATACCGGCAGCAACAAGAGCCGGGAATGCATCGGGCAAGGGACAGGCAACATCGCCTCCGCGCTGATCGGTGGGATGGGCGGCTGCGCCATGATCGGCCAGTCGGTCATCAACGTCAGATCAGGCGGCAGGGGCAGGCTCTCCACCTTTGTGGCGGGCGCCTTCCTGCTGTTCCTCATTCTGGTGCTGGACGATCTTGTCCGAATCATTCCAATGGCCGCTCTTGTGGCTGTCATGATCATGGTTTCGATCGGCACCTTCTCGTGGCGTTCGATTCTCGATCTTGGCCGCAATCCACCGTCTTCCAGCATCGTCATGCTGGTAACGGTCGGGACCGTGCTGGCGACCCATGATCTCGCAAAAGGCGTGCTCGCAGGTGTGCTTCTCTCCGGCGTGTTTTTCGCGGGGAAGGTTTCAAAACTCTTCCACGTTCGTCCAGAGCTTGCAGCCGATGGTCGGCACCGCATCTACCGCGTCGATGGGCAGATTTTCTTCGCCTCGACGGAAAGCTTCATTGCCGCCTTCGATTTTGCCGAAGACGTGGAAACGGTCACCATCGACGTCACACAGGCGCATCTGTGGGATATTTCGGCTGTCGGTGCGCTGGACAAGGTGGTGCTGAAATTCCGCAAGACCGGCAAGACGGTCGAGGTGATCGGCGTCAACGAAGCGAGCGCTCATATGATCGACCGTTTCGCCCTGCACGACAAGCAGGATGGAGCGACAGCCCCACTCCACTGACCAGAAGTAAAAAGCCCCGGCGTAACCGGGGCTTTTTTGTTGTGCTATTCGTTTGCCGTCACCGTGACGCCGAGCATTGTCGGCAGGGTGTTCGGCGCGCCCATGGCGGCGCCCATGATCATCGGGAAGGGAACCGGCTTTTCCGGTTCGGCCGAGATGGAGAAGCTCTTCGGATTGTCGACGTATGCGTTGATCGCAGCCGACACCATGTTCTGCAATTCCGGAACGTTGAGCGAAGCCATCATGATGGGCGCCATGCCCTTGATGGTCTGGGAAAGCTGCTCGCTGGTCATGCCCTGCTGGCTTGCAGCGTAGTCGATGGCCCGCTTGGTGATGCTGGCATCTTCGAAGCTGATTTCGGCATTAACGAAGGAAAGCTGCTGCATCAGGCCGAGCATGGCAAGGCCCGCTGCCTGTTCCGCCTGTTCCTTGTTCGGATTTGCAGCCTGCGCCTTCACCGTCTCCTGCATCGATTTGATGAAGGCGAGTGTGTAGCCCGAGAAACCGAACGACATGTTGAGACGGCCGACCTTGTCGAGGTCGATGGCATATTCCTCGACGTCTACGGTGCCGGACGCGACTTCCCAGCTTCCGCTCATGGTCATGTTGCCGGAAAGGGCCTGCAGATTGAGCTTTTCAATCGCGTCCTTCGTGGCCGGATCGTTGACTTCGCTGAGATCGGCCTTGAAGCCGGATGCATCGAGATCGAAGCCGATCGAGGCCTTGTCGTCGCTGACGGACATCGTTGCGCTGCTTTCCTCGAGCGAGAAAGCCTGCTTGCCGTCGATGGAAACGGAAATCGGACCGCTATGCGCCTCGTCGTAGAACATCAGCGCATCAATCGTGCCCGTCGTCGCATCGGCAGGGATGGTGAGACCTGACATGTAGATGTCGTTGGCCTTGATCTCCACGTTTTCCTGCTTGTAATCGACATTGTCGAAACGCGCGTTCTTGATCTTGTAGCCGCCGTTGTTTTCCTCGACGCCTTCAAGGGTGACGTTGCCGACCGGAATTTTTTTGGCCGGATCGGCAGCCGCATTGAAGGTCACGCCGTTCAGCGTCACCGTGTCGCCGTTGACGGCGACGGACCCGGCGGCGATTTCACCGCCCTGCGCGGCGTAGGCGGCGTTGATCTTTTTCAGAACGTCGCCGCCATCCAGTGCGAATGCCGGTGCGGAAAGCGCGAGAAGCGCGGCACTTGCGAAAAGAATCTGCCGGGTGGATTTCAGTCTCATAGTGTTTCTTCCCTCAATGTGCGGATGTGCACCGTGTTCTAAATGTGAATGGTGACATTTATATTCGCGATTATTCAAAGGTCTACAGGATTTAGATCGATTCGTATGACGGCGGCATTGCGGCATTCGTAACGCAGTTAATAAAAATCCTCACAAAAGGCGTCGTTTCGTCCACAGCCGAGACCCCCGAATTCCTTGCCGGGAATCGGCATTTCCGCTAGTCAAGCACCATGGGAAAAAATCTTGTACCTCCGTCAGGCGGAGACGATAACATTCATCCGGTCGATTTGAAGGCGGCGCTTGAAGAGCGCTACCTCGCTTACGCCTTGTCCACGATCATGCATCGTGCGCTGCCGGATGTGCGCGATGGCCTGAAGCCGGTTCACCGCCGCATCATCCACGCCATGAGCGAAATGGGCATCCGCCCCAACTCGGCTTTCAAGAAATGCGCCCGTATCGTCGGTGACGTTATCGGTAAGTTCCATCCGCATGGCGACCAGTCGGTCTACGATGCGCTGGTCCGTCTCGCGCAGGATTTCTCGCAGCGTTATCCGATCGTGGACGGACAGGGCAATTTCGGCAATATCGATGGCGACGGCGCCGCCGCCTATCGTTATACCGAAGCACGCATGACCGATGTGGCAGCGCTGCTGCTCGAAGGCATAGGCGAGGACGCGGTTGATTTCCGCGCTACCTATAATGAGGAAGACGAGGAGCCGGTGGTCCTCCCGGGCGCCTTCCCCAATCTGCTTGCCAACGGTGCCTCCGGCATTGCCGTCGGTATGGCGACGTCCATCCCGCCGCACAACGCCCATGAACTGTGCGACGCAGCTCTGCATCTCATCAAGCATCCGGATGCGACGGTTGAAAAGCTGGTGGAATTCATTCCCGGCCCCGACCTGCCGACCGGCGGCGTGATCATCGAAAGCCGTGAGAATATTCTCGAAGCCTATAAGACCGGGCGCGGTGGTTTCCGCGTGCGCGCCAAATGGGAAACGGAAGACCTCGGACGTGGCGGCTATCAGATCGTCATCACCGAAATTCCGTTCCAGGTGCAGAAATCGCGGCTGATCGAAAAGATCGCCGAGCTGCTGCTCGCCCGCAAACTGCCGCTGCTTGAGGATGTCCGCGACGAATCGGCCGAAGACGTGCGTATCGTGCTGGTTCCGAAAAACCGCACCGTCGACGCGACGCTGCTGATGGAATCGCTGTTCCGTCTGTCCGACCTTGAAAGCCGCCTGCCGCTCAACATGAACGTATTGTCGCTTGGCAGGGTGCCGAAGGTCATGGCGCTGAACGAGGTGCTGAGCGAATGGCTGGCACACCGCAAGGACGTGCTGGTCCGCCGTTCCCGCCATCGTCTCGCGGCCATCGATCGCAGGCTCGAGATTCTGGGCGGCCTGCTGGTCGCCTATCTCAATCTCGATGAGGTGATCCGTATCATCCGCGAGGAGGACGAGCCGAAACAGGTGATGATGGCCAAGTGGTCGCTCACCGACAATCAGGCCGAAGCCATCCTCAACATGCGTCTGCGCAATCTGCGCAAGCTCGAGGAATTCGAAATCCGCAAGGAGTTCGACGAACTCAGCAGCGAGAAGGCTGAAATCGAGGGGCTGCTCGCCTCCGATGAAAAGCAGTGGCAGACCGTCGCGTGGGAAATCGGCGAAGTCAAAAAGAAATATGCCAAGGCAACCGAGATCGGCCGTCGCCGCACGCAGTTTGCGGATGCGCCGGATGCCGACATCGAGGCCATCCAGCAGGCGATGATCGAAAAGGAGCCGGTCACCATCGTCATCTCGCAGAAGGGGTGGATCAGGGCGCTGAAGGGGCATATGTCCGATACGTCGGCTCTGACCTTCAAGGAGGGCGATGGCCCGAAGCTCGCCTTCCCGGCGCAGACGACCGACAAGTTGCTGCTGCTGACCACCGGCGGCAAGGCCTACACGCTCGGCGCCGACAAGCTGCCCGGCGGGCGTGGCCATGGCGAGCCGATCCGCATCATGGTCGATATGGAGAACGATCAGGACATCCTGACGGCCTTCGTCCATGATCCGTCGCGCAAGCTTCTGCTCGTCTCGACTGGCGGCAACGGCTTCATCGTGGCCGAAAGCGAAATGGTCGCAAATACCCGCAAGGGCAAGCAGATCATGAATGTCGCCATGCCTGACGAAGCCAAGCTCGCCGTACCTGTTACGGGCGACCATGTCGCCGTCGTTGGCGAAAACCGCAAGCTTCTGGCCTTCCCGCTGTCGCAGGTGCCGGAAATGTCACGCGGCAAGGGCGTGCGCCTGCAACGCTACAAGGACGGCGGCGTCGTTGATGTGAAATGTTTCGCGCTCGCAGACGGCTTGAGCTGGTCCGACACGGCCGGGCGCCTCTTCACCAAGGTCGGTGAGGAATTGCGCGAATGGCTGGCAGACCGCGCCACCGTTGGCCGCACCGTACCGAAGGGCTTTCCGCGTAGCGGGAAATTTGGCGGGTAAAACCGTCCGACGCTCATAGGCATCCAAGACGCGCCGCATATCGAAAGATGTGCGGCGTTTTCGCTTACTGGAGCGGGATGGTGTGATCGTTGAGAAAACGGTATGCGCCTTCCTCATCAATCTCACCTGCAGCAACATCAAGAACAAAAGCCACGATGTCTGCTTGCTCGGCAATGACTTCAAGTCCGTTGATAAAAAGGAAGGTGTAGGCTGCAAGAAAAGCCGTGCGTTTGTTGCCATCGCAAAACGGATGGTTGCGCGCTACACCGTAAAGATAAGCGGCGGCGAGTTTCAGTGGCTCCTCTTCTCCAAAGGCAGCTTTATGCAATGGACGTGCCAAAGCTGCCTCAAGCGCATTTTCATCCTTGAGGCCCGGCAAGCCACCGTGTTCGGCGAGTTGCTCCTGATGTATAAATTCGACGGCGGCACGGGAGAGCCACTTGATACTGCTCACTTGGCGAGTTCTCTCAGCGCTGTATGGTATTTTTTCATACCACGCCGGGCGGCTTCAAGCTGTTCCCTCAGTTCCGCATGTTCGGGGACGAGTTCGATATTGCCAGCGGTTTCTCGGAGTTCCAGCGCGTCGCCAGCCTTGAGACCCATGCGATCCAGAACTTCCTTCGGAATGATGATACCTTCGGAATTACCGATTTTGCGGATCGTAATGTTCATGATGACAGCTCCTGTTATAACTGGCGTTATAACAGGACTGGAATTCGTACACAATGTACGATTTCCGGAGAGTGTCAGTACGACGTTTCCAAACGCGGGTTACTTTTCTTCCGGTGTATAAACCTCCCACCCACGCGGTGTCAGATGCTCCTGCGGGTGGTAGCGGGTCTTGTAGCCCATCTTTTCAGAACCATCGACCCAGTATCCAAGATAGACATGCGGCAGGCCGAGCGCGCGCGTGCGGGTGATGTGATCCATGATCATGAAAGTGCCGAGCGAGCGCTTTTCTAGATCGGGGTTGAAGAAGGAATAGACCATCGACAGCCCGTCGCTCATCACATCGCTCAGCGCTACGGCGAGAAGTTCACCTCGTTTGCTGGAATCGATGCCGGAGCCGGGCTCTCGCACACGGTATTCGATGATGCGGGTGTTCACATGCGTGTCTTCGATCATGATCGCATAGTCTAGCGCCGACATGTCGGACATGCCGCCCGACTGGTGCCGATGGTCGAGATAGCGGCGAAACAGTGAGAACTGTTCGGTGGATGGCTCAGCGGCGTGAACGGTGGCGACGACATCCTTGTTGATGGAGAGAACGCGCCGCATCGATTTCGTCGGCTGGAACTGTTCGGTAAGGATGCGCACCGAAACGCAAGCGCGACAGGTTTCGCACGCCGGGCGATAGGCGATGTTCTGTGAACGCCTGAAGCCGCCCTGGGTGAGAAGGTCATTCATTTCCGACGCACGCGGGCCGACCAGATGCGTGAAAACCTTCCGCTCCATCTGGTTCGGCAAATAGGGGCAGGTGGCCGGTGCCGTAAGATAGAATTGGGGAGAGGGCGTCGCCTGCGTGTTCATCGAACCGTGATCGCCTCCTGTGTCCGTTATCAAAGCACGCCGCGATTTCACGGGGTGCGGCGACGCTTCAAGCGACATGCATAGTGTCACAGAATGGCAAAATGACGGAAAACGTCAACTGCACCATGCGGTATTTGCCTGATATGGAAGCCACGTTTTCGTGGCTTTCCCCTATATCAGTAGGTTCTGACCATGACGGTGCCGAGCAGGAAGTCGTGAACGAGGCGAGAGCGCTCCGTAAACAGGCCTGCAAGCAGGATAAGCGGCGTCAAAACCGAGTTGATGACCCAGAAAAGCGCAATATGCACGGTGGCCAGAAGGAAATCGATTCGCCGGCCGTCCATGCGCGCCATCGCGATTCCCATCGCCCGCATGCCGGGTGAGGCCTGCGACGGGCCGCTGAGCGTCACGCCGAAATAAAGGACCGCGACGATGACGAACAAGGCCGGATAGAGGAAGAAACCGAGACCCAGCGTAATCACGCCGAGAAAGAAGACGATCACGGCGGCTGGAATGCACAAGAGAAGAACGATCGCGTAATCGATCAGGAAAGCGAAGATGCGTCGGCTCAGGACGCCGCTATAGGCGCGCCAGTCGTCCGGTGCGACATAGGTAGGGTTCTGGTCGAGGTTCATCGGTCGTTTTCTCCTGAGAAGACATGACAGCTCGAAACGCGCTTTTCGTCAGGCAGCATTCCGTGTCAGCAAACAATATGGGAAGAAAACGACCGAATACAATAAGCGTCGGCTGTCAGCCCTTCGCGAGTTTGCGTGCGGCTTCCACAGCGAAATAGCTCAGAATGCCATCGCAGCCCGCACGCTTGAAGCAGAGAAGCGTTTCCATCATCACGCGCTCGCCATCGATCCAGCCATGCATGGCCGCTGCCTTGATCTGGGTATATTCACCGGACACCTGATAGGCGAATGTCGGCAGCCCGAAATTCTCTTTCAGCCGCCAACAGATGTCGAGATAGGGCAGGCCGGGTTTGACCATCAGCATGTCAGCACCTTCTTCCACGTCGAGCGCTGCGTCGCGGATTGCCTCCATGCCGTTGGCGGGGCTGATGTAATAGCTGTTCTTGTCCCCCTTCAGCAGTCCGGCCGTCGAAATGGCCTCGCGATACGGGCCGTAATAGCCGGAGGAGAATTTTGTGGCATAGGCCATGATGCCGACGTTCTGGTGCCCGGCCGCATCCAGGCCGCGGCGGATGGCGCCAATGCGGCCATCCATCATCTCGGACGGAGAAATAATGTCCGAACCGGCATCGGCCTGAAGGATTGCAGCACGAACGACCTGATCAACGGTCTCGTCATTGACGATTTCGTCACCGCGCAGAATGCCGTCATGCCCATGGCTGGTGAAGGGATCGAGCGCAACATCGGTGATCATGCCGATATTCGGAACCGCTTTTTTGACCGCGATGGTCGCCTGATTGATGAGGTTGTTGGCCTCGAGCGCATTCGAGCCGGTCTCGTCGCGCAAGTCCATCTCGATATTCGGGAAGGTCGCAATCGCCGGAATGCCGAGATCGGCGGCTTCCTTCGCCGCTTCGACCAGCTTGTCGACGCTCATGCGGTTTACGCCGGGCATCGCCGGTATGGGATCGAGGATATTGCTGCCCGGCACGATGAAGACCGGCCAGATGAGATCATCGACGGTCAGACGGCTTTCCTGAACCAGACGGCGAGTCCAGTCGGCCTTGCGATTGCGGCGCATGCGGCGATGGCCGGTGATCGCGTCGACCAGATGCGTTTTGTCCTGCATGTAAGAATGTCCTTCGTATCCCACCCAAGTCAGGAAAGCTGCATAACACGAAGCAAGCGCCGTGCGAATGCGACAATGTTTCCCCCTGGACTTCCCCGGCGGGCGAGGGTGCTTTGACAAGGCAAGCCGTCGAATTCAATATGGGCTGGTCGCCCGCCCGTCGAAACCGTATCTTCCGGCCATGGAACCTGATTCTCAACCTCTGCCGAAACGTCCGCTGACGGAAATCCTCTTTCTGGTCTTCATGAGGCTGGTCGCGATTTCCTGTTTCTGGTTCGGCCTGCAATATTGGGCGATGCTGACGGGATATTCTCTCGGCGGGCATGGGCGGTTCGATATGCTTAACCTGCCATGGCGGGTGGCGGGTAGTGCGCTTGCGGTGATTTTCCCGGTCGCGGCGCTCGGTCTCTGGCTCGGCGCCTCCTGGGGGGCGGTCATGTGGGTCTTGGGTGCCGGCACCCAGATCGCCATGTATAAGGTGTGGCCATATATCTTCGGCGCCAACACGCTTGTACCCGTCATGCACGGTCTCGTGGCAACCATTTATATACTATTCTTGGTCGCTTTTTGGCTCGATCAGCGCCAGAATGAAGAGCGCGCAAGAATTGATTTACCATAAGAATAAAGCAATTCAGCCTGGTTTTTGGTCGAATTTTATTGCTAAGCCATTGATTTATAATGAATGGCGATAAGCCAGTCCCGCTTCGCCACAAGTTTGACCCACTTGGGAAAATGCAGGTAAGCATTTGTTAATCGTAGCTTTTAAGTAGAATTTTATGCGCATTGATTAGGTTCTCACTCAAGGCGGGAGACAAACAAACACACCGCCAAACAAAACAGTGAGGCAGTCATGATCAATAGCAAAGCAAAGCCGCAGGCCGTTGTTGCCGACGCACATGAAGATACCATCCGTTCGCTCTACATGGAGTCGCTGCACCTGGTGGAACGTCTCCACCGCCGCCTCCTCGATGTCATCAAGGACGAGTTCGATCGTCAGGGTCGCGATGACGTCAACGCCGTTCAGGCGCTCCTGCTGTTCAACATCGGCAATTCCGAACTGACGGCCGGCGAGCTTCGTTCGCGTGGTTACTACCTCGGATCGAACGTCTCCTACAACGTCAAGAAGCTGGTAGACCTCGGTCTCATCAACCACCAGCGCTCGCGTGTCGACCGCCGCTCGGTCCGCATCAGCCTGACTGAAAAGGGCCAGGAAATCGCCGAAACGGTTGCTCACCTCTACGAGCGCCACGTCGGCTCGATCGAAAAGGTCGGCGGCATCGGCACTGGCGAGTTCTCCGAAATGAACAAGCTGCTGCAACGCCTCGATCGCTTCTGGAACGACTCGATCGCTTATCGTCTCTAATTTCCGCGACGGTTTCACTGTTAGAGCCGGGGGCATCGGTTTGCCTCCGGCTTGCGGATTCGCGTTGGAGGCGCCGTTCACCTGTGCGTGTCAAGCCCGGTCTCTCAGGTGCGTTTTCGCCCTGTTTTGCAGGCATACACAGCTTCGTGAGAAAAGGCCCGTGACACGAATTGGCCATATTGATATGGGACCCGCAAAGGTGAAGGAGCCGGCGGTTTCTCCTGCTGTCGTGGCAAGTCCCGACTGTTCTGCCAGACAATAGCGCCCAGACGATGGGTGTTGAGCATTACCGGCCGGCAGACACGTTGTACGTGTTTGTTAATCATATTGATTTAGGCATTGTTGAGAATGCCGAAGAGAGTGGCTGGTAGGTAGAATGACAAAAAAATCCGTTTCCGAATCCGTATCGCGCCGTGCGCTTCTGCGCTCGGCTGTTTCCGTTGGTGTTGCCGCGCTTGCCGCGCCGGCCCTGGCGCAGAATGCGCTCAACGATCTCATGGGCTCATCGCGCCGCGGCAACTGGGATGACCAGTTTGACGCGAATTCGTCGCGTTCCGCCGTTGGCGTCGTTTCCAACAACCCGGTTCTCGGACGGGAAGCGCCTGTCTACATGCAGCAGGCGATCATGCAATATCAGCAGATCGTGCAGAATGGCGGCTGGCCGGACGTGCCCGTCACCCAGCAGCGTCTCCAGATCGGCGTTTCCGATCCGTCCGTTCAGGCGCTTCGCCAGCGACTGATGGTCTCCGGCGACCTGCCGCGCGAAGCTGGCATTTCCAGCGCCTTCGATTCCTACGTCGATGGTGCGTTGAAGCGCTTCCAGGCCCGCCATGGCCTTCCCGCCGATGGTGTCAGCGGCGAATATACGACCAAGGCGCTCAATGTTTCGGCCCAGATCCGTCTGGCGCAGTTGCAGACCAACCTCGTGCGCATCCAATCCATGTCCGGCGATCTCGGTCAGCGTCACCTGATGGTGAACATTCCGGCCGCTGCCATCGAAGCGGTTGAGAATGAGCGCGTCGTCCTGCGCAACACTGCCGTCGTCGGTCGCGCAAGCCGCCCGACGCACGTCATCAATTCCAAGATTTACGAAGTCATCCTCAACCCTTACTGGACAGCGCCGCGCTCGATCGTCGAAAAGGACATCGTGCCGCTGATGCAGAAGGACCCGACCTATCTGGAGCGGAACAACATCCGCCTCATCGACGGCAAGGGACAGGAAGTTTCGCCGACAGCGGTCGACTGGTTTGCGCCAAAGGCACCGAACCTGATGTTCCGCCAGGACCCCGGCAAGATCAACGCCATGTCCTCGACGAAGATCAACTTCCACAATCCCAATAACGAATATATGCACGACACGCCGCAGCAGGGTCTGTTCAACAAGCTGATGCGGTTCGAATCGTCCGGCTGCGTGCGCGTACAGAACGTGCGCGACCTCACGAGCTGGCTGCTGCGCGACACGCCCGGCTGGTCGCGTCAGGAAATGGAACGCGTCATCGCCACCCGCGTCAACACACCGATCAAGCTGGCGCAGGAAGTGCCTGTCTATTTCGTCTACATCACCGCATGGTCGGCGAAGGACGGCGTGGTGCAGTTCCGCGACGACATCTATGAAAAGGACGGCAACGCCGAACTGGCGCTCAACACCACCACCGGCATCGAACAGCCGGCTGGACCCGTCGACGACGACCTGTTGCCGCGCAACTGATCCGGTACTGCCGTCAGGTTTTTATATTTAAGTGAAAGGCCGCACCCTGTCGGGTGCGGCTTTTTTCATTTTCGCTGCTGGTTTTGAAAAAACAGCTGCCGTTTTTTGTCGCAACGTCGCAGTTTGACGGGCAAATCTCGCTGCCCGTATTGCTCTTGGTCGGGCAGGGCGCTAAGACGCCATCGCATTACTGTTTCAGGAGCCTTCACCATGTCGAACACAGATGCTTTCTTCTCCCGTCCGCTTGCCGAAGTCGATCCGGATATTTTCGGCGCGATCGAGAAGGAACTGGGTCGCCAGCGCCACGAGATCGAACTGATCGCCTCGGAAAACATCGTTTCCCGCGCTGTGCTTGAAGCGCAGGGTTCGATCATGACCAACAAATATGCGGAAGGTTATCCGGGCAAGCGTTATTACGGCGGCTGCCAGTTCGTAGACATTGCTGAAGAGCTTGCCATCGAGCGCGCCAAGAAGCTGTTCGGCGTCAACTTCGCCAACGTACAGCCGAATTCCGGTTCGCAGATGAACCAGGCCGTGTTCCTCGCGCTGCTCCAGCCGGGCGACACCTTCATGGGTCTCGACCTGAACTCCGGAGGCCATCTGACGCACGGTTCGCCGGTCAACATGTCCGGCAAGTGGTTCAACGTCGTGTCTTACGGCGTGCGCGAAGGCGACAACCTGCTCGACATGGACGAGGTGGAGCGCAAGGCCAAGGAAACCCGGCCGAAGCTTATCCTTGCCGGCGGCACCGCCTATTCCCGTATCTGGGACTGGAAGCGCTTCCGCGAGATCGCCGATGAAGTCGGCGCCTATCTGATGGTCGATATGGCCCACATCGCGGGTCTCGTTGCCGGTGGCCAGCATCCGTCGCCGTTCCCGCATTGCCACGTTGCCACCACGACGACGCATAAGTCGCTGCGCGGCCCGCGTGGCGGCATGATCCTCACCAATGACGAGGATCTGGCCAAGAAGTTCAACTCCGCCGTTTTCCCCGGCCTGCAGGGCGGTCCGCTGATGCACGTCATCGCCGCAAAGGCAGTTGCCTTCGGTGAAGCTTTGCAGCCGGAATTCAAGGATTACGCCGCGCAGGTCGTCAAGAACGCCAAGGCGCTTGCCGAAACGCTGATCGAAGGCGGTCTTGATGTCGTCTCCGGCGGCACAGACAACCACCTGATGCTGGTTGACCTTCGCAAAAAGAACGCCACCGGCAAGCGTGCGGAAGCAGCCCTCGGCCGCGCCTACGTCACCTGCAACAAGAACGGCATTCCTTTCGATCCGGAAAAGCCCTTCGTCACCTCGGGTGTGCGTCTCGGCACACCGGCCGGCACGACGCGCGGTTTCAAGGAAGGGGAATTCCGCGAAATCGGCAAGCTGATCGTCGAGGTTCTCGATGGTCTTAAGGTCGCCAATTCGGATGAGGGCAACGCTGCCGTTGAAGCTGCGGTGCGCGAAAAGGTCGTCGGCCTGACTGACCGTTTCCCGATGTATCCGTACATGTAAGGACGTAAAAAGATGCGCTGCCCATTTTGCGGTTCCGAAGACACACAGGTCAAGGACTCGCGTCCGGCGGAGGATAACACCTCCATCCGCCGGCGGCGCATCTGCCCCGATTGCGGCGGCCGCTTCACGACCTATGAGCGCGTGCAACTGCGCGAGCTGATGGTCATCAAGAAAAGCGGCCGCAAGCTGCCCTTCGACCGGGAAAAGCTGGTGCGATCCTTCGAGATCGCGCTACGCAAACGCCCGGTTGACCGGGACCGGATCGAGCGGGCCGTCTCCGGCATTGCTCGCCGTCTGGAAAGTTCCGGCGAGACGGAAATCCCCTCGGAAGAAATCGGCCTCCAGGTACTTGAAGCGCTGAAGAGCCTCGATGACGTGGCCTTCGTACGCTACGCCTCGGTCTATCGCGATTTCAGTCATGCCGAGGATTTCGAGAACGTGATTGCCGAAATCAACGCCAAGATCGCCCGAGATACAGACGCCGGAGCATAGACGTGACGAGCCGCGCCGATGACGAAAAATTCATGGCCCGGGCAATCGAGGTTTCCCTGCGCCATCAGGGTCAAACCCAGACCAATCCCTCCGTCGGTTGCGTTCTCGTCAAGGACGGAAAAATCATCGCCGAAGCGGTGACCGCAATTGGCGGCCGCCCCCATGCCGAACGCCAGGCGCTGGAAATCGCCGGCGAAGCGGCGCGCGGCGCAACAGCCTATGTCACCCTCGAACCCTGCTCGCACTGGGGCAAGACGCCGCCCTGCGCCAATGCGCTGGTTGAATACGGCGTGGCCCGTGTCGTTGTAGCGGTTGACGACCCGGACGAGCGTGTTTCCGGTCGCGGTTACTCCATCTTGCGGGAGGCGGGCATTGTCGTGGAAACCGGCCTGCTGCGCGAAGAAGGCAAGAGAGCGCTTGCGGGTTACCTCACACGCCAGGTGAAAAAACGCCCGCATGTGATTCTGAAGCTTGCCATTTCCGCGGATGGCATGATCGGCAGACAAGGCGCGGGGCAGGTGGCGATCACCGGTCCGGAGGCCAGGCACGCCGTGCATGAACTGAGAGCGCGCTGCGATTGCATCCTCGTGGGTATCCGTACCGCGATAGCGGACGATCCGGAACTGACCGTTCGAATTGCAGGTCTCGAAGATCGTTCTCCGGTCCGAATCGTACTTGATCGCAAGTTTGAACTACCGTTGACGTCTAAGCTGGTGGAGAGTGCACGCGAAGTGCCGGTAATCGTCGCGGCGTTATCCCCCTCTGCCCTGCCGGGTATCTTGCCCTCAAGGGGGGAGATGCCCCGCAGGTCAGAGGGGGTTAGCCCCGACCACCGCCGCCAACAACTGACCGACGCAGGCGTCGAAATCCTTGAAGCACCAACCCTCGAGAACCTCCTTCACATTCTCGCTGAACGCGGCATGTCGGAACTTCTGGTCGAAGGCGGCGCTTTTGCCGCAAAATCGTTCCTTGAAGCTGATCTGGTGGACCGTATCATGCTGTTTGAAAGCCCGGTCGTGGTTGGTGAAGGCGGGATTGAAACGCCGCTCAGCCGTGCCGATATTCCGGGCGATTATGTTTTGGTCAGCGAAACCGCCTACGGGCCGGATCGCTGCTTCGATTATGAAAGGCCGCTTTGATGTTTACCGGAATTGTCACCGATGTTGGAACCGTGTCCGAGCTGGAAGCTCTGGCGGAAGGCATTCGTCTGCGGGTGGCGACCAATTACGATCCCAAGACCATTGATATGGGCGCATCGATCTCCCATGGCGGCGTCTGCCTGACGGTGACCAAACTGCCGGAAGACGGCAGCAACGAGCGCTGGTACGAGGTCGAGGCCTGGGAAGAGGCATTGCGCCTGACGACGATTGCGGGCTGGCAGAAGGGCACGCATGTCAATCTGGAGCGCGCCCTGAAGATTGGCGACGAGCTTGGCGGTCACATCGTTTCCGGCCATGTCGATGGCAAGGCGGAGATTCTGTCGGTCGAGCCGGAAGGCGAGGCGGTCCGTATCCGCCTGCGCGCGCCCGACCATCTGGCGAAATTTGTGGCGCCCAAGGGTTCCATTGCACTCGATGGCACTTCTCTGACTGTCAATGCGGTCGACGGAACGGATTTCGACGTGCTCCTGATCCGCCATACGCTCACAGTCACCACATGGGGTGAGCGCCAACCGGGTGATTTCGTCAATTTCGAAGTCGACACCATGGCGCGATATGCCGCAAGGCTTGCGGAGTTCCCCTCGGCGTAACAACGTTCGGCATTTATCGTGCTGAAATACACTCCCGGCCTTGAGCCGGTATCCAACCAGCCCAAATCCTTGGGCTGAAAGCACTTTCTTCGCCGCGCAGATGCCCGTGACTGGATCCTGTGTCAGCTTACAGTCCTCCGCCATCGCGACAAATCAGTTGTTGTCCCGCACTCCGCTTTCGATTGACGGGCAAACACTGTAAAGACGTCCTTAGGCCCAAACGGGTAGGGGGATTACGACATGCCGTCTTTCGAACTGCTGACAGCCTTTTTCATCACTACCGCCCTGTTTGCCTATATTCCCGGCCCGGCCATGCTTTATGCGGCGGCGCAGACCATGGCGCGCGGCCGGTTTGCCGGGCTGATGGCGGTGCTTGGCATCCATGTCGGCTGCTATTTCCATATCGTTGCCTCTGCGGCGGGGCTTTCGGTGCTGTTCCAGGCGGTGCCGTGGCTTTATCTGGCCGTGAAGCTGTGTGGCGCGCTGTATCTCATCTGGCTCGGTTTCTCGATGCTGCGCAGCAAGCTTGAAGGTGAGGCCGTCAATCTGACCATCGAACCGAAATCGGCAAGGCGCGCCTTCATCGACAGCATTATCGTCGACGTGCTCAATCCGAAGACGGCGCTGTTCTTTCTGGCGTTTCTGCCGCAATTCGTTGATCCGGCGGCGGCCTTTCCGATCTGGCTGCAATTGCTGATCCTCGGTATCGCCGTTAATTTCATTTTTTCCTCCGCCGATCTCGTTGGCGTGCTTCTGGCGGGCGCGATGGTTGGGAGGCTTAAGCGTTCCAGCAGGGTGCAGGTGCTTGCCCGTCGCACTGCGGGAACGGTGCTGATGGGGCTTGGCGTGCATCTGGCTTTCCAGAAAACCTGATTTCCGTAAGCCGCGCCGGATAAGGCGAAAACCTGCACAATTGTCTTGCAAACGGGGCCTCTTGCGCGGGTGACACATGAAATTACTTGCCAAAAACGGCCAGCCGTGGTTTGACCGCCGCAAAAGCCGGTATGATCCGGCCCGAACCTTTTCAGGAAAATCCCATGTCCAAACCCCATCTTCTTATCGTGGAAGCACGCTTTTACGACGATATGGCAGACGCTCTTCTCGAAGGCGCGAAGTTCGCGCTGGATGAGGCTGGCGCAACCTATGACATCATCACCGTTCCCGGCGCGCTCGAAATTCCCGCTGCCATTGCCATGGCGCTGGATGGCGGCGACAACGAAGGCACGGAATATGATGGTTTCGTAGCGCTCGGCATGGTCATTCGTGGCGAGACCTACCACTTCGACATCGTTTCCAACGAATCCTCCCGCGCCCTGATGGATCTCGCCGTCAGCGAATCGCTGGCCATCGGCAACGGCATCCTCACCGTCGAAAACGACGATCAGGCATGGGCACGTGTTCGCCGTTCTGACAAGGACAAGGGCGGTTTTGCGGCCCGCGCGGCGCTGACGATGATCGAGCTCAAGAAAAAACTGGGTGGCTGAACGCATGTCGGATGTTGAAAATGGCGGCGAACCGCGCCAGCCTTCGGTAAAGCCCGCCAACCAGCGTGGCGCTGCGCGCCTCGCGGCCGTGCAGGCACTTTATCAGATGGATGTCGGCGGCACCGGCGTGATGGAAGTCGTGGCGGAATACGAGGCACATCGTCTCGGTCAGGAAGTCGATGGCGATACTTATCTGAAGGCTGATCCTTCCTGGTTCCGTTCCATCGTGTCCGGCGTCGTCCGCGATCAGACGAAGATCGACCCACTGGTGCGCTCCGCACTTCTGGAAGACTGGCCGCTGTCGCGTCTCGATGCCACCGTTCGCGCTATCCTGCGTGCCGGCGCTTTCGAGATTCTGGAGCGCAAGGACGTGCCGGTTGCCGTCATCGTCACGGAATATGTCGAAATCGCCCGTGCTTTCTTCGAGCATGACGAGCCGAAGCTGGTGAACGCGGTTCTGGACCGCATTGCCAAGCAGGTGCGCGGTGAGGCAAAACGCTAAAATACGTTAGGTGAGGAAGATATGAGCGCCGTTTCCGTCCCCGGACTTGAAGTTCAACTGGACGAGGCGAAGCGCAACGTCTTCCTCCTGACCGCCGCACAGGCGATCATGGGCTCGGCAGCACCTATGAGCTTCTCGGTCGGCGCGCTTGCCGGTTACCAGTTGCTCGGGGCTGACAAGTCGCTGGCAACGGCGCCGCTTACCGGTTTCAACATCGGCGTGGCGCTGGGCGCCATCTGCGTTGCCGCAGCATCGCGTTTTCTTGGCCGCAAGGCGGGCTTCATGGTCGGCGCGCTGATGTGCTCCATCGGCGGCGGCATTGCTGCCGTAGCACTCTTCCGCTCCGACTTCTGGCTGTTTGCGATCGGCCTGCTGCTGATCGGCATTTCCGGCGGCTTCACGCAGAAAATCCGCTTTGCTGCTGCCGACGCATCCCCCTCTTTCTACAAGCCGAAAGCCATTTCCTGGATATTGGCGGGTGGCATCGTCTCGGCGATCATCGGGCCGCAGCTTGCCATTTTCGGCAAGGATGTCTTCGCACCGGTCACCTTCGCCGGTGCTTTCATCGCGCTGGTGCCGCTCGGCATCATCGCGATTGCCATTCTGGCATTCCTGAAATTGCCGGACCCGAAGGCCGCCTCTATCCACGCGCAGGCGGCGCGGCCTTTGTCGGAAATCGTGCGCACGCACCGGTTTGTCACCGGCATGGTCTGCGGCATCGGTTCCTATGCGTTGATGACCTTCATGATGACCGGCGCGCCGCTCGCCATGGTGGTCGGCTGCGGGTTTCCCACCGAACTTGCGACGCTCGGCATCCAGTGGCACGTTCTTGCCATGTTCGGCCCGAGTTTCTTCACCGGTATGTTGATTGCGCGATTCGGCGCGGAAAAAATCGTTGCAGCCGGTCTCGTCGTGCTGATGGCCTGCGCCATCATCGCCCATATGGGCATCGAATTGTGGAATTTCTGGGCGGCGCTCATTCTCCTCGGTCTCGGCTGGAATTTCGGCTTCATCGGCGCCACCGCCATCATCACCTCGAGCTACCGCCCGCATGAGGCAGACAAGGTACAGGGCTTTCACGATATCGTGCTGTTCGGCACAGTAGCGCTGTCGTCCTTCTCTTCCGGCAAGGTGTTTACGGCCTGGGGCTGGTCGGTCATGAACCTCGTCATCTGGCCGGTTGCGGGCCTATGCCTCGTGCTGGTGGCGTCGCTGTTGCTGACCCTGCGCAGAAACGCCGCATAAGATCGCCTTCGATCTCTACCCCTTTCATGTTTCAGGCAAATTTGTGGGCTTGACGCCACGCCTTTCGCCAACGCAATCTTGCCGCGCAGGTCATTTTTCCTTGGGAGGGGAATAATGGCCACGACAGGACAGGCCGCGCATTTGATCGCCCCTGTCCTTGCACATGGTTCGCCACGCCGGGGAGGGAGTGAGACCCGGCCTTTTGGGAGGTAAGTGCGCATGACCGTAATACCCATAGTGATTTTATGTGGGATCCTGTCCGTGGTTTACGCGGCATGGACGACCAGGAGCGTTCTCGCTGCCGATCAGGGCAACGAGCGTATGCGTGAAATAGCAGGTTTTATCCGTGAAGGTGCGCAGGCTTATCTCACCCGTCAATATCTCACCATCGCCATCGTCGGATTGATCGTCGCCGTTCTCGCCTGGTATCTGCTGTCGGCTCTCGCGGCCATCGGGTTCATCATCGGCGCCGTGCTTTCGGGTGCTGCCGGTTTCATCGGCATGCATGTCTCCGTCCGGGCCAATCTGCGCACCGCGCAGGCCGCATCCCACAGCCTTGCCGCCGGTCTCGACATCGCGTTCAAGTCGGGCGCCATCACCGGCATGCTGGTGGCGGGTCTCGCGCTGCTTGGCGTATCCATCTATTATTACGTCCTAACCTCGGTGCTGGGCCATGCGGCCGGTTCGCGTGAGGTGATCGATGCGCTGGTGTCGCTCGGTTTCGGCGCTTCGCTGATCTCCATCTTCGCCCGTCTCGGCGGTGGCATCTTCACCAAGGGTGCAGATGTCGGCGGCGATCTCGTCGGCAAGGTCGAAGCAGGCATTCCAGAGGATGATCCCCGCAACCCGGCAACCATCGCCGACAATGTCGGCGACAATGTCGGCGATTGCGCCGGCATGGCGGCCGATCTTTTCGAGACCTATGCCGTCTCGGTGGTGGCAACCATGGTGCTTGCGGCGATTTTCTTTGCCGGAACGCCGATACTGGAAAGCGCGATGGTCTATCCGCTGGCCATTTGCGGCGCCTGCATCCTGACCTCGATTGCCGGCACCTTCTTCGTCAAGCTCGGCACCAACAACTCCATCATGGGCGCTCTCTATAAGGGGCTGATTGCCACCGGCGTCTTCTCGATTGCGGGTCTTGCCGTGGCAACTTACGCGACCGTGGGCTGGGGTACCATCGGCACGGTGGCCGGAATGGAGATTACCGGCACAAACCTCTTCCTGTGCGGGCTGGTCGGCCTTGTGGTAACGGCGCTGATCGTCGTCATCACCGAATATTATACCGGCACCAACAAACGGCCGGTCAATTCCATCGCACAGGCTTCGGTCACGGGCCACGGCACCAACGTCATCCAGGGTCTTGCAGTCTCGCTGGAATCGACGGCGCTGCCGGCGCTCGTCATCGTCGGCGGCATCATCGGCACCTACCAGCTCGGTGGCCTGTTCGGCACCGGCATCGCAGTCACCGCCATGCTTGGTCTGGCGGGCATGATCGTGGCGCTCGACGCCTTCGGTCCGGTGACGGACAATGCCGGCGGCATTGCCGAAATGGCCGGTCTCGACCCGGATGTGCGTAAGGCGACCGACGCGCTGGATGCCGTCGGCAACACCACCAAGGCCGTGACCAAGGGTTACGCCATTGGCTCTGCCGGTCTCGGCGCGC
This sequence comes from Rhizobium sp. AN6A, assembly GCF_900215635.1. Taxonomy (NCBI): domain Bacteria; kingdom Pseudomonadati; phylum Pseudomonadota; class Alphaproteobacteria; order Hyphomicrobiales; family Rhizobiaceae; genus Rhizobium; species Rhizobium sp. AN6A. Next base: position 2,217,277 of record NZ_OCNC01000004.1, read on the forward strand.
TCGTGCTGTTTGCCGCCTATTCCAACGACCTGTCCCATTTCGCTGCCAATGGCGATACCTATCCTTACTTCAAGGATATCGGCGAAATATCCTTCAGCCTTGCCAATCCTTACGTCGTTGCCGGTCTGCTGTTCGGCGGCCTCATTCCGTATCTCTTTGGCGGCATCGCCATGACGGCGGTGGGCAAGGCGGCAAGCTCGATCGTCGAGGAAGTTCGCCGCCAGTTCCGCGAAAAGCCTGGCATCATGGCAGGAACAGAAAAACCCGACTACGGCAGGGCGGTCGATCTTTTGACCAAGGCGGCGATCAAGGAAATGATCATTCCGTCGCTGCTGCCGGTTCTGGCGCCGCTCGTCGTTTATTTCGGCGTGCTGCTTATCTCAGGTTCCAAGGCCTCGGCCTTTGCAGCACTCGGTGCATCGCTGCTTGGCGTCATCATCAACGGCCTGTTCGTGGCGATTTCCATGACCTCCGGTGGTGGCGCGTGGGATAACGCCAAGAAAAGCTTCGAGGATGGCTTCATCGACAAGGACGGCGTGCGCCACGTCAAGGGTTCGGACGCCCACAAGGCGTCGGTTACGGGCGATACAGTGGGCGATCCCTACAAGGATACTGCCGGCCCCGCCGTCAACCCGGCCATCAAGATCACCAACATCGTGGCGCTGCTGCTATTGGCGGTTCTCGCCCAATAAGGACTTGCATCATCGACAAAGAAAAAGGCCCGGGGAGCGATCTCCGGGCCTTTGAATTTCCGTTCCGTCTTCCGATCAGGGGGTGTTGCCGCCCTGGCCGAGAATGCTCTTGGCGATGTTGGCGCCCGAGGTGCCACCGGACAGCAGCTGCTGCAGGAAGGTGAGATCCTTGCCGCCTGTCGGGGTGGTACGCGAAATCGTGTCGAAGACCTTGCCGTCCTGCAGCGCGTAATTGGCCTTACGCTCGATTACGCCGTCCTTGTTGAAATAGATCGCGAGAATGTTCTGTTCGACCAACGTCGGCTTCATGAAAGCGGCGCGGCGCACGCGCTTCTGCGAGATGTAATAGAAAACCTCGTTGCCGAAGGTCGCCGTGGTGGAGGGCGTGCCCATCGTCAGCAGAACCTGCTCGCGGCTGGAACCTTCCGGGATCAGCTGAAGCGACTGCTCGTCCATGACGTAGCCGTTGTGGAACACATCGGTGGTGCTGGTGCAGGCGGAAAGCAGGGTGGACACGACGACGATTGCGATGGCGGTCTTGCCCAGAATTTTGCCGTGACTTGCGGATTTCTGCTTGCTCAACTGCTTTTCCCCGACTGCGATCATGAATGGCACCTTCCGGCATTGCGTGGTGCACAGTGTCTGTGCACATGATTGTGTCAATCCGGGGACGGAAAATCCCGATCACCCCCCAAATTCAACGCTTTCACGGCCTTTGGAAACTCCTCCGGTCTCTTAGACTGTTTCAGCCGAAAGACGAACGTGACCGCGACAGCATTGCAATTCGTGGATGCTTCGGTAAACCAGCTTTGGCGATCATGCAACAAGTGCGATAGGCGGGTGAGCGAATTCACCAGCCCCGTTCGGAAAAAAAACGATGATATTCGGGCTGTTCAGACAGAAAAACAACAACCGCGCCATAGTAGACCGGCAATATGCGATCCTGACGGCTGCGGCCCGCACGCCCGCTTTTTATCTTGATCTCGGCGTTCCAGACACCGTGATGGGCCGCTTCGAGATGCTGTCGATCATCATGATTCTCTATTTCCGCCGCACCAAATCCTCCGGTGTGAGCGGGCAGGAAATCGCGCAGGAGATTGTCGACGCCTTTTTTCAGGATATCGACCATTCCATCCGTGAGCTCGGCATTGGCGACCAGGGCGTGCCGAAGCGGATGAAGAAATTTGCCGGCATGTTCTACGGGCGGCTCGAATCCTATGCGGCGGCGCTGGATGCATCCGACCCCGTTGCCCTTGCCGCAGCGCTCCGGCGCAATATATACCCCCAGACAGACGAGAAGGCACCGGAACTGGACGGGCTTGCGGGCTGGATGATGGATGCGTCTTCCACCCTTTCCGCAGGCTCCGAAGAAACGATAGCAACCGGAAGCCTGAAGCTGCCTTTGCCTGGACTATGAGGTTTACGATGAACGCGCGACACGCCGCAAATGACGATCTGCCTTTTTCCTACCCCGTAAAGGTAGGCCATATTTCCGCCAATCCGGTGAGGATTGGTCTTGAAGCCAATGCCGAGGAACTGAAGGCGCTGGCGAAATTCTGGGATGTGGTTTCCGTCGAATATCTGAAGGCGGAACTGCAGGTTACCCGCTGGAAGAGGGATGGCGTGAAGATCAAGGGCGAGGTGCATGCGGCCGTGACCCAGTCCTGCGTTGTCACGCTGGAGCCGGTCTCCAGCAAGATCGACGAGAGCATCGAGCATATTTTCGTGCCGGAAGGATCGAAGCTGGCGCGGATGGTCACCAATGAGGAAGGGGAGATCGTACTCGACCCCAATGGCCCTGACATTCCCGACCAGTTCACCGGCGACAGCATCGATGTTGGCGCGACGGTTGCGGAGTTCGCGGCCCTTGCGATCGATCCTTATCCGCGCAAATCGGATATCGAATTTACCGATACGACCGAAAATGAGCCTGAAGAAGAAAAGCGTCCGTCGCCTTTCGCCGTGTTGAAAGACTGGAAAAAAGACTGAATGCGCCGCCGGGCTGAAATAATTTTATTGTAACACAGGCCGGAACAGGTATTTTCGCGCAAAATCCGCTTGAGTGGCGGCAAAAAGGATAAGGGACGAGTGATCAGAATAGCGATTGACGTCATGGGTGGCGATTTCGGCCCTGATGTTGCCATACCCGGTGCCGCCAAGGCGCTTGAACGGCACAACGATGTGACTTTTCTGCTCTACGGGCAGAAAAGCAAGTGCGACCCCATTCTGGCACAATATCCCGCACTTCGGGAAAAGTCGGTCTTTCACGATTGTGAAATCTCGGTCGCCATGGACGAAAAGCCAAGTCAGGCGCTTCGTCGTGGCCGCTATGTCTCCAGCATGTGGCGCGCCATCGAGGCCGTGAAGCTCGGTGAAGCGGACGTCGTCGTATCCGCCGGCAATACCGGCGCGCTGATGGCCATGGCCAAATTCTGTTTGCGCACCATGGCGCGGGTGGAACGCCCGGCCATCGCCGGCATATGGCCGACGCTGAAAGGCGAAAGCATCGTGCTCGATGTTGGCGCCACGATTGGCGCCGATTCCCAGCAATTGCTCGATTTTGCCCTGATGGGCGGCGCCATGGCGCGTGCGCTTTTCGATATCGACCGTCCGACCGTCGGCCTGCTGAATGTCGGCGTCGAGGAGGTGAAGGGTCAGGAAGAGGTCCGTGAAGCCGGACGGCTGATCCGCGAGGCCGATCTAGGCACCATCGATTACCGCGGTTTCGTCGAGGGCGACGATATTGGCAAGGGCACGGTGGATGTGGTGGTGACCGAAGGTTTCACCGGCAACATTGCGCTCAAAGCCGCCGAAGGCACGGCGCGCCAGATCACCACGCTTCTGCGTGAGGCGATTTCCCGCAGCTTCTTTGCCAAGATCGGTTATATTCTCGCGAAAAGCGCTTTCGATGTGCTGCGAGAAAAAATGGACCCGCGCAAGGTCAATGGCGGCGTGTTTCTCGGCCTGAACGGCATTGTCATCAAAAGCCATGGTGGCACGGATGCCATCGGTTTTGCCTCCGCGGTCGATGTCGGCTACGACATGGTCCATAACGGTCTTACGGCAAAAATTGAAAACGATCTGAAGATTTACCACGCAAGACGGCTTCCGCCCCCGGCGCCCGAAGCTCTCGTGGCTGACGAGGAATAAGGGAATGATCCGCTCTATCGTACGTGGTTTCGGGGCAGCGCTTCCGAAGCGTGTCATGACCAACAGTGAAATCGAAGGGGTCGTAGAGACCTCCGACGAATGGATCGTGCAGCGCACGGGCATTCGCCAGCGCTACATAGCGGGAGAAGGCGAGACCACCGCTTCGCTCGGCGAGGCTGCGGCGCGCGCGGCGCTCGACAATGCCGGCCTGACGCCCGATGATATCGACCTCATCATTCTGGCAACCTCGACACCGGACAATACCTTTCCGGCAACGGCGGTAAACATCCAGAACCGTCTCGGCATGACCCACGGTTTCGCCTTCGACATGCAGGCCGTCTGCTCCGGCTTCGTTTATGCCGTGGCCACCGCCGATCTTTACATCCGCGGCGGCATGGCCAAGCGCGTGCTGGTGATCGGCGCCGAAACATTCTCGCGCATTCTTGACTGGAAGGATCGCACCACCTGCGTTCTGTTCGGTGATGGTGCAGGCGCGCTCGTAATCGAGGCCGGCGAAGGCGAGGGCACTTCCAGCGATCGTGGCATCCTCACCTCGCAGCTGCGCTCCGACGGTTCGCACAAGGACAAGCTTTACGTCGATGGCGGACCTTCCACGACCGGCACGGTTGGCCATCTGCGCATGGAAGGCCGGGAAGTGTTCAAGCACGCTGTCGGCATGATCACCGACGTCATCGAACAGGCTTTCGAGGCGACAGGCACGACGGCTGATGATCTCGACTGGCTCGTTCCTCATCAGGCCAACAAGCGGATCATTGACGGATCGGCGAAAAAGCTCAACATCGATCCGGAAAAAGTCGTCATCACCGTCGATAAGCACGGCAATACGTCGGCTGCATCCATTCCGCTGGCGCTTGCCGTTGCGGCCAGTGATGGGCGCATCAAGAAAGGCGATCTGGTCATGCTGGAAGCCATGGGCGGCGGTTTCACCTGGGGCGCAGTGCTGCTGCGCTGGTAACGGCAAATTTTACTGTTTATCGGGGCGCTGGCACAAAATCGGTTGTGATTTTTGCGGCAGTACCCCGTTCAAACGCCCTGAAGCGACCCCCGCTTGCGGCAAAACCGCGTCGGTCGCTCTAAGCCATTGCACTGATTGCCGAAAGCCTCAAATGAATCTGGAACAATCCCTTGACCGGTCGCCACAAGGGAAATAATCTCGGCGGCTCCTAGAGAAAAATTCAGACACGGTTTGTGGGGAAAAATGGCCGGGAAGACAGTGACACGCGCAGATCTTGCAGAATCTGTGTTTCGTAAAGTCGGGCTGTCCCGCACCGAATCCGCCGAACTGGTCGAAACGATCATCGACGAGATTTGTAATGCGATCACGCGCGGCGAGGTCGTCAAGCTCTCGTCCTTCGCGACATTCCAGATCAGGGAAAAGAACGAGCGTATCGGCCGCAACCCGAAAACAGGTGAGGAAGTTCCGATTTCGCCACGCCGCGTCATGACCTTCAAGGCATCAAACGTGCTGAAACAGCGAATCCTGAAGGCGCATACGGCTCGCAAGACCAAGCAAAAGGGTCAGAAAGCCGGGGCGTAAGCCGGCTGCGACAGGGGTTTTTTGCCGCATGGCAAGCCTTTATCCCCATTCTTCTTGTGAACATGCTTGAATTTCGACGTGCAAGCCGTTGAAATCTGGTCGACTCGCATCATAATCAATTTTAGATAAATGGTATCTTGCCGCCACGGGCATCGGTGCGAGGATCGGGTTCGATTTTTCGCAAGACATGATGCACGGTATCGGCTGGTGAAAAGCGTTCTTGTTCAGTGTCCGGCTGGGTGCATGGCGCTCAAGTTCCGGATGGGAGTGGAAGTTTGGACAAAAGCCCCGACGCGTTTCGGACGATCAGTGAAGTGGCGGATGAGCTGAACCTGCCGCAGCACGTGCTGCGTTTCTGGGAAACGCGCTTTCCGCAGATCAAGCCGATGAAACGGGGTGGGGGCCGCCGTTATTACCGCCCTGATGATATCGATCTTCTCAAGGGCATTCGTCATCTCCTTTATGACCACGGCTACACCATCAAAGGTGTGCAGAAACTTCTGAAAGCCAACGGAAACCGTTTCGTGGCGGCAATCGCGTCGGGCGATCTTGCGACCATGGAAGCCATCATGGCAGCGAGCGGCGAAAAGGAAGTTGCCGAACCGCGCGTGCTGGATCCGGACGGGGACGAGGTCGTCGGCCGCCCGAAAGCCAAACCGAGCGGCCGCTTTTTCGGCTTCGGCGGCGGTAACAGCGATACCGAGATATCGGTCGGCAAATCCGGCATCGGCAAGGATGACCAAGCGCTGTTGCAGGAGGCGCTGTTCGATCTTCTCGAATGCAAGCGGCTGCTTGATCAGGTTCGCTGATCGCTTATCCACAACTCTGTTCGTGCATTTCCAGGAAAAACGAAGGCGCTCTGGAATGCCAACCTTTCAGAAACTCTCTTGACCGATAATGCGGCTCCGTAAAAAGGAGTCTGATCGTGAGCAATCGAAAACCGACAACGCGACGCCGTACGGCGAAGAAATCGGCCGGCGGCAGCGTTTGGCCCTGGGTGCTGATGCTGGGCGTCGTGGCTGGCGGCATTCAGGCTTACGAACATCGCGACAGTCTTATGCCGCAGCGGCATGTCGCGAAGGCAACATCCACGACGACAAATTCCCCCAAGATCGCCGTTGCCGCCAAACGCGAGACGGCCGCACCGGAGAAGGTGGCGGCCATCCGCCCCGCATCGCCGGTTGCACCGATCAATGGTCCGGTGCCGCCACGCTCGATTGCCATGCCGCCTGCGGCACAGCAAAGCCAGGTTGCCGCTATCCTGCCGGAAACACGCCCATCTGTTGAAAAAGTCTCGCTGGGAGAAAAAAGCGGCGCCTTTGCCTTTTGCGGTCGCTCAGGTCTCACCAATTGCGTGGCCGATGGCAATACCTTCTGGATGAAGGGCGTGAAAATGCAGCTCGCCGGCATAGAGGTCCCACAGATCGACCGGGCGCGATGCATGGAAGAGCGTCAGCGCGGTTTCATTGCCAAGGTGCGGTTGCGGGATATGCTGAATGCCGGCGCATTCGATGTGGCGTCGTCGGCAACAGCTGGCGGGCAAGCCATGGAACGCAAACGGATTTCACGTTCGGGCGTATCCTTTGCCGATCAACTCGTGCGGGAAGGCCTGGCTCATCCGGTCTCGGCAAAAAATCAGTCCTGGTGTGGCTAAGGCCCGGTTGACCGGAACGGTGCGGCCTGTGTAGATGTGGCGCTGTCGGTGCTTGGGGTCAGGGTCACGTTCGATCCTGCGCCTGGAATGACAAGGCAATTTTGTAGCGCCGGGGCCTGTTGGCACACGGCGCGACAATGCGGACGTGGCGAAATCGGTAGACGCAGCAGACTTAAAATCTGCCGACCATTGGTCTTGCGGGTTCAAGTCCCGCCGTCCGCACCATTTCCATCTCCAATTAAAAGATTTCTCTGCCGTTTTCCTGCGACATGCGGGCATTCAGGATGGATTCTGCACCGGGATAGTCGATATCCGGGCAATCGATTGCATCATGACGCATGAGTCAGCCTAAAAAATGGGCTTGTTCACGCTCGCGGCATTTCTCCGTGAAAATCATCCAAAAGAGCCTATTGACCTTGCCACGATGGGAAGCCCTATCTTTTTTTTGTAAAGAGAAAAAGAGGTCATGCGCATGTCACAAATCCAGATACAGGCGAACCATTCGATAGCCATCGAGGGAATGACATGCGCCTCCTGCGTCGGTCGTGTCGAGAAGGCTATTGCCAAGGTGCCGGGGGTCGTCAAGGCTTCGGTCAATCTTGCAACGGAGCGTGCCGATATTGCTTTTTCGGGAGCGCCCAACGTTTCGGCCGTTGTCGATGCCGTGCGAAATGCAGGCTATAGCGTCGACGAAAAAACCATCGAACTCGATATCGAGGGCATGACTTGCGCGTCCTGCGTCGGCCGCGTCGAAAAGGCGCTGAAGGCCGTTTCCGGTGTCTCCGACGCGAGTGTCAATCTCGCAACGGAGCGCGCCACCGTCCGCGTCGCCGGCAATGCCGTCTCTGCCGCCAGGCTGGCCGAAGCAATAAGCCAAGCCGGTTACAAGGCAAACGAGATCGTCGCCGACAAGGCCAAGGGTGACGAGCCAGACCGGCGCGAAGCTGAATTGCGCGGTTTAAAAATCAGCCTGGCCACCGCTGTTGCCCTGACGCTGCCGGTCTTCATTCTGGAGATGGGCTCGCATCTGGTGCCCGCCATCCATGATTTCGTGATGGAAACCGTCGGCATGCGGGAAAGCTGGTATCTGCAATTCGCGCTGACCACGCTTGTCCTCTTCGGGCCGGGCCTGCGGTTCTTCAAAAAAGGCATCCCCGCACTTCTGCGGCTGGCGCCGGATATGAATTCGCTGGTGGTGCTGGGCACTGCCGCCGCCTGGGGGTTCTCGGTCGTCGCCACTTTCGGGCCCGAGATCCTGCCGAGAGGCACGGCCAATGTCTATTATGAAGCCGCAGCGGTGATCGTCACGCTTATCCTGCTCGGCCGTTTCCTCGAAGCGCGCGCCAAGGGCCGCACCAGCGAGGCGATAAAGCGGCTCGTCGGCCTGCAGGCCAAGTCGGCCCGCGTGATGCGCAATGGTGAAACCATCGATGTGCCGCTGCAGGATGTTGCGACCGGCGATGTCATCGTCGTCCGTCCCGGCGAGAAAGTGCCAGTCGATGGTCTGGTGCTTGATGGTTCTTCCTATGTCGACGAATCGATGATTACAGGCGAACCGGTGCCGGTGACCAAGACGGCTGGGTCCGAAGTCGTGGGCGGTACGGTCAACAGAAACGGCTCCTTCACGTTCCGCGCCACGAAGGTCGGTGCCGACACGCTGATCGCGCAGATCATCCGCATGGTCGAGGAAGCGCAGGCCGACAAGCTGCCGATACAGGCGCTGGTGGACAAGGTGACCAACTGGTTCGTACCTGCAGTCATGCTCGCTGCAATCGCCACCTTCATCGTCTGGTTCATTCTCGGGCCGGACCCCGCCTTGACCTTTGCGCTGGTTAACGCCGTCGCTGTCCTCATCATCGCTTGCCCCTGCGCCATGGGCCTTGCCACCCCGACCTCGATCATGGTCGGAACCGGACGCGCCGCCGAAATGGGCGTGCTGTTCCGGCGCGGCGATGCTCTCCAGACTTTGCGTGATGCCGATGTCATCGCCGTCGACAAGACCGGCACGCTGACGCTCGGCAAACCGACACTGGTGCATTTCACCACGACCGAAGGCTTCGATCGGGATGAGGTGTTGCGCCTTGTCGCCTCGCTTGAGAGCCGTTCCGAACATCCTATAGCCGAAGCGATCGTCGAGGCGGCAAAACATGGTGGCCTGACGCTTGCCGATGCGGCCGGCTTTGAGGCGACCCCCGGTTTCGGCGTTGCGGCAACGGTTGACGGCCGCAAGGTCGAGGCGGGCGCCGACCGCTTCATGGTGAAGCTCGGTTACGACATTGCGAAGTTCGCCGACGATGCCGACCGGCTGGGCAGGGAAGGGCAGTCGCCGCTTTATGCCGCTGTCGATGGCCGGCTGGCCGCAATCATCGCGGTTGCCGATCCGATCAAGCCGACGACGCCGGAGGCGATCGCAGCGCTGCATGCTCTTGGTCTCAAGGTCACGATGATAACAGGCGATAACCGCCGCACGGCCGAAGCCATTGCCCGCCGTCTTGGTATCGACGAAGTGGTGGCGGAAGTACTACCTGACGGCAAGGTCGAGGCTGTGAAAAGACTTGCGGCCGGCGGCCGGCGGGTGGCCTTCGTCGGTGATGGGATCAACGATGCGCCGGCTCTTGCGGCAGCCGATGTCGGTCTCGCAATCGGCACGGGTACGGATGTCGCCATAGAAAGCGCCGATGTGGTGTTGATGTCTGGCGATTTGCGCGGTGTCGCGAATGCCATTGCGCTGTCCAAGGCGACGATCCGCAACATCCGCCAGAACCTGTTCTGGGCCTTTGCCTATAATGCCGCGCTCGTTCCCGTGGCGGCCGGAATATTGTATCCTGCCAACGGTGTTCTGCTGTCGCCTGTCCTTGCTGCCGGAGCCATGGCGCTTTCCAGCGTGTTTGTCTTGACCAACGCGCTGCGTCTAAAAAGCTTCCGCCCGCCGCTGCTGGACAGATCGTCCGGCATGCAACTCGCAGCGGCAGAATAGGGGGGCGGATGTGATGACGCCTGGAAACACAGTCTATTTGCCACGTATCGGACGCAGCATTGTGGCAGCGCAGGGCGAGACCGTCCTTCAGGCCGCCCTTGCCGCCGGAATTTCCTATCCGCACGGCTGTCGCATGGGCCGGTGCGGGGCGTGCAAATCGCACCTTGTCTCAGGCGAGATCGACCTTCTCAAGCATACGCCCTTTTCATTGACCGAAGAGGAAAAGGCGGAAGGACTGACACTCGCCTGCCGCGCCGTGCCGTTGAGCGACGTGACAATCGGCTGGCTCGACGGCGAGGATGAGTTTGCCGATATTCCGACCGGCCGCTTTGATGGCGTCATCGCGGAAGCGGTGGATGCGACGCATGATATCAAGCTCATCCGCATCAGGCTCGACGATCGCGAACTATTCACCTTCAAGGCCGGCCAATATGTGCGCCTGCTTTATCCGGACTGTTCGCCGCGTGACTATTCCATTGCCAGCCGCATCGATGAGGACTTGATCGAATTCCATATCCGGCATGTCCCCGGCGGCGTCACGAGTGGCCATATTTTCGCGAACGCCAAGGCGGGTGACCCTGTCGCGCTGGTCGGTCCCTTCGGGTCTTCGTATCTGCGGGAAAAGCATTGCGGACCGATCCTCGGCATTGCCGGCGGTTCGGGACTGGCGCCGGTGAAGGCGGTGGTAGAGGCAGCTCTTGCCACTGATCAGACCACGGGCCGGGAACGCCCGATCCATGTCTATTTCGGCGCCCGCGCCGAGCGTGACCTCTATATGGTCGACCGTTTCGAAGAACTTGCCACCAGCCACGGCAATCTGAGTTTCGTTCCGGTTCTCTCGAATGAAGACCATGCGCAGATGCGGCGCGGTTATGTCGGTTCCGCCGTGGCGGACGACTTCGACGATCTCGATGGCTGGAAAGCCTATCTGGCCGGACCGCCGGCGATGATCGAGGCAACGGTGCCGCAGCTCCTGGCAAGGGGCATCCGCACCGCCGACATTCATGCAGACGTGTTCTTCACCCCGGAAAGATAGGAGCAGGATCGATGAACATTGGTACAGCCGCCACCGCATCCGGTGTTTCCGCAAAGATGATCCGCCATTACGAGACGATCGGGCTGATCAAATCGGCAAACCGCACGGAATCCGGTTATCGGGTCTATACGACCAACGATCTGGAGACGCTGCGTTTCATCCGCCGCGGCCGCGACCTCGGTTTCTCGATCGAAAAGATCAGGCAGCTCATGACCCTGTGGCGCGATCCCGGCGGTGCATCCTGCGATGTCAAGCGCATCGTCATGGAACATGTCGTAGACCTCGAGGCCAAGATGCATGCGCTTCGGGAGATGGCCGACACGCTGCGAAATATCGCGACCTATTGCCCTGACAATGGTGAACCGGATTGCCCGATCATTCAGGATCTTGCCCAATCTGAAGACCCTGATTTTACGCCGGTGGCGATCCTGCCCAAGCGTTCCGGCATGCTGAAGGGCACGTCCGGTGTGGTGACGGATTTGCCGCGCCTCATGAAATAAACCGCATTTCCCCGGCGGGGACCGATCATCAATTGCAGTGCAATGGCCATTTGCGGCGAAGGAGAACAGGCAATGTGGATACAGATAATACAACGCTTCCTTATTCTCTGCCTTATGCTGATGATCGTCTCCGTCATCGCGTTTCTTTTGCCCTACATGGCCGGTGGTGATCCTGCCCGCACCATTCTTTTTTCGCGCATGCGCGATACGGCGCTCGATCCGCATGCGGTCGAGGCCCTTCGGTTAAGCCTCGGGCTCGACCGGCCGCTTTACGTCCAATATTTCGCATGGCTGTCGGGCGCGCTGCGCGGTGATCTGGGCTTTTCCTTCACCAGCAGCCAGCCGGTGGCGGGTGAGCTTTTGCGCTCTCTCGGCGTGTCCGTGACATTGGCACTGACGGCGCTGGCGATTGCGGTCGCCGTTGCCCTGCCGCTCGGTACATTGGCGGCGATGCGTCCGGGTGGCCGGCTGGACAATTTCGCAACGCTGATGATCCAGACCTTCGTTGCCACGCCGGAATACTGGTTTGCGCCGATGTCGGCACTCGTCTTTGCGCTTTATCTCGGCTGGTTGCCGTCCGCGGGCTGGGATAGCTGGCGCTCGCTGGTGCTTCCCGCATTGACGTTGACGCTGCGCCCACTGGCCTATTTCACGCAGGTGACGCGCGCCGCCATGGCTGAGGTTCTGCGCGCGCCTTACATCACGGCGGCCCGCAGCCGCGGTCTCGGCATGCATGGCACGGTCATGCGCCACGGAATTCGCAACGGTTCGCTTCCGATCGTCACCTTCTTTGCCCTGTGGCTTGCGGGTCTGCTTGGCGGATCGGTGGTCGTGGAGGTGATATTCGCCATCCCCGGAATGGGCCGGCTTCTTTACGACGCCGTGGTCAATCGGGACATCCCCATGCTGCAGGGCGGTTTCATCTGCATCGTCGCCCTTTCCATCCTGATCAATACCCTGGCCGATGGCCTCTATGTCCTGATCAATCCAGCAATGCGAGGTCAACATGACCATTAGTCACTTCCCGAGCGCGCCGGTAGCCGCCATGCCGATGACCTTGCCCAAGCGCCCGTCGACACTTTTCCGGTTCACGGATTTCATCCGCCGGCGGCACTGGACGTTCTACGCGGGTTCGGCGATTTTTCTCGTCATCATCGTGCTGCTCGTCATTGCGCCGTGGATTTCACCCTATAATCCCGCGCAGCAAAGCCTTCGCCTGCGGTTGAATGCGCCAAGCGCCGCCTACTGGCTGGGCACTGACCATCTCGGGCGTGATGTCTTGAGCCGGCTGCTTATCGGCGGACGCTTCACGGTCACGATTGCTGCCATCACCGTCATTCTGTCGGTCGCCATCGGAACATTCATCGGCATCATCAGCGGTCGCAGCCGCGGCGTTCTTGATGAAGTCCTGATGCGGGTGGTGGATCTGCTCATCGCCATCCCTGACGTGGTGATCGCCATTTTCCTCGTCGCCATCTTCGGCCCGGGATATGGAACATTGATCGCGTCGCTGACGATCGTCGGCTGGACACCTTTTGCGCGACTGGCACGCGGGCTGACGCTTTCGATCAATTCCCGAGAATATATGCGCGCCGCCGAGGTGCTTGGATGCACACGCCGCTTCATCATCTTCCGGCATGTCATTCCCAACACGATCTGGCCCATCGCAGCCGTCGCCTTCCTGCGCTTCGGCCACAAGCTGATCACGGTGGGCGGACTGTCGTTTCTCGGCCTTGGCGTGCAGCCGCCGGCCGCAGACTGGGCGCTGATGCTGGCCGATGCGCAGGCCTATGCGGAACGTATGCCCATTCTCGTGATCGCACCGGGTCTGGCGATTTTCCTGTCGGCCTTGAGCGTGACATGGATCGGCCACGGCCTGAACATGGATACCAGGAAACCGAACGGCCATTGACGCCTGCGGTTAGAGCAATGACCGGCGCCCGCGCCGATCAAACATACACAGGGCACGATAGCCCCAAGGAGAGTATTATCGTCTGAAGCCGCTTGAAAATACGCCCATGCCTCCGATGCAATAATAATAAGGGGAACTCTTATGAATATCGAAGGACACACGCATGCCAATACGGCCATCGCCCCGGAGCGGACACCGCTTCTGGAAATCGAGGATCTGCACGTTTCGGTGCCGTCTGCAAATGGCCGCAAGTTTGTTATCTCCGGTCTAACGCTTTCCGTCGATGCCGGAGAGGTCGTTGCACTGGTCGGCGAATCCGGATCCGGCAAGAGCATGACGGCTCTGTCGCTGATGCGGCTGTTGCCGCACGGCGCGGAAATCAACTCCGGCCGCATTTCCTTTGCCGGCCGCGACATTCTCGCTCTCTCGCCCTCCGAGCTTGATGCGTTGCGCGGCGCCGATATCGGAATGCTTTTTCAGCAACCGCAGGCAATGCTCGATCCGACCAGCCGGGTGAGGACGCAGGTCGCCGAGCCACTGTGGGTCCACCGCAAGATGAGCCGGCATGCGGCACTGGGCCGGGTTGTCGGCATGCTGTCGGATGTTGGAATTCCCGATCCGTCGGCGCGGGCGCAATGCTTCGCACATGAACTCTCCGGCGGCATGGCGCAGCGCGTCATGATTGCCGCGGCACTCTCCGGCAATCCGCAGCTGCTGATCGCCGATGAACCGACGACGGCACTCGATGTCACCGTCCAGGCACAAATATTGCGCCTGCTCGACGATGAGCGCCGGAAGCGGCGGCTCGCCACGCTGCTCATCACCCATGACCTCTCGGTCGTTGCCGCTTTCGCGGACCGGATTGCGGTGATGTATGCCGGTCGCATTGTCGAGGAGGGGCCGACGCAGGCAATCCTCAAGGCGCCGCAACATCCCTATACCAAGGCACTCATCAGTTGCTCGCTTCTGACGACCGACAGCGAGGGGCAGCTGCTGACGATCCCCGGCTCCAGCTCGCAGGCCCATGACATGTCCTGCGGTTGCCGTTTCCATCCCCGCTGCGCGCTTGCCCAGTCGGCAGGCATGGGCGGTCGTTGCATGGCAACGGAGCCGGATCTGAATGTCTTGCCGGAAGGTCGCAAGGCGCGGTGCTGGGCGGTCGACGACGACCATGCCGGCAGCCATGCCAGTCACACAGTCTGCTGAAGGAGGGTTGCGATGCTATCGACAGTGAAAACACCGAGCCGGCCTCAGACGGATGGCAAGATCAAGCCCTATGTGGTCGCAAACAACCTGTGCAAATATTATCCGATATCGGGTTTCGGCAACCGCGTGGTCAAATCCGTGGACGATGTTTCCCTCACGATCGGCGAGGGCGAGGTTCTTGGTCTCGTGGGCGAATCCGGCTGCGGCAAAAGCACTGTCGCCGGGCTGATAACGCGGTTGACCAACGCGACGAAAGGCGAGGTCAGCATCGGAGACCACGATATTCTGCACATGCAGGGCGAGACGCTGCGGCGCATGCGCCGTGTCGTGCAACTGGTGTTCCAGGATCCCTATTCCGCGCTCGACCCGCGCATGCGCATAGGGCAAAGCATGGAAGCGCCGCTTGCCCAGCACGGCATCGGCACGCGCGAAGAACGCATCGCGCGCGTGTTCAAGATGCTGGAGGAGGTCGGCCTCGATGCCTCCTATTATGACCGTTATCCGAGCCAGTGTTCCGGCGGGCAGTTGCAACGCGTGGTCATAGGCCGCGCGCTTCTTCTCAATCCAAGCTTTCTTGTGTGCGACGAACCGACATCGGCGCTCGATGCCTCCATGCGCACGCAGATCCTGAACCTCCTGATGGACATGAAGCGCCGTCACGGTTTGACGGTGCTGATGATTTCCCATGACCTGCGCGTGGTGCGTTACCTCTGCGATCGCATCGCGGTGATGTATCTCGGGCGGATCGTTGAAATCGCCGACCGGGAGGAGCTTTTCCGGGCGCCGAAGCATCCGTATACGAAGGCTCTTATTGCCTCGTCGATGCTTGATGAAACCGGACTATATGCACCGGAAATGCTTCTGGATGGTGACTTGCCAAGCCCGCTCAATCCTCCAAGCGGCTGCAAATTTCACACCCGCTGCAAGCATGCGACGCAGATATGCGGTGAAAAGGAGCCGGTTCTGGAAGACGTCGCCGGGGAGCATTTCGCTCGCTGCCATCACTGGCGGGAATGGGGTTGAGGAGCAGCGCAGTTACAGTCTTCTGGTTCTGTAAAAACAGATGAATTGTGCGTTTGTGAATTAATATCGGAATTAAATTCCGAGTATAAAAACATAAAATGAATGATATTCGAGCGGATGTTCGTGGGACGTCCGAAGAATATTCTTGTGTCTTGCGAGATTTATTTTTATGACGATCTTAAATCTTGTGAGACGACTGGCTTTTGAGCATTGTCATCAAAAATAAAAGGGGAATATTCAATGATGAAGCACGTACTTTTGGCGACAAGCGCCATTATGGTTTCGTTTTCAGTTCAAACGGCCAAGGCCGATACGATTACCTATGACGACAATTTCGGTGTCAAGACCGGCTGGCAAATGGCGTCGGACGACGCCTATCTCGGCTCACGCGCGGGTTGTTTCGAAAGCTTCGTGCGCGTCGGCTACGACATGAAACTCGAGGCCAGTCTTGCCGAAAGCTGGAAGCAGACGGACCCAAAGGTCTGGGAATTCAAGCTGCGCAAGGGCGTGAAGTTCCAGAATGGCGAGCCGCTCAATGCCGCAACCGCAGTCAATGCGCTGACCAATCTTCTGAAGGCGCCGGTTCCGGCCCGCGCCTTCTCGCCGAAATTGATCGCTTCAGTCGAAGCGAGCGGTGACGACAGCGTGAAGATCACCACCATCGAACCATCGGTGATGCTGCCGGCGCAAATGGCGAGCCCTGCCACGTCAATCCTTGCCCCCGCCGCCTATAAGGACGGGAAGGTCGATCCGGTCGGGACCTGCACCGGACCTTTCAAGATCACGGAGGTCGACCCCAGCCAGTATATGCTTCTTTCCGCCAACCACGATTATTGGGGCGGCATGCCGAAGCTTTCCGGAGGCCGCGTCAACTTCGTTCCCGATGCCGACACCCGTGCCACTCAGGTCCGAACCGGCGAAGCGCAGATTTCGCGCCTCGTGCCACCATGGACGGTCAAGACCATCGAATCCACCAACGGCGTCAAGGTCGCGCCAATTCCTTCGCCGCGCATTACGGAACTCTTGCTGAACAACGCGAAGGCGCCTTTCAATAATGTGAAAGTGCGCCAGGCGATCCAGGCGGCCATCGACACCACCGGTATCGCCGACAGCATTTATGAAGGCGCGGTAAAGGGTGCTACCCTGCCGTTCGCAGCGGGAGAGCCATGGGCCACGAAGGAAGTCGAGCCCGCCTATAATGTCGAGAAAGCCAAGGCTCTGCTGAAAGAGGCAGGCGTAGCGCCTGGCAGTCTGAAGATCGCGCTCCTCGCCTATACGGCAAAAACGGAACTGAAGGATGTCGCGGCCATTATCCAGGCCCAGTTGCAGGAAATCGGCATCAAGGTTGATGTTCGCGTCGCCGATTACAGTGCAATCGAGCCAGATCTGCTGTCCGGTAATTTCGACATGGCGCTCCTGTCCCGCGGTTATGCCACAGATGTTGCCGAACCGGCCGGCTTCCTCAATGCCGACTATACCTGCGGCGGCAGCTACAATATCTCGCATTATTGCAACGAGGACACCGACAAGCTGATCAAATCGGCCTATGCGACGGCCGAACCTGCCAAGCGGTATGCAATTTACGGCGAGGCGGCAAAGAAGCTGTATGAGGAGGCCGTCACCGTCTTCCTGATCCATGAGACCGTATTCGACGCCTATTCGGAGAAGCTCGCAAACTACAAGCCCCATCCCGTCAACTACTTCGTCATGACCAAGGATCTGGCAACGAAGTAAGGCATGCAACATTGCCGATGAAGCCCAGCCCGGCTCGCAAGAGCCGGGTTTTTCGTGGGCACAGAGACGGTTGATGCCGGCGTTTGATGAATATGGTTTGAAATCCGGAAAACCTCCGCTGTCATCCCTGGGAAGGGAGAGGGCATATGCAGCCTGGGGGAGGTAAGAAGGTGCGGACGTTGGTATCGTCCAGCGGCTGTCACGCAAGCTCGGCGTGAAGCGGGGGCAGGCAAGTCTATCCGGCGGCAGGGATGAAAGCCGCCGCCGGCATCTCGTCAAATCAGGCGCGCGCTTCCGGCGTATAGCCCGCAGCGGTGATGATTTCAGCAATACGTGCCGCGTCGGAGACGCCGCCAACCACAACCGTGCGGCTTGCCGGATCAGCATGAACGGCGGCACCGGGAACGGTCTTTTCGATTGCGCCCTTGATCACACCGGCGCAGTGACCGCAGGTCATGTCTTCAACGTGGAAAGAAAGGTCGGCATCAACAGGTGCGGCAGCGGTTTCGGGGTGATGCTGGTGGGCGGTGCACATAGGCGGTTCTCCTTGGGTTGGAACTCGTAACAGCAGGAGCCTGGACTATTCCAACGTGGGAAGGTCAAGCGCTTTATTCAGGCAGCCAAAATAAGCGCGCCGGCATTTTAGTTGCGCCAGAAAATCGGCATCAGCAGCACGAGAACGGTGAGGATTTCCAGACGTCCAAGCAGCATCAGGACAGACAGGAGATAGAGCGCCGGATCGCTGATCGTGGAGAAATTGCCGACAGGCCCGATGATCGGGCCGATGCCGGGGCCGACATTGGCAAGTGCGGTCGCAACGCCCGAGGTCGCAGTCAGGAAATCGTAACCCATCAGGCTCATGGCAAGGCTGCCGGCGATCCAGAGTGCGATGAAACAGCTGACGAAAAGGAAGATCGTCCGGATCGTGTCGGGATCGACCACCTGCTGGCCGTAACGGACCGAATAAACCGCGTTCGGATAGATCAGCTTTTTGAGGCCCGCCCGAACGACATTGAACATGATCAGGAAACGATAGGCCTTGATACCGCCCGCCGTCGAGCCGGAACAGCCGCCCATGAAGGTTGCGAAAAAGGCCACGACGACAACGAACGGACCCCACAGCGTGTAGTCGTCGCTCGCAAAGCCACCGGTCGAGAGGATCGATGTCATGTTGAAGAAGGAATGGCTGAGCGCAGTATCCAGCGGCACGCCGTTTCTAAGGTGGTGATAAACGCCGACTGCGATGGAAATCGCGCAGAGATAGCCAAGGAAGACGGCTATCTGCGGGTCGCGCAGCGTCTCCAGCCTGCGGCGCACCGCAAGAAGGATCATCACCGAGAAGGGCAGGCTGCCGAAGATCAGGAAGACGGTGGCAATCCAAAGCAGCGCCGTGTTGTTGAAATAGGCAAACGAGGCGTCGTGGGTGGAAAAACCGCCGGTCGCAACCGTCGACATGGCATGGTTGAGGGCATCGAAATGCGACATGCCGGCAAAATCGAAAGCCACCGTGCAGGCGATGGTCATGATGATGTAGATCGCCACGAAAGCGCGGGTGAAGCTTGCCAGCCGCGCGAAGGGCCGGTCATTGCCGGTGTCGGATGATTCCATGCGAAAGAAGGTCATGCCGCCGACGCGCAAGAGCGGCAGAATGAAGAGGCCAAGCGCGACAATACCGATGCCGCCGAGCCAACAGAGCAACGACCGCCACAGAAGAATGCCCTGTGGCGCGTTATCGAGGCCGGATATGGCGGTCGATCCCGTCGTCGTGATGGCCGAGACCGATTCGAAAAGGGCCTGACCGGGCGTCAGGTCAAGCTCGGACAGATAGAGCGGAACCGCTCCGACAATGGAAAATACAAGCCACAGCACGTTGACGAGCAGGAAGCCGAAACGTTTGTTGAAGGACGCGATCGGTGCGCGCGTGGCCAGCGCGCAGGCAAGTGCAAAGCCGCCGCACATGAAGCCCGAAAGCGCAAACACCATCCAGTCGTCATTGCCGTAATAAAGGTCCGTCAGCGCGGGCAGGAACATGGCCGTCGCGAGATAGAGCCCGAAGATGGACGCCACATATATGACCGAGCGCAGAAGATTGCTGTTCAAGAAATGAAACCCAGGGTTCGTGGCAGCGTGAAATGAGTCTTTGTCTCTGACGCCTTCCTATGGCATAGCGGGTGCCATTATGAATTTCAATGGATTGACAATCGTGGACAAGCAGCTTGTGGAGGCAGCGCGGCGGGAAGTGCGGGAGATATTCCCGGAAACGCCGTTGCAGTTGAATGAACATCTCAGCCGTCGGTATGGCGCGTCGATTTGGCTGAAGCGTGAGGATCTGTCTCCGGTTCGTTCCTACAAGATTAGAGGCGCATTCAACTTTCTCCGCAAGGCGGTGGCGAAGGCTGGCAAGGACAAGGTTTTCGTCTGCGCTTCGGCCGGCAACCATGCGCAGGGCTTTGCTTTCGCCTGCCGCCATTTCGGCGTTCACGGTGTTGTTTTCATGCCGGTGACCACACCGCAGCAGAAGATCGACAAGACCCGCATCTTCGGTGGTGAATTCATCAGCATCCGTCTGGTGGGCGATATTTTCGACCAATGTTACGCCGCCGCGCGCAAATACGTCGAGGACAATGACGCCTACATGGTGCCGCCCTTCGACCATCAGGATATCATCGAAGGCCAGGCGACGGTTGCTGCCGAAATCATGGACCAGCTTCCCGAAGGCACCAAGCCGGATATGGTTGTCATGCCGGTTGGCGGCGGCGGGCTGTCGGCAGGCCTCACGGGCTTTCTGGCGGGCACCGTTGAAAAGGGCAACTTCGTGTTCTGCGAGCCGGAAGGCGCGCCGAGCCTGAAAAGGAGCCTCGAGCGCGGCGAAGCGGTAACGCTCCCCAAGGTCGACAATTTCGTCGACGGCGCCGCCGTTGCCCGCATCGGCGATCTGAACTTCCAGGCGCTGAAGGATTTTCCGGCCGAGCAGGTTTTGCTCATCCCCGAAAACGCCATCTGCGTGACCATCATCGAGATGCTGAACCTCGAAGGCGTGGTGCTGGAGCCAGCGGGTGCGCTGTCCATTGCCGCGCTGGAGAAGCTCGGCCGCGAGAAACTGGAAGGCAAGACGGTTATCGTCGTCGTCTCCGGCGGCAATTTCGATTTCGAGCGCCTGCCTGACGTCAAGGAACGCGCCATGCGTTACACCGGCGTGAAGAAATACTTCATTCTGCGCCTGCCGCAGCGCCCCGGCGCGCTGCGCGATTTCCTCAATCTGCTTGGCCCGGACGACGATATCGCCCGTTTCGAGTATCTGAAGAAATCGGCCCGCAATTTCGGTTCGATCCTTATCGGCATCGAAACCAACGCGCAGGAAAACTTTGCAGGGCTTCTGGAACGTTTCGAGGCTGCGGGCCTCGGTTATGAGGATATTACCGAAAACGAGATCCTGTCGAACCTGATCATCTGATCGGGGTGAGAGCGACGGGGAAGGGCGGAGCATATCCGCCTTTCGAAATGCGAGACAGATTAAGGGAGTGAAAGCCATGGTATCGTTTTTTTCCAAAATCCTTTCGGCCTTCGGCTCCGGCCAGTCCGCGGATGCGCCGCAGAAGGCAGCGCAGTCGGAACCGCATGTGCATGGAGACTATCTGATCTATGCGACGCCGCTGAAGGAAGGCGGCCAGTTCCGTTTGGCGGGCCGCATCGAGAAAAAGGACGGCGAGGAAACGCTTGTGCATGAATTCGTGCGCGCCGATGTCTTCACCAGCATGGACGATGCGGTTGAGTTCACCATCCGCAAGGCAAAGCTGATCATCGACCAGAACGGTGCATCGCTTTTCCCAGGAAAATGATGGCGGTTTCTTCTGCTGGACATTAAGATTCCGTTGGTTGCTTCGGCCTATCGTCTTCAGAGGGCATGAAGTCGCGCCGATTAACCGGCGCGATGTGGATCGATAGGGCGTATGCCGATGCAATGGGCAAATCTGGCCCTCTTCGTGGCGGAAGCCATCGTCTATTTTTCGGTAATGACGGCATTCCTTCATTACCGGCATATTCTCGGCATCGGTGTTTTTCTCACCGCGCTGGGCGTCATGCATTTCCTGGAAACCTACCTGGCGGCGGTCTTTTATGTCGAGCTGCCATTTGGCGTGGTATCACCCGGCTCCTCGATCCTTTTTGCCGGCAAACTGATGATGATCCTCATGCTCTATATGCGAGAGGATGCGGCAGTCGTCCGCCAGCCGATCTACGGCCTGTTTCTCGGCAATATACTCACCGTCATCATGGCGCAGATCATCCGCTTCCATCCGACGGTGGCAATTGTCCCCGGACAGTCGGTAAATACCGGATTTCTGGATGAGATGGGCGTGCTGATGGTCTGGGGAACCAGCCTGCTTTATATCGACGCCATCGCCATCATTCTGTTTTACGAAAAGCTGGGACGTTATTTGCAGCGCCATATTGTCCTGCGCTTTGCAATCTGTGGCGTGGTGATTTTGAGCCTGGATCAGGCAGGCTTTTACGTGGCATTGCGATATATGCTGAACGCGCCGGTCGATGTCTTTTACGATGGCTGGAAAGCGAAGATGGTGGCCGTGGCCATCTATGCTCTGCTCTTTGCCATTTATCTGAAGCTGACGGCGGCGAAGGGCCGCTTCCTGACGCGCCGCAGCGTTGCCGATGTCTTCAACGACCTCACCTTCAGGGAACGCTACGAGGAGCTTTTGTCCCGATCCGGCCGCGACATGCTGACCGGTGTGTCTGACCGCGCCCGCATGGAGCTCGATGCGCCGTCCGTCGTCGTGGAATGTCTGGAAAAGAAACGTCCCGTCAGCGTGCTGATCGTCGATATCGATCACTTCAAGACCGTCAACGACACCTTCGGGCATTTGCAGGGCGATGAGATATTGCGGGAATTCGCCGCCGTTCTGAAACGCATCGTGCAACCGCACGGCCATCTCTACCGGTTCGGCGGCGAGGAGTTCGTGGCCCTGTTGCCGACGATGGCCCATGAGGGGGCACTTGCCTTTTCAGCAGGTCTGCGGACGGCGATCTTGAAGGATCTGCAACGGCCGGACGGTTCGCCGCTGACTGTCAGCATCGGCGTCGCCACGGCTTTCGAGGACGGGCAGCTTTTCCGCGCGCTGCTGTCGGAAGCCGATGCGCGGCTCTATGCGGCAAAAAATAACGGCCGTGATCAGGTGCACGGCCGTTACGGAATGTGGGTCGGCTGATACCGGCAATCGTGCCGGCATCACCATGTGTCAAATGGCGCCTCAGGCGGCCTGCGCCAGTTCGGCAACCTTTGCTTCGGCTGCCGCAACGGCCTTTTCAACGGCTTCCGGGCCAAATGCCAGACCTTCGACATAGATCACTTCAACATCCGTCATGCCCATGAAGCCAAGAACGGTCTTGAGGTAGGGAACGGCGTGGTTCATCGATACAGCCGGGCCTTCGGAATAAACGCCGGCGGCGGCCAGCACGATGTAGACCTTCTTGCCGGTGGCAAGGCCAACCGGGCCGGTTTCGGTGTACTTGAAGGTCTGGCCAGCGCGGGCGACGTTGTCGATCCACGACTTCAGGCCGGAATAGATGTTGAAGTTGATGAGGCCCGGTGCCGATGACGACAGTGTCGGCGGCCATAAGCTCTGCAACCAGCTTGTCGGAATAGTCGGCTGCAACCGCTTCTTCAGCTGTGCGCTGGTCGGGAGCCTTGCGGATCGCAGCGGTCTTGACGGTGTCGAGATGCGGAATGGGGTCGGCAGCAAGATCGCGGTGGACAAGGGTGTTGGAAGCCGACTTGGCCTTCAGCTTGTTTGCGAGTTCGCCGGAAAACTTGTTGGAAACCGATTCGTCGCCACGCGGGCTGGAGGTGATGAGCAGAATGTTGGACATGGTCTTTCCTTGCATAAGCGATGAATTGACGGACGCCTTGGGAGGGCGGGAGAGCACGATGCCCTTCCTTTGCCCCCTATATGACCAATTGATGCCATCAAGAAAACTGTGATAATGTGGAAGCGACCTATCGATGAAATGGATGGAACATGGACGCGAACCCGACGCTCGACCAATTGCAGGTGTTTTTGACGGTTGCCGAAACCGGAAGTTTCTCTGCCGCGTCACGGGCGCTCAATCGCGCCCAGTCTGTTGTCAGCTACACCATCGCCAATCTCGAGGCGCAGCTTGAAGTCAGCCTGTTCGAGCGCAATGGCGTACGCCAGCCTCGATTGACCGACGAGGGTCGCGCCATGCTGGAAGATGCAAGGCGCATCGTCGCCGGTCTGCAGGAAATGCGTGCGCGCGCCAAGGGTTTGAAGCAGGGGCTGGAGGCCGAGCTCTCCGTTGCCATCAGCACCATGGTGCCAGCGGAGGCCGTGGTTGCGGTGCTTCGCGATTTTCGCAAGGAATTCCCCACCGTCACCCTCAGCCTCAATGTGGGTGAGTTGGGCATGGTTATGGATATGGTGCTCTCCCGCAAGGCTGGCATTGGCATCGGCGGGGCGTTGCTGCGCCAGGATGACGAACTCGTCGTCGAAAAGGTCGGCCATTCCTTCATGCTGCCGGTCGTCGCCGCCGATCATCCGCTGGCACAGATCGAGAGGCCGCTGGTTCTGGGCGATGTCCGCGAGGAGGTCCAGCTCGTTGTCACCGATGCGTCGGGGCTGACCAAGGGGCGCGATTTCAACGTGCTGTCCTACAAGACATGGCGGGTCAGCGACATCGCCACGAAATACCAGCTCATCAAGGGCGGTCTCGGCTGGGGCGGTCTGCCCGCATCGATCGTGCGCAACGACCTGACCAATGGCAGCCTGAAGGCACTTGATCTCGAAGCCTATGAGCAGGGCGAATATCCGATCTTTGCGCTGCGCCGGGTGGATTCACCCGCCGGTCCCGCTGGCCAGTGGCTTGCCACGGCCTTTCAGCAGCGTCTGTCGGCATGCCCGAACCAGAAGGATTTCAACAGGATAATTGCCGGAGGCAAACAGCGGACTATTTCTGTCGCCGCCGAGTGACATGGGTTGGCTGAGTGACCAATTGACGAAGGTGAATGGCCTGCCTTATACAGGAAACACGGTCAGCAGTTCACCGAGGCATCGCCGTCCCGCAAGGGAAGCTAAACCTGCATTTTGAAAGATTGACAGCACTTATCCCGTGCCTAGTCGGAAGCCGGCGATCAGCGACACCTCTTCGGAATGGCACTTGAGGGTAAGTCATGCCACGTTCGATCCTTTCCATTGATATCGCCGACCTCTCCACCTTTGCCAAATCGCTACGCGAACAAATCGGCAGGCTGGACCGCCAGCCAAGCCATGTGGAGATGCTCAATCTCCTGAGCCGGGCTGCCGGGTTTCGCAACTTTCAGCATCTGCGTGCCGCGCGTACGCCACCCGTGGAAAGTGGCTCGCCGCCTCCGCAGACACGACCGGAGACAATGCCTGCCAATGAGGGCAGGGTGCTGAAGACCGCGCGGACTTTCGATGCTGCCGGTAGATTGGTGCAATGGCCGGCCCGCCGCGCCCAGCAGGAACTGTGCCTCTGGTATCTGTGGGCAAGAATACCAGCCGGTCGCAGTTTCTCAGAACGCGAATTCAGCAGCTTTCTCGATGGTCTGCACCGGTTTGGAGATGCCGCGATGCTGCGGCGTGACATGGTGGGTCTCCGGCTCATCCGCCGTAACCGCGACGGCAGCGACTATCAACGCATCGAGCAGAAGCCACCGCCGGAACTGCCACTGCTGTTGCGTATCGTGAGTGGCCGCAATTGAGTAAATGCCCTCCCGGCCGATGAAACGCCGGGAGGGCTGCAAGCTCTAGAGAACGAGGCGGAACTTTGCGAAACCTTCGGCGCCGTCGCCGGCATCCTCGATTTTTGCGCCCTTGATGTCAGCCGCGTAATTACGACCCTTCGGGCCAGTCTCGAAGATGGCGGTCGTATTGGCAACCGGGGCGAAGGACCAGTTGGCATCCGCCGACGGGTTGATGGTGCCCTGATCGATGATATAGCGCACGATCACGTCGCGGTTGGTATCGGGCGCCACGAAGATCACCTTGTCGCCGGCGATATCGGGGAATTTTCCGCCGCCGCTTGCCCGGTAATTGTTGGTCGCCACCACGAATTTCTGCTCGGGATCGATCGGCTTGCCGTCGAATTGCAGGTTGACGATGCGGTTGCTGTCGGGATTGACGGCCTTGCCGTCCTTGTCGAACTTCGCCGGTTTGGAAACGTCGATCTGGTAGGTGACACCGTCGATGACGTCGAAATTATAGGACGGGAAATCCGCGTTTAGGAGCGGCGCATCCTTTGCGCCGGCCTCGACGGTGTTGAACATGCCCGCGGACATTTCCAGCCAGTTCTTCACCTGCGCACCGTTGATCAGTACCGCCTGCACCGTGTTGGGGTATAGGTAGAGATCGGCGACGTTCTTGATGGCGATGTCACCGGCAGGGACATCGGTATAATAATCCGCACCACCGCGACCGCCAGACTTGAAGGGCGCTGCTGCCGAAAGCACGGGCAGATCCTTATATTGCCCTTCCTTCAGCATGTCCTTGATGTACCACGTCTGGGCATTGGAGACGATCTGCACGGACGGGTCGTCGGCCACCAGCGCGAAGTAGGAATAGAGTGGCGCCGACGTCTTGCCGACCGGGCGGCGAACATAGGCGAGCGCCGCTTCGTGATCTGCCTTGGCGGCGGCTATGACCTCCGGCTTGTCCGTGACATCTGCAACGACCTTGCGATTATCGTCGCGGTGGTAGATCGGCCGGGCCTCGGAGGTGAAATCGACGATCTTCCAGCTCTTGCCGTCCTTTTCGAGCAGAAGGTCGATGAGGCCCATATGCGAGCCCCAGAAACCCGCCATCACGGCCGGCTTGCCCATCAGCGTACCCTTGACCGCATCCGCACCCTCGATGCCGTCCCATGTCTTCGGACCGGGGAAGACCAGGTGCTGGTGGCCCGTGAAGATGGCGTCAATGCCTTCCACGCCCGCCAGATAAAGCGAGGCGTTTTCCATGCGATCGGTCTGGCCCTTGCCATCGATGCCGGAATGGGAAAGGGCGATGACGATATCGGCACCTTCTTCCTTCATGACCGGAACCCAGGCTTTAGCCGCCTCGACGATATCGCGCGTCTGGGCCTTGCCCTCGAGGTTCTTGGAATCCCACATCATGATCTGCGGCGGCACGAAACCGATGATACCGACCTTGACCGGGCTGGTTACGCCTGCACCATCGCGGATCTGTTTCTCGAGGATGACGTAAGGCTTGAAGAACAGCTCATCCTGCTTGGGATCGGAAGCCAGCTGACCCTTGGTGAGGTTGGCGCAGACATAAGGGAAACCGGCGCCCGCCAGCGTATTGGACATATAGTCGAGGCCGTAATTGAATTCGTGGTTGCCAAGCGTGCCACAATCATAGCCGAGGACATTCATGGCGTTGATAACGGGATGCTTGTCGCCGGCCTTCATGCCGCGCTCATAGGCGATGTAATCGCCGAGCGGATTGCCCTGCAGGAAGTCGCCATTGTCCACCAGCATTGAGTTTCCGGCCTCGGCACGGATGGCGCCGATGATCGAAGCGGTGCGCGCCAGACCCATCGTGTCGTTCGGTTTGTCGGCGTAATAATCATAGGGAAAGACGTGAACGTGGATGTCAGTCGTTTCCATGATGCGCAGATGCGCCTGGTTGGCTGCGGCGCGCGCGGCGAAGGGATGCAACAGCACCAGAGCCGAAGAGGCGGCGATGCCACCCAGAAGCGAACGGCGAGTGATGGGGTGGAGAGCGAGAAGCGACGACATGGGAACTCCTTCGTATGAAGCTTGCTCTGTCAGGAAAACGACAAGGTAGAAGCAATCCCCGAGGAGTCCATCATCAAAATGACAAGCCCGTGACGGACGGGCCAGTTTTCAACCGTTTGATAAATTTTTTGTCACAAGGTGGTCGCGCGCGCATGGCGCGCTTCGGGAATGCGCTATGTCCGGTCTGCGCATTCCCCTTGTTGGAAACGTCTGCTTAGCGGGCGAGAGTCGGTTTTACTTCTTCGTGGAAGAAGCGGAAATAAGACGACAGCTGTGCCAGCGTGTTGGTGGAAAGCTTGAGTTGCAGGCCGAGCCGGTTCATGTGCTGCCATTGCACGACACCCTCGATGAGACCCAGATCTTCACTCTGCACCTTCACCCGGCTTCCCTTGGCGGCAGCGAAAGGCCCGTCCAGTTCTAGCGCCATGCCGGTGGCGGACAGGTCCACCACGCGGCCTCGGGTCGACTGGCTGAAATAGTGCACGGTCGCGTAAATCCGGGTCTTGCTACGGGTCGCAGTGCGGGTCGCCATATTGAGGTTGTTTGTCATTTCGCTACTCAAATCAATTGTTTCCGATGCTTGCATCATGACGCAGAAAGTTTGAGAGCCGTTTAGCCGTTTGCTTAAAATTGCAAGTAATAGCGCGATTATGCTGTGTCGATACGGCACTGGTAGCAATTGTTGCGGGCGGAGCGCACATGCACATAAGCGATGTCTGCGCGCTCCAGAAGATGCGCTGCGCGTGAAAGGATTTCGTCCGTCGCCGTCACCGCGCCGGTGCCGTAGACGATGCGGTCGTCAGTGCCATAGCCGCGAACGATATAATCGGGGCTGTTAAGCATCGTGGGAAGGGCATCCGTCTGCGGATAGTGCTCACAGGCTTCAGCGTGAAGAAAGACTGGCCCCGTTTCCGCATAGGGCTGGAGCGAAGGGAAGGGCCGGTAGGCGAGGATCAGCATCCCTTCGCCTTCATTAATCTGGGAAAGGCAATGGCGGCACGGCATGCCGCCTGGAGAAACGGCCTTTTCCGGCGGGTTGCCATAGGCGTCGGCGGCTCCCGCCCGGAAAGCCTCAGCTTCCTTAGCCGGCATTGCTGTAAAGACGAGATCGGTCATGGCGAGGTCCTTCTGTTGGGATCGGCGTTGCTTCTTTGCAGCTATGATCCCGAAACAGACCTCTATCCACCCGATTCTTGACGGGTGATGCAACCAGCCCATTGCGTGACTCGTTAGCATCGGGAATCAGTGGCGCTCCTCGATCCCGGAAGGTCTGATTTTATGTTCCGTCGTTTTCTGGCCGCCGTTCCGCTGGCTTTCGTTTCTTTGACGGTTCCGATCGACACGCAGGCGCAGGTCGCCTCCGGTCTCGGTGGCCTTTCCGACGATCAGCTCCAGCAGGCGGTCAATTTCGTCATCGGCAATGCGATCTTCTCGCTTTATCACGAGGGTGCACGCATGCTGATCTCGGATTTCGGTGCGCCGGAGACCGGCAGCGCGCAAGCACCTGCGGATCAGCTGGCGGGCACGCTCATCCTTCAGGCTAACGAGGAATGGCTTGATACCGCACTCGTCAATGCTACCGACAGCTGGTATCTGGCGCGCGAGACGGAGGCTTTGCCCCAGCACGAAGCACCGGTGTTTTCGGCGCTTGTTCCCGACAAGAGCCGCGATCGCAACATGGCCTGCCTGATGGTCGGCCGCGACAAGGACGGCTATGGCGATCTTGCCACCATGATGGGGCTCGCCAATGACGAATTTGCCAAATGTGGCGCCGCCTATCCGCGTATCGCATCGGCGTGGGAAGATTTTCTGACGCCCCACCGCGCGCAGACGCCATCCAGATTTACCGTGAGCTACGTGCCGCCGCGCGATCCGGAGCTGGAACCTTACGCCATCATGGTCAAGGAATCGAAGGTTCTCGATCTTATCAGCCGCAGTTTCGGCGCTTACGGCTTGAAAGGCGAGGTCAAGTTGACGGCGAAGTCCTGCGGGCGTCCCGATGTCTACTGGTCGGCCGAAAAACGCGAGATCACCTATTGCTACGAACTGGGTAAATTCCAGGCGGAGCTGATTGCCGATCATCTCCTCAACAGCGTTACCGAAGACAAAGGTTCCGCCGGCGGGCATACCCCGACGGCCGTTACTCTGGAAAGAGAAATCTGAGGCCAGTTACCGGATGCGCGGCAACCTGTCCTCTTGAAACGGGAGGATATTGCCATGCCGAAGGTTGTCGTTCGAAATTTCGCCATTTCGATTGACGGATACGGTGCGGGGCCGGATCAAAGTCTCCAGAACCCGCTGGGTGTGAATGGCGAAACGCTGCATCAATGGGCGTTCAAGACCCGCACCTTTCATCGCATGTTCGGCAAGCAAGGCGGCTCGACCGGCACGGACGAGCAGTTTTCCGAGAAAAGTTTCGAAAATATTGGCGCCTGGATCTTGGGCCGCAACATGTTCGGCCCTATCCGCGGTGCCTGGCCGGATGAACACTGGAAGGGCTGGTGGGGGGAAGAGCCGCCTTATCACGTGCCGGTTTTCGTACTGACGCACCATGCGCGCGCCTCCTTTGCCATGAAGGGCGGCACCGTGTTTCATTTCGTCAACACGGGCATCAAGGCCGCACTCGACATGGCGTTGGAGGCGGCAAACGGCAGGGACGTCAGGATCGGCGGCGGCGTTTCGACCATTCGGCAATATATGGCCGAAAGCATGATCGACGAACTGCATCTGGCGCTGGCCCCGGTCTTTCTCGGCAAGGGCGAAAATCTCTTCGAGGGGCTGGATTTGCCTGCGCTTGGTTATCGCTGCACCGCAACGGTGGCAGGCGAGGGGGCTACCCACTTGACGATCGACAAGGCGTGAATGTTGCGCAGTTAAACGTATCCCCACCAACATTGCGCAGCGGTTTTCTGCGCTGGCAGTTTCCCCCAAGCCCTCCTTCCTGTGCTCGTCACAGGAATCAATCCGACGCGCGTCTGCGAGGCAAGAGAACCCTTCCAGCCCAGGGACTTGGGCTGGCTAGATTCCTGTGACGAGCATAGGAACAAGGGAGAAGGGACAACACGCGACTGAAGAATGGCGTGCGTCGCTCCCAATCGCCGGTAACTCAGTTGCGCAGCGAGATTTCCAGAAGCTCCGTATCGGACAGCGGCTCCACCCAGGCCTCATAGGTACCAACAGGCGAAAATCCCATCATCTGGTAGAGTTGCAGCGCGCGCGGATGGTCAAGCGTGTTGGTGGTCACCGTCACGCGCTTCGGATTGTCCTGCCAGGCGGCGTAGAGCGCCTGCAACAGGAACCACTTGCCGACGCCAGCACCGATCGCCTCTTCGAGAAGCCCGAAATAGGAAAGCTCTGTTACCTCGTCGCTTGCCTTGTTCAGCTCGAAGAAACCGGCGGGTGCACCGTTCATGTAAAGGACGGTGACGCTGTTCTTCGGGTCCTTGAGGACAGCGGACAGTTCCGCATCGCTCATGCGCATGCGTTTCTGCCAGTGCCAACGTTTTCCCACCCGCCAGTACATGTAGCGGTAGAAGTGCAGGGGAATATCGGTGACCCGCATCAGTGCCGTCTGGATGTTGACGGGGATAGCAAGGCTGACCTTCGGCGGCGCCGTCATTTCCAGCTGCGTGACATGCGCCTTCAACGGCCCATGTGACACCACGGGAAGAGGTTCGGCAGGGCCGGTGACAACAGGCGTGTCTTCCAGTCCCCCCCATTCCGACCAGGAACCGTCATAGAGCGAATTATCCTGATGGCCGAGCGATTCCAGCGCCAGCGTAATGACGGCGGCGGTAACGCCGGAACCGCAGCTCGTCACCACAGGCTTGCCAAGATCGATACCGGCATCCGCCACCATCTTGCGGATGGCGGTGAGGTCCTTGAAGTGGCCGTTCTCGGAAAATGCGGTGGCGGGCAGGCTGCGAGCGCCAGGAATATGGCCCGAACGCATGCCGGCACGCGGCTCGGCCTCGTCGCCGGTGAAACGTCCCGCGCCGCGGGCATCGGCAATCTGCTTTTCGCCACTGTCAACGATGCCGCGCATGGTTGAAAGCGAGGTCACGCGCTTTTCGTTGAAATCGGGTGTGAAAGTGGCGGGTTCGATTTCCGGCGTGCCGGTTTCTAGCGGCCGGCCTTCGCGCTTCCAGCCGTCAAGACCGCCATCCAGCACATAGGCCTTGCGCACGCCCATCACCCGCAGCATCCACCACACGCGCGGTGCGGAAAAGAAACCGGGGCCGTCATAGACCACGATCGTATCGGTGTCGCTGAGGCCAAGCTCGCCCGCCTGTTCCGCAAAGAACTCCGGCGAGGGCAGGGAATGCGGCAATCCGGTTGCATGATCGGCAATCTTGTCCTGATCGAAGAACACGGCACCGGGCAGGTGACCCGCCGCAAATTCTTCCGCACCGTTGCGTTTATGCGCCGGCAGATACCACGAGGCATCAACGAGACGAAACCCGGCCGTGCCGAGCTGCTTTTCTACCCAGTCCGCCGAAACGACGAAACGGCTCTTATCCGTGCTCACGATGTCTCTCCTGATTTCAGGCAGCAGCTTCAGGCGTGCCGAAACGAATGCGGAACCGCCTGTTCTCCTTGCCCTTCTTTTCTATCTTGGCAATGTGAATATCGCCCACTTCCTGCGTTTCGGAAACATGGGTGCCGCCGCAGGGCTGGCTGTCGATGGTAGAGTTTTCGCCGATGCATACAAGGCTGACCCGGCCAAGACCGATTGGCGGGCGCACATTCTTGGATTTGACGATGCCCGGATTGGCCTGAAGTTCTTCGTCGGTAATCCACTGCAGGAAAACGGGATGGTTGGCTTTCACCAGTTCCATCAGCTTTGCCGTGACTTCATCCTTGTCGATGGTTTCCGACATGTCGAAATCGACGCGCGATTCGTCTTCGCCGACGGCAGCACCGGTGATCGGCCACTGGCAGACGACGGATAGCAGATGGCAGGCCGTGTGCATGCGCATCAGCTTGTAACGGCGCGGCCAGTCTACGTGCAGGGTCAGTTTTTCACCGACCTCGGGGGAAGGCTGACCTTCCAGCGGCACATGGATGATAACGCTCTTGTCGGAGCCATTTTTGGTAATGCCGAGTTCGATGCGCGAACCATCGGCCCGCTCGAGAAAGCCGCTGTCGCCCGGCTGGCCGCCGGACGTGGCGTAAAAGCAGGTCTGGTCGAGCTCGATGCCGCCATCCTCATGCACCGCCGTGACGATCGCTTCTGCGGTGGAAAGATAAAAATCGTCACGGAACAGTGCATTCACAGGCATTTCGGCATGTCCTCAAACGGTTTCGTACGGAACCGCAATCTCGCTTTTCGTCGCCAGCCACTGCGGAACCGGAAGCCCCTTGGAGCGCAGGAAATCCGGATTGAACAGCTTCGACTGATAACGATTACCGTAGTCGCAAAGTATCGTCACGATTGTATGCCCCGGACCAAGCTCGCGGGCAAGGCGGATTGCGCCGGCAATGTTGATGCCGGAGGAGCCACCGAGGCAAAGACCCTCTTTCGTGACCAGATCGAACAGCACCGGCAGGGCTTCCGCATCCGAAATACGATAGGAGAAATCCGGCGCGAAGCCTTCCAGATTGGCGGTGATGCGCCCCTGTCCGATGCCCTCGGTGATAGAGGAGCCTTCCGACTTCAGGACGCCATGCTTGTAAAATTCGTAGAGGGCGGCCCCCTCAGGATCGGCAAGGCCGATCTTGATGTCGGGATTGAAATCGCGCAGGCCATCGGCCACGCCCGCAAGCGTTCCGCCGGAACCGACGGAGCAAATGAAACCATCGACCTTGCCGTCCGTCTGGTCCCAGATCTCAGGGGCCGTCGTCTCGATATGGGCCTGGCGGTTGGCGATATTGTCGAACTGGTTGGCCCATATCGCGCCGTTTTCATCCGTCGCGGCCAGCTGTTTTGCCAGACGGCCGGAAACCTTCACGTAATTGTTCGGGTTGGAATAGGGTGCCGCCGGAACCTCGACCAGCTTTGCGCCGAGAAGCTTCAGCGCATCCTTCTTTTCCTGGCTCTGCGTCTCGGGAATGACGATGACAGTCTTGTAGCCGAGCGCATTGGCCACCAGCGACAGGCCGATGCCGGTATTGCCTGCCGTGCCTTCCACGATGGTGCCACCCGGCCGCAATTGTCCGCGCCGTTCCGCATCGCGGATGATGTAAAGCGCGGCGCGATCCTTCACCGATTGGCCGGGATTGAGAAACTCCGCCTTGCCGAGGATTTCACACCCCGTCGCTTCAGAGGCAGCTTTCAGACGGATAAGCGGCGTATTGCCGATAGCACTGAGCGCAGAGGGATGAATGGTCATGATTGAGCCTTCTTGTCTGAGCGGAAATTAGGTGCCGTTATGTCCCGTTACAACCGCCTTAAGGCAAGAAATTATCTTCCCGCCTTAGGCTTCGCCACGCAAAATTTTGCCGATACCCAATTTTATGCGTTGTTCTTCACTGCGGCATAGGCCGCAAGTGCTCTTTCCCGTGCCTTCCCATGGTCGACGATCGGCAGCGGATAGGTCTTGCCGAGCTCGATACCCGCCTTTTTAAGCACCTCTTTCGGTGCTTCAAACGGCTTGTGGATGTATTTTCGCTCGAGCTTTTCAAGCTCCGGCACAAAGCGGCGCACGTAGTCTCCCTCGGCATCGAATTTCTCCCCCTGCAATATGGGGTTGAAAATGCGGAAGAACGGCGAGGCGTCCGCGCCCGAACCCGCCACCCACTGCCAGTTGGCGGCGTTGGAGGCCGGATCGGCATCAACAAGCGTATCGCGGAACCACTTCTCGCCTTTGCGCCAGTCGATGAGTAAATGTTTGATGAGGAAGGATGCTACGATCATGCGCACCCGGTTGTGCATGGTGCCATGTTTCCACAATTGCCGCATGCCGGCATCCACGATCGGATAACCCGTCATGCCACGCGTCCATGCGTTGAAGGATGTGTCATCGTCCCGCCAGCCGAAGGCGTCGAAACTGTCGTTCCAGTTTTTCTCGTCCAGCTCGGAAAAGTGGAACAGCAGATGGTAGCAGAATTCCCGCCAGACGAGTTCCTTGCGGAAACGGCTGATATCGTTGGACGCGATATGGCGTGAGAGCCCCTTCGTCGCATGCCACACGGCGGCGGGCGATATTTCGCCGAGCGCCAGATGCGGCGCAAGAAACGAGGTAGCGTCCTTCGCCGGAAAATCGCGGCCTTCCTCATAACCCTTCAACGCACCATCGATGAAATCATCGAGTTTTTCCCGCGCGGCATTTTCACCTGATGTCCATATCTCGCTGAAATCCCTGGCCCAGTCCGGTTTGACCGGCAGAAGCTTCCAGTCCTCGAGTTTCTCCGATTTTGGCCATGTCTCAGGTGCCTTCAGGCTCTGCGGTGCATCCGCCGGCGCATGTGGCTCCTCGCCGCCCTCCAGCGCCCGCCAGAAGGGCGTGTAGACCCGGTAAGGACCGCCGGATTTGGTCTGCACCCGGGATGGTTCATGCAGCAGGTGTCCGGCAAAGCTGCGAACTGTCAGTCCGTCGTTGCCAAGCGCCTCTTTTAGTGCCTTGTCCGTTGCCATGCCGGTCGGCTCATAGCGACGGTTCCAGAGGACTGCATCCGCGCCGGTTTCGGCTATCAGCCGGCGCAGCGTCTCCTCTGCGTTGCCGCTTCTGAGCAGCAGACGGCTGCCGCATTTTTCCAGCGCCGCGGAAAGAGAGGCAAGCGAATGGTGAAGCCACCATTCCTGCGCGCCGCCCAGCGGGCCGCAGGACGCCTCACGGATATAGAGCGGTATGACGGGGCCGCCATGCTCCACCGCTGCGAGAAGAGCGAGGTTGTCCGCAAGGCGCAAGTCCTTGCGGAACCAGACGATAACAGGAGAGGATTTTATTGGCATGAAGGGATCCGGTTCACTTCCGCTTGAACGAGTGTTGAAACGCTTTGTTCCTCAAATCGCGTAGGATGGAAAGCTGGAGGCACATGGTTTTTCGAGGGCTATTTTTTCGACCTTGAAACCGAAAGTGAAGGGAACCAACTGGAGGAGCCGGCGTTTGTCGCTGGTTAATAGAGCATGGAAGTACAATCAATGTTGCTGAAAGACGTTAAGTGGGAAAAGCCTGTTACCATATCCTTGGAAAACGGTGCTCCCCGGATTTTCAACGGCGTTTACGAGGCCTTCGATTTTCTCCAGCACGAATGGCCACAACGCGGTGACAAGGCGCATGAGCAGGCCCTGCGTCTGTGCCGCGCCTCGCTGATGGGGGACGTGGCGGGAGAGATTGCGCGCGCCGCCTTTGTTACCGCAAGCCGGCAGGCGCAATGCCTTGTGGAGGCCGGAAACAAGGTGGAAGATCAGGGTAAACTCGCATCCTGACAGCGTTCCTGGATTGAGATGTGAAAGGCCACCCGTAAAGCCGGGTGGCCTTGTTTTATCCGCCGCCAGAAACGGGTTGTGTCGAACGCAGGATATGGCATCGTGCGCGTTAAAAGCGGATGAATACGGCAATGACCAACCACTACGGCTATATTGTTTTCCCGACAGCTCTCGGCCATTGCGGCCTCGCATGGGCAGAGTGCGGTATCGCCCGTCTGCAATTGCCCAGCGCAGATGCCGGTGAAACCGAGAAACTTATCCAGAAACGCCTGTCGTCATCTTCCATTGCGGTACCCGACACACGGGCCCGTGAGGTGATTGCGATGGTTACCCGCTATTTCGATGGTGAAGAGATTGATTTTACGCCCGTGGAACTCGATCTTGCCGGGCAGGAACGGTTCTTTCTCGATGTCTATGAGGTGGCAAGGCATATCGGCTGGGGCCGCACGACGACCTATGGCGGCATCGTAAAAACGCTGGGCCTCTCCATGGAAAAGGCCCGCGATGTCGGGCAGGCCATGGCGAAAAATCCCGTGCCGCTGATCATTCCCTGCCATCGTGTTCTGGCGGCTGGCGGCCGGCTGGGTGGCTTTTCCGCGCCGGGCGGAACGAACACCAAATTGCGCATGCTGGATCTCGAAAATACCGACCGCAGCCGTGCTGACGATGCACAGGGCAGCCTGTTTTAAAGCAATGACAGATCAGTCCGCATGAATAGCCGTCTGATTTCTGCCCTTTTCTCGTCAAATTGTCGCTAAATTGTCACAATACACGGACGCCCTCTAACATAAGGGCGAGACGTTTGAGAGTATCCGCGTTAATTCTATCCGCTGCCTTGGCTTTTACAGTCGTGGCACCCGCTTCGGCTGGCATGCTGAACCAGGCTGAAAAATACACCGGGCTGCATGAATCCAAAAACAACAAGAGCCTGAAAAATATTCTTGGGGCAAATCCCCGCAGCACCCCGTGGTGTGGCCTGTTCCTGCATGCCGTTGCGAGCAAGGCCGGGCGCGCATCTCCCAAATCTTACGGATTTGCAAAATCCTGGACGTCATTCGGTTATGCCGTTCCCGTAGCCGCCGCCAAACCGGGCGATGTTGTCGTCATTCGCAACGGTCGCGGTTATCACGCCGGAATATTGAAGAGCATGAGCGGCAAGACAGCGCAAATTCTCGGCGGCAATCAGTCCGGTCGGGTGCAGGTATCGAACTTCAACCGCAAGGCCATCGTTTCCGTGCGTCGCTGAAGACCGGACCAACTTAGTACGATCCTTATAAAGGCGGGCTGTGGCCCGCCTTATGCGTTTTAAGGCCCCTATGGCTGTTCCCTTGTGCCGGGCGCCGCATCGCGCTGGTCATCGTCCTCAAGGTCTGTGGCGACGATGAAGGCATCCTCGTGTTGCCGAGCCGCCTGCCGGCGTGCGCGCAGGCTTATGGATTCATCGGGGTAAATCTCACTTTCTTTCGATCTGAGTTCGCTGTCGGTTTCAAAACGCGGCAGATCCTCGTCTTTGATATCGAGATGTTCGTTTTTCTTCTGTTTCGGATCGCTCATGGAAGGTCCTCCTGCGGGTTCCTGCCGGGCAAACGATCCTGCAGTGAGTAGGGTTCCCTTTTTTCAGGGAAATGCGCATGCGCAATCTCCGGACGCGGAACAATTTCCGGCCATTTCTGTTTTTCATTTGGCACAGCCAAAGCCGATGCGACGCAAAGAGGAGGACGTTATGAACCATGATCGCGAAGCAGCAATCCGCGAAAAAGCCCGCGCAATATGGGAGAGGGAAGGCAGACCGGAGGGACATCACGAACGCCACTGGTTGGAGGCGGAACGGGAGGTCTCGGCAAGCAAAGAAACCGGAAAGACCAACGGCAAAAATGGCGCGAAGAAACCCGCTGCCGCCAAGTCCTTGGTCCAGAAGAAGGTGACTGCGGATAAGGCGTTGGCAAAAAATGCCAAATCACCAGCGGTGAAATCTCTTCAGAAAGAGCAAAAAGCTGAGGCCACACGAAAAGACGACGACCTGACCGAAAGCCTTGAGGAAAGTTTCCCGGCAAGCGACCCGCCGGCACTCACCAACGCGTCTACTGCGACGAAGCGTGTGGCGAAGAAGACCTGAGGTCAATAGCGCCCAGCTACGCGCATATGCCAAGATCGATATAGAGCGAATGCTGCGGCATCTCGCTCATCATGCCATGTTTTGGAAAAAATGGCTCCCCGGGCCGGATTCGAACCGGCGACCTGTCGATTAACAGTCGAATGCTCTACCGCTGAGCTACCAGGGAACGTGCGCTGCTTGGCGCGGTGTGAGCGGGGTAATACAAATGCTTTTCCGATTTGCCAAGCGCTTTTTTCAAAAAAAACGCATTCATCTTGTTTTATCTCGCCGGAGTCCCGATTTTCCGGGCTTATCGACGGTGAAAAAATTATCCACAGGCCAGATGTTAAAGGGCAGTATGGAATGAAATTTGGAATGGACCACAGAACGGGTCGTCTCAATCTCGGAAAATGGAGCGTTGCCATGCCGCGTTCGCGCGTCGGCAGGATCGCCACCGGCTCGGCGCTGGTGGTGGGCGGAACGCTCGGGTTTTTGCCCATCCTCGGTTTCTGGATGGTCCCGCTTGGTCTTATCGTGCTTTCCCACGATTTGCCGGCGGTTCGCCGCAGGCGGCGGCGGCTGGCAGTGTGGTGGGCATCGCGACGCAATGGTCGCAACACCCGCAATAGAGGTGGACAATAAGCCTCAGCCGCCCATCGAGCTGCTGAGGCCCTGTCCGGCCCAGAAGGCGGCATAGGCGAGTGCTGCAAAATAAATCGCCGTCAGGATGAGAAACAGATACCCGCCAAGAACGGTCACGCCGTCTCTCTGGATCATGCCCGCCGAAAAAA
Source organism: Rhizobium sp. AN6A (assembly GCF_900215635.1). NCBI lineage: Bacteria > Pseudomonadati > Pseudomonadota > Alphaproteobacteria > Hyphomicrobiales > Rhizobiaceae > Rhizobium > Rhizobium sp. AN6A. The sequence continues at coordinate 2,255,763 of NZ_OCNC01000004.1, forward strand.
GCAGGATGGCGACGCCCGGCAGGGTGTTGGAGAAGGGAATGAAGCCGAGCGGCATCATCAGCAACACGCCAGCGGTCATCAGCGCAAGTCCGTTTACTCTATTGGCGACGATGCCCGCCGTCAGCGCCGGAAGGCGCGGGCGGATGAAGCGATCGAGCCTGGAGACAATGGCGACGCCTTTCTGCAATGCCGGCACCAGCTTTGCCGTTTCCATCTGCCGGTCGAGAATCCTGGCCGGCAGCCATGGCAGACGGTTGAGGGTTATGGCCAGACTGACGAGAATGATCGCTGCGCCAAACACGGTGCTGACGCCGGGAATGGAGACTGGAATGAGGAAGGGCAGGGAGGCTATGGCACAGATGAGCAACAGGCCCTGTTCGCCGATTGCCTCCATCAGCTCGCGCAATGTGATCGTCTGACCTTGCAGTTTCCCAATCAGCTTTTCGAGCGTGGTGCTGAGCTTTTCAGACGTATCAGTGAATGCGAATTCGTTCGACATCAGGCTTCCCGGAAGTTGCTTTAACTCCGGGTTTGATAACATTTATCCGGCCGAATGCCTACCGCCGATGGAAAATCAGCGTCTTTTCGGACCGGTGCTGCTGCCCGCCTTTGTCAGTGGGAAACCCAGCTGCTGTAGGCGCCTGCGAGAAGAACAATCAGCAGGATGACCAGTATGACCGGATTGATCGACGTAATGAAGCTTACATAGTCCATGATAACTTCCTCCTCTTTCCGCCACACCTTATTCTACCGCAAAAAGGCCGGTTTATCTACCTGAGGATGAAATTTCGCATCGCAGCAACCATTCGCCGCTGCGGTCTGGAATTGTTTGTTTTTCTCCTTTGCCGCAATGCAAAAATAAATCTTCCAACATTTGCCATTCTCTTGCGTTGTCTCTAATCCTGATTTGGCGGCGGTCGATAGTCAGACCGTCCGCCGCTGACGAACCGCCACTGAGATGCCTTGGCTCCCGCCTTGCCTTCGGTCTAAAACGATCTTCCCCGAGGACATGAAATGCTGAAAAACATCTATGCCTGGACGATGGCGCTTGCCGCGCGCAAAAGCGCCGTGTGGTGGCTGGCGATCGTGGCCTTCGTCGAAAGCTCCGTCTTCGTTGTGCCGGCGGATGTGCTTTTCCTGCCCATGGTGCTGGCAAAGCCAAAAAGGGCGATGTTTTATGCGCTCGTCGCAACGGTCGCTTCCGTTCTCGGTGGCATCGCCGGCTGGTTCCTCGGTCACTACGCTTTCGAGAGCATCGCGCGGCCAATTCTGGAATTTTACGGCAAGCTGGACAGCTTCGAGCAGCTCAAGAATTCGGTGAATTACGAGACCATCATTCTCCTGCTGGTAACATCGGGCTTTGCGCATCTGCCGCCGATCAAGGTCGTCACCATCCTCTCTGGTGCGGCCAATATCAGCCTCGGCCTGTTCATTCTCTCGGCTGTCGTCACGCGCGGCGCGCGCTTTTTCATCCTCGCCGGGTTGCTGCAAAGATACGGTGAACCGGTGCGCCACTTCATCGAAAAACGCCTTGGTGTTATTGCCGCCGCAGTGGCCGCAGCGCTCATCGCCATCTATGCGGTCTACGTTTTCGTGCGCTGACGAAACGCAGTTTTTCTACTCTTACAATACTGTCGCATAACTTTCAGCCTACTGTCAGAATCCAGCTGTATCGGTTGTCTCGTCCAATGAGAGAACCGATTTATTATGCGAAGATTATGGAAGTGCTCCTTGGGGGGCATGGGTATTGCTGTGCTTGCCGCAGGCGGTTATCTCCTCGCCATCCAGCTTCTCGGCAACTTTCACGAGGTGGTGGCAGGGCAGCTTTACCGCTCCAACCAGCCAAGCAGTGAGCAGCTGGTCCGCTATGCCAGGGACCACGGCATCAAGACGGTCATCAATCTGCGCGGAGAGAATGAATCCGAGGGCTGGTACAAGGATGAGATCAAAACCTCGCGCGAGCTGGGGTTGACCCATATCAATTTTGGCATGTCAGCCCGCCACGAACTCGACATGAACAAGGTGAACCAGTTGGTCGCGATCATGCGTGATGCGCCGAAGCCCATCCTCATCCATTGCAAGTCCGGTGCGGACAGGACAGGCCTTGCGACCGCGCTTTATCTCGGCCGCGTCGCGTATCTCGGTGAAAAGGCGGCTGAGAGCCAGCTTTCCGTCCGCTACGGCCATATCGGCATCCCCTATCTGTCTGAGACCTATGCCATGGATCAGACCTGGGAAAATGTCGAACACATGTCGATCGCCGACGACTTCACAATTGCTTCAAACGAGTTTTGAAAACGGTCGGGCATAGCGTCCGCAGAATTGCAGATCGAAGCGGCATGTTGAGTTCCGTTGTGATCGCGCAACGGTCCGGACGGGCGCAAACGCGTGGTTTCCTAACTGTTGAGTTCTCAACGACGCAGCCTGTCTTTCATCAGGCGACCCGATTTCTCCCTCTCACGGTTCGTCGGAAATTACATTTTTTGTCTATATATTAGTAACTTATGCGATCCAACAATTAAGTTGACTCCTTTAATCATCTTTTATAGAGCGACGTTGTTTCAACTTCTGGATCGCATCATGACCCCAAAATCATTTATGAGCGGCCTTGCCGCATCGCTCTTGTCTATTCTCTTTACCGCCCCTCATGTAATGGCTGAACAAAAGACCATCACAGATGTCATCGGACGCGAGGTGAAGGTTGACCTTCCAGCAAAGCGTGTTGTTCTCGGTTTCTACTTCGAGGACTACATGGCGGTCGGCGGCGAGAAAGCCTATGATTCCGTCGTCGGCATTTCTCGCGAAGCCTGGGAAGGCTGGGTACCCGCCAACTGGAAAATGCATCTCGCGCATCGCGCCTCACTTGCCGACATTGCCGATGTCGGTGAAGTGGAAGCGCAGACTTTCTCGGTCGAAAAAGTGTTGAGCCTCAATCCCGATCTGGTGATTCTGGCGGACTGGCAATACAAAGCCCTTGGTCTCGATGCCGATCGTCTGGAAGAAGAGGGCATCCCCGTCGTCGTCGTCGACTACAACGCCCAGACGGTCGAGCGGCATGTCGCCTCGACCCGGCTTTTCGGTGACCTGACCGGCCAGGAGAAGCGTGGCAAGGAAATTGCCGACTTCTATGCCGGTTCGCTGAAAGAGGTCGCTGACCGGGTCGCCAGGTCCGGAAAGCCGAAACCGAAGGTCTATGTCGAGTTCGGCAACAAGGGCCCGGCCGAATATTCTTTCACCTACGGCAAGAACATGTGGGGCGCCATGTCCACGGCGGCTGGCGGCGACAACATTGCCGCTCCCTTCGTCGAATGGTGGGGACCGATCAATCCAGAACAGGTTCTGGCGTCCAAGCCTGACGCCATCTTCATTTCCGGTCGCGAAAACAACAAGAACCCGGCAGCGCTGCCAATGGGACAGGCGGTGAAGGCGGCAGACGCAGGCGAGAAACTCAAGGCATTTGAGGCCCGTCAGGGCTGGAGCGAATTGCCCGCCATCAAGAACGGCCAGCTGTTCGGCGTCTATCAGGGTGCGTCGCGCACGCTCTCCGATTTCGCCATGGTTCAGTACATCGCAAAGCAGCTATATCCCGAGCAGTTCAAGGATGTCGATCCGATCGCCAACTATCTCGGCTATTACAAGAAGTACCTTCCGGTAACGCCTCAAGGCACTTTCGCCATCGCCGTCAAGGATTGATATCGCGCTTGCCTGCGGCGGCGCAGAACCATGCTTTCTTCGCCGCCACAGTGGCGAAATCTCGCGAACGCCGCCGTTGCGGCGTCCGCTTTTCAAGACAGTCCTTTCAGGCAGGTTTTCATGACAATTGCTGCCCGCAACGCCGAGGCCATCGGTGCGCACCGGCTGCGCGAGCGCCGTCGCTGGCGTGTCGTCTCTATCTTCTTCGTATTGATGGCGGTGAGCCTTGTTCTCGATATCGCCACTGGTCCTTCGCTGCTGTCGCCCGCCGAAGTGGTGAAGTCGCTGACCGGCCTTGGCGAACGGGCCGCCATGACCGATTCCATCGTGCGCGGCCTTCGCCTGCCCATGGCGCTGATGGCGCTTGCCGTCGGTGCGGCACTCGGGGCAGGTGGCGCGCAAATGCAGACCCTGCTCAATAATCCCATGGCGAGCCCCTATACGCTCGGTATGGCCGCAGCCGCCGGTTTCGGTGCGGCGCTGGTACTGGCGCTTGGCGGTCTCGGGCTGGATGCCATGATTGCCGTTCCGCTGGGCGCGTTTGTCTTTTCCATGCTCGCAGCACTTTTTCTCTTCATGCTGGCCTCCATGCGGCAGATGACGACCGAAACCATCATTCTCGGCGGCATTGCGCTTCTCTTCCTGTTTCAGTCGCTGCTGTCGCTCATCCAGTTCCTGTCCTCGCCGGAGCTGTCCCAGCAGATCCTTTTCTGGCTGTTCGGCAGCCTGACCAAGGCAACATGGCCGACGCTTGGCCTGACCGCTGCCGTGACCGCCCTCTGCTGCGCCCTGTTGATGGCGGATTGCTGGAAGCTGACCGCGCTCAGAATGGGGGAGATGCGGGCGGCAAGCCTCGGCATCAATGTCCGCTGGCTGCGCATGAAGGTTCTCGTCATCGTCGCCATCATGACCGCGACGGCCACCAGCTTCGTCGGCGTCATCGGTTTCATCGGGCTGGTCGCGCCGCATATCGCCCGCATGACGGTGGGCGAGGATCAGCGCTTCTTCCTGCCCATGTCGGTGCTGAGCGGCGCGCTGATGCTGTCGGCTGCCTCGATCCTCTCCAAATCGATCGTTCCCGGTGCGCTGTTCCCGGTTGGCATCGTCACGGCCATTGTCGGCGTACCGTTTCTGATGTGGCTGATTTTCGCTCCGAAGAGGCGCGGCCGATGATGGTTCTCGATTCGATTTCCGCCGAGCGCGGCGGACAGACTGTAGTGAAAGGCCTGTCGGCACGTCTGGAGGCGGGGCATATTCATGCCGTCATCGGCCCCAACGGAACGGGCAAGACGACCCTTCTGAGAGCGATCTTCGGCGATCTGCCACTTGCTGCCGGTTCGATCAGCCTCGGCGACCGCCGCCTTCGGGCCGGGGAGAGGGCGGGGCGGTATATAAGGCAGTGGCGCGACGGCTTTGCCTACATGCCGCAAGACACCACGGCCGATATTGCGCTCAGCGTACTGGAGGTGGTGGCACTCGGCCGGTTCGGGCGTCTGTCGCTGCATATTGACGACGAGACGCTCGACCTGGCCATGACACGCCTGCATCAGGCGGGCATAGCGCATCTGGCGGGCAGGGAGATTGCCTCGCTCAGCGGCGGGCAGCGGCAGATGGCGCTTTTCGCGCAGGTTCTGATGCGCGAGCCGCAGGCGATGCTGCTGGACGAGCCGGTCAGCGCGCTGGACCTCAAACATCAGGTGGCGCTTCTCGATCTGGTGCGGCAGGAAACCCGCGCCAATGGCTGGGTAACGCTCGTCGTGCTGCATGATCTCAACCTCGCCTGCCAATATGCCGACAACCTGCTGGTGATTTCCGGTGGCGCATTGAAGGCGACCGGCGCGCCGGGAGATATCGTCACGCCGAAACTCATTTCCGAGACCTACGGGGTGACGGTGGAAGTTTTGCGGGACAGGCGCGGCAATCCCGTCATCCAGCCGGCTGGCGACCCGCTGCCCGAACATTTCAAAACCCTTGAAGGAATAATTGCATGAAACGATTTTTGATGACGTTTGCCGCGGCTTTGGCCGTAACCTTTTCTGTCGCGCCGTCCTTTGCTGCCGAACACAAGGTGCTGATGCTCAATTACGGCACGGACGGCAGCATGGTGTTCGAGCCTTCCTTTGTGAAGGCAGAGCCCGGCGACACCATTACCTTCGTGCCGCAAAATTCCAGCCATTACGTGCAGTCCTATGCCGTTCCGGAAGGCGTAACGCCCTGGAAAGGCAAGCTCGATGAGGCCTTCACCGTCACCGTCGAGAAGGAAGGCGTCTATCTCTATTATTGCCCGCCGCATCTGATGATGGCGATGATCGGCGTGATCCAGGTCGGCAAGCCCGTCAATCTGGAAGCGGTCAGGCAAAAGGCGGAGAAGCTGCGCCCCAAACTGGTCATGAAGGGCGAAAGGCTGGACGCGGCTCTGGCACAGGTAACGCCGGCGCAATGACGCTGTCTACATGCTCGACCAGATGGGACGCTCGATCCCTCGAATCTCGCTCGCCGGGTGTGTGAAGCAGCCCGCACGAAAAAATTGGCTGCAATCACCATAACAAGGATAAACCAATGGCAAATAAACTAGTCGAAACGACATTGAACGATCTGCTCAACGGCGAATTGCGCGCCCACCACGCCTATCTTCAGGCGGCCGCCTGGGCGGCTGAGCGCAATCTCGATGGTTGCTACAAGTTTCTGCTTGGCCATGCTGCCGAAGAGCTGGAGCATATGCACCGCATCTTCAGCTTTCTGAACGATCTCGGAGCTCCAGTTATTTTCACCGAGCTGCCTGCCCCACAGGTCACCGCAAACGATATCAAGGGGTTGTTTGCAATTGTCGCGCAACACGAATCGCGTGTCACCGCCGCCATCAACGCGGCGGTTGATCTCGCGCGGTCTGAAAAAGACCATGCGACCACATCCTTTCTGCAATGGTTCGTGAACGAACAGCATGAAGAGGACAGCCTGTGCCGCACGATAATGGGCAAGATCGAGCTGATCGGTGACGGTCCCAATGCGCTTTATCTGATTGACCGCGAAATCGGCGAACTGGCTGAAAAGGCCTGAAGGCTGCGCAGCATTCATTGATATTCCACAAGCTGCATCAAACGCAGCTTGTGGCTGGTTCAGTCACTTCCCAAATCCGGCGTCCATCCACGCGTATAGCCTTTTCCCATGATGGCAACCGCAAGGGAAAGCTGTTCCTGCAAATGTTCGATTTCGCCCAGCAGCGTTTCAACAGCCGCCTTCGCATCGCCATCATGACACTGGATGACATATCCAGCTATGTCGTCAGGCCGTACAGGGGTGATTTTTTCCGCATCGGGCATATCGGTTGACCTCTCGTTTGTTCACTAAATGTTCTAATTTTAGCGGAGAGTCAACAAGGCAAATGCGTGCCGTCTCTGGACGGTCACAGGCTTTGCAATAAGGGTATATTTCAGGAATTATCGTTGAATGCACTCGCGCCCGCCACGGCCTCGCACCGCAGTGTCAAGCGTCAATGAACGGATGGATCTTCGCCGTCCAGGAAGCTGCGAATTCCATCTTTCTCACAGGTGGCCAGGAATTCTTCCCAGGCGTCCTTGTCTGTCGTAAAAGGTTCTTCCCAGGTGGTGACATCATCGTGCTCGCTGATAACCTCGAGCGTCCAATCCTGTTGGGTGCCAGCCGGCCGGTAGATATCAACCAGAACCGTGATACCGTCGTCTTCAAATTCGCCTGAGAATTCCGAGTGTTCAATTTTTGTTTTTTTGACCATCACAGCACACCTCGTTCTCAGGCTTGGATAAACGCACACCCACACCGCATCTTGTCAATTCGCGCATGGCGCCGGCGAGAATGTGGCTGAAAAAATTATAGCCAGCTCTGGGGGAACTGGCTATCTATCTGTTTTTAATGGTCGGAGCGGCGGGATTCGAACCCACGACCCCTTGACCCCCAGTCAAGTGCGCTACCGGGCTGCGCTACGCTCCGAACCTGAAAGCCGTTTATATATAAGCCTGTTAGGGCGCAAGCGGAAAATAGCCTTTTCTTGAAAAAAGGAACAAAGGCTGTGGACGGTGGGCAGGGGACTTTCTTCCCGACGATGTTGCCCGTCAAACGCGTGACACATCATCCTTCCATCATGGCGGGAACCTGCCGTGTTCTTTGGCGTTCCAATCTAAGCGAAACTGAAATTCAGGGAGATGAAACATGTCCGAACTCGTCGTTGTCGGTTTTGACGGAACGGAAGAGGCCGACCGGGTCCTTCTGAAACTTGCTGGAATGAAAAAGGAATATCTGGTCGATCTGGAAGATGCCGTCGTCGTCGTTCGCGATGAAAACGGCAAGGTGCACCTGAAACAGAGCGTCAATCTGACGGCGATCGGTGCAAGCTCCGGTTTTCTCTCCGGTGGTCTCTGGGGCGGCCTCGTTGGCCTGCTGTTCCTCAATCCGCTCGCGGGATTTGCGATCGGCGGCGCGATCGGTGCGGGAACGGGTGCGCTTGCGGGGTCGCTGACGGATTACGGCATCGACGACGATTTCATCAAATCTCTGGGTGAAACCATCCCGAATAGCTCTTCGGCGTTGTTCGTGCTGATCCGCAAGGTGCAGCCGGAAAAGGTGATGGCGGAACTGGAAGGTCTTCGTGGGCGGGTCATCAAAACCTCGCTTTCGCCTGAGCAGGAAGCGCAACTGCAAAAGGCGCTTTCCGGCGGAACGAAACAAGCCGCAGCACCTGCCGTCTGAACGCGGCAGGGAGAAGATGCTGCGGCATGATTTATGTCGCAGCAGATCGATAAAAGGGCGGCGGCGCTCCCTTCGACCCTTGCCGGAAACGTTGGCTTAAACCGTCAGCGTTCCGGTTTTCGCCTGCGGCCAGGTCAGATAATAATAGCGACTGCCGACATTGCCAAAAAATGCGTTGTCGCCGGAAATACTGTCGACATAGGCGCCACCGGTGGTCTTGGCATAAGCGGAACCGTCGCGCTTGAGGTGGTCCTTCAGAAAATCGCTCCAGCCGGTCGTGGTGATCTCGGTTGCCGGTTTTGAGGTGGTTGTCTTGTCGGCCTCCACGTCCCAGGCTTTTATCTTTGCGCCTTCGGTCGGATCGGAGACGGTCAGCGTTCCAGCGGCCAGCGCTTCCAGCATTGCCTTGGCTTGCGTAGCCTTGCTCGGGTCCTTGGAGAGTTCTTCCAGCGTCGCCTTCAGGCTTGTCATGAAACTGGCCCGTGTAATGTCGCCGGAGGGCGCCTGCGTGCTTGTGTCGTCGGTCTCCGCGGCAGTGCCGGAAACTTGCGCATATTGCGCCAGAAGCTGTGTCAGCCGCGTATTGGTGGAGGAGGGCGAGGTGTCGATCCCGTAGGAGTCGAGGATCGCAGTTCGTGGCGAGGAGGTCGAAGCGGAATTGTCCTCCTGCTCCTTGATGGCCTTGAGTGCGAGTTTGGTGGCATTGATGCGTGTGGACAGGTCGACGGAGGAGACCATTGCGCTCACTGTTTCCATGATCAGGCCGATACACGTCATGCATACCGAACCGGCTCGGCGAAGATTCTCGATCCCGCCTTTCGTCTCCTCTCATAAGAAGACCGGGTGCATCCCCAGCCGTCTCAAGCTTGGGATGCACCCGGTCTAATAGCCGAACTTTGCGCGACGCTTGCGGACATATGGTGCGTCTCTAATGAACGGAAGCGTTGGACGCGCTCAATGCCTTGGTTTCAGTCATGAAACCGCTACGCAGTTTTACTGGAAGTGCTCAGTTTTCCTGCACGGAAACACCGTTCGGGCCGATATTCATCTCGATCCCCTTCGGTTTGCTTTCCTCGTGCCAGACATAGGCTCCAAGGCCGACAAGAACCACCAGGAGTGCGCCAATGATAAAATAGAGATTGTTGGTCTGCGTCATAGGATGTCTCCCCGTTTGACAATCATGATCGCGGGCTAAACGCATGAAATAATGTAAGGTTCCGTAAGGGTAAGGACTTTAAGCGGCACTTCTGCTTCGGCGCAGGTTTTCGCGCTTTTCCAGAGCCATGCATCCCCACAATATGCCGAGCAGCAGGAAGAAATGCCGCCAGTGATCGGTGTCGATGACGTTGCCGATCATCACATGCCCGACAAAGGTTACCCAGGAAATGATGAGAAACGGCTGCCACGGCCGCTGGCGCAGCAGTAGTTTGAAGCAGGCGGCAATGGTCCAGCAGATCAGCGCGAGATAGATGACGAAGCCGAACCAGCCATGCGTGGTCAGGCTTTTCAGCCAGATATTATGTTCTGCGGCGGGGAAGATGTCATCGAACACCATGGGGCCGATGCCGAGCGGATGTTCCATCGCCATCAGGAAACCGAGATAGTGGCGGGCAAAACGCCCGAGATGGCCGCCATCATAGGATTGCACCGCCGAGGCGCGGCTAGAGAACAGGTCTGCCACCTGCTTGAATTGCAGCGCGATGATGACGGCTGCGACCATCAATGCCACGGCGACGAGAAACAGAACGAGGATTTTCAGCCGGAATGCCGCCGTGCGCTCTTTCAGCAGCATGACGAAAACCAGAAGCACGGCCGAAAACAGGAAAAGGCCCCATGCGGCGCGTGAAAACGACAGGAACACGGCAAGAGACAGAATAAGCAGGCCAAGGATCCGCCATGGCGCATGCATCGCCTTGCCGGAGAGCAGGCCGTAAATCAGGTACAGCGACGGCGTCACCAGGAAGGGGCCGAAAACGTTCGGGTCCTGAAAGGCGCCCTTGGCGCGATCGTAAAGGGTAAAGACCTCGAAACCGGGAATGGCGTGAAAATATCCGATGATGCCGAGCAGGGAGGTAATCAACGCTGCGGCGAGCCAGGCCCGGAAAATCAGCAGCAGCCGCTGGTGCTTGTCCTCGATGATGGCAGCATAAAAAACCGAGGTCAGCGCCAGAAAGGTCGATACGGCGAGATAGAGCGGTCCCTCGTCAAGATTGGCCATGGTGGTGAGCGAAAGATAACCGCCGACATTGAAGGCAAGCAGCATGCACAGAAGCAGGACGACGGTGCGCGAGAGGCGCAAGCCCAGCAGGAACCAGATGGCCACTTGCCCCACCATCATCAGCTCGTAGGGCGCCGGTTCGGAAATCACGAAGCCGGAAAGAAAGACGCCGAAGGCAATGAAGAACGCGCCGACCAGCCGCATGGCGGCAAGCGGTGCGTCAAAATCCGGCGCGTGCTGGTAACCGGTGTGGGTCAATAGGCATTTTCCGATTTGAGCAGCCGGATCGGCGTCAGGAACAGGATCTTGAGATCGAGAAGCAGCGACCAGTTCTCGATATAATAGAGATCGTATTCGGTGCGGAACTTGATCTTGTCGCCGTGGTCGATCTCACCACGCCAGCCATTGATCTGCGCCCAGCCGGTAACACCGGGCTTGACCTTGTGTCGGGCGAAATAATGCTCCACCACCTCGGTATATTTCAGGTCGCCCGTCTGGGCGTGCACGGCGTGCGGACGCGGCCCGACCAAAGAAAGATCACCGTAAAGAACGTTGAAAAGCTGTGGCAGCTCGTCCATCGAGGATTTTCGCAGGAACCGCCCGACCGGCGTGACGCGCGGATCGTTTTTCGTGACGGCCTTTTTCGCCGTGGGGTCGCTGAGTTCCGTATACATGGAACGGAACTTCCAGACATTGATCGTTTCATTGTTGAAGCCATGACGCTTCTGCTTGAAGAACACCGGGCCTTTGGATGTCGTCTTGACGGCAATCGCCGCGCCCAGCATCACCGGCCACAACAGAACGATGCCGATAATGCTGAAGACGATGTCGAACACCCGTTTCCCCACCGAATCCCAGTCGCGTATCGGCTTGTCGAACACGTCGAGCATCGGCACCGCGCCGACATGGGAATAGGCGCGGGGGCGGAAACGCAATTTGTTGGCATGGGCCGCGATACGGATATCGACGGGCAGCACCCAAAGCTTGCGCAGGAGCTGGAGGATACGCGCCTCGGCACTGAGCGGCAGGGCGATGATCAGCATGTCGAGCTTCGTCAGGCGGGCGAATTCCACCAGTTCCGCGAAGGTGCCGAGCTTGGGGTAGCCGGCAACGACATCGGGCGAACGCTCGCTTTTCCGGTCGTCGAAAATACCGCAGATGCGGATATCATTGTCCGATTGCTGTTCGAGCGAGCGGATGAGGTCCTTTGCGGCATCGCCGCCACCGACGATCACGGCGCGACGCTCCATCACGCCGTTGCGGCCCCAGTGGCGAATGGCGAAGCCGAGGATCAGCCGTCCGGTGAAAATGGCGATTGCGCCCGTGGCGTACCAGATGGCAAAAGTCTGCCAGGAATGCAGCGCTTCTGGCAAAAACAGGAGAAGGATGCTGGCGACGGTGACGAAGGACAGGCAGACGGCGCCCTGAATGCGGGCAAACATTTTCAGCGGCGCGCGCAGCGTCGGCAACTGGTAACAGTCGCCGGCCTGCAAAAGAAACACGCAAACCGCCGCGCCCAGCACCCCAATGCCGAAAACCGCAAGAAAGGTTTCAAGCCCCTGCCGGGCAGCGATGCCGTTGACGATGGCCGCGATGATCGCAAGCATCGAAAATTCGAGAAGACGCAATTGGCCGATGACCATGTTTGGCGAATGGTTGCCGGCGCGAAGCTGGTTGGCGATCTGCCGGGCAAGCGGATTGAGAACGACGCTTTCCGATGCGGAAGGCTCACCCGCATCGCGCTCGGAGATTTGCTGGCGCAACGTTGCCAGATCGAATTCAAGTCTTCCCTTGTCAGCCTTGGTCATTGCTTTGGTCCGCACCCTCCAGCCCATCGGCCCGAAAATCGGAATCGATTTTCGAAGGGAACGATGCGCAACTTCAAAGTGGTAGAGCACAGTTTTCGCATCCGCGAGGATATGTGCGCTCTACGAGCAGGAAACTAGCCGAAACATGCTAAGAAACGTTTATGATGAGTTTCTACAGGACGGCGGAATATACAATTAAAAATCGTGTTTTTGAAATGTTTCTAGAGCGAAAGCAGGTGACGATAGAGCTTCATCATGTCGTCGGCCATGACAGGCGTTGAAAATTTCGCCTTGAAGCTGTCGGGGCGGGGCATCACCCGTTTTCCCCAGTCCGGGTTCTCTGCATCCTTGACCATTATCTTTGCCAGCGCATCGGCGTCTCCAGCCGGAACGAGCGCCTCGCTGTCTTCTCCCAGAACCTCAGCTATGCCTCCAACATGCGAGGCGATGACGGTTTTCCCCGCAGCAAGCGCTTCCAGCACGATATAAGGCATCGCCTCGGCGCGTGAGGGAACGACAACAGTCGACGCCAGCGCGAATGCCTGTCTGGCGGGCATGGCGGCATGCATGGATATCCGCTGCGAAAGTCCGGCCTTGGCGATCATATCAGCATATTTGTCCCTGTCCGGCCCATCGCCGACGATGACGCCGGACATGGGCTGGCCGATGCTGCGTTCCATCTTGGCAAATGCCTTGATGAAGATGTCGGGCCCCTTCAGGTCACGCAGCATGCCGATATAGAGAAAGCGCGCGGCCCCTTCGCGGACGGGCACGGTTTCAAACTCGCTTTCCTGCACGCCGTTATAGATCATCGCCGTGCGGGTGCGTGGTTTGCCGACTTTGGTTTCGTAGGTTTCCTGTTCAAAATTGCAAACGAAACATAGTGCGTCGGTGAAATGCTCCTGAAACCGCTCGATACGCAGGAACAACTGCCCTTTAAGGCTTTTGCGATCGTAATGCAGGCTGCCGCCGTGCGGCGAATAGAGGCGGGCTACGCGATACTTGTTCACCCGCAACAGTGAGCCGATCAGCCGGGCCAGAGCGCCACCCTTGGCGCTGTGCCCATGCAAAATATCCGGCCGCAAACTTTTGATATGGTTGTAGGACTTAACGAGCGCCCATAGGTCGCCGGGGCTGATCGACCGCTTGATCGGCAGGCGGGTCAACCCTAGCTCCAGCATCGGGGCGATCTGCGCGAAAAGCCGTTCCTCATGCGCGCCGCCGGTCGAACTGTCACAGACTATGCCGACCTTGTGGCCCTGCTTGACGTGTTCTTCGATCAGGTCACGCACATGGCGGAACACGCCACCGACGGGAGAGCGGAAACAGTGAATGATGCGCAGGGGAGGACCGTCATCCGCCATGTCAGCCGCTCCGTTTTTCAGAAGAAGCGTTCACGCACATAGACCGTATCGCCCGCAAGAATTGGTGCGGTGATCCCGATCCGGCCGGTCATCACCTCGGTATTGATCTTGCGGGTGATATCGACATCAGCCTGATTGGCGCGTGGCGTGAAGCCGCCGGCGATGGCGATGGCGTTCTGCGCCGTCATGCCCGGCACGTAGGAATATTGGCCGGGACGGCCGACTTCGCCCATGATGAAGACGGGGCGATAACGATCGATCTCGATCGTCACATCGGGATCGCGCAGATAACCCTGACGCAACTTGGCGGCAATGGCGGCTTCGAGCTGCGGCAGCGTCTTGCCTCGGGCGGGAACCTGACCGACGAGCGGGAAGGCGACATAACCGGCCTGATCGACCGTATAGGTATTTGTCAGCCCGGTCTGTTCGAACACGTTGATGCGCAGCCTGTCACCGCTATCGACATGATAGGGCTGCAGGGCGCCCTCGTGAAACGCCTTGGGCGCAGGTTGATATGCCGCGCAACCGGAAAGGGCCGTTAGAACGGCAAGCGTCAGTGCGGTGACATGTCGTGATCCGGCGAGCGGCATCTCATCTGGCTCCGAGTCGAACTATGAGCATTCTTATCGTTCTGTTAGGGTTAATGGGCGGTAAACAGCCAGTCGCAAGGATGGTAATATCGGCTTTATTTCGTCGGCTTCGTCACAATTAACTGTTGTGTTACCGGAAAGACTTAAACTTCGCGAAAATTGGCCCTCTATATTTGAGCGCCCGAGGTGTGTCTCGGTTACGGAGCCCGTATGAACGGCGATCGCATTGATGACAGGGATGTGGATATCGATCTCGCGCGGCTCGTCGCTGCCATATGGCAGCGCAAGGGCAGGATAGCGGCGATCACGCTACTTGCCGGGGGCGCCGCCTTCGTTGTCGCAAGCATGATGTCGCCCGCGTACAAGGGCGAGGCGCGCGTCCTCATCGAATCGCGCGCGGCCTCCTTCGGTGCATCGCAGCAGTCGAATGCGCCCGCCGAACCTGTGCTCGATGAATTGACCATCTCCAGCCAGGTGCAGATCCTGCAATCGGTCGACCTCATCAAGCAGGTCGCGAAAGATATGAAGCTTTATGAGCGGCAGGAGCTTGACCCGGCGGCGCGTCCTTCTCTCGTCTCGAAGCTGCTGGTTGCTGTCGGCGTCAAGAAAGATCCGCAGCAGGTGCCGCCAGAGGAACGGATTCTGAAGGCGTTCCAGGAGAGGTTGCAGGTCTACCAGGTCGAAAGCTCGCGCGTCATCACGGTCGAGTTCTCGTCCGAAGACCCGATGCTTGCGGCAGCAGTCCCCAACGCGATGATGAAGGCCTATATCGCGCTGCAGAGCGGCGCGAAACTGGACACAAGCACGGAGGCGGCACGCTGGCTCGAGCCGGAAATCGCCAATCTGCGTGAGAAGGTTCGCGATGCGGACAGGAAGGTCGCGGATTACCGCGCCTCGTCCGATATTCTGTCGGCAGGGCAGGGCGAAACGCTCGCCACCCGGCAACTCAGCGATATCTCGACCGAACTTGGCCGTATCCGCGGGGAGCGGGCAAATGCGGAGGCGCGGGCAGAAGGCGTGCGCAACGCGCTTTCGAGCGGCCGGCCACTCGATACTTTTCCGGATGTCGTCGCCTCGCCGATGATCCAGAGACTGAAGGAAAGCGAGGCTGCCATGCGCAGCCAGATTTCCGATCTGTCTTCCTCGCTGCTGGAAGGCCATCCGCGTATCAAGGCGCTGCGCAGCCAAATTGACGGCATACAGCGGCAGATTCAGGAAGAGACCCGCAAGGTGCTCGCAAGTCTCGAAAACGAGGCCAATGTGTCCCGCCTGCGGGAGCGGCAACTGGTTCAGCAATTGAATGTGCTGAAAACGGAAAGTGTACGCGCCGGTGAGCAGCAGGTTGGCCTCAACGACCTGGAGCGCGAGGCCTCGGCCCAGCGCCAGCTTCTTGAAACCTATCTGGCCCGTTACCGCGAGGCGACGTCGCGCGCCGGTTCAGCCGAATCCACGCCCGCCGATGCCCGCGTGATTTCAACGGCAGTGGAGCCGCGCGAACCCTATTTCCCGAAGACCGGCGCCATCACCATCGTCGTCACGCTGGCGGCCTTCCTTCTCTCCTGCATCGTCGTCATGCTCGTGGAACTGTTCACCGGGCGGGCGTTGAAGCCGGTTGGCAAGACCCATGTCCCGCCGCTGTCCGATCCGCCACCGCCCGCGAGAGCGCGTGCTGACACGGATGAGACACCGGATACGCCGGAACAACCGCTTCCCGCACGTCAGGAGGAAGCGCCGCCTGCGGTTCGTTCCATGCCTGCCGCTGCCCGCCACTCCATTGTCGAACAGGAAGCGCAGATACCGGTCGCGGCCGTTGCTGCCAAACCGGTCCTGCCGGCTGCAGACGCCGTGGCTGCGAAAGTGGACGCTGCGGAAGAAGAGATCGACAACTCCGACAATTTCTCGATCGACGCCATCGCGGCCTTCCTCGCCACTCGTCTTGCCAAATCTGTAGCAGCGGTCGTATCTCCAGCTGGTGATAGTGGTTCGACCACCACCGTCATGCTGGCGCGCGCCCTGTCCGAAATGGGCCGTTCGGTCGTTCTCGTCGATATGACGGCATCGGCCTGTCCGACGCGCCTGATGGCGCCTGAGACCGGACTGCCGGGCGTCATGGACCTTCTGGCGGGTGCCGCCGCCTTTGGCGAAACCATTCACGGCGACCGGCTTTCCGACGCCCATATCGTGCCGCGCGGCAATGCGCAGCCGCGTGAGGCCATGCGCGCCATCGACCGGCTGACCATGATCCTCAGCGCGCTTTCCGACGCCTATGACACGGTTCTCGTGGAGTGCGGCGCGGTGCAGATATCGAGCCTTGAGAAAATGCTGCGCAATCTGCCGGCGGAAATCGTCGTGTCCGTTCCCGGTAATGATAGCGAATTGCTGGAAAAGACCCTCGGCGAACTGGTTGCTCACGGCTACGAGCAGGCATTGCCGATGACCGGCATGCGCAAACCGGACCGTCTTAGCGCCGCCTGACATGCCGCGGCCGATAACCGGTCAGTCGGCAGCGGGCGCTGCGTCCATGCTCGGCCGACCGGCGCGGAAACGCTGAATGAACGCATAGAGTGCCGGATTGGATTTGATCAGGCTCTTTGTCCGGGCAATGGCAACATAGGCAGAGGCCGCCGCGCGGCCCTTCAACGTCACCGGCAGGAAAATATCATGCTGTACGGTGAAAAGCGGACACCAGCTGCGCTTGTAGGGCTGGTCACCGACGCCGAAATCGAAGATCGCCGCATTTTCACTGCAAGCCCGTTCGATCATCAGCCAGAACAGCAGCTCACCGGGGCTGATTTCCGCAAAGGTCTCGTCGATAGAACCGAACTGGCAGATGATGTGATCCTGCTTGCGCGAAAGGCCGGATATGGCAGCGATGAAGCCTTCATTTTGACCATGCAGTCGAATGGCGTGCAGTTCCAGAAGACTGTCTGTGCCGCTCTCCGGAAAATTTGCGAGGTCATAGAAAAAGTCTTTTACCGATTGATCGCGAAAAACATCCGGAATGCCCTGCGATGCGAACCGGGCTGCCTTCTGCCGGAAAAACGTCTGCAATAATTCGCACTTTTCCCGTGGCGAACGGGCGGTCACATGGCTGTAACCACCCATTTCCTCGGCTCTCCGGCTCTGGATGCGGAATTTCTTCCGGCGCCTCTTGGCGTTGATCTGCCGAAGCGTGGTCTCAAAATTTGCAAGTAATGGAATCTGGAAGGCCGGGTTCTGGTTTTCGACGGACGCCAGATGCGAGAGCGGGTTGGTCCTGCCGCGCCAGATCAGCGGTATGTTCTGCAAGGCCAGAATATCCGCCTGGCCACGCAGCAGCTTTCGCGCTTCGCGGGCAATGGCTGCCGCCGTTTTGTGGCTGGTTGCTTCGGCGAAGGACCGGTCGAAAAGCCCGGTATTGATATTGTTGAAACGGCCGCCGGGAAAACGTGCCTTTCGGATGCCGCCTTCCAGAACGATTTCGAGCGGCAGCAGGAACACGGTCTTTCCGCTTTGCCTGCCGCGAATGATAAGGAGGGGTCTGTCCTGCGTTTGCGCCCAGATGGAGCACCAGCCGTAACCCTGATGCAGCGAATTGAGCGGGTCGCTCTCCAGCTGTTCCCAGTCGGCGCGGATGGTCGAGGCATCGTCGACGAGATCGATAGCCAGGCGATCGGCGCCCCGCCGCTCGTTTTGCACGGCGGCTGGTCCTTCACCCTCGCTGACTATGACCGGCGCTTCAGCCGCCATCCACGCTCTCCGGTTGTTTCGGTGAGACTATATCGTTGAGCGGCAAACAAGAGGTTTATAAAATTGCGACCTCTGGATGTCCCGTAGAAGGCAGGTGCCTATCCCTGTTTTTTGGAGCCGGCCATCCATTTGATGACCAGCATGGCGGGCAGTATCCACAAAAGCCCACTCAGCACGAAGTAGGCAAGATGCACCCACCATGGAGATTGCGCCAGCGTCGCCGACGCGATGGCCGTCGCCGCCACGGCGTAGATGACGACGAGGCAGATGATGACGATGGTGCCGATGAGCGATCTGAGGCGAGGGTGCATGAAATCTTCCATAACCGGGCATGTATCCCAAAAGTGTCATCGGTTTTGGGGAAAAGACATGCGTAAAACAAAAAATCTAGATCGTCTTGGTGATTCGAAGCAGAGACAGGACGATCTGATGTCTGGCGCAACTATACCGCCGCGACGGGATGCCGCAAACCCTGAGGCCTTGTTTTGTGGTGCCGGTTGGGGCTAATCAACATGACTGTATGATGGAGACCTCTAAGATGCGTTCGAGCGGCATGACGATGGCAAATGGTTCTGCGGAAATGGTGGTGGAGGCTGCCCTGCAGAAACAGGAGACGGATCGCCGCCTGCTGCGCATCTGGCTGCGCGTCGTCCTTTTCACGCTGTTCTGTCTCGTGCTTGTCGGCGGCGCCACGCGGCTGACCGAGTCTGGCCTGTCAATTACCGAATGGAAGCCGATCCACGGCGCCATTCCGCCGCTTTCCGTTGCGGAATGGGAAGAGGAATTCCAGCTCTACAAGCGTATTCCCCAATATCAGGAAATCAACCGGGGCATGTCGCTCGATGAGTTCAAGACGATCTTCTGGTGGGAGTGGGCGCATCGACTGCTTGCCCGCGCCATCGGTCTCATCTTCGCCCTGCCGCTCGCCTTCTTCTGGCTGACCGGCCGCATCGAAAGGCGCTTGCGCCTGCCGCTCATCGGCCTTCTGGGGCTTGGCGGCTTTCAGGGTTTCGTCGGCTGGTGGATGGTGTCCTCCGGCCTCGTCAACCGTACGGATGTCTCGCAATATCGCCTGGCAACGCATCTGACGATCGCGTGCCTCATCTTTGCGGGCTGCATGTGGATATTGCGCGGCCTGTCGCACCATTCGCCCGATGCTGCCAATGAAACGACCGGCCGCCGTTTTGCAGCACTGCTGACCTTCCTCTGTCTGTTCCAGATTTATCTCGGCGCGCTGGTGGCGGGGCTGAATGCCGGCCTGTCCTACAACACGTGGCCGCTGATGGACGGCTCCCTGGTGCCCGGCGATCTTTTCCTGCAACAGCCTTGGTGGATCAACCTGTTCGAAAACCCGAAGACGGTGCAGTTCGTCCACCGCCTCGGCGCCTATACGCTGTTTGCCGCCACGCTGTGGCATATGGTGTCCTTGGCTCGCGCCGTGCCCGGCACGCCGCATGCCCGCCGCGCCGTACTGTTCTTCGTGTTGATCTCCATTCAGGCGGCGCTCGGCATCACCACGCTTCTGATGCATGTGGATATTCATGTGGCGCTCGCCCATCAGGGCATGGCGCTGCTCGTGCTTGGTTTTGCAGTCGCCCATTGGCGAGGCTTCCTCGGCGAATACCCGGCACCTCTCGCGGTTGAGATCAGGGACTGAAAACCCTTAAAATTGCTTCAGGACAGACTTGATGGTTGTCGCGACGGCCAGTTCGTCGTCGCGTTCGCGCGTGTTGCCATCTTCCTCGTGCCATGCCGCCGAAAGGCAGCCGTAGGCGAAGGCATATTGCAGAAGCACCCGCTCGTCCCGTTTGAGCGCTTTCGCAAAAATTGACGCCATGGAGGCGATGCGTGCCTCGCTGCGTGTCAGATCGAAGCGGTCGAGCGGATTGGAGAACATGTTGGCGACGTCGAGTGCTGCATCGCCGATCAGGCCTGCCGGGTCGATGATGATCCAGCCACGCGCACTGCGCATGATGTTTTCGTGATGCAGATCGCCGTGCAGCGGTCGAATATTGCTTTGGTGCCCGATAAGCTTGTCGGCAAGCGAAGCGGCTTCGATATAGGGGCTGTCGGTGCCTTCGCTGCGATCGTGCTCGGCTTTACGGAACAGACTTTCGAAATATTGCGGCAGCGTCAGCAGGCTTGCTGGTGGCGTCTGCGTTGAAGGCTGGTGATAGTGAAGGAGAACATCGGCGGCGATTGCTGTCGTGGCATCATCGTCGCTGTCGCGGAACAGCACGTCGCGCAGCGTCTCATTGCCGGCATGTTCCATGAGCAATATGTCGTCGGAGCGATCGAGCAGCTTCACGCAGCCGACACCCGCCCGCCATTCGATGAAATCCGCCCCGCGAAGGCTGTCTTTCAGAACCTTTTGTTTAAGTACCTTGGCGATGGCAAGGGAACCATTGCCAAGTCTGACTTCGTAAACCACCCCGGCCGGCGTATCGGCAATCTGTTTTGCGGCCTCGATATTCCACGAGGCCGGAAAAAAGGGGATAGCTCGGCTCACGCAGAAAGCCTCATGCCGAGAGCATCAGCTCCATGTTCTGGACAGCCGCACCCGATGCGCCCTTGCCGAGATTGTCGAGCAGCGCGACGAGATTGATGTGTTCGCCGCCCGGCGTGCCGAAGACGAACAGCTTCATCGTGTCCTTGCCCGCCAGTTCCTCGGCATCGATGCGGGACAGCCCCTTGCTTTCGGCAAGCGGAACGACGCTGACGATGTCCTGTCCGGCATAATGGGCAGTGAGCGCGGCATGCACGGTCTCGATGGTCGCGCCGTCCTTGAGGTCGGCGGCAAACAGCGGAACCTGCACGATCATGCCCTGCGGGAAGCGCCCGACGGAGGGCGCAAACAGCGGCGCGCGGTCCAGCTGGCCGTGAATGGTCATTTCCGGCACGTGCTTGTGCGCAAGCGTCAGGCCATAGAGAAAATTATTGGCGCTGATCGCGTCGTCCCGGCTCTGATCTTCCATCTGCGCGATCATCTGCTTGCCGCCGCCGGTATATCCGGACACGGCGTTGACGCTGACGGGATAACCATCGGGCAGAATGCCGGCGGCGCGCAACGGACGCAGAAGGCCGATCGCGCCGGTCGGGTAGCAGCCCGGATTGGCAACGAAGCGGGCGGAACGAACCTTTTCGCCCTGTTCCTTGTCCATTTCGGCAAAACCGTAAGCCCAGTCCTTATGGATACGATACGCTGTCGATGTGTCGATGATGCGGACATTGTTGTTGCCTGCCACCATGGTGACAGCTTCCCTGGAAGCATCATCCGGCAGGCAGAGAATCGAAATGTCGGCGTTGTTGAGCATGTCCTCGCGGATAGCGGCGTTGCGGCGCTCGGCTTCGGGAATGGACAGCAACTCGATATCGCGGCGACCAGCAAGGCGCGTGCGGATCTGCAGACCCGTTGTGCCGTGTTCGCCATCGATGAAGATCTTCGCTGTCATGTCCTTATCCTGACTTTTCAGAGGGTTGCGAGGGTAATCGGATTCAGTTTGCTAAGCGCCCCGACGTCGGTTCAGCCGGCCTTCGCCAGCCGTTCGGCGCGCAGGCCAAGCATATACATTGCAACGGTCGCTCCGGCAATGGCGGTGATATCAGCATGGTCGTAAGCGGGCGCGACCTCCACCACATCGGAGCCGCGAATATCGAGCTGGCCGAGCCCGCGAAGAACGGACAATATCTTGGCGCTGGTGGGCCCACCGGCCACAGGCGTACCGGTTCCGGGCGCGAAGGCTGGATCGAGGCAATCGATATCGAAGGTCAGATAGGTGGGCATGCCTGCCGTGTGCTTGATGATCAGCGAGGCAATGTCGCTCGCCCGCATCTCCTCCACCTCGTATCCGTGGAGAATGCGGATGCCGAAATCCTCAGGCGCATGAGTGCGGATGCCGATCTGGATGGAGCGGTCTGGATCGATCAGGCCGTCGCGCACGGCGCGGGCCACGAAGGAACCATGGTCAATGCGTTTGCCGTCGTCGAACCAGGTATCCTGATGCGCATCGAAATGCACCAGTGCCAGCGGGCCGTGCTTTGCCACATGCGCCTTCAGCAGCGGCCAGGTGATGAAATGGTCACCGCCGAGCGTCAGCAGATAATCCGTCTTGGAGATGATCTTGCGCGCTTCCTTTTCGATCGTATCAGGCGTTTTCCAGTGATTGCCGTAGTCGAGCAGGCAGTCGCCATAATCGATGGTCGGCATATGGGCGAAAAGATCGCGGGCGAAAGGATATTGCGGATCGTTGTCGAAAATCGCGGAGGCACGGCGGATCGCCTGCGGCCCGAAGCGTGCACCCGGCCGGTTGGATGTCGCCGCATCGAAGGGGACACCCCAGACGGCCGTCGATACGCCCTTGAGGGTCTTGGTATATTTGCGTCGCATGAAGGAGAGGACGCCCGCATGGGTCGGGTCGGTCGCAGCTGATGTCAGCGTGGCGGCGGTGAAGGCATGGTCGATGGTTTTTGATGGCATTGATCACCCCATTGCGGTTCGCGCTGAGGGTGCTGTCTTCTCGCCGAAAAAACAAGGAGGATGGCAATGAAAAAAGGCGGAGCCGAAGCTCCGCCTTTCGAAGTTTTGAACGAACGGTTCCGAGAAGCGATTAGCGCTTGGAGAACTGGAACGAACGGCGGGCCTTGGCCTTACCGTACTTCTTACGCTCGACAACGCGGCTGTCGCGGGTCAGGAAGCCACCCTTCTTCAGAACGGCGCGCAGGCCCGGTTCGAAGTAGGTGAGGGCCTTGGACAGACCGTGACGAACGGCACCGGCCTGACCGGACAGACCACCACCGGCAACGGTAGCGATGATGTCGAACTGGCCCGTGCGTGCAACGGCAACGATCGGCTGCTGAAGGATCATCTGCAGAACCGGACGTGCGAAATACGTGGTGAAATCGCGGCCGTTGATGATGATCTTGCCAGAACCCGGCTTTACCCATACGCGGGCAACGGCGTTCTTGCGCTTGCCGGTCGCGTAGGAGCGGCCGAGAGTGTCAACCTTGCGGACGTGCACGGGAGCAGAAGCTTCCGATGCAGGGGCGAGGTCTTTCAGAGAGGAAAGATCGGCCATTATCAGGCGCTCCTTACGTTCTTCTTGTTGAGCACGGCTACGTCGAGAACGACGGGCTGCTGTGCTTCGTGCGGGTGGTTCGAGCCAGCGTAAACGCGCAGGTTCTTCATCTGACGACGGCCGAGCGGGCCGCGCGGGATCATGCGCTCGACGGCCTTTTCAACGACGCGCTCCGGGAAGCGACCTTCGATGATCTGGCGAGCCGTACGCTCCTTGATGCCACCCGGGTGACCGGTGTGCCAGTAGTACTTCTTGTCGGAGTACTTGTTGCCGGTGAAGGCAATCTTTTCCGCGTTGATGACGATGACGTTGTCGCCATCATCGACGTGGGGGGTGTAGGTGGCCTTATGCTTGCCGCGCAGGCGGGTTGCAATGATGGTGGCGAGGCGACCAACAACGAGGCCTTCGGCGTCGATGATGACCCACTTCTTCTCC
Organism: Rhizobium sp. AN6A; assembly: GCF_900215635.1. Lineage (NCBI taxonomy): Bacteria > Pseudomonadati > Pseudomonadota > Alphaproteobacteria > Hyphomicrobiales > Rhizobiaceae > Rhizobium > Rhizobium sp. AN6A. Next base: position 2,279,397 of record NZ_OCNC01000004.1, read on the forward strand.
ACCTCAGCAGGCTTCTGAACGAAAGTAGACATGGATTTCACTTTCTAACGTGGACCCGTCATCCTCTTTTAAAGTAAGAGCATACGGGCGTTTCTTGTTGCTTGGTTTGGTCACCCGAAGGCGACCGCAAATGACCATATTCCCTTTGGAATCCGATCTGGCGCGCTTATACGGTGTGCTGGATGAAGCGTCAATATGACGGATTTTGCTGACTGTAAAAATAAATCAATAAAAACAATTAGTTATTTGTGTGGTATTATTTTACCCCATAGATTTGCCTGTTTCATCCCAGTCGCATGACCAGAACACCCGCTGCGATGATGCCGCCAGCGAGATAACGCCAGATGCTGGCGCGTTCTTTGAGGATGACGACGGAGATCACCAGCGCAAACAGAATTGAGGTTTCGCGCAGCGCCGCGACGACGGCGACGGGGGCCTTGGTCATGGCGTAGAGCGCCAGCCCGTAGGAGAGGATGGAGCCGCCGCCGCCGATCAGGCCGCGCCACCAGTTTCGCCGCACATGCTGCGTAACCGCGCTTACCCCGCGCTGGTAAAAGGCGAAACCGAAGAGGAGTACGGGCGGCAGAAGCGACATCCACAGCGTATAGGAAATCGCATTGCCGGAAAGCCTTGCGCCGACACCATCAACGAAGGTGTAGGATGCAATCACGAAGGCGTTGATGAGCGCGACAATGATCGCCTTTCCGCCGCCGCGCCGCGCCTCGAAGGCAAGCGTCAGGATGCCGCCGGAAATGATGGCAATCCCGGCAAGCGCAAGCGGGCTTAAAATCTCGCTGAGGAAAAGGCTGCTCGTCGCTGCGACGATCAGCGGCGCCACGCCACGCATGACGGGATAGACGAGGCCGATATCGCCGATCGTATAGGCGGCGGCGACTAGGCGGAAATAGGCAAATTGCAGAACGGCCGAGGCGATGAGAAAGGGAATGGCCACCGGCGCAGGAAACGGCAGGAAGGGCAGGAAGGGTAAAGAACAAGCTGCGGCGCCCGCCGCGATCAGCGAGGCGTCCAGCGACTTGTCGGATCCGGATTTTACCAGCGCATTCCATCCGGCATGCAATATCGCGCCCAGAAGCACCAGAATTAGAATGTCAAATGTCACGATAGAGACTCGCTCATGGGCTATTCTAGGCAACCTACAGCATCGGCTTGAAAACCGGAATCCATTTTCCGTGGTGGCTGTGGGAGACGCAAATCCTCCTGTCGTAAGCGGTTGCTTCTTTGCGGATTATGACGCGTGTCAAGTTTCGGGTTTGTGCGTGTTGCGGGATGGAGTGGGCAACTGTGCGAGAGGCGATATTCGGCCGTGCTCACTATTTCATCAGCAGGACAGACGCGCCGATGCCGGATGCACAGCTTATGGTTTTGCTGTGGAACGTGTTTTTTGCAAAAATGCGACCGATTGCGGCGATTATTCCTGCTCGAAATTGCCCATATCCAGAAGATGAAACTGTATAAATCAAGCGAGCACATGCAGGCTCAAAATGAAAAGAAGTTTCAATTCATTACTGAATGGCCGGCTACAACGTTACAGTTTTACCCATAACTTGATTTACAGAATAACTTTCTGAAAATTAGATACGCCTAATGCATCGGTGAACGGAATGAAAACAAACAGGAGACGAAGGGCGCATAAGATGCACGCAAATGTTGTTTCAGCAAACGTTCATCGAAATGTATGCTTTTGAAAAACTGGATAAAAATACTCAGCACAACGCCGCTTAAGGTATTTTTGTGAAATCATTTTGCGCGAACCTGGGTGTACTTTCGTGACACCACGAGCCCGCCTTGTTCAATATTTTCATTCGGGTAGGGGTTCAAGAGAACGATGAGGGTTCCTAGATTTAGGAAAGCGGCCGCAAAAAAGCGGTGCGAAAAGCTCGTCCGCGGATTTATGCGGGAGAGGCAATTCTCGCTGGGCCATTGAGCGTCGAGCCGGCGCATGAGGTCCTTGAACCGCGCGATATGGTATAGGGAAAAGTTGACATGCAGCATGATACCTACGAACCGGATTACCTCAGAAAAATTCTGACGGATGTCACGACCATCGCCCTGCTTGGCGCCTCTCCCAATCCGGATCGGCCGAGCCACGGCGTCATGCGCTTTCTGCTGTCCAAGGGTTACCGCGTGTTTCCGGTCAATCCCGGTCAGGCGGGCAAGGAGATCTTGGGGCAGAAGGTTTATGCGCGGCTTGCCGACATTCCCGAACCCGTTGATATGGTCGATGTGTTCCGGGCGCCGGAATATTTGTCGGCAATTGTCGAAGAGGCGATATTGCTGCCGCAGCGGCCATCGGTGATCTGGGGCCAGCTTTCGGTCAGAGACGACAATGCGGCGGCCAAGGCCGAGGCCTACGGCATGAACGTGGTGATGGACCGTTGCCCCGCAATTGAGTATCCGCGTCTCAATATTGTGCGATAGTTGGTACGGATTGGACTTATCATTTGGCGGCAAGGCATTATGATCCCTCCAAAATATCATTGGAGGAAACATCATGCCGAGCAGCAATCCCGGGTTCTCAACGTTGGCCGTGCACGCGGGCGCACAGCCCGATCCGACCACCGGTGCGCGCGCGACGCCGATCTACCAGACAACGGCCTATGCCTTCCGTGACTCCGATCACGCCGCCGCGTTGTTCGGATTAAAAGAGTTCGGCAATATCTACACGCGCATCATGAACCCCACCCAGGCGGTTCTGGAGGAGCGTGTCGCAGCGCTTGAAGGCGGCACGGCGGCACTTGCCGTCGCATCCGGTCACGCCGCGCAATTGCTGGTCTTCCACACATTACTGCAACACGGCGACAATTTCGTCGCGGCACGCCAGCTTTATGGCGGCTCCATCAACCAGTTCGGCCACGCCTTCAAGGGTTTCGACTGGCAGGTGCGCTGGGCCGATGCGGCTGATCCGGCAAGTTTCGAACGGCAGATCGACCACCGCACACGCGCCATCTTCATCGAAAGCCTCGCCAACCCGGGCGGCACATTCGTGGATATCGCCGCGATTGCCGATGTCGCCCATCGTCACGGCCTGCCGCTCATCGTCGACAACACCATGGCAAGCCCCTATCTGTTGCGGCCGCTGGAACATGGCGCGGATATCGTATTGCATTCGTTGACGAAATTCCTCGGCGGCCATGGTAATTCCATGGGTGGCATCATCGTCGATGGCGGCACTTTCGACTGGTCGGCCACGGATAAATATCCGTCGCTGTCGCAGCCCCGCCCGGAATATTCCGGCGTCGTGCTGCACCAGACCTTCGGCAATTTCGCCTTCGCGATTGCCTGCCGCGTTCTTGGCTTACGCGATCTCGGCCCTGCGATCTCACCCTTCAATGCCTTCCTCATCCTCACAGGCATAGAGACCCTGCCGCTGCGCGTTCAGCGCCACTCCGACAATGCGCTGGCCGTCGCCAAATGGCTGAAGGCGCACCCTAAGGTCGGCTGGGTGCATTATGCCGGGCTTGAGGATAGCGACAACTACGCAATCCAGCAGCATTATTCGCCAAAGGGCGCGGGTTCCGTCTTCACCTTCGGCATCAAGGGCGGTTATGCAGCCGGCAAGGCGCTGGTGGAAGGTCTGCAACTCTTCTCCCATCTCGCCAATATCGGCGATACCCGCTCTCTCGTCATCCACCCGGCTTCCACGACACATGCGCAGCTGACGCCGGAACAGCAGACGGCGGCGGGTGCCGGACCGGATGTCGTGCGACTCTCGATCGGCATCGAGGATGTCAAGGACATCATCGCCGATCTCGAACAATCGCTTGCGAAGCTCTGAGAGACCGGGGTCGTCATGACGAATTTTCTCGCATTCGAAGATACACGGACTGCTACGGCCGGTGATGTCGAGGCGGAGGTGGAGCACAGTGCACCCGCGCCGGAAAGGCTGATTTCCGGCGACCCCAAATTCACCACGTGGAATCTGGAGGAAGCGCCCGGTGGCATCTATGCCGGCATCTGGCAGTCGACGCCCGGCAAATGGCGGGTGGTCTATGACGAATGGGAATATTTCAACATTCTCGAGGGTCACTCGATCCTGACCGAGGATGGCGGATCCCCGCGCGACCTGAAACCGGGCGACAGGCTGGTGCTGCGGCCGGGCTTCAAGGGAACCTGGGAGGTCGTCGAAACGACCCGCAAGGATTATGTCATCCGGTTGTAGGGACCGGATGACTTTTATAGGTCCATCGCCGGGATAAAGGTTGTTCCCGGCGTGGCTGTCACCAGCTGAGATCGAGCCGTTCGAGGCCATGGAAGTGATAGACGTCCTTGACCCTCGGCGGCTCGGCAATCTTCAGGCCCGGCAGTCGCTTGAAAAGCAGCGGCAAGGCTAGGTTCAGCTCCAGCCTCGCCAGCGGCGCGCCAATGCAGAAATGGATGCCGGCGCCGAAGGAGACGTTGGCGCCTTCGTTCCGGTCCGGCCTGAATGCCAGGGGATCGGAAAACTTGGCCGGATCGAGATTGGCCGCCGCTAGAATGAGGCTGACCTTGTCGCCGCGTTTGAATTCCACGCCATCGATCTCGACCGGCTCCAGAACCCAGCGCTGGAAAATATGGACGGGCGCGCAGATACGCAGTGTTTCTTCCACCGTGCGTTCCGTTGCCGTCTCGTCGTGGAAAAGTATGTCAGGCGAAATGCCGCTTTCCAGAATGATGCGCACGGAATTGCCGATCTGGTGCACCGTCGCCTCGTGCCCGGCGTTCAACAGAACGATGGTGGTCGAGATCAGCTCGTCGTCGGTCAGATACTGACCCTTGTGCTCCGTATGGATCATGTGGCTCAGCAGATCGTCTTTCGGCTCCGCCCGGCGCTCCGCGATCACACTGCGCACATAGTCTGAAAACTCATGTGCGGCCTTGTCGGCCAGAAGCTCGTCCTCGGGCGTGCGCTTGAACATGTACATGCCGACATAGGCATGTGACCATTTCAGAAGCTGCGGCCCCATTTCCTCGGGAATGCCGATCATGCGCGCGATCATCGTGACGGGGATTATATCGGCATAGGAAGAGAGCAGTTCCGTCTCGCCGTTTCGTTCGAAGGCGTCGATCAGCCGGTTGGCGAGTTCCTCTATTTCCGGCTTCATCTTGTCGACATGCCGCGAAACGAAGGCGCGGTTGATAAGGGTGCGCAGCCGCGTGTGTTCCGGCGGCTCCAGTTCCAGAAGCGAATGCTGCTCGGCGGCGTCGAAATGCTTCACATGCTCGAGCGGCTCTGCCAGACCGATCTCCTCGCGGCTCGCGACATGCAGGATCTGCCGTCCAAACCGGCGGTCGCGCAGGAGGGCGCTGACATGGTCGTATTCGGTGAAAAACCACTGCTTCTGCTCTTCCCAATAGAAAGTGGGACATTGGGCATGCAGGGCAGCATAGACCGGGTTCGGATCGTTGTAGAAAGCCGGATTGCGTGCATCGAGTGAAACACGACGCGTGGCGGGATCGATTTTGAGAAAGGGAAATGTCGCTGTCATGTCCATGGTTTATTCCGCGCGCCGCACTTTGGGAAGGGCGTGAAAATGCCGTTCCATGTGTTTATCCGCATGTCACTGAGTGGTTACTTTGTCACCGGTTGGCGATGGCCGCTATCCGGTTCAGCGCCGCAACCTGCCGGTTGGCATTGTTGTCCATCGGGTTTTCGTTCCGGTCCGGAGAGGGGACGACGACATTGGCTGAATTGACGTGGATCACGGTCCGGTTGCGGCCGGCCTTCTTGGCCGCGTAAAGCGCACGGTCGGCCTCCGTCATCATCACGCTCAGGTCCGCGTCCTTGATCATGGCTTCGGATATGCCGACGCTGGTCGTGACCTCGATGTTTTCGCCACGTGCGCTGATCTTCGAAAGGCGCAGATTGCTGCGGATGGCTTCCGCAAGCGTCACGGTGCTGGAGGGGCTTTCCACTTCGGCGACGAGCGCGAATTCTTCGCCGCCCATCCTGACGAACAGGCCGCGCTCACCGATGACCCGCTGCGCCATATTGCAAAAATGCACGAGCACCGCGTCGCCCGACTGATGGCCGTATTTGTCGTTGATCTTCTTGAAATGGTCGATGTCGAACAGCACCAGCGCCACATAGCGGCTGGAGGCGGGTGACCTTTTTTTGATGTGTTCGAACTCTTCCATAAGACCGCGCCGGTTGAGGACGCCGGTCAGATGGTCGGTCATGGCCAGCCGGTGCAGGCGGATTTCGGTGTCTTCCATGATGATCTTGGCGCTGAGCATGACGATGACGGTGAAACCGAGAATGCCTGAAAAGGCGAGCGCCGCCGTCAGCGGAATGGCGTTGGGGGAGGCGACATTGATGGGAATGACGATGGATGCCACCAGAGCCCCGCAAAACGACTGCAGGATGAAGATGGCCGCCAGCACCTTGCGGCTGAGCGACGCGCGTGCCTTGCTGGCCAGAAGTACGCCGGCCAGCATGAAATAACCGGTGGCCGCACAGGCGTGATAGAGCAGGATGCGCGAGACCATGCTTTCACGCACGGGGGTAATGAACATGCCTGCCACCCATAAAAGTGCCGGAATGGCGATCCAGCCGGCGGGCTTGCGCTGTTCGAAAGACAGGAGACCGGCAAGCCAGAAGCTGAAAGCCGAAAGGGCAAGAGCGTTACCGACCTCGATTGACAGGAAGTTGGGAATATCGCCGCGCAGCGCCACCATCACCGTGCCGACGCTGGTGGCGGCGAAACCGGCGGCGAAATAGATATTGTGCCGGCGGGCAGGGCGGTGCAGCCACAGGGTTCCCAACAGGAGAGCGAGCGTGAGCGTTTCCGACGCCCAAAGCAGCATGCCCGTCTTTGCATCCAGCATTGCAAAATCCTATCTGCGCTATCATGCCGTAAAAGCGGGTTCGCGGCACGATGTGCGCAATGCCCGCCGAATTGGTGGAGATGCCATTTCGCCTCAAAAGAGGCTCCCGCCCCCTGACGGGAAACCGGAAATTCGCGGACGTAGTATCAGCCGCAAATACCTAACGAGTTCTTGCCAGTGAGAAGTTATATCTGGGCAACACACCGGTTTTTGCGTTTGCGGTTTGCTCCTGTTAAAAAAATAATGCGGGCGACGGAGAATGGTCCGGCTGGCATCGGCTTGTCCATAGCCGTTACCCCGCGGGTGGAAAACGCCCGCAAACGCTGTTGAGCCGTTAAGGATATGCGGCTTCGTGTCTTGAAGTACCGGGCAGGGACACTCTATGTAGGGAGAACGAAGGTTAGAAGTGATTCCGGAGCGGTTTTCCGCGAAGGGCAGAGTTTGACAAAGGACGGACATGAAAAATCCAGTTGATACCGCCATGGCTCTGGTGCCGATGGTCGTAGAGCAGACCAATCGCGGCGAACGCTCCTATGACATATTTTCCCGTCTTCTCAAGGAACGCATCATTTTCCTCACCGGACCGGTGGAAGACCAGATGGCCTCGCTCGTCTGCGCGCAGCTGCTTTTCCTCGAGGCTGAAAACCCGAAGAAGGAAATCGCGCTCTACATCAATTCGCCGGGTGGCGTCGTGACCGCCGGCATGGCCATCTACGATACGATGCAGTTCATCCGCCCTGCCGTTTCGACGCTTTGCGTCGGCCAGGCCGCATCCATGGGCTCGCTGCTTCTGGCCGCTGGCGAAAAGGGAATGCGTTTCGCAACTCCGAACGCCCGCATCATGGTGCATCAGCCCTCCGGCGGCTTCCAGGGTCAGGCTTCGGATATCGAGCGTCACGCCCGCGACATCATCAAAATGAAGCGTCGCCTTAATGAAGTCTACGTGAAGCACACCGGCCGTACGCTGGAAGAGGTTGAAAAAACCCTTGATCGCGACCACTTCATGGATGCCGACGAGGCCAAGGATTGGGGTGTGATCGACAAGATCCTCACCTCGCGCCAGGAAATGGAAGGCGCCGCCGCGAATTAAGGCGCGACGCTTTTTGACGGTTGTTTAACCCCGCAAAGTAATTTCGGGGCTTTCAACCGCAACAGAAAGCGATATTAGTATATATAAAGGCTGTGTTGAATTTTTATGACGTGGCCTTTGGTTTGATGGGGAATTCGTTGCAGCCGGTTGTCAGCTCATGTATCTGATACCGGTTAGTACCCCGGGAAACGAGGCGGATACGGCGATGCACCCAAGGGCGGCCGTATCGGCGGGCGGTAAGTTGACCGCGATCCGTTTGGCGGACCTGCGGCGTGCTGGAAGGAAAGTGATATGAGCAAAGTCAGCGGCAGCAACGGCGGCGACTCTAAGAATACACTCTATTGTTCATTCTGCGGCAAGAGCCAGCACGAAGTCCGGAAACTCATTGCCGGACCGACGGTATTCATCTGCGATGAATGCGTCGAATTGTGCATGGACATCATCCGCGAGGAGAACAAGACGTCGATGGTGAAGTCGCGCGAGGGTGTTCCCACCCCGCAGGACATCATCAAGATCCTCGACGAATACGTCATCGGCCAGAAGCAGGCGAAAAAGATCCTGTCGGTGGCCGTTCACAACCATTACAAGCGCCTCGCGCACGCCTCCAAGAATGGCGATGTCGAGCTTGCGAAGTCGAACATCATGCTCGTCGGTCCGACGGGTTGCGGCAAGACCTATCTTGCCCAGACGCTCGCCCGCATCATCGACGTTCCTTTCACAATGGCGGACGCAACGACGCTGACCGAAGCCGGTTATGTCGGCGAGGACGTGGAAAACATCATCCTGAAGCTGTTGCAGGCTGCGGATTACAATGTCGAGCGCGCCCAGCGCGGCATCGTCTATATCGACGAAGTCGACAAGATTTCCCGCAAGTCGGACAACCCGTCCATCACGCGTGACGTGTCGGGCGAGGGCGTTCAGCAGGCGCTTCTGAAGATCATGGAAGGCACGGTCGCTTCCGTTCCGCCGCAGGGCGGCCGCAAGCATCCGCAGCAGGAATTCCTGCAGGTGGATACGACCAACATTCTCTTCATCTGCGGCGGCGCGTTTGCCGGCCTGGACAAGATCATCTCGGCCAGAGGCGAAAAGACCTCGATCGGCTTCGGTGCGACCGTCAAGGCGGAAGATGATCGCCGCGTTGGCGAGGTGCTGCGCGAACTGGAGCCGGAAGATCTGGTGAAATTCGGTCTCATTCCGGAATTCATCGGCCGTCTGCCGGTTCTGGCGACGCTGGAGGACCTTGATGAGGATGCGCTGATCCAGATCCTGTCTGAGCCGAAGAACGCGCTGGTCAAGCAGTACCAGCGTCTGTTCGAGATGGAAGATGTGGAACTGACCTTCCACGAGGACGCGTTGCGCGAGATTGCCCGCCGGGCGATTACCCGCAAGACGGGTGCCCGCGGTCTGCGCTCGATCATGGAAAAGATCCTTCTGGATACCATGTTCGAACTGCCGACGCTGGAAGGCGTGCGCGAAGTGGTGATCTCCAACGATGTCGTCAGCGGCATCGCTCGCCCGCTCTACATCTATGCGGATCGTCAGGAAGAAAAGGCCAATGTTTCGGCTTGATTGACCGATCCGACGCTTTGATGAATTCAAAAGGCCCGCACTCGTGCGGGCCTTTTCTGTTGTGGCAGGTGCGAAACTTGCCGCTAACTTGGAGTAACCCGATTTTGCGTTTGGAGCGGATTGCGCTTTGCTGATAAAGTCTTAAAACTGATTTGCAGCGCGATATGACGGAAATGTGAATTACCGTCGGCGACCCGGTTCCTGATCCTGTGGGATAACCGGAAATGTCGGGAGTAATAGCCGGCGCTGTATTTGTTTGAATTTTACGGCCGTGCCGTTGCGCGGGGTCGTCTCTTCCGGTGACTTGAAATCGGCGTTTCGAAACTCCACTTTCAGTCTCGAGAAATGAATATGCCGGACGCCCCAAGACGTCAGGCAAAGTGTCCTGAAAGGGACCATGAAAGGAAATGATATGACGAACATCACGTCTGCGGCATCCGGCGGTATCTATCCGGTACTTCCCCTGCGCGACATTGTCGTTTTCCCGCATATGATCGTTCCCCTGTTCGTCGGGCGGGAAAAATCCATTCGCGCTCTCGAAGAGGTCATGGGCTCGGACAAGCAGATCATGCTTGTTACCCAGATCAACGCCAGCGATGACGATCCGTCCCCGGAAGCCATCCACAAGGTCGGCACGGTTGCCAACGTTCTCCAGCTGCTGAAGCTGCCCGACGGCACCGTGAAGGTGCTTGTGGAAGGCAAGGGCCGCGCCCAGATCGAGGCCTATACTGACCGCGAGGATTTCTACGAAGCGTCTGCGACGCCGCTGCAGGAGCCTGCGGAAGACCCGGTTGAGATCGAGGCGCTGTCGCGTTCCGTCGTTTCGGAATTCGAAAGCTATGTGAAGCTCAACAAGAAGATTTCGCCCGAGGTTGTCGGCGCTGCCGGCCAGATCGACGATTATTCGAAGCTGGCCGATACGGTTGCTTCGCACCTGTCGATCAAGATCACCGAAAAGCAGGAAATGCTGGAAACCGTCAGCGTGAAGCAGCGGCTTGAAAAAGCGCTCGGCTTCATGGAAGGCGAAATTTCCGTACTTCAGGTCGAGAAGCGTATCCGCTCGCGCGTCAAGCGCCAGATGGAGAAGACGCAGCGCGAATATTATCTGAACGAACAGATGAAGGCGATCCAGAAGGAGCTCGGCGACGGCGAGGACGGCCGTGACGAGATGGCCGAACTGGAAGAGCGCATTGCCAAGACCAAGCTTTCCAAGGAGGCCAAGGACAAGGCCGAGGCGGAAATGAAGAAGCTTCGCCAGATGAGCCCGATGTCTGCGGAAGCGACTGTCGTGCGCAACTATCTGGACTGGCTGCTCAGCCTGCCCTGGGGCAAGAAGTCGAAGGTCAAGGTTGATCTCAACAGCGCCGAGGCGGTCCTCGATCAGGATCATTTCGGTCTGGACAAGGTCAAGGAACGCATCGTTGAATATCTGGCCGTGCAGGCGCGCGCTTCGAAGATCCGTGGCCCGATCCTGTGCCTCGTCGGTCCTCCCGGCGTCGGCAAGACCTCGCTTGCCAAGTCGATCGCCAAGGCGACCGGCCGCGAATATGTGCGTATGGCGCTGGGTGGTGTGCGTGACGAGGCGGAAATCCGCGGTCACCGCCGTACCTATATCGGCTCCATGCCGGGCAAGATCGTTCAGTCGATGAAGAAGGCCAAGAAGTCCAATCCGCTCTTCCTGCTCGATGAGATCGACAAGATGGGCATGGACTTCCGCGGCGACCCGTCGTCGGCTTTGCTGGAGGTGCTCGATCCGGAACAGAACTCCACCTTCATGGACCACTACCTCGAAGTGGAATACGACCTGTCCGACGTGATGTTCGTGACCACGGCCAACACGCTGAACATTCCAGGTCCCCTGATGGACCGTATGGAAGTGATCCGCATCGCCGGTTACACGGAGGACGAAAAGCGTGAAATCGCCAAGCGTCACCTGCTGCCGAAGGCGATCAAGGAACATGCCCTGCGTCCGGAAGAGTTCTCGGTCAGCGATGACGCTCTGATGATCGTGATCCAGCAGTACACCCGCGAGGCGGGCGTGCGCAGCTTCGAGCGCGAGTTGATGAAGCTTGCGCGAAAGGCCGTGACTGAGATCATCAAGGGCAAGGTCAAGTCCGTGGAAGTCACCGCAGCCAATGTCCCGGATTATCTGGGCGTTCCGCGGTTCCGCCACGGCGAGGCCGAGCGTGAGGATCAGGTTGGTGTTGTCACCGGTCTGGCATGGACGGAAGTCGGCGGTGAGTTGCTCACCATCGAAGGCGTGATGATGCCGGGCAAGGGCCGCATGACGGTCACCGGCAACCTCAAGGAAGTGATGAAGGAATCCATTTCGGCAGCGGCATCCTATGTCCGCTCGCGCGCCGTGGACTTCGGCATCGAACCGCCGCGTTTCGACAAGAGCGACATCCACGTTCACGTTCCGGAAGGGGCTACCCCGAAGGACGGACCGTCTGCCGGTGTTGCCATGGCAACCGCCATCGTCTCCATCATGACCGGTATCCCGGTCTCCAAGGATGTGGCGATGACGGGCGAGATCACGCTTCGTGGTCGCGTGCTGCCGATCGGCGGCCTGAAGGAAAAGCTGCTTGCGGCGCTTCGCGGTGGCATCAAGAAGGTGCTCATCCCGGAAGAAAACGCCAAGGACCTGGCGGATATTCCTGATAATGTGAAGAACGAGATGGAGATCATCCCGGTTTCGCGCATGGGTGAGGTCATCAAGCACGCGCTGCTTCGCATGCCCGAGCCAATCGAGTGGGACGGCAGCATCGAAACGCCTGTTATCGCAACTGTCGACGGTGTCGACGAGGGCGGACAGACGATCGCACATTGATTGCCACGTCGTTGTGAAAGCCAGAATCGGTTTTCGCGACACCTGTGCATAGATTCAATGTGTTAGATGCCGAAAGGCGCGATGCTTCTTTGATGCTCGCAGAACTGGTGCGAAATTGGCACGTTTAAGGGAAAGGCCGGCAGAAATGTCGGCCTTTTTTGTGAAAAACCCCGCAGACCCCTTGTTTTTCAGGCGATTCCAGCGCTTTTGAGTTGCTGCGCGCGGATACAGACGTATTCTGCGCCGGCTTAATTTGAGTCGTTTCAAACCATTGAAAGGGGTGGAAACATGAACAAGAACGAGCTCGTCTCTGCTGTTGCCGAAAAGGCTGGTCTCACGAAGGCAGATGCTGCTTCCGCTGTTGATGCCGTATTCGAAACCGTACAGAACGAACTGAAGAGCGGTGGCGACATCCGTCTCGCTGGCTTCGGCAGCTTCTCCGTAAGCCGTCGTGAAGCCTCCAAGGGTCGTAACCCTTCCACGGGTGCTGAAGTCGATATCCCGGCTCGCAACGTACCGAAGTTTTCCGCAGGCAAGGGCCTGAAGGACGCCGTCAACTCGTAAGGTTTCCGAAAGGCCGTGACGTCCGGCGGCGGGCGGGCGGCTTTTCAGGTTCACGAGGAAACATGTTTTGACGCCCTGACGCCATCATGCCGGCACGAAAACCGGACGGCTTTTCGAAATGCTTTTTCGGATAGCCCATTTTTTCGAACCGGCAAGATGTACTTGAAAGTAGGAGAGCGCGCCTGTGTAGCCTCCATCCGGTCACACAGCGCTCCGATACGCGGAATGTGCGCACGAACAGGAAAGCCCGGCCTTCATGGTCGGGCTTTTTGATTCCTCCGGCAGGAAATGTCATGCCGCTGTCATGTCTCTGACGCAGAAGCCATAGGGTGTTTTTTTGGATCCAAGGGGGATTTATAATGGCGTTCCGACTTTCTCAGATGGCTTTGACTGCTGCTCTGCTCACGTCCGCGGCCTTTCCGGCTGCTGCCGAGCCGGTTTTCAACCGCATCGCATCTTTCCCGGTCGTAAAGAACCTGCCGGCGGACAAGGACGCGAAGGCCGTCACTTCAGCTGAAATCGTAACCGCCAGCGAAGACGGTAAGACGCTGATCTATTCGGACAGCCCGCTTGGCGGCATTGGTTTCGTTGACATCACCGACGCGAAGGCACCCAAGGCTGGCGGCGCGTTGCTGCTGGAGGGCGAACCGACCTCGGTTGCCGTTGCTGGCGCCAAGGTTCTGGCCGGTGTCAACACGTCCGAAAACCGCGCCAAGCCGTCCGGCAAGCTGGTGACGGTCGATATCGCCACCAAGAAGATTGAAGCGAGCTGCGATCTCGGCGGCCAGCCAGATTCTGTCGCAATTTCCCCAGACAAGACCTTCGCCGCCATCGCGATCGAAAACGAACGCGATGAAGAGGTGAACGAAGGCGCTCTGCCACAGATGCCCGCCGGTTATCTGGTGACGGTCGGTCTGAAGAACGGTGTTGCTGACTGCGCGACGCTGAAGAAGATCGACGTGACCGGCCTTGCCGAAATCTCCCCGGAAGATCCGGAGCCGGAATTCGTCTCGATCAATGCCAATGGCGAGATCGCGCTCACGCTGCAGGAAAACAACCACATCGTCATCATCGACGGCAAGACCGGTACGGTAAAGACGCATTTCTCCGCCGGCACGGTTGATCTGGAAGGCGTCGACACGAAGACGGACGGCCAGATCAAGTTCACCGACAAGCAGGAAGGCCGCAAGCGTGAGCCAGATGCCGTGAAGTGGCTGGACAATGACCGCATCGTCATCGCCAATGAGGGTGACTGGCAGGGCGGCGCGCGCGGCTTCACCATTTTCGACAAGACCGGCAAGCTTCTTTATGAAGCCGGTGCCACCCTTGAGCACGCTGCCGCCAGCATCGGCCACTATCCGGAAAAGCGCTCCAAGGCCAAGGGCATCGAGCCGGAAGGTCTGGAAGCGGCAACCTTCGATGGCCAGAAGTACTTCTTCGTTCTTGCCGAGCGCGCGTCTCTCGCTGCGGTCTACAAGGATACGGGCGGCACGCCGGAACTGGTCCAGCTTCTGCCCTCGGGCATTTCGCCGGAAGGCGCCGTCGCCATTCCGTCGCGCAATCTTCTCGTCACTGCCAACGAAGCCGATCTCGTCGAAGATGGCGGCGCTCGCTCGCATGTCATGATCTATGAACGAGCAGAAGGCCAGATTGCCTACCCGCAGCTCGCTTCCGCCACCGTTGACGGCGCACCGATCGGCTGGGGCGCTCTCTCCGGTCTGGTGGGCGATGCTGAAAAGCCTGGCATCCTCTATGCCGTATCCGACTCGGTCTACAGCAACCAGCCGTCGATCTACACCATCGATGCAACGAAGAAGCCCGCCACCATCACCAGCGTCCTGCGCATCAAGCGCGACGGTATCGCAGCCCAGAAACTCGACATCGAAGGCATTACGCTTGACGGTAAGGGCGGCTTCTGGCTGGCCTCGGAAGGCGACAGTGCCAAGCTCGTGCCCCACGCGCTCTACAACGTCAGCGCCAAGGGCGAGATCAAGGCCGAGATCGCTTTGCCGAAGGAACTGCTGGCTGGCGAAACCCGCTTCGGTTTCGAAGGCGTGACCATGATCGGCAAGGGCGACGACGCGACGCTGTGGATGGCCGTACAGCGCGAATGGGGCACGGACGAGAAGGGTTTCGTCAAGCTCGTCTCCTACAATCCGAAGTCCAAGGAATGGGGCGCCGTGCGTTACCCGCTCGACAAGACCGAGGCAGGCTGGGTCGGCCTTTCTGAAATCACCGCACAGGGCGACTATGTCTATATCGTCGAGCGCGACAATCAGGTCGGTGACAGGGCCAAGATCAAGAAGCTCTACCGCGTCGCGATCGCTGACCTGAAGCCGGGCAAGATCGGTGGCGAACTGCCGCTGGTGGCCAAGCAGGAAGCACATGATTTCCTGCCGGACCTCAAGGCTCAGACGAATGGCTATACCGTTGACAAGCTGGAAGGCTTCACCTTCGACAAGGCAGGAACGGCCTATGCCGTCACTGACAATGACGGCGTCGACGGATCTTCCGGCGAAACGCTGTTCTTTACCGTTGATCTGAAGGCGATCAACTGATCGCTCCAAAGAATCGCAAATGAGAAAAGCCGGGCATAGCCCGGCTTTTTTGTGCGGCGGAAGAAACCCCGATCTGGAGAATGCCGATTCCCACGATGAGTCGCATACCAGCCGTTAAAACCGGCATGGTCGCGTCGCTATCGCATGATCGAGGGTGTTATCCGGAGGACTTCCATGAATGTGCAGTGGACCAGATCGCTAGAGATCACCGCCCCATGGAATTCTTGCTTTTGGGAGTGCTGTCTTTTTCTGAGTCCTGCTGGACCCAGCGGAAAAAAATATAAACAGGCAGCGCAATAAGCGCGAGTGTTACAAACGCGTCGACCGACATGGTTTCATCCATCATTTATACCGTTCATCATGAAACGGCTCGGAAACAATGCATGAAATCTCTTTAAAAAGTCTGAATCTGCTTATTTTTCGGTATGTTGCGGGGTGGCACACCTATTGGAGCCGGCCTGTATGAATGTGGAACAGAAGTGCCGATCTGGCATAGGCTCAAGCCGGAAAAGCCGCTCCACCAGCCCAAGGCCGCGATCGTCTACAGAATCGGGGGCAGGGGCCCTGATTCCCAATGCCGGAAGTTTACGGCGAAACGCACCGACATCCGAAACAGTTTCGGCTTGGTAATGCGAACAATTTGAAGAAGCTGGAAAATGGTGGGCGATGAGAGACTCGAACTCCCGACATCCTCGGTGTAAACGAGGCGCTCTACCAACTGAGCTAATCGCCCTTCGCGTCTTGCAGATCGTGTCTGCCGCGTCGGTGGCCGTGATGTATTCGGATCGGAAAAAAACCGCAAGGGCTTTTGTGAAGTTTTTTTGTTTTTTTTCCGGACAGCTTTGCCCATTGCCAGAGGTGATCGGCAAAAAGCCGGGAACTGCGGGCTTTTCGATAAAAACAACGCCCGGCCGTTACCTTTGGCGGTATGCTGGAATCGCGTTACGGACGCCCCGGCTGTGGACAAGTTTTTTGTTTTTGTTGGGAAAAGCCCGGAAAACAGGGCATTCGCTGCAATGCCGGCCAAAGGCCTTTCAGTTTTTTCCGATCAAAATGAAGAAGCTTATTCTTTTGTCGTGAAACCTGCTTGACACCCCCGCACGAACGCCGTAGTTAGCCGCTCAACGAACAGCCGAGGCTGGTTCGTACGGCGAGACTAAGGTCTTGTCGGTCAGGATAAGCGGGTGTAGCTCAGTTGGTTAGAGTGCCGGCCTGTCACGCCGGAGGTCGCGGGTTCGAGCCCCGTCACTCGCGCCATCCTGTTCCTCGGGAAAAACGCAGACGAATGTCTGTGGAGCGCGGGTGTAGCTCAGTCGGTTAGAGTGCCGGCCTGTCACGCCGGAGGTCGCGGGTTCGAGCCCCGTCACTCGCGCCATTTCTCTCACCGAAATGACACTCCCGAACGAAGCAAGCAGGCATCGTCCTGCCATCTCGGCAATGGCTATTTCAGCGTCTGTTTCCGGCATTTGCGAGCGCGGTTTTTCCTGCTGTTTTTAGTCAAGTTTCGATATCGAGAGATCGTCACTTCGCTGCCATTTTGACGTAAAATTCGTGTGACTTTTTTGCGGTTGCGTCGTTCAATCGATTATTATTGTATTTGAGGGGCTTAGCCCGGAATTGTGGCCCAAATTTGCGTCAATTCCGGCAATATTGTTGCCAATCAATGCGGCAGGTGTCTTGAAATGGTGCCTAAACTCTTGCAGAGAGAGCGCGGCTGCGCTAACCACTTTGGCGTTGCAACATATTTGTGCGCCTTTAGACTTTCAGTCGCAAAGGCAGGTCCGGCACCCGGCCGGACAGGGAAGAGACCATGACTGAACTCCTCAGTTCCTATATTCCGATCGCAATCTTTATCGGTATCGCTCTTGTCATTGGCCTGGCGCTTCTCATCGCGCCTTTCGCTGTCGCTTATAAGGCGCCGGACCCGGAAAAGCTCTCCGCTTTCGAGTGCGGTTTCAATGCCTTCGACGACGCCCGCATGAAGTTCGATATCCGGTTTTATCTGGTGTCCATTCTCTTCATCATCTTCGACCTTGAAGTCGCCTTCCTGTTTCCCTGGGCTGTGTCCTTCGGTGATATGGGCTGGTTCGGTTTCTGGTCTATGATGGTGTTCCTCGCCGTTCTCACCATCGGCTTTATCTATGAGTGGAAGAAGGGAGCGCTGGAATGGGCATGAGCCAGAACAACAGCACGCTCGTTGCGCCGCAGCCGAAGGGGATCGTTGATCCCGCCACCGGCAAGCCTGTCGGCAGTAACGATGCCTACTTCACGGAAATCAACGACGAGCTGGCCGACAAGGGCTTTCTCGTCACCTCGACCGACGAGCTGATCACCTGGGCGCGTACCGGCTCCCTGATGTGGATGCAGTTCGGTCTTGCCTGCTGCGCCGTCGAGGGTCTGATGCAGGCTTCCGGCCCGCGTTACGACATGGAGCGCTTCGGTGTCGCCCCGCGCGCCTCGCCGCGCCAGTCGGACGTGATGATCGTCGCGGGAACGCTGACCAACAAGATGGCGCCGGCACTGCGCAAGGTCTATGACCAGATGCCTGAGCCGCGTTACGTCATCTCCATGGGCTCCTGCGCCAATGGCGGCGGCTATTACCATTATTCCTACGCCGTCGTGCGCGGCTGCGACCGAGTAGTGCCGGTGGATATCTACGTTCCGGGCTGTCCCCCCACGGCGGAGGCGCTGCTTTACGGCGTGCTTCTGCTGCAGAAGAAGATCCGGCGTACCGGTACGATCGAGCGCTAAGGGCAAAGGACGGATTAAGGAATGAGCGAAGCTCTAAACGATCTTGCTGCTTACGTTAAGGAAGCGCGTGGTTCCCTCGTGGTTTCGGCCGATATCGCCTATGGCGAGCTGACGCTGAACACGACGACGGAAAGCGTTATCGCGCTTTTGACGTTCCTGCGTGACGATGTGCAGTGCGGTTTCGTCAACATCATCGATATTTGCGGCGTCGACTGGCCGCAGCGCGAGAAGCGTTTCGACGTCGTCTATCACCTCTTGTCGCCACGCCAGAATCTGCGCGTGCGCATCAAGCTGCAGGTGGCGGAAGACGAGGGCGTTCCCTCGGCAACCTCCGTTTACATGGGTGCCGACTGGTTCGAACGCGAAGCCTGGGATATGTACGGCATTCCTTTCGAGGGCCATGCGGACCTTCGCCGAATCCTCACCGATTACGGTTTCGAAGGTCATCCGCTGCGCAAGGATTTTCCGGTTACCGGCTTTGTGGAAGTACGCTACGATGACGTTCTGAAGCGCGTTCTCTATGAACCGGTCGAACTGAAGCAGGAATTCCGCAATTTCGATTTCCTCTCTCCCTGGGAGGGGACTGACTATGTTCTCCCGGGTGATGAAAAGGCCAAGCAATGAGCGAAGCCCCCGCGACAGAGCACGGACAATGTCTTTGCGGCGCCGTTGGCTTCAATGCCAGCATCGGCGCCCGCGAATTCGGCGTTTGCCATTGCTCGATGTGCCGCCGCTGGTCCGGCGGTACGTTTCTGGCTGTCGAATGCGCTGACGTCGCCATCGAGAACGAGGAACATTTCGGTGTTTATACCTCGTCGGAATGGGGCGAGCGCTGCTTCTGTAAGAATTGCGGCAGCACGCTGATGTGGCGCTCCAGAGATGGCAAGCATTTTGCCGTCTCGTTGCAGGCTTTCGACAACCCTTCCAGTTTCCATTTTGCGTCGCAGATTTTCACGGATGAGAAGCCTTCGAGCTATTCCTTCGCGCAAACAACGCAGAACATGACCGGCCCCGAATTCATCGCCATGATCACCTCGGCGGAGCACTAGAATGACTGAGCATAACGTCCGCAATTTCACGATCAACTTCGGTCCGGAACACCCTTCCGCGCACGGCGTGCTGCGTCTGGTTCTGGAACTGGACGGCGAAATCGTCGAGCGCGTCGATCCGCATATCGGTCTTCTGCATCGCGGTACTGAAAAGCTGATCGAGACCAAAACCTACCTTCAGGCCGTGCCTTATTTCGACCGTCTCGACTACGTCGCGCCGATGAACCAGGAACACGCTTTCGCGCTCGCCGTCGAAAAGCTTCTCGGCCTCGAAATCCCTATGCGCGGCCAATTGATCCGCGTGCTTTATTCGGAAATCGGCCGTATCCTGTCGCACATCATGAACGTGACGACTCAGGCCATGGACGTCGGCGCAATGACGCCGCCGGTCTGGGGCTTCGAGGAACGTGAAAAGCTGATGGTGTTCTATGAGCGCGCCTGTGGCGCCCGCATGCACTCGGCCTATGTCCGTCCGGGCGGCGTGCATCAGGATCTGCCGCCGGAGCTGGTGGAAGACATCGGCAAATGGTGCGATCCCTTCATTACCGTTCTCGACAATATCGAAGGCCTGTTGACCGACAACCGCATCTACAAGCAGCGTAACGTCGATATCGGCGTCGTCTCGCTTGAAGACGCCTTTGCCTGGGGTTTCACGGGCGTCATGGTGCGCGGTTCGGGTGCTGCCTGGGATTTGCGTCGCGCGCAGCCCTACGAGTGCTATTCCGATCTGGAGTTCGATATCCCCGTCGGCAAGAACGGTGACTGCTATGACCGTTACCTGATCCGCATGCAGGAAATGCGCGAATCGGTGAAGATCATGAAGCAGTGCGTCGATCTTCTCTCCGGCAAGCACCGCATCGGCCCGGTCTCCTCGCTGGATGGCAAGGTGGTTCCGCCCAAGCGCGGTGAGATGAAGCGTTCGATGGAAGCTCTTATCCATCACTTCAAGCTCTATACCGAAGGCTATCACGTTCCGGCCGGCGAAGTTTACGCCGCCGTCGAAGCGCCGAAGGGCGAGTTCGGCGTCTACGTGGTCGCCGATGGTTCGAACAAGCCCTACCGCTGCAAGATCCGCGCGCCGGGTTATGCACATTTGCAGGCGATGGATTTCCTGTGCAAGGGCCATCAGCTTGCCGACGTTACAGCCGTGCTCGGCTCCCTCGACATCGTGTTCGGGGAGGTCGACCGCTGATGCGTCTGCCGCTGGCCATCTTGGCTGTTCTTGCTGCGATGTCGACCTCCGTTCTCGCCCAGACGGCGACGGACGAGGGGAGCGTTTCGCTGTCAGGCAGCGGTGGTTCCACCATCAAGCAGCTTCTGTCATCGGGATACGAGATCAAGGCCTCGGTTCCCAATGGCAGCAAGTTCATCGTGTTCATGCAGAAAGACAAGGCGGCTTATGCCTGCGAATTCGTCACGGTGGCGAGATCGCGTTGTGAGACGTTAAACTGAAAAGGCGTGAGGAAGTATGTCCGTTCGTCGACTAGCCGAAGATCAGTTCCAGCCCGTGGCGTTTGCCTTTAATGCGGATAACACCGCATGGGCGGAAAAGACGATCCAGAAATATCCGGAGGGACGCCAGCAATCGGCGGTTATCCCGCTGCTCATGCGTGCGCAGGAGCAGGACGGCTGGGTTACCCGCGCCGCCATCGAAAAAATCGCCGACATGCTGGATATGGCCTATATCCGCGTCATGGAAGTGGCGACCTTCTACACCCAGTTCCAGCTGAAGCCCGTCGGCACACGCGCCCATGTTCAGGTTTGCGGCACCACGCCCTGCATGCTGCGCGGTTCGGAAGCGCTGATGGATGTCTGCCGCAAGAAGATCCACCACGATCCGCTGCACACCAACGAGAGCGGCACGCTGTCCTGGGAAGAAGTGGAATGTCAGGGCGCCTGCGTCAATGCGCCGATGGTCATCATCTTCAAGGATGCCTATGAGGATCTGACGCCCGAGCGCCTAGAAGAGATCATCGACACGTTCGAGGCAGGCAAGGGCGACACGGTCAAGACAGGTCCCCAGATCGACCGTCACCAGTCGGTGCCCGTTGGCGGCCTGACGACGCTGACGGAAGAGATCAAGCCAGATCGCTCCAATCTCGACAAGCCTGCCGAAGCTCCGGCGGAAGCAGCACCCGTTCTGCCTTCGAATACTGCAAAGCCGAAGACGGACGCGCCGGAAACCGATCCGAAGCTGAAGACGCCTGCGAACGAGCCCAAGGCTGCTGCGGAAAACGCAAAGGCAGGGGAACAGCAATCGGCAGGCAAGGAAGCGACAGCGTCCAGACCGTCGCTTGAGTCGGCCGACCGTCCGGCAGGCATTGAAAAGCCCGCTGCGCCCGATGACCTGAAACTCATTTCAGGCGTTGGCCCGAAGATCGAAGGCACGCTTAACGAGCTCGGTATCTTCACCTATGCGCAGATTGCCGGCTGGAAGAAGGCCGAGTGCGACTGGGTGGACGGTTATCTGAATTTCAAGGGCCGCATCGAACGCGATGAGTGGATCAAGCAGGCCGAGGCGCTCGCCAAGGGTGGCGAAGCCGAGTATATCAGGGTCTTCGGCAAGAAGCCGCGGTAAAGGGTGAAGCATGTTAAAAGATCAGGATCGCATCTTTACCAATCTCTACGGCCTCAAGGACAAGTCCCTGAAGGGCGTGAGGGCGCGCGGCCACTGGGATGGCACCAAGCAGATCATCGAAAAGGGTCGTGACTGGATCATCAATGAGATGAAGGCTTCCGGCCTTCGCGGTCGCGGCGGAGCAGGCTTCCCGACGGGTCTCAAGTGGTCCTTCATGCCCAAGGAAAGCGACGGCCGTCCGCATTATCTCGTGGTCAACGCCGACGAATCCGAGCCCGGCACCTGCAAGGACCGCGAAATCCTTCGCAACGATCCGCATACGCTGATCGAAGGCTGCGTGATCGCCGGTTTCGCCATGGGTGCACACACCGCCTATATCTACGTGCGCGGCGAATATATGCGCGAGCGTGAGGCGCTTCAGGCGGCCATCGACGAATGTTACGATGCCGGCCTGCTCGGCAAGAACAACAAGAACGGCTGGGATTTCGACATCTACGTCCATCACGGCGCAGGGGCCTATATCTGCGGCGAAGAGACGGCACTGCTCGAAAGCCTCGAGGGCAAGAAGGGCCAGCCGCGCCTGAAGCCGCCGTTCCCGGCCAATATGGGTCTTTACGGTTGCCCGACGACCGTCAACAACGTCGAATCCATCGCCGTCGCTCCAACCATTCTGCGCCGAGGTGCGGCATGGTTCTCGTCTATCGGCCGTCCGAACAATGTCGGCACCAAGCTGTTCATGGTCTCCGGCCATGTCGAGCGTCCATGCACCTTCGAAGATGCGCTGGGCCTGTCCTTCCGTGAGCTGATCGAACACCATTGCGGTGGCATTCGCGGCGGCTGGGACAATCTGCTTGGCGTCATCCCCGGCGGCGCATCCTGCCCCATCGTGCGCGGTGAGGACATGAAGGACGCCATCATGGACTTCGACGGCATGCGCGAAGTGAAGTCGTCCTTCGGCACCGGCGGCATGATCGTCATGGACAAGTCCACCGACGTCATCAAGGCGATCGCCCGCATCGCGGCGTTCTTCAAGCATGAAAGCTGCGGCCAGTGCACGCCGTGCCGTGAAGGCACCGGCTGGATGTGGCGCGTGCTGGAACGCATGGTGAAGGGCAACGCGCAGAAGCGCGAAATCGACATGCTGTTCGAAGTGACGAAGCAGATCGAAGGCCACACCATCTGTGCGCTCGGCGACGCCGCCGCATGGCCGGTACAGGCGCTGATCCGCAATTTCCGTCCGGAAATCGAAAAGCGCATCGACCAATATACCTACAGGGCCATGGATGATGGCGCTGTTCTGGAAGCTGCCGAATAAGCTTTTCGCAGTTTGCATGCGGCGCGGGGATGATCCCGGCGCCGGAAAACCATGAAGCGCCTGGCCGACGAGATGAAGTGTCGGGCGCGATTAAGGATTTGTTGCGGACCGTGTGAGAGACACGGGACGAACAGGCAACAGGACGTAAGTAGAACCATGGCAAAGCTCAAGGTTGACGGTAAAGAGATCGAGGTTCCGGATCATTTCACGCTGTTGCAGGCGTGCGAGGAGGCTGGTGCTGAAGTTCCGCGCTTTTGTTTTCATGAGCGCTTGTCGGTCGCGGGTAACTGCCGCATGTGTCTCATCGAGGTGAAGGGCGGACCGCCCAAGCCCGCCGCATCCTGCGCCATGGGCGTGCGCGACGTTCGCGGCGGCCCGAATGGCGAATTGCCCGAGGTTTTCACCAACACGCCGATGGTCAAGAAGGCCCGCGAAGGCGTGATGGAGTTCCTTCTCATCAACCACCCGCTCGATTGCCCGATCTGCGACCAGGGCGGCGAATGTGACCTGCAGGACCAGGCCATGGCCTTCGGTATTGCCGGTTCGCGCTACGCGGAAAACAAGCGTGCGGTTGAAGACAAATATATCGGCCCGCTCGTCAAGACGGTGATGAACCGCTGCATCCACTGCACGCGCTGCGTCCGTTTCACCACGGAAGTTGCCGGCATCGCCGAACTCGGCCTCATCGGCCGCGGCGAGGACGCTGAAATCACCACCTATCTCGAGCAGGCGATGACCTCCGAGCTTCAGGGCAACGTCGTCGATCTTTGCCCGGTCGGTGCGCTCACCTCCAAGCCTTTCGCTTTCACTGCACGTCCGTGGGAACTGAACAAGACCGAAACCATCGACGTGATGGACGCTCTCGGTTCGGCAATCCGCGTCGATACCCGTGGCCGCGAAGTCATGCGCGTCATGCCGCGTGTCAACGAGGCAATCAACGAAGAGTGGATCTCCGACAAGAGCCGCTTCATCTGGGATGGCCTGAAGACGCAGCGTCTCGACCGCCCTTACGTGCGCAAGGATGGCCGTCTGCAGCCCGCAAGCTGGGGCGAGGCCTTCGGCGCTATCAAGCAGGCGGTTGCCGCAACCAGCGGCAGCAAGATCGGCGCGATCGCCGGTGACCTTGCTTCCGTCGAGGAAATGTTCGCGCTGAAGTCGCTTCTGGCGTCGCTCGGCTCGGCCAATGTCGATTGCCGTCAGGATGGCGCAGCGCTTGATCCGTCTTTGGGTCGCGCCAGCTACCTGTTCAATTCCACAATCGAAGGCATCGAGCACGCTGATGCGCTGCTGATCGTCGGCGCCAACCCGCGTTACGAAGCGGCCGTGCTCAATGCACGTATCCGCAAGCGCTGGCGTCGCGGTGGTTTCCCGATCGGCGTGATCGGCGAAGCCGGTGAGCTGCGCTACAACTACGAATATCTCGGCTCCGGCGCGGAAACGCTTTCGGATCTCGCCAATGGCTCTCACAGCTTCGTTGAGAAGCTGAAGTCCGCCAAGAACCCGCTGATCATCATCGGCCAGGGCGCTCTGGCGCGCGCCGATGGCGCAGCTGTCCTTGCTGCCGCTGCGAAGCTTGCCGTTTCGGTTGGCGCAATCAGCGAAGAGTGGAACGGCTTCTCGGTGCTTCACACTGCCGCCGCCCGCGTCGGTGGTCTCGACATCGGCTTCGTGCCGGGCGAGGGCGGTGTTGCTGCTGCCGAAATGGTAACGTCCATGGACGTTCTCTTCCTGCTCGGCGCCGATGAAATCGACCTATCGAACAAGGGCGCCAAGTTCACCGTCTATATCGGCAGCCACGGCGATCATGGCGCGATGAACGCCGACGTCATCCTTCCGGGTGCGGCCTATACCGAAAAATCCGGTATCTGGGTCAACACCGAAGGCCGCGTTCAGGTGGGCAACCGCGCCGGTTTCGCACCGGGCGAGGCCCGTGAAGACTGGGCGATCCTGCGTGCTCTTTCCGACGTGCTCGGCAAGAAGCTGCCGTTCGATTCGCTGTCGGCGCTGCGCGGCCAGCTTTATGTCGCGCATCCGCATCTGGCGGAAACCGATGAGATCGTTGCCGGCAACGGCGCGGATGTCGAGGCACTTGCCGCTCGCGCGGGCAACCTCAACAAGTCGGCGTTTGCCTCGCCGGTAAAAGACTTTTATTTGACGAACCCGATTGCGCGCGCATCCGCCGTCATGGCCGAGTGTTCCGCATTGGCCCGCAACAATTTCCAGGCTGCGGCAGAGTAAGGGTAGGGGATTATGGAATCGTTTTTCTGGAGCTACGTCTGGCCCGCGCTGATCATGGTCGGCCAGTCCCTGCTGCTTCTCGTTTGCCTTCTGGTTGCCATCGCCTTCCTTCTGCTTGCCGACCGCAAGGTCTGGGCAGCCGTGCAGTTGCGCCGTGGTCCCAACGTCGTCGGCCCCTTTGGTCTGTTCCAGTCCTTCGCCGACCTTTTGAAATTCATCCTGAAGGAACCCGTCATTCCGGCGGGTGCCAACAAGGCGGTCTTCCTTCTGGCGCCGCTGGTTGCCGTGACGCTGGCGCTCGCCACCTACGCGGTCATCCCCTTCGCCGATGGCTGGGTCGTTGCCAATATCAATGTCGGCATTCTCTACATTTTCGCGATTTCCTCGCTTGAAGTGTACGGCATCATCATGGGCGGCTGGGCTTCGAACTCGAAGTACCCTTTCCTCGGCGCGCTTCGTTCCGCGGCGCAGATGGTGTCCTACGAAGTGTCGATCGGCCTCGTCATCGTCACCGTGCTTCTGTGCGTCGGCTCGCTCAACCTCACGGATATCGTTCTGGCGCAGCGTACCGGCCTCGGCACGATGGTCGGTCTGCCGGCTTCGTTCCTCGACTGGCACTGGCTGTCGCTGTTCCCGATGTTCATCGTGTTCTTCATCTCGGGCCTTGCCGAAACCAACCGTCCGCCCTTCGACCTTCCGGAAGCGGAGTCGGAACTGGTTGCCGGTCACATGGTCGAATATGGCTCGACGCCTTACATGATGTTCATGCTCGGCGAATATGCTGCGATCGTCCTGATCTGCTGCCTGACGACGATCCTGTTCCTCGGTGGCTGGCTGCCTATCGTGGATGTGTGGTTCCTGAACTGGATTCCGGGCATTGTCTGGTTCGCGCTCAAGGGCTGCATGGTTTTCTTCATGATCGCTCTGGTGAAGGCCTTCGTTCCGCGTTACCGCTATGACCAGCTCATGCGCCTTGGCTGGAAGGTGTTCCTGCCGCTGTCGCTCGCCATGGTCGTTATTGTTGCATTCGTATTGAAGCTGACGGGGTGGGCCGGTTGATGTCCGTACTCCTCGCTCAGAAATCTGGAGTTTGAGATGGCAAGCCTTTCCCAAGCCGTCAATTCACTGTTCCTCAAGGAGTTCGTCGGTGCGATCTTCCTGACGATGCGCCACTTCTTCAAGCAGAAGGCCACGGTGAATTATCCTTTTGAAAAGGGCCCGGTGTCTCCGCGCTTCCGCGGCGAGCATGCGCTGCGCCGTTATCCGAACGGTGAAGAGCGCTGCATCGCCTGCAAGCTGTGTGAGGCGATCTGTCCCGCTCAGGCGATCACCATCGAAGCCGGTCCGCGCCGCAATGACGGCACCCGCCGCACGGTGCGTTACGACATCGACATGGTGAAGTGCATCTATTGCGGTTTCTGCCAGGAAGCCTGCCCGGTGGATGCCATCGTCGAAGGCCCGAACTTCGAATTCGCGACGGAAACCCGCGAGGAGCTTTATTTCGACAAGCAGAGGCTTCTCGACAATGGCGACCGCTGGGAGCGTGAAATCGCGCGCAACCTCGCACTGGATGCGCCTTACCGTTAAGGCGCAACCGTCTTTCCGGGGGAGACCCCGGGAAGCGAAGAAAGAGTAAAAGAGCCTGCACGGTTATCGCCGGCGGGGACGAAACGGGTAGAGCGCGCGGTTGCGCGGTCTTTGCCCGGATGAGGACAAGAAGGCACCAACATGGGTCTGCACGCTGTATTCTTTTATATATTCGCTTTCGTCGCCGTGGCGTCTGCGTTCATGGTCATCGCATCGAAGAACCCTGTTCATTCGGTGCTGTTTCTGATTTTGACCTTCTTCAACGCAGCCGCGCTGTTCCTGCTGACGGGGGCCGAATTCCTCGCCATGATCCTGCTCGTCGTTTATGTCGGTGCGGTGGCGGTACTCTTCCTCTTCGTCGTCATGATGCTGGATGTAGATTTTGCGGAGCTGCGCTCCGGCGTGCTGCAATATGCGCCGATCGGTGCGCTGATCGGTATCATCCTCGCGGCTGAACTGATCGTCGTGGTCGGCGGCAGCGTGCTCAACCCGCAGGCGGCCAAATCGATTACCATGCCGATCCCGTCACCGGCCGTGCGCACCAATACGGCCGCGCTGGGCGACGTGCTCTATACCAATTACGTCTACTTCTTCCAGCTTGCCGGTCTCGTGCTGCTGGTGGCCATGATCGGCGCCATCGTGCTGACGCTGCGTCACCGCACCGACATCAAGCGGCAGAACATATCCACGCAGGTCGGCCGTGACCCGAAGACCGCCGTCACCACGGTCAAGGTCAAACCGGGCCAGGGCATCTGAAGGCGCGAACGGATCCAAGGAAACAGAATATGGAAATCGGTCTTTCCCACTACCTGACGGTCAGCGCGATCCTCTTCACGATCGGCATCTTCGGTATCTTCCTCAACCGGAAGAACGTCATCGTCATCCTCATGTCGATCGAGCTCATCCTGTTGGCGGTCAACATCAACATGGTGGCGTTCTCGGCTTTCCTGAACGACATCGTCGGCCAGGTCTTCGCACTGTTCATTCTGACCGTCGCAGCCGCAGAAGCGGCCATCGGTCTTGCAATACTCGTTGTCTTCTACCGCAACCGCGGATCGATCGCTGTCGAAGACGTCAATATGATGAAGGGCTGATAAGGCTATGATCTACAAGGCTATCGTCTTTCTTCCTCTGATCGGCTTCCTGATTGCCGGCCTGTTTGGCCGGTCGATCGGCGCCAAGGCTTCGGAATATGTCACCACCGGTCTGATGATCGTGGTCGCCGTCCTGTCGTGGATCGTTTTCTTCTCCGTCGCGCTTGCCCATGGCGAGCCGGGCGAGGTGATCAAGGTCACCGTGCTGCGCTGGATCCAGTCCGGCGGCATCGACGTCGAATGGGCGTTCCGCATCGATACGCTGACGGCCGTCATGTTCGTCGTCGTCAACACCGTCTCGACGCTGGTGCACCTCTATTCGATCGGATACATGCACCACGATCCGCATCGTCCGCGCTTCTTTGCCTATCTTTCGCTGTTCACCTTCGCCATGCTGATGCTGGTGACCTCCGACAACCTGCTGCAGATGTTCTTCGGCTGGGAAGGCGTTGGTCTGGCGTCGTACCTGCTGATCGGTTTCTGGTTCAAGAAGCCTTCGGCGTCTGCTGCTGCCATGAAGGCGTTCATCGTCAACCGTGTTGGCGACTTCGGCTTCATTCTCGGCATATCAGGCGTCTTCGTGCTGTTCGGCTCGATCAATTTCGAGACCATCTTCGCTGCCGCCAGCACCTATCTGCCGGCTGAAGGTGCAGCTTCCACCGAAACCGTTATCAACCTGTTCGGCATGCAGCTGGACAAGGCCAATGCGATGACGGGCGTCTGCCTGCTGCTTTTCATGGGCGCCATGGGTAAGTCGGCGCAGTTCCTGCTGCACACCTGGCTGCCGGACGCGATGGAAGGCCCGACCCCTGTGTCAGCCCTCATTCACGCCGCAACCATGGTCACCGCCGGTGTCTTCCTCGTTGCCCGCATGTCGCCGCTGTTCGAATTGTCGCATGATGCGCTCACCGTCGTGACGCTGGTCGGCGCCATCACCGCCTTCTTCGCAGCGACCGTTGGTCTCGTGCAGAACGATATCAAGCGCGTGATTGCGTATTCGACCTGCTCGCAGCTCGGTTACATGTTCGTGGCACTCGGCGTCGGCGCTTATGGCGCGGCCGTGTTCCACCTCTTCACGCATGCCTTCTTCAAGGCACTGCTGTTCTTGTGCGCCGGTTCGGTCATCCATGCCGTCGATGGCGAGCAGGACATGCGTTACATGGGCGGCCTGCGCAAACATATCCCCATCACCTTCTGGACGATGACCGTCGGCACGCTGGCGCTGACCGGTGTGGGCATTCCGGGCACGATGATCGGCTTTGCCGGCTTCTTCTCGAAGGACGTGATCATCGAATCCGCTTATGCGTCCCATTCGGTGCTGTCGGGTTTTGCCTTCACGCTGCTGGTCATCGCCGCGCTGTTCACCAGCTTCTATTCCTGGCGTCTGGCGTTCATGACCTTCTTCGGCAAGCCGCGCGCTTCGGCTGACGTGATGCACCATGTGCATGAATCGCCGATGGTCATGCTGATCCCGCTCTTCATCCTCACCGTCGGCGCGATCTTCGCCGGTGTTGTCTTCGAAGGTTATTTCTTCGGTCATGAATATGCCGAGTTCTGGAAGGGTGCTCTCCTCACGCTTCCGGAAAATGAAATCCTTGACGAGTTCCACCATGTTCCGCTGTGGGTCAAGTGGAGCCCGTTCTTCGCCATGGCGCTTGGTTTCGTCACCGCATGGTACATGTATATCAAGTCGCCGGAGACGCCGAAGCGTCTGGCAGCGACCCATCGCGGCCTCTACCAGTTCCTCTTGAACAAGTGGTACTTCGACGAGCTTTACGACTTCCTCTTCGTGCGTTCCGCAAAGGCGCTTGGCCGCTTCCTGTGGAAGAAGGGCGACGTGGCCGTCATCGACCATTATGGACCGAACGGCATTGCAGCGCGTGTGGTTGACGTGACCAACCGCATGGTCCGCCTGCAATCCGGTTACCTTTATCACTATGCCTTTGCGATGCTGATCGGCATCGCGGCGCTTGTCACCTGGATGATGCTCGGGAGTGCGTTTTGATGACCGATTGGCCAATTCTTTCAACGGTCACCTTTCTGCCGCTCGTCGGCGTGGTGCTCTTGCTGCTGACCAATGAGAACGGCCCTTACGGTCGCCGCAACATTCTCAACGTCTCGCTGCTGACGACCGTTTTCACCTTCCTGGTATCGCTGTTCGTCTGGATCGGCTTCGATAATTCGAACCCCGGTTTCCAGATGGTGGAAAAACACGCATGGTTCGGCAACATCGCCGCCTATCATCTGGGCGTCGACGGCATCTCCATGCTGTTCGTCATCCTCACCACCTTCCTCATGCCTTTCTGCGTGCTGGCAAGCTGGCAGTCGGTTGAAAAGCGCATCAAGGAATACATGATCGCCTTCCTGCTTCTGGAAGTCGTCATGATCGGCGTCTTCGTGGCGCTGGATACGGTTCTTTTCTACGTCTTCTTCGAAGCAACGCTGATCCCGATGTTCATCATCATCGGCGTCTGGGGCGGCAAGGATCGCGTATACGCTTCCTACAAGTTCTTCCTCTACACGCTGCTCGGCTCGGTTCTGACCATGCTCGCCATCATGGCGATGTACTGGCAGTCCGGCACGACAGACATGACCGAACTTCTGAAATACGGCTTCCCGGCCGGCATGCAGACGTGGCTATGGCTTGCCTGTTTCGCGGCCTTCTCGGTCAAGATGCCGATGTGGCCGGTGCATACCTGGCTGCCGGATGCCCACGTGCAGGCGCCGACCGCAGGTTCCGTCATTCTGGCAGGCGTCATGCTGAAGCTTGGCGGTTACGGTTTCATCCGTTTCTCGCTGTCGATGTTCCCCTTGGCATCGGACTATTTCGCACCCTTCGTCTTCACGCTGTCGGTTCTCGCCATCATCTACACCTCGCTGGTGGCGATGATGCAGGACGACATCAAGAAGCTGATCGCCTATTCCTCCGTCGCCCACATGGGTTACGTGACCATGGGCATCTTCGCCGCCAATGTGCAGGGCGTGCAGGGCGCAATCTTCCAGATGCTGTCGCACGGCATCGTGTCGGGCGCGCTCTTCCTCTGCGTCGGCGTCGTTTACGATCGGCTGCATACCCGTGAGATCTCGGCCTATGGCGGTCTCGTGAACAACATGCCGAAATATGCCGTCGCCTTCATGATCTTCACCATGGCCAATGTCGGTCTGCCCGGCACCTCCGGCTTCGTCGGTGAGTTCCTGACGCTGATCGGCGTATTCCGCGCCAACACGCTGGTCGCGCTGTTTGCGGCAACCGGCGTCATCCTCTCGGCCGCTTACGCGCTGTGGCTCTACCGCCGCGTGATTTTCGGTGCGCTTGAGAAGGAAAGCCTGAAATCGATGCTCGATCTGTCGACCCGCGAAAAGGTCATCCTTTATCCGCTGGTTGCGCTGACGATCTTCTTCGGCGTCTATCCGGCTCCGGTTTTCGATGCGACAGCCGCTTCGGTCGATCTTCTGGTAAACAACTATACGGCTGCATTGCAGGCGGCGCAAAATGTTGCGCTTTCTATGAATTGACGACAGGACCCGTTGGACATGACCGCTGAAATTCTTTTTGCCAGTCTGCACATCGCGACGCCCGAGCTGATCCTTGCGGTCGGCGCGCTGGCGCTGCTCATGATTGGCGTCTTCTCGGGCGACAAGTCGACAACGACGGTCACTGGCCTCTCCGTGGCCCTGCTGCTCGTCGTCGGTCTCTGGATCGTCTTTGCGCCCGCTTCGGGTGTGGCTTTCGGCGGCGTTTACGTCGCCGATGCCTTCGGCAACTTCATGAAGGTGCTGGCGCTGATCGGCTCGATCACCGCCATGATACTTTCTGTCGGCCAGAGCCGTTTCGAGCCGGTCGGCCGGTTCGAATATCCGGTGCTTCTGGTTCTGGCGACGCTCGGCATCCTGCTGATGATTTCGGCCAACAACCTGATCTCGCTCTATATGGCGCTGGAGCTGCAGTCGCTTGCGCTCTACGTCGTCTGTGCCATCAACCGGGAAAGCCTGCGCTCCACCGAAGCGGGCCTGAAATATTTCGTTCTCGGTGCACTCTCCTCGGGCATGCTGCTTTACGGCATGTCGCTGGTTTACGGCTTTACCGGCAATACCGGCTTTACCGAAATCGCCCAGGTTCTGACGGCAGAGACCCGTTCGCTCGGCCTCGTCTTCGGTCTGGTTTTTGTTCTCGCCGGTCTGGCATTCAAGATTTCCGCCGTGCCGTTCCACATGTGGACGCCCGATGTTTATGAAGGCGCGCCGACCCCGGTCACGGCCTTCCTGTCTGCCGCTCCCAAGATCGGCGCCATGGCGATCTTCGTTCGCATCGTCGTGGACGCTTTCCAGCCGGTCTTTGCCGACTGGCAGCAGATCGTCGTCTTCATCTCCATCGCTTCCATGCTGCTAGGCTCGTTCGCGGCAATCGGCCAGAAGAACATCAAACGCCTGATGGCCTATTCTTCCATCGGTCACATGGGTTACGCGCTGGTCGGTCTTGCGGCGGGCACCGAGGCCGGTATCTCGGGCGTCATTCTCTACATGACCATCTACATGGTCATGACGCTCGGCACCTTCGCCTGCATTCTCTCCATGCGTCGCAAGGAAATCGGCAATGTCGAAAATGTCGAGGATCTGGCCGGGCTTTCCTCGACCAACCCCTTCATGGCAGTTGTTCTGACGATCCTGATGTTCTCGCTTGCCGGCATTCCGCCGCTCGCCGGCTTCTTCGGCAAGTACTACGTCTTCCTTGCTGCCATCGAAGCCAAGCT
Organism: Rhizobium sp. AN6A; assembly: GCF_900215635.1. Lineage (NCBI taxonomy): Bacteria > Pseudomonadati > Pseudomonadota > Alphaproteobacteria > Hyphomicrobiales > Rhizobiaceae > Rhizobium > Rhizobium sp. AN6A. The sequence goes on from NZ_OCNC01000004.1 coordinate 2,312,196, forward strand.
CTATCCGCTTGCCATCATCGGTGTGATCGGCTCGGTTGTCGGTGCGTATTATTATATCCGCGTCGTCAAGGTCATGTGGTTCGATGAGGCCAAGGGCAGCTTCGAGCGTCCGGCTGGCGAACTGAAAATCGTTTATGCGCTCTCTGGACTGTTCGTCGTCGCTTTCATCGTGTTCGGTGGTGCGCTCGGCAATGCAGTCACGGTTGCGGCAAAGACGTTCTTTTGAGCAATACGCACAAGCATACGGGCCGGATGTCCATCGATGACTTCCGGCACGAGGCGATGGCGGAAACGCCATCGACCAACATAGAATGTTTCGCTCGGGCAAGGGCAGGCGATGGCGGCAATCTGTGGATCACCGCCATACGCCAGACTGGCGGGCGCGGTCGCCGCGGCCGGCCTTGGGTGTCTGAACCCGGCAATCTCTACGCTTCGCTTCTTCTCATCGATCCGGCGCCGATGGACCGCATCGGTTCATTGCCGCTTGCCTTTGCGCTTGCCGTCTACCGCGCCATTCGCGCTGTGCTGCCGACGGGTGGCGATCCGCTAGAGATAAAATGGCCGAACGACGTGCTGATCGGGCGCCGGAAGACCTGCGGCATTCTGATGGAAGCCGAACTTCTGCCGGATGGGCGCCGCGCCATCGTCATCGGCATTGGTATCAATATCGCCCACAAGCCTGAAAACCCGCTTTATCCCGTTACCATGCTGTCCGAACACGGGGCGTCGTGCTCCCCCGACGAGCTGTTCGCGCATCTCTTCCGCGAGACAGCCGATGTGCTGCAAAGCTGGGATGAGGGCAGGGGCGTTTCCGGTGTCATGGCCGGATGGCGGGCGGCTGCCTGCGGTATCGGCGAACATATCACCGTCAATTTTCCGGATCGCTCGATCGGCGGGCGTTTCGTTGGAATTGATGATAATGGTTATCTGCTGCTGGATGAGGATGAGGGCACAAGGCGCTCCATCGCCGCCGGCGACGTGTTTTTTGGATGAGGTGGACGGCGTGTCTTCAAAGACCCGCGCCGAACCTCTCCCCACAGGTTGGAGCTTTCCTGCTGCTCATGAAAAGCAGGGTGACAGACCGGCTCCGCATCGGCCCGGTCGATCAGATGATTTTTCAGGTCCGATGCTGTTAAACGGGCGGCTGGGCGCGGCATATTGCCGTCGCCAGCGCGCTCTCGTGAATGGATAAGAAGAACAATGACTAAACAGGACGAACTGGTATTTCTGCCGCTTGGCGGCGTCGGCGAAATCGGCATGAATCTGGCGCTGTACGGATACGGTCCGGAAAGCAAGCGCCAATGGATCATGGTGGATTGCGGCGTTACCTTTGCCGGTCTCGATCTGCCTGGTGTCGATCTGGTTCTGCCCGATATCAGCTATATCGCCGAGCAGAAGAAGAACCTCAAAGGCATCATCATCACCCACGCCCATGAGGATCACTACGGCGCGCTGAACGATCTGTGGCCCGGCCTCAACGTGCCCGTTTATGCCTCGGGTTTCACCGCCGGCATGCTGGAGGCAAAGCGCGCCTATGAGGGCAGCCGTGCCGAAATTCCAATTACCCCGTTCAAGGCGGGTGATCGCATCAATGTCGGCCCGTTCGAAATCGAGGCCGTCGGCGTCAACCATTCGATCCCCGAGCCGATGTCGTTGGTCATCCGCACGCCGCTTGGCAATGTCATCCACACGGGCGACTGGAAAATCGACGAGGCGCCGTCTCTCGGACCGTTGACGGATGAGGCCCGTTTCCGCGCCATCGGCGAAGAGGGCGTGCTGGCGTTGATGTGCGACAGCACCAACTCGCTGCGCGACGGCGTATCGCCTTCGGAGCACGAAGTGTCTGAGGGGCTGCGGCAGATCATCGAAAATGCCGAGGGTCGCGTGGCCATCACCACCTTCTCCTCCAATGTCGGCCGTATCCGCTCCATCGCGCAGGCTGCGGAAGCTGCCGGACGCGAAGTGCTGCTGCTCGGCTCGTCGCTGAAGCGGGTCGTCAACGTTTCGCAGGATCTCGGCATCATGGAAGGCATCAAGCCGTTCCTGGCTGAAGACGAATACGGTTATATTCCGCGCAACAAGGTGGTCGTCATTCTCACCGGTTCGCAGGGCGAGCCGCGGGCAGCCCTTGCCAAGCTTTCGCGCGATGAGATGCGCAATGTGGCGCTGGCTGCCGGTGATACGGTGGTATTTTCCTCGCGCGCCATTCCGGGCAACGAGAAGGCGATCATCGACATCAAGAACGGCCTGATAGAGCAGGGCATCCATATCGTTACCGACAATGAGGCTTTGGTGCATGTCTCCGGCCATCCCCGCCGTAACGAACTTCTGAGGATGTACGAATGGACCAAGCCGCAAATCCTGGTGCCGGTGCATGGCGAGGCGGCGCATCTGGTGGCGCAGAAGGAACTGGCCGAACAGGCCGGCATTTCGCAGGTGCCGAAGGTTCGTAACGGCAACATTCTGCGTCTGGCGCCTGGTCCTGCGGAAGTCATCAACGACGCACCGCACGGCCGCGTCTTCAAGGACGGCAACCTCATCGGTGACCTCGACGAGATGGGGATCAGCAACCGCCGCAAGCTTTCCTTCGCCGGCCATGTCTCCGTCAATGTGCTGCTGGACAGCCGCTACGACTTCCTCGGAGATCCCGATGTCGTGCCTTTCGGCCTGCCGGAATTCGATGATGAGGGCGAGGACATGGAAGATACGCTCTATGACGCCGTACTCGGCGCCGTGGAAAGCATCCCCCGCGCCCGCCGCAAGGACCTTGCGCTGCTGCGCGAGTCAGTGCGCCGCGCCGTACGCGCCGCTGCCAACCAGGCATGGGGCAAGAAGCCGATTGTGACGGTTTTCGTCACCAAGGTCTGAACCGGAAAATCCCGGGTTTTCAAACCGTCACGCCCCGTCATGTCCGGACCATCTCGGACATGACGCAATCGCCGTCCGCGATCGTTCCTTCTCCTCTCTTGCAGCTTTTTACGCATGTTGCAGGGAAGTGATTCCGGTTCGCGGATGAATGCGTTACAAGGGGCGCATCACGCAGGAGGACGTCATGCCGCTTCTTTCGGTCTTCGCCATTTATTTCATCGTCTGGTGGACGGTGCTTTTCGTTGTGCTGCCGATTGGCCTTCGCACCCAAGAGGAAGAGGGCGATGTGGCGATTGGCACGGTTGCAAGCGCCCCGTCAAGGTTCAGGGGCGGGCGCATCGTGTTGTGGACAACGCTGATATCGGCTTTGATCTGCGGGCTCTGGTACGGCGGAACCTGGTGGTTCGGCGTCAGCATGGACGACCTTCCGAGAATTATCCCGGTTTTCGACTGAAGCACTTCACCCACGCCCTAGGATTAAGCGCGCCGCAGAATTTTGCAGCGTGGCGGGCTTCGTGATGCGATTTAAGGCAACATAAGCTGTGCTGCCGTTTTATGAACGGTCGCCACAAGATGCGTCAGTGCTGTCATATGGATGTCATATCAGTCGTGCACACACCATGAGGGTGTCTGGCGGGCAATTCGCTGTCACAATTTTACCGGAATAACCATTCGGGGCTGTGAACTTTGCCGGAATCAAAAAAAAACAAGGCATTTCAGCCTTGTTTTTCAGGTTTCGCGTGATCTGTAACCGTTACCGGGGCAGCGACAAGCGCGCCTAAGATCGAATCCTCCCAAGACTGACCGCGAAAACGGCAAGAATTTAGACTTCCTGCCTCTTTTGTGAGCTAAAGTTAGCCCAATCACCCATGCTTGTCATCTCATTTTTTGCATATTTGTTACAGTCGGCAAAAAATTCCCTGTGGTGCAATTTGTCGCACCAGATCAAGAATAATATTCCGGCCAAAGCGTTTTGACGCAAATTAGCTATCGCGAAAATGCCACGAAATCGCCTAGACAGGTCTTTGCATGGCGGGTTTTCTTCTTGGTCAGAAACAGCTATGTACGGCGCCAATATCCCTCTATTCGGGGCGATTCCCGCGCCTTTGCGTGTTGTTGCCCATACCAATGGAAGTCGTCATGCGTCTCAGCCGTTATTTCATGCCCATCCTGAAGGAAAACCCCAAGGAAGCGGAGATTGTCTCCCATCGCCTCATGCTGCGTGCGGGCATGATCCGGCAGCAATCGGCTGGCATCTATTCCTGGCTGCCGCTCGGCAAGCGCGTTCTGGACAAGGTCAACAGGATCATCCGCGAGGAGCAGGATCGCTCCGGCGCGATCGAGCTTCTGATGCCGACGCTGCAGACCGCTGAGCTGTGGCAGGAGAGCGGCCGTTATGACGATTACGGCAAGGAAATGCTGCGCATCAAGGACCGTCAGGACCGCCAGATGCTGTATGGCCCCACTAACGAGGAGATGATCACTGACATCTTCCGGTCCTATGTGAAGTCCTACAAGAACCTGCCGCTGAACCTCTACCATATTCAGCTGAAGTTCCGCGACGAGGTGCGCCCCCGTTTCGGCACCATGCGCTCGCGCGAGTTTCTGATGAAGGATGCCTATTCCTTCGATCTGACCAAGGAAGACGCGATCCACTCCTATAACAAGATGTTCGTCGCTTACCTGCGCACCTTCGAAAGGCTTGGCCTGCGCGCCATTCCCATGCGTGCCGATACCGGCCCGATCGGCGGCAATCACAGCCACGAATTCATCATTCTGGCCGATACCGGCGAATCAGAAGTCTTCTGCCACAAGAGCTTCCTCGACCGCGCCATCCCCGCCGACGATACCAACTTCGACGACGTCGCAGCCCTTCAGGGCGTTTTCGACGAATGGACGGCCGACTATGCCGCCACCTCGGAAATGCACGACGAAGCTGCTTATGACGCCATTCCCGATGGCGAGCGCCTTTCCGCGCGCGGCATCGAAGTCGGCCACATCTTCTATTTCGGCACCAAATATTCCGAGCCGATGGGCGCCAAGGTGCAGGGTGCTGATGGCAAGGAACACCCCGTTCACATGGGGTCCTATGGCATTGGCCCGACACGCCTTGTTCCCGCCATCATTGAAGCATCGCATGACGAGAACGGAATCATCTGGCCGGCTTCGGTCGCTCCTTTCGATGTCGTGATTATCAACATGAAGGCAGGTGACGCAGCCTGTGATGCGGCGTGCGAAAAGCTGTATTACTCGCTCTCCAATGCCGGCAAGGATGTTCTTTATGACGATACGGACGACCGCGCGGGCCAGAAGTTCGCGACTGCTGACCTGATCGGCGTGCCGATGCAGATCATCGTCGGCCCGCGTTCGGCAGCGAACGGTGAAGTCGAGGTGAAGGATCGCAAGACCGGCGACCGTGAAACCGTCACAATCGAAGCGGCAATGAACAGGGTGCTTGGCTAAGCGCGAAATAGTGAAAGTGACGAGCGGTTTTCGCCTGAAATCCGCTCCAGCTTTATGAGATCAAGATCAGGGGTCGGTTTTTCGTGAAAACCGGCCTTTCAAGTTCAGATCAGGGAGACGACATGGCAAAAGCCGAGGCTGACAAGGGTGCGGCTCCTTCCGCCCGGGAAAGGACCGCCCGGCCGTTTTCCGCTTTCGAGCGCATGGTCGCCTGGCGCTATCTGCGGTCGCGGCGCAAGGAAGCGTTCATTTCCGTCATCGCCGGCTTTTCCTTCGTCGGCATCATGCTGGGCGTCGCGACGCTCATCATCGTCATGGCTGTCATGAACGGTTTTCGCACGGAGCTGATTTCGCGCATTCTCGGCATCAACGGCCATATGATCGTCCAGCCGATCGACCAGCCCTTCAATAATTATGATGAGCTGGCGAAGAAGTTCTCCGCCATTCCGGGCGTGACGATGGCCCTGCCGCTGGTAGAGGGGCAGACATTGGCCTCCGGTCGCGGTGGCGCCGGCTCCGGTGCGCTCGTGCGCGGCGTTCGACAGGACGATATCGACAAGATCAAGGAAGTCGCCACCAACGTCAAGACCGGCGATCTCGTCGGCTTCATGGCGGGCGACGGGGTTCTGGTTGGCTCAAGGCTTGCCGCACAGCTTGGCGTGACGGCGGGTGACGATATCACCCTCATTTCGCCTGAAGGCGATGTGACGCCGATGGGTGTCAACCCGCGCGTCAAATCCTACAAGATTTCGGGCGTCTTCGAGATCGGCATGTCGGAATATGATGCGTCGATGATCTATATGCCGCTGTCCGAAGCCCAGCTTTATTTCAATGCCGAAGGCCTGGTGCAATCCATCGAGCTTTACGTCAGTCGCCCCGACAATGTCGACGGCATCCGCCCGCTGGTGGAGCAGGCAGCTGAACGGCAGATCTATATCACCGACTGGAGACAGCGGAACCAGACCTTCTTTTCCGCCCTGCAGGTGGAAAGAAACGTGATGTTCATGATCCTGACGCTAATCGTTCTGGTGGCGGCGCTCAACATCATTTCCGGCCTCATCATGCTGGTGAAGGACAAGGGCAGCGATATCGCCATTCTGCGCACCATGGGCGCCAGTTCCGGCGCCGTCATGCGTATCTTCTTCATGACGGGAGCTGCCATCGGTACCGTCGGCACATTCGCCGGTGTGGCACTCGGCGTCATCGTCTGCCTCAATGTGGAATCCATCCGGCAGTTCTTCTCATGGGTGTCGGGCACGGTGCTGTTTGATCCGCAGCTCTATTTCCTCAGCCAGCTTCCGGCCGAAATGGATATCAGCGAGACCATTACCGTCGTCATCATGGCGCTGACGCTTTCTTTCCTGGCAACCATCTTTCCGGCATGGCGGGCTTCCAAGCTCGATCCGGTGCAGGCCCTGCGTTACGAATAAGGACCGCTTCACAATATGGCAAAAAAATCAGTGCTGCGGCTTACCGGCGTCGAGAGGACCTATGGTCAGGGCGAGACGTCGCTCTCCATTCTGCGCAAGGCCGATTTCGAGTTGAAGAGTGGTGAGATGGTGGCGCTTGTTGCCCCCTCGGGCACCGGCAAATCCACGCTGCTGCATCTCGCCGGGCTTCTCGAACATCCGGATGCCGGCGAGGTCTTCATCAATGACGCGCCATGCAATGGTCTGCCGGATGAAAAGCGCACGGCGATACGCCGCAGCGACATCGGTTTCGTCTACCAGTTCCATCATCTGCTGCCGGAGTTTACGGCGGTGGAGAATGTGATGATGCCACAGCTCATCGCCGGTTTGACCCAGGGCGAGGCCCGCAAGCGTGCGAGCGCGCTGCTCGATTACATGCGCGTCGGCCATCGCGGCGAACATCGCCCGGCTGAACTTTCCGGCGGTGAACAGCAACGTGTGGCGATTGCCCGCGCCGTTGCCAACGCACCGCTCCTGCTTCTCGCCGACGAGCCGACCGGCAATCTCGATCCCGAGACCGCGCATTATGTGTTCGATGCGCTGGAGGCGCTGGTGCGCCAGTCCGGCCTTGCCGCACTGATCGCCACCCATAATCATGAGCTTGCCAACCGCATGGACCGCCGGGTGACGCTTGCAGACGGCAAGATCGTCGACTTCTGATCGTGATGCGGTGAGGCGATCATACCGCCTTTGCGATCTGTTCTGCGGCTGAGTCTGTCTCCCGCCAGGCCACTCGTTCTTCCCACAATTGAATTTTCACGAACCCGGAGGTGTTTTTGCCTCCGGGTTTTTTTGCTTTGGAGTCAGTGGCTTGCCATTCACGAAGGTGGAACCGCAGCCGATTCTGTCGCGTTAGCAAGGGGAATATCAGTAAAAGCCTGTTGACAATCGAACAAAATGAGAACAAAGTTAGAACATAACGAGTAAGGAGAGACCAATGACTGATTTCATCCGTGACGTTGCCGCTTTCGCCTCCATCGCTGTGTTTGTCGCCAGCTTTTCGGTGATCCTCACTGCCCTGTGAAGGGCACACCGGCGCAGAAGCCTGTATAGACGCCGAAAGGCGGTGGACTTTGAATGCCGAAAATCGGAAAATCGCCCCCTCGATTCAGAATGACAGGATGACGATATGGGCGAGACGGTTGCGCGTGGAGAGACCTCTGGCGAAACGCTGAAAACACCCGGTTTCGTCCATCTGCGGGTTCACTCCGCTTACTCCCTGCTTGAGGGGGCTTTACCCCTCAAGAAAATTATGTCCAAGGCCGTTGCAGACGGCCAGCCGGCAATAGCAATTACCGACACGAACAATCTTTTCGTCGCGCTGGAGTTTTCCGAAAAGGCGCGTGATGAGGGCTTACAGCCGATTATCGGCTGTCAGGTGTCGATCGACATGCAGGATGCGGTGGATGATCGCCGCAACCACAACAGCCACCTTGCCAAGCTTCCAGCCATCGTGCTGCTCGCGGCTGATGCCGGAGGGTACGAGCGGTTGGTGGACCTTATCAGCCGCGCTTATCTGGAAGGTGAAAGCGGTGGCCAGTCCGTGCATATTACCCGCGCATGGCTGGAGGAAGCCTCCAATGCCGGGCTGATCGTGCTGACGGGTGCCTCCGGTGGTCCGGTGGATATGGCTCTGAAGGAAGGGCATATGGCGCAGGCGAGAGAACGCCTGCTGGCGCTGAAATCACTCTTCGGTGACAAGCTTTATATCGAATTGCAGCGTCAGTCCGGTTTCGACCGCGTCCATGAGCGGCGTATGATCGGGCTTGCCTATGAACATGATATTCCGCTGGTCGCCACCAACGAGGCCTTCTTCCCTTCGAGGGCCGATTATGAGGCGCATGATGCATTGATGGCGGTGGCGCATAACGCCATCGTTTCCGATGACAGCCGGTTCCGCCTGACCCCCGACCATTATATGAAAAGCCGTGAGGAGATGACGGAGCTGTTTGCCGACCTTCCGGAAGCACTGGAAAACACCGTCGAAATTGCAATGCGTTGCTCGTATGTGCTGAAGAAGCGTGGGCCGATCCTGCCGCGCTTCACCGGTGCCAGCGACGATCCCGAAGCGGCGCAGCGGGCAGAGGCCGAAGAGCTTCGCCGTCAGGCCGTCGAAGGTCTCGATCATCGCCTTGCGGCCCTCGGCATGGCGCCTGGCTACACAGAGCAGGAATATCGCGACAGGCTGGATTTCGAGCTTGGCGTAATCGAACGCATGGGTTTTCCCGGTTACTTCCTGATCGTTGCCGACTTCATCAAATGGGCCAAGCAGCAGGATATTCCGGTCGGCCCCGGCCGCGGTTCGGGTGCAGGCTCGCTCGTGGCCTATGCGCTGACCATCACCGATGTCGATCCTCTGCGCTTCTCGCTGCTGTTCGAACGCTTCCTCAATCCCGAACGCGTGTCGATGCCCGACTTCGATATCGACTTCTGCCAGGACCGCCGCGAAGAGGTGATCCGCTACGTGCAGCGCAAATATGGCCGCGAGCAGGTGGCGCAGATCATTACCTTCGGTTCGTTGCAGGCGCGCGCGGCATTGCGCGACGTCGGCCGTGTGCTGGAAATGCCCTATGGGCAGGTGGACAAGATCTGCAAGCTGGTCCCCAACAACCCGGCCAATCCGACGCCACTGTCGAAAGCGATCGAGGAAGAGCCGCGCCTGCAGGAAGAGGCGGACAAGGAACCCGTCGTTGCCCGGCTGCTTGATATTGCCCAGAAGATCGAGGGGCTTTACCGTCACGCCTCCACCCATGCTGCCGGTATCGTCATCGGTGACCGGCCGTTGTCGAAGCTGGTGCCGATGTATCGCGATCCGCGCTCCGACATGCCGGTTACCCAGTTCAACATGAAGTGGGTGGAAAGCGCCGGCCTCGTCAAATTCGACTTTCTCGGTCTGAAGACGCTGACGGTGCTGAAGGTCGCCGTCGATTTCGTTGCCAAACGCGGCATCAAGGTCGATCTCGCCGCAATTCCGCTGGACGACGCCAAAACCTACGAGATGTTGTCACGCGGCGAAACCATCGGCGTGTTCCAGGTGGAAAGTGCCGGCATGCGCAAGGCGCTGATCGGCATGCGCCCGGACTGCATCGAGGACATCATTGCGCTGGTGGCGCTTTATCGTCCGGGTCCGATGGAGAACATTCCGGTCTACAATGCCCGCAAGCATGGCGAGGAGGAGCTGGAGTCGATCCATCCCACCATCGACCACCTCCTGAAGGAGACGCAGGGCGTTATCGTCTATCAGGAACAGGTGATGCAGATCGCCCAGGTTCTGTCAGGTTACTCGCTTGGCGAAGCCGATCTTCTGCGCCGCGCCATGGGCAAGAAGATCAAGGAGGAAATGGACCAGCAGCGCGAGCGCTTCGTCGACGGCGCGATCAGAAACAGCGTGTCGAAGCCGCAGGCCAACACCATCTTCGACCTTCTGGCCAAATTCGCCAATTACGGCTTCAACAAGAGCCACGCCGCCGCTTACGCCATCGTGTCCTATCAGACCGCCTATATGAAGGCGCATTATCCGGTGGAGTTCCTCGCGGCTTCCATGACGCTGGATATGGCCAACACGGAAAAACTCAACGATTTCCGCCAGGATGCCAGCCGTCTCGGTATAGAGGTCGTGGCACCTTCGGTGCAGACTTCCTTCCGCCAGTTCGAGACGGGTGAGAACCGCATCTATTATTCGCTGGCTGCCATCAAGGGCGTGGGTGAGGGCGCGGTGGAACACATCGTTACAGTGCGCGACGGCAAGCCATTTGCGAGCCTGGAGGATTTCTGCCTGCGCATCGATCCGAAGCAGATCAACCGGCGTGTGCTCGAAAGCCTCATCAATGCTGGCGGTTTCGATTGTTTTGGCCGCGACCGCGCCGAGATGATCGGCGGGCTGGACCGCATCATCGGTTATTCGCAACGCGCTCAGGAAAGCCGCGTTACCGGCCAGTCGGACATGTTCGGCTCCGGCGGTGCAAGCGGTCCGGAAAAGCTCATCCTGCCTGCCTTCCAGCCCTGGCTCGCCTCGGAAAAACTGCTGCGCGAATATCAGGTGCTCGGTTTTTACCTGACCGCGCATCCGCTCGATACCTACCGCCCTGTATTGGAAAAGTTGCGGGTGCAGAATTTCGCCGATTTTTCCGCCGCAGTGAAACAGGGTGCGACCGCCGGGCGTCTGGCCGGCACTGTCACCGGCAAGCAGGAGCGCAAGACCCGGACCGGCAACAAGATGGGTATCGTCACCTTCTCCGATGCCTCCGGCCAATATGAGGCGGTGTTGTTTTCCGAAGGGCTTGCCCAGTTCCGCGATCTGCTCGAGGTGGGCAAATCCCTTGTTATCACCGTGCAGGCGGAAGAGCGCCCGGAAGGCATCGGTCTTCGCATCCAGACGGCGCAATCGCTCGAGGAGAAATCCGTGCAGATGCAGAAGGCGTTGCGGGTTTATGTGCGCGATTCAGGCCCGCTGAAAACCGTTGCCCGCCACCTCAATACCAAAGGTGACGGATCGGTTTATTTCATCGTCATCAAGGACGAGGGGAGCCGCGAGATCGAGGTGGAGCTGACGGAGAAATACCGTATTTCCCCTGAGATCGCCGCCGCACTTCGCTCCGCCCCCGGTGTTGTTGATGTGGAGCTGGTGTGAGGCCTCAAGCCCTCAAACCGGCCCTTCCTTTGTCACGGTAATGAAGTCCGTCCCCATCCCTGTCTCCATCTGGTGACTGAGGTCGGAAACGGTAATCGAGCTGCCGGTTGAAAGCTCTTTGTCGATTCGGGAGCGAATTTCAGCCGGTATTTCGAGGCGGCCTAGTGCGGCGCTTAGCTGGTCAAAGCCACCGGGCGCTTCGGTAACGGTGATGCCGAGCCGCTTGCGGGCTGCTGCCGGCAGATGGTTTTCCAGTGTTACGCCATTCCATTCGGCAGTTCCGGCTGCGCGGTTGACGGCAACGGCTTCGAAGAAATGCGTTCCGAGTGCCACCTCGGGATCCTTGATGTCGATCGCAGCCTCGAACAGCGGCTTGAAATCCTGTCGCACCATGATCTGGCCATTCGGTGGATGATCTTCGCCGGCAGACGCGTAAACCGCAGCGACGAAATCGTCGGTCAGAAGCGGCCCGGTGGTTTTCAGCCCCTTCCAGCGCTTGAAACCGTTGACGGCGCTGATCGTCATTTCTCCGGTATAACCGTCGGGTGCCCCGGCATCGAAACCAAGGCGGGTCAGCACGGCCTGAATATCCATCACCTTTTCGCGCTCGCCGCGCCGGGTGATGAGGATGCGCAAGGGCGAGGGCTCCTTGCCTTTGGCCATCGGTTTGATGGCTTGCGTTTTTTCATTCACGGCCACCTCAACGGTACCCAATGCGGCGTCGAAGGTCGCGGGGCGCAGCTCGACGTCGGATAAAAGCAGCTTGCCGTCATCGGCATCGTCCCGCGGCTCAAACAGGGTGGGATGTTGTACGGAGCGCAGAGAAACCGGCCGGTCGGTGATGATGACATGCACGCCGTAGCGGGTCTCGCCGAACAGCGACTGCGCGAATTTCGAAGGCAGGCGCACGCAGCCATGCGAGGCCGGATAATTCGGCACCTTGCCTTCGTGCAACGCGATGCCCGACCATGTCAGTCGCTGCATGAAAGGCATGGGCGCCGCCGAGTAGATGTTCGATTCGTGGTATTTGCGCTTTTCCAGAATCGAAAAAATGCCGCTCGGCGTCTCATGCCCGGCCTTGCCGGTTGAGACCTTGGATGTAGCAACGATCTCGCCGTTCTCGTAAAGCGCCAGGGATTGATCGCTTTTCGAAACGACGATCTGCAGGGACTTGTTGTCGGCGGCAAGCGCCGGAAAGGCAAGAATGCTGGCCGACAGCATGCCGGTCAGAAGACGGAAGCGAAGGGACATGACGCAATACACCACATGCACAAAACTTCGTTTACTCAACCACGCGAAGTTTAATGAAGTTTAAGGATACGGCGTCTGCCACATCACTAATTTGTGTAATATCTAAAATAGGGGCGGGGTGTTGCAGACGCAGGGTTTCACGGCGTATGCAAGTGGCATGGCCGCTATTTGCGTGTGCCGAAAGTGTAGCCGGTCTCGACGCTGCCCTTGCCGAACTTGTCGCGCAGCTTGTCCATTGCCGCTTCCGCCGCCGCCCGCCGTTCCGCCTGCCTGTCGACGAGATCGGGAGGATCGGCAAGGTCCGCATCGCGCAGATCACTGACGCCTATGCCGATCAGGCGAAACTTGGTGCCGTCGGTTTCTTTCGCAAGCAGCGAAAGGCCGGTGCGGAATATGCGGTCGGCAAGCTGGGTAGGGTCATCAAGCTTGCGGTTGCGGGTGCGGAGTTTGAAATCGGCCGTCTTCATTTTCAGCACCACCGTCTGGCCGGAAATACCGCTCTTCTTCAGGCGCCATGCAACTTTTTCGGAAAGCGACCGCAGGATCGGTACGAGGTCCTCGTGGCGGGAAATATCGTTGAAGAAGGTGGTCTCGGAAGACACGCTTTTCACCGGGTCGTTATTGTGCACGTGCCGTTCATCGATGCCGCGCGAAAGCCGGAACAGCCGTTGTCCCATCACGCCATAGCGGCGCATCAGGTCGCCTTCCGCCATCTCCTGCAACTGCGCGATCATGCGGATGCCGTCCGCCTCCAGCGTCGCCGCAAACGCCTTTCCAACGCCCCATATCGTCGTGACGGGCCGTGCTGCCAGAAAGGAAAGCGCTTCCGCTTCGCCGATCACCGAAAAGCCGCGTGGTTTTTTAAGGTCGGACGCGACCTTGGCCAGAAATTTGCAGTAGGACAGCCCGGCCGAGACGGTAACGCCCACTTCTTTTTCCACCCGTTTCACGAATTTCGCCAGAACCCGGGCGGGCGGATCGTGATGCAGCCTTTCCGTTCCGGAAAGATCGAGAAACGCCTCGTCTATGGAAAGCGGCTGCACGAGCGGTGTCAAATCCTGCATCATGGTTCGGATCTGACGGCCGACGCGGCTGTATTTTTCCATGTCGGGCTTGATGACCACGGCGTCCGGGCAGGCTTCCAGCGCCTTGAACATCGGCATGGCGGAGCGCACGCCCTGAATGCGGGCAATGTAGCAGGCAGTGGAAACCACGCCGCGTTTTCCGCCGCCGATGATCAACGGCTTGTCGGCAAGCTCGGGATTGTCCCGTTTTTCAACGGAGGCGTAAAAGGCGTCGCAATCGATATGGGCGATGCTGAGGTCGTAGAGTTCGTCATGGTAGACGAGGCGGGGACTGCCGCAGGCGCGACAACGCCTCAGGTCCGCTGGCTGGCCGGCCAGACAGTCGCGGCAAAAACCGGGATCATAAAAATGCGACGTGGACATGGGCCGAAAACAAAACCAGAACGTGGCTGACCATACTCCGGCCATGACGGCGGCTCAAGGGGTGGCCTGTCAATACTCACCCGAATCCAGCCCCGGGCCGGAAAAATGGTGCCAGGCGGCGGCAACCGTTTCGGGGGATGTGTCGGTCGCCGCGCAGAAGGCCATGAGGTCTGGTTCGTGGCTCATCAGAAAATCGGTGAGCCCCGCCAGAAAGCCGGGATCGTTGGCGGCATGGCGCAGCATATTGGCCTGCAATCCGCTCAGCGCCAGAAAACGCCCGAGCATTTCCGGCTCGTTTGCCAGCCAGCCAAGTATGGCGGCCGCCGTTTCTTGCGGATCTTTTCCGGCATTGTCTTTGTTTTTTGTATCTCTCAGCATTTCTCTACCGAAGTTACCTATTTTGAAACCAAATCGTTCTAGCCTTGCGCAACAAATGGACGATGGAATCGGTTCTCTGGCACCCTATATGTCTGGGAGAAGGTTTCAAAGCGAAACGGGGACTGCCCACCATGCCCAAGCAGGTCATGATAGTCGAAGACAACGAGCTGAACATGAAGCTCTTTCGTGACCTGATCGAGGCGTCTGGCTATACGACGATCCAGACGCGCAACGGCATGGAAGCGTTGGATCTTGCCCGCAAGCACCGCCCGGACCTCATTCTCATGGATATTCAGCTGCCGGAGGTTTCCGGGCTGGAGGTGACGAAATGGCTGAAGGAGGATGACGAGCTGCACGTCATTCCGGTCATCGCGGTCACGGCCTTCGCCATGAAGGGGGATGAGGAGCGCATTCGTCAGGGCGGATGCGAGGCCTATGTGTCCAAGCCGATCTCCGTTCCGAAATTCATCGAAATCATCAAGACCTATCTAGGCGATGCGTAAGGCGGTTGGGGAACTGTTATGACGGCGAGAGTTCTGGTTGTTGACGACATACCCGCAAACGTAAAGCTTCTCGAAGCCCGGCTTGTCGCGGAATATTTCGACGTCGTAACCGCCGAGGATGGTTTCAAGGCGCTTGATATCTGCGACCGGGAACAGGTCGATATCATCCTGCTCGACATCATGATGCCTGGCATGGACGGTTTCGAGGTCTGCGAAAGACTGAAGGCCAATCCGAAAACGGCGCATATTCCTGTTGTCATGGTCACCGCACTCGATCAGCCATCGGACCGCGTGCGCGGCCTGAAAGCCGGCGCCGATGATTTTCTGACCAAGCCCGTTAACGACCTTCAATTGATCGCCCGTGTCAAAAGCCTCGTGCGCCTCAAGGCCGTCAGTGACGAATTGCGGCTGCGGGCCGAGACCGCGCGCGAGATTGGCATCGAGGAGATGCTGCGCAGCGATGGCCTCATGCAGACGCCTGGCCGCGTTCTGGTGGCGGATGGCCGCGCAAGCTCGCAGGAACGCATCGTCAGGGCGCTGAAGCCGGTTGCCGAGGTCGATGCCGTCACGGAGCCTCAGGCGGCTCTGCTGAAGGCGGCGAGCAACCCCTTCGAGCTTGTCATCGTCAATTCCAATTTCGAGGATTATGATCCGCTGAGACTGTGTTCACAGCTTCGTTCGCTGGAGCGTACCCGGTTCCTGCCGTTGCTTCTGGTGGCGGAGCAGGGGGCGGACGACATGGTGGCGCGGGCGCTCGATCTTGGCGTGAACGATTATATTCTCCGCCCGATAGATCCCAACGAACTTGTCGCCCGGTCTCTGACGCAGATCCGGCGCAAGCGCTATAACGAGCATCTGCGGCTCAATCTCCAGCACACGATGGAGCTTGCAATCGTCGATGGGCTGACCGGTCTCAACAATCGCCGTTATCTCGACAATCATCTGAAAATACTTTTCGACCGCGCCGCCGTCCGTGGCCGCCCTATTTCCATTTGCATGACCGATATCGACCGCTTCAAGTTGGTCAACGATACCTATGGCCACGATGTCGGCGATGAGGTTCTGCGCGAGTTCGCAGCCCGCATCCGCAGCACGGTGCGCGGTGCCGATCTTGCCTGCCGTTATGGCGGGGAGGAATTCGTGGTTGTGATGCCCGACACGCCTATGGAGCTTGCCACAAGCGTTGCCGAACGCCTGCGGGCAATCATTGAGGACAAGCCGTTTCACGTTCGTTCCATCGACCGCGAGTTGAGTATCACGGCTTCGCTTGGCATCGCCACCAGCAGTGGAGCATTCGGCGCGCCGGACGAGCTTCTGAGACATGCAGACAAGGCGCTCTACGAGGCGAAACACACAGGACGCAACCGCGTCGTGGCGGCCGCCGCCTGAAGGTGCAGGCCGGCCTATGAGGCGGACAATTCGTGCCGCCTTTTGAGACTTTCGACATTTACCGTTATCGATAGCCGCCCAAAGACCTGACGGCAAACCGTGGCAAGCGCCAAGTCCCTGACCTTGCCAGTATTTTATCTTCTTGCAATGAAGGGATGAAGTTAAACAGGGTTAATAGAGTTCAAGTTGAAAAATACGTTGAATTCAATCGCTCACGGAACTATAGTGTGCCAGCGTTGTATATTTAACCATGTTTTCCAGGTGATGTATCTCTGGCTTAAGAATTTGTTGATTTTTATTTTACTTCTGCGCACACTCCCAATCGAGAATAACAGTTCTTCCGGCGGTTTTTCCGTCTAGTGATGAAGAAACCATGGCGGTTTACACCGCTGATGTTTCGGTCGTCAGGGGCTGGTATTGCGTAGTTTGAATGCCCCATGATGCTCAGGTCCGCCGCATCTCCTGGATCGTGGGGTCGGTCGGCTGACGATGTCCGAATCGGTTCCTCGTGCCGTGATCACATCGTTGGCCGACCGCCTTATCTCCCA
The DNA here is from genome assembly GCF_900215635.1 of Rhizobium sp. AN6A. Taxonomy (NCBI): domain Bacteria; kingdom Pseudomonadati; phylum Pseudomonadota; class Alphaproteobacteria; order Hyphomicrobiales; family Rhizobiaceae; genus Rhizobium; species Rhizobium sp. AN6A. The sequence continues at coordinate 2,329,143 of NZ_OCNC01000004.1, forward strand.
AAATATTCTGTGCTTGTGCTGCCGCTTATAGCGCAGCACATCCGGCTGCGCGCGCAGGCCGCGCTTTCACAGCGGTTGGCGCATTTGGCCGATGAGACGCTGGTTAGGAGAGGCGCTGACTAGGCGAGACCGTGGTTTGGTGACGGTGATAAAGAGTTTTCCCGCCGTGCCGATAGCGCCGCCTAAGTTCCAAACTCAAGAGCCGCAACGAGGAGGTCGCGATTCGGTGGCCTGTGTCGGGCCTTGCGAGGGCGCTGGCGCAAAGAATGCCGTTGGCGGCAATCCTTTCCGTACAAACAAAAAACGCGCCCGTTGGGCGCGCTTTTGCCGGAGAACCCGATCAAGAATTACTTAATCTTGGTTTCCTTGAATTCAACGTGCTTGCGTACAACCGGGTCATACTTCGTCTTCGTCATCTTGTCCGTGAACGTACGGCTGTTCTTGGTGGTGACGTAGAAGGTACCGGTGTCGGCTGTCGACAGCAGCTTGATCTTGATTGTTGTAGCTTTCGCCATGGTCGTCCTGCCTTTAAACAAAAGAGAAGCCGCAGGCGCTTCTCACCTCGGCTAAATCTGGCGCGAAACTACGTATCGCGCCTGAAAAGTCAAGTCTGTTTTGCCCTGAAAACAAAACGGAAGGCATAAAGCACCACGTAAAGCCCGAAAAACACGGCAAGCGCCCAGGCGAAACCATCGGTACCCGCAACATCCATGGAAATGCCGACGGCCTGTGGTCCGGCTATGGTGCCCATGGCATAGCAGAAGATGAAGGCGGCGTTGGCGGCCACCAGATCGGCCCCTTTGAGACGCGATCCCAGATGGGTAAGGCCGACGGTATACATGCCGGATACGAGGCCGCCCCAGAACAGCAACAGGGCCGCGACGAGAATCCATCTATCAACCAGCAAGGGCAGCGCCAGCGTGCCGCAAACGCCCGCAAAGGCCATCAGCGCCAGCATTGTGCGCCGGTCCTTCATTCGGTCCGAAAGCAGGCCGATCGGTATCTGGAAGACCATGTTGCCGATGCCCATCACGGTCAGCAGAAGTGCCGCCTGCGATTCGTTGAAGCCTTCGCGGGTCGCATAGATGGGAAAGAGCGACAGACCGCCCGCTTGCACGGCGCCGAACACGAAGGCCGCCGCAGAAGCCATCGGCACCAGCCATATATAACGGGCGAAATGGTGGTTCGGCCTTTCGCTCAGCTCCGGGCTTTCGCCACGCGCGAGGAAGATCGGGATCGCGGCAAGCAGGATGATTGCCGCCCCGACCAGAAATGGCAGGATGCCATCGCTGCCGACCACGGAAAACAACAACGGGCCAACCGCAAAGCCAACCGCAAGTCCGGTGGCGTAGATGCCGAGAACCATGCCGCGTTTTTTCGGCGGCGCGGTCATGTTGATCCAGTATTCGGAGAGGATGAACAGCGTGGTGGTTGCGCCATGGAAGACGATTCGCAGCGGAAACCACATCCAGAAGGCATCGGCGAAATAGAAACAGAGCGCACTCAGAGCCGACACGACAACGGCAAATAGCATCGTTCGCGCCACGCCGAAATCATGGGCGATCTTGGTGGTCACCGGCGCTGCCATCATCGCCGCAACGCCGGCCATTGCCGAATTTACCCCGATCATGGTGGAGGAGATGCCGCGCTTCTCAAGGATGATCGACAGGAGCGGCAGGCCAAGGCCGATGGCGACACCGACCGCGCTGATGGCGGAGATGGCGGCGATCAGTGAGGGCCAGTGAATGGCGTCCGCTTCGCATTTCATTTGTGACATGACGGCCTTTATACAAAGTCTCGAATGAATCGGCCGTGGCGCGTGACATAGAGCCGCGCGGGGCTTTCAAAGGGCAGTGACGGATCACCTATCATGAGTTTTGTGACATCTTCGAGAACCGTGCGTGTGATTTTCGGCATGTTCAGACTGGAAAGCGCTGTCATGTCAAGCCATTGCACATTGTGCAGCTCATCTGAATCTCTGATTAGCCGGGTATCCAGCCGCAACTCGTCGGCGTAACAGCAAAAGAATCGCGTGTCGTAGCGCCTGATATTGCCGGGCGGGGTGATCGCGCGCGCCACATATCGAAAACGCGAAAGGTCCGGACCGTCAGCGTCCATGCCCATATCGACGCCGGTTTCCTCCAGGAGCTCGCGCGCGGCGGCAAGCGCCAGCGCCCGTGCCCCGGCAGCGCTCAGGCGGCGCGCAGCAGACGTGGTGAGGCTGCGCAGCACGGCGGGGTGCAGATCGCCGGAGAAGGGCAGGGCGTGGTCGCGCGGATCGCGTTTGCCACCGGGAAACACGTAAGCGCCTGGCATGAATATGTGGGCATTAGTGCGCCGGCCCATCAGCACGCGAATAGCAGGGCCGGAACGATCAAACAGGATGATCGAGGCGGCATCGCGCGGCCGCAGGGGGCCGCTCGCCGCCTGGGTGCTCGAGGGAAGCTCGGACACGCGCAAATTCCCGCCCGCCGTCAGTGGGAGGAGCCGTCTATCTGCACTTTTGGCTGTTTTCCGTCGAAGCCGTGCATTCTAAGCGCCCATTGCAGGCCGATGACGCCACCCTTGATCGGTTGCAGCGTCAGAAGCGCGGCCAGAATGGTGATAGGCACCCAGATGGCGAAGTGCACCCACATGGGAACGGAAAGCACGAGATCGGTCATCATGAAGCCGCCAACGGCGATATGGCCGATGATGACGATGGAAATATAGGGCGGCAGGTCGTCGGAGCGGTGATGATGCATTTCCTCGCCGCAGGCCGCGCAATTGTCCACCGGCTTCAGGAAGGCCCGAAACAGGCGACCGCTGCCACAGGCCGGGCAGCGATTGGCCATACCCCGCATGATCGAGCGGCCAAGCGGACGCTCCGCGCTTCCATCTCCGAAGGTAACCGTTTCCGAGCCCTGATTTGCACTCATCCTGAAGTCCTTCTCCCGTTTGTCTTAACCGCTTGACGCGGTCTTTTTACCGACGTCCTCTCGGCGGCCTTGTTCCCGGCTTGGCGGAAGGACGTGATGTCCGCCGGCCTGCCTTGTGGAACGACCGCGAGCCGACCGGCATCTTGCGCCCCGGGCTCAGCATTTCAAACCGCAGCGCACCAGCCAACGGTACCGCTTCTGCAAGCCGCACCTGAACCGTATCGCCAAGCTGATAACCGAGCCCCGTCTTTTCCCCCGTCAGAGCCTGATGGGCTTCGTCGTAGAGGAAATAGTCGGTTCCAAGTGTAGATATAGGAACAAACCCGTCGGCGCCAAACTGCGGCAGCGCGACAAATAGTCCCGCCTTCGTGACACCCGCGACGCGGCCGTCGAACTCTTCACCGACGCGTTCGGAAAGATGGTGCGCGATCAGCCGGTTGATGGTGTCGCGCTCGGCGGCCATGGCACGGCGCTCGAAGGTCGAGATTTCGGCGGCGATATCGTCCAGCGTCGCCTCTTCCTGCGGGGTGATGCCGCCTTCGCCGAGGCCTAGCGATCCGACCAGCGCGCGATGCACGATCAGATCGGCATAACGGCGGATCGGTGAGGTGAAATGCGCGTACTTCATCAGGTTCAGGCCGAAATGGCCGATATTTTCCGGACTGTAGATCGCCTGGCTCTGGCTGCGCAGCACCATCTCGTTGACCATGATCTGGTGCGGCGTGTCGAGTGCGCGCGCCAGAATGCCGTTGAAGGAATTGGCGCGCATCGCGACACCCTTGGCCATGGAAATGCCGATGGTGCCGAGGAATTCGCGCAGCACTTCCTGCTTGGTGAGTGTGGGGGCGTCATGCACGCGGTAGACCAGCCGCTGCTTTTTCTTTTCCAGCGTCTCGGCGGCGGCGACGTTCGCCTGGATCATCATTTCCTCGATCAGCTTGTGCGCGTCGAGGCGTTCGGGAATGACGACCTTGTCCACCGTGCCGTCGGGCCTGAGCTGGATCTTGCGCTCCGGCATGTCGAGTTCCAGCGGTTGGCGGCGGTCGCGGCCGCGCTTCATCACGGCATAGGCGTGCCACAGCGGCTTCAGGATCGGCTCCAGCAGCGTGCCGGTCTTGTCGTCCGGGCGGCCGTCGATTGCGGCCTGCGCCTGCTGGTAGGAGAGCTTGGCGGCACTCTTCATCATGATGCGATGGAAAGTGTGGCTCGCCTTGCGGCCTTCCTTCGAGAAAGTCATCCGCACAGCAAGGGCAGGGCGGTCGACGCCTTCCTTCAGCGAGCAGAGGTCGTTGGAGATGCGTTCCGGCAGCATCGGCACGACACGATCAGGGAAATAGACGGAGTTACCGCGCTTCAGCGCCTCGCGGTCGAGCGGTGCGCCTGATCGCACATACCATGACACGTCGGCGATGGCGACGGTGACGATCACTCCATCAGGATTGTCGGGCGAGGGGTCGAGTTCGGCATAGACCGCGTCGTCATGGTCCTTGGCGTCGGCCGGATCGATCGTGATCAGCGGCAGGTCGCGCCAGTCTTCGCGGTGCGACATGGTCGCGGGCTTTGCGGCATCCGCCTCGGCCAGAACATTCGGCGGGAAGATGTGCGGAATACCGTGGGCATGGATCGCGATCATCGAGATCGCCTTTTCCGAGGCGACTGAGCCGACGACCGAAAGAACCTTTGCGCGTGTCAGGCCGTAGCGACCGCTGTTGCGCGAGGTTTCCACCTCGATCAGGTCGCCGTCCTTGGCATCGCCGACACCCTCGGGGTCGATGACCATTTCCTCACCGCGCCGGTCGATCGGCATCAGGCGTCCGCCGCCGCCTTCCGTTTCCTTGAACACGCCAAGCAGCGCGTTCTGACGACGGTCGATCAGCTTGACGACGCGGGCCGTGTAGGCCGGGCCGACGCTGTCCTTGGAGGGGAAGATTTTTGCCAGAATGCGATCGCCGAGACCGGCGGCCGGGGCTTTCTTACTGCGATCCTGCGAGGACTGGCGGATGAGTACGGCGGGAGCCGCGCCCTGATCTTCAGGCCATTCGGCAGGCCGGCCGATCAATTCGCCGTCCTTGTCGCGGGTGGTGATGTCGAGAACCGTCACCGGCGGCAGGCCACCCGGTCGCGTCAGCGTCTTGCGGCTCTTCTGCACCATGCCGTCGCTTTCAAGCTCCTTCAGCAGTGCCTTGAGCACAACGCGGTCGTCGCCCTTCAGCCCGAAAGCTTTGGCGATTTCGCGCTTGGAGGCCTGCTGCGGATGCTCGGCGATGAATTTCAGCAGCACTTCGCGGGAAGGCACCTTGCCATGGATGATGCCTTCACCTTCATTTGCCCGCTTGCCGCGCCCGGTACGTCCGAAGCCGTCGCTGGCGGAACCCTGTCTCTGACGCGGCGCCTTGCTCACGATTCTGCCTTCTTGGGTTTGGCTGCGGCTTTCGGCTTGGCAGCCGTCTTGCTTTTCGTTGCGGCCTTGGCTTTTGTCGCCTTCGGCTTTGCGGCTGTGTCGCCATCGGCCTTCTTGGCAGCAGGTTTCTTGGCCTTGGCGGGCTTGCCGCCGGTTCCGGTCTTGGCGATGCGCTCGGCAATCAGCACCAGCGATTCGTCCAGCGTCACGGAGGTCGGATCCTGCCCCTTTGGAATGGTGGCGTTGACCTTGCCCCAGTTGACGTAAGCGCCGTAACGCCCGTCGCGGACGGTGATCGGGCCGCCATCGGGGTGATCACCCAGTTCCTTCAGCGCCGCAGGCGTGCCGTTGCGGCCGCGCCCCGGTCCCTTGCTCTGCTTCTCTGCAATGACGGTAACGGCACGGTTGAGGCCGATCGAGAACACGTCTTCGATGCTTTCGAGGTTGGCATAGGAACCGTCATGCAACAGGAAGGGTCCGTAGCGGCCAAGCCCGGCGGAAATCATCTTGCCGGTTTCGGGATGCTTGCCGATATCGCGCGGCAGGTTGATGAGCGCCAGCGCCTTTTCGTGGTCGATGTCCTCAGGCTTCCAGCCCTTTGGCAGCGAGGAGCGCTTGGCTTCCTTGCCATCGCCGCGCTGGATGTACGGGCCGAAACGGCCAGACCGAAGCGTCAACTCCTCGCCGGTCATCGGATCGGCACCCAGCGCTTTCGGCTCGTTGGACACGGAAGCTTCGGCTTCCGAGCCATCGGACGTGAGCTGGCGGGTAAAGTTGCACTCCGGATAATTGGAGCAACCGACGAAAGCGCCATATTTGCCGAGCTTCAGCGAAAGATTGCCGGTGCCGCAAACCTGACAGATGCGCGGATCGGAACCGTCCTCACGCTTGGGGAAGACCAGCGGGGCCAGAACTTCATTGAGCGCATCCAGCACGTTGGTGACGCGCAATTCCTTGGTATCTTCGATCTGCGCGAAGAAATCCTTCCAGAAATCGCGCAGCACCTGCTTCCAGTCCAGTTCGCCTGCGGAAATGCGGTCGAGCTTTTCTTCCAGATCGGCGGTGAAGTCGTATTCGACATATTTGGCAAAGAAGCTTTCGAGGAAAGCCGTCACCAGCCGTCCGCGCGAATGGGGAATGAGCTTGCGCTTGTCGATGATGATATATTCGCGGTCGCTTAGCGTCTTCAGTGTCGCCGCATAGGTGGAAGGACGGCCGATGCCGAGTTCTTCCATCTTCTTGATGAGCGAGGCTTCAGAATAACGCGGCGGCGGCTCGGTGAAGTGCTGGCTGGCGTTGATCTTCTGCTTGGCGAGGTTCTCGCGGGCATTGATCTGCGGCAGGCGGCCTTCATCGTCACCGTCGTCGCTTTGCTCGCCATCTTCTTTCTGGTCGGTATAGGCGGCAATGAAGCCGTCGAAGCGGATGACGGAACCGACGGCACGAAGCCCGGCCTTTTCACCGTCCTTGTCCGCCAGAATTTCCACGGTGGTGCGCTCGATTTCAGCCGACGCCATCTGGCTGGCGATGCCGCGCTTCCAGACCAGGTCGTATAGACGCAGCTGGTCTGGATCGAGGTAACGCTTAACCTGCTCCGGTGTGCGGTTGAAATCGGTCGGACGGATAGCTTCGTGCGCTTCCTGCGCGTTCTTTGCCTTGGTCGAGTAGAAGCGCGCCTTTTCCGGCACATAGCGGTCGCCGAACTGCTCGCCGATGGCGCGGCGTGCGGCATCGATCGCCTCCGGCGCCATCTGCACGCCGTCGGTACGCATATAGGTGATCAAACCAACGGTTTCGCCGCCGATGTCGATACCTTCATAAAGCTTCTGGGCCACCTGCATGGTGCGCGAGGCGGAAAAGCCCATGCGCGAGGAGGCAGCCTGCTGCAGCGTCGAGGTGGTGAAGGGCGGCCCGGGATTGCGCTTGACGGGTTTCGCCTCGACCGTATCGACAATATAGGTCGCGCCCTCCAGGAGCGCCTTCAGGCGATTGGCGTCATCTCCGGTCTTGATCGAACGGCCTTGCAGCTTCTTGCCATCGGCGGAAACCAGCTTCGCCTCGAACTCGTCACCGCGCGGTGTCTTCAACAGCGCGCTGATGTTCCAGTATTCCTCGGAGACAAAACGCTCGATCTCGGCTTCGCGGTCGCAGACGAGACGCAGCGAAACGGACTGCACGCGGCCGGCGGAACGGGCGCCCGGCAGCTTGCGCCACAAAACCGGCGACAGGTTGAAACCGACGAGATAATCCAGCGCACGGCGGGCAAGATAGGCATCGACCAGCGGCACGTCGATGTCGCGCGGGTTCGCCATCGCGTCCAGTACCGCCTTTTTGGTGATGGCGTTGAAGACAACGCGCTTCACCGGCTTGTCGCCGAGAACGCGCTTCTTCTTCAAGAGATCAAGCACATGCCAGGAAATCGCTTCACCCTCGCGATCCGGGTCGGTTGCGAGAAACAGGCCGTCGGAGGATTTCACCGCGTCGGCAATGTCCTTCATGCGCTTGGCGGATGCGCTATCGACCTCCCAGGACATTTCGAAGTCCTGGTCGGGCAGCACAGATCCGTCCTTGGCAGGAAGGTCCCGGACGTGGCCAAAGGATGCAAGAACCTTGTAGCCCGGACCAAGATACTTGTTGATCGTCTTGGCTTTGGCAGGAGATTCTACGACGACGACATTCATATTGTTTTTCTCTGGAACTGGTCCGTTAACATAGCCGGATCACGGCATAATCCCGCAATTCGCCTTCTTTATAATTCGACATGGACAGGTAATGCGCGCGGGTCAAGAGGCAAGCCCGATTTTATCGCTCCAAGGCGATTGCAACCTATGGATAATCTATCGTTGTATTGCAATCTTTGGTAAATTGGTTATAGTGACCAACATGATTTGAATTGACGTAATGCTCTTTGTTTCAGGTTGAATTTCCAGGATAGATATATGGTCCCGAACGCAACAAACAATAATGCCGATAGTGAAGGGACCAGAGAGAACTTGGCTTACATTCGCCAGATGCTCGCGGAACTGAGGCTCGTCGCCAATCGCGAGGGCGCCGACATGCTGTGCTATCTGATTGAAATGGCCTATGTGGAAGTCGGCGATATCCAGAGCGGGCGGCGCAAGCTTTCAATCCGCGAGGAGCGAAACCCGCCCCCCGGCGTGCCGGTTTAACCGCCCGGCAATATCGAGTTCCAGCAGCACCATGTGAACCGTGGCTGCGGAAAAACCCGTGTGGCGAATGATATCGTCCGTTTCGACGGGCGAGTGCCCGAGAGCGGCGGCAACGATGCTGCGCTCGTCATCTCCAGGCGGTGACATCTCCTCATCGGATCGTGGTTCCTCGACCTTGCGGTCATAGGGCAATTGCGGTTCCATCAGCGGTCGTAGCGCATCGAGAATATCGGCCGCCCCCGTGGTCAGCATCGCGCCTTCCTTGATCAGCCGGTTGGTGCCTTCGCAGCGCGCGTCGAGTGGGGAGCCTGGCACGGCGAAAACCAGCCGGCCCGCTTCGCCGGCAAGCCGCGCCGTGATCAGCGAACCGGAGCGTTCCGCCGCTTCCACTATGACGACGCCGAGCGAGACGCCTGATATCAGCCGGTTGCGGCGGGGGAAATCCCGCGCGCGTGGCTCCCAGCCGAAGGGCATTTCGCTGATCGTCGCGCCGCCCTGTTCGTAGATGTCCTGCAAGAGCTCGAAATTTTCCTGCGGGTAGGGACGATCGAGACCGCCCGCCAGCATGGCCACCGTGCCGGTTGCGAGGCTCGCCCGGTGTGCTGCCGCATCGATGCCGCGCGCCAGCCCGGAAGCGATCGTATAGCCCGCACGACCGCAATCGCGCGCCAGCATCGCGGCGAATTTCGCGCCGTTGATGGAGGCGTTACGTGATCCGACAATGCCGACGCAAGGTCTTGTTGCGGTGCATGCCGATCCCTTCATGGCGATCAGTGGCGGTGCGCCGTCGAGCTGTCGCAGGGCAGGCGGATAGTCCGGCTCACCGATGCCGACGAAACGAGCGCCGAATGTGTCTGCGACTTCGATTTCGGCTTCCGCTTCCGCCTGTGTGGCAATGCGCGGGCTGCGCGATGAACCGCCGCGCCTTGAAAGCTCGGGCAGGGCAGAGAGCGCTTTTTCAGCGCTGCCAAAATGATTGATGAGTTCGCGGAAGGTGACGGGGCCGATATTGTCGCTGCGGATCAACCGAAGCCATGCGACCCGCTGCCGCGCGGAAAGCTCGATGCCCTGCCGTGTCGTTTCCTCATGCGGCATGACGTATCCCTAAAGCGGGCCTTAGCCCTTTTGCCCGATCCTGCTTTCCGTGCCGGCCAGAAGCCGTGCGATGTTTTCCCGGTGTTTCCACCAGGAAATCACGCTAAGCAACGTTACCAGCAGTGCCGTCTTTTCAGGCCCGACTATCCAGAGGGCGACCGGGATCACAAGCATGGCAACCAGCGCCGACAGCGAGGAATACCGGGTGATGAACGCTGTTGCGAGCCAGATCAGCGCAAAAGCCAGCATCATCAGGGGTGCAGCGCCGAGAAGCACGCCGATATAGACGGCAACGCCCTTGCCGCCTTTAAAGCCGAGCCACACCGGAAACAGATGGCCGAGAAAGGCAAAGAAACCGGCAACCAGCGACGCCTCGTAACCCCAGAGCGCATTGGCGACGAGCACTGCGGTGGTGCCCTTCAGCGCATCGAGCAGCAATGTCGCTGCGGCGAGCTTCTTGTTGCCCGTGCGCAGCACATTGGTGGCGCCAATATTGCCGGAACCAATCTTGCGCACATCGCCCAGCCCCGCCATGCGGGTAAGAAGCAGGCCGAAGGGTATCGAGCCGAATAGATAGCCAATCAGCGCCGCAAGGGCGAGAAGGGCAGGCGCCGTCTGCCAGTCAGTCAAAGCACTCATTCAACGTTCCCTCTCGTCGCGCGCCTGCGTGATCCCATGTCCGTGATCTTATGCCAAGGAATGAACCGCTTTGCCAGCCACATAAGTGGCGACAGCGCGGCCGCTGAAACGGGCATCCTCGAACGGCGTATTCTTGGATTTCGACACCAGTTGATCTCTCGCAACCAGCCAAGGCTCATCGAGGTCGATCAGCGTGATATCGGCTTTCGCGCCGGCTTTAAGCGTTCCTGCATCCAGTCCGAAGATTTTCGCCGGGCGGGTGGAAAGCGCATCGATCAGCCGCATCAGCGGAACCTCGCCGCTGTGGTGAAGGCGAAGCGCCGCCGCCAGCATGGTTTCCAGCCCCACCGCACCGCTTGCCGCATCTGAGAATGGCAGGCGCTTGGTGTCCACATCCTGCGGGTCGTGCGAGGAAACGATGATGTCGATCGTGCCGTCCTTCAGCGCCTCGACCATGGCCTTGCGGTCGTCTTCGGCTCGCAAGGGAGGTGAGAGCTTGAAGAAGGTACGGTATTCCCCGATATCGTTCTCGTTCAGCGTCAGATGGTTGATCGAGATGCCGCAGGTCGCCTTGACGCCCCGCTGCCGGGCAAGACGGATCGCTTCTGCCGATTCCGGCACGGAAATCTTGGCGGCGTGGTAGATCGCCTGCGTCAGACCGGCAATGCGCAGGTCGCGCTCCAGCGGAATGATTTCGGCTTCCTTGGGGATTCCGGACAGACCGAGCCAGCTTGCGAAAAGCCCCTCGTTCATGTCGCCGCCGCCGATATATTTGTCGCGGGTCTCAAGTGCAATCACCGTACCCAGTTCGCGCGCATAGGTCATGGCGCGGCGCAGCACCAGCGTGTCGGAAAGCGCCCTGCGGCCATTGGTGAAGGCAACCGCACCGGCTTCCTTCAGCATGCCGATCTCGGTCATTTCCTCGCCGTTGAGGCCCTTGGTCAGGGCTGCGGCGGGATGCACATTGACGAGCGCCTTGTCGCGTGCCGCCTTTTTTACGTATTCGACCAGCGCAATGTCGTCGATAACAGGGTCGGTGTCCGGCATGACGATGATGCTGGTGACGCCGCCGGCCGCTGCCGCGCGCGATGCGGATTCGATGGTTTCACGGTGTTCGCCGCCCGGCTCACCGACAAAGACGCGGGCATCCACCAGACCGGGAACGGCCAGCAGTCCCTTGCAGTCGCGAACCGTCGCACCCTCGGGCACACCCTGGTTGTGTGCCTGCCCGCCGGAAGCGAGGATCGTGCCATCGGCACCGATGACGATGCTGCCCACCTCGTCCAGATTGCGGGAGGGATCAACGATGCGAAGGTTTTTGAGAACGGTCACGGCACTCATACGCGCTCACCCTGATTTTGCGAGACAAGCAGGGTTTCCATGACGGCCATGCGCACGGCAACCCCCATTTCCACCTGGCTTTCGATGACGCTCTGCGGACCATCAGCCACTTCGGAGGAGATTTCCACGCCACGGTTCATCGGGCCGGGATGCATGACCAGCGCGTCTTCTTTCGCTGCCTTCAACTTTTCGGCATCGAGACCGTAATAGTGGAAATATTCGCGCACCGAAGGCACGAAGGAGCCGGACATGCGCTCGCGCTGCAGGCGCAGCATCATCACAACATCGGCGTTCTTCAGGCCTTCCTTCATGTCATGGAAGACCTCGACGCTCATGTCGCGGATACCGGAGGGAAGAAGCGTCGCGGGAGCCACGACGCGCACGCGCGCGCCCATCTGGTTGAGCAGGATGATGTTGGAGCGGGCAACGCGCGAATGCAGCACGTCGCCGCAGATCGCCACCGTTATTCCCGAAAGATCACCCTTGGCGCGGCGAATGGTCAGCGCGTCGAGAAGGGCCTGCGTCGGGTGTTCATGCTGGCCGTCGCCGGCATTGACCACGGAGCAGGCAACCTTCTGCGCGAGAAGGGCTGCGGCACCGGCCGAGGAGTGACGCACGATCAGCACATCGGGGCGCATGGCGTTCAGCGTCATCGCCGTGTCGATCAGCGTTTCGCCCTTCTTCACCGAGGAATTGCTGACCGACATGTTCATCACATCGGCGCCAAGCCGTTTTCCGGCAAGTTCGAAGGAGGATTGTGTCCGGGTCGAAGCTTCGAAGAACAGGTTGATCTGCGTGAGGCCCCGAAGCGTCGAGGTTTTTTTCTCGCGCTGACGGCTGATTTTCACCGCTTCGTCGGCCTTGTCGAGAAGCAGGGTTATATCCTGATGGGAAAGCCCCTTGATGCCGAGGAGATGGCGGTGGGGAAAATAGACCATGGAAATTGTCCTCCGGGTCGCAATAGTCAACGGGTCTATAAAGACAGGTGGCTTTGCGGGCAAGCATGCGATAAGCCGGGTTTTGGCATATACACGCAATAAAGCACGAATCCCGATAGAAGGATGCGAATGACAGGCATGAACCGGACAGAAGAATCGCTCGCCGAACTAAACCAGCCTAGCCTATGGTCCGGTATCAATGCCTATCGTTCCGATCCGCTGATCGTCGACCTCACATCCGGCCTGTCACGCAATCTGAGGGACGAGTTCGACCAGCTCGGCCGTTACGTCACCTCGCACGAGGCGCAGGAACTGGCGCGCATGGCCAATCAGGGCGTGCCGCAGCTGCACACGCATGGCCCGCGCGGGGAACGTCTCGATCAGGTTGAGTTCCATCCCGCATGGCACGCGCTGATGCGCCGTTCCATGTCATCGGGTCTTCATTCCAGCGTCTGGGAAAATGCAGCCGAAACGCGCGGCAATGAACACAAGGCGCGCGCCACCAAATTTTATCTGACCTCGCAGCTCGAGGCCGGGCATCTCTGCCCGTTGACCATGACCAGCGCCTCCGTTGCCGCCATCATGACCTCGTCGCGTGTGCAGAAGGAATGGGTGCCGAAGATACTGTCGCGGAAATATGATTCCTCGCAGAAACCGGCCTTGCAGAAAACCGCCGTCACCGTCGGCATGGGCATGACGGAAAAGCAGGGCGGCACGGATGTGCGCGCCAACCGCACCACGGCGGAGCGGGTGGGCGAGGGCATCTATCGCCTGTCCGGCCACAAATGGTTCCTGTCCGCGCCGATGAGCGACGGTTTCGTCATGCTGGCGCAGATGGGCGACGGCATGGGCTGTTTCCTGGTGCCGCGTTATCTGGAAGACGGTTCCGCCAACGGCCTGCATTTCCAGCGCCTGAAGGACAAGCTCGGCAACCGCTCCAACGCCTCCGCCGAAGTCGAGTTCACCGATGCTTTCGGTTATCTTCTGGGTGAACCCGGCAGCGGTGTGCGCACTATTCTCGACATGGTGACGCTGACGCGGCTCGATTGCGCTTTGGCATCCGCCGGCATGATGCGCGCTTCGCTCGCCGAAGCCGTGCATTTCGCACGCGGCCGTTCCGTCTTCGGCAAGACGCTGGTCAGCCAGCCGATAATGACGCGCGTTCTCGCCGATATGGCGCTGGATGTCGCAGCCGCGACGGCACTCTCCTTCCGGCTGGCATCGGCATTCGATGCCGCCCGCAACAATGCCGCCGAGGCGGCCTATGCGCGGGTGATGACGCCGATTGTGAAATACTGGTGCTGCAAGATCGCCCCGGCGTTGATCTACGAGGCGATGGAGTGCCTTGGCGGCAACGGCTATGTGGAAGAACGGCCGATTGCCCGCCACTACCGCGAAGCGCCGGTCAATGCCATCTGGGAAGGCTCAGGCAACGTCATGGCGCTGGATGTGCTGCGTGTTCTTCAGCGCGGCAAGGATCTGTTCGATCTCGTTTTCCAGACGCTGGAGCGCGATCTCGGACCCGCCGGCAAAAAGACCACGGATGTGCTGCGCGCCGCAATCGCGCTCGCCGAACGCGATGAGGGGGCTGCACGCCTGCTGGTGGAGCAATTCGCACTTGCTGCCGCTGCCGCCGAGCTTTGCCGGCTCGGTGCCGGCAAGATCGCAGACGCCTTCCTCGAAACCCGTCTGGCGGGCGGTTGGCGACATACTTACGGCATGCTCGATTCTCGCTTTGATCCGAATTATATAATCGATTTATTGTATCCGCCCGCGTCCTGACCGATAAAGGGTGGAAGGCTGTTGCTGCAGTCCCTGTGGGAGGGGTATCGGATTTGAGAAAAGGCGTTGGCGTGGGGCGTATTTCTGTCTTTCAGTCGTTGGGCGCGTGCGCGCGCATGGAGATGGAGGACGATAGCAGATGCTGACCTTCCGCTCCGCCCGTCCTGAAGATGAAGAGGCGCTCTACGCCATCAGTCTTGCCACCGGCGATGCCGGGCAGGACGCAACACCGCTTTATCGCGATGGCCGCATGGTGGGGCATATCTATTCCGTGCCCTATCTGCATCTGTGGCCCGATGCCGTTTTTGTGGCGGAAGACGAAGAGGGTGTCTGCGGTTACATCGCCGGCGCGCTCGATACCGCCTTGCATGATGAGCGGCTGGAGCGTGAGTGGTGGCCGCATCTGCGCGCCCTTTATCCCGACCCCGTTGGCGATCAGCAAACATGGGACGCCGATCAGCGCCGTGCACATTTCATCCACCACCCGCGCCACACGCCAACCTGGCTGACCGATCCGTTTCCGGCCCATATCCACCTGAACCTTCTGCCACGCACGCAGGGCAAGGGCGGCGGCACGCGGCTTTTGTCGCGCTGGCTGGATATGGCGAGACAAAACAACGTCTACGGCATCCACCTCGGCGCCAGCGAGCGCAACCAGGCGGGTATTCGCTTTTGGGAAACCCGCGGCTTCAAACGTCTCGAAACCCACGACACACCAGGCACCGTGTGGTTTGGAATGGCGCTGGAGTGATTATTTGCGGGGTACGGGTCCTCGATCTTCACTCATCCACAGGAACCTTCTCCCCAGCCGCTGCGCTGCATTGTCCTCGTCTTCATGCTTTGTTAACCCGTTGGGTCAGGCCTTTTAAAAGACGGGTAGGGAAGCATGCTGGCGACCGCAGAGGTGATTTCAGCCGACAAGCCGGAAAAGCGCATCAAGGATCGCGCTGCGACCGAAAAGGCGATTTTTGAGGCGGCCCGGTCGCTTCTGGCCGAAGAGGGCTTTCAGGGTTTTGGCATCAATGCCGTTGCCCGCCGCGCCGGATGCGACAAGCAGCTGATCTACCGTTATTTCGGCGGTCTGGAAGGGTTGATCGAGGCGATCGGCGAGGATCTCGGATCCTGGGTGAAGGACCGTATTCCTGAAGATACCGGCGGCATGTTCCTGTTGACCTATGGCGATCTCATGGAAAAGCTGGCGCTTTATTTCATGGATGCGCTGCGCAGCGATCCTCTCGTCTGCAAGATCATTGCCTGGGAAGTGTCGGATGGCTCGCCGCAGGTCAGGCAGCTTGCCGAAGCCCGTGCCAAATCGCTCGGCAAATGGCTGGAGCGCATGCGCGGATCGCTGGCAGCACCCAAGGGCGTAGATACCGCAGCCGTCAATGCCGTGTTGTTCGCCGCCATCCAGCATCTCGTCATTTCCGCCGCAACCAGCGGCCAGTTTGCTGGCGTGCCGCTGAAATCGGACAAGGACTGGGACAAGATTGCAACCGCCGTCAAAAGACTGGTGCGCGGCGTTTACGGCTGAGCGCGGCGTAACGAGTCGGGCGAGACTGTCGCCTTAACAAAATCGGCCGTTATTTGACGAAAAATCAACCATGTTTTCAGCGGGCCGGCAACCTTGCGGCATCGCATACCGTTGGCTTCGTGAGGGTGTTTTCCACAGCCGGACCCGCCACCGTTAACCATACCGACAGCTTTCATTTGCTTAGCCATGGTTACCGGTCCAGTGTGCATTAACAAAATGTTAACCATGCGCAATGACTGCGTATAAGGGAGCCGCAAGTGAGCCGCTGGACAGCTTTGGGCGTCATGATGACGTTTTTTGCTATGCTGCCGTTGGATATTGACGCGCCAGCGTTTAACCTTTGCCTGATGGCTCTGGTGCGCTGGGCGGTGCTTGCTGGCATTCCCGATACGATTTTCACGCGGGAGCAGACTGCATGAAGTGGTTTTTGATCCTCTGGGCCGGTCCCGTTGCAGTGCTCGGCAGCTGGTACTGGCTATCCTATTATGACTTGAGCTTCGGCTTCTTCATGCTGACGCGTCAGACGCATGATCTGGTATTCCAGATTTACGGCGATATCCTCGGCCTGCCGCCGGAGAGCCTGCCGCCGCTGGTCGCGCGCGCCATAGCGGTCGACAGTCTGATCGTTTTTGCGATCCTTGCTTTCCGCAAGCGAAAACAGATTGCCAATTGGTGGCAGGGACGTCAGCCCGTTGCGCGGGCGAGTGCCGAAAGCCTGTCCAGCGCGCCCTGAAGAATGAAGCTTGCGGCTGCCGAATCGATGCGTTCGGCCCGTTTGGCGCGAGAGACATCCATTTCCAGAAGCACACGTTCGGCGGCGACTGTTGAAAGCCGTTCATCCCAGAAAATGAAGGGCAGGGCGGTTTTTTCCCCCATGGTACGAACGAAGGCGCGTGTTGCCTGTGCGCGTGGTCCGGCCGATCCATCCATGTTTATGGGCAGGCCGATGATGAAGGCGGATACCTTTTCCTTTTCGGCAAAGGCCAGCAGCACTTCGGCATCCCGAGTGAATTTGACCCGTTTGATGACGGGGCGCGGCGTGGCGAAGCGTCGCGAAAGGTCCGACATGGCAAGCCCGATGGTTTTCGTCCCAAGGTCGAGGCCTGCAATCGCCTGTGCCGGCTGAAGCGTTTCCGCGAGCTCCTCGATGGTGAGTATCGCCATGTCGTGCGCTGTCCTTTATCTTTTGCGGACGAATTCGGTGCGCAGCACCAGACCCTTGACCGTCTCGTGCCTGCAATCGATTTCTTCCGGGTTTCCGGTCAGGCGGATCGATTTGATGACGGTGCCCTGCTTGATGACCGTATTGGTGCCTTTGACCTTCAGATCCTTGATCAGCGTTACCTGGTCGCCATCCGCAAGCACATTGCCTGCCGCATCGCGCACTTCGTTCGCGCGCGAAGCTTCTGCGGCCAGCTCGGACGCAGGCCGCCACTCGCCGGTCGCCTCGTCATATACGTAATCGTCATTATCCGCGGCCATTGTCGCCTCTCTGAAATATCGGTAGTGCGGTTGTTCAAGCCGTCCTATGTCATAATATACGGGCAATACAAAGGAGAACTTCCCATGAAAATCACCTGGCTCGGCCATTCCGCCTTCCGCCTTGAAAACGGCAGCGCGAAGATCCTTATCGATCCGTTTTTCACCGGCAATCCCGGTTTTGCCGGACAGGATGCGAAAAGCGCGGCTGAAGGCATCACCCATATTCTCCTGACCCACGGCCATGGCGATCATGTGGGGGATACCGTCCAGCTTGCTCGCGAAACGGGCGCGACGGTGCTTGCCAATGCCGATCTCGCCGCCTGGCTTTCCACCAAGGGCGTGGCGAAGGTCGATATGGGCAATACCGGCGGCACGGTACATTTCGACGGTTTTTCCGTAACCTTCACCAATGCGCTGCATTCGTCCGCCCAGATCACCGAGGATGGCGTTTCCCATTCACTCGGCAACGCCAATGGCCTGATGCTGCATTTCGAAGACGGTCCGGCCGTCTATCATATGGGCGATACGGATATTTTCTCCGACATGAAGCTCATCAACGAATTGCATCAGCCGGATATCGGTCTCGTGCCAATCGGCGACCGCTTCACCATGGGTGGTGCGGTGGCTGCACTTGCCTGCCAGCGCTTTTTCAAATTCGCCAACGTCATTCCCTGCCACTACGGTTCCTTCCCGATCGTTGACCAGACGCCGGAGAAGTTCGTGGCCGGCATGGAAGGCTCGGATGCGCGCGTCCACACGCCGAAGCCGGGCGAAATACTGTCCTTCTGACATTTTGCTGACGCGTGTCGCTACCGCAAAACCGCTACACAGTTTTACGCGACATGCTTTCTACCGTTGCGAATGGCGGACATGGTGATTATAGCGGTTAGGAAAATTCTGACCGGAGTAGAACCATGTCCGTCGATCTCGCCACCGTAAAGCGCGTTGCGCGCCTTGCCCGTATCGCTGTTACTGAAGACGAAGCACAAAATATGCTTGGCCAGCTGAACGGCATACTCGGTTTCGTGGAGCAGCTTTCGGAAGTGAATGTCGACGGCGTCGAGCCGATGACCTCCGTTACCCCCGTGGATATGAAAAAGCGTGCCGACGTCGTGACCGACGGCAACAAGGCGGAAGACATCGTCGCCAATGCGCCTGCGACCGACCGGGACTTCTTCATGGTTCCGAAAGTGGTCGAGTAAGCCGACCGCCGTTTGCCGCCCGATTTTTCCGAGATTTTCGAAAGCCGTTGCCGACCATGACCGACCTGACGAGCCTGACCATTGCCGAAGCCCGCGAAAAGCTGAAGGCGAAAGAGTTTTCCGCCCTCGAGCTGACCGACGCCTATATTGCCGCCATCGACGCCGCCAACGGCGCGCTGAACGCCTATGTTGCCTTGACACCTGAAAAGGCGCGCGACATGGCGAAAGCCTCCGATGGCCGCATCGCCGCAGGCGCGGCGGGCGAGCTGGAAGGCGTTCCGCTCGGCGTGAAGGACCTTTTCGCCACCCGTGACGTGCACACGCAGGCGTGTTCGCATGTTCTCGATGGCTTCAAGCCGAAATACGAATCGACCGTCACCCAGAACCTCTGGGACCAGGGCGCCGTCATGCTCGGCAAGCTCAACATGGACGAGTTCGCCATGGGCTCGTCCAACGAAAGCTCCTGGTACGGTCCGGCCATCAACCCCTGGCGCGCCAACGGCTCCGAGCAGAAGCTGGTGCCCGGTGGTTCCTCCGGCGGTTCGGCCGCAGCCGTTGCCGCGCATCTGTGCGCCGGCGCCACGGCAACCGACACCGGCGGCTCCATCCGCCAGCCGGCGGCCTTTACCGGCACCGTCGGCATCAAGCCTACTTATGGCCGTTGCTCGCGTTACGGCATCGTTGCTTATGCCTCCTCGCTCGATCAGGCCGGCCCCATCGCCCGTGACGTGCGCGACGCCGCTATCCTGTTGAAGACGATGGCGAGCGTTGACGCAAAGGATACGACCTCCGTCGACCTGCCGGTGCCGGATTACGAAAAGGCCATCGGCCAGTCGCTCAAGGGCCTGAAGATCGGTATCCCCAGGGAATATCGCGTCGATGGCATGCCGGAAGAGATCGAAAAGCTCTGGGCAAAGGGCGTCGAATGGCTGCGCGATGCCGGTGCCGAAGTGGTCGATATCTCGCTGCCGCACACCAAATACGCGCTTCCGGCCTATTACATTGTCGCGCCCGCGGAAGCTTCGTCCAACCTCGCTCGCTATGACGGTGTACGTTACGGCCTGCGCGTGGACGGCAAGGACATTGCCGACATGTACGAAAAGAGCCGTGCCGCCGGTTTCGGCAAGGAAGTGCAGCGCCGCATCATGGTCGGCACCTACGTGCTGTCAGCCGGTTATTACGACGCCTATTACCTGAAGGCGCAAAAGGTCCGCACGCTGATCAAGCGCGATTTCGAAAACGTCTTCCATGAGGGCGTCGACGCCATTCTGGCGCCGATTACCCCGTCTTCCGCCTTCGCTGTCGGTGATGAGGAACTCGCTTCCGATCCTGTGAAGATGTACCTCCAGGACGTCTTCACCATCACGGTCAACATGGCCGGTCTTCCCGGCCTTTCGGTGCCTGCCGGCCTGGACGGCAAGGGCCTGCCGCTCGGCCTGCAGCTCATCGGCAAGCCTTTCGAAGAGGAGACGCTCTTCAAGACGGCACATGCCATCGAGCAGGCTGCCGGCAAGTTCACGCCCGCCAAGTGGTGGTAAGCGGCTGAACAAAAGCTTTATAATTGTCACGGGCGGCATCAGTGCCGCCCGTTTGTTTTTATCGATTGTCCAGCTCACCCCGTACGAGTTCCAAGCCACGCGTCGTGATGCGGTAAGGCTTGCCGCCTGACGAGGCGATAGCCCGCTTCCGTTTCAGTTTGCGGAAGGTGAGGAGATTGAGGCCGCTGAAAATCCAGCCGTCGCGCGTATAGAGCGCGAGTTTTTCGATTTTGTGATGGTCGTCTCGAACGAGTTCTATGCTGCCGCCCTGGGCGAGCAGGTGAAGAATGCGCTGTTCGGCGCGGGAAATGTCCATTGTCGGAAATCCGGTCGGCGTCTTCTAGACGCATGAAAACAAGTCCGGGTGCCGTTAAGGCATCCAGGTCGGTTTCATCATGGCCCGGCGCGCAAGAAACTTGCGGGCAGGGCCGTTACCGGGACTCCGATTGAGCGAACATAAAAGCTCCTTGTTTGCTCTTTTTGGTTAGCGGGGGAGACCTGCGCGGTCAAGTCCCACGGGCATCACCCGACCGGGCGGGCAGGGAGGTGTGGAAACCCGCACTGGCCGAATCGCATCGCCGGTGCTTTACTTCGTTGGGCCATGGAGGGCGCGGCTTGATCGTCATTCGCAATGCGCAGGAGCAGGAAGCGGAGGTTCTGGCGGCCATCGGCCTCAGGGCATGGCGGCAGGCCACAACGGCGCTCGGCATCACCACGACGCTTTACGATAACGCAGCCAGTGCCTTTTCCAATTTCACCCGCTCGTCCTGGCTTGCCATCCGCGTGGCCGAGTTCGGCGGCGCGGTTGCCGGATGGGCGGCACGGGAACATTTCAACGAGGCGATTTCCGATTTCTGGATCGATCCGGATTTTCAGCGCAGGGGTATAGGCAGCCTCCTGCTTGCGGATATCGAACGGCAGATATTGCAACGTGATTTCGAAACCATCCGGCTTGAAACCCATGCGCAGAACGAACCGGCGGTCGCCTTTTTCCGTCATCACGGTTACAGCGTCAACTGGCTCTCCGTCTCCTATGCGCCGAAGCTTGATCGCGACGTGCAATCCGTCGGCCTGCAAAAGCAGCTGGTCGAGGTCGAGAGCGGTCTTTATGGGCCGGGATTCTGAGAGAGCGTCTGCAGGCCGGTTACAAGCCGTATCGGCCAGTCCGGCATGATGGCGAGGGACGCGACAAGGCCCACCTGTAAAATTACGATGGATATCAGGATGCTGCGGAAGGGTTCCTTGCGGGTTTTGTGGCGCAGCAGGCGTTGAGCCGAGACTGTGCCCATGCTGCCGCCAATGAAAGCAAGCAATAACAGAGTACTTTCCCGAATGCGCCAGCCACCGTTTCTTGCCGCCTCCTTGTCCCACCAATAGACAAGAAAGACGAAAAGATTGAAGGCGATATAGGTCATGAAGCAGAGAGCGATCATGGTCATGACGTGAATTGAAACTGAGAAGCGTAAAAAACGCCTATCCGGTTCCGGCGAAAATCCGGTGCCTGGCGCGACAGGGTGCAAGATGTCTTGCGCCCGCGCTCCATTTGTTCTACCCACCAAGGCCAAAGAACCCGTATATCGTGAGCTTCATATGACCCTTGTAGACGTGCGCACCCCCGACCCGAAACGCTTCATTCCCGGCGCCACCGGCGATTGGGAAATCGTGATCGGCCTGGAGGTGCATGCGCAGGTTCTCTCCAATTCCAAGCTGTTTTCCGGCGCTTCGACCACTTTCGGCAATGCGCCGAACTCCAACGTGTCGCTGGTGGACGCCGCCATGCCCGGCATGCTTCCCGTCATCAACGAGGAATGCGTCAAGCAGGCGGTGCGCACCGGTCTCGGCCTGAAGGCCAAGATCAACAACCGTTCGATCTTCGACCGCAAGAACTACTTCTATCCTGATTTGCCGCAGGGCTACCAGATTTCGCAGTTCAAGGACCCGATCGTCGGCGAGGGCATCATCACGATTTCACTCGGTCCGGACCGTCAGGGCAATTTCGAGGATATCGAGATCGGCATCGAGCGCCTGCATCTGGAGCAGGACGCAGGCAAGTCCATGCACGACCAGCACCCGACCATGTCCTTCGTGGACCTGAACCGTTCGGGCGTGGCGCTGATGGAAATCGTCTCCAAGCCCGATATGCGCTCATCGGATGAGGCAAAGGCCTATCTCACCAAGCTGCGCTCCATCGTGCGTTATCTCGGCACCTGCGACGGCAACATGGACGAAGGCTCGATGCGCGCCGACGTCAACGTCTCCGTGCGCCGTCCCGGCGAAGGTTTCGGCACGCGCTGCGAGATCAAGAACGTCAACTCCATCCGCTTCGTCGGCCAGGCCATCGAATATGAGGCGCGCCGCCAGATCGCCATTCTCGAAGACGGCGGTGTCATCGATCAGGAAACCCGCCTGTTCGATCCCGGCAAGGGTGAGACGCGTTCCATGCGCTCCAAGGAAGACGCGCATGACTATCGCTATTTCCCTGATCCGGACCTGCTTCCGCTCGAATTCGACGATGCTTTCGTCGAGGCGCTGAAGGTCGATCTGCCGGAACTGCCTGATGACAAGAAGGCCCGTTTCGTGGCCGATCTCGGCCTGTCGGTCTACGACGCCTCGATCCTCGTTTCAGAAAAGGCGATCGCCGATTATTACGAGTCGGTTGCCGCTGGTCGTGAT
The DNA here is from genome assembly GCF_900215635.1 of Rhizobium sp. AN6A. Taxonomy (NCBI): domain Bacteria; kingdom Pseudomonadati; phylum Pseudomonadota; class Alphaproteobacteria; order Hyphomicrobiales; family Rhizobiaceae; genus Rhizobium; species Rhizobium sp. AN6A. Next base: position 2,351,853 of record NZ_OCNC01000004.1, read on the forward strand.
CCGAAGGCCGCCGCCAACTGGGTCATCAACGATCTTCTCGGTGCGCTGAACAAATCAGGCAAGGACATCGAGACGACGCCGGTTTCTCCCGAACAGCTGGGCGGCATTATCGATCTCATCAAGGCAGAGACCATTTCCGGCAAGATCGCCAAGGATGTGTTCGAAATCGTCTGGAACGAGGGCGGCAACCCGGCCGAAATCGTCGAGACGCGCGGCATGAAGCAGGTGACGGATACCGGCGCCATCGAAAAGGCTGTGGACGAGATCATCGCCGCCAACCCAGATCAGGTCGAGAAGGTGAAGGCGAAGCCGGCGCTTGCCGGTTGGTTCGTCGGCCAGGTCATGAAGGCGACGGGCGGCAAGGCCAACCCGCAGGCCGTGCAGGCGCTGGTGAAGGCCAAGCTCGGCATCGAGGAAGAATAGGAACTGCGGGTCGGAGTGGCCCTCAGAAAAGGTTCAGAAAGACTGTAGACCTCTCCTTCGTCATCCTCGGGCTTGTCCCGAGGATCTAACGACCCACAAGATTAAACGTGATTAGATCCTCGGGACAAGCCCGAGGATGACGTCGAGATTGGGGGATGACATCGCTTGCTGCCGGGATCAACGCCCGGCTTTTCCTATTGTGAGACGGAGCCCGATCATGTTTTTTATCCGCACGGCAGGTTTGCGAGATATCGAGCCGGTACGCACCTTGCTCGCCACGACATGGCACGCCACCTATGACGCGATCTACGGCGCAGACAAGGTGAACGAGCTGATAGCCGCGTGGCATTCGCCGCAGGCCATGAAGGACCGCGTTGAGAAAAAGGGCGGTGAGTTTCTGGTGGCTGATGATGGCAAGCGGATCGGCGGAATGGCTTATGGCTCCATGTCCACCAAGATGGCGAAAACCGCGTTACTGCACCAGCTTTACGTAGCACCCGATCTTCAGCGTCAGGGCGTCGGCCGCGATCTCTTCGCCGAGCTTGAAACCTGCTTTCCGGATGCGGAAATCATGCGTCTGGAAGTGGAGCCCAAAAATACTGTCGCAATCGCCTTTTATGAAGGCGTCGGTTTTACCGAGGTTGACCGAATCGAGCGTATGGCGGGTATCGATGGTTTTCCCGGTATCGTCATGGAAAAGAGCCTGAAACGATGAATGCGACAATAGACACGCTGATAATCCGCACGGCACGGCAAGAGGATGTTCCCGCACTCGCGGCCATCTATGCCGCTGACGAAATCGGAGGCCACGGCGATACGGCCGACGAATCGGCGCTGCCGGACTATCTCGCGGCCTTCCGCGATATCGGGGCGTCTCCCACAGAGACGCTTTACGTGGCGGAACTGGACGGCGAGATCGTCGGCACTTTCCAGACGGCCATCCTCACCAAGCTTATCGGGCGCGGCGCCAAATCCATGGTGATTGAAGCGGTGCAGACGCGGCCCGACATGCGCGGCCGTGGCATCGGTGCGGTCATGATCAACTATTGCCTTGATGAAGCGCGCGCCAAGGGCATGAAAGCCGTACAGCTCACCTCCAACGTAGCGAGGCTCGATGCCCATCGCTTTTACGAGCGGCTGGGTTTCGAGAAGCGGCATTTCGGTTTCAGGATGAAGCTGAAATAGCGCGGATATATCGGGAAATACTGGACAATCGCCGTGAGGGGCGGCATAAGCTTGTCTTGTGCCGTGCACGGAAAATCGCTGCGGCGCATTCAAGCCCGAGGAACGCATAATGAAGACTCTCCTGACGCAAATCTTCACCTGGTGGAACGGCCAGACGATCGGAACGCGGTTTCACACCTGGCGTTTCGGCAAGAAGGTCGGACAGGACGAGTTGGGCAACACCTATTACGAAGGTGGCACCACCTCCTGGGGTATGCCGCGCCGTTGGGTGATCTATAATGGTTATGCCGAAGCTTCGGCCATTCCGCCCGGCTGGCATGGCTGGATGCACTACCGCACCGACGTGCCGCCGAGCCAGGAAACCTACGTTCCGCGGGAATGGCAGAAGGCACATCAGGCCAACCTCACCGGCACATCCAAGGCCTATCGCCCACAGGGATCGCTGGCGGTCGCAGGCGAGCGTCCACGCGTAACCGGCGACTACGACGCCTGGACCCCCGGCAACTGAGCCGGGCAAAATGAGCATTGTGATGCGCGGTGTTGTGCAAAACGCCGCGCTTGGCACCCGACCTCACCGGTTTTTGCCACATTCCGCCCTTACGCGTTGATCCGGTCGTCGTCCCGACACAGGCAATTTTTTGGAGACATATCGTATGAGGATATTCACGCGGGATCGTTCTTTGCGTGCGCTGACAGTCTCGCTGTTTGCAGCGGTCTCTGCTGTCATCCTCGTATCGCCCGTCTCCGCCGCCCGTCTTGAAAACCGCGTGGCAGTGTTTTCCGGCATCGACAAGATCACCGGCCGCATTACGTCCTTCGATGTCTATATCGACGAAACGGTTCAGTTCGGCGCGCTCCAGGTGACTCCTAAGGTCTGTTACTCGCGCGACCAGACGGAAGCCCAGAAGATCGATGCTTTCATCGAGGTGGATGAAATCACTCTCGACCGCAAGATCAAGCGGATTTTCACCGGCTGGATGTTCGCCGACAGCCCCGGCCTCAATGCCGTCGAGCACCCGATCTACGACGTATGGCTGACGGGCTGCAAGCAGGACTCCGAAGTTCCCGCTCCCTCAACGGCAAGCAAATAACGTTACGTTATGATTTTTAGAATTGCAGGTCTGGCTGGTTGACGGCCTGATCGAGCATTTTCGCGTATTGCTGCTTCGGCACGTCGATCGCGCCGAATGTCTTCAGATGCTCGGTGGTGAATTGAGTGTCGAGCAGCACGAAACCGCTTGCTCTCAGCCGCTCCACCAGATGCACGAGGCAAATTTTCGAGGCGTTGGTGCGGCGGGAAAACATGCTTTCGCCGAAGAATGCGGCCCCAAGCGACACGCCGTAAAGCCCGCCGACAAGTTCCTTGCCATCCCACGCCTCGACACTATGGGCATGGCCGATCTGGTGCAGTTCGGTGTAGAGCTTGCGAATGGTGGCGTTGATCCAGGTGCTCGGCCTGTCAGGCGCTTCCGCCGCACATCCTGCCATCACCGCTTCGAAAGCGGTATTGAAGCGTATCTCGAACGGCTTCTTGCGCATCGCCTTGGCGAGGCTTTTGGAAATGTGGAAATCGTTGAGCGGAATGATGCCGCGTATTTCCGGCTCGACCCAGAAAAGCTCGGGATCGTCAGCCGAATCGGCCATCGGAAACAGGCCGGCGGAATAGGCGCGCAGCAATATATCGACGGTTATGCCGTTATTTTTGCTGCGCCGCCCAACCATATCTCTTAGTGAGACGCATCACCGGCCAGGTATTTTTCCAGCCAGTGAATGTCGTAATTGCCGCTGAGGATATCTTCGTTCTGAAGAAGATCCTGGAAAAGCGGGAGCGTGGTCTTGATGCCGTCGACGACGAACTCGTCCAGTGCCCGGCGCAGACGGCGGATGCATTCGTCACGGTCGCGACCGTGAACGATAAGCTTGCCGATCATGCTGTCGTAATAAGGCGGGATCTTGTAGCCCTGATAGGCACCCGAATCGACGCGCACGCCAAGGCCGCCCGGCGTATGGAAATAGGTCAACGTGCCGGGGGAGGGAACGAAGGTGCGCGGGTCCTCGGCATTGATACGGCATTCGATGGCATGGCCATGGAATTCGATATCCGCCTGCGTGACCGACAGGCCCTGTCCCGAAGCAACCCTGATCTGTTCCTGCACGAGGTCCATGCCGGTGATCGCTTCCGTGACTGGATGTTCCACCTGAAGACGCGTGTTCATTTCAATGAAATAGAACTCGCCGTTTTCGTAAAGGAACTCGATGGTGCCGGCACCGCGATATTTCAGCTTGCGCATGGCGCTTGCACAAATTTCGCCGATCTTCATGCGCTGTTCAACGGTGAGGGCCGGGGAGTTCGCCTCTTCCAGCACCTTCTGGTGACGGCGCTGCAGCGAGCAATCGCGTTCGCCAAGGTGAATGGCATTGCCTTCACCGTCGCCGAAAACCTGCACTTCGATATGACGCGGCTTGCCTAGGTATTTTTCCATATAAACGGCGTCGTTGCCGAAGGCAGCTGCCGCTTCGGAGCGGGCCGTCGAGACCGCCTCGTCGAGATCCGCTTCCGTCTTCGCCACCTTCATGCCGCGACCGCCGCCGCCTGCCGTCGCCTTGATCAGGACAGGGAAGCCGATCGTCCGGGCGATTTCGAGCGCATTCTCGGGCTTTACTTCGCCGTCGGAGCCGGGAACCACGGGAATACCGAGTTCCTGCGCCGTCTGCTTGGCGGTGATCTTATCGCCCATAAGGCGGATATGCTCTGCGGTCGGTCCGATGAAGGTAATGCCGTGCGCGTCGAGGATATCGGCGAACTTGGCGTTTTCCGACAGGAAGCCGTAACCGGGGTGAACGGCGTCCGCACCGGTGATTTCGCAGGCCGCAACGATCTGGTGGATGTTGAGGTAGCTGTCACGCGAAGGCGGCGGGCCGATGCACACACTTTCGTCGGCAAGGCGCACATGCATGGCGTCCGCGTCTGCGGTAGAATGCACGGCGACTGTCGGAATGCCAAGCTCCTTGGCAGCGCGCAGGACGCGCAGCGCAATCTCGCCGCGGTTAGCTATGAGGATCTTCGAAACCATGCTGAACCGCCTTTATTCGATGACCACGAGAGCTTCACCATACTCCACGGGCTGTGAGTCGTTGACGACGATTTCCACGACCTTGCCGGACTTCGGAGCCGGGATCTGGTTCATGGTCTTCATGGCTTCGACGATGAGGATGGTCTGGCCTTCCTTGACGGTCGCGCCCACTTCAACGAACGGACGTGCGCCCGGAGCAGGCGACAGGTAGACCGTGCCGACCATTGGCGAGGTAACGGTATTGGCCGGGTTGCGGGCAGGTGCTGCGGCGACCGCAGGTGCTGCCGGAGCGGCAACTGCCGCCGCTGCAGGGGCTGGTGCTGCGTAACCGGTGGGCGCTGCGGCATATACCGTGGTGGGCGGAGCGGCGCGGGAAACGCGGATGCGCAGGTCTTCCTGCTCGACTTCGATTTCCGAAAGGTCGGTATCGTTGAGGATATTCGCGAGTTCGCGGATCAGTTCCTTGTCGATACCCTGTTTCTTTTCAGACATGACAAACCCTATTCTTTGTTTCTTTTTATGCCGTGATGTTCTTCAGCGCGTGGAGCGCCATGATGTAGCCATATGGTCCGAAACCGCAGACCATGCCCTTCGCGGCGGGCGATACCATCGATTTGTGACGGAACTCTTCCCGCGCGTGGATGTTGGAAATATGCACTTCCACGACCGGCGTGGAAATCGCACGAATGGCGTCATGCAGCGCGATCGAGGTGTGGCTGTAGGCGCCGGGATTGATGACGACACCTGCCGCTCTCTCTCCCGCCTCATGCAACCAGTCCACCAGCACGCCTTCGTGGTTGGACTGGCGGAATTCCACAGCGAACCCGAGATCTGCACCAGCAGCACGACAATCATTCTCGATGTCTTTCAGCGTCTTGCCACCATAGATACCCGGTTCCCTTTTTCCCAGCATGTTGAGATTGGGGCCGTTGATGACGATGATGATGTTGCTCATTCGTGTTTCCATAAGAAAATCAGCGACACCTATAGACTGCGCAGCCTTCAAGGAAAAGCCCCCGAAAGCCGTAAACAGCCGGCAGGCCCGGCATCCACAGGGAATGCAGCGGCTTTTTGCGGAATCAGGAGCAGGTGGCTTTTCCGCAGCTGCGCATATTGGCAATTTTTTCCTTCAACGGGTCCGCACCAACAGCGCCGAAAACGGCCTCGTTGCCGACGATATAAGACGGTGTTCCTGTTATGCCGAGGCTGTTGGCGAGCTTGTAGGTTTCCTGCACCTGCGCGTCGTTGGGGTTTTCTGCCATCGACTTGCGGATATCGGCTTCCTTGAGACCAAGCGACGTCGCGACTTCCATGGCGCTGTCTTCATTCGCCCGTCCGCGGCCGCCCAGCAAGGCGCGCTGGAATTCGGGGTATTTGGCAGGCGCAAGCAGTTTGACGGCGTTGGAGACCCGATGTGCTGCGACCGATTCCGGCCCGAGGATCGGGAATTCCTTGAGCACGACGCGCACTTTCTTGTCCGTCTTCAGAATATTGTCCATGTCGCCCATGGCGCGTTTGCAATAACCGCAATTGTAATCGAAGAACTCGACCAGCGTGACGTCGCCGTCCGGATTGCCGAGCGCCAGATCGTATTTCGATTCGAAGATGGTTTTCTGGTTGTCGGCCACGGCTTCCGCCGCCTTGGCGTTGCGGGTCGCATATTGCTTTCGTTCAAGCGCGTCCTGAACCTCAAGCATGATCTCGGGGTTCTCGATCAGATATTGCTTGATGAACTCGCCCATTTCCTTCTTCTGCTTGTCATCGAGGGCATGGGCGGGCAGAGAAGCGAAAGCCATGGAAAGGGCCGTTACGCTGGCGAGAAGGGTTGAACGGAGAAGATGCGCCATATCGGTCCTCATACTGTGCGGCCAATGCCTCATGAATGTTATGATGCAATTACCTTACTTTAAGCCAAATGCCATACGCCAAAAATAGTTGTCCGCATTATGGTCGCACGATTGTGAAGAGTGTGATTCTGGGGCAAGTCTCTGAAATACGGTTCAGGAAAGAGCATGCCCTTGATAACGATGTCGAAGCGGAGCGCAGTCGAACCCTTTCACGCCATGGATATTCTGGCGGAGGCGAACCGGCGACGCCAGGCGGGACGCCCCGTCATTTCCATGGCGGTCGGCCAGCCTTCCCATCCCGCACCGAAAGCCTCTCTTGCGGCCGCGCAGGAGGCGCTGAAGCATGGGCGGATCGGCTATACCGATGCGCTGGGCCTGCGTGAATTGCGCGAAGCGATTGCCGGCCACTACCGGCTGCGCCACCAGGTTATCGTCGATCCGGCGCGCATTGCCGTTACCACCGGGTCTTCCGCCGCTTTCAACCTCGCCTTCCTCAGCCTTTTCGATGCCGGTGATCACGTCGCGATCGCAAGGCCCGGTTATCCCGCCTATCGCAATATCTTGAAAGCGCTTGGCCTCAATGTCGTGGAAGTGCCGGTAACGGCGGAAACCGGCTATACGCTGACGCCTGCCAGCCTCGAGCGGGCGGAAACCAGGGCGGGCTGCAAGTTGAAGGGCGTGCTCCTGGCAAGTCCGGCCAACCCTACCGGCACGGTCACCGGCCGCGAAGCGCTGAAACGGCTGGCAAACTATTGCGAAAGCCGGGATATCGCCTTCATTTCCGACGAGATCTACCACGGCCTGACTTTCGTCGGCGAGGAAACGAGTGCGCTCGAACTCACCGACAATGCCGTCGTCATCAATTCCTTCTCGAAATATTACTGCATGACCGGTTGGCGCATCGGCTGGATGGTCCTGCCGGAAAATCTCGTCCGTCCGGTCGAGTGTCTCGCTCAGAGCCTGTATATTTCACCGCCGGAACTATCCCAGCTGGCGGCAACCGCAGCCTTTTCGGCGGCGGAGGAACTGGACGTCTACCGGGAAAGCTACCGCACCAACCGCGATTTCCTGATGACGCGCCTTCCGGAAATCGGCCTGCCGCTGGCGTCTCCCATGGATGGCGCATTTTACGCCTATGTCGATACCAGCCGCTTTTCCAATGACAGCATGGATTTCGCCAAACGCATGCTGGCGGAAATCGATGTGGCGGCGACGCCGGGCATGGATTTCGATCCAGAGGAGGGCCACAGGGCGCTGCGCATTTCCTATGCGGGTTCGGTGTCGGATATTGCCGAGGCCGTTGGGCGCATTGCGGGCTGGCTGAAATAGGCCCTTGGGTTCTTCTCCCCCTTGGCGGGGATCAGGCGGGCGAGCAACCGAAGGTGCTGGCAAAGGCCTTTTCACCCTTTGTGGTGAAGGTCAGCACGCGCCCGTTTCCTTGCCGCACCCAGTCGCGCTGCTGCATGGCTTTCAGAAGCGATGCGCCGAGCCCGCCGCCGAGGTGGTGACGGCGTTCGCTCCAGTCCAGGCAATGCAGGCAAACCGGGCGCCTTGCCTTTTCCAGCGGCGAAAGATCAATGCCGAAGCTCGAGAAGAAATCCCGCCCGCTATCCGTAAGTGCGGGATCGTCACCTGACGTCACGAAACCTTTTGCGGTGATGGTGGAAAGCAGTGCCACGCCGCTTTCTCCCGCCAGATGATCGTAACAGATTCGCGCCTCGCGAAGCGCGGTGTCCTTTGGTCCGGTGCGTACGCGCACGGCCCCGGTGCGCTGCGCAAGTCCCATCAGCGCTTCCAGAACCTGCGCCACATCCGCGTCGGAAAGACGGAAGTAGCGATGCCGCCCCTGTTTTTCCGCTTTCAGCAATTGGGCGTCGGAGAGTTTTGACAGATGCCCGCTGGCGGTCTGCAGGGTCACGCCGGCGGCTTCGGCAAGTTCGCTTGCCGTCAGCGCACGTCCGTCCATCAGCGCCGTCAATATGTTGGCGCGGGCGGGGTCGCCGATCAGGGCGGCGACATTTGCGATCAAGGGTCCGTCTTTCATAGTTCGATGATAGCCGAAGCATTGATGTGAGGCAATGGCGTAAACAGGAGGGACACACCACGAGGAGACCGACGATGCTGACCTGTTTCATCCGTTACGAGATCGACCCCTTCAAGGTCGATGCTTTCGATCAATATGCCCGCAACTGGGGTGAGGCGATACCGCGCTGCGGCGCCGATCTGATCGGTTATTACGCGCCGAAAGAGGGATCGAGCACTATTGCCTACGGCGTCTATAATATCGAAAACCTTGCCGCGTACGAAGCCTACCGGGCGCGACTTGCCGCCGACCCGGCAGGGCGGGAAAATTATGAATTCGCCCGGCGCGAGCAATTCATCCGCCGTGAGGACAGGCTGTTCCTGAGGCTGGCATCTGCGCCGCACGGCGGAGGCGGACGATGATCGCCGTCATCTTCGAGGTCTGGCCGGCTGAGGGCCAAAAACAGCATTATCTCGATATTGCCGCCAGCCTTCGCGCCGAGCTCGAAACCATCGACGGCTTCCTGTCCGTCGAACGCTTTCAGAGCATCAGCAATCCCGACAAGATGCTTTCGCTGTCATTCTTCAGGGATGAGGAGGCGGTGAAGGCATGGCGCAACACCGCGCCGCATCGCGCAGCACAGTCGCTGGGGCGGTCAGGCGTCTTTTGCAATTACCGCCTGCGTATCGCCACCGTGATGCGGGACTATGGTTTGAAGGAGAGGGAGGAGGCCCCGACCGACAGCAGACAGGTCCATGCGGCGGATGATCAAGTGCGGCGTTGACGGGCCTTCAGATCAGTTTTTCTTCAAGCCGGTCCAAGGCTTTCTGGTTCGAACTCGCCGCCAAAACCCGCTATAGATGGAGCGGGTTATGGATGGAGAAGGGCTGCCACGCGGCGGTCCGCCCGATTGGACATGGAGAGAAGAACGATGTCGGCAGAAAAAGTGGCGATTGTGACGGCAGGCGGCAGCGGCATGGGGGCGGCCGTGGCGAAACGTCTAAGCGCTGATGGTTGCAAGCTCGCGGTCCTGTCGTCCTCCGGCAAGGGGGAGGCGCTGGCGAAGGAACTGGGCGGCATCGGCGTCACAGGCTCCAACCAGTCCAACGACGATCTCAATCGACTGGTGGAGCTGACGCTCGAAAAATTCGGCCGTATCGACGTTCTCGTGAACAGTGCAGGCCATGGCCCGCGCGCTTCCATCCTCGATATCACCGATGAGCAATGGCACACGGGTCTCGATGTCTACCTGATGAACGTCATCCGCCCGACACGGATTGTGGCTCCGTTCATGGTGAAACAGAAAGCCGGGTCGATCGTCAACATCTCGACTGCATGGGCTTTCGAGCCGAGCAGCATGTTCCCGACTTCTGCAGTGTTCCGCGCCGGCCTTGCCTCCTACACCAAGATTTTTTCCGATACCTATGCGGCCGACAATGTGCGCATGAACAATGTTCTGCCCGGTTGGATCGATAGCCTGCCAGCCACGGAAGAGCGCCGTCAGGGTGTGCCGATGCAGCGTTACGGAACGAGCGAGGAGATAGCCGCAACCGTTGCCTTCCTGGCCTCGGAAGGTGCGGGTTACATCACCGGCCAGAACATCCGCGTCGATGGTGGTCTGACACGGTCTGTTTGAAGACTGGCATATCGGGCTTCTGTCACCCCGGCCTTGGTCCTGGGCCAGCGCGGTCAAGTCCTTGATCGCGAGAGATTCTTTCACGGCGCAGACGCGCCGTGGCAGGATGCCGGATCGATTACAGCATGAGATAAACCTAACATCCGCCAACAAAGCAAAACGCCCGCAACATGGTTGCGGGCGTTTTTCGTTTCAGTGTCTTCTATCAAAAGAAGCCTTTGCGCTGCCACCAGCCGCCCTTGCGCGGCTTCGGCTCGTCGCCGTCAGGGTTGGCGGGCGTGCCCGACGAGGTCACGACCGGCTCCGAATTCGAGACATTGCTGCCCCGGTTCGCGCGAACCTTTTCTTCCGTCGCGGGTGCTCCGGCTTCCGAACCCAGATCGGCCGAGGCTTCGCCCACTTCGTCGAGGGCGACATCGACGACGGTTTCCACAACGACTGCTGGTTCGACGATCACCGGCTCGATCGTTTCAACGGTTTTGGCTGCGACTTCAGCCTGCGGTGCCGCTTCAGCCTGCGGCACGTCTTCGGTCTTGGCCTTCGCCTTGCGGGTGCGGCGCGGTTTCTTCGGGGCTTCCGTTTCCACAACGTCGGCAACCACACCTTCCACCACTTCGGCAGCGGCAGGCTCTTCGGTTACGGGTGCTGCGGCGGAAACCTCTTCGCTTTCGCTTTCCGTTTCGCCTTCTTCGTCGGACTCAGTGCCTGCGGCATCGAGAGCCTCGTCTTCAGCACGGTTGCGACGGCCGCCACGCTTGCCACGACGGCGACGCTTGCGCTTGCCCTCTTCATCAGAGCTTGCAGCTTCGTTCACACCGTTTTCATCGGCGTCGTCTGCGGCTTCATCGGTTTCGACGCCATCTTCGTCGTCCGCATCATCAGCGCCGCTGTCATCGCCAGCCTGCGCATCAACTGCACCGTTCTGGTCATTCTGTCCGCCCTTGCCACGACGGCGACGACGACGCTTGCGCTTGCGCTTGCCGTCTTCACCGTTGTCGCCCTGCTGCTGTTGCTGGCGCGGCTCGCTAGCCTGCGCCTTGACGATTTCGTCCTCTTCTTCGTCCTCTTCCGCCTCAACGACGAAATCGTCTTCCTCTTCCACGAAGCTCGGGAGCATCTGGATAAGGCTTTCGATCTTCACCGGATTTTCAACCGCTTCACCGCGATCGATGGCGAAATGCTGCGCGCCAACGCCGGCATCGGCAGCAATGATGATCGCCACACCGAAGCGGCCTTCATAATCGACAATCGTGCCGCGCTTGTGGTTGAGCAGATAGAGAGCCGTTTCCGGCGTGCAGCGCACGGTGATGTTGTGGGTCGTGTTGCGCAGCAGATATTCCTCGACGCCACGCAGCACGTGTAGCGCGATGGAGGATTCCGAGCGAACGTGACCCGTGCCGCCGCAATGCTGGCAGACCTGCGTGGTCGATTCCAGCACCGAAGCGCGGATGCGCTGGCGCGACATTTCCAGAAGGCCGAAATGCGAGATACGGCCGACCTGGATGCGCGCCCGGTCGTTTTTCAGGCAATCCTTGAGCTTCTTCTCGACGGAGCGGTTGTTGCGCTTTTCTTCCATGTCGATGAAGTCGATGACAACAAGACCGGCAAGGTCGCGAAGACGCAGCTGGCGAGCCACTTCTTCCGCCGCTTCGAGATTGGTCGTCAGCGCCGTTTCTTCGATGGAATGCTCGCGGGTCGAACGACCGGAGTTCACGTCGATGGCAACCAGAGCTTCCGTCTGGTTGATAATGAGGTAACCGCCCGATTTCAGCGTAACCTGCGGCTGCAGCATGCGGTCGAGCTGGGCTTCGATGCCCGAGCGCGAGAAGATCGGGTGGATGTCGCGGTAAGGCTGAACCACCTTGGCGTGGCTCGGCATCAGCATCTTCATGAAGTCTTTTGCTTCACGGTAGCCTTCTTCGCCCGAAACGATGATCTCGCTGATATCCTTGTTGTAGAGATCGCGGATCGAACGCTTGATGAGCGAGCCTTCCTCGTAAACGAGGCAGGGGGCCGTGGAGTTCAGCGTCAGCGTGCGGACGTTTTCCCACAGGCGCATCAGATATTCGAAGTCGCGCTTGATCTCGACGCGGGTGCGGTTGGCGCCTGCGGTACGCAGAATAACGCCCATGCCCTGCGGAACTTCCAGATCGCGCGCGATTTCCTTCAGGCGCTTGCGGTCGGTCGGCTGGGTGATCTTGCGGGAAATGCCACCGCCGCGTGCGGTATTCGGCATCAGCACGGAATAACGGCCGGCAAGCGACAGATAGGTGGTGAGTGCGGCACCCTTGTTGCCGCGTTCTTCCTTGGCAACCTGCACAAGAAGGATCTGGCGGCGCTTGATGACTTCCTGAATGCGGTACTGCTTGCGCGGCTTGCGGGCAACGCGATCGGGAACCTCTTCCATGGCGTCTTCGGCGCCGACGGATTCGATCACTTCCTTTTCGTGATGATCGTCATCATCGTCGTCGTCATCATCGTCATTGCCACGGCGAAGACCCTCGACTTCCTCTGAAATCGTATCGGTATCGACCATGGCAGCCATTTCGCCGCCCGTGCTGCCGTCTTCTTCGGAAGAGGCCTCAGCAGTGGTGTCGGAAACGGCTTCTTCTTCCGCTACCTTCTTCTTGGCGCGGGGGCGGCGGGTACGCTTCTTCGGTGCTTCTTCCGCAACGGCCTCGACGGCCACAGCTGTCACGTCCTCGGATACCTCTTCGGCAGTGGCAGCGGCAACGGTTTCGTCCACGACCACGGCGTCAGGGGTTTCGCTGACGGCAACGATGCCGACATCCGGCTGGTCCGCCTGCGACAGATCGACAGCCGGTGCGCCAGGCTCGGGGGCGTCAGCCGATTCGAAGTCGTCGCTGCGGCGATGATCCTCGGCTTCCGCCTTGAGGAGCGCCTGACGGTCGGCGAGCGGGATCTGGTAGTAGTCAGGGTGGATTTCCGCAAAAGCGAGAAACCCGTGGCGATTTCCACCGTAATCGACGAAGGCCGCCTGAAGGGAGGGCTCAACCCTCGTGACCTTGGCAAGGTAGATATTGCCGCGGATCTGTTTCTTGTGCTCCGATTCGAAGTCGAATTCCTCGATCCGGTTCCCACGGACAACGACTACGCGTGTCTCCTCTTCGTGGGAGGCGTCGATAAGCATTTTGTCTGCCATGTAAGCTGTGCTCCTCGGCGCAGCCTTGTTTTATACGAGAACAGGCCCGCCACACGGACGAGCCTTTCATATGAGTGCAAGGATGTGCCGGAAATGAAGTCTCCAGCCGGGCCTCTGTAAACTGGCAGCATCCGGACCGACGGCGAGGCGCTTGGCCTGCTCCTGGTATCCGGTTCATATGAAAACTGCTGCGACATCATTGGCCAGGCGGAACGACAATAATATATAGACCCCTTGGGGTCCGATGAATTTGCTCTCCTCAGAGCATCGGTGGCATTGCCACCGGGTAGGTCTCCGGCCACGGCCGGAATTGATCCAGTTTCAGGATAAATGTAACGACGGCAGATGATTGCCCGTTTTGCAGCGCCAGCGTCTTTTTCGATTGGCAGCCGGCGGGCATCTATCCCGTCAACACTTTTAACCCTCATCCTTGTTGTATGTTTTCTCTGTCATAATAGCAATAGGCTGGCTAAATATGCCATATTGTTGGTGGAATTTCCGGGTTAACAATTGGTTCACCAACGCCTGCGATTGTGGGGCGCAAACGCACAAACACGCGTCCGGCGTGGCCGAAATTACGACGTTCCCGGCACTTTGCCGCACCATTTATGAAAAATGACTGAAATACGGAATTTCTTGAAGACCATGAATTTCACACGCAGCGCAGCGATATTCGGTGGGGCAGGGCCGCTTGGCGCGCGAATCGCGCGGCTTGCGGGTGCCCTTGTCTTGCCGGTTGTCTTTTCGGTCGCCGCATTCGTCTCCTGCGTTCCACAGGCCTTCGCCGTGGAGCCGCTCATCGCCAATCAGGCACGCATCATCGGCGACGAGGCGCGCACGCGCATCGTTCTCGATTTTGCCGAGGAGCCGGAATTCGACATTCACTATCTCGATTCGCCCGCCCGCATCGTCGTGGACTTTCCTGCGGTGAATTTTGCGTTCCCCGCATCGGCTCTGGCGCCAACCGGCCTTTTCTCGGACATTCGCTTCGGTAGCATGGGGCAAGACAGCGCCCGCATCGTGCTGACGGCAAAAAAACCGGTTCAGGTGGCGGTTGCTGAAACCAAGAAGGGCGAGGACGGCACATCGTTCCGTTTCGTCCTGGATGCGGAGATCACCACCAAGGCCAAATTCGCCGAACTGGTGAAAGAGCAGCAATGGCGCGCGCCGGCGCCGGTCTCGACAGCGGCGATCACGCCTGACGACAAGACATCGCGGCAAACGGATTTCGTCATCGCTGTTGATGCCGGCCATGGCGGCATCGATGCCGGCGCTTCCGGTGGCGTAACCGGCACGGAGGAAAAGGTCATCACGCTGACCTTTGCCAAGGAACTTGTGGAGCGGATGAACCGGGAGCCCGGCATCAAGGCGTTCCTGACGCGTGATTCCGACACGTTTCTCGCTCTGTCGGAACGGGTGACGATCGCCCGGCAGAACAATGCAAACCTGTTTATTTCATTGCACGCCGATACACTGAAGCAGAAGGGCATCCGGGGCGCGACCGTCTATACATTGTCAGACCGCGCCTCAGACCGCAGGGCGCAGGAGCTGGCCGAGCGCGAAAACAAGTCCGACCAGATTGCCGGTGTGGCAGCCTCCAGCGAGCCGCCTGAGGTGGCCGATATCCTTCTCGATTTCACCCGGCGCGAAACGCAGGCCTTTTCGGTGACGCTGGCAGAAAATATCGTATCGTCCTTCGAGGGACAGGTCGGCCTCATCAATAATCCGCATCGTTATGCCGGTTTCATGGTGCTGCGTGCCCATGACGTGCCATCGGTGTTGCTGGAACTCGGCTTTCTCTCCAATCCGGAAGATGAAAAACTGCTTCTTGATGCGGAATGGCGCAAGAAGGTCGCCGATACGCTTGCAACTGCGGTCGGACGATACCGCACCAAGGCCATGGCGAACGGCGGCTGACGGGCCGGGCGGGTGAGCGGCGCTCCCGTTGTCGCCGTGCCCCTTGCTGCCGAAAAGCTGTTCAATTCTTGGGCCTTGCGGACGATTAGGTTGGTGAAGCCCTATTTTACTCACATTCGCCGCGTTATTGCGGAAGCGGATTCTGTGGTGATCCGCCATTGCGGCTGGAACCGCAATTGCGGCAGTCGGCCCGGTAACATATCAGCGAATGCTGTCGTTCCGGCTTGTCATCGAAGGTATGGTGTGCAAAACGGCACGCGATATGCAAGGATGCGCCCGTATCATCGGGCGTTGATGGTTACGATTCGAATTATCGGTAGCTTGGTATGATCAGACTGATTGGATATTTTTTCGGCTTGGCCAGCGTGCTCTTCCTGTGCGCCGCCGCCGCCGGTGCAATTTATTTGCACGGCGTGACGAAGGACCTGCCGGATTATGCAGTTCTGAGCACTTATGAGCCGCCGGTGACGACCCGCGTGCACGCCGGCAACGGTGCGCTTATGGCGGAATATGCCCATGAGAAACGCCTGTTCCTGCCGATCCAGGCTATTCCGGACCGCGTGAAGGCAGCCTTCCTTTCGGCGGAAGACAAGAATTTCTACAACCATCCGGGTGTCGACATCTGGGGTCTCGGTCGTGCCGTTCTCGTCAACCTCCAGAATCTCGGCTCGGGCCGTCGCCCGGTCGGCGCCTCCACCATCACCCAGCAGGTGGCGAAGAATTTTCTGCTCACCAACGACCAGACCTTCGACCGCAAGCTCAAGGAAGCGCTTCTGTCCTTCCGCATCGAGCAGACCTATTCCAAAGACAAGATCCTCGAGCTTTATCTCAACGAGATCTTTTTCGGCCTGAATTCTTACGGTATCGCCGGTGCGGCACTCACCTATTTCAACAAATCGGTCACGGAACTGACGATCGCGGAGACCGCCTATCTCGCATCGCTGCCGAAGGGCCCTGCCAACTACCATCCGATCCGCCGCGAGAAGGCGGCGCTGGAGCGCCGCAACTGGGTGATCGACCGCATGGCCGAGAACGGCTACATCACGGTCGGCGATGCCGAGGATGCCAAGAAGCAGCCGCTTGGCGTCAATCTGCGCCGTGGCGGCGCGCATATCTTCGCGTCTGACTATTTCGCCGAGGAAGTCCGCCGCCAGATCGTCGAGAAATACGGCGAGCAGGCGCTTCTAGAAGGCGGCCTTTCGGTTCGCACCTCTTTCGATCCGCAGATCCAGATGGAGGCGCGCAAGGCGCTTCAGGACGGTCTGGTGCAATATGACGAGCGTCGCGGTTTCCGCGGACCCGTCGAAAAGATCGAGGCGACCGGTGACTGGACTGCGGCGCTCGCCAAGGTAAAGGGTCTTCGCGACGTTCCCGAATGGAAGATCGCGGTTGTCCTCGCCGTTGCTGCCGATGGCATCGATATTGGCGTGCAGGTCGACCCCGATGCCGAGGATGGCGACAAGCGCACACGCGGCCATATCTCCGCTGAAAACATGCGTTGGGCCTATCGCGATGCCACCGGCAAAAAGCCGACGGCTAAGTCGCCGGTTGGCGTTCTGGCTGTTGGTGACGTCGTTTACGCACAGCCGCTGTCCGGTTCCGGCAACGAATATCGCCTGCGCCAGCCCCCGAAGGTACAGGGCGGCATGATGGTGATGGACCCGCACACCGGCCGCGTTCTGGCCATGGTCGGCGGCTTCTCCTATGCGCAATCGGAATTCAACCGCGCCACGCAGGCGATGCGCCAGCCCGGCTCCTCCTTCAAGCCGTTCATCTATGCGGCCGCACTCGACAACGGCTATACCCCGGCCTCGGTTATTCTCGATGCGCCGATCGAGGTTGTTTCGGGCGGCCAGGTCTGGAAGCCGCAGAATTACGGCGGCGGTTCCGCCGGTCCTTCGACCCTGCGTCTCGGCATCGAAAAATCCCGTAACCTCATGACCGTGCGTCTGGCGCAGGATATGGGCATGAATCTGGTGGCGGAATATGCCGAACGCTTCGGCATCTACGACAAGATGCCGCCGCTTCTGGCAATGTCGCTCGGTTCGGGTGAAACCACCATCATGCGCATGGTCTCGGCCTATTCTGTGATCGCCAATGGCGGCAAGCAGATCAAGCCGACGCTGATCGACCGCATCCAGGACCGTTACGGCAAGACGATCTTCCGGCATGAGGAGCGTGCCTGCGAGGGCTGCAACGCCACCAGCTGGCAAAATCAGGACGAGCCGGTCATCGTTGATAATCGCGAGCAGGTTCTCGACCCGATGACTGCTTACCAGACGACCTCCATGCTGGAAGGTGTCGTGCAGCGCGGCACGGCGGCGGGCAAGATCAAGGTCGATCTGCCGGTTGCCGGCAAGACGGGCACCACCAACGATGAAAAGGACGCCTGGTTCGTCGGTTACACGCCGGACATGGTTGCTGGTCTTTATATCGGCTTCGATTCGCCCGCACCGCTTGGGCGCGGCGGTACCGGCGGTTCGCTGTCGGCACCGATCTTCGGCGAGTTCATCGCCGATGCTGCCAAGCACCTGGAACCGAGCAAGTTCATCGTGCCTGAAGGCATGAAGTTCATCGCCGTCAACCGCAAGACCGGCATGGCCGCTTCGGAAGGCGAACCGGACACGATCATGGAAGCCTTCAAGCCGGGCACCGGCCCGGCCGATACCTTCTCGGTGATCGGCGCGGAAGGCATGTCGCAGGACGATATTCTGAAGACTTCGCCACAGGCCCAGCAGGCCATCACCGGCGGTGGCGGCGGTCTTTATTGATACCAGTCTTATGTTTGGCGGGGGGCGCGGGTCTTTACATCCGCGCCCCCCGCATTTATTTGAGCTACCAGTTTAAATGAAGGCGAAGAACCAGCGAAATGCGCAATGAAATTGTGAACGTAGTCGACGAAATCAAGCAGGCCATAAGCCTGCTGAGGAGGCATCTTTGACTGGGACCAGGCGATAAGACGACTGGACTGGTTGAATAACAAGGCAGAGGACCCGACCCTCTGGAACGATGCCACCGAAGCGCAGAAACTGATGCGCGAGCGCCAGCAGCTGGATGACAGCATCAATGGCGTGAAGGCGCTTGAGCAGCAGCTCAAGGACAATGTCGAGCTGATCGAACTCGGCGAGATGGAAGGCGATGACGAGATCGTCAAGGACGCCGAAGATGCGCTGAAGGCGCTGAGGAGCGAGGCGAACCGGCGTCAGGTGGAAGCCATGCTTTCCGGTGAGGCTGATAGCAACGATACCTATCTCGAAGTGCATTCCGGCGCTGGTGGCACGGAAAGCCAGGACTGGGCCAACATGCTGCTGCGCATGTATACCCGCTGGGCCGACCGCGAAGGCTTCAAGGTTGAAGTGCTGGAAGTTCATGATGGCGAAGAGGCCGGCATCAAGTCCGCGACAATCCTCGTCAAGGGCCACAATGCCTTCGGCTGGCTGAAGACGGAATCGGGCGTACACCGCCTCGTCCGCATCTCGCCCTATGACAGCAATGCGCGTCGCCACACATCGTTCTCTTCCGTCTGGGTTTACCCAGTGGTCGATGATTCGATCCAGATCGACATCAAC
The DNA here is from genome assembly GCF_900215635.1 of Rhizobium sp. AN6A. Lineage (NCBI taxonomy): Bacteria > Pseudomonadati > Pseudomonadota > Alphaproteobacteria > Hyphomicrobiales > Rhizobiaceae > Rhizobium > Rhizobium sp. AN6A. The sequence goes on from NZ_OCNC01000004.1 coordinate 2,370,690, forward strand.
GAGAGCGATTGCCGCATCGATACCTATCGTTCGTCCGGTGCAGGCGGCCAGCACGTCAACACCACCGATTCGGCCGTGCGTATTACCCACATACCAACCGGTATTGCCGTGGCCTGCCAGCAGGAGCGTTCCCAGCACAAGAACCGCGCCAAGGCGTGGGACATGCTGCGCGCCCGTCTGTACGAGGTAGAGCTGCAAAAGCGCGAAGATGCGGCAAACGCCCAGGCCGCGTCTAAGACGGATATCGGCTGGGGCCACCAGATCCGCTCCTACGTTCTTCAACCCTACCAGTTGATCAAGGACCTGCGCACTGGCGTGGAAAGCACCGCACCCGGCAACGTGCTGGATGGCGATCTGAACCAGTTCATGGAAGCGGCCCTCGCGCACCGCATCAGCGGCGGCGCAGACGTGGAAGTGGCTGATATCGACTGACGCGCCAAAGCGTCGCTTGAAAAAATCACCCCTCGCAACCCATTGCGAGGGGTTTTTCGTTGGAGGAGATGCATGAAACAGGCGCTTTACATCGTCGACGTTCAGCCGAGCTTCAATCCGCCGGCTGCGCTGGTGGCGGACATATCCGCGCTGGCCGCCACCATGCCAAGCGTTGCCAGCGTCGAGCGCCATGATGAAAGCGTCACGCCTTTCGTGCGGCAACTCGGCTGGAAGCCGGGCAGGGACGACTGCTCGCTGGTTGCGGCGGACTGGATTTTCATAAAGCACGGCTACGCGCCGCCAAGGGCGGCTATCGACCACCTCTTGTCTCTAAAGGTCGACAGGGTGCTCGTCTGCGGCATTCAGGCCGATACCTGCGTGCTGGCTGCGGGTTTCGCCCTGTTCGATGCGGGGCTTCATCCCACGCTTCTGCCATGGCTGACGGTGGGCTCCAGCCTCGATCGCAGCGGCGAACTTGGCGCCAGACTATGGAAACATCATTTCGGCGCGGTTCTGACCGGGCCGCACGAGCTTAACGCATAAAGAATTTCCAGTAAAACTGCGTATAATTAAAGAGGTAGAGAACCTCCAGCGATTCCGTTCAAACCGACGTGCTCTGGCCCTCAGTTCGAGGCTTTTTCGATCTTCATCTCCCCGAGCTCATCGATCAGGATCGTCCAGCTTTCCGCTTCCCTGATCTGCGGATCGGTTTTCAGATAGACGGTCACGAACAGGCCGGGCGAGGCCGATGCTCCGTTCGAGCTTTCGGGGCGAATATCCGTGACGTAGGACTTCATCTGGCTGAACTCTTCCAGCTCGATGTTTTCGAGAAGGTTCGGTCCGTTTGCGGTAGTGGCGATGCGCTGCAGATAGACTTTAGCGGTGCCATCGCCCTGGCGGATTGCAACCACCTTGTAATAACCGCGTGTGGGCGTCGCCGGCGGCGGCCGCAACTGGCCGTCAGGACCTTTCACCGGCTCAAGATTATGCTCTTCCCACATGCCGCTGCTGACAACGAAGATCGCCGAAACCGGCAAGTTGTCGATCGCCTCCTTTTGCGCCCGCACGGGAAGCGCTGTGGCGGCGAAAATGAGGGCGGCGAGAAGAGGTTTTTTCAGGGGCATGGCCATCATCAGTGGTTGGCGTCAATTGTTGAATTGTTCGGCGAGAACGCGGTCTGACCATGAACGGTCCGGGTCCGAGAGAATTCTGGCCGTCCTGTCCTGCGATTGCGCAATCCGCACATGCCGTACGGACTTCACCTCCGTATGGTCGGCGACCGCGTTCACCGGACGCTTGTCGCGCTCCAGAACATGAATATCGACCGTCACCTTGTTCGGCAAAAGTGCGCCGCGCCAACGCCTTGGCCGGAAGGCGCTGACGGGTGTGAGCGCCAGAAGCGGCGATTCCAGCGGCAGGATCGGTCCATGGGCTGAGAAGTTATAAGCTGTCGATCCCGCCGGTGTCGCAACCATCATGCCGTCGCAAATCAACTCTTCAAGCCGCGTCTTGCCGTCCACCTCGACACGAAGCTTGGCGGCCTGATGCGATTGCCGGAACAGGCTGACCTCGTTCATGGCAAGCGCCGTAAATTCATCGCCGTCGGAATCCGTCGTCGTCATGCGCAGCGGATGAAAATCATTGCCGGTCGCCACCGCAATACGCTCGACCAGGCCGTCTACCCGGTAGTCGTTCATCAGAAAGCCGACCGATCCCCGGTTCATGCCATAGACCCGCTTGCCGGAATTCATCGTTTCGTTGAGAATTTGCAGCATGAAGCCATCGCCGCCGAGCGCCACGATCACTTCCGCCTCGTCGAAGGGCGTGTTGCCGTAAGCGCCTTTCAGCTCCTCCAGCGCCCTCTGCGCCTCCTCGGTTGCGGAGGCGACGAAGGATAGTGAACAGTTAGAATGCGACATTCGCTTCCCTCGGCAACGACGCATACCGGAATCGATATGCGGACGATGCTGTAACCTGTTGAAGCAGCTCATAATCTCCAAACGTCGATAAAACGGTCGATCGCAAGCCACAAGACGCATCCTTGGTACATGAAGACGGCAGCAGGCGACAAGGCCTTTCCGGCGGACAGGCGTTCGCTGCAGGCGGGTTTGCCCGCGTGCGGTCCACAGCTTCTTGGTTTCCGGCCTTCGACAAGGGTTGCGATGCGGCGCGACGTGAGGCAACTTGCGCGAAACAAGCGGAACGGCGAGTGGCAGGAGACGGGCGTGGTGCTGAATTACAATATCTACGATGTCTTTACCGAGACCAAAATGGCGGGAAATCCGTTGGCGGTCATGTATGACGCGGATGGCCTCGACCAAGTGACGATGCAGGCGATAGCCAGAGAAATGAACCTCTCCGAGACCGTTTTCGTCAACCGCTCGGGCAACCCGGCCCACGCGGCGTCGCTGCGTATCTTCACGCCTTCAGGCGAGTTGCCTTTCGCGGGCCACCCGACTGTTGGCGCAGCGATCGCGATTGCCGAGCGCAATCGCAACGAAGGTGACGACGATATCGATATGGTCTGTGTGCTGGAGGAAAAGGTGGGTCCGGTCCGCTGTGCGGTGAAAATGCGCGCCGGTGCGGTCAGCTTCGCCGAATTTGACCTGCCGCGCAAATCGTCCCGCGTCACCCTGCCGCTCGATCATGCCGCACTTGCCGATGCGCTGGGCGTGAGCGAAGGCCATCTCGGCTTTGAGAACCACGTACCGTCGATCTGGACGGCCGGTGTGCCGTTCCTGCTCGTGCCGCTGCACAATATTGCCGCTATCAGCGAAATGGATTTTGATGCCAATCTCTGGCTGCGCACCGCACCGCTGGTGGAGGGGCGCCTGACGGCGGCCTATATCTACTGTCGCGGCGGCGTCAATCACGCGGCAAAGTTCCATGCCCGCATGTTTTCCCCGGAAATGGGGATTTCGGAAGACCCCGCCACCGGTTCCGCCGCCGCCGCCCTTTCCGGTGCAATCCATCATTTCGACGGCCTGACAGACGGTCACTATCCGCTGTTGATAGAGCAGGGCGTGGAGATGGAACGTCCTTCCCACATCCATCTGCGCATGGACATCAAGGACAACGAAATCGCCCGCGCCCGCATCGGTGGACACGCGGTCCGTGTCGCATCGGGTACCTTCGAGATTTGATTTCAACGTGAGCGACTGAACTACAGTCGAAAAGCTACCTGTCGACCAAAACGAAAAACCCCGGCCATGACCGGGGTTTTATTGTTTCTGGCCTTAACCAGAGATCAGTTGAACCGACCCGCCGCATGGGCAAGCATCGTGTAGACCTTGCCGGTATCGGAGGTGAGGTAGGACTGGGTGACTGTCCGGTCACGGTCCGTGCGGGCGACATCAGCGAGCAGCTTTTCGAAATCGGTGATGTAGCGGTCCACGGCGGTGCGAAACTCGGCTTCCCGCTCGTATTTGCGCTTGATTTCGTCAAACGTCGTCTGGCCCTTCAGCGTATAGAGGCGACGGGTAAAGACGTCGCGTTCGCCGCGCTGGTACCGGCGCCACAGTTCCACCGAGGCATCGTGATCGATCGCGCGGGCGATGTCGACGGACAGCGAGTTCAGCGATTCCACCATGTGACGCGGATTACGGGTGTCGGCAGCACGGGTCGGCTGCTGATCGGCGCTTGCACGGGGTGCGGAAGCGGCGGCCGATTCCTGCGAGGCACCGCGCAGAAGATCGCTGATCCAGCCACCGCCTTCTTCGCGGCGTGCGGCAGGGGCCGCAGCCGTCTGGGCCGGGGCAGGCGCCTGACGGTTTTCGACCTGGCGGTTCTCAAGCGGCAGGGTGCCACGCAAGGCGGGTGCGGCTGCCGGCTGCGGCTGAGCCGGACGTGGTGGCTGTACCGGCGCGGCTGCTGCCGGCTGCGGACGCGTCTCGACGCGGCGCTCAGCGGCAGGCTGGGTTGCTGCAATGGCGCGGGCGACGGGTTCGGAGACTTCCATCTGTTGGGTCGAGCGTCCGACAAGCTGGGAAATATCCTGCAGGGCCTTGATCTGCTCGGAAACGGCGCGGCGCATCGCTGCGGCGCTTTCCTTGGCCTCTTCCGGCAGGTCGAACGCGCCGCGCTTCAGTTCGGCACGGGTCGCATCCAGCTCGCGGCGGATATCGTGGCTGGAGCGGCGGATTTCGTCCGTCGCGCCGGCAAAACGGCTGACAGCTTCCTCAACTGCCTGACGCAGCGTTTCCTTGAGGTTGGCGGCGGCGGCATTCGATTTTTCCGAGGCACTGCCGAGCAGGTTGTCGACTTCCGAAAGCGAGGATTCGACACCGCCACGCAGGCGGTTGACCAGCTCGTCGGAATATTTCTGCGCGTCGGAAAGCGTGCTTTCGATCGAGCGGCTGGCATCCTGACCAGCGGCGAGCAGGGCGCCCCGCATGGTCTGTGCTGCCGAGCGGGCGCGCTGTTCCGTCTCGTCGAGCGAACGGCCAATATCGGAGAAGGATGCCTGCAGATTGTCACGCAGGTTGCCGGCGACGTTCTGCGAACGCTCCTCGGCCTCGTTGAGCGTGGTTTCCACCACGCTGACGACGCCGCGCATGGCGGTTTCGATTTCCTCGGAACGCTTGACGAGTCCGACGGACAGGCTGCGAAGTGCGTCCTGACGCTCTTCCAGCGTACCGACAAGGCTCGACTGCGCGGCATTGAGCAGTTCAGACGCCTGGCTCAGCACCTTCGAATGTTCCTCGAAACGTCCGACGATGCCGGCAACCTGCGCCAGTGTCTGGCCGGAAATATTCGACAGACGATCGATCTTTCCTTCGAGCAGACGGCTGGAGCTGGACACCATGTCGGCGGCCTGCGAGGCGGATTCGGAGAAGCGGGTGGCCGATGCGTTCAACGCTTCGTCGGCCGTGCCGAATTCCTGCGCGGCGCGCTCCACCGCAGAGTTGAAGTTGTTTGCCGACTTTTCGACGATTTCGGCCATGCTGTTGTGGGTCTGCGACAGCATATCCGTGCTCTGGCGCGTGGCGGCGACGAGCTTGTTTGCCACATCGCTGCCCGTGCGGGTGTATTTGTCGATACCTTCTTCGACGGCGTCGGCCATGGCCGTATGCGTCTGCGACAGCATGTCCGTGCTCTGGCGGGTTGCCGCGACAAGCTTGCTTGCTGCGTCGGTTCCGGCATTGGCATAATCGCTGATCGCCTGTTCCACCATGCCGACCATGCCGCTGTTGCTCTGCGACAGAAGTTCGGCGCTCTGCTGGGCGGCGGAGACGATCTTTTCGGCGGCTTCGCGACCGATGGTGGCGTATTCGTCGACGACAGGCTTTGCCTTCTCTTCGATCAGGCGCGACAGTTCAGCAGAACGGCTGGCCAGCATCGAGTTGAGTTCGCGGGTGCGGTTGTCCAGCGCCGAGCGGATGGATTCGCCGCGCGCATCGAGAGCGGATTCGACACCGGTCAGGGTCTCGGAAATGACGCCCACCTGCGAGCGTACGACCGCTTCGGCCTCGGCAACCTTGTTGACGATGATGTTGCCCGCCTCGGAGAAGGTCTGGGCGACGGCTGCCGCCTGGCCGGACAGGCGCGTCTGTGCATCCGAGATGCGGTTGACGATCTCGCCGGAGCGTTCTTCGATCGCCTTGGTGAAGGCGTCGTTCTGCGCCTGTACCTGTTCGGCGAATTCCGAGCCGGTTTTCGCAAGCAGGGCAGTGGAACGAACGGCTTCTTCGTCGATGCTCTGGGTGGCGGAAATGACCGCGCCACGCAGGCCGACCGCGAGCTCGCTCGCCTTGCCTTCGATGGTGCGGTTGACGTTTTCGAGGCCGATCGTCAGCGCGCGGTCCATGGTGCCGAGGCGTTCATCGATGCGAGCCGAACCGGCATCGAAGGTTTCCGCCAGACGGCTGGTGCGACTTTCGAAGGTGTCGGCAACCCGTATCGTCTGCTCGTCCAGAATGCCGGTGATACGTTGAGCCGCATCGTCGCTGGTGCGGGCGAAGGCGGCTGTCTTGTCTTCCAGCGCGTCGGCAAAGCGACGTCCGGCATCCTCGATAGAGGTGTTGACGTTGCCGAGATCGCTCGACACACGCTCCTGCAGCGCACCGAGCGAAGTTTCGATGCGGGTGCCAGTCTCGTCGAGCCTGCCCGTGACGCTTCCAATCGAGGTTTCGATCCGCGAGGAGAGCGCATCGGTCGCACCGCCAATTTCGCGGGCGGCCTCACCGATCTTGACGGCAATATCGCCGGCGCTGTTGCGAAGACGCTGTTCCAGCGTGGCTGCACTGCCGTCTATGGCCTTCTGCAACGTCTCCTGCTGGGTTTCGAGCGAGAGTTCGAGCATGCTGGCGCTGGATGCAACGGTGGTGCCGATCATCATCGCCTGTTCGGAGAGCATGTCGCCCATCTGGGTCGTGGCCGAGCTCAAGGTCGCGGCGATATCCGCCTGGCGCTGCTCGAGCGCGGTACGGATGTCCTCATGCGATTGCGAGAGGTTGTTTTCGAGGTGGGAGACGCCTTCTTCCACCGTCTGCGCAAAACGGCTGCTGCCGTCTTCCACGACGCTTTCGATGCGGTTGGCCGCGCCGGAGACGCTCTGCTCGATCAGGCCGCTATTGCGCTCAAGCGAGCCGGCAATGCGTTCGGCCTGCGAACCGAGCATGGTCTCCAGCCGCTCGTGGCCGCTGGCAAGTGCGTTTTCAAGCGTGAAAGCCGTCGATTCCAGTCGCTGTCCGACGCCTGCGGCCGCAAGCGACAGTGATGCTGTCCTGGCATCCATCGCCTCGGAGATGCGCTCCTCAACGCCGGAAATCGTCATGTCGAGCGCCATGGTGCGGCTGTCGAGTGCGTCCGCGATGCGTTCTTCCGCACTGGAGACAATGCCGGAAAGGGCGGCAGTGCGGCTGTCCAGAGCATCGGCAATACGATCTTCGACCCCGGAAACCGCCGAGTGAAGCGCGGCAGTGCGTCCGTCGAGGATGTCGGCGATCTTTTCCTCGACACCGGAGAAGCTCATGTCTAGCGCCATGGTGCGGCTGTCGAGTACGTCCGTGATCCGCTCTTCCGCGCCGGATACGACATTTTTGAGCGAAGCCGTGCGGCTGTCGAGTGCGCTGGCAATGCGGGTCTCGGCACCGGCCACCAATTCGCCAAGAACGGCGGTGCGGGTATCGAGCGCTTCGGTAATTTTTTCCTCGGCGCCGGAAAACGCCATGTCGAATGCCATGGTGCGGCTGTCGAGTGCATCCGCGATGCGTTCTTCAACGCCGGAGACGACGGCGTTAAGCGTTGCCGTGCGGCCATCAAGCGTTTCCGCGATACGCGTCTCGGCACCGGCCACCAATTCGCCAAGGACGGCGGTGCGGGTATCGAGTGCCTCGGTAATTTTTTCCTCGGCGCCGGAAAACGCCATGTCGAGTGCCATGGTGCGGCTGTCGAGTGCATCCGCGATGCGTTCTTCAGCCCCCGAAACGACGGCGTTGAGTGCTGCCGTGCGACCATCAAGCGTTTCCGCGATACGGCTCTCGGCACCGGCAACCACGTCGCCGAAGGTGGACGTGCGGCTGTCGAGTGCGCCCGCAATCTTCTCTTCGGCACTTGCGACAATGGCGGTCAGAGCGGAGGTGCGGTTGTCGAGCGTTTCCGACAGCCTCTCCTCGACGTTGGCGAAGGTCATGTCGAGCGACAGCGTGCGGCTGTCCATCGTGTCGGCGATGCGTTCCTCTACGCCGGAAATGGCGCTGGAAAGAGCGGCCGTGCGGCCATCCAGCGTCTCGGCAATACGGTTTTCCGCACCGGATACGACGTCGTGCAGGGCAGCCGTGCGGCTTTCCAGCGTATCGGAAATGCGGTCCTCGATGCCGGAAACGGCGCCGGTGATGGCGGCGGCGCGGGTTTCGAGCGTTTCCGAAAGGCGGCGCTCGACATCGGCAACGACGCTGTTGATTGCGGCTGCACGTTCATCGAGCATCGCGGCAAGGCGTTCCGCCGTGCCGGAGACCGAGCCGGTAATGGCCAGCGAACGGCTGGCAAGCGCCTCGTCGAAACGGTCCTGGCTCGCCGAAAGCGCGCCAAACAGGGCATTGCTGCGCTCCGCCAGTACGCCGTCGATCTTCTCGTGCGAATTGGCGAAGGCATCGGTGATTTCAGCGGTGCGCTGGCCGATTGCGTCGCTGAACGCGCGGGTGCGGGTCTCAAGTGCACTTTCGAGCATTTCCTGGCCGGTGCCCAGTGCAGTTGCAAGTGCAAGCGACTGATCGGTCATGGTGTTGCCGATGCGCTCAAGTCCGCTGGTCAGCAAGGTATCGAGGGCTTCGGAGCCGCCGGCAACCGTTTCGTTGATCCGGGCGAGGCTCTCCATCAGCTTGCTGTCGAGGCTGCCGGCGCGCTGGTCGAAGGCACTGGCGAAATCCGCCACATGTTCGTCGAAGGCGGAGTTGACCTGGCCGACCGTCGCCTGCAGGCGTTCTTCATAGAGGCCGGAGCGAAGATCGAGATCCATGATCGCGTCATCAGCCGTGCTTTGCAGGCTCTGGCGGAAGGACAGGCCTTTTTCTTCAAGCGTCGTGGACAGCTTGTCGAGCACGTTATCCAGCGAACCGCCGATGATCTGCTGGCCGCGATCGATATTGCGGTTGAGTTCGAGCGTGCGGGTGGAAAGGGTCTCGTTGAGCTGGCGGGTGCGTTCCTCGAGTGCGCTGTTGAGGCTTTCCGCGCCGCTGTCCAGCGTCGAGGCGTGGATCGCGAAGCGTTCAAGCAGCACTTCACCGCGCTCGTCCAGCGTCGAGGTGAGGTTGTGCAGACGCATGTCGAATTCGCTCGATAGCGTTGCGCCCGAGGAATTCAGTGCCTGAAGCAGGTTTTCGGTCTTGGCGGCAATCAGGCTGCCCATCGCTTCGGTCGAGGCGCGCGATTTTTCGAGCAGCGCGGCCGAGCGTGTGTCGATCATCGAGGCGAAGGCCTCGCCGGTGGTGGAAAGCCGCATCGAAAGCTCTTCGCCGACGATGGAAAGCTCTTCCTTTATCTGTTCCTGCGCGCCGACAATGGAGGAGCGGATGCGCTCCGCATGGTTGACGATGGCGTCGCGCTCGGCGCTCAGTTCCTGCACGAGGCTGCGCACGCGCAGTTCATTGTCTGCATAGCTGCGCTCAAGCGCGTTGACTTCAGAATGGACGAGCGTTTCGAGTTCCGTCGCGCGGGCAATGGTGCGCTCGATGCCATCGTTCATGGCCGAGACTTCTCGGCGAACCGCCTGGCCGACGGACATGATCCGGTCGGAGGCGACAGTTTCGGGTTCAGCAAGACGAAGGGCAACTTCTGCCATCGACCGGGCAGCGTTGCGCAGATCGCGGGCACGCGCCATCATGATCGCGAAGGCGAAGAACAGCATGATCGGAACGACGATGCCGACGACGATCGCCATCAGCCCAGGTATTGCGGCGAGATCGGCAACCGAGCCGATGTTCCAGAGTGCGCTGCCGTAGATAAGATGCGCGATGCCGAGGCCGCCGAGCGCCCAGATCACCGACATGATCGTCGCGTTTCTGAGCGCGCCGCCGATGGAGCCGCCTTCGAGCGATTTCAGGATCATGGCCGGGCTGCGCTTGGAGCCGTCGTTGGCAGCTTCCAGATTGGGGGATTTGGGCGCCTGTTCGGCAGGCGCGCGCGCGGCCTCGGGAGCAGGGGGCTGTCTGCTTGCTTCCTTCAATCTGGCCTCCGGCTGCTTTGGCGCTGTCGTCTTCCGCGATTCCGGCTTGTCTTCGAAAGCACCAAGCTGCAGGGCGTCTTCCAACGCCTGAAATGCAGTCTCGTCGACAGAGTCGCTGATCTTGTTATTCGCCATGCGGTTACGCCTCGTTACACATACGCCCGGCTTCATGCCGTTTGACCATCTGCGACCCGCAAATGGACTGCCGCCATCATGCCAGCAGAACATTATCCCGTTAAAGAGAACAATTCCGCCATTACCAATCCCGAATTGCTGGTGGTCCAGCTTTCGGGCGAAATTACATCACTGTGCCGGAATAACAAAGCTTGAGCATAAGCCTCGTCGGAGCGGCAGTACCGTAGTGACACATTTAGGTGTTCGAAACAATTAATGCGGGTTTGCCGCGGCAGCGAAGTGTCGGCTTTTTAACAGTTTTTAAACCTGAGTTTCACGCTGAACGCCTTGTTTCGCATAAGTTTAACATAAATTAACCATAGCAGAAGATTTTCGCCCGCGTCACGCCGTAATTTAAGCTGATAGCACCGGCTTCAATGCGTAAATACGACACAGATGTGACACGAAACAGGAAACGGCGAGACAAAGGAATTTCAGATATGGCAGCCGTCAGTATTGCTTTCGAAGCTCCGGATAATTTTGGTGGTGCGCCGGCCGCCGCGACAAGACCAATCGATTTCGAACATCTCGCCCGCCAGACGATGGGCGACAAGGAACTTGAAATCGAGGTGCTGCAACTCTTCAGCCGTAACGCCCGTGCTGCCCTGCATGAAATGGCCGGCGCTGACGACAAGACCGTCAAGGCAACCGCCCATCGTCTGAAGGGGGCCGCGCAGGCGGTTGGTGCCTCCACCGTTTCCACGGCGGCGGCGGCAGTGGAGGACAAGGGCAACGATAGCGCGGCTCTAGCCAGACTTGCGGCAGCGATTGTCGAAGCGGAAAATTTCATCCTCAAGCTCTGCCGTTAAGGCGAACCCAGTCTGTTTTACAGGGCCGGTTGCGCTTGGCGCCTGCGAGAAGCGGGTTGCCAAGGCCAACCGGCCTTTCTATGTGTTTGTTTAGAACAGTTCTTAGACACCATTTTGGATCTCCGGCATGACAAAACTGACCATTGTTGCCTTTGACGGCACGCCCCATGAACTTGACGTAAGCAACGGTTCCACCGTCATGGAGAATGCCGTGCGCAACTCCATACCCGGCATCGATGCGGAATGCGGCGGCGCCTGTGCGTGTGCGACCTGTCATGTCTATGTGGATGACGCATGGGCGGAACGCGTCGGCGGACCCGAGCCGATGGAAGAGGACATGCTGGACTTCGCCTTCGAAGTGCGCCCGACCTCGCGTCTTTCCTGTCAGATCAAGATGAAGGACGAGCTTGACGGCCTTGTCGTTCACGTTCCCGAACGTCAAGGCTGACGGCAAGCCGCATTATACGCCACAGAAAAAGCCCCGCTCACCTGTTAGCGGGGAGCGGGGCGAGGCGGGTACGCAGCATGCAAGCGAGGGAGGAAACACCTGCGAGCCTCAAGTGCGCACCGGGAGAACCGGAGGTGGTTTCGAACGCCGGACCCCTGCGGATCACCACCGTTAAAAACCATATGAACAAGCTACAATGAGTCTTGGCGACCGCACCATGACGAGAAGTCACGGGTGATATCGAACATGACGTAACGTCATGTTCGCGTTGCGTTTCGCGTCTAGGGGGGTATGGGGCGAAAGGCTGCTCAGCGCCGGTTCTGGCCCTGTTCGATCCGGTTCTTCAAAAGCCGGGTCATGCGCGCGTCGAAGTTTTTGGATTCCACGATATCGAAGCGCAACTGATCCTTGTCGTGCTCGTCCATGACGGTCTGGGTAATCTTGCCAACCATTGCCTGCAGCGTTTCACAGTCTTTTTGCGGACGAAGCGCCGTCAGTTGCCTTTCAAGCGAGCGGGCATGGCTGCGGGCGATTTCCGCGTGCCGTTCCTCGTGGCGCTTGATATCGGCAAGCAGCGTATCCCAAATGAAGGCCAGTTCCGCCGTGGTGCGGCGGCGGTTTTTCCATTGCGGCAGGAGGATACGGGTGTTCAGCAACACCTTGGTGCTTCCAACGCTGCACATGCCGTTTTTCTCGACATAGGTGAGTTCGCCGCCGAATTTGATCTCGGTGGCACCGGGATGGCGCGCGCCGGTGTTGCGCGTCAGCGGGCCGTGCTTGGAAAGCTGCTTGTCGAGGTCAGCGGCGGTTTTACCGTTGATCGAAAAATAGGAATAGGTCTTGCTGACGATGGTTTCGGAAAAGGCCGATCCGGGCATGGAAAGGGCTAATGCGCCAGCGAAAACGGCGCAAAGAGCACGTGAAGATATGGTCATAACCCGGCCTTCCGGTTGAACTTGAAAAACGTTTGCTGCATAGGCGGAGCGGAACTTATAAGAATTGGCATAACACTCCGTTATTCCCGAAAGGCGCGTGTTACGTGATAACAGCCGGCAGCAATGTGTGGCAAGCGGCCCATGGTCGCTCCCTGAAACTTGATGGACGTGGCCGTATTATGGCCATCGTCAATGCGACGCCCGATTCCTTTTCGGATGGCGGCCGTTATCTTGCCGTTGATGCGGCTTTTTCCCATGCCCTGACCTGTGTTGAGGAGGGGGCGGATATCATCGATATCGGCGGCGAATCCACCCGCCCGGGCGCGGCCGAGGTGACCGAGGGTGAGGAACAGGATCGCGTGCTGCCGGTTATCGAACGGCTGCGTCGCGAGACGGATGTCCTGATTTCCGTTGACACCTACCGCGCATCCACGGCAAGGCTGGCGATCGAGGCGGGTGCGCATATCGTCAACGATGTTTTCGGCCTGCAGAAGGACGGGAACATGGCGGGCGTGGTTGCCGCCGCGCGCGCGGGCGTCTGCATCATGCATACCGGGCGCGACAGGCAGAAGCGCGCCGATGTCATCGAGGATCAGTTCGAATTTCTCAATCGTTCGCTCGAGATCGCGGAAGATGCAGGAATCGCCCGCGACGCCATCGTGCTCGATCCCGGTTTCGGTTTTGCCAAGGACGAGCGTGAAAATGTCGAGCTGATGGCGCGCTTTGGCGAACTTGCCGCGTTTGACCTGCCTGTTCTGGCCGGGACGTCGCGCAAGCGGTTCATCGGGTCGCTGACGGGCAGGGATGCGGCCCACGAACGCGATATCGGAACAGCAGCGACGACAGTGATCCTCAGGCTGGCGGGTGCCGCGATTTTTCGCGTGCACAATGTCGCCGTAACACGCGATGCGCTGGCAATTGCCGACGCGGTTCTTGCCAAAGCGTCGGCAAGGCCCGATGCATAGATCAATAGATGCCGGAGTGCCGCATGCCTTAAAAGAGGCCGGCTATTCCGGTATAACCCCGCCATGGAGGCGATGCGATGAGCCGCTACACCATTATTCTGAAAAACTGTTCCTTTTTCGCCCGTCATGGCCTTCTCGAGCAGGAGGAAGTGCTGGGGCAGCGCTTTTTCGTCGATGCCGAGATGGAGGTTGAAGCGGGTGACGCGCTCGAAACCGACGATATCGAAAATACCGTCGATTATGGCGTCGCCTTCGCCGTTATCGAAAAGATCGTCGTCGGCCAGCGCCGTTACCTGATCGAGGCCCTCGCGAACGATATCGCCAAGGCCCTGCGCGCGCGTTATCCGCAGATTGTCTGGCTGCGTATCACGGTTCGAAAGCCCTCTGCGCCGGTTCCCGGCATTCTTGACTATGCGCAGGTGAGTGTTGAACACCGTGCCTGACAGGATGACAGTTGCTGCATTAGGCCTTGGCGGGAATATCGGTGACCCCGCCGCTGCGATGGCCAGAGCCTTGCGCGAACTGGATGCGCACAGCGATTGCCGGGTGCTGTCTGTCTCCGGGCTTTATCGCACGCCGCCCTGGGGCAAGACGGACCAGGCGGATTTTTTCAATTGCTGTGCGCTGGTCGAAACCTCGCTTTCAGCACCCGCGCTGCTGCAATTGTGCCTCGATATCGAAAAGGGCATGAAACGGGTCAGAACGGAGCGCTGGGGGCCACGCACCATCGATATCGACGTGCTGACCTACGGTAATGATATTGTCGTTACGGAAAGCATTGAAGTGCCGCATCCGCGCATGACGGAGCGTGCCTTCGTGCTGATGCCGCTAGCCGATATCGCGCCCGATCTCGATGTCCGGGGCAAGCCCGTGCGGGAATGGCTGCGGCAGGCGGATAAAACCGGCATCATCAGCGCAAACGAAAAGCGGGAGTGGTGGACACTCCCGCTTGGCGATGGCTGAAAAGACCGCAGGTTTTACGGCTTGATCGAACCGACGGCGATCTGGTCGATGTCGCGCGCAAGTGTGACGCCGATAACCGGGATCATCTGGTCGGCGACCTTGACGGAAATGGTGATGTTCATCGAATTGTCGTTCGACACGCGGGCGACCATGGCACCGTTGAGCTTGGCGCGATTGATGCCTACAACGACCTTGTCGCCGCTAACCTGCCCGGAAATGATGTCCAGTCCCTTGCCTTCGGCGCCGTCGAGGAACTTGCCCTCGTAAGAGCCGCCCTTCTGGCTGATGACCGCGGACATGGGCTGGCTGAAGACGCCGACGCGGCAGGTGCCGGCGAGCTTGATGCCCGTCTGCTTGTCGTCGAGCGGCTCGCCCGTCAGGTCGCAGGTGAACTTGGTGCCCTTGTACTTGCCGGCGACGATTTCGCCCGGACCTTTCCAGCTTCCGGCAACGGAGCGGAAAAACACGTCGTCGCGATCGCGCGATGCGGCATGGACGTCAGACAGGCCAAAGCCACCGCTGACGGACAATATGGCGGCAAGTCCGCCCACAAGCGAAAAGAAGCGCGAATACATGATACTTTCCCCGGCGAAGAAGCCTGTTCGATAAGCGGCAATCTACCGGCGGAATGGTTAATGCTTGGTTTATTTCGGCTTTATTTACAGCTTCGTCCGTAACCTTTTGAGGCGTACAAGTCCGGCTGATCAGGCTTTCTGACCGGTTTTTCCGCCACCAAGATCGGGCGTGAGGTCAGACATGAAATCACCTATGCCCGGTCGCTTCACCGCCTTGAAGGGTAGCGGGCGGCACAGATCCATCGCCGCAATACCGATTCGTGCCGTCATCAGACCGTTGATGACACCTTCACCCAGGCGTGCGGAGAGTTTTGAGGCAAGCCCGTGACCGAGAACCTGCTGGGCAAGCCCATCACCGACGGCGATCGAACCGGTGACCGCGAGATGGGCGACGACGTCGCGCAAAAGCCTGAGCATGCCGAGCGTGCCCGGCCGGCCGCCGTAAAGTTCCGCCATGGCGCGCACCAGCCTTGTCACCTCGAACAGCACATAGGCGAGATCGACCACGGCGCGTGGGCTGACGGCGGTAACGACGGAGACGCGTTTGGAGGAGTTGAGGATCAGCGCTCGGGCCTGCCGGTCGAGCGGCACCAGCAATTCGCGTTCGGCAAGCTCGATCAGATGCGGCCCGTCGATCACGTCGTTTTCGGTGTCCTTGAGTGCGGCGCGCCCCTTGGCCGTTTCGGCGCGGTGGGAGAGAACCGCATTGAGGCGGGTGACGATGGCGCGGGCGGGTTTCGGGCTCTTGTCGAGGCTGGCCGTCTCCGCATCGGCTTTCAGCGATTGAACGGCGTTGAGCCGCATGATGCCGAACACTTCTCGTCCGACCAGAACGAGGACGGCAAAAAGCGCGACAAGGAGGGCAATGCTCGCCGTGTAACCCAGCCAATCGGAGCGGGAAAAGAGATTGCGGATAAGCTGGTCCGCCCAGAGCCCGAAGGCGAGCGAGAACAGCACGCCGAGTGCACCAAGCGCAAGCTTGCCGAAGGAGAAGCGGCTTTTCTTCGGCAAGGCCACCGGCAATGCGGCGGCATCCGTCTCGTCAGGTGCTAAAAATGGATCATCCTCATCGGGCGTCAGGGAAATCTCGGTGTCGAAGCTGCGCGGCGCGCGTTTTTGCGTGGCGGTTGGCCGTGCCGTTTCTTCGGTTTCGAGCGTGAAAGCCGCCGGGCGGCGTGCCTGCGGATCGTTTGGTGTGGGAGCCTTCATGCGAGCTTGTCTCCAAACAGGAACTGCATGGCGCGGTCGAGCCTTATGTGGGGAACGGAAAGCCGGATGCCGCCGCTGCCCGGTTCATCGATATTGGGCGGGCGGAAACGCACGACATTGACGTCCGGCAACGTCGCCTTGTCGCCATCCCTGTCGATGCTGCGGAAAAGCGGCTCCGGGTCTTCGGGCAGGTCGCCGGGAAAGATCGCCGTTTTGCGGTTGCCGTCAAATATCTCGCCGTTGATGGTTTCACCCCCCATCGGCGTGCCGACGATGACCGGAAGCTCGTGACCGTCCTGGCGTACGCTTGCTTCTTTGGTGGCGCGCACGGAAGCCAGCGCCATGACCTCAATGCCGGCGCCATTCATGCCGATGGTGGTGATGGCGCGGTCCACCAGACGGCGGGTCAGCCGTTCCAGCCGGTCGTGGCTTTCATGATGCAGGTGGTCTGCCTTGGTGGCGGCAATCAACACCTTGTCGATGCGTCGGCCCAGCAGCGATGACAAAAGACTGTTGGTGCCAGGGCGGAAACAGGCGAGAACATCGCCCAGCGCCCGCTCCAGATCCTGCACCGCCTCCGGGCCGCGATTGACCGCCTGCAGTGTATCGATCAGCACGATCTGCCGGTCGAGGCGGGCGAAATGTTCGCGGAAGAAGGGTTTCACCACGATTGCCTTGTAGGCGTCGTAGCGCCGCTCCATCATGGCGCGCAGCGAGCCCTTTGGTGCCTTGTCGTCTGTCAGGCCCGGCAGGGGCGCAAAGGTCAGCGCCGGTGATCCTTCGAGATCCCCCGGCATCAGCAGACGGCCTGGCGGCAAGGTGGAGAGCGATCGCTCGTCGGATTTGCAGGCCTTCAGATAGGCTGCGAAGCTTTCCGCGAGGCGTCGCGCCGTCATCTCGTCGGCGGGCGCATTGATGTCGAGCGAGGAGGCTATTGCCAACCATTCCTGCGCGAGTTCGGCGCGGATGCCATTTTGCGCCAGCGCGACGGTGCTGTCGCTGAAGCTCTTGTAGTCCTGCGAAAGCAGCGGCAGGTCGAGCAGCCATTCGCCGGGATAATCGACGATATCGATGGAGAGCTTGCCTGCGGAAAACCAACGGCCCCAACCGCTGGCACTCTGGTAGTCGAGCGTGATCCGCAGTTCAGAGATTGCCCGTGTCGAATCCGGCCAGAGCCTGTCACGTACCAGAGCCTGAATATGGTCCTCATACTGAAACCGGGGAATGGCATCGTCCGGTTGCGGCTCGAGACGCACATTCGAGACGCGCCCGGACCGCATGGCCTCAAACAGCGGCAGACGACCGCCATTCAGAAGATTGTGGACGAGCGAGGAGATGAAAACCGTCTTGCCCGCCCGCGAAAGACCGGTGACGCCAAGCCGCAATGTCGGATGTGTAAGGGTGCTCGCACGATCGGCCAGATTGTCGAATGCGATGAGCGCACTGTCTGTCAGGGACGTAAGAGAAGGCGGCAAAGGCAGTTTCCCAGCTATTTTTCACGGTCACTGCTGTAATATAGGAAGGCGCGGTTGCCCAAAAAAGAAGCGCGCCAATGGATTTTCAACGAGTCCGGCTTCGGCAACGCCTTGGTCGCACGCTGCTGCGGCTATTTGCCGGGCGAGAGAAAATCGACCAGCCGCCAGCGATTTTTACCGTTCCCGGCACTGTCGTCGTGATCGAGAACCGCAAGACCCGATGTCGGAAAACCGGAGGGCAGGGCGGCATGCAGCAGGTCCTCGCCGATCATCGCCTCCAGCGTCGCCTCCATTGTGGGGTTGTGCCCGACCAGCATCACGGACTGTGCGTCCGTTTGCGCGGCGATGAGGGAGAGATAGGTTTCGCTGCGCGCATTGTACATTTCGTCGATATAGACGATGTCGATGCCCTCGTTGAAGGCCCGCTGCCAGGCCTGCGTGGTCTGCCGGCAGCGCGTGGCCGTGGAGGACAAGAGCACGTCCGGGCGGTAGCGCCGGTCGGCGGCAAGGTCGGCGATGATCTCCGCCTCGGCAAAACCGGCCTCGTTCAATCCCCGGTCGAAATCGCGTTCTCCCGGTGCCGCCCAGGCGGCCTTGGCGTGGCGCAAAAGATACACTCGGCTCGGAGAAGATGCTGTCAAGGGCGGGGACCGACGTTCGAATGGGAGGCAATGGAGGAATGCTACAGGATAGGGTTGCAGGACCGCAAGTCCTCTTTCCTGTTGGTAAGTCGCGTTTAAGTGATTTAAGAAGAGATCGCTTGAATACGAATAAAGGATAAAAATTAGTCATTTAGATGATTTTTGTGTCAGTTTTAAAAATGCCTGAAAACTGATCTGTAGACTTGAATCAGCCTATATCATTGGAGTATACACCGCCGCATTGAGATGTTCTTCGAGGAGAATCGCGTTGAGTGAGAAGATCGATCTTAGCAAATATGTGCTCTCGGAAGACGACGAGTTCATGAATGCAAACCAGCGTGCCTACTTCCGCGCGAAGCTGGTGGCCTGGAGAAACGACATCCTGAGAGAAGCGCGCGAGACCCTCGGACATCTCGCCGAAGAAAGCGCCAACCATCCCGACCTAGCCGATCGGGCATCTTCGGAAACTGACCGGGCGATCGAACTTCGCGCCCGTGACCGCCAGCGCAAGTTGATCTCCAAGATCGACTCTGCCCTTCAGCGGATTGATGACGGCACTTACGGTTACTGTGAAGAAACGGGTGAGCCTATTGGCCTCAAGCGCCTCGACGCACGACCGATAGCGACCCTGTCCATCGAGGCGCAGGAACGTCACGAGCGTCGTGAAAAAGTCTACCGCGACGAATAAGGCGCAGCGTTGTTCCGGGCGCTTCGGCGAGCCGGCCAATGAACAGAACCAAAATAACAAAGGGCACGGATTTGTTTCCGCGCCCTTTTTTTGTTTTGAATGTCTGTCTGCCGACAGATGTGAACCTGTCAGCGGTCGCGGGTAACGGAAAGTTCGCCGAAAATACGCGCCATTTCCTTCTGCATGTCGCCATCCGGCGTTGCACCGGTAACAGGCGGCGAGACGGGTTCGGTTTTTGGCTTTTCCGCAGCAGCGGCGACTTCCTGTTCGCTATCGGCATCCTTGCTCTTGGCGATCTCCGCCTCAAGAAAGCTTTCGAAATCGCTGGCAAGGTCATCCGAAAATTTCGGCTCGGCATTAGCGGAGACGACGGGCGGATTTTCGGGCTTTGGCGCAAAGGGCGCAGGCGGCGCATCTTGCCCCGGTTTCAGGCCGGGTAGAACGCGCTCGCGCGCGGCATCCAGAAAATCTGCGGCATTCGTTTGGTCGATGACCGGTTCGCGCGCGGCAAAAACCGGCGGGGCAACAACCGTCGGCCGTTCTTCAGGAACCGTTGCCTGGACAGGCGGTGCGGGCGGCGCCGAGGGTAGAGGAGCCGGCACGAAGGGATCAGGGCGTCGCTGTTCCGGTCGCTCAGCGGGCATGTCGAGTGATGCGGCGGCGAGAGGCAGAACAGCGGCGGCCGGTGCCGCAATGACCGATGCCGGTGGTGGCGCAGGACGGGTAACATCCCTTTCCGGGGCGGCTGGTCTAGTCGGCGCAACGGGCTCGCGTGCCGTCATGGGCGTGGATACCGGTTGCGGCGGCGTAGACGGACGTGGTGGCAGCGATGCGGCCGGTGCAGGCGTGGGTGCACGAGCAGCCGGGGCGGGCGGTTCCGGCCGCTGCGGCTGCTTTGCGGGTTCTTCCGGCAAGGAGGCTGGAGATGCCGCTGCAATTGGCTGCTGTGGCAAAGCAGGGCGGCTTTCACGAGGGATAGGCGGTTCAGCCCTTTTAGGTTCGCTGTCCTGACGCGGCAGCGCCTTAAGTTCAGCTTCCTGCGGTTCGCGCACTTCCCTGACGATTGGGATCGCGCCGATACCACTCTCGATGACGATATCGGTTGGGCCGCCAATCATGACAAGATGCTCGACATTGTCGCGGCGCACCAGCACCAGACGGCGCCGGGCGTCTACCGCCGTCGCATCGAGAACCTGCAAGCGCGGCTGCCGGTTGCGACCGCCACGGATAAACGGGGCCGCGCCGCCGCGCCTGCGCAGGATCCAGAGAACAATTGCCAGAACAAGCAGAGCGAGACCGACACCGACAACGGCGACGATGAGATTGTTTCCATAGGTGCCGATAAAATCTTCCATCATGGAGATCATCCCTTCAGATTTTTTCGTGCAATTAATATTGCCGTGGTTCTTATAATGTGAACGTCAAGCAGGAAAAGACGATTTTTTTAAGCGCGATACAAGGTTTATTCATTTCGTCCCCTAGGATCGCTCCATAGGATCGTCTCGTCAGCCGACCGGGCGCCACCAAAGCGCCATATCTTTCCCTTCAATGCCGGGGAGCAATGAAGGTTGCAATTCTCTCTTCGATGGAGCGATTGTAAATGCTTGCGAAATTGCTCGTTGACGGGTTTCCGGTAAGAGTTTTCATTTTTGTTGTTTTATTTGGATTGCCGGGATTTGTTTTTTCCGCTCAGGCCGCGACGGCGGATGACAAGGCGTCCGACAATCCTGCGAACATGATTGAGTTCGTAAGAGACAATCCATCCTGTATCGATTTCACGGATGGATGCTCGGTTTGCACGGTTGCGGATGGCAATATCGTCTGCTCCGCGCCGCGCATTCAATGCCAGGTTAAAGCGCTGACCTGCAGCCGCAAAATAGGCTTCTGAGGCATTTGCGCGTCTTTAGGGCCGTTTCTCTGTGCGATTTTAAGCCTTTGTGGTGCAGCGGAGCTTTTTGACGGTCAAGCGAGTTGCTACAAGAAATTCTGCTGCCCGATTCCGTTGAGGAAATAGGGCTGACCGAATGACGACCTGCAGGACTGCGAGGCCAAGATGACACGGGTGCGCGAGACAAGCGACAACGACCTTCCGCTGGTGGACAGGCGTGCCCGTTCCGGCACGGTTCTGCGGATTCTGCTGCTGGCGCTGGTGCTCATCGCTGCCGCCGCTGCTTTCGTCTATTTCAAGGATTCGCTGGAAAACGAAATCGTGCTCGGCATTCTCGGCGTGCTGGCGATGATGGGTATCTTTTTTCTGGTGTCGTCGATCATCGGTTTCATCGAGGTCATGCCGCAGTCGCAATCGGACGGGCTGGCCCGCCGTTTCCTGTCGGCGCACCCGGACGGCACACTGATCACCGATGCCAAGGGGCATATGGTCTATGCCAACGCCACCTATTGCCGGATGAGCGGCACCACGAAGGCGAGCGATATCCAGAGCCTGGAGACGCTGCTCTCGCGCAGCCGGGAATCGACCGAGGCGCTCTATCGCCTCATCAATGTTTTGCGGGAAGGCCGCGACGGTTACGAGGAGTTCCGTCTGCTAAAACCGCTCGGGGAGGCCACTTCCGGCGGGCCGCACTGGTACCGGCTGAAAGGTCGGCTGCTGAAGGATGCGGGCGGAGAGGCGCTGCACGTCTTCCAGATCGCCGACATCACGCCTGAGCGGGAAGATCAGGAACGCTTCTTCCGCGAATTGCAGAACGCCATCGATTATCTCGATCACGCGCCGGCCGGTTTCTTTTCCGCCGGCCGCAAGGGTGAGATCGTTTATCTTAACGCAACCCTTTCCGAATGGCTCGGCATCGATCTCGCGCAATTTTCGCCTGGTTCGATGACGGTTTCCGACATCGTCGCCGGCGAGGGTATGGCGCTGATCGAATCCGTCCATCCGCAGGGTTCCGCCAAGCGCACCGAAATTCTCGATCTCGACATGCGCCGGGTCAACGGCCAGAGCATGCCGGCCCGCCTCGTGCATCAGGTTACCTCGAAGGACGGCGCGCCCGGCGAAAGCCGGACGATCGTTCTGATGCGTCCGAAAGGGCAGGAGGATACGGAATCCTCGTCCGCCATGCGCTTCACGCGTTTCTTCAACAACACGCCGATGGCGATTGCCTCGCTCGACGGCGAAGGCCGCATTCTGCGTATCAACGCGCCATTCCTCAAGCTGTTCTCCGGCGTCGTCGGGCGTGACGATATCGATCGCGGCGTTGCCCTCGAAGCCATCATCCACGACAATGAGAAACCCAGGCTTGAGCAGGCGCTGGCCGAGGCAAAGGACCGGCAGGGCGATATCGCCCCGTTCGATTCCCGCCATCCGAGCGACGAGGGCCGCCATTTCCGTTTCTACGTCAATGCCGTCATCGATCAGGACGACGAGGCGCCCGAAGAGGTGGCAATCGTTTATGCGATAGAGGTAACGGAGCAGAAGGCGCTCGAAACCCAGATGGCGCAGACGCAGAAGATGAACGCCGTCGGCACGCTGGCAGGCGGCATCGCCCACGATTTCAACAATGTGCTGACTGCGATCCTGTTGTCATCAGACCATCTGCTGTTGCAGGCCCGGCCCGCAGACCCGAGCTTCGCCGACCTGATGGAGATCAAGCGCAACGCCAACCGCGCGGCGGTTCTGGTGCGACAGCTTCTCGCTTTCTCGCGCAAACAGACGATGCGCCCGGCAATCCTCAATCTGACCGACGTGATCGGCGACCTTCGCATGCTGGTGGACCGGTTGATTTCCGGCACCAACGTCAAGTTGGAAGTGGACTACGGCCGCGATCTCTGGCCGGTGAAGACCGACCTGTCGCAATTCGAGCAGGTGCTGATCAATCTTTGCGTCAACGCGCGCGATGCCATGCCCGATGGCGGCAAGATCACCATCCGCACCCGCAATGTGGATGCGGATGAAGCCGCAGCGCTCGGTCGGCCGGAAGTCCCGGCGGAAGACATGGTCATGGTGGAGGTCGCCGATAACGGAACCGGCATTCCGCCGGAGATCATGGACAAGATCTTCGAGCCGTTCTTCACCACCAAGGATGTCGGCAAGGGCACCGGTCTCGGCCTGTCGATGGTCTATGGCATCGTCAAGCAGTCCGGCGGTTACATCTATCCCGAATCGGAAGTGGGCAAAGGCACTGCGTTCCGCATCTATTTGCCGCGCCACGTGGTGGAAGTGGTGCACGTTCCGGGCCAGCAGCCCGGTGAAGCTGCACTCGCCCCTGTGGCTCTGCCCGAACCGGTGAAGGAAGAGCCGCTGGATCTGACCGGCAACTCCGCCGTCGTGCTTCTGGTGGAGGACGAGGAGGCGGTGCGGCGCGGCGGCAAGCGCATGCTGGAAACCCGTGGTTACACCGTTCATGAGGCGGGTTCCGGCGTCGAGGCGCTGGAGGTGATGGAAGAGCTGGAAGGCAAGGTCGATATCGTCGTGTCCGACGTCGTGATGCCGGAGATGGACGGTCCTTCACTCCTGAGGGAATTGCGCAAATCCTATCCCGACCTGAAATTCATCTTCGTTTCTGGTTATGCCGAGGACGCGTTTGCGAAAAACCTTCCGGCGGATGCCAAGTTCGGCTTCCTGCCAAAACCCTTTTCGCTGAAACAGCTGGCGATCGCCGTTCGCGAAATGCTCGACAACAAGGAATGACGGTGGATGGCGCGGGTGCTGGAGATTAGGTCCGCTGCTGCTCGCGATTCCCTTGCCGGCGCTTGGCGTCAAGGCTGAAAACGACGTCGGGAAAGGCGGATAGCACCGCGCTTTCCCGATGTGTTATCGCGAGACCCCTGTTTTTCCCGAGGTTTGCCTCTTCGCAAACGCAATAGTGATTGCACCGTTTCACAGGGGGCTTAAAATCCGATCTTAACGACCTAGATATGAAGAGGCGAAGTTCTCCCTCCTGGTAATGACTGCCGGTTTGAGAACGGTTTGGAGAATGATGAAAGATGATCGCTGAGCCGATCTACATGCAGGGCGAGGGCGACGGGGAAGACGGCGGTACGAACCGCGGAACGTCCGTTATCACCCGCGTCAAGCCAAAGACGAAAAGACCGAATTTGTACCGTGTTCTTTTACTGAATGACGATTACACTCCAATGGAGTTCGTCATTCATATTCTGGAGCGTTTTTTCCAGAAGGATCGCGAAGCGGCGACCCGCATCATGCTGCACGTGCACCAGCACGGCGTAGGAGAATGTGGGGTGTTTACATATGAGGTCGCAGAGACGAAAGTAAGCCAGGTCATGGATTTCGCCCGACAGCACCAGCATCCGCTGCAATGCGTCATGGAAAAGAAATGAGGATCGCAACGTGCCAACTTTTTCCCCAAGTCTCGAGAAGGCGCTGCACCAGGCACTGACCTTTGCAAATGAGCGTCACCACGAATATGCGACGCTGGAACATCTCCTTCTGGCGCTGATCGACGACGCGGATGCCGCTGCCGTGATGGGCGCCTGCAATGTCGATCTCGATGCGCTGCGCAAGACCGTCAGCGATTACGTCGACAACGAACTGACCAACCTCGTGACCGGTTATGACGAGGATTCCAAGCCCACATCCGGCTTCCAGCGGGTTATCCAGCGGGCTGTCATTCATGTTCAGTCGTCCGGCCGCGAGGAAGTGACCGGAGCGAACGTGCTTGTGGCCATTTTCGCCGAACGCGAAAGCCATGCAGCCTATTTCCTGCAGGAGCAGGAAATGACCCGTTACGATGCGGTCAATTATATCTCCCACGGCATCGGCAAGCGTCCGGGCACGTCGCAGACCCGCGCTCCGCGTGGTGCAGACGAGCCGGAAGCCGACCCCAAGGCTGCACGCAGCAATCCCGAGGAAGAAGGCTCATCCGCCAAGAAACAGCAGGATGCGCTGAAGGCCTATTGCGTCAACCTCAATGAAAAGGCCAAAAACGGCAAGATCGACCCGTTGATCGGCCGTCATGAGGAAGTCAACCGCACCATCCAGATCCTCTGCCGCCGCTCCAAGAACAACCCGCTGTATGTGGGCGATCCGGGCGTTGGCAAGACGGCGATCGCCGAAGGTTTGGCCAAGCGTATCGTTGAAGGCAAGGTGCCTGAAGCGCTGGCCAATGACACGATCTTCTCGCTCGACATGGGCACGCTTCTGGCCGGAACCCGCTATCGTGGTGATTTCGAGGAACGCCTGAAGCAGGTCGTCAAGGAACTCGAGGAATATCCCGGCGCAGTCCTGTTCATCGACGAAATCCACACAGTCATCGGTGCGGGTGCGACCTCCGGCGGCGCGATGGATGCATCGAACCTGTTGAAGCCGGCGCTGTCGTCAGGCGCGATCCGCTGCATCGGTTCGACCACCTACAAGGAATATCGCCAGTTCTTCGAGAAGGACCGCGCGCTGGTGCGTCGCTTCCAGAAGATCGACGTCAACGAGCCGTCGATCGATGATGCTATCGCGATCATGAAGGGCCTGAAGCCCTACTTCGAGGATTATCATCACCTCAGATACTCCAACGAAGCGATAAAGGCTGCCGTCGAATTGTCGGCCCGCTACATTTCCGACCGCAAGCTGCCGGACAAGGCGATCGACGTAATCGACGAGACCGGTGCGGCGCAGATGTTGCTGCCGGCATCCAAGCGCCGCAAGCTGATCACGGAACGGGAAATCGAAGCAACCATCGCGACGATGGCCCGCATTCCTCCGAAGACCGTTTCCAAGGATGACGAGATGGTTCTCGCCAACCTCGAAAAGGAACTGCGCTCAGTCGTTTATGGTCAGGACATCGCCATCGAGGCGCTGGCCACCGCCATCAAGCTGGCACGCGCCGGTTTGCGCGAACCGAACAAACCGATTGGCTCATATGTCTTCTCCGGCCCGACCGGCGTGGGCAAGACCGAAGTGGCCAAGCAGCTCGCCGCCTCGCTCGGTGTCGAGATGCTGCGGTTCGACATGTCGGAATATATGGAGCGCCATACCGTCTCGCGTCTGCTCGGTGCACCTCCCGGTTATGTCGGCTTCGACCAGGGCGGTCTCTTGACCGATGGCGTCGATCAGCATCCGCATTCCGTGGTGTTGCTGGACGAGATCGAGAAGGCCCATCCGGACATCTACAACATCCTGTTGCAGGTGATGGACCATGGCTCGCTGACCGACCATAACGGCAAGAAGATCGACTTCCGCAACGTCATCCTCATCATGACGACCAATGCGGGCGCTTCCGAAATGGCAAAATCCGCCATCGGTTTCGGTTCTTCGCGACGCACGGGTGAAGATGAAGAGGCGATCAACCGCCTGTTCACGCCGGAGTTCCGCAACCGTCTGGATGCGATCATTCCGTTCTCGCCGCTGCCGACCGCCGTTATCCACAAGGTGGTACAGAAGTTCGTCATGCAGCTCGAGACCCAGCTCTCCGAGCGGAATGTCACTTTCGACCTGCACGAAGACGCGATCTCCTGGCTGGCGGAAAAGGGTTACGACGAAAAGATGGGCGCTCGCCCGCTGTCGCGCGTGATCCAGGAACACATCAAGAAGCCGCTCGCCAACGAAATCCTCTTCGGCAAGCTCAAGAAGGGCGGTGTCGTCAGCGTCACAGTCGGCAAGAAGGATGATGGTTCCGACGGCCTCAAGCTCGAGGTTCTGCCGGAAACAGCGCCGGTAAAGCCGAAGCCGGAAGCAGAGCTCAATGCTGCCAAGTCTCCGGGCAAGGCGTCTAAGACCAAGGCGAAGCCCGCCTCGAAGGCAGCGATTGCCAATGAGGAAGCGGATGTTCTGGTTGCCGAGGCGAGCAAGCCCGACGAGGAGAGCAAGCCGCGCCGCAAGGCGAATACGGTGCCGAAGGTGCCGAAGAAGAAATGATAACGGTCTTTCGACCTACAAATTGGTGCCGGGCGAAAGCCCGGCATTTTCATGCCTGAAGCGCGTCGCATTTTTACCGGATTCGTGAAACGCGCTTTGTTTTTCTCGTCATTCCGAAACCGCTGCGCACTTCGGACGACATGCATTAGTGGACCAAGCAATGCAATCAGCAGACAGCGATACCATCCCCCTGCGCGGCTGGTTTTTCAGGGGAATGCGGGGCATATTCTCGCTGCCCTCGCTTATTCTCATGACATCCTTCGTCGGTTTCAGCGCCTTCGCGCTGGAATCGGGCGTCCAACGTGGGGAAGCGGTGTTCATGACGCTGGTTATCTGGGCTTTGCCGGCCAAGATGATCCTGATCGGCTCGATGGTCGGCGGCGCCAATCTTGCCGCGTGTTTTCTGGCGGTGACGCTGTCATCGGTGCGAATGATGCCCATGGTCGCCTCCATCGTTCCGGAGATGCGTGGCGCAAAAACGCCGACATGGATTTTGTTGTTCCTCTCCCACTTCGTGGCGATCACCGCCTGGGTCTTCGCCACGCAAAATCTTTCCAAGATACCGCGCGAAGCTCGGGCTGCGTGGTTTGCCGGTTTCGGCATTACCCTCACCATCGTCAACGCTATCATTGTCGGCCTTTGTTACGGCGTCGTCGCGGCTTTTCCACCCCTTGTCGCAGGCGTGCTGTTTTTTCTGACGCCTGTCTATTTCATAGCGTCGATCTGGGCGACCGCCCGCCATTCCGTCGTCAAGGTCGCCTTCATCATCGGTGTGATCGCGGGGCCGGTCTTTGCGGTAATCGCGCCGGAATTCGACATTCTCTATGCCGGGATCGGTGGCGGCACGGTGGCTTATCTGATCGACCGTTTCGTCTTCCGCCGAAAGATCATTCCCGTCTCACCGGAGAGCGAACCATGATGACCGAACAGTGGTGGGCGCCCTATCTCTTCATCGCCATTGCCGGCTGGCTGGCGACCGATCTCTGGCGCTGGCTCGGCGTGCTCGCCGGCAACCGGCTGAAGGAGGATTCCGAGGCGCTCTACTGGGTGAGGGCGGTCGCCACCGCGCTCGTCATGGCCGTCACCGCCAAGCTGATCGTCTTTCCAACCGGAACGCTGGAGGCATCGCCGCTATGGTTGCGCATCGGAGCTGCGGCACTCGGTTTCATCGCATTCCTGGCGGCCGGCCAACGCGTCATCGTCGGCGTAGCCGTGCCCATCGCACTTTTGGCAGCCGGGTTGTTTGTGCTTGGTTTTTAGTACTCGTCTTATCCGAATATTAAGCGCGACACCTACTTTAGCGCTGACTTGAATCGGGGAGGAAATTCAATGAGACTCGGACTCGCGGTGCGGGGATTTTTATCCTCGGTCAGTTCTATCGCAAAAGCGGACGAGATCTGCGCATAGCCGCCGCTCTGATTTCTGGTGGACTGTTCATCCTGTTTACGCTTGTCGCGTCCGTCTTTAGCTACACGTTTCTTCCCGTCTCTTTCCAGGCAATCGATCACTTGCTTTTCCGCGTGGGCGCGGCCTTCGGTTATAGCTGGACTGGCATCGTCATATGGGCTGCAACATACCCATGGATCGGAAAAGATTCTCTTCGTCATCTATGCGACGTCGCTGCCGCAGCTTCTGGTGATCGTTATTAGGAGAGAAGGCTCGCGCTTCGACTCAAGTTGTCGCGGCGGAGTAATCGCCCCGGTTTTCGCTCTCGCGCGCCTCAGCAACAAGCCAGGCCGACAGGAGTCGGGCTGACGCGGTCATCTCTTCTGCTTCAATCAACCAGTAATATTTGTCCGCATCGGCCGCCCGGTCGAAAAGCACGGTCAATTGACCGTCGGCGATTTCGTCGCGAAGGAGCGCTGTCGGGCAAAGGCCGATGCCGTGTCCCGCCTTGAGAGCGGTCACGAGCAGATTGAAGTCCGCAAAGATTGGTCCGGTGCCCTGGAACAGGAATAGGCCAGCAGTCGCCAGCCAGTCCCGCCATGCCGTCTCGGTGGCGTCATGCAACAATTCAGCCCGCAGCAGGTTTGAGACATCGTCGAAGGGACCGGACTTCGTGGCGTAAGCGGGCGCGCATGTCGGGCGTGTTTCCGCGCTGAAAAGGGCTACAGCTTTTTGTGTGGGGCGGGCGCCGTGGATGATGCTGAGATCTGGCTGCGTGGCGTCATTCCTGCCGGAATAGCTGATTGACACCTGTATGTCGGGATAAAGCGCGCGGAAACGGGGCAGGCGGGGTGTCAGAAAATGCGCCACCACCGAAGGCAGGCTGGCCAGACGAACGGTGATGCGGTCGCGACCCTGGCGGATCCGGGCGGCACCGGAGGCGATCTGCAGCAAACCACCCGAAACAGTGATTCCGAATTCCTGACCCGCCGGCGTCAGTCTCACGCCTCTCGCATGGCGCTCGAAAAGCGGCGCGCCGAGCCACGTTTCTAGATTGCGCACATGCTGGCTTACGGCCGTCGCCGTCATGCCGAGTTCCTGCGCGGCCAGGGAAAAACTTGTCCTTCTGGCCGCAGCTTCAAACGCGCGGAGGGTGGCGAGCGGTGGCAGTTTCATGATGCTGCGAGGCTAAGTCAGACTTGGTCTGAGCGCAAGAAAAACCCGTCTTGTCATCACGCCATTCATGCCGCAATTTCGCGTCACATTTTCATCCATCCGAGGATTTCATGCCCCCCGTGTCCGCCGCCGAACCCATTGATGCCGCCGCGCGCCGCGCCGTCCGTCCCGTCGTCGTTTATCCGAACGGCACACTTCAGACACCGGACCTTGCGCGTCTTGAACAGGCTAAAAAAGCCATGGTGAAGACAGACGAAGTCATCGTGCCACCGCGCGAGGGCGGCACTTTCAATGTTCCGAAGGGACACTTTTTCCGCATCGTCAGCACCGAAGGCCCACAGGTGGGGGATTTGAACCTCTGGAATGCCCACGATCTGACGGAGCGCTTTTTCAGCGGCAAAACCCGCGCCCTGCATGCGACCCATGTTTCCGTAGGCAACCGGCTGTGGAGCAATCTGCCGTCCCTGCGGCCGATGGCGACCATCACCCATGATACTTTGTCATGGTATGGCTGGGATGAAGATGGCGGTGGCGTGCATGATGTGATCGGCACCCGGTGCGATCCCTATACCAACAAGCTGTTGAGCGGCGGCGACTATCACCATTGCTGCCATTCGAACCTCACCAATGCGCTCGCCGTAGCCAAAGGCCTATCATTCGGCGAGGCGGAACCGCATGTACACGATGTTCTGAACGTCTTCATGTGCACGGGTTTCACCCGCGATACGCATCAGTATTTCATGAAGGCAAGCCCGGTGCGGCCGGGCGACTATCTGGAACTCTTCGCGGAAATTGATCTCATCGGCGCACTCTCCGCTTGCCCCGGCGGCGATTGTGGCGCCAGCCATTCCAGCGATGCAGTCCCGTGCTATCCCCTGAAGGTGGAGATATTCCGGCCGGATATGGCGGTGCTTGAAGGCTGGCCCTGGCCGGAGAGGAATGCCTATCGTCCCGTGGAATGATGACAAGTACCACGGTCGTCATGCCGGACTAGATCCGGCAACCAGCCACGGCGCGTCTGCGCCGAGAGGAGTATTGCGCGATCAAGGACTGGATCGCGCCGCACCCCGGATAAGCTCCGGGGTGACGGTGTGCGGATGCCGCCATTCTGCCAAACGCGTGGGCGTCTTGGCAAACATCACGGGGCAAGTGCCGCCTTTATCTTTTCCGCATGGGCCTTCAGCACTTCGCCATCTGCCATAGCGCCGGAATGCGGCTTTAGCGGCTCGCCTTCCTTGCGCGGAATGACGTGGAAATGCAGGTGGAACACGGTCTGGCCAGCCGCCGGTTCGTTGAACTGGGCGACAAAGACGCCATCAGCGTCGAAGGCTTCCTTTGCCGCGACTGCCAGTTTCTGCACCACGGCAATGGTCTTTGCCAGCACTTGCGGGTCGGCATCGAGCAGATTGCGGGAGCCGGTCTTCGGAACGACCAGAAGATGGCCAGGTGCCTGCGGCATCACATCCATGAAAGCCAGCGTATGCTCGTCTTCATAGAGCTTGTGGCTGGGAATTTCGCCGCGCAGGATTTTCGCGAAGATATTGTTGTCATCATAGGCGCTGGCGGTCATCGGTGATCTCTCCTCGTAACGGACTAATGCATGTCGCGTAAAAGCGTGTAGCGGTTTTGCGATAACGACATGCCCCTAAACAAAGGCATAAAGCGTAGGGAGCGAATCTAAAAGATCGCGACAGCTTTATGAATCCGGCTCGTGTTCCTGTCGCTCACCCTTGCGGAAGGGCGTGTGGTCTTCCAGATAGTCGCCAATATGTTCGACCTCTTCACGCTCGCGCTGAAGATAATCGGCAATCGCGCGGCGCAGACCGGGATGGACGATGAAATGCGCCGAATGGGTGGTGACCGGCATGTAACCGCGCGCCAGCTTGTGCTCGCCCTGCGCACCCGCCTCCACCCGCTTCAAACCCTTCGACAGCGCGAAATCGATCGCCTGATGGTAACAGACCTCGAAATGCAGGAAGGGATGATCCTCGATACAGCCCCAGTGCCGGCCGTAAAGCGCATCCGAGCCAATGAAATTGATTGCACCGGCGATATAGCGTCCCTCGCGTCTGGCCATGACCAGCAGAACGTCGTCAGGCATGCGCTCGCCGATCAGCGAATAGAATTCCCGCGTCAGATAGGGCCGTCCCCATTTGCGGCTGCCGGTATCCATGTAGAAGGCGAAGAACTGGTCCCAGATCTCCTCGGTCAGGTCGCTTCCGGTCAACCAGTCGATCTCGATGCCGTTTTCCAGCGCTGCCCGGCGTTCCTTTTTCAGCCCCTTGCGCTTGCGCGATGAAAGGGCGTCGAGAAAATCGTCGTGGTCGCGATAGCCGTCATTGATGAAGTGGAACTGCTGATCGGTCCTGTGCAGGAAGTCCCGGGGCAGAAGCGCGGATAGGTCGGCGTCTTCCAGAAACGTGACATGCGCGGAAGAAACGCCGATCTTTTCCGTCACCTGGACAAGGCCGGATGCCAGAAGCGGTTTTAAGCGCGTCTCGTCTTCGGTTTCGGACACCAGCAGCCGAGGCCCGCTCGCCGGCGTAAACGGCACCGAACATTGCAGCTTCGGATAATAATGGCCGCCGGCTCGCTCAAAGGCGTCCGCCCAGCCATGGTCGAAGACATATTCGCCCTTGCTGTGGTTCTTCAGATAGGCCGGAACGGCTCCGACGAGTTCGCCCGATGCGTTTTCGAGAAGCAGATGGTGCCCAAGCCAGCCGGTCTTGGCAGTGGCCGATCCGGAATCTTCCATCGAGGATAGAAATGCGTGGGAAATGAAAGGATTGTACGGTTTTCCTGACACATTGCGTGATGTTCCGGAAAGCCGTTTCCAGCTGTCCGGATCGATATCCCTCAGGGATTGCGCAACGCGTATGGAATAGTCTTCTGTCATGCCGTGGCGGAGGGGTTCTCTCTCGGGTCGAAACCTTCGAATGTCATCTGGTCCGCATATTTATAGGTAGTCTCGCGCGCATTTTCATCCCTGACAGTCCAGGTAATCACGGGAAGCCCAAGTTTTCTTTGCGCCTCGATGAAACTGTTGGGTAAATGACCCCAATGATAGGAGATGAAATCAACACCGATCTGCATCGCCTCGTCGTGTTTGAAGAAGTCTTCCGGCTTGGCGCCTTCGGCGGTAAGGCCGAGCGGCCAGGGCGAGCCTGCAGCCTTCAGGTCTCTGAGGAGGTGATGGTCGAAGCTCATCAGCGCCACCTGGCCCTTGTAGCCCTCGAGATCTTCCAGCACCGCTTCGGCAAACCCGTCATCGACGCCTTCGCCCTGACGTCCTTTCAGCTCGATCACCAGCGGCACCTTGCCGGCGCATAGCGCCAGAAGCTGTTTCAGCGTCGGGATGCGGTCCTTGGTCTGACCGACCGAAAGCAGAGACAATTCACTGGCGGTATGTTCGCGCACGTCGCCCTTGATACCCGTCAGCCGGGCCATGTCGTCGTCGTGAAAAATCACCGGCACGCTATCAGCGGCCAGTTGCACGTCGCATTCGATGGCAAAACCAGCGTCGATGGCGCGCGAAAATGCGGATAGCGTGTTTTCCCAGACCACCTTGTTCAGGTCGTGATAACCGCGATGGGCGACGGGCTGGGCGGTAAGCCAGGAAAGTTTAAGGGTCATACGTCGATTTCCACGATCGCGTCGATCTCGACGGCGGCATTGAAGGGCAGGCAGGCCATGCCGACGGCGGCGCGGGCATGCTTGCCGGCATCACCCAGAACGTTGGCGAGCAGATTGGAGGCGCCGTTAATGACGAGGTGCTGTTCAACGAACTCCGGAACCGAGGCAACGAAGCCGTTCAGCTTGAGGATACGACGGATTTTCGAGAGGTCGCCGTTCAAGGCAGCCTTGACCTGTGCGAGAATGTTGACGGCGCACAATTCGGCGGCGCGCTGGGCGGTTGCAACGTCAACATCGCGGCCAACGAGGCCCGTCACCGCAATCTTGCCTGATTCCATCGGCAGTTGACCCGATACATAAAGAAGATTGCCGCTGATGGTGAACGGAACGTAGTTTGCGGCAGGTGCTGCCGCTACGGGAAGAGTAAAGCCCAGTTCCTTGAGGCGGCCTTCGATGACATCAGACATTTTCGTCTCCGGTTTTGTTGTAAATCCTTCAAGAATCCGGCATTCAGAAGATGTTGATCCAAAAGCCGGGCGGTTGCTTGTACAATATGAGCAGCGAGTCCAACAGGAGATATTGCATGTTTGTCAGGACGCTTGGTTTCGTTGCCGCCACAGGGCTTATGACCGGCCTGTCGAACGGTGCCAACGCCTTGCCCGTCACGGTTCCGGACCTCATCGCCCATCGCGCCGTCTACGATCTCGAACTCAAGGACGCGACGGATCGTTCCGGTATCGAGGGCATGACGGGCCGTATGGTCTATGAATTCACCGGCTCTGCCTGTCAGGGTTACAAGACGGATTTCCGTTTCGTGACACAGATCAACACCGGTGACGCGGTCCGCATGACCGACCAGCAGACGACGACCTTCGAGGACCTGGCGGCGAGGAAGTTCACCTTCGAGACCAAGTCCTACACCGACGACAAGCTGGACAAGGAAGTGCAGGGTGCTGCAATCGACGACAAAGAGGGTGTGAAGGTTGATCTGACCCGCCCGGACCCCCGTCAGATCGATCTCGTCGCCAGCGAATTTCCGACCGAGCACATGTTTCAGGTCATTGAAAACGCCAAGCAGGGAAAGCGCATCTTCGAATCCCGTATTTTCGACGGCTCGGATGACGGCGATGAAAGCCTGATCACTTCCACGCTGGTCGGCAAGGCGCAGATGCCGAAGGACGGCGATGCCGAGGCCGGCAAGGCGGGCGAATTCGGCAAAGCCGCGTTCTGGCCGGTGACGATCGCTTATTACAACGACAAGACCGGCACCGACGCCCTGCCGATCTACCGCATGTCGTTCAAGCTTTACGATAACGGAATCACCCGCGATCTGACGATGGATTACGGCGATTTCGTTCTGACCGGCAAGCTCGCGAAGCTTGATATCCTCAAGCCGGAAACCTGCGAAAACAAGCCGGTTCGCTAAAAGGTGGACCCTTTGCGTGGTTTTTTCGCAGAAATGCTTGCTTTTTATCTGAGGCGACTGTATGCGCCTCACCATTCCACACGCGAAGCTTGGGATGTTCCGGGAGAAATCCGGTCCGTTCCGCCCGGTGGTGTCGATGAAAATCGGCGCTGTTCGCTTCGCGGGGGTTAAACCGGAAAAGGAGTAACTAGGCATGGCATTGCCCGATTTTTCTATGCGTCAGCTTCTGGAAGCTGGTGTTCACTTTGGTCACCAGACGCATCGCTGGAACCCGAAGATGAAGCCGTACATCTTCGGCGACCGTAACAACATCCACATCATCGACCTGGCTCAGACCGTTCCGATGCTGTCGCGCGCCCTTCAGGTCGTGTCCGACACCGTTGCTCGTGGCGGCCGCGTTCTGTTCGTCGGCACCAAGCGTCAGGCGTCTGAAATCATCGCCGACAGCGCAAAGCGTTCGGCCCAGTATTACGTCAACTCCCGCTGGCTCGGCGGCATGATGACCAACTGGAAGACGATCTCCAACTCGATCCAGCGTCTGCGCAAGGTTGACGAGATCCTGAACTCGGAAGGCACCGGCTATTCCAAGAAAGAGCGTCTGACCCTCGAGCGCGAACGCGAAAAGCTTGAAAAGGCTCTCGGCGGTATCCGCGATATGGGCGGCGTTCCGGACCTGATGTTCATCATCGACACCAACAAGGAAAAGATCGCGATCGAAGAAGCCAAGCGTCTTGGCATTCCGGTCGTTGCGATCATCGACTCAAACTGCGATCCGGATCACATCGACTACCCGATCCCGGGTAACGACGACGCATCGCGCGCCATCTCGCTCTATTGCGACCTGATCGCCCGCGCCGCCATCGACGGCATCCTGCGTCAGCAGGGTTCGTCCGGCCGCGACATCGGCGCTTCGGAAGAAGCTCCGATCGAGCCCGCGCTCGAAGACGAGGCTGGCGCCTGATATAGGCCCTGTCTGGCGGCGATTTCGTGTCGCCGTCTCCTCGACCAGGATATGACAAGGCCGTCAAAGACCTTAAATGGGTTGACGGCCTTGTTCGTTTCAAACCGCTCCGTCGGGGCTTCGGTGAAGTCTCTGGCGTTTTGATGCGGATGAAATCCGGTGGCAGCCTTCATAACGCTGTCACACTTGAGCGGCACCCATCGTTTCGATGTATGGAGACGCCGCAGCACTTGGGAATGCGCATGCCCCTTTCCTGAAATCGTCCCGGTTTCAAAGGGTGTGCGGCCGGGTACACTCATCACCCAGAACTTCGGCACGGCGAATTCAGCCGGCTGACCGATCGAACCGATAAGAGGCAAACAATGACCGAAATCACAGCCGCAATGGTGAAGGAACTGCGCGAGAAATCCGGCGCAGGCATGATGGACTGCAAGAAGGCTCTTGCTGAAACCAATGGCGACATGGAAGCGGCGATCGACTGGCTGCGCGCCAAGGGCATCGCAAAGGCCGACAAGAAGTCTGGCCGTACGGCTGCCGAAGGTCTGATCGGCGTCGCCACCATGGGTCACAAGGCTGTTGTTGTCGAACTCAACTCCGAAACCGACTTCGTTGCCCGCAACGACGCGTTTCAGGATCTCATTCGCGGCATTGCCCAGGTAGCGCTCTCCACCGACGGCACCGTTGAAGCTGTCAGCGCCGCCACCTATCCGGCAACCGGCAAGTCCGTTTCCGACAGCATCAAGGACGCGATCGCCACCATCGGCGAGAACATGACGCTGCGCCGTTCGGCAGCACTCGAAATCGAGCACGGCGTTGTCGCGACCTACATCCACAATGCTGCCGGCGAAGGCATCGGCAAGCTCGGCGTTCTCGTTGCCCTGAAGTCGGTCGGCGACAAGGCCGTTCTGAGCTCCATCGGCCGCCAGGTCGCCATGCACATCGCTGCAACCAACCCGCTCGCCATCCGCGCCGAGGAAGTTGACGCAGCCGTGGCCGAGCGCGAACGCAACGTCTTCATCGAGCAGGCCCGCGAATCCGGCAAGCCGGAAGCAATCATCGAAAAGATGGTTGATGGCCGCATGCGCAAGTTCTTCGAAGAAGTCGCTCTTCTGTCGCAGGCTTTCGTCATCAACCCCGACATCACTGTCGGCGCTGCCGTCAAGGAAGCTGAAAAGGAAGCCGGTGCTGCCATCGAAGTGACGGGCATGGTTCGCCTGCTGCTCGGCGAAGGCGTCGAAAAGGAAGAAAGCGATTTCGCAGCAGAAGTCGCTGCAGTCGCCAAGGGCTGATTATATTTACCCAATCTTGGGAAAACGGGAGGGCATCGCGTGACAACGCGGTGCCCTTCGTGTATCCGCGTTTCGGTTACATTTCCGAGGAGTCATGATGTCTTCCAAGCCGATCTACAAACGTGTTCTTCTCAAGGCTTCCGGTGAAGCCCTTATGGGCGATCAGGGTTTCGGTATCGATGTGGCGGTTGCAGACCGTATCGCCTCCGATATTGCCGAGGCGAGGGCGATGGGCGTTGAAGTCGGCGTTGTCGTCGGCGGCGGCAATATTTTCCGCGGCGTTGCCGTGGCGTCCAAGGGCGGTGATCGCGTTACCGGCGACCACATGGGCATGCTAGCCACCGTCATCAACGCGCTGGCGCTCGCAACCTCCCTGCGCAAGCTCAGCATCGACACCGTCGTTCTGTCCGCAATCGCGATGCCGGAAATCTGTGAGAGCTTCTCGCAGCGTGCAGCGCTCCACCATCTGGCGCAGGGCCGCGTGGTGATTTTTGCCGGCGGCACGGGCAATCCTTTCTTCACCACCGATTCCGCCGCAGCGCTGCGCGCCGCGGAAATGGGCGCGGAAGCGATCTTCAAGGGCACCCAGGTGGACGGCATCTATTCCGCCGATCCGAAAAAGGACCCGACAGCCACCCGTTTCGACGAGCTGACCCACAGCGAAGTGCTCGGCAAGGGACTGGCGGTCATGGATATCGCAGCTGTCGCGCTTGCCCGCGAGAATCACATCCCGATCATTGTTTTCTCGATCCACGAGAAGGGCGGTTTCGCGCAGATATTGACCGGCGGCGGCCGCAAGACCATCGTGCACGACAAATAATCAAAAAACGATGTCGCCCCTGTGGCGTATTCCGGCCGCCACGGCCGATAGAGATGGAGTATCAAGATGAGTGGTATTGACCTCAACGATATCAAGCGCCGCATGGATGGTGCCATCAATGCATTCAAAAGCGATATCGCATCGCTGCGCACCGGCCGCGCTTCGGCCAACATTCTCGATCCGGTGACCATCGAGGCCTATGGCTCGCGCGTTCCGCTAAACCAGGTCGCAAACATCACGGTTCCGGAGCCGCGCATGCTCGGCGTCAACATTTGGGACAAGTCGATGGTGAACGCCGTTGACCGTGCCATCCGCGAATCCAATCTCGGCCTCAACCCGATCGTTGATGGTCAGAACCTGCGTATCCCGCTGCCAGAACTCAACGAAGAGCGCCGCAAATCGCTCGTCAAGGTTGCCCATGACTACGCCGAGAAGTCCAAGGTGGCGATTCGTCACGTGCGTCGCGATGGCATGGATGGTCTGAAAAAAGCCGAAAAAGACGGTGATATCGGTCAGGACGAAAGCCGTGGACAGTCGGAAAAAGTGCAGAAAATCACCGACGACACGATTTCGGAAATTGAGCGCTTGCTTGGCGAGAAGGAAAAGGAAATCATGCAGGTCTAGTATCGCTTGCGATAGACCTGTATTTTATTCGTTTTAATTCCGCGCTGCCTGTTACTGGATCGATATGCCGACGACGACACGTTCCTCAATACCCGAGCACGTCGCCATCATCATGGATGGAAATGGGCGATGGGCAAAACAGCGCGGTCTTCCGCGCGTGATGGGGCATCGCCGCGGGGTCGAGGCTGTGCGCGAAACGGTGCGCGCGGCCGGCGACTGCGGTGTCCGCTACCTCACACTTTTCGCGTTCTCGTCGGAAAACTGGCGCAGGCCCGAATCCGAGGTCAGCGACCTGATGGGGCTCTTAAAGGCTTTCATTAGGCGCGACCTTGCGGAACTGCACCGCGAAAACGTGCGTGTGCGCATCATCGGCGATCGGCAGGGGCTGAAAAACGATATCCGCAGCCTTCTCGAGGAAGCGGAACACATGACGGCTGATAACACCAGGCTGACGCTGGTGATTGCCTTCAATTACGGCAGCCGCGACGAGATTGCCCGCGCGACAATGGCGATTGCCCGCGATGTCGCCGAAGGCCGGCTGGATGCAGAATCGATCACGCCGGAGATGATTTCGGCCAGACTCGATACATCAGGCATACCGGATCCGGATCTGATCATCCGCACCAGCGGCGAGGAACGGCTGTCGAACTTCCTCCTCTGGCAGGCTGCCTATTCCGAGTTCCTGTTCGTTCCCGAATATTGGCCCGACTTCGACCGGCAGCGATTTTTTTCCGCAATCGAGCAATATGCAACGCGTGATCGCCGTTTTGGCGCTCTGGCCGAGCAGGTTGCCGTGGCAGGCGCCTGATGAGCCGTGAACTCAGACTGCGGATCATATCCGCAATCGTCATGGCGGCGGTCATTTTGGCTGCGACCTGGTATGGCGGCATTCTGTTCCGCATCGTGGCCGGTCTGCTGGCGATCCTCATCTATTATGAATGGGCGACAATCACCCGCATGTCGGAAACCAATTCCACCGGCAATGCCTGGGGCTGGTTTGCGGTTGCCGTCATCGCCGGCAACACGATTTTCGGCGAACCTTCGCTCGATCTGCCGCTTTTATCCGGATTCACGCTGACTGCGGCGCTGTTTCCGGTTTTGCGCGGCAAGAACTGGTGGCTGGTGGGCGGCATTTTTTACGCTGGACTGAGCGGCATATCGCTGGCTGCCATCCGCGGTGACGAACTGGCCGGATTCGCTTCCATCCTGTTCATTTTCGCCGTCGTCTGGTCGACGGATATCCTGGCCTATTTCGTTGGACGCGCCATTGGCGGGCCGAAACTTGCGCCGTCGATTTCGCCCGGCAAGACCTGGTCCGGCGCCATTGGTGGTGCTGTGGCGGCGGTGATCGGCGGCGCTGCGGTCTCCATGGCCTATCACGGCAGGATCAGCCTGCTGGTGCTGGGGCTCGCGCTTGTCCTCTCGGTGTTCAGCCAGATCGGCGATCTCTTCGAATCCTTCGTGAAACGTCGTTTCCAGGTCAAGGATTCCAGCCATCTCATTCCGGGCCATGGCGGCTTCATGGACCGTGTTGACGGTCTTGTTTTCGCCTGCTTTACGGTATTCCTCATAGCTTTCGTGCATGCGGCGGCAACCGGAGACGTGCCCGGATCGGGCGGCGGTCTATTGCCGGGTTTCTAGGCGGCGCAAAGGTCACGACATAAAGGGCAGATTGTCATGAACACAATAATGGCGGCGACGGGTTTTCTGACCGGCTATATCGTGCCCTTCATCCTGGTGCTTTCCCTGCTCGTTTTCGTCCATGAGATGGGGCATTACCTTGTCGGTCGCTGGTGCGGCATCCGCTCCACCGCATTCTCCATCGGCTTTGGCCCGGAGCTGATCGGTTTCACCGACAAGCGCGGCACGCGATGGAAACTTTCCGCAATTCCTCTCGGCGGCTATGTCAAGTTCTTCGGCGACGAAGATGCGGCGAGCAAGCCGGATAGTTCCGGCCTGACGCAGATGTCGCTTGAGGAGAGGGCGCAGACGCTTTCCGGCGCTAAGCTGTGGAAAAGGGCGGC
Source organism: Rhizobium sp. AN6A (assembly GCF_900215635.1). Taxonomy (NCBI): domain Bacteria; kingdom Pseudomonadati; phylum Pseudomonadota; class Alphaproteobacteria; order Hyphomicrobiales; family Rhizobiaceae; genus Rhizobium; species Rhizobium sp. AN6A. The sequence continues at coordinate 2,410,826 of NZ_OCNC01000004.1, forward strand.
GACGGTTGCCGCCGGACCTATCGCCAACTTCATTCTCGCCATTCTCATCTTCGCGGTCCTGTTCGGTGTCTACGGCCGGATGATCGCCGATCCGGTCGTGGCGGAAGTGCGTGAAAACAGCGCGGCTGCGGCCGCCGGAGTGCACCCCGGTGACCGCCTCGTTGCGATCGACGGTGAAAAGGTGAAGACGTTCGAGGACGTACGCCGTTATGTCGGCATCCGTCCAGGTACGCCGATCACCGTGACCGTCGAAAGGGCAGGCGAGGAGCTGAAGCTGCCGATGGTTCCGACCCGCACCGAAACCACGGACCAGTTCGGCAACAAGCTGGAAATGGGAATCATCGGCATTGTCACCGACCAGAATAGCGGCAATTTCCGCCACATCGAGTATTCGCCGTCGCAGGCGCTGCTTGAGGGCGTGCGTGAAACGGGCCACGTCATCACCGGTACTTTCAACTACATCGGTAACCTCGTGACCGGGCGCATGAACGCCGATCAACTGGGCGGTCCCGTCCGCGTCGCACAGGCTTCGGGCCAGATGGCGACGCTCGGTATTTCGGCCGTCATCCAGCTTGCAGCGGTTCTTTCCGTATCGATCGGTCTTTTGAACCTGATGCCTGTGCCGGTTCTGGACGGCGGACATCTGGTGTTTTATGCAATCGAGGCCATCCGCGGCAGACCGCTTGGCGCCGGTGCGCAGGAGGTTGCGTTCCGTATCGGCATGGCAATGATTTTGGGTCTTATGGTTTTTGCAACATGGAATGATATCAGCAGCTTGATTGGCTGAGGATAGTGTTTTAACGGTTTTGTTAGTCGATTGTTTACCCTGTTTTTATCCCGAAGTGGCGAATGCGCCACTCTGGATCACGAAGTAAACAGAATTTAACGTTCTGACTTGCTTGTAGGGGAAAAGCAGGTAAAACGACGCACATGGCCGGAGTCGGGTTCCGCCCGCTGAGGGACAACGTAAAAAGGTAAGAATTGAAATGAAGGCTGGTTCAAGATTTTTGAACGCGGTGTCGGCGGTTGCGCTGTCTGCTGGTGTTTCTTCGGTTGCGGGCCTCGGCGTGCTTGTCTCTGCTGGTGTTGCGAATGCAGCCGTCATCAGCAAGATTGATGTTCGCGGCGCTGAGAGATCCGGTGCGGACTCCGTACGCTCCAACATTACCATTGCGCCGGGTAAGAACTTTTCCAATTCAGACATCGATGAATCGGTGAAGCGTCTTTACGCCACCGGTTACTTCTCGAATGTCTCCATGCGCGTTTCCGGCAGCACGCTGGTTGTAACGGTCAACGAAAACCAGCTCGTCAATCAGGTGGTTTTCAACGGCAACCGCAAGATCAAGGACGACAAGCTCGCTGGCGTCGTGCAGACCCAGCCGCTCGGCCCGTTCAATCAGGCAATCGTCACTGCCGATATCGCGCGCATCAAGGAAGCCTATTCCGCGATCGGCCGCAGCGACGTCGAGATCACCACCCAGACCGTTTCCGTTGGTCAGGGCCGTGTGAACATCGCTTTCGTCATTAACGAAGGCGAGCGCACGAAGATCGGCCGCATCGATTTTGTCGGCAACAATTCCTATAGCGACGGTCGTCTGGCCGCTGTCATCAATACCAAGAAGTCCAATATGCTGTCGTTCCTGACACGCAAGGACGTCTATAACGAGGACAAGCTGCGCGCCGACGAAGAGGCGCTGCGCCAGTTCTACTACAACCGTGGTTATGCCGACTTCCGGGTCGTGTCGTCCGACGCGGTGCTTGATGAGTCCAAGAACGAATACACCATCTCCATCACGGTCGACGAAGGCAAGAAGTACGACTTCGGCAACGTCGCAGTCGAATCGACTGTTCCGGGTGTTGACGGCTCCGAACTTCAGGGTCTCGTGGAAACCCGCCAGGGCGCAAGCTACAGCGCCAAGGAAGTCCAGCAGAGCATGGAAGCGATTTCCAAGCGCGTTGCCGGTGAGGGTTATCCTTTCGCCCGTGTAACGCCGCGCGGCGACCGCGATATGTCTGGTAACACCATCGGTGTGACCTATATCGTCGATCAGGGCGAGCGCGCCTATGTCGAGCGTATCGAAATCCGTGGCAACACGCGTACGCGTGACTACGTCATTCGCCGCGAGTTCGATATTTCCGAAGGCGATGCTTTCAACCAGACGGTCATTACGGCTGCCAAGCGCCGTCTTGAAGCGCTCGGTTATTTCTCGAAGGTCAATGTCTCGACTGCCGGCGGCAGCGCGCCTGACCGCGTCGTCATCGTTGTCGACGTGGAAGATCAGTCGACAGGTTCGTTCGGTATCGGTGCGGGTTACTCGCAGAACGATGGTGTGCTGCTTGAAGCATCGATCGAAGAGAAGAACTTCCTCGGTCGTGGCCAGTACATTCGTCTCGCCGCCGGTGCGGGTGAAGACGATGCACGCAGCTACACGCTGTCCTTCACCGAGCCGTATTTCCTTGGTTATCGTCTGGCCGCAGGTTTCGACCTGTTCAAGAGCCAGAGCCGTAGCGAAGACTATTACGATTACGACGAGCAGGGCTTCGCACTGCGCGTGACGGCGCCGATCACCGAGAACCTCTCGACGACGTTCAAGTACACCTACAAGCAGCTCAACTATGACGGTGAGGGCGATTGGGAAACCGGCAGCAATCTTGCCGAACCCTATAAGGCTCTGATCCGTGGCGGTGACTGGACGCAGTCCATCATCTCGAACACGCTGAACTACAATACGCTCGACGACCGCAACATGCCGCGCGAAGGCTGGCAGGCTGCCTTGACGAACGAATTTGCAGGCCTCGGCGGCGATTCCGAATATTACAAGATCTACGCCAAGGCGCGCTTCTACTACACGCTTTCGGACGAGTACGATGTTATCGGCTCGCTCACCGGTCAGGCGGGTCACGTTGTTCCGACGGGCGACAATCTGCTGGTATTCGATCAGTTCAAATTCGGCGGTCGTCAGGTTCGCGGCTTCAAGAACGATGGTATTGGCCCACGTATCGGTTCCGACTCCATCGGCGGCACGACCTACTTCGCGGCTTCTGCTGAAGTCACGGCTCCGATGCCTGGTGTTCCTGAAGATTTCGGTCTCCGTCTCGCTGGTTTCGTCGATGCCGGTACGCTGTACGGCAACAAGGTTGCCAACAGCGCAGGCGTGAAGGATGACAACTCCATCCGCGCATCCGCCGGTATCGGCGTGATGTGGGCATCGCCCTTCGGCCCGATCCGCGTCGACTACGCGGTTCCGATCGCCAAGGAAGACTACGATGAGGAACAGCGTTTCCGGTTTGGCATGTCCAACACTTTCTGATATCGGCAGTCCAGAACTGCAACTTTGAACGTTCTGGAGTGTCCGGCTAATGGAATACAACGCGTTTTTTCCGCCCCACGAGGGACTGCGATTGAAAGACATCGCAGACCGTTTTGGGGCGGAACTGTCTGATGAGGCGGCTGGAGAACGGATCATCAGGTCTGTTGCGCCGGTCTACCGGGCAAAACCCGACCAGCTCTGCTATATTCTTTCGCGAAAGAACCGCGATGAGTTGCCGACCTGTGAGGCCGGCGCCGTCATTTGTGACGCCGCACTTGCGGATATGCTGCCATCTCACATCCCGGCGCTGATATCGAAAAACCCGCACACGCTTTTTGCGCAGGTAGGTGCCTTGTTGCATCCCGCCGCGATGCGTCCCGGTACGATTGTCGTGATGGAAGCTGAAGTTTCCCATACCGCGCATGTCGATCCGTCTGCAAAGCTGGAAGCTGGCGTGATTGTCGAGCCGCTTGCCGTGATTGGCGCTGGTGCCCATATCGGCGCCGGTACGCGGATCGGGCCTGGCGTCATCATCGGCGCGGATGTTCAGGTGGGGCGTGATTGCACGATTGCCGGCGGCGCGAGCATTCTTGCCGCTCTCATCGGGAACAATGTGATTATTCACAACGGCGCACGCATCGGTCAGGACGGGTTCGGTTATGCGCCCGGTCCGCGCGGCATGCTGAAGATCGTGCAGATCGGCCGGGTTATCATTCAGGATAATGTCGAGATCGGCGCCAATACGACGATCGACCGTGGCACCATGGACGATACGGTCATCGGCGAAGGTACCAAGATCGACAATCAGGTTCAGATTGGCCACAACGTCCGCATCGGCCGCCATTGCGGCATCGTCAGCAAGGTCGGCATTGCGGGCAGCACCCGCATCGGCGATGGTGTGATGATCGGTGGCGCGGCGGGTATCAACGGCCATATCACCATTGGTGACGGCGTGCAGATTGCGGCGATGAGCGGTGTTGTCGCCGACGTTCCGGCCGGCGCCCGTTATGGTGGGACGCCAGCGCGTCCGATGAAGTATTTCCTGCGCGACATGGCCGATATTCTGGCGCGCGCTGAAGGGCGTGATAAAAAAACAGGAGAAAAAAACGATGGCTGAAGAAACCAAGACGACGCTCGGCGCGGCTGACATTCTGGAAGTCATGAAGCTTTTGCCGCATCGTTACCCGTTCTTGCTCATCGACAAGATCATCGAGATCGATGGTAATAATTCGGCGATTGGCATCAAGAACGTGACGGTCAACGAACCGCATTTCACCGGTCATTTCCCGGATCGCCCGATCATGCCGGGCGTTTTGATCGTCGAGGCCATGGCTCAGACAGCAGGTGCGATCTGCGCCCGCAGCCAGGGTGAGGGCGGTTATCTCGTCTATTTCATGACCATCGACAATGCGCGCTTCCGCAGACCCGTCGTTCCCGGCGATCGTCTGGAAATTCACGTGGTCAAGCAGCGCCAGCGAGGCAATGTCTTCAAATTTCATTGCGAGGCCAAGGTCGAAGGCGCGCTGGTGGCGGAAGCTGACGTCGGCGCGATGATGATCCCCGAGGACCAGCAATGAGCACTATCGCGGCTTCGGCAAAAATTCACCCGACCGCTGTTGTCGAAGACGGCGCGGTAATCGGTGAAAATGTCGTCATCTGTGCCCAGAGCTATGTCGGCGCGAAAGTCACGCTGCAAGACGAGGTAACGCTGCACAATCACGCCGTCGTCTCCGGTCTTACCGTCATTGGCCGTGGTTCGGTCATCCATCCAATGGCCGTTATTGGCGGTACACCGCAGGCGATTCGCCACGATGGCTCGGAAACGACGCTCGAGATCGGTGCGCGCTGCATCATGCGCGAAGGCGTGACGATGAATGCGGGCAGTTCCGACGGCAGCGGCAAGACGATTGTCGGCGATGACAACCTGTTCCTCGCCAATTCGCACGTAGCGCATGATTGTCGCCTCGGCAGCCATATCATCCTGTCGAACAATGTGATGCTGGCGGGACATGTCACCATCGAGGACCGCGCCATCCTGGGCGGCGGCTGTGCCGTGCACCAGTTCACCCGAATCGGTCGTCAGGCCTTTATAGGTGGGTTGTCGGCGGTCAATTATGACGTCATTCCCTATGGCATGCTGAACGGTAATCCCGGCATTCTCGGTGGGCTGAATGTCGTTGGCATGACGCGTTCCGGTATCGACCGCGCGGATATTCACAAGGTCAGGCGCGTCTTCAAGCAGATATTCGAAGGCGAAGGCGCCATCCGCAGCAATGCGGCTGCGATTGACCGCGCAGAATATCTCGATTGCCCCCAGGTCATCGAAATCCTCGATTTCATCGGTGCGGATAGCGACCGCGCGCTTTCCTCGCCAAACCGTGGCAAGTGAGCCGTGACAGGCGGCGGGCGTCTCGCCATCGTAGCCGGAAGCGGCCAGCTGCCGCTGCATGTCGCGGCGGCCGCGCGCGAGATGGGGGAGAACCCCTTCATTGTACAGCTGCGCGATGATTCCCAGTTTGACTGGAGCGGTTTCGACAATGCGGTGATCAGCGTCGGCGATGTCGCCGGGCTCGGTCGCCTGCTGCGCGAAAACCAGGTGGACCGCGTCGTGCTTTCCGGCGCCGTAGCGCGGCGCCCGGAATGGCGGGAAATTCGTCCTACGATCGGCATATTGCTGAAACTGCCATCCATCGTCCGCACCCTGCTGTCGAGCGGCGATGACGCCGTTTTGCAGATGGTCATCAAGGTCATCGGCACGCTCGGTGCAAAAGTCATTGGTGCCCACGAGATCGCACCCGGTCTGCTTGCGACGACCGGCCCTTTCGGTGCGCATAAACCTGCTGAAGATGATCTGCGCGACATACGCAAGGCCGCGCAGGCCGCACTGGCACTCGGCACGCTTGATGTCGGGCAGGGCGCAGTCGCCGTTGGCGGCCGTATCGTTGCACTGGAGGGCGTGGAGGGTACAGACGCGATGCTGGCGCGTGTTGCGGCATTGCGCGCCGAGGGCCGCATCTCGCCCCGTCGAAAGGGTGTTTTGGTGAAGCTCTGCAAACCGCAGCAGGATATCCGCGCTGACCTGCCGACCATCGGCGTGGAAACGGTGGAGAACGCGCATAAAGCCGGGCTTGCGGGGATCGCCGTTGAAGCCGGACGCGCGCTGGTACTTGATCGAGATGAGATGTTGAAGGCGGCAGATCAGGCCGGCATATTCGTCTGCGGTATTGATACGTCACTCGGTGAAGACATGATGGGCGGAGACATGGTGGGATGACGGCAACATTGAAGGTGGCGGTTATAGCCGGCGAGGTATCCGGCGATCTTCTGGGCGCCGATCTCATCCGGTCCCTGAAAGGCCATTACTCGGGTTCTATAGAGCTGATGGGCGTCGGCGGTGAGGCTCTGGAGGCACAGGGGCTGGTTTCGCTGTTCGATTATTCCGAACTCTCCATCATGGGCTTCACGCAGGTTCTGAAGAAGCTGCCGAAGCTGATTTCGCGGATCAACCAGACTGCGCAGGCAATCATTGTCGCCAAGCCGGATATTCTGCTGATCATCGACAGCCCGGATTTCACCCATCGTGTTGCGAAAAAAGTCCGCAAACAATTGCCGCATCTGCCGGTCGTCAATTATGTCTGCCCCAGCGTCTGGGCGTGGAAGGAATATCGCGCCACTGCGATGTTGTCCTATGTCGATCACGTTCTGGCCCTGCTTCCATTCGAGCCGGAGGCGATGCGGCGTCTCGGCGGCCCGCCGACAACCTTTGTCGGCCATCGCCTCAGCGTCGATCAAGATGTGCTCTCCGTGCGGCAGAGGCGGGCTGAGCGGCCCCTGCCTGCCAATGGCGAACCGAAAACCATTCTGCTCCTGCCGGGGTCACGTTCCACCGAAACGACCCGGTTGATGGAGCCGTTTCAGGAGGCCGCAAAAGCCTATGTCGAGCGCAACGGCCCGACGAAGTTTCTGCTGCCGACAGTGCCGCGCCAAGAAAACCGCATCCGCGAACTGGCAGCAACATGGCCGCAGGATATCAGGCCTGAAATCGGCATCGATCCCGCCTTCAAGTGGAATGCATTTGCGCGCGCCGATGCGGCGATTGCCGCCTCAGGCACCGTTATTCTCGAACTCGCGCTCGTCGGCGTACCAACCATATCGGTCTACAAGACCGACTGGATTTTCACGATTCTGAGCAAGCGGGTGAAAACCTGGACAGGTGCGCTTCCGAACCTGATTGCCGACTATGTCGTGGTGCCGGAATATTTCAACGAGGTGGTACGGGCAGGGTCGATGCTGCGCTGGGCCGAGCGGCTCTCATCCGACACCACCGAACGGCGGGCGATGCTGGAAGGCTATGCTCTGGTGCAGGAGCGTTTGCACACCGAAGTGCCTCCTGGCGAAACCGGCGCCCTTATCCTTCTCGATGTGCTGAACAGCCGCAAGCAGCAAGGCTGAACCGGCAGCGATCCTGTCTGCTTCTTAGGGTCGGCAGGGCAGGTTTCGCTATTCTTCTCGATGATCATATCCAACAAAAAAGCCGGCGGATAAAACCCGCCGGCTTTTTTATATTGGTTGGTTTCCCGGCTTAACGCTTGGAAACCGGAACGTAGTCACGCTTGCCGGCGCCCGTGTAGAGCTGACGCGGACGGCCGATGCGCTGCTGCGGATCCTCGATCATTTCGTTCCACTGCGCGATCCAGCCGACGGTGCGGGCCAGTGCGAACAGCACGGTAAACATGGTCGTTGGGAAGCCAAGCGCCTTCAGCGTGATACCCGAATAGAAGTCGACGTTCGGGTACAGCTTCTTCTCGACGAAATAAGGATCGGAAAGAGCGATCTTTTCAAGTTCGAGCGCGACCTGCATGATCGGATCATCGGAGTTGCCTGTGGCTTCCAGCACTTCGTACATCGTCTTCTGCATGATCTTGGCGCGCGGGTCGTAGTTCTTGTACACGCGGTGGCCAAAGCCCATCAAGCGGAACGGATCGTTCTTGTCCTTGGCGCGGGCAATATATTCCGGAATGCGGTCAACCGTGCCGATTTCGTTGAGCATGTTGAGCGCCGCTTCGTTGGCGCCGCCATGTGCCGGACCCCAGAGGCAGGCGATGCCCGCTGCAATACAGGCGAACGGGTTTGCACCCGACGAACCGGCAAGACGCACCGTGGAGGTGGAAGCGTTCTGCTCGTGATCCGCATGCAGGATGAAGATGCGGTCCATGGCGCGAGCCAGAACCGGATCGACCTTGTACTCTTCGCAAGGCACGGCAAAGCACATGTGCAGGAAGTTGGAAGCGTAATCGAGGTCGTTCTTCGGGTAAACGAAGGGCTGGCCGATATGGTACTTGTAGGCCATGGCGGCGATCGTCGGCATTTTCGCGATCATCCGCAGCGAAGCGACCATGCGCTGGTGCGGATCCGTAATATCCGTCGAGTCGTGATAGAAGGCCGAGAGAGCGCCGACCGTGCCGCACATGACGGCCATCGGATGTGCGTCGCGACGGTAGCCGGTGAAGAAGCGGCTCATCTGCTCATGCACCATGGTGTGGCGCGTTACGCGGGTGTCGAAGTCCTTCTTCTGCGCAGCCGTCGGCAATTCGCCGTAAAGCAGCAGATAGCAGGTTTCCAGGAAGTCGCCCTGTTCGGCAAGCTGCTCGATGGGGAAGCCGCGGTGCAGGAGAACGCCTTCGTCACCATCGATATAGGTGATCTTGGATTCGCAGGAGGCTGTCGAGGTGAAGCCGGGGTCGTAGGTGAAGGAGCCCGTGTGCTTGTACAGCGTGGCGATATCGACGACGCTTGGTCCAATCGTGCCTTCCCTGACCGGGAGTTCGACCTGTTTTTCGCCAAGTGTCACTGTAGCGCTTTTTTCCGTCATACTGATCCTCCGAAAACATGCGGGTGGGGGCGTTGAGATACGCCCCGCGGTTAAGCGTCTACCGATTAGCTATATGATCCTTGCGCCGATGCCAAGCTATCCAAAGGTCAAATTGTGCATTGCGGCAAACGCAATCGCGTTGCTTCAGGCTTTCCCGGCAGCAGCAATTCAATCTCGGTCAACGCATCGTTAAAGTAAAGGATTGCAATCCCCAGCGCTGGTCTGCAAACCTGTTTTTGGTGCGGCAAGGGGCGGTGGGGATTGCTCGGTCAAGGGGAAAAACAGCATTTCGGATATGCTAAAACGATGCAGGGAGACATGCCCGGCACGCGCGAAATTCTGTTTCCTCTCCGCCGAAGCAGTGATGCGGCAACATATGACACCCCCGCCATTATTCCCGACATTAACCGCAACACTACCGTGGCGGAAAAAATCGCCACATGTCTGGCCGAGGAGCGCGCATTCGGCCACGATTTTCTTTTCATTCCCGTCTCTATCGGCTGCGGCGCGGTACTCTGGTTTTCTCTAGATGCCACGCCTTCCCCGGTCGTTTTGATTGCTACATTTCTTTTTGTCGCCGTTCTGGCGCTCTTTGTGAGATATAAAGCTGGCATTGCGGCGGCGGTTTGCGGCCCTTTCGCTTTTCTATTGCTCGGCATGCTTCTGGCCGATTTCGAAACCCGACTGGCAGGGACCGTGGTGCTGGATACCCCCGTCACAACCACCATCACCGGCACCGTGGCGCGCCGGGAGGTCGATGCACGCGGCTACTGGCGATATGTCGTCGATCTGACCGCAACAGCGGACCCGACATTGTCGCGTCCGCCGCAGAGGATATCGGTGCTTTCGCGTGGCGGAGGCGAGCCGATCGCAATCGGCGCCACCCTTCGCGGCAAGGTCCGCCTCTCGCCGCCATCCGGCCCCGCCTTGCCGGGACTGAACGACTTCGCCTTCACGTCCTATTTCAGAGGCATAGGCGCGACCGGTTTCTTTTATAAATCACCGCAAACGCTAGTGTCACCTGTTGGTGACGCAAGGCCTGACAAGGGTTGGTTGGAATGGGCCGATATGCGGCTTTACGGCCTTCGCAGCGCAATTGCCGAACGCATCCGCACCACCATCGGCGGTGATGCCGGAGCCTTCGCCGCCTCCATCATCACCGATGAGAGACAGGCTATATCGGCGGAGACGATGGAGGCGTTGCGGCTCTCCGGCCTTGCCCATATCGTTGCCATATCCGGGCTCAACATGGCACTGGCCTCCGGCATATTCTTTGTTGGCCTGAGACTGGCCTTCAGCCTGTTTCCCGCCTTTGCGCAGCGCTGGCCGGTCAAGAAGATCGCGGCTTTCGCGGCACTGCTGATGACGCTCGCCTATTATCTGATTTCCGGTTTTGCCGTTTCCGCCGAGCGTGCCTGGCTAATGATGTCTGTGATGCTGATTGCGGTCCTTTTCGATCAACCATCACTCAGCCTCAGAAACGTTGCCATTTCCGCCCTGATCATTCTGGTTTTCTCGCCCTCGGAAATCATGGGCCCGAGTTTTCAGATGTCATTTGCGGCTACCATAGCGCTTGTTTCGGCCTATGCCTTCTGGAGCCGTTGGCGCACGGATCGCGAGCGGCTGTTCATCGGGCGCAAGCCCGCATGGCTGAAGGTAGCGGAAATGATGGGCGCGGTCATTGGCGGCGTTGTCACGACGTCGCTAATCGGGGGCCTTTCGACGGCGATCTATTCGGCCGAACATTTTCACCGTGTCACCACCTATGGACTGTTCGCCAATCTGGCTGCGATGCCGCTCATGTCGCTGATCGTCATGCCATTCGCTCTTCTCGCCATGCTGCTGATGCCCTTCGGGCTCGATGCGCTGTTCCTGAAGATCATGGGTTATGGCATGGCACTCGTCATCGAGGTCGCAAACGAGGTGGCCTCCTGGGGCGGCAGCGCAGCGACTGGGCGTCCGCATGGCTGGTTTATCGGTTTGGCTTCGGTGGGTTTCCTGCTGCTGACATTGCTGCGCAGCCGGCTTGCACTTCTTGGCATCCCGTTTCTGCTCTTCGCCTTCGGCGTGTCGGCAGTTACGGCCTATCGTGATCTGCCGGATCTATTGATTCACGAGGACGGTGAATTGGTGGCACTCCTGGAGGACGGCAAGGTCTCCACCACAAAAGCCCGTCCGCAGGGCTTCGTTTACGGCCAGTGGCAAAGGGCGCTGCTGCTGCCGGAAAAAACCGTGCCGCCGGGTTTCATAAATGGTGAGAGCACGGCAAATACTGCTGGTTCTGACTTGAGATCGAAACTATCACCGGAAGACATGGCTGTGGTGGTGCGCGAGATGACGGCGGCGCTCAAAGACGCCGAAGCTGGCGTCTTCACCTGCAGGAAAGACATATGGTGCGTAGCGAGCGCCGCAAGCGGAGAGTGGATCGTCGTTCTGGAAGATGGCCGCTTCGCCGGAAAAGCCTGCGATATTGCCGATATCGTCGTTGTTTCCCGCAGAACCTCTTTTTCGCAGTGCCGCTCGGGTGCACTCCTGCTCAGCCGTGACATCTTGCGGCGTCTCGGTTCTGTGGAAATAGATTTTGCCAACAAGAGGGAGGAGGGTGTGGCGAGCGGGCTGCGCGCCGCAATCGCCGGAACGGATAGGCCCTGGAGCCAGCACCGTTATTACGACTGGAAGAGCGGACGTTTCGACCGTGATCTGCCGCAGCCCATCATCCGGCTGCTGGCGGCGTCGCAATGACCGCCGCCAACGTAGAACATCAGGCCGTTGCGCGCAGATCTTCAGTCAATTCGCCGATCTCGCCAACTTCCTCTTCATGACCAGCGTCGCGCCAGCTCTCCTTCAAACCGGCCTCGTACCATTCTTGCATGGCAGGCAGGGCTAGCAGCCGGTCGCAATAGGCTTTCGCTGCTGGCGAAAGATCCGCGCTGCCATAGGTCTGGAAACGGAATGCAACCGGGCAGAAGAAAGCATCGACCGCCGTGAACTTTTGACCGGCAAGATACGGCCCGCCGAATTTCGTGAGACCCTCGCTCCACAACGCATCGATCCGCTTTATATCGGCCTTAAGCCCGGCATCGCCACCCCTGGGTTTGACCCGAATGCCCACCGACATGGGATAGAGATTGCGCAGCGAGGAAAAGCCGGCATGCATCTCACTTGCGGCCGAACGCGACCAGGCCCTCGCATGCTTGTCGCTTGCCCAGACGCCCTGGTGTCTTTCGGCAAGATATTCGACGATCGAAAGCGTTTCCCAAACCGTCATACCCTCGTCGACCAGGCAGGGCACCTTGCCCGTCGGCGAAAAGGAGGAAAAGGAGACGCCTTCGCCGAACGGAATGAGCTTTTCATCAAAGGCGATACCGAGCGTGCGCATCAATACCCACGGCCGCAGCGACCATGAAGAATAGTTCTTGTTGGCTATATAAAGATCGTACATGGCGTATCTCCCGGATATGACGCGCATTTCTACACCTGCCAAGCGTTCATGGAATATCGAAAATTATCCATGGCTCCCATAAACGCCGTTGATGGATGGTGATGTGGGGTCGCTGAGAGCGCGCCTCGCGATAAGTCACCCTTTGGTGACCAGTAAGAACTGACTGCGCAACACGACAGAACAACGTCGCTAAAAAACAGCGGATGGGATCGTTTCGACAACTAAGGCGAGCGGACCACTCGCCGCCACGCCTGTAGCGAAACCGAAGCATCTTTATGGAGCAGGAGCTCAGTTTAGAAAGGGCAACGCGCATAGGCTGAATGGCGCATATCCTCGTGCACCCGCAAAAGCACGCCACGTTTGGAAACAGCCAAACCAAATATAGGCGCCATCTTCACGATGACGCCTATTGTAAAGTGAATACGTTCGGTTCGATAAGATCAATGGTAGCGGCGGATCAGCCCCACCAGCTTGCCCTGAATTTTCACCCGGTCCGGCCCGAAGATACGGGTCTCATAGGCTGGGTTTGCCGCCTCGAGCGCAATGGAGGCTCCCTTGCGGCGGAAGCGCTTCAGCGTGGCTTCCTCGTCATCCACCAGAGCCACAACGATATCCCCGGGATTGGCGGTGTTGCCGTTGCGGATGATGACTGTGTCGCCGTCGAAAATGCCGGCCTCAATCATCGAATCACCCTTGACCTCAAGAGCGTAATGTTCGCCCGTGCCAAGCATGTCTACTGGCACGGCCACATCATGGGTGTTGTTCTGAATGGCGGAAATCGGCACGCCCGCAGCGATGCGGCCCATGACCGGTACGGTGACAGCCCCGCCCAGATCATTGGCCGGCGTCTTGGGCGCAGGGGCCGGTTCCGGCGTCTTGGGCTTGCCAAGGCTGCCTTCGATAACGCTTGGCGAAAAGCCGCGCTGCGGCCTTGCGCCCGGCGTATAAGCCTCGGGCAGCTTGATGACTTCCAGTGCCCGAGCCCTATTCGGTAGCCGACGAATGAACCCGCGCTCTTCGAGAGCGGTTATCAGGCGGTGGATGCCGGATTTCGAAGCAAGATCGAGTGCGTCCTTCATTTCATCGAAGGAGGGCGGCACGCCGGACTCTTTCATTCGTTCATGAATGAAGAGAAGCAATTCCTGCTGTTTGCGCGTGAGCATGAGGAAAACACCCTTTAGAATCGTAGTGGAAGTCGCGAAACAAATACAGAACGAACACTATATGTTCCATATGTGTTCTGCAATCCCCTAAAATTTCGTGAAGGTGCCATCTGTTGCTGTGATGATTTGCCTCATAGCACGCAATTGTGCTTTTGTGCGGTCGAAACCGTCCCGGCATGCCCCGGGCGGAAGGCCAGCAGAATACATGTCATGACGAAACCCTATAGCGTTGACCATCTCGTTTTGCCCGTGGAAGTCATAGGCGTCGCCGTGAAGCGCCTCGTCAGTCTTGGCTTTACGGTTGCGCCGGAGGCTCTGCATCCTTTCGGCACCCAAAATGCCTGCGTATTTTTCGCCGATGGCACCTATCTGGAGCCGCTCGCAATTGCTGATCCGGCTAAATATAATGCCTCGATAGAGAGGGGTGATGTGTTTACCGGCAGGGATGTGGCCTTCCGGCAACGGGACGGGCAGGAGGGTTTTTCGGCTCTTGTCGCCAGGACTGAAGACGCCTTGGTTGACCATGAGCGGTTTCGGGCAGCCGGTCTTTGGGCGGGCGATGTTTTCGAGTTTTCGCGGCCTGTTCGGATGCCGGATGGCTCGCAAGGCGAGGCGGCGTTCCGGCTGGCTTTTGCGGCAAGCGGGGCGGTCGCGGATTTCTTTCTGTTCAGTTGTCAGCGGCTTCAAGCCCTGCCGGGCGATCGCACCATGCTGGAGCGCCACGCCAATGGTGTCACCGGCCTCAGTGAAATCGTCCTGTTTTCCGGCGGCGATGTGAAGGTGGCGGGCCTGATCGAGACAGTGTTTGGCTGTGAAGGCAAATGGTCTCCGGGCGGTGATATGGTTTTCTCGACCGGCAATGCCAGCATCAGATTGACCGGAAAACCGGCTTTCGGCGGGCAGGCCCTGAGTGCTCACGATGGCAACGAAGGCGGATTGCGTGGCGCGGGCATCGTCTTTTCGTCACACGATCTTGCCGTGACAGAAGCGGTGCTTGCTGCTAATGGCGTGTCCTGCGCAAAAGCGGACGGCCGTCTGGTGGTGCCCGCAGCACCCGGTCAGGGTGTTGCCTTCGCCTTCGAGGAAAAATGATGAGCGTTACGAACAATCTTAAAGTCACTGCCGGCGACGGCGCCAGCAAGGTTTCCTTCTCGAATACCGAGCGGTTTTCGCTGATTGCCGGCCCCTGCCAGATGGAAAGCCGCGAACATTCCTTCATGATCGCTGGCGTCCTGAAGGAGCTTTGCGACAAGCTTGGAATAGGGCTTGTCTACAAGTCTTCTTTCGACAAGGCGAACCGCACTTCGCTTTCCGGCAAACGCGGCATCGGCCTGGATAATGCGATGCAGGTTTTTGCCGATCTCAAGAAGGAATTCGGTTTTCCTGTTCTGACCGACATCCACACGGAAGAGCAATGCGCCATCGTTTCCGAGGTGGTGGACGTGCTGCAGATTCCGGCGTTCCTCAGCCGCCAGACCGATCTTCTCGTTGCCGCCGCCAAAACCGGCCGCGTCATCAACGTCAAGAAAGGCCAGTTTCTGGCGCCCTGGGACATGAAGAACGTGCTTGCCAAGCTCAATGAGAGCGGCAATCCGAATGTGATGTTGTGCGAGCGCGGCGCGTCCTTCGGTTACAACACGCTGGTTTCCGACATGCGCTCGTTGCCGATCATGGCAGCGCTCGGCGCACCTGTCGTGTTCGACGCCACCCATTCGGTGCAGCAGCCGGGCGGGCAGGGCGGCTCCACAGGTGGCCAGCGCGAATTCGTCGAGACGTTGGCGCGTGCGGCCGTTGCGGTTGGCGTGGCTGGCCTCTTCATCGAGACCCATGAGGATCCGGACAATGCGCCGTCAGACGGCCCTAACATGGTCCACCTGAAGGACATGCCGAAACTGCTCGAAAAGCTTCTGGCTTTCGACGCGATTACGAAAGCCTGATCGGCTGACCGTTACGGCGGGCACTTTTGTGCCAATCGATTTTAATGGCGGGCGGGCCGTTTCCGCTGCCCACCGTCATTGTAATTTCTTCGCCATCGTCTAAGACAGGCGACGGAAAATATCTGTTCCATTCCCAAGGGAGAGACCATGACTGCCATTACCGATATCATCGCGCGCGAAATCCTCGACAGCCGCGGCAATCCGACCGTTGAAGTCGACGTTTATCTCGAAGACGGCTCCATGGGCCGTGCCGCCGTTCCCTCCGGCGCCTCCACCGGCGCGCATGAGGCGGTTGAGCTGCGCGATGGCGGCAAGCGTTATCTCGGCAAGGGCGTGGAAAAGGCGGTCGAAGCCGTCAATACGGAAATCTTCGACGCCATCGGCGGTTTCGACGCTGAAAACCAGATCCAGATCGACCAGATGATGATCGCGCTCGACGGCACGCCGAACAAGTCGCGCATCGGCGCCAACGCCATCCTCGGCGTGTCGCTCGCCGTTGCGAAGGCTGCCGCTGAAGCCTCCGGCCTGCCGCTTTACCGTTATGTCGGCGGCCCGAACGCGCATCTGCTGCCGGTTCCGATGATGAACATCATCAACGGCGGCGCGCATGCCGATAACCCCATCGACTTCCAGGAATTCATGATCCTGCCGGTCGGCGCAGAAAATATTCGCGAAGCCGTGCGCATGGGCTCCGAAGTCTTCCATACGCTGAAAAAAGAACTGTCCGCACAGGGCCACAACACCAATGTCGGCGATGAGGGCGGTTTTGCACCGGGTCTCGAAAGCGCGCCGGCAGCACTCGATTTCATCATGAAGTCGATCGAAAAGGCTGGCTACCGTCCGGGCGACGACATGTTCATCGGTCTCGACTGTGCCGCGACCGAATTCTTCAAGAACGGCAATTACGTTTATGAAGGCGAAGGCAAGACCCGTTCGCCGATCGAGCAGGCCGAATACCTGGCCGAGCTCGTGGCGAAATATCCGATCATCTCCGTCGAAGACGGCATGGCTGAAGACGACTGGGATGGCTGGAAGGCGCTGACCGATCTCATTGGCAACAAGTGCCAGCTGGTGGGCGACGATCTTTTCGTCACCAACTCTGCCCGCCTTCGCGACGGTATCAAGATGGGTGTCGCCAACTCCATCCTCGTCAAGGTCAACCAGATCGGTTCGCTTTCCGAGACGCTGGACGCAGTCGAAACGGCGCACAAGGCAGGTTACACCGCCGTCATGTCGCACCGTTCGGGCGAAACGGAAGATTCCACCATCGCCGATCTCGCTGTTGCAACCAACTGCGGTCAGATCAAGACCGGTTCGCTTGCCCGTTCCGACCGGCTCGCAAAGTACAACCAGCTTATCCGCATTGAAGAGATGCTGGGCCCACAGGCTGCTTACGCCGGCCGTTCGATCCTGCGCGGATAATTCGCGTTCGGGTTTCGCGATATTGCCCGCCGCCTGGCGGGCCAGTCTCAGGGATGAGCGGTTTATCCGCACTGCTCACTCCTGAGTTGATCCGGGGTTCAGTCAGCCCAGGTCCCTGGGTTGAAAGGACGCTTTCCACGGCGAAGACGCGCTGTGGCTTGATGCCGGATCAAGCCCGGCATGACGAACTCTCTCTGATATCGTCGTCATTATTAGCCCGCCTCTGGCGGGCTTTTTTGCGTCTATCAGCCGCGCGGAATTTAAGGTCAACGGATAGTTAAACAATCCGCATTAGTCTCGAGACTCACATTATGCGTTTTAAGGCTTCTCTCCGGCATGTGGACCAGACATCATAAAAAGAGACGATTCGGCCGTTTGATCGTTCCGGCCATCACGATCGCTTTTCTTTCCTATTTCGGGTATCATTCCATCCACGGCGACTTCGGCCTTCAGGCGACGGAGCGGCTGGAGCGGCAGCGTATTGCCAGAACGGCAGAGCTTGCCAAGCTGACGCAGGCGCGCGTTGCGCTGGAGCGGCAGGTCGAATTGTTGAGCGACGGTTCTCTCGAGCGTGACATGATTGACGAGATTTCCCGTTATCAGCTGAATATGTCCCGTACGGACGAAATTGTCATCATGAATACCTATTTCTAATTAACCGAAATCAAGTTAATTAATGATTTGTGATTTATTCACAGCACTTTAGCGTGAATATGTGCCATGCGTTTAAAGCATTGCTGCATAGCATTTTCTTGCATATGGTACGCGCCAATCTATCCATTCAAACGGCAACTCAGGGAGGGATGAATGGCGCCGCGAAAAACCGCGTCCGTATCCGGCCGAAAGACAACGGCAAAGGCTGCAGGCGAATTCACCGGTAAGAACAGCCCGGACTTTTCGAAGGAAGAAGAGCTTCACGCCTATCGTGAGATGCTTCTCATCCGTCGCTTCGAGGAAAAGGCCGGCCAGCTTTACGGCATGGGCTTCATCGGTGGTTTCTGTCACCTCTACATCGGTCAGGAAGCCGTTGTTGTCGGCATGCAGATGTCGCAGAAGGAAGGTGATCAGGTCATCACCGCTTACCGTGACCACGGCCATATGCTGGCTCTGGGCATGAGCGCGCGTGGCGTCATGGCCGAATTGACCGGCCGCAAGAGCGGCCTGTCGAAAGGCAAGGGCGGCTCGATGCACATGTTCTCCAAGGAGAAACATTTCTACGGCGGCCACGGCATCGTCGGTGCGCAGGTTTCGCTTGGAACCGGTCTCGCCTTCGCCAACCGCTATCGCGGCAACGACAATGTCTCCGTGACCTATTTCGGTGACGGCGCCGCCAACCAGGGCCAGGTCTACGAGAGCTTCAACATGGCAGCTCTCTGGAAACTGCCGATCATCTATATCGTTGAAAACAACCGTTACGCCATGGGCACCTCGACCGCCCGCGCCACCGCCCAGTCGAACTATTCGCTGCGCGGCCAGTCCTTCGGCATTCCCGGCATCCAGGTGGATGGCATGGATGTGCGCGCCGTAAAGGCCGCCGCCGATCAGGCGCTGGAACATTGCCGCTCCGGCAAGGGTCCGATCATTCTGGAAATGCTGACCTACCGTTATCGTGGTCACTCCATGTCCGACCCGGCTAAATACCGTTCGAAAGACGAAGTGCAGAAGATGCGCTCCGAACATGACCCGATTGAGCAGGTCAAGGCACGGCTTCTGGAGCAGGGCTGGGCAAGCGAAGACGAACTCAA
Organism: Rhizobium sp. AN6A; assembly: GCF_900215635.1. Lineage (NCBI taxonomy): Bacteria > Pseudomonadati > Pseudomonadota > Alphaproteobacteria > Hyphomicrobiales > Rhizobiaceae > Rhizobium > Rhizobium sp. AN6A. Next base: position 2,429,718 of record NZ_OCNC01000004.1, read on the forward strand.
GGCCATCGACAAGGATGTCCGTGATATCGTCGCCGATAGCGCAGACTTCGCCCAGAACGACCCAGAGCCGGATGTATCCGAGCTCTACACCGACATTCTGCTCTGATCGGGAAAGGGAAACCCATGCCAGTAGAAATTCTTATGCCCGCCCTTTCCCCGACCATGGAGGAAGGCACGCTTTCCAAATGGCTTAAAAAGGAAGGCGACAAGGTCACATCCGGCGACGTGATTGCCGAGATCGAGACCGACAAGGCGACCATGGAAGTGGAAGCTGTGGATGAAGGTGTTATCGGCAAGCTGCTGATCGACGCCGGCACCGAAGGCGTCAAGGTCAACACGCCGATCGCCGTTCTCATCCAGGAAGGCGAAAGCGCTGCCGACATCTCTTCTTCCGCCAAGAAGGAAGAGCCGAAGGCTGAAGCTGCAAATTCCGATTCGGATGCCGCAGGCGGCAAGACCCGCGAAGCGTCCGAGGAGCCGAGCGCTGCCAAGGAAGCCGCAAAGGTTCCGGCTGCACCTAAGATCGAAGTCGCTGCCGATCCGGATATTCCTGAAGGCACCGAAATGGTGATGACGACGGTGCGTGAAGCGCTGCGCGACGCCATGGCCGAAGAAATGCGCGCCGACGAAAAAGTCTTCGTCATGGGTGAAGAAGTCGCCGAATATCAGGGCGCCTACAAGATTACCCAAGGCCTGTTGCAGGAATTCGGCGAGCGCCGCGTCATCGACACCCCGATCACCGAGCACGGTTTTGCCGGTATCGGCGTCGGTGCGGCAATGACGGGCCTGCGGCCCATCGTCGAATTCATGACCTTCAACTTCGCCATGCAGGCGATCGACCAGATCGTCAACTCGGCGGCGAAGACGCTTTACATGTCGGGCGGCCAGATGGGCGCACCGATGGTGTTCCGCGGCCCCTCGGGTGCTGCTGCCCGCGTTGGTGCTCAGCATTCGCAATGTTACGCCGCATGGTACAGCCATATTCCGGGCCTCAAGGTCGTCATGCCCTACACGGCAGCGGACGCCAAGGGTCTCCTGAAGGCAGCCATCCGTGACCCGAACCCGGTCATCTTCCTTGAGAATGAAATTCTCTACGGCCAGAGCTTCGAAGTGCCGAAGCTCGACGATTTCGTGCTGCCGATCGGCAAGGCGCGCATTCACCGCAAGGGCAAGGATGCGACGATCGTTTCCTTCGGCATCGGCATGACCTACGCAATCAAGGCGGTTGCGGAACTCGAAAAGCTCGGCATCGACGTCGAACTGATCGACCTTCGTACCATCCGTCCGATGGATCTGCCCACCGTCATCGAATCGGTCAAGAAGACCGGTCGTCTGGTCACCGTTGAGGAAGGCTTCCCGCAGTCATCGGTTGGTGACTTCATCGCCAACCAGGTCATGCGTGCCGCTTTCGACTATCTCGATGCGCCGATCCTGACGATTGCCGGCAAGGACGTTCCGATGCCTTACGCTGCAAACCTCGAAAAGCTGGCCCTGCCGAACGTCGATGAAGTCGTTCAGGCTGTCAAAACCGTCTGCTACAAATAAGGGGAGATGATTTTGAGTAAAATAAAACAAATCCTCCCGGCAACTGAAAATTGGTATCGTGTTCTAGGTTCCAAAGGGTCTCCTCAGTTCGAGCGTGTCATCTTTTGGGCGATTATCAATGACGGTGAAGGCGATGTGATTGCCGGTGTCCCGCGTGAGTATATCGGCGTCATCGGCGCCGTTAGCGAATGGCTGAGCGATGTCGCCGGATATATCGAAGTCTCGCCGTCGCAGCTGGATCGGCTGGCGGAACATCCTGAAGAGTTGGAACAATATAATCTCGTTTGGGGGGACTAGTCATGCCTATCAACATCACCATGCCTGCCCTTTCTCCGACGATGGAAGAGGGTAATCTGGCCAAATGGCTGGTCAAGGAAGGCGACAAGGTCGCACCCGGTGACGTGATCGCCGAGATCGAGACCGACAAGGCAACCATGGAAGTGGAAGCCGTCGATGAGGGCACGGTCGCCAAGCTCGTGGTTCCCGCAGGCACGGAAGCGGTCAAGGTCAACGCCCTGATCGCTATCCTCGCCGCCGATGGCGAGGATGTGGCTGAGGCGGCAAAGGGCGGCAACGCTGCTCCTGCCGCGTCCCAGGCCAAAGCCGAGGCTCCGAAGCAGGAAGTTGCAAAGGCCGAAGCGCCAAAGGAAGAAGCTGCCCCGGCCAAGGCTGAAAAGCCAGCTGCCGACCAGGCCTCCGCACCTTCCACTCCGGCTCCGGTTGCAAAGTCCGGCGAGCGCATCTTCGCTTCGCCGCTTGCCCGTCGTCTCGCCAAGGAAGCCGGTCTCGACCTCACGGCCGTGTCCGGCTCAGGCCCGCATGGCCGTATCGTCAAGACAGACGTGGAAAAGGCCGCCGCTTCCGGTGGTGCGAAGGCAGCTCCTGCCGCCGCAGCATCCGCAGGCGCACCGGCTGCCGCACTTGCCAAGGGCCCGTCCGAAGAAGCTGTTCTCAAGCTGTTCGAACCCGGTTCTTACGAACTGGTGCCGCATGACGGCATGCGCAAGGTCATCGCCAAGCGTCTGGTCGAATCCAAGCAGACCGTTCCGCATTTCTACGTTTCCGTGGATTGCGAACTGGATACGCTTCTGGCGCTGCGCGCCCAGCTCAACGCCGCCGCTCCCGAAAAGGACGGCAAGCCCGCCTACAAGCTTTCGGTCAACGACATGGTCATCAAGGCGCTGGCTCTCGCGCTGCGCGATGTGCCTGATGCCAACGTCTCCTGGACGGAAAGCAACATGGTCAAGCACAAGCATTCGGATGTCGGCGTTGCCGTTTCCATTCCGGGTGGCCTGATCACGCCGATCATCCGCAAGGCGGAAGAGAAGTCGCTCTCCACCATCTCCAACGAGATGAAGGACTACGGCAAGCGCGCCAAGGAGCGCAAGCTGAAGCCCGAGGAGTATCAGGGCGGCACGACTGCCGTGTCCAACATGGGCATGATGGGCGTCAAGAGCTTCTCCGCCGTCATCAACCCGCCGCATGCCACCATTCTGGCAGTCGGCGCGGGCGAACAGCGTGCTGTCGTGAAGAACGGCGAGATCAAGATCGCTAATGTCATGACGGTTACGCTCTCTACCGACCACCGCTGCGTCGATGGCGCGCTCGGAGCCGAGCTGATCGGTGCCTTCAAGCGCTACATCGAAAACCCGATGGGCATGCTGGTTTGATCGGAGAGTGAGATGGTGAAGTCGGTCCTCTGCTTTGGCGATTCCCTGACATGGGGATCAGATGCGGAAACGGGTGGCCGGCATAGCCATGACGATCTTTGGCCGAGCGTCTTGCAAAAGGCGCTCGGGCCTGATGTGAAGGTGATCCACGAAGGGCTGGGCGGACGAACCACCGCCTATGATGATCATACCGCTGATTGCGATCGCAACGGCGCAAGGCTCTTGCCGACGCTTCTGCACAGCCACGCGCCGCTTGATCTGGTCATCATCATGCTCGGCACCAACGACTTGAAACCGTCGATCCATGGCTCGGCCATCGTCGCGATGAAGGGTGTGGAGCGGCTGGTCAAACTGGTGCGCAACCATGTCTGGCAGGTGCCGGACTGGGAAGCGCCGGATGTTCTGATCGTAGCGCCGCCGCAACTGTGCGAAACGGCCAACCCCGTGATGGGCGCTATCTTTCGCGATGCGATCGATGAATCGGCGATGCTCGCCCCGGTCTACCGGGATTTGGCCGACGATCTCGATTGCGGATTTTTCGATGCGGGGTCAGTTGCCCGCACGACGCCCGTGGACGGCGTTCATCTCGATGCTGAAAACACGCGGGCCATCGGGCGCGGGCTGGAGCCCGTCGTTCGCATGATGCTCGGACTTTGACAACAATTCTCGTTTCGGAACGGCATGCCGTGACCCGATAGGACAAGGCAGGATACCTATGGCTCAATCTTATGACGTCATCATCATCGGTTCGGGACCGGGCGGTTATATTGCCGCGATTCGCGCAGCCCAGCTTGGGCTGAAGGTTGCCGTGGTCGAGCGCGAGCACCTTGCAGGCATCTGCTCCAACTGGGGCTGCATTCCCACCAAGGCGCTGCTGCGCACCGCCGATGTCTTGCATACTGCTCAGCACGCCAAGGATTACGGCCTGACGCTCGAAGGCTCGATCAAGCCTGATGTCAAGGCGATCGTTGATCGTTCGCGCGGCATTGCCCACCGCATGAACAACGGCGTCGGTTTCCTGTTCAAGAAGAACAAGGTCGATATCATCTGGGGCGAGGCCAAGATCACCAAGCCCGGTGAAATCGTGGTTTCCAAGACCCAGAAGAAGCCCGTCGAACCGATGGGCCCGGTTCCGAAGAACACGCTGGGCGAGGGCACCTATACCGCCAAGCACATCATCGTCGCCACAGGCGCCCGCCCGCGCGCGCTTCCAGGCATCGAACCGGATGGCAAGCTGATCTGGACCTATTTCGAGGCAATGAAGCCGGAAGAACTGCCGAAGTCTCTGCTCGTCATGGGGTCCGGCGCTATCGGCATCGAGTTTGCCAGCTTCTACCGCACCATGGGTGTCGACGTTACCGTCGTCGAAATCATGAGCCAGGTGATGCCGGTCGAAGATGCGGAGATTTCTGCCTTCGCCAAGAAGCAGCTGGAGAAGCAGGGCATCAAGTTCCATCTGGAAACCAAGGTTTCCAAGGTTGAGAAGGGTGCGAATTCCGTCACCGCGACGCTCGAGAAGAAGGACGGTTCGTCGGAGAAGATCACCGCTGACCGGATGATTTCGGCTGTCGGCGTCGTCGCCAACATCGAAGGCATCGGCCTTGAGGCCGTCGGCGTGAAGACCGATCGCGGCTTCATCGTCATCGACGGTTACGGCAAGACCAATGTACCTGGCGTTTACGCCATCGGCGATGTCGCCGGCCCGCCGCTGCTCGCCCACAAGGCCGAGCACGAGGCCGTGATCTGTGTTGAAAAGATCGCTGGTCTGCCGAATGTTCACCCGATGGACAAGCTCAAGATCCCCGGCTGCACCTATTGCAACCCGCAGGTCGCCTCTGTTGGTCTCACCGAAGCCAAGGCGAAGGAACTGGGCCGCGATATCCGCGTCGGCCGCTTCTCCTTTGCGGCCAACGGCAAGGCCGTGGCGCTCGGTGAAGATCAGGGCATGGTCAAGACCATTTTCGACAAGAAGACAGGCGAGTTGATCGGCGCGCACATGGTTGGTGCGGAAGTCACTGAACTCATTCAGGGCTTCGTGGTCGCCATGAACCTCGAAACCACCGAAGAAGAACTGATGCACACAATCTTCCCGCATCCGACCATTTCCGAGTCGATGAAGGAAAGCGTGCTCGACGCCTACGGACGTGTGCTGAACGCATGAGTGCCCCGTGATGCCCGGCATTGTCTAACCATGCCGGGTGTCCCATATGTCTCAACGCTGGTTCTATAAGGGAGCGCGGGAATGGAAAATATCGGCTGGATTGCGGCAATCATCATCGGCGGTCTTGCCGGCTGGCTCGCCGGCAAACTCATGGATATGCGTTTCGGCATCTTCATGAATATCGTTCTCGGCATCGTCGGTTCGGTGGTTGCCGTTGCGGTGCTGAGAACCTTCGACGTTTTCGTTCAGGACAGCAGGCTCGGTTATTTCGTAACGTCCTTCATCGGCGCCAGCCTGTTGTTGTTCATGGCTAAGCTGGTACGGCGCTGACAAGGCTTCGTGCCCGGAAGGGGCTTACGCTTTTTCTGGAATTGTTCTAAAGCATCGCGTCAATAAATGTGATGATCGCGGCAAGCGATAGAAACAGGTTTCTTATGGTCACTATTCTCGACAGGACTTCGTCCGAAGAAAAGCGTATCCGCCACCCGGAAAAGGCCCATCGGCCTGATACCGAGGTCATGCGCAAGCCGGAATGGATCCGCGTCAAGGCGCCGACGTCCAAGGGCTACCACGAGACGCGCGAACTGGTGCGCAGTCACAAGCTGGTGACGGTGTGCGAGGAAGCCGGCTGTCCAAATATCGGCGAATGCTGGGACAAGAAACACGCGACCTTCATGATCATGGGTGAGATCTGCACCCGCGCCTGCGCCTTCTGCAACGTCGCGACCGGCAAGCCCAATGCGCTTGATATGGACGAGCCGGAAAACGTCGCCAAGGCCGTCAAGCAGATGGGACTCAGCCACGTCGTCATTACCTCGGTCGACCGCGACGATCTCGCCGATGGCGGCGCGGAGCACTTCGAAAAGGTGATCTGGGCGATCCGCGCTGCGTCTCCCAACACGACAATCGAAATTCTGACCCCGGACTTCCTGAAGAAGCCCGGCGCGCTGGAGCGTGTCGTCGCGGCGAAGCCCGATGTCTTCAACCACAATATGGAAACCGTTCCCGGCAATTACCTCACGGTTCGCCCCGGTGCGCGTTATTTCCATTCAGTGCGCCTGTTGCAGCGCGTCAAGGAACTGGACCCGACCATGTTCACCAAGTCAGGCATCATGGTCGGCCTTGGCGAAGAGCGCAACGAAGTGCTGCAGTTGATGGACGATCTGCGCAGTGCTGACGTGGACTTCCTGACCATCGGCCAATATCTGCAGCCGACCCGCAAGCACCACAAGGTCGAGGCGTACGTCACGCCGGAGGAATTCAAGTCCTATGAGACGGTCGCCTATACCAAGGGCTTCCTGATGGTCTCCTCCAGCCCGCTGACGCGTTCTTCCCACCATGCGGGCGACGATTTTGCACGCCTGCGCGCGGCACGCGAGAAGAAGCTTCTGGCCGCTGCGGAGTAAGTAGGCGGGTCGGCGATTTCTCTCACGCGCCATCCTCAGGCTTGTCCCGAGGATGGGGTTGCGGCTTTCACCTGAAGTCAGGCCACAATCTTCTCCGGCCGATGCGCGCGCATGCACAGGATGACGCTCAGCACGACTGAGGAAATCGCCAGGACTTCTACGATTGTTGGCCCACGACCTTCCCAGAGGAAACCATAGAGCAGCGCAAAGAGCGTCTCGAACAGGATCATCTGTCCGACCATGGTGAGCGGCAGCAGGCGGCTCATGCGGTTCCAGAGAGCATTTCCGAGAATGGATGCGGTGAAACCCAGACCGGCGGCGATGGCCGCAAAATGCAGCCAGTCCTCGGAGCTATGGCTTTCCCCGCCGAAGGCAAAGGCCGGTATGGCGAGCGCCAGTGCCAGCCCGCCGGTCACCACACCCGTCATCATGTTCCAGTCGTCGGCGCTGACATCGTGAAGGCGTGACAGCCAGCGGGCATTGCCAACCGCAAAGGCCGTCCATGAGGCGAGCGCGCCAAGCGCACAGGCCAGCCCGATCAGGCGGGAGACATCCAGCCCCGCATCGCTTTCCGTCAGCGACTGCCAGGATATGCCGATAATGCCGATTGCGCCAAAGGCGAGCGACGGCCACAGACGCTTGAGCGATACCGCGCCATGATCGCGCGTGCCGATGATGGTAACGGCAACCGGCAAGAAGCCGATGATGATGGACGTGAAGGCAACGCCGCTCAGTTTCACCGCCGTTGATATGAAGACATAGTAGGCGATGTTGCCGATCATGCTCAGCCAGCCGAGCGCGATCCATTCGCGCGCACCGAAATGGGCCGATACCCGTTTCAGGCGCGGTCCGATGATGATGAGCGAAATCAGCCCGTAGGTCAGGTAACGTGCCGTCGACAGTTGCAGGGCGGAAAAATCCGGTACGAGTTTCGGGGCGAGAAAGATCGCACCCCAGAGAGCGCCCGCCATCATGCCGTAGATAATACCGAGGCTTGTCTTGTTCATGTCATGTCACATCCGCATTCACGATTGCCCGCGATGTGCCACAGCCACGTGCGGCTGTCTTGACAAAAACTCCTGAGAGAAGAGGTGCTGTGCTTTCAGTGAATTCCGAAGGCCCGGCGATAGGCGGCAGGCGTTTTGCCCATCGCGTTGCGCATGGCGCGCGTCAGTGCCGTCTGGTCGGAAAAGCCGGCCCGCAAGGCAATTTCCGCAATCGGCAATGTGGAGTGGCGCAGCAATGCGCAGACCTTGTCCATGCGCAGCTCTGCAAGCCAGCGGTGAGGAGGGAGGCTGAACTCTTCCAGAAACAGCGCATGCAGGCGGCTATCGCTGATCGCGGCGCAGGATGCGAGCGTCTCGATGGTCCAGGGGAAAAATGGTTCCGCCCTGACGATTTCGCCCAGCGCATGCAGGCGGTGGCGGATATCGGTCTTTTCAGTCGCAAGGCTGCCAATCAGGAGCGGTGCCCAGAGGTTGGCAATATCCTCACGTGGCCCATCCGATCCGATGACGCCGCGCATGTAAGCGATCAGCTGCCGTGTATCCCGTGCGATATCGAGAAACGGCTTGCGGACAAATCTCTCCAGCACCTGTTCGGGAACAGTAGTTTCGTCGATATCGACAACCAGCGACCGGTTGATCGTCGTCGCTTCCTGTGTGTGCGGTGTGTCGCGATGAATGAAGACCGCGCGCCCGGCAGACAATTCGTCCTGTAGCCCTGCTACATCGATCCGCAGACATCCCGAGACCGGAAGAACGATCTGCACGAAGCTATGTCGTTCCTTCGGTCTTTCCTGCGTATAGGTTCTGATATCGGCGGATGCGGCGATCATGAGATTGTCATTTCCATCGTGCAAAAAAAACGGCCGCCTCGAAAAGCGGCCGGTTTCAGTCCTGATTATGACATCGTCTTGAAGATTGGGCCAGCCAGCTTTATCGAGCCGGCGTCTAACATTCTTCCTTGGCGGTCGATTCGCCGCGTTTGCGCTTGCGCAAAACCGGCTTGTTCTCTCTCGCCTCGCATTTCGCAACGTCGATGAGATAGGCAAGCATCGGCATTTCGTTCATCGATGCGAGTTGCTTGGCGGATTCGAGAAGGTTGATGATGTTGGAAAAATCGTCCATCGGCTCACTCAGTGGCTCAAAGCGGGTTATGTGGGTGTGAACCCAAGGATGAATAAGCGCGGTGAAAATGGGAGGTTCCAGCGCCGTTGCATCCCATGGGTGTAATATTAGTCGCAAATAAATAGCAATCCCTGCGAGGGGGTTGCAATAGTTAAATTTCCGTAACATCGGACGCCGCGGCCATGCCGCCGCAGAATAATAGCCGCGCTATTTAAAAATGGCACGGTGGCGAAGACGAGGTTTATTCGATGCCGAACTATCTTGAAAACGTGGAGGACGCGGCTGCGATTATCGCATCTGCGCAGCGTATTTCGGTCGTCGGTTGCTCCGGAGGGGGAAAATCGACGCTTTCCCGGAAGCTCGTAGGGCGCTTTGGATTTGAATACATTTCCATGGATCGCGATATTTTCTGGTTGCCCGGCTGGAAGGCGCGCCCGCGCCAAGAACAGCGGCAGAGGATCGCAGCCATCGTCACCAAAGACCGGTGGCTGATGGACGGCAGCAATCCATCGTCTTTCGACATGCGTCTGCAGAGATCCGACATCGTCCTTTGGGTGCGCATGCCGCGCTGGCTTTGCCTGTGGGGCGCCATCACCCGGATTGCCAAAGGGTATGGCAAGGCGCGCCCTGAAATGGCTGAAGGCTGCCCTGAAAGACTGGATCTCGATTTCCTGCGCTATATCTGGAATTTCGAACGCCGCCACGCCCCGATCTTCGAGCAGAATTTCGCGCTTTATGGTCCCAACGTGCCGGTATTCCAGCTTAAAAGCCGAAAACAGCTTCGCCGCCTTCTTGATCTTCTTGTTATCGAGGATTAACTGCCGCTCATGCCACAGTTCGAAACGCATCGCCTTGTAAAACACTCGCCCGACCGCATGTACGACCTCGTCGCCGATGTGGAGAAGTATCCGCAGTTTCTGCCGCTTTGCGAAGCGCTGGTCATCCGCTCGCGCAAGGAGCGGGACGGCAAGACTCTGCTGGTGGCAGATATGACAGTGGGCTACAAGGCCATTCGCGAGACCTTCACCACGCAGGTGCTGCTGAACCCGGCAGAGCGCGCCATCGATGTGAAATATATCGACGGCCCGTTCAAATATCTCGACAATCGCTGGCGTTTTGAAGCCTCCGCAGAGGGCGGCTCGGCCATTCATTTTTTCATCGAGTATGAATTCAAGAACCGGCTGCTCGGTGCGGTCATGGGATCGATGTTCGACAGGGCCTTCCGCATGTTCGCCGAAGCCTTCGAGACCCGCGCCGATAAAATCTACGCGGACCCAGCCTGATTGAGGGCAATCAGCATCTCGAGCGCCGTCCTGACGGTCGCAAGACGGATTTCCGTGCGCCCGATCTCTCCGTAGTGCATTTCATGGTGCAGGATTTTACCGCTGCGCGCCCTGGCGGCCAGATGCACCAGCCCCACCGGTTTTTCAACCGAACCTCCGCCCGGACCGGCAATGCCGGTCACGGCTACGGCAAAATCCGCCCGGGAACGAAATAACGCGCCATGCGCCATTTGTAGCGCGGTCTGCCGGGATACGGCGCCGAAATTCGCCAGCGTCTCAGTGCCAACCCCAAGCATGTCCATCTTGGCCTGGTTCGTGTAGGTGACGAAGCCGCGATCGACGACGGCAGAAGAGCCAGCGATTTCCGTCAGCGAACCAGCAATCAGGCCGCCCGTACAGCTTTCCGCCGTCGAGACCATGAAGCCGCCAGCGGTAAAGTCGGAAATGATCCGCCGCGCCAGTTCTTCTATATCCGCAGGAAACAGGCTCATAGCGGTCTGCCCTTGTAGACCACAGTTGCAGTGGCAATCGCAGCGATACCTTCCCGGCGGCCGACGAAACCGATCGTCTCGTTGGTGGTCGCCTTGACCGAGCAGCGCTCCAGCGCGATGCCGAGCATGTCGGAAAGCGCCTCACGCATGGCCTGCCGATGCGGACCGATGCGCGGCGCTTCGGCAATCAGCGAGACATCGGCATTCATGATCGTGCCGCCATTGCCGCGGACTACCTTGGCCGCGTGTTCGAGGAAGATACGCGAAGCGGCACCCTTCCATTGTGGATCGGAAGGCGGGAAGTGATCGCCTATGTCGCCAGCGCCGCAGGTGGCGAGCAGGGCATCCGTCAGCGCATGCAGCGCCACGTCGGCATCCGAATGGCCTTTGAGTTTCTGGTCGTGTTCGATGAAAACGCCGCACAGCGTCACACCGTCTCCGGCTTCCAGCTGGTGCACGTCATAACCATTGCCGGTGCGCACGTCAGGCAGTCCGTAGGAGAGCTTTTCATCGGCCATGGCGATATCCCGCTTGAGAGTGAGTTTCACATTGTCGACCGAGCCTTCGGTCAGCGTCACCGGCAGACTTGCCCATTCTGCGATCGAGGCATCATCGGTAAAGTCGGTTTTTCCAGATGTGGCAGCAGCGCGATGCGCGGCGAGGATTTCGCCATAGCCGAAGCTTTGCGGTGTCTGCGCCGCATAAAGACCCTGCCTTGAAACCGTCTCCGCGACAGAATCGCCTGCGCCACGCTTCAGCGTATCAGTGACGGGCAGGGCGGGCAGAACGCCGACAGCGCCTGCCTTGTGCAGCGCCACGATGCGTTCCAGCATATCCACGGCGATGAAAGGTCGCACGGCATCGTGGATCATCACATGTGTCAGGTCTTGCGCAGCCAGTGCTTCCAGACCTGCGAGCACCGATTGCTGCCGGGTTGCGCCGCCCGTGACGGTGACGATCCGCTCTCCGGCATTCAGCCGTTCAAGGATTGGTGACAGGAGTGCTGCATCGTCGGCATGGACGACGACCACGATCGGGGAGGAGTTTGCCCAGGCAAGAAAGGTCGACAATGTATGCTCGATCACGGCCTTGCCGCCGATCGGGCGATATTGTTTCGGCCCTTCCTCGGGGGAGCCGGCTCTTTCTCCGCGTCCTGCGGCGACAATGACGATGCCGAGTTTCATAGTACTTTCCTGCATTGGTCTTATGCTTTGTGCGCAACCCTTAATGGTTGACAGTCCTGCTCTAGCGTTTCAAAACCCGAATGGCCAGCCCGATAAGCCGCCCACCCGCACCCGCATGCCGCAGGATCGGTCAACCCGTTTGTTCAAACCTGCACAAATTGCCGCCGCTAGCAAAACAGGCAGGCAGGCCACGCGCAAATAAAAGGTGCAACCCTGTAAAAGTGCTTGGCAACTGCGCAAACACTGTCTAAAAATAATGCATATAACCCTTCTGCACGAAAGATCATCATTTGCCCCCTCCGGAGTTGTCAGTCCCGTTCAGCATCGGCTCAGTCGCGATCCGTAATCGCGCGGTGCTGGCGCCCATGTCGGGCGTGACAGATCTGCCTTTCCGTCAGCTCGCCTGGCGTTACGGCGCGGGCCTTGTTGTGACTGAAATGGTCGCAAGCCGGGAACTCGTCGCCAATCGTGGGGAATCCTGGGCGCGGCTGAAAAATGCCGGGATGGTTCCGCATATGGTGCAGCTCGCCGGACGCGAAGCGCGTTTTATGGCGGAAGCGGCAAAAATTGCGGCTGATAATGGCGCTGGCATCATCGACATCAATATGGGTTGTCCGGCCAAGAAGGTGACGGGCGGTTATTCCGGTTCGGCCTTGATGCGGGATCCTGATCATGCGCTGTCGTTGATCGAGGCGACCGTCGGCGCGGTCGATGTGCCCGTGACGCTGAAGATGCGGCTCGGCTGGGATGAAAACACCATCAATGCACCCGAAATTGCCCGCCGCGCTCAAGCCGCTGGCGTCCAGCTCATCACCATTCACGGCCGTACCCGCATGCAGTTTTACGAAGGACAGGCGAACTGGGACGCCATTCGCGCCGTGCGCGAGGTGATTTCCGTGCCGCTGATCGCCAATGGCGATGTCGAGACCGCCGAAGATGCGCGTGAAATCCTCAGCCGTTCCGGCGCGGATGCCGTCATGGTCGGTCGCGGCGCACAGGGGCAACCCTGGCTGCCGGCGGTACTGGCCGGACATGCCGCGCCGCAACGCGCCGATATTTCCGATATCGCCGTCGAACATTACGACATGATGCTCGAATTTTATGGAAGGGAAGCCGGTCTTCGGCATGCCCGCAAACACCTGGGCTGGTATCTCGACCGTTTCGCGACGGAGATCGCCACCACCGACAAGGCTAAAATCATGACATCGCGTGATACGGGGGAAGTGGCTGATCTGCTGCGCTCCGCCCTTTGCGACAATGCGGGCGAAGAAGCCGCAAGGAAGGCCGCATGAGCGCTGATAAACACAGCCCGGCAGATGCGAATCCGCTCGCCATGGCGGTTCTTAACGCGGTGCAGAATCCCGTTATTCTGGTGGATGCCGAAGGTTTCATCGCTTTTGCCAATTGGGAAGCAGAAGCCTTTTTCGGGGCCAGCGCCTCCCATCTCGCCCGCTACCGCGTCTCCACCTTCATTCCCTTCGGCAGTCCGCTGCTTGCGCTGATCGATCAGGTGCGGGAACGCCGCGCGCCGGTAAATGAATATCGGGTCGATCTGAGCTCCCCACGGCTTGGACAGGACAAGCTCGTCGATCTCTATGTCGCGCCCGTTGTCAGCGAGCCGGGGTCCGTTGTCGTCGTCTTCCAGGAACGGTCGATGGCTGACAAGATCGACCGGCAATTGACCCACCGGGCTGCTGCACGCTCTGTGACCGGCCTTGCCTCGATGCTGGCGCATGAGATCAAGAACCCGCTTTCGGGCATTCGTGGTGCCGCGCAGCTTCTCGAGACATCGGTTGCCGATGAGGACCGTGCGCTGACACGGCTGATCTGCGACGAGACCGATCGTATCGTCTCCCTGGTTGACCGTATGGAAGTGTTTTCCGACGAGCGTCCGGTGGACCGCGTGCCGGTCAACATCCATTCGGTGCTCGACCATGTGAAGGCCATAGCCAAAGCCGGCTTTGCCCGTAACATCAAGATTTCCGAGAATTATGATCCATCGTTGCCGGCGGTCTATGCCAATCGCGACCAGCTGGTGCAGGTCTTTCTCAATCTGGTGAAAAACGCGGCGGAAGCCGTCGGAAATCAGTCGGAGGGCGAGATCGTGCTGACGACGGCATATCGTCCTGGCATGCGCATGTCCGTGGCCGGCAGCCGCGAACGCATCTCGCTGCCGCTTGAATTTTGCGTGCATGACAATGGGCCGGGGGTGCCGGCCGATCTCCTGCCGCATCTCTTCGACCCCTTCATCACCACCAAGACGAATGGTTCGGGCCTGGGTCTGGCGCTTGTTGCCAAACTGATCGGCGCCCATGGCGGCATTGTCGAATGCGACAGCCAGAACCATCGCACGACTTTCCGCGTATTGATGCCCGTCTCGCCTGAAGTGGCGCTGGACGACCGCATCTTGCCGAACTCGACAGGAAATGACAGATGACAGCTACTATCCTCGTCGCCGATGATGATGCCGCGATCCGCACCGTGCTTAATCAGGCGCTCAGCCGTGCCGGTTACGATGTGCGCATCACGTCCAATGCCGCAACGCTCTGGCGCTGGGTTTCTGCCGGCGAGGGCGATCTGGTCGTTACCGATGTTGTGATGCCGGATGAAAACGCCTTCGATCTGCTTCCGCGCATCAAGAAGGCCCGCCCGGATCTGCCGGTTCTGGTGATGAGTGCCCAGAACACCTTCATGACCGCGATCAAGGCCTCGGAAAAGGGCGCTTACGATTACCTGCCCAAGCCCTTCGACCTGACGGAACTGATTGCCATCATCGGCCGCGCCCTGTCGGAGCCGAAGCGCAAGCCCGCCAAACTCGACGACGATATGCAGGACGGCATGCCGCTCGTCGGCCGCTCGGCCGCCATGCAGGAAATCTACCGGGTTCTCGCCCGCCTGATGCAGACCGACCTGACGCTGATGATTACCGGCGAATCCGGCACCGGCAAGGAACTGGTGGCGCGCGCGCTGCATGATTACGGCAAGCGCCGCAACGGCCCCTTCGTCGCCATCAACATGGCGGCAATCCCGCGTGATCTGATCGAATCCGAACTGTTCGGCCATGAGAAGGGCGCCTTCACCGGCGCGCAGAACCGCTCGACCGGCCGTTTCGAACAGGCCGAGGGCGGCACGCTGTTTCTCGACGAAATCGGCGATATGCCGATGGACGCCCAGACGCGGCTGCTGCGCGTATTGCAGCAGGGCGAATATACGACGGTGGGCGGACGCACGCCGATCAGGACCGATGTTCGCATCGTCGCCGCCACCAACAAGGACCTGAAGCAGTCGATCAACCAGGGCCTTTTCCGCGAAGACCTCTATTACCGCCTGAACGTCGTGCCGCTGCGGCTGCCGCCGCTGCGCGACCGCGCCGAGGATATTCCCGATTTGGTGCGCCATTTCATCCAGACGGGTGAGAAGGAGGGGCTGGAAGGAAAGCGTTTCGAGACCGAGGCGCTGGAAGTCATGAAGGCCTATGCCTGGCCCGGCAACGTGCGCGAACTCGAAAACCTGATCCGTCGCCTGATGGCGCTTTATCCGCAGGAAGTCATCACCCGCGAGATCATCGAGCAGGAATTGCAGTCGGATGTTCCAGACAGCCCGCTCGACAAGATGGCGGTCCGCACCGGCTCGTTGACCATTTCGCAGGCGGTCGAGGAAAACATGCGGGATTATTTCGCAAGTTTCGGCGAAGGCCTGCCGCCGCCGGGTCTCTACGACCGTGTTCTGCGCGAACTGGAATATCCGCTCATTCTCGCCGCCCTGACGGCGACGCGCGGTAACCAGATCAAGGCTGCCGATCTTCTTGGCCTCAACCGCAATACGCTGCGCAAGAAGATTCGCGAGCTTGGCGTTTCCGTGTATCGCAGCTCCCGCCCCAGCTGAGAATGTTGACAAGGCCGCAGTCGTCGTTGCATTTTCGCCACATTGTGTTGCTTGGAAAACACTAGGATGGAGAGAGATTCGCCGGCACGAGGTGGATTCGCCCATTTTCATGAATGTGGTGCTGGCTAGCCAGCGATTGGGAGAAATGCATGCGGAAACCCGCCGCCGAAAAAGCCGTTGCCGAAGACGCAGCGGGAATGGTGGTAGCCGATCGCAGGATGTCTTTCGCTCTGCCGGGGCTGGTGCTTGCCGGTGTCGCCCTTGTTTGCGCCATACTGACACTTTTTGTGCTTCTGGGCGTAACACCGATTGCGCCGACATCGAATGTTGTCATCGCCTCGGTCGTCATCAATTCGATCTTTGTGATCGGACTGATCTTTCTCATCGGTCGGGAAATCAACCGTCTGCTGAAAGCGCGGAAAAAGGGCAGGGCGGCGGCACGATTGCATGTGCGCATCGTCGTGCTGTTTTCCATCGTTGCGATTACACCGGCCGTTCTCGTCGCCATCTTCGCCAGCCTGACGCTGAATGTCGGTCTCGACCGCTGGTTTGCGCTACGTACCCAGTCGATCGTCGATTCCTCCAGCAATATCGCCCAGGCCTATATGATGGAGAATGCCGGTTATCTTCAGGGGCAGACCCTGTCGATGGCCACCGACCTCGACCGCAATCGCGCGCTCTTTTATCTCGACCGCACCGGCTTCGTCGATCTCATGACCCGTCAGGCCAAGGGCCGTGGTCTTCTCGGCGCATTCCTGGTGCAGGAAGACGGCGACGCCGTTGCGCAAGCCGATATCAAGACGGAAAAGCCGCTTCCAGCCATTCCGCATGATGCACTTGAAAAGGCCGCCGCTGGTCAGCCGACCCTCATTCCGCCTGGCATCACCAATCTCGTCGGCGCCATCATCAAGCTCGAGGGCATCAGCGGTACGTTCCTTTACACCGTGCGTGCCGTCGATCCCAAGGTAATGGGCGCGATGCGGCTGATGGAAGAGAACCGCGCCGAATACAAGGCGATGGAGGCCGGCCGTGCGCCGTTGCAGATTGCGTTTGCAATCCTCTATCTCGGTTTTGCGCTGATCGTACTTCTGGCGGCGATCTGGACCGCGATTGCGGTGGCCGACCGTATCGTGCGTCCTATCCGTCTCCTCATCAGCGCCGCAGACAGTGTCGCCACCGGGAACATGCATGTGCTGGTTCCCGTTCGCGCCATCGATGGCGACGTGGGCCGCCTGTCGCGCACCTTCAACAAGATGGTCTCGGAACTGCGCAGCCAACAGGAACAGATCATTGAAGCGAAAGATGACATCGATGATCGCCGCCGTTTCATCGAGGCCGTATTGTCGGGCGTTACCGCCGCCGTTATCGGCATTGATGAAAACCGCAGGATCACCATCGTCAATCCTTCTGCTGAAGAATTCGTGGCGCTTTCCTCCGACCAGCTGATCGGTGCGCAACTATCTGATATCGCGCCTGAAATCGAAGAGGTCGTGACGGAGGCCAACACCTGGTCGCGCGGAAATTTCCGCAAGCAGATCAACATCATGCGGCGCGGCACGGAACGGACGCTCAATGTGCAGGTGACCCGTGAGGATGCGCGCGACAGCCGCGACAGCTACGTCATCACGCTCGACGATATCACCGATCTCGTCATTGCCCAGCGCTCGACCGCCTGGTCCGACGTCGCGCGGCGTATTGCGCATGAGATCAAGAACCCTCTGACACCTATCCAGCTTTCCGCCGAGCGCATCAAACGCCGCTTCGGCAAGCAGATCGACGAGAACGACCGCGCCATCTTCGACCAGTGTACGGACACCATCGTCCGGCAGGTTGGTGACATCGGCCGGATGGTGGATGAATTCTCGGCCTTTGCGCGCATGCCGAAGCCCACGAAGGAAAAGTCGGACCTGCGTTCGATCTTGAAGGACGCGGCATTCCTGCGCGAAATAAGCGCCGCCGACACGAAATTCTCGACGGAATTTGGCGATGTCCCGCTGGAGGGCATGTTCGATGCCCGCATGCTGGGACAGGCGTTCGGCAATCTCATCAAGAATGCAACGGAAGCGATCGAGGCGGTGGAAGGCGAAAAACGGCCAGGCAAAATCCTGGTGCGCGCATCCTTCGACGAGGCCAATTCGCGGTTCGTGGCTGACATCATCGACAATGGCAGAGGCCTGCCCGTCGAGAACCGTCACCGCATTCTCGAACCCTATATGACGATGCGGGACAAGGGCACGGGCCTCGGCCTCGCCATCGTCAAGAAAATCATCGAAGAGCATGGCGGGTATCTGGAACTCCACGATGCCCCGCCGGAGTTCGACCATGGCCACGGTGCCATGATCAGAGTGCTGCTGCCCTATATCGAGGCGGTCGGCGGCAAAAATAACAAGGAAGCAGCATATGGCGTCTGATATTCTGGTCGTGGATGACGAGGCGGACATTCGCGAAATCGTAGCGGGTATTCTTTCCGATGAAGGCCACGAGACGCGCATGGCGTTCGACAGCGACAGCGCGCTGGCCGCCATTTCCGAACGCGTTCCGCGTCTCATCTTTCTCGACATCTGGATGCAGGGGTCGAAGCTCGACGGTCTGGCCCTGCTGGACGAGATCAAGAGCCGCCATCCCGATATCCCTGTTGTGATGATTTCCGGTCATGGCAACATCGAAACCGCCGTCAACGCCATCAAGCGCGGGGCGTTCGATTTCATTGAGAAACCGTTCAAGGCAGACCGCCTGATCCTGATTGCTGAACGCGCGCTGGAGAACTCCAAGCTGAAGCGGGAGGTGCAGGAACTCAAGAAGCGCACTGGCGACGCGGTTGAACTCGTCGGCGCGTCGCTTGCGGTTTCCCAACTTCGCCAGACCATTGACCGCGTGGCGCCCACCAACAGCCGCATCATGATCCTCGGCCCCTCCGGTTCCGGAAAGGAGCTGGTGGCGCGCATGGTGCACAAGAAATCCTCGCGTGCCACAGGACCTTTCGTTGCGCTGAACGCTGCGACGATCACGCCGGACCGCATGGAAATCGCCTTGTTCGGCACGGAAGGCCTGCCCGGGCAGCCGCGCAAGGTGGGCGCTCTGGAAGAGGCCCATCGCGGTGTTCTCTATCTCGATGAAGTCGGCGAGATGCCGCGCGAAACCCAGAACAAGATCCTGCGCGTGCTGGTCGATCAGCAGTTCGAGCGCGTTGGTGGCGGCAAGCGGGTAAAGGTGGATGTGCGCATCATCTCCTCAACCGCCCATCACCTCGAAAGCCTGATCGCCGAAGGCCAGTTCCGCGAAGATCTTTACCATCGCCTCGCCGTGGTGCCGGTGAAGGTGCCGGCGCTGTCCGAGCGGCGTGAGGATATTCCTTTCCTCGTCGACATGTTCATGCGGCAGATTTCCGAACAGGCCGGCATCCGCCCGCGCAAGATTGGCGATGACGCTATGGCCGTTCTCCAGACGCATGACTGGCCGGGTAACATTCGCCAGCTCCGCAACAATATCGAGCGGCTGATGATTCTGGCACGCCCCGAAGGCGGTGAGGCACCAATCTCGGCAGACATGTTGCCGGCGGATATTGGCGACATGCTGCCGAAGATTTCGGCGCAAGGCGATCAGCACATCATGACACTGCCGTTGCGCGAAGCACGTGAAATGTTCGAGCGGGACTATCTGGTCGCCCAGATCAACCGCTTCGGCGGCAATATTTCACGAACGGCGGAATTTGTCGGCATGGAAAGATCGGCACTGCATCGCAAACTGAAATCTCTCGGCGTATAAGACACGAAGGCCCAAGTCGTCGTAATCGATTATTCCGTCAGAGAGACAGCATGAAAGTCATCATTTGCGGCGCAGGGCAGGTGGGTTACGGCATTGCCGAACAACTGTCGCGCGAGGATAATGAGGTATCGGTCATCGATACCTCCGCGACCCTCATTACCGCCATTACCGAGACGCTGGATGTGCGCGGTTATGTCGGCCATGGCGCCCATCCCGACATGCTGGCAAAGGCGGGTGCGGACCAGGCCGACATGATCATCGCCGTGACCCTGCATGACGAGATCAATATCGTCGCCTGCGAGGTCGCGCATGCGCTGTTCAGCGTTCCGACCAAGATCGCCCGCATCCGCGACCAAAGCTATCTGAAGCCGGAATATGCCGATCTGTTCAGCCGTGAAAACATGTCGATCGACGTGACGATTTCGCCTGAAGTCGAAGTCGGCAAGATGGTACTCAGGCGCATCGCCTTTCCGGGTGCCACCGATGTCGTGCGTTTCGCCGACGACACGGTTTTCATGCTGGCAATCGAGTGCATGGAGGACTGCCCGGTCATCAACACGCCGCTGCAGCAGCTTTCCAACCTCTTTCCGGACCTTATCGCAACCGTGGTGGGTGTCTACCGGAACGGCATCCTCAAGGTCGCGCACTCCTCCGAGCAGCTGCGCGTCGGCGACCTCGCTTATGTCATCTGTCAGCGACAGCACGCACGCCGCACCCTTGGCCTCTTCGGCCATGAGGAGCAGGAGGCGCAGCGCATCGTCATTGCGGGCGCCGGCAATATCGGCCACTTCGTCGCGCAGAAGATCGAGGAGTTGCAGCCTAAGACGCGGGTAAAAATCATCGAGGCGGATCGCGACAGGGCTATTGCCGCATCGGAACAACTCAGCAACACCATTGTCATGCATGGTTCGGCGCTGGACCAGAAGATTTTGCTGCAGGCCGATATTCAGGATGCGGATCTGATCGTGACGCTCACCAACAGCGATCAGACCAATATACTGGCGGCGGTGATGGCCAAGCAGCTCGGCTGCAAATCCAACCTTGCATTGTTGAACAGCTCGTCCTTTCACGAGGTTGCGGATTCACTCGGTCTCGACGCCTATATCAATCCCCGGGCCGTTACCATTTCGCGCGTGCTCCAGCATGTGCGCAAGGGCCGTATCCGGTCGGTTTATGCCGTTCAGCGCGGCTCGGCGGAGGTAATCGAGGCAGAGGCGCTGGAGACTTCGCCGCTGGTCGGCCAGTCCTTCCGTGATATCGATATGCCTGATGGCGTGCGCATCGGCGCGATCTATCGCGACGGTGTGGTGATCCGCCCGGACGGCAGCACGAAGATCAAGGCGAAGGACCGCGTCGTGCTGTTTGCATCTGCCGATGCGGTGCGCGACGTGGAACAGCTTTTCCGGGTTTCGATACAATATTTCTGACTGTTTCGAATCGAAAAAGCAGGTCAATACTCGTACTCATTCGGCTGTTTTCGCCGTTGCGGAACAGGACACGATTTGATACCAGAGTTGCAGGTCGGCCAAGCGGGGGACTAGACTCGGCCGGCTTATTATTGATTGATTATTTTCCGGTATCCCTGCCGGCAAAAAAGAAAGAAGCGGCGCCATGGCGGAACGTTCTCAAAACCTTCAGGATCTTTTCCTCAATACCGTTCGTAAGCAAAAGATTTCGCTCACGATTTTCCTGATCAACGGCGTCAAGCTGACGGGCGTTGTCACTTCCTTCGATAATTTCTGCGTGCTTCTGCGCCGTGACGGTCACTCGCAGCTTGTTTACAAGCATGCGATCTCCACCATCATGCCCGGCCAGCCGATGCAGATGTTCGAGAGCGAAGAAGGCGCAGCCTGATCAGGCTCCCTCAACGGTATCTTCGATATAAGCTGACCTGAACCGGGAACATTTCCGGTTCAATCAGGTTAATCCAGATAGTCGTCCGCACGGATGCGGTCGGCTGCAAATTCATTTCTTGATAAGGCTGAACCCATTACGACGCGCGACACCTCGAACGAATCGATCATCCCCGAACAGGAAAAGCACCGCGACGACATGCGTGCGGTGGTCATCGTGCCTGTCCTCAAGCAGCAGCGCGAAAGCCGTGATGCGGTGGCGGGTCCGGTTTCTCCTGTACGGTCTGTTGAGGCCAAGCTTGAGGAAGCAAAGGGGCTGGCGCTCGCCATTGATCTTGAGGTGACGCAAGGTCTCGTCGTGCCGGTCAACCAGCCTCGTCCGGCGACTTTGTTTGGAACCGGCAAGATCGAGGAAATCGGCCATCTTCTGGATGAAACCAATTCCGGTCTGGTGATCGTCGATCATCCTTTGACCCCGGTGCAGCAGCGCAATCTTGAAAAGCAATGGAATGCGAAGGTCATCGACAGGACGGGCCTGATCCTCGAAATCTTCGGCCGCCGCGCCTCCACCAAGGAAGGCACGTTGCAGGTCGATCTTGCGCATCTGAACTATCAGAAGGGCCGCCTCGTCAGAAGCTGGACCCACCTTGAACGCCAGCGCGGTGGCGCGGGCTTCATGGGCGGTCCGGGTGAAACGCAGATCGAGGCCGACCGTCGGCTGCTGCAGGATCGCATCGTCAAGCTCGAGCGCGAGCTGGAGCAGGTGGTGCGGACCCGCCAGCTTCACCGTGCCAAGCGCCGCAAGGTGCCGCACCCGATCGTGGCGCTGGTCGGGTACACCAATGCCGGCAAGTCCACCCTGTTCAATCGCATTACCGGTGCTGGCGTTCTGGCGGAAGACATGCTGTTCGCGACGCTCGATCCAACCTTGCGCCGTATGAAGCTGCCGCATGGCCGCACGGTTATCCTGTCCGATACCGTCGGCTTCATCTCCGATCTGCCGACACATCTCGTCGCCGCTTTCCGCGCAACGCTGGAAGAGGTGCTGGAAGCCGATCTTATTTTGCACGTGCGCGACATGTCCGATCCGGATAATGCCGCCCAGTCGGCCGATGTGCTGCGCATTCTTGGCGATCTCGGTATTGACGAGAAGGAAGCCGAAAAGCGCATCATCGAGGTCTGGAACAAGGTCGATCGTCTCGAACCCGAAGCGCATGACGCCATCATTGAGCGCGCCGAGGGCCGCTCCGATATTCGTGCCGTTTCGGCGGTCACGGGCGAGGGCGTCGATGCGCTGATGGACGAGATTTCCGGCCGTCTGTCAGGTGTCCTGACGGAAACGACCGTAGTCCTCTCCATCGAGCAATTGCCGCTGATCTCCTGGGTCTACAGCAACTCCATCGTGGATAGCCGTGAAGACAATGAGGACGGTTCGGTTTCGCTTGATGTGCGCCTCTCGGAAGCGCAGGCCACCGAGCTGGAACGGAAGCTTGGAAAGGCAACCATCCGCGAGCGGGAAGACTGGGAGCAGTAAGCGCTCCGAGAACGATTGCGGTATATTCCCTTATACTCAACGTCATCCTTGGGCTTGTCCCAAGGATCTAAACACACAGATACAATCAGGACGTCGCAGATGCTCGGGGCAGGCCCGAGCATGACGCAGGAGAGGTTTTAGGTTTTCGTCACCACAGTCGAAAGCACCGGGCGCTCTGAATTTTTCGGCATATCCGGGTGATCAGGACGAAACCATATCCAGCGAGCGTTCGATGCGTTTTGCCGCCTGCCACAGGTCTTCCATTCTCTCAAGGCTCGCTTCCTGAAGCGTCTCGCCATTTTCGGTGAGCGACGTCTCGATGTGATTGAAACGCCTGCGGAATTTCGTATTGGTGCCGCGCAGCGCGTCTTCCGGATCGGCTTTGACATGGCGGCCGATATTGACCAGCGCGAAGATGAGATCGCCAAGTTCATCAGAGACCTTCTCCGGCTTTCCCTCCGCCAGCGCTTCACGCAGTTCGGCGATTTCCTCCTCGATCTTGTCGAGAATGGGGGCTGGATCCGACCAATCGAAACCGACGCGCGCAGCCTGTTCCTGCAGCTTCAGAGCCTCGGTCAGAGCCGGCTGGCTACGCTGCACACCGCCTAAAAAGCCGGCCTTGAAATCCTCGGTGATACCGCGCCGGGCGCGGCGTTCCGCACGCTCGCGCTTTTCCTCGGCCTTGATCTGGTCCCATTGCAGCTTGACGCTGTCAGGCGTATTGGCGGCGGAAACGGCAAAGACGTGCGGATGGCGGCGGATCATTTTGGACGTAACGGCCTCAACCACATCGCCAAAGGCGAATTCGCCCCGTTCCTCGGCGATGCGGGCATGGAAAACCACTTGCAGCAACAGGTCGCCCAGTTCTTCGCAAAGATCGTCCATATCCTTGCGCTCGATGGCGTCGGCAACCTCGTAAGCCTCTTCGATGGTGTAAGGCTTGATCGTCTCGAAGGTCTGGACGACATCCCAGGGGCAACCGGTTTCCGGCTGGCGCAGGGCTTCCATGATCTCGATCAGGCGGGAAATATCCTTCGAGGCTTCCATAGTCTTTCAAACCTTCGTTCTTTGTTTTCATACATATCCAGGCGGAAAACCGTCTAGAAATGCTCTAGTTCAGCGGAATGTCATTGTCGCTTTTCGATGACTGGTAGGTGGTGGAAAGCTCGTCGTAGGCAGCCTTGATGCGGGCCGTCTGCGCCTTCAGCTCGGTCTTCAGCGGATCGTCTTCGCTCTCCACCAGATCGGCAATGAAGAAAGAGTTCCAGAAGGCGTTGCTGCGGCGATACCCGCCCGGCTCCAGCCCGAAAACTTCCTTGAGGATTTTCAGGTCGTGCGGGATGGCGAAAGCGTCGCGCGAATCCTCGTGGCTGAAAAAGGAGTAGAAATTGTCGAAGCCGGCCCAAGTGATGGCGGACATGCACATGGTGCAGGGTTCATGGGTGGAAAGGAAAATCAATTCCTTGGTGTTCGGCTTCTCACCTAGCTCGTAAAACCGCTTCAGCGCGTGTACTTCGCCATGCCAGAGCGGGTTTTCGAGCTCGTTATTCGTCTCCGCTATCACCAGCGACAGGTCGGATTTGCGCAGGATCGCCGCACCGAAAACCTTGTTGCCGAGGCTGACGCCGCGCGCCGTCAGGGGCAGGATATCGTGTTCGATGACATCGAGAAGACGGGCGGCGATGGTCGAGCTGGTCAAGGGTCTGATCCTTCGTACCGCCTCCGGGTGAAGCGGTTTTTGCATGGTGAAATCGACGAAAATAGTCCTTTCTTGTTCGGCGCGAGGGACTGGTTTGTCAAGGGATTCTCATGGGATTTCGAGGCGTTCGACAGGGGTGAAAAAGGTGTGCCGGTTAGTTTTCCTCAAAAATAGGGGTGTTCGAGAAATAAAAATCCAGGTGTCGGAAAGGCTTGAATTTCTGTTTCTTCAATCTTGCGCCGCAATGCGGGATAAATGCCCGATGCACAACGAACACGATTTTTCCGCTTCTGGCGATCGCCTTTCGACCTTCCCCGCGTTCTTCCGGGTTGAGGGACGGCAGGTCGCTGTTTTCGGCAACGGTGACGAGGCCTTTGCGAAGGTAAGGCTGCTTGCCAATACCAATGCACATATCATTGCTTATGCCGACCAGCCGGAAGCGGATTTTGCGCGCTATATCAGCGAAAGCGGCATCGATCATCGGGCCTTGGGTTTCGCGAGCCAGCTGATTGAAGGCGCGACACTGGTTTTTGCCGCCACTGGAGACGAGGCACTGGACCGTGAGATCGTTTTGGCTGCGCGCGCCAAGAAAATCCCCGCCAACGCGGTGGATCAGCCGGAGTTCTGCGATTTCTTCACGCCGGCACTCGTCGCCCGCGCACCCGTCGCCATCGCCATTGGCACCGAAGGCGCAGGCCCGGTTCTTACCCAGATGATCCGCGCGCGTATCGACCAGATGCTGTCTCCGTCGCTCGGAAAGCTTGCGCGCCTCGCCGTGCAATATCGTGACGTCGCCGAGCAGAATGTTCCCAAGGGCGCGTTGCGGCGCAACTTCTGGCGCCGGTTCTTTTCCGGTGCTGTCGCAGATGCCGTCGCTCTCGGCGATACATCTTCCGCCCGCCATGCCGCTGACCGTTTGCTGCAATCGCCCGAGCGCAGCGAAGGCCGCGTCTGGCTTGTCGGCGCTGGTCCCGGTGCGGAAGATTTGCTGACGTTGCGCGCGCAGCGCGTGCTGATGGAAGCCGATGTGATCGTCTATGATGCGCTGGTGCCGCAGGCAATCGTTGACATGGGGCGCCGCGATGCCGAGCGGCTGTCCGTCGGCAAACGCAAGGGCTGCCACAGCAAGTCGCAGGATGAGATCAACCGCCTGCTGGTACGTCTTGGTAAAGACGGCAAGCGCGTCGTGCGCCTCAAATCCGGTGATCCGCTGGTCTATGGCCGGGCGGGAGAGGAAATGGCGGCGCTGCGCGATGCCGGTATCGGTTACGAGATCGTTCCGGGCATCACCTCCGCCTTCGCCGCTGCTGCGGATTTCGAATTGCCGTTGACGCTGCGCGGTGTCGCTTCGTCGCTGATTTTCACCACCGGCCACGACCTGACCGGCGATGTCCTGCCGGACTGGGCGCGGCTTGCCGTCTCCGGCGCGACCATTGCCGTCTATATGGGCCGCAGCGTTGCCGCTTCGGTCGCGACAAGGCTTATCGAGGCGGGTCTCGGCGTGGAAACGACGGTCGCCGTCATAGAAAATGCCAGCCGCGCGGATCGTCGCCTGCTGCATGGCACTCTGAACGATCTGCCCGACCTCGAACATCGCGACGAACTGACCGGTCCGGTCATGGTCATCATCGGCGATGCGGTGGCGGGCGCCAATTTTGACAGGTCCGAGGCGCTCGCGCTTGTTGCGCGGCCAGCGAACCTTAAAAGGGAGTATGCAAATGGCTGACAAGGTTTTGACCGCCAACCGCCTGGGCGATGGGATCGCCGTATGGCTGGATGCCAATGGCGAATGGACGGAGAACCTGCAGGACGCAATCGTCGCCCGCCACGCAGAGGCCGTCACTTCGTTCGAGGAAATCGGCAAGCGGGATTTTTCCGCCAACAAGGTCGTTGACGTGAATGTCATTGACGTTGTGGAGGAGAATGGCAAGCTTTGGCCGACGCGGCTTCGTGAGCGCATTCGCGCCGCTGGCCCGACCATGCACTATGCCAACGGCTTCAAGCCGGCCGATGCAGCATTCATCGCAGTCTGAGGAAGAATATGTACCGTTACGACGAGTTCGATCACGCATTTGTTGAAGGCCGCGTGGCACAGTTTCGCGATCAGGTCGAGCGCCGGTTGTCCGGCGAGCTTGCCGAGGACGCGTTCAAGCCGCTGCGCCTTATGAACGGTGTCTATCTCCAGCTCCATGCCTATATGCTACGCGTCGCCATTCCTTACGGCACGCTGAATTCGCAGCAGATGCGGATGCTGGCCCATATCGCCCGCAAATATGACCGGGGTTACGGCCACTTCACCACCCGCCAGAACATTCAGTACAACTGGCCGCGCCTGTCCGACACGCCCGATATCCTCTCCGAACTGGCAAGCGTGGAAATGCATGCGCTGCAGACCTCGGGTAACTGCATTCGCAACGTGACCGCCGACCATTTCGCGGGCGCCGCCGCAGACGAGGTCGCCGATCCGCGTCCTTATGCGGAAATCCTGCGTCAATGGTCTTCCGTGCATCCGGAGTTCTCGTTCCTGCCGCGCAAGTTCAAGATCGCTGTAACGGGTGCCGAGCGCGACCGCGCCGCCATTCAGGTTCACGATATCGGTCTGCATCTGAAAAAGAACGACAAGGGCGAGATCGGTTTTGCCGTCTATGTCGGTGGCGGGCAGGGCCGTACGCCGATGATCGCCAAGAAGATCCGCGACTTCCTGCCGGAAGAGGACCTGCTGTCCTATACCACGGCCGTCATGCGCGTTTACAACCTGCACGGCCGCCGCGACAACAAATACAAGGCGCGTATCAAGATCCTCGTGCATGAAACCGGCGCAGAAGAACTGGCCCGCCAGGTCGAGGTTGAATTCGCGGAGCTGAAAAACACGGAATTGAAGCTGCCGGATGCCGATATTGCAGCCATCACCGCCTATTTCGCACCGCCAGCGCTGAAGGACCGTCCTGAAGGCTGGGAGAGCCTGGCGCGCTGGAAGCGGGCGGATGAGGGGTTTGCCCGTTTTGTCGAGCAGAACGTCCAGCCGCATAAGCATCCGGACTACGGCATGGTGACGATTTCCCTGAAGCCGATTGGCGGCATTCCCGGCGATGCGACCGACGAGCAGATGGAACTCGTCGCCGATATCGCCGCCGAATACGCTTTTGACGAAATCCGCATCAGCCACGAGCAGAACATCATCCTGCCGCATGTGGCGCTGGCCGATCTCGAGCCGGTCTATCGCGCACTTGTAGGAGCTGGACTGGCGACTGCCAATGCCGGGCTGATTACCGATATCATTGCCTGTCCCGGGCTGGACTATTGCGCGCTTGCCAATGCGCGCTCCATTCCGGTGGCGCAGGAGATCTCTACCCGTTTCGGCGCGCCGGAACGTCAGGCGGAAATCGGCGAGCTGAAGATCAAGATTTCCGGCTGCATCAATGCCTGCGGCCACCACCATGTCGGCCATATCGGCCTTCTGGGTGTTGAGAAGAAGGGTGCTGAACTCTACCAGATCACGCTTGGCGGATCGGGTGATGAAAACACCTCGATTGGTGAGATCATTGGCCGCGGTTTCGAGCCGGAAAAAGTGACCGACGCGGTGGAAACCATCGTCGACACCTATCTGGGCTTGCGCCTTTCGAAGGAAGAAACCTTCCTCGAAGCCTATCGCCGCGTCGGACCGCAGCCGTTCAAGGATGCGCTCTACGGTTCCGCCGCTGAAGCCGCCTGAGGAGATTGCCATGACGAAAATCTGGAACCGCGACGGCTTCGTGGAAAACGATCCCTGGGTGATCGAAACGGAAGAAGTGAAGGCAACTGCCGAGCAGAAATCGGTGCTGTCGCTCGCTGATTTCCTTGTCCGTGCGGCTGAAAGCAATGATGTCGGCCTCGGCGTTCTGATTGCGCCAGCCGACGATGTCACCCGGCTCGAGCCCTATCTCGACCGTATCGACCTTGTCGCCGTCAGCTTCCCGGCCTTCAATGACGGGCGTGGTTTCAGCCATGCCTCGTTGCTGCGCAGCCGTCTTGATTTTGCGGGTGAGGTGAGGGCGGTTGGCGATGTTTTGATCGACCAGGTGCCGCTGATGCTGCGCACCGGCTTTACCAGCTTTGCGGTGACGAACGAGACGGCGATCCGCCGCCTGTCCGAAAATCGCCTGCCGGAAATCCCGGTCTATTACCAGCCGACGGCCCTTCCGGCCAACGGTGGAGAGGCCTATAGCTGGCGCCGCCGTGCGGCCCAATGACGCGTTGCGCGGAAATATGAGTTTTAGATGCATATTTTCTGCGCGCATGGCAGTATTGATATTCTCATGCCTTCAAACCGCGGCAAAAATGGTATAATTGCCCGGTCGAAGAATGTCGCTTATCGAATGAATGGACGGAACCTGAAATGAACGCGCCAGCCAAGACGGAAGATTTCGCGATCAAGATACCTGATGGTGTTTACGCCGAGACAGTGTTGTCGGTGGAACACTATACGGATCACCTGTTCCGTTTCCGCATGACGCGTCCGGCCGGCTTCCGTTTCCGTTCCGGCGAATTCGCCATGATCGGCCTGATGGTCGGCGAAAAGCCGATCTACCGCGCCTATTCCATCGCCAGCCCTGCCTGGGACGAGGAACTGGAATTCTTCTCGATCAAGGTTCCGGATGGTCCGCTGACCTCGCATCTTCAGGCGATCAAGCCGGGCGATACCGTGCTTATGCGCAAGAAGCCGACAGGCACTCTGGTTCTGGATGCCCTGACACCTGGCAGACGGCTCTATATGTTCTCGACCGGCACCGGCATCGCACCTTTCGCAAGCCTGATCCGCGATCCCGAGACCTATGAAAAGTTTGAAGAGGTCATCCTCACCCATACCTGCCGCGATGTGGCCGAGCTGAAGTACGGTTTCGATCTGGTCGACGAGATTCGCAACCATGAATTCCTGAACGAGATCGTCGGTGACAAGCTCAAGCATTATGCGACCGTCACGCGCGAGGATTACCCCTTCAAGGGCCGCATTACATCGCTGATTGAGAACGGCAAGCTGTTTGCGGATCTGGGTGTTCCCGCACTTGATCCCGCTATTGATCGCGGCATGATCTGCGGTTCTTCGGCCATGCTGAAGGACACGAAGGAACTCCTGGAAAAGGCCGGCCTTAACGAAGGTGCGAACAACAAGCCTGCCGAGTTCGTCATCGAGCGCGCTTTCGTCGGGTAAAACCGAAATTTGCACGGGTTGGATGAAGGAGGCCGTGAGGCCTCCTTTTTTATTTGTACGGTTTACTGAGGCAGTGCTTCGTCGTCCTGCTTCGGGGCGATCTCGTTTCGGTAGATGAAGAAGAGGGCGATGGCGATGGCCGATATGCCGCCGCCAACCAAGTGCGAAAGGGCGTAACCGCCTTTGGTGACCAGCCACCCGGCAACGACGTTGCTGAGGGACGCACCAATGCCCTGCACCATCATGACGCTTGCAAGACCGACATTGAACCGGCCTGTTCCCTTGAGAATGCGTTCGGCGGCCACAGGCGTCGCGATGCCCAGAAGGCCGGCACCGATACCGTCAAGCAACTGCACCGGAAAGATTACCCAGAAATCCGTGAAGGCGGAGGCCAGCAGACCGCGGATCGGCAGGGCCGCAAGCGCGATCAGGAACACCGTCGCAAGACCGAAGCGACGGATCAGCCACGGCGCCAAGGCCGCAACGAAGATCATGGCAAATTGCGCGACACCGGTAATAATCGCTGTCGTGCGGAATGGTGTCTGAAGTTCGATGGCGAAATTCTGCGCGATAAGCCGTCCCATCGGGGCGTTGCCGAAGTGGAAGATGAGAAGAATGATCGCGAGGAATATCAGACCGCGTTCGTGAAGCAGCACGTTGATGCCTGACGGCCCCGGTTCGCCCTTGTCCTCGCCAAGGCCGCGCGCCACCTTGTGGTCGATCCTGTCGGGGTCGATGGCGGCGGCGGCAACAAGTGCGCCGGCAGCCGTCAGAAGCATCAGCCCGATGACGCCATGCAGGCCGAAGAAGGAGACGGCAACGTAAGTGGCGAAGAGCGATGCGAAATTGCCGCCATGGTTCCAGAATTCGTTTCGCGATATCTGACGGGAGAACAGGCGTTCACCGACCAGACCGAGCGTCAGCCCGGCCAGAGCCGGTCCCACGACGGCGCCGACAACCGCAGTCATGATCTGGCCGGTCCAGACGATCCACGCATCGGGAAAAATCAGCGTAATCAGCGCTCCGACGGTCACGAGAACGACGGGGATGGCAATCAACGTTCTTTTCCACGTTGTGCCGTCCACCAACGCGCCGCAGAGCGGTGTGGCAAGCAGACCGACGAGG
This sequence comes from Rhizobium sp. AN6A, assembly GCF_900215635.1. Lineage (NCBI taxonomy): Bacteria > Pseudomonadati > Pseudomonadota > Alphaproteobacteria > Hyphomicrobiales > Rhizobiaceae > Rhizobium > Rhizobium sp. AN6A. The sequence continues at coordinate 2,460,636 of NZ_OCNC01000004.1, forward strand.
CCTCCGACCGTGGCGATCATCCCCAGTGAAAGCGAAGACCAGCCCTGTGTCGCCAAAAATGCGTCCAGGAACGGCCCTAGACCGTCGCGGGCATCGGCCAGAAAGAAATTAAGCGCCGCAAGGGCAAAAAGCGTGCGGTCTGACATACCACCGCTGCGAGGCAGACCGCCGGAAGGGAGGCTGCCGCGCGGTGCCGAAACGCCGATCGTCGTCATGAAATATGCTCCGAAAAATATGCGGTAGGTGATCAGAAATTGATCGACGCTGGCAAGAAACATCTATGCCTGCATTTGGTTGCATCGGCACGATAGAAACATGAGCCTCCCGAATTTTTTGACAGTTGCTAAATAAACCGGAGGAACGTTTGACGGTGCGAGCGAGTTAGTCTTCGTGAAAAATTGGATACGCGCCATGAAAACGACGGCTATCACGAGTTTATTTTTTGCAGGGCTGCTCGGTGTGCAGCCGGCACTAGCGGACGAACGCGAATTCCTCTCGTCGCTGAAAGGCACATGGGCGGGCAAGGGAACAGTGATCACCCGCATTGGCACGCCGCCAATCAACGTCAATTGTACGCTGAATTCCAAAGCGGGGACGTCGTCGCTCAATATGTCCGGCACATGCCGTGGCCTTCTGGTGGTCAGGCGCGCAATCGCGGCCGACCTGTCGGAGAAAGGCGGACGTTACAGCGGCGCTTACACCGGACCCTCTGGCAGACCGTCGGCCCTTTCCGGTACGCGGCAGGGAAATGCAATCAACCTGACGGTTCGCTGGAACCGCGACATCAATGGTGACCGCGTCGCAGCCATGACAATCGAAAAAGTTGGGCAGAACGGCTTGCGGCTTCGCACCACCGACAAGGATGGCAGGACCGGCAAGACGGTGGTGACGAGCGATATCCGGCTGGTGCGCTGACCAAGCCGTGAGATGAAGACAATGACCGATAAGGCGGCTTAAGCCTCTAGCTGAATTCGAGCAACAAGGGGCAATGATCCGAGACTTCCGGCTGTCTAACCACATCGAAGTGATCGACCTGCACAACCCGATTGACCAGCATGTAATCTGCAAAACGGTTTTGTTTGGCATAATGTGAGGTGCGCGTGTCTGTGAAACCACGTGTCGTGACGAGTTCGATGAGATTCAGCTTCTTCAATACCGTGAAGGTGTCGCTCTCAGGCAGAACATTAAAATCGCCGCAGACGATGATCCGGTCACCATCTTCCGCGATGTCTTTGACGAGTTTCACGAGGCGTTTTGCCTGCATCAGACGGGCGGGAATATCGTGTTTGCCGTTGGGGTCACGCAGCCCATGCATATGGGCGATGACGGCCGGCTGGCCGGTCGTGAAGTCGAAGACCCTGACAGCATGGCCCGTGCGCGAACGCGGGTGATCTCCGTATCCATTCGCAGAAAAGGCGCCGTGCACGAAACCTTGCGCTTGCGCAACAATGGCGATGGATTTACGCACGAAAGTCGCCAGCCCCCATTGTGAAGGATATCGTGTCTCCCCGTGCCAGAGGTCGCCCTGTGACGCCGGGCAGAAGATTGCCAGATGATCGGGTAGGGCGTCTGCGACATCGCGAAGGAAGTTCGCCCTTTGCGGCAGGTCCATACCGTCATCGCGATAGCTCAGCCAGTCCTCCTCGGCTGCCGGTGTATGCACCACTTCCTGCAAACATAGAATGTCGGGATCGGACGCGGAGATATAGGGAACAAGCTCGTCATGGAGCTTGCCGCCCCAACCATTCAGGCAAATCAAACGCATTCAAACTCCATCACCGCTTAAATTGCAGCATCCGGTTTAGCATGGAACGGGTGACGATCAATCGCATGTGACGTGGTCGCCCGGTCTTGGGGCTTGTGTCCGGAACGAAAAAGGCCCGGAGCGATCCGGGCCTTCACAAGTTCGTTCGTACCGATGCCTTTATTCGGCGGCTTCGGCATAAGCCTCCATCGGCGGGCAGGTGCAGATGAGGTTGCGGTCGCCATAGACATTGTCAATACGGTTGACCGGCGACCAGTATTTGTCGATGCGGAAGGCGCCGGGCGGGAAGCAGCCCTGTTCGCGGCTGTAGGGACGATCCCACTCGCCGACGAGATCTTCCACCGTGTGCGGCGCGTTCTTCAGCGGATTGTTGGTCTTGTCCGCACGGCCTTCCTCGATGTCGCGGGCTTCCTCGCGGATCGCCAGCATGGCATCGCAGAAACGGTCGATTTCCGCCTTGGTCTCGGATTCCGTCGGCTCGATCATCAGCGTGCCGGCAACCGGCCAGCTCATGGTCGGCGCATGGAAACCGCAGTCGACGAGGCGCTTTGCAACGTCGTCCACCGTCACGCCGCAGCTGTCTGCCAGCGGGCGGGTGTCGATGATGCACTCATGCGCCACACGTCCCGTTTCGGACTTGTAGAGCACGTCGTAAGCGCCCTTCAGCCGTTCGGCGATGTAGTTGGCGTTGAGGATCGCAACCTTGGTCGCCTGCGTCAGCCCTTCGCCGCCCATCATCAGGCAGTAGCTCCAGGAAATCGGCAGGATCGATGGCGAGCCGAAGGGGGCAGCCGAAACCGCACCCTCACGACCGTCCGTCGTCGGATGGCCGGGAAGATAGGGAGCCAGGTGCGCCTTCACGCCGATCGGCCCCATGCCCGGACCGCCGCCGCCATGCGGAATGCAGAAGGTTTTGTGCAGGTTGAGGTGGCTGACGTCGGAACCGATATCGCCGGGACGGGCAAGACCGACCATGGCGTTCATGTTGGCGCCGTCAAGATAGACCTGACCACCGTGTTGATGGGTGATCTCGCAAATCTCGCGAACCGTCTCCTCAAACACGCCATGGGTGGACGGATAGGTGATCATGCAGCACGAGAGGTTTTCCGCATACTGCTCTGCTTTTGCTCGGAAATCGTCGATATCAATATCGCCATTTTCCCGCACCTTCACCGGCACCACTTTCATGCCGACCATCTGCGCGGAGGCTGGATTGGTGCCATGCGCCGAGGTTGGAATGAGGCAAACGTCGCGATGTGCGCCGCCATTGGCGATGTGATAGTTGCGGATGGTCAGGAGCCCCGCATATTCCCCTTGCGCGCCGGAATTCGGCTGCATGGAGAAGGCGTCGTAACCGGTGACCGAGCACAGCTTTTCCGAGAGATCATCGATCATCTCCTTGTAGCCGAGCGCCTGATTGGCCGGCACGAAGGGATGGATGTCGGAAAATTCCGGCCACGTGATAGGCAGCATTTCCGCAGTTGCGTTCAGTTTCATAGTGCAGGAACCGAGCGGGATCATCGAGCGGTCGAGCGCAAGATCACGGTCCGAAAGACGGCGGATGTAACGGGTCATCTCGCTTTCGGCACGGTTCATGTGGAAGATCGGATGCGTCATGTACTGGCTGGTGCGCAGCAGTTCCTTCGGCAGGCGATATTCCGGCTCGAAATCCGAGATCGAGAAATTGCCGCCGAATGCGCGCCAGACCGCCTCAAGCGTTGCGGGACGCGTGCGCTCGTCAAGGCTCATGCCGATCTTGGTCGCGCCGACCTTGCGCAGGTTCACACCTTCCGCAACGGCAGAGCGCAGGATGACGCCCTGCATATGGCCGACTTCGACGGTGATGGTGTCGAAGAAGGTTTCCGGCTCGATGAGGTAGCCAAGTTTCTCCAGGCCCTTGGCCATCAAAACGGCCTTCTGGTGGGTCTGCTGGGCAATCGCCTTGATGCCCTGCGGGCCATGGAAGACGCCATACATCGACGCCATGACTGCAAGCAGCACCTGCGCGGTGCAGATGTTGGAGGTAGCCTTCTCGCGGCGGATATGCTGCTCGCGGGTCTGCAGCGACAGGCGATAGGCGCGGTTGCCGCGCGCATCGACGGAGACGCCGACCAGACGGCCAGGCATGGAGCGTTTATGCGCGTCCTTGACTGACATATAGGCCGCATGCGGGCCGCCGTAACCGACCGGAACGCCGAAACGCTGCGAGGTGCCGATGGCGATATCCGCACCCATTTCACCGGGTGATTTCAACAGCGTCAGCGCCAGAAGATCGGCGGCAACGGCAGCGATGGCGCCGGTCTGGTGCAGGCGGGAAATCAGGCCCGAGAAATCGCTGACATGACCGTGGGTGCCCGGATACTGGAAGATCGCGCCGAATACGTCGACAGGATCGAGATCGGTAAAGGGATTGCCAACGATCACCTTCCAGCCGAGTGGCGCCGCACGGGTCTCGATCAGCGCGATGGTCTGCGGGTGGCAATTGGCATCGACGAAGAAGGCGGTCGCCTTGGACTTCGCGACGCGCTGGCACATCGCCATGGCTTCGGCGGCGGCGGTCGCTTCATCGAGCAGCGATGCGTTGGCGACATCGAGGCCGGTCAGATCGCAGACCATGGTCTGGTAGTTCAGCAGTGCCTCAAGACGACCCTGGCTGATTTCCGGCTGGTAAGGCGTATAGGCTGTGTACCAGGCCGGGTTTTCCAGAATGTTGCGCTGGATCACCGGGGGCGTGATCGTGCCGTAATACCCCTGGCCGATCAGCGAGGTCAGTACCTGGTTCTTGTTGGCCGTTTCGCGCAGGCGGTCGAGCGCCTCGCGTTCGGTCAGCGCGGCACCCCAGGTCAGCGGCACCTTCTGGCGGATGGAGGAGGGAACGGTGGCGTCGATCAGGGCATCGAGGCTCTTGTAGCCGATGACCTTCAGCATCTCCGCCATTTCCGACGGCGATGGCCCGATGTGACGCCGGTTGGCGAAATCATAGGGCTGATAGTCGGTGAAATGGAATTCCGTGGGCGTCGTCATTACGCGATCAGCTCCTTGTAGGCTGCCTCGTCGAGCAGCGTATCGGCATCCGCAGCGTTGGAGAGCTTCAGCTTGAAGAACCAGCCGGCACCCTGCGGATCGGAATTGACCAGCGAAGGATCGTCGACGATGGCCTGGTTGATTTCCACCACTTCGCCATCCAGCGGACAATAGACATCGGAAGCCGCCTTGACGGATTCAACGGTCGCCGCGTCGCCATTCTTGGAGAAGGTGGCGCCCACTTCCGGCAATTCGACGAAGACGAGGTCGCCAAGCTGTTCAGCGGCGTGGCTGGTAATGCCAACGGTGGCGATATCGCCTTCGAACTTCAGCCATTCGTGTTCTGCGGTAAATTTCAGCATCGTATTCTCTCCGGAGATGGGATGAAGATTATCGTTTGTAGGTGGGCTTGATGAAGGGCAGGGCAGCGACGGTGACGGGCAGATATTTGCCGCGCACTTCTGCAAAGATCGCCGTGCCGGGAGCAGTATAGGCCGCAGGGACGTAACCCATGGCAACGGGACCTTCGACCGACGGACCGAAGCCGCCGGAGGTCACTTCGCCGATTTCCGTCTTGCCCTCGGCATCCGCGAAAAGCTTGGAATGACCGCGCACCGGTGCCTTGCCCTCTGGCTTCAGGCCGACGCGACGGCGCGATGTGCCGCCCTTGAGTTCGCCTAGAATGCGCTCCGCACCCGGGAAACCGCCTTCGCGATCACCGCCGGCGCGGCGCGCCTTCTGGATCGCCCATTCAAGCGAGGCTTCGATGGGAGAGGTCGTTGTATCGATATCGTTGCCGTAGAGACAAAGGCCAGCTTCAAGACGCAGGCTGTCGCGCGCTCCAAGCCCGATCGGCTCGCAATCAGGATGCTCGAGCAGGGCCTTGGCGATCTCTTCCGCCTTTTCGGCAGGCACGGAGATTTCAAAACCATCCTCGCCGGAATAACCGGAGCGGGAAACGATGCAGGGCACGTCGTGCAGGGGAACTTCCAGCACGTCCATGAACTTCATTTCGGAAACACCGGCCCAAAGTTCGGCCAGAACCGCTTCCGCGCGTGGTCCCTGAAGCGCAATCAGCGCCCGATCATCGAGAAGGGTAATGTCGCAAGTGTCGGAGAGATGCGCCTTCATATGGGCGACATCGGCGTCCTTGCAGGCCGCATTGACGACGACGAAAAGGTGATCGCCGCGATTGGTGATCATCAGATCATCCAGAATACAGCCGTTTTCATCGGTGAAGAAACCGTAACGCTGGCGTCCTTCCTTTAGGCCGAGAATGTCAACCGGCACCAGTTTTTCAAGCGCGATTGCGGCATCTGCATTGTTGCCCGACTTCGCCTTCAGGATAACCTGGCCCATGTGGGACACGTCGAAGAGGCCGGCAGAGGTGCGGGTCTGAAGATGTTCCTTCAGCACGCCCGCCGGATATTGCACGGGCATGTCGTAACCGGCGAAAGGCACCATGCGGGCGCCAAGGGAAACATGCAGGGAATGGAGCGGCGTGATTTTAAGCTCGGCGGTATCGTCCAAGGACGCCTCCAGGGTTGCGCGAAAGATCGCGCGGGCTCAGGTCATGACGCGAAAAACGCGCCGGGTTCAAGAGCCCCCTCTGTCCTTGTCGCCTGAGATTGTTATCCCTTCGGCGAGCCGTCCTTATGAAAGGTGGCTTCTCTCCAGAGTTCCGTCGTCACCGCTGGTCCTTTTGCCTGAGAGTTTCCGGGGCGGTTGCTCCTTCGGCACCGCAATGAAGCGGTTTCTCCCAACGATGATGCGAGGCTCATTATCTTCGAAGCCCGGTCATTGGCAAGGACGAAATGACGCATCTGAACAGATTTTTGCTCCATCTGCGCCATCGCTGGCTAGATACACGGCGAGTTCCATGCATGAGGCGTGCCGTCAGTCTGATTTTTTCTCCGGCAGACCCTTGCGCTTTGTCGACGCCAGTTCATCAAGTTCCTTTTCTGTCATGGACTTCTCCATGCTTTTTGAAGCACCTTGTAAACTGGATTTCTTGACTTCACCGCGTTTGGCGGCAAGCGCCGCACCTGCGGCTTTCTGTTGGGCTTTTGATTTGGCTGGCATGTCGGTACTCCTTCCGAAACGATCCGTATTGGAAAGGAAATGCCGCCCTGTATTGATTGTTCCGTTGAGCGGCTGGGCCTGCGGCAAATTTCCCCTTTGAAATCGGAAGGAAAGAGGGGTATCGCCAGAAGATGGACGCAAATCGAAAACGACCGCTGACAAGGGTGGAGAAAATGCTTCGCATTTTCTGCGCGGTGTTGATGTTGTCGCTTGGTTTTGCTCACAAGCCCGCGCTCGCCGCGGCACCTGCCGTTGTTCTGGATGAGAGCTACCGGCTGCCGGACGGCACCTTTGCCGAAATCTGCCTAGGCCACAGCGGCGGGGTAAATGCCTCGCACCCCAATGACGGCCCCGCCCATTCAAGCGATGCGATCCTGTTTTGCGAGGCCTGCCTGCTGGCCTCGTCCATTCTCTTGCCGGTGCCCGATGCGGCCGGCTGGCTGAGGACGGAATTCGCCTGGCTCGACAATCGCCTGACCGCGGAATGGGGCTTTCACTCGGTCCAGACAATCCGCAAACCGTCCGCACGCGGCCCACCATCCCTATCCGCCTGATCTCTTCGTTTCACTGGATCATCGCCGCCGGGTGGCGGCACGGAGCAGCTGCCCGGGCCAATGGCGCCGCAGTCGCAAGGACAAACAAATGAAAACCACCAAGATCATCACCTGCACCCTGTTCGTCGCCTCCGTCTCGACGGCGCAGGCCTTCGCCCATACGACTTTCGTTGACGGTTCGGCCGAACAGGAAAGCACCATCGTTGCCGCACTTCAGGTGCCGCATGGCTGCGATGGCGGACTTGCCACCACAGAAGTGCAGATCAGGCTGCCGGAAGGGTTTATCACTGCCAAGCCGCAGCCCAAGGCCGGTTGGGACCTTGAGATCATCAAGGGCGACTATCAGAAAGCCTACAAGAACCACGGAAAGGACATCAAAAGCGGCCCGGTCGAAATCCGCTGGAAGGGTGGCAACCTGCCGGACGAGTTCTATGACACCTTTGCCGTTCAGGGAAAAATCTCCGGCATAGAGGCCGGGCAGGACCTTCCCTTCAAGGTGACGCAGCTTTGTGGCGACAAAGGCAAGGTTTCCTGGAACGAGGTAGCGGCCGCAGGCGTCGATCCGCATTCGCTGAAGAGCCCGGCGCCGACCATCCGCGTTACCGCAAAAGCGCATGCCGGTGGGCATGACCATTCCACTATGGCCATGGATATGGATATGGACGTGGTGAAGGCTGGCAATCTCGAGCTTTCGGCTGGCGCGACAAAGGCCATGCTGCCCGGTCAGCCCGTGGGCGGCGGTTATGTAACGATCAAGAATACCGGTTCCAGCGACGACAAGCTGATCGGCGTCGAATCCTCCGCCGCCGGCCGTGCGGAAATTCACGAAATGGCCATGGTCAACGACGTCATGAAGATGCGCAAGCTGGATGACGGCATCGTCATTCCCGCCGGTGAGACAGTGGAACTGAAGCCCGGCGGCCTGCACATGATGTTCTTCAACGTGAAGAAGCTGTTCGCCGAAGGCGACAAGGTGCCGGTGACGCTGATCTTTGAAAAGGCTGGCAAGGTCGAGATTGTGCTTTCCGCAGGCTCGGCCAAGGGTGGTGACGACAAGAACGCTCACCAGCACAACTGACGCAAAAAAGAGGCTGCCGGAACGCAATACTCATCCGGCAGCCTCAGCTTGTTCGACCAATATTATTTTGTAACAGTCAGCTTGGCCTGCATACCCGCTTCGTAGTGACCTTTTATGTTGCATAAGAGGAGATATGTGCCGGGCGTAAGCTTTGCCTTGAGCTGACCATCGCCGCCGGGCTTCAGGTCGGCCACTTCGCCAAGACTTTTAAGCTGTTTTTCATCGACACGGTGTTTCGCGGTATTGAGCGGTATTTTTTCGTCTGCAGACTTCAGCTTGACGAGCACCATTTCGTGCTGCTCGCTCATGGCATCATTATGCACATGAAACACAGCTTCACCGGCTTTGACTGTCGTCTGGTCCATCACGAGTGTCATTGGTCCGCCACCTTCACCGCCTTCAGTGACCTTGATCGTCGTGGCGGCGAAAGCCGGCGCCGAAACAAGGAGCGCGATCGTGGTAGCTGTGACATGACGAGCAATAGAAATCATGGTCTTCCTCCAGTTGGTACCGAAGGACTAAAATTTGAAACTGACAACAACCTGAACGCGCGAAATGCGCATCTAAAAACTAATAAATCGATTTAATAAATACGGATATTGAATTGATATTATAAGTTTTTATTGGATTCATTTTCCTCGTAGGCCTGCACGGCCTGATCGAGTGTTGTCTGGGGGGCGTGCCGCTGGCTGGCGCTTGTCAGGAAATAGAGGGTCAAGGCCGGCGGCTTGATGGCGGTGAGCAAGGCTCTCAGCTGGAAATCGTCTCCCTGTTCGGCCTTGCGCGCCAATTCGTGAATGGCTTCCTCAACCTCGCTTCTGCGCGATACACGCTGCGACGGCTTCACGGCCTCCAGTGCGTAGGCCGCAGTGTTTGCAGAAACGGAAAGAACCTGTGTCATCCAACCTCCGGCCATCCTTCGCCGACCCGTAAAACCGCAGATTAGCAGCTGCGTCTTGTTGGAAGGCTAAATCGCGGACGTGCAATTTAATCGAGTTTTAATCGAAAAAAGGTCGGGACGAGGGGGTTTCACCACCCGTGGCTATGTTCTAGAAAACGTGTTCAACAGACCCGTCGGGCATTTCTCCGGAGACATTCCCCAAATGCTGAATATCGCTCTTGTCGCAGCAGGCGGCGCAATCGGTTCGGTTTTCCGCTATCTGGTTGGTCTGTTGAGTGTGCGCCTGGTGGGCATGACTTTCCCTTGGGGAACGCTGGTGGTGAATGTGGTCGGATCCTTCCTCATCGGTTTCCTGGTTGAGCTTGTTGCAAGGCGGCTGAACGCGTCTATGGAGATGCGCCTGTTTCTGGTCACCGGCGTTCTCGGTGGCTTCACCACCTTTTCGTCCTTCTCGCTGGATGCGGTAGCGCTTTTCGAACGCGGAGCGCTCGGCCTTTCGGCGGTTTACATCACGGCAAGTCTGGTGGTTTCCATCGCGGCGGTTTTCGCCGGGCTGGCCTTGGGCCGCAGTTTGTTCTAAAGGCTTGCTCCAAACGGTGCGCCGGAGAACAGGGCGCGCGATCAAGACAGAGAGACTGGAAATTTCATGGCAGGTATCGAGCATATCAAGGTCGAGGCCGACGAGGCCGGTATGCGCCTCGATCGCTGGTTCAAGATTCACTATCCGGGTCTGGGGTTCGGGCAGCTGCAAAAGCTGCTGCGCTCCGGGCAGGTGCGTGTGGACGGCGGCCGGGTGAAGACGGACGCACGGGTGCAGCCGGGACAGATGGTGCGTGTGCCGCCGGTCGATTCCGACCTCAAGATCAAAAGCGGACCGATCGGATCCAGGGACCTCAAACATTCGGCAGACGGCGAACTTCTGGCGCGCATGCTGCTGCATGAGGACGACAAGGTTCTGGTGTTCAACAAGCCAGCTGGCATTGCCGTGCAGGGCGGCTCGGGCGTCAACCGTCACATCGACGGGCTTCTGGAAGCATGGACCAGCCCGAAGGGAGAAAAGCCGCGTCTGGTGCACCGTCTGGACCGTGACACATCGGGTGTGCTGGTGGTGGCCCGCACCCGAGGTGCTGCACAGAAGCTGACGGCAGCTTTCCGCGAGCGCGATACCAAGAAGACCTATTGGGCGCTGGTTCGCGGCGTGCCGCGCAAGCATCAGGACAAGATTTCCACCTGGCTGGTCAAGGAGCAGACCCCCGACGGCGACCGCATGCGCATCGCCAAGCACGGCGAGGAGGGGGCAGATCACGCCATTTCCTATTACCGTGTCATCGATACCGCCGCGCAAAACCTCGCCTGGCTGGAAATGGAGCCCTATACCGGCCGTACCCACCAGCTGCGCGTTCACGCGCTGCATATGGGGCACCCGATCATCGGCGATCCCAAATATTACATCGATGATCCGAACTGGGATTTTCCGGGCGGTGTACAAAAGCGTCTGCACCTGCACGCACGCCATATCGACATTCCGCACCCGAATGGCGGCCGGCTTCGCGTCAGCGCGCCTTTGCCACCGCATATGGTACAGACTTGGAACCTGCTCGGCCTCGACGTGGCCGATGGCGACAGGGAAGGCTGATATCAGATGAAACTCGTTCTTTTCGATTGTGACGGCACGCTGGTCGACAGCGCCGGCCTTATCCATGCCGTCATGGTCGATACCTTCGCCGATTTCGGAAAGCCACGGCCTGATATTGCGCAGACCAAGGCAATCATCGGCCTGACGCTCGACATCGCCATCGCCCGCATGCTCGGTAAGGCGCATGTGGATGACGAGGCACGCGCGATGACTGAGCGCTATCGGGAAATCTACCACCCGATCCGCGCCCGACCTGGCATGATCGAGCCGCTGTTCGACGGTATCGCGCCCTTGATCGACACGCTCGCCAGGCGGGATGAGGTGCTGATCGGCGCGGTCACCGGCAAGGGCCGTCGCGGGTTGACCCATATTCTCGAAACGCATGGTTTCGCCGAGCATTTCATCGTGTCGCGCACGGCGGATGATTGCCCTTCCAAGCCGCATCCGGCCATGGTGATGGAATGTTGCCATGAAACCGGCATGGTTCCAGCCGACACTGTCGTCGTCGGCGATGCTATCTATGACATGCAGATGGCAAAGGCGGCAGGCGCAAAGGCCATCGGCGTTGCCTGGGGCTACGCCTCGGTCGATGATCTCTGGAAGGCAGGCGCAGACGCCGTCGTCAGCCATCCGAGCGAAATTCTGGCCCATGTTCCCGCCGATATTTTTGAATGACCCTTTCTATTCGACTGATGAGGACGTGCCATGCGTGATCTCCTGAACGACCTTTCGGAAGGCCTCAGCCACCCCGATCCGATCCTTCGCGCCCAAATCCAGATGCAGCGGCCCCTGCCGAAACGTTTCTATAAGGACGTTACCGTTGCTGACGTGGAAGACGGCGGCTTCACCATCCATCTCGATGGCAAACCTTTGCGAACGCCCGCCAAGAAGCCGCTTGTCTTGCCATCCAAGGCGCTTGCGGACCTGCTTCGCGGTGAATGGGATGCGCAGAAAGAAGTGGTGAACCCGGTCGTCATGCCGGTCTCGCGGCATGTGAACACGGCCATCGACGGCATCGCCAGCGACACCCAGGCGGTTTTCGAGGACATCCTGCGCTTTTCCTCTTCCGATCTCCTGTGCTACCGCGCAGGTCAACCGGAAGCGCTTGTGGCGCGGCAGGCGGACCATTGGGATCCGGTGATCGACTGGGCAGCCAATGTTCTCGGCGCACGCTTCATTCTCGTCGAAGGCGTCATGCATCGCGATCAGCCTCGGGAAGCTGTTGCAGCCTTTGCCGTGACGCTCAAAAAATACGATACGCCGATCGCGCTTGCCGCGCTGCATACCATGACGTCGCTGACCGGCTCCGCCATTCTGGCGCTGGCACTGGCGGAAGGACAACTGACGCTGGAGGAAACCTGGGCGCTGGCCCATCTTGACGAGGACTGGACCGCCGAACATTGGGGCGAGGACGAGGAGGCGCTGGAGCGCCGCGCCACCAGGCTCATCGACATGCGTGCAGCACTCAACGTTCTGGAGGCGTTGAGGAGCGCGCCTTAACGCTTTTCTAACCCTGATGACCGAATATGCGGTTACCTCACGTTAGGGGAGCCGCAGATCATGAACACTCGATTGAAACGCCTTGGCATTGTTGTGCTGGCGTGTTTCACGCTCATGTCTTTCAGGCTGGAACCGGAGGCGACCAATGCCGACCGGCTGCTTTATGATGTGCGTGGCGCCTTTGTCGCGGCACGGCCGGATGTAGCGCCGGCATTGATGCAATCCATTCATGCGCAACTACAGAATGCGATCAAAACGACGGCACGCGGCGAAATCAGACCGCGCGTGGTGCTGACCATTCGCCTCGCATCAGTCACCCGCGGCCCCTTCCTGTTTGGAGAACGGGCATCGGCCCGTGTCATCGTTCGTGCGGCCGCCGTGGCGACGGGCGAGGTGATCGCCGAGGCCAAATTCACAGCCACCGTCGTCAGCTTCGACAATCAGTCGATTGAGCAGGATCTCGCTTACGGCGTCGCGGAGCGCGTGATCCGTGAGTTCCGGCTGAGCCGACCCGGACCGACAACGCTGGCGACGGCGCTGTTTCCGTGAACAAGTATAGTTTCCAGACAGAGTTTAAACTGGTTTCACAAGAAGGCCGGTGGCCATGGACTGGAAAGCCTCGACAGCCTTCGGCAGCACCCTCACGGGATCATCACTGGCGGCGATCCAGAGCGCAGCATTAAGTGCAGCGCCGCTTAGAAGCCGGGCAGCAGCTTCCGCATCGACTGACTTGATGACCCCTTGTTTGATGAGGCTCTGAACCGTCCGCTTGGTCGCCTGCAGACAATTGCTCTGGCTAGGCCACTGCGAGGGATCACCCAACACCGCAGGCCCGTCGAGCAGAACGATGCGTTGTACTTCGGGGTCAAGTGCCATTTCGATATAGGCGGCGCCCTCGGCGAGCAAACCTTGCCAATCGCCCCCGGCCAGTCCCCCGATCTCCTGAGCGCGCGACGCCATTTCAGAATCGATCTGATCGACCACCGCCGCTAGAAGCCCACGCTTATCTCCGAAATTGTGATAAAGCGCTCCACGCGTCAGACCAACCTCCGCGGTCAACTCGTCCATTGATGCGGCAGAGTATCCCTTTTCGGCGAAAATCTTTCGTGCAGCCGCGATCAGCTTTACGCGATTTTCCTCCATCGTTTCCGCGCGTCGTTTAGCCATTTTCTCCTCAATTTCACATACGTGACGTATACGGGTTGACATACGGCATGTATGCCACCAAATTCAAATACGCACCGTATATCAAATAAGGCGTTGTATGAAGCGCTCGAAGCGTAATGTTCCGCCCAGAGGGTGCACTCGATTACAAAGAAGAGAGATTTAAAAATGACGAAGCGCGAAGCAATCTTTCCCGCTAACAGACATGCTCTTTACGAGGAGCACGGCTATTCGGCGGCTATTCGATCCGGGGACCTTTTGTTTGTTTCCGGGCAGGTGGGCAGCCGTTCCGATGGAACGCCAGAACCCGATTTTGAACGTCAGGTACAATTGGCTTTCGAAAATCTCAAAGCCACGCTGCATGCAGCGGGCTGTACATTTGATGATATTGTCGACGTGACGACATTCCATACGGACCCCGAAAAACAGTTCGGAACCATCATGGCCGTCAAGCAGCAGATTTTCAGCAAGAAGCCTTACCCGAACTGGACTGCAATAGGCGTGAACTGGCTCGCGGGCTTCGATTTCGAGATCAAGGTCATCGCCCGCATTCCTTCGGATGCATAAATCTCCGAAAGCTATGGGTAAGACGGCGTACTGAAAACGCCGTCACGTCGCTGTTCAAGATGTCGGTCGAATCCAAACCGCGCAGGTTAAGCTTCCCCTTTCGCAGCCTTAGCCAAGCCGCTCGGCATGCCATTTCAGATGGTCATCCATGAAGCTGGAGATGAAATAATAAGAGTGGTCGTAACGCTCGTGCATGCGCAGCGTCAGGGCCGATATCGGTTCCTTTGATCGCCTCTTCGAACAGCCAGGGACGCAGGCCTTTTTCGAGGAAACTGTCGGCCTTGCCCTGGTCGATCAGGAATTCCGGAAAACGGGCGCCGTCTTCGACCAGCGAGCAGGCGTCGTATTGCCGCCATGCGGCACGATCCGTTCCGAGATATTTTTCCAGCGCCGGTTCGGACCAGTCGGCAGAGGAGGGGGCGACGATAGGGGCGAAAGCGGAGCAGCTCTTGAAGCGGTCTGGGTTCTTAAGCGCAATCGTCATGGCGCCATGGCCGCCCATCGAATGGCCGAAAATGCCCTGACGGCTCATATCCGCGCGGAAATGCTGGCCAATGAAGGCTGGCAGCTCTTCCGTCACGTAGCTGTACATATGGTAGTGCTCCGACCAAGGCTCCTGCGTGGCGTCGAGATAAAAGCCGGCGCCCTTGCCCATCTGCCAGTTGGTCACTTCATCAGGCACATCGTTGCCTCGCGGGCTGGTATCCGGGCAGACGATGATCAGCCCGAGTTCGGACGCCATGCGGCGATATTCGCCTTTTTCCATGACATTGGCGTGGGTGCAGGTGAGGCCGGAAAGATACCACAGAACCGGACAAGGCTCGCTGATCGCCTTCGGCGGCACATAGACTGCAAAGGTCATCTCGCATTTGAGGGTTTCGGATAGGTGCGAAAATACGCCCTGCATGCCGCCAAAGGCCGTATTTTGCGAGATGATATTCATGAAGCCATTCCTTTATGAAGAGGTTTTCCGGTTCAGCCCGCAAGCGCGACCGCAGCATTGACCGCCGCTGCCACCAGAACCGTGTTGAAGAAGAAGGAGACGATGGAGTGCAACAGCGTGACCTTGCGCATCGGTGTCGTGGTTACAGCAACATCCGAGGTCTGCGCTGTCATGCCGATGACAACAGCGAAATAGAGGAAGTCGTAACCGCAGGGTTCCTTCGTCGCCGGGAAATCCATGCCGCCGCGATGCTGGCGCTTGCCATCAACGGTTTCCGGACGCCAGTAAAGATGCGCGTAGTGCAAGGCGGTCATGGTGTGGATCGTCAGCCACCCGAAAATGACGGAGCCGAAGGCGAGCAGCAGCGTCCAGACGGTTTCGCCGGAATGGTTGAGTGCCTGGAAAAGTGAAACGACGGCGACGGTGGCAGCGATCAGCGTAATGGCGATGATGGCCATCGCCGGCAGGTCATCACTATCGGCATGCGCTTTCAGGTGCTGGGCCGTTAATTTCGGAAGCCGAAAGGCCACCAGCCCGAGATAGGTCAGGAAAAACAGAATGGCTGCAATTTCGATGGCAAGCGTCCGTGCGAATGCCAGCGCCAAGCCGAGGCCGAGGGCGCCAACAAGAAGAGCGACGAAGAAAGGCTTATGGCGGCTATAGGTGTTGCTCTGCGGATTGGCCGGGGTCATGGGCTGCGACTTCCTGGTTACGCGGTCATTTTTTGACACGGCGGCAGAAACGGTCAAGCGTCTCCAGAAAAGCAGACCGGTCGCGCGGCGAAAAAGCCGCGTTATATCCCTTGCTCTCACCGGTTTCGCGCAGGTGTGCGCCAAGGTCGCGCATCGCAGTTGCCATGCCGATGTTGGTTTGGTCGAAAACGCGGCCGGTCGGTCCCGTCACCAGCGCGCCCCTGGCAACGCAACGCCCGGCGAGCGGCACATCGGCGGTGATGACGATATCGTTTTCGCCCGCACGCTCCGCAATCCAGTCATCCGCCGCATCGAAAACGGCCGATACGATCACGTTTTTCACCATCGGATCGCGCGACGGGCGCAAACCGGAATTGGCAACGAAAGTCACCTCCAGCCCATGCCGTTCCGCCACCTTGAGAATCTCGGGTTTCACGGGGCAGGCGTCGGCATCGACATAGATTTGCGGGGTCTGCGACATGGGCACTCTTCGAGGATCATTTATGCATCGCTTTTAAGGGCAAACGCTGCGATTACCAAGCCCGCCATCTGTTAAAATATAGCGACAGGCAGGGTAAGGAATATGCTTGCGACCATCACACAAGTTCAGTATGTTCACTTTATGTTCTTGATGTGAGGTATTCCCGATGCTGGAAGAATTCATCGTGCAGGCCAAATCCGCCACTTATGTGGGCGGCGGCAACAAATCCTCAACGCCCACCCGCATCGGCTCACACGACCTCGGTTTTCATAGCGGCGACTGGAACTATATCGATAGCTATTTCGGCGGAACCGACTTCATCGGTGAGGAGGTCGTCTGGCATCAGGGAATTCCACTTTGGGCCATGAATTATTACGGCCGCATCATCCGCCCTGAGCTAATCGACGGCACGGTGGCGGGCAGGGTGATCCAGCGATCGCTTTCCACGCTATACAGGGAAGGGCGCTTCCTCGGCGGCTTCACCCACGAGGTCGAAGACATGGTCTATGTCGATACCAATGAGGGCGAATTCCGGTCTTTTACCGGCGTGGAGCGCATATATCGGGACAGCGTCGAGTTGTACCGGCTCGACTACCACGGCGGCGTGATAAAGCCGTAGCTACGCCGCAGGGAAGATCGAATAGGGACGATGGAGACCCATCGCCCCTTTTATCGATTTAAAATCAGTCGGGCTGCTTCGTCTTTCGCAGGTATGGAAGAACAGTGTCATAGGAGCCGAAACGGGCAATCGCATCCTCGTTGGAGACGGCGGCGGTGATGATGACGTCTTCGCCCTGTTTCCAGTTTGCCGGTGTCGCCACCTGATGTTTGGAAGTCAGCTGGATGGAATCGATTGCGCGAAGAATTTCGTCGAAGTTGCGGCCGGTGGTCATCGGGTAGGTGAGGACCAGCTTGATCTTCTTGTCGGGACCGACAACGAAGACGGAGCGCACGGTGGCGTTGTCGGCCGGCGTGCGGCCTTCGGAACTGTCGCCAGCGCCCGCCGGCAGCATGTCATAGAGCTTCGCCACTTTCAGGTCCTTGTCGCCGATCAGCGGATAATCGACGTTAAAGCCGGTCGCAGTCCGGATGTCGTTTTTCCATTTCTCATGGCTTTCGACCGGATCGACCGAAATGCCGATGATCTTGACGCCGCGCTTTTCGAATTCCGGCTGCAGGCCGCCCATCGCGCCGAGTTCCGTGGTGCAGACCGGCGTGAAATTCTTCGGATGCGAAAACAGGACCGCCCAGCCGTCGCCGATCCATTCGTGAAAGCTCACCGGACCGTGTGTGGTCTCGGCGGTGAAATCGGGTGCGATGTCGTTTATACGCAGGCTCATGTGATGGTTTCTCCCTAATGATTTAAATTGAAATCCTGAAGGTTTTGGCAATCCGCGTCCGGCGCAGGAGCTTAGAGTTTTTGCGTGAAATGGCCAGCCCTTTCCACGGCAAACGGCACGCCAATGACCTGTTATGGAAACGTACAAGGATTGTTTTCGTTCTGGCAAACGCCTATTCTGACGCGCTGCCTTTTCCGGCTGGCGCAAAAAGCTGATGCTCGACCACAATGAGCCAATAGTCTCCAAACAGACGCGATGGGGAACAGCAATGACGATCACGATTACCGCTTTTGAACGCTCGCCCGATGGCGGCAAGGGTCTGGCCCGCGACATGCGCGTCCGCTGGGCGCTGGAGGAAGCGGGGCTGTCCTACGATGTTCGCCTTCTCTCCTTCAAGGCGATGCGGGAACCTGAGCATCTGGCACTTCAGCCGTTCGGACAAATCCCGACCTATGAGGAGGGCGATCTTGTACTGTTTGAATCCGGCGCGATCATTTTCCACATCGCGGAGCGCAATGCTGGCCTGTTGCCGCGGGATGAGAATGCGCGGGCGCGGGCGATAACCTGGATGTTCGCCGCACTCAACACGGTGGAGCCGCCAATCGTTGACCGCTCGATTGCCCGATTTCTGGAGGGCGACAAGAGCTGGTACGAGGAGCGCCTTGCGATGATCGATAAAAATGTCCGCAAGCGGCTCGGCGAACTCTCCCGCTGCCTCGGTGACGACGACTGGCTCGACGGTGCGTTCAGCGCTGGAGATCTGTTGATGATATCGGTGCTGCAAAGGATAAAAAGCTCAGGCATCCTCGACGAATATCCAAACCTTTCAGCCTATGTGGCTCGCGGTGAGGCGCGTCCGGCCTATCAACGCGCCTTTGCCGACCAGCTTGCCGTCTTCAAGGCCGCTTCGACTGGTTGAACGTCGGTGAATAGCGGGGGCCTTAAGGTAAGAACCCCCACTACACTGTCTATACAGGACTGCCCGCAATCAAAAGCTACCGTAGCCATTTCAGTGATTGTTGTGCCTCTATCGCTGCCCGTTCTACTTCTTGATTGAAATGGAAATCTGCGATAGTACTAAAATTGATGTACGTACCTCAAATTTAAAAACCGTACAAATGCGGGCAAACAAGAACAATCGATAGGTCGGCAATATCCGAGCGTTTTCGTCTGGTGAAGCTGATTGGAACAACGGGGCAACGTCACAAGGGTGAGGGATGATGACGGCGTTTGAACTTGATCCGGAATTTGCAGTAACAGATGAGCCATCGCTTCGAGGGTTGTTCGAGGCGACCCACGCGCTAGCGATATTGAAGTGTCAGGACACCATTGGCGAGCATGCGCGGGAATTTATCAGACGCTCCCCGTTCCTGTGCATAGGAACGCAGAATCTGACGGGAAGTGCTGACGTAAGCCCTCGTGGCGACCCTGCGGGGTTCGTCAAGATTCTTGATGAACGCACACTCGCGATACCGGATCGGCCGGGTAACAATCGTCTGGATACGTTGACCAATATCATTGCCAATCCAAGCGTCGGGCTGTTGTTTGTCATACCGGGATTTGACGACACGTTGCGTGTGAACGGGCAGGCAAAGCTCGCAACCGACCCGGAGCTTCTGAAAAGCATGAGCATCAATGATCGCGCGCCCAAACTCGCGATTGTCGTCAGGGTGAGCGAGGTTTTCATGCATTGCGCCAAGGCGTTTCTGCGGTCGCATTTGTGGAGCCCGGATCATTTTCAGGATCGCTCCGAGATGCCGTCGCTCATCAAAATCATCCTTGACGAAACGACGGGCGCGCCCAGCAACAGGGATGAGATGCGGAAAATGGACGACGATCTGGAAAAGGACTACCAGAGAACACTTTATTAGCCGCCTCGATTGCAAAGCAGCGGTGGTGGCAGGCGCATCAGTTCCGACAGATCATCAAAATCTTTGCCGCATCAGCCAAAGCATGGGCATTTCGTCAGCAATGTCTTTCATGGGTTCAAAGCCCACTCGCGGAAGATTTTCTTGGCGGCAATTGCATTTTCTGGAGCACTGCTTCACCCTGGCTCGAAAAGTAAGGGCTAGGTGCTTTCTCTAAATCCTTTGCTCGCTATTGTGCCCAAGCGAGGTACAGAGTGTCGAGGCGGCGCTGATGAAGGTGAGGCGCTCAAGACCATAGAAAGCTAAATCTGGCAGCTACATATGATAATCGCATAAGATAGATTATGGAACTTTTGTTGATTGAAATGTCTTGCGTTTTCAGTCCAAATGACCTTCTAGGCAACTTCAGAACTCGTTTTGAACATTATCTGGCTGTTGCGTTATCGCGCTACGTCGAAGCGTAACGCATCCTTTCGCTCTAAACAAAACACCACTCAATTTCCGCCCAACATTATTGCCTGAAGCGATACTGATGGAGCATGTTCTCATGGATTGGCGTCGCGTCTCTGGCTGGGCCTCGGTTACCTGATCGCCCGTTCGGAAGGTAACGTCGACGCGGTCGGCGTTTTCGCCGGTATCATCATTCTCGCCATTTTTGTTCTCGTCATCGATCTCATTCTCGATGTCGCCGAGAGGAAGCTGATCACCTGGAGGCCGAACGCGGGCGAAGAACGGACTGCTTGAGGTTTCGACCCAGTCTCATATCAAGCGGGGCGGCCAGTTGGTCGCCCCGTTTTCGTTCTACTGACGTCATCAGGCCGATCTCTCGGCTATCAAACGCCGGCAGACCTGCTCACGGGCAATATGCAGAAAGATGGTGGATCCCCTACCCTGTAAAACGGGAATGATTCACTTTGTCGTTGGAACCAAATTTCCATTCAAACATTTTAGGGGACCGTTACCTTCAGGACCTTGCATGAAAGATAATGATCTCTTCCGGCAGGATGCTCAAGACGCTGGAGAGCGTCTAGTATCTGGCCACGCTTCTGAAGATCCGTTTGCGGCAGCCTTCAAGGCCACCCGCATGCCCATGATCATCACAAATCCACTCCAGAAAGACAATCCAATCATCTTCTGCAATGCTGCTTTCAGCAGATTGACGGGCTATTCCGCCGAAGAGCTGGTTGGTCAAAATTGTCGTCTGCTCCAAGGTCCAGACACGGATCCTGGTTCAGTTACGAAGCTGCGTGAGGCAATCGCAGCCGAGCAGGATTTGGCAATCGACATCCTTAATTACCGCAAGGACGGATCAGAGTTTTGGAATGCTCTCTTCGTAAGTCCGGTTCGCGATGCTTCGGGAACTGTCATCTATTTTTTCGCCTCGCAACTCGACTTCACCGATATCAAGAGCAAGGAAGCCGAACTCGCTCGCGCCCGCCACATCGCGGAGGGAGAGGTGGCGCAGCGAACGGCGGATTTGACCGAGGCATTGCGGGCAAAAACAACCCTCGTCCACGAAGTTGATCATCGCGTAAAAAACAACCTCCTGACTATCGCCTCAATCGTGAAGCTTCAGGCGCGGATGACTGATAACGATGTTGTGGAGCGGACATTGATGTCTGTGCTGAACAGGGTCGAAGCACTCAGCACCGTGCAGCGCAAGCTTCTGAACGATGAGGATGTAGGGCATTTCGATGTCGCGGATTTTGCCAATACATTGATGCTCGACAAGATCGGCGCCCTGAAGCGAACCGACATCATTCTCACCACCGATCTTCACGAGGTTGTGGTTCCGGCGACCAAGGCCTCCCCCCTTGCATTGATCATCAACGAACTCATCGGTGACGCCATTCGCAGAGGGTTGAAGGACCGAGGCGGGCAATTGCACCTGGAGGTCAAGCGCCTCAACGGCCACTTCCTTGTCAGGGTTGCCGATACCGTCACGCCGGGCGAAATGGACAAGGAAGAAGCAGCCTTTAGCAAAAAGATGCTGGAAGCATGCGTAAAACAACTGCGCGCTACGATCGTTCGGACCGTTGAAGGTCGCCTCTCGGATGTTCGTGTCACGCTTTCTGTAAAAGACTGAAAGGATCTCCTGTGAAAATCTTGATCGTAGAGGACGAAGCCCTGCTCGCGATGGAACTCGAAAGCGAAGTGGAAGATGCCGGACACGAGATTGTGGGGATCGCTGCCGACAGCAAGGAAGCTATCGAGCTTGCCAACAAGGCACTGCCGCAATTCGCATTTGTAGACATTCAATTGCTGGATGGCCCAACGGGAATCGAAGTCGGCCGATACCTTTCCTCGAGTTCCATCCCCTATGTTTTTGTTTCGGGTAACCTGAAGAGAATACCCGAGGATTTTGCGGGTGCACTTGGAGCGATCGAGAAGCCGTACACCATGAACGGTTTGCAAAATGCCTTGCAGTTCATTGAGGGGATCGTCATTGGCGCGGAGCGCTCCGTCACCCCTCCTCCCAGCCTCGTTGTTTCGCCCAAACTGCTTGCCGCCTTGTCGGCTTGATCAACGCCGCGCCTGTGCGGATAAGGATTGACCTTGAATTCACCGTCGGAACGCATTGACGCAGTTCGAAACTCTGGGCTGCTTGATGTCCATAGCCCACCTGAATTCCAGGATATTATCGAGGTCGTCAAAACCGGCCTGAAATGCCCAGTGGCGTTGATCTCGATTCTGGACGAGCACCGGCAGGTTTTCATCGCCCATGTCGGGTTGCCACCCAGATGGGCCGAAGCAGCGGAAACGCCACTCACCCATTCATTCTGTCAGCATGTGGTTCGCGATAGACAGCCTTTGATCATCGGAGATGCGACGCTTCATGATCTCGTTAGAAATAATCTGGCCATAACCGATCTGGGCGTGATCTCCTACATGGGAGTGCCTGTAACCCTCCCTGACGGCATGGTGATCGGCGCGCTCGCAGCAATCGATGGAGAACCACGCACATGGACGGAAAGCGAGCTACAGTTACTGAACCAGATCGGAAGGGTCGCCTCGAACCAGATTGCGACCTTCCTTTCCGAGCGACGCTGGGGTGCGCTTTTCCAGCAATTGGAGGAAGGCATCGTCATAGGCTCGGTGATCCGTGACGTCGACGGAACGATTGTCGATTGGCGGTACGAGACGGTCAATCCCGCATGGAGCACTCTTCTCGGATTGCCAGGCGATAATGTGCCTGGTCGAACCATGCGCGAACTCTTTCCAGAATTCGAAAATGAGTGGGTTTCCGATGTGGTGGAGGCCGTCGAGACCCAACAAAGCAAGCGTTTCACCCGCAAGATCGGATCGATGGATCGGTGGTTCGACGGCTATGTTCAAGCCACTGGTGAAGACACGTTCGTCATCATGTTCGTTGAAGTCACTGATCGTATGCAAGCCCAGGAGGCTTTGCGCGACAGCGAAACGAAGCTTCGCCTGATCGTCGAAGGCGCCAAAGACTATATTATCATGACGATCGATGAAGACCAGCGCATTACAAGCTGGTTCGGTGGAGCGCAGGAGACATTTGGCTGGTCGGAAGCCGAGATGCTCGGACGGCCGTTTGAGTCGATTTTTACTGAGGAAGACCGGGCAGCCGGCGTTCCTGCGACTGAAGTGAGCAGAGCCACGTCCGAAGGGGTTGCACCCGACCGCCGATGGCACCTCGCTGCCGATGGCTCCAGCATCTTTCTGGACGGCACGATCCGGCCGATGTCCAACCATTCGCCGCCCAAGGTCCCAGGTTATATCAAGGTCGCACGCAATGCCACCGCTCAAAAACTGTCGGAGGACAGGCAGCTTGCATTCCTGGAACTCGGCGAAAAGATCCGCGAGCTGGATACTGTTGCGGAAGTGGCATTTGCCGCCGCGGAGATTTTGGCACGGAGTCTGAGGGGCGCGACGCGGGCGGGCTACGGCATCGTTGACCCTATCGCCGAGACGGTGCAGATGCTTCCCGACTGGTGTGCGGAGGGAATGTTCACCGTCGCGGGGCTCCATCATTTCAGGAATTACGGATCCTACATCCAGGATTTGAAGCGCGGTGAGACGGTCATCATACCCGATGTGGCGACGGATCCGAGAACCTCCGCTTCAGCCGAGCTTCTACACTCAATAGGCATCTCCGTCCTCGTGAATGTGCCAATCATCGAAAGGGGCGCATTCGCGGGGGTCATGTTCGTGCACTACGACAAGCCGCATGAATTCTCGTCTGAGGAGCGTGATTTTGTGCGCACGATAGCGGACCGCACGCGTGAGGCGATCTCCAGGATTCGCGCCGAGCAGGAACAGCAGGTTCTCAATCACGAAATCAGCCACCGGCTCAAAAATACGATGGCCATGGTTCAGGCGATTGCGACACAGACGCTTCGCCCTGTCACCGACAGAGCCCCTGTCGAAGCCTTCACGAGCAGATTGCGCGCGCTTGCCAATGCGCATGAGGTTCTTCTGAACCAGGACTGGTCGTCGGCGCGCATGGTGGCAGTGATCGATTCAGTGCTTCGCCAACTTTCTCTTCCCGAGCGATACCGCATATCGGGCGCCGACATGGAAATCGGGCCTAGGACTGCGCTATCGCTGGCTCTCCTGATGCACGAGCTTGGCACAAACGCCTTGAAATACGGAGCCTGGTCTTCTGATGCCGGAACCGTCGTTATTTCATGGACGATAGAAGATGCCGGCGGCGAGAATGCGCTTGTTCTGGAATGGAAGGAGCAGGACGGTCCGCCGGTGACCGCTCCATCGGGTAAAGGTTTTGGATCGAAGCTCATCCGGCTTGGTCTGACGGGTACAGGCGGTGTCGAGATAAATTTTGATCCTGACGGCCTGCGGGTTACGATGCAGGGACTGGTTTCCCATTTGAGACAGTCATGATGAGCGTGACCTCGAATGCCGCCGATGTGGCAACCATACTCGTCATCGAGGATGAGCCGCTGCTACGCCTTGCCGCCGTGGATCTGCTGCGATAGCCGAGAATTTTTGCGGCTACCGGCATTCACCGCTCCACTTGGAATTTGGAGATGGTGACAGAGTCAGATAAGGCTTCGCAGTTGATCTGCCGACTGATTGCCGCTGGTCCCTGAGGTTGGAATTGACGGATAAATTACCTGCTGAACTTGATGGTTTGCATCGCAATACCTTTGAATATTTCTGGTCAGGGAGCCACCCGGAGAGTGGCCTACCGCGGGATCGTATGCGATCCGATGGTCATTCGATCCATGAGATCGCGTCCGTCTCGGGGATCGGGTTTGGTTTTCTTTCGCTCATTGTTGGTGTCGGCCGTTCTTGGATAACCGAACAGGAAGCCATCGCCCGGGCGAGCCGGATGTTGAAATCGCTGGCGACGGTGAAGCGTTTTCATGGCGCCTTCCCTCACTTCATCGATGCGTCCAGCGGAAGAACGATACCTTTCGCGAAATTCGACGACGGCGGAGATCTCGTTGAAACCGCTCTTCTGGTTCAGGCGCTGATCTGCGTCAGAGAGTTTTTTGGCGCGCAGACATCCTCCGAAATCGATTTACGCCGGTCCATAAATCAAATCGTCGAGACGGTGGAATGGGGCTGGTTTACCAGGGGAAAACCCGGGCCGCTGTTCTGGCATTGGAGCCGTCGGTATGCATGGGCGAAAAACTTGCCGATTGTGGGCTGGAACGAGGCCCTCGTCTGTTATGTGCTCGCGGCAGGTTCAACGACGCATGCAATCAGCGCCGAGTCTTATCATTCCGGATGGGCAAGCGATGGCGAAATCCGGAACGGATCGATGTATCTCGGTGTTCGGCTGCCGCTTGGCCAGCCGTATGGAGGACCGCTTTTCCTGTCGCACTATTCCTTCTGCACACTCGATCCGCGCGGTCTCGGCGATGTTTATTGTCACGACTATCTGGAGCAGGTTCACGCGCATTGCATGATCAATTACCGCTACTGCCGCACGCGCTACCCAAGTGAGGCCGGGTGGGGTCTGTCTGCGTGTGATGGGCCAAAGGGCTATGTCGTAAATTCTCCGACCGAAGATGACGGCATCATTGCGACAACGGCAGCCCTCTCGAGCATGCCCTTCTTTTCTCATCGTTCACGCGAGGCGGCTTTGCATTTTCTGCAATGGAACGATGGCGCACTCATCGGCCGCTTTGGCCTCATGGATTCATTCCAGCCCTCAACCGGCTGGGTGTCCGGAACCCATCTTGCCATCAATCAAGGTCCTGTTGTTGCGATGATGGAAAACTATCGCAGCGGCCTGATCTGGGATTTATTCATGAACGCACCCGAGGTGAAAAACGGCTTGGCCCAACTGGGCTTCCATCAGGACAGGTCTTTCGAAAAGTCGAGCCTGCAGGAAGGACGGACCGACCCCTGAGAACCGGTGTTTGAGCACCGCAAATGCATTCTCGAAGACAACGCCGGAAGGCCTTGGTAATTCGTTGGCAAGGCCTTCGGCGCGCAGGATATGCTAGGGTAAATTCGTGGTCATCGTCTCAAAACTACGGGAGTTTTGATGTTCGATAAACGGCGTGCTGTCATTCGGCTGGTTTCGAAGACGCGCTTTCGATATAGGCGATAAGATTATCCAGTTCCTCGGGTTTGCTGATGCCCGCCAAGGCCATCTTGTTTCCGGGGAATTTCTTCTTGGGAGCGCTGAGAAAGTCTCGCAGTTCTTGCGGTGTCCACACCAGCCCTTCCCCGCCTGCTTTTTTCATCGCATTCGAGTAATTATAGTCCGGATCGCCGCCCGCAGTACGGCCGATGATCCCGTTAAGCTGCGGGCCGACCTTGTTTTTCGCACCCGCGCCGATGGCGTGACAGGCGGAACAGCGCTTGAAGGCCGCCTCCCCCTTGGCAACATCGCCCTCTGAAAAAGCGGGAATGGCGCTTGCTGCCAGCATTGCCGCCGTGATGATCATTCTCTTGCGCATCGTGTCATCCTTGTTCTGCCGTATGAACGCGCCCGCCTGCAAATGCAGGCGGGCGGCTGGTTCTCAATTCAGGTCGTGCCCCAGGCGGGCGTACCCTTCTTGTAGGGAACGCAGGTCTCAAAGCCGCCGGGGATCTCGTCGTAAACGAGAACCTCGGTGGCGCCGATCTTGGAGGTGAAGAAACCGAGCAGCGTCAGCTGCTTGACGAGTGTGAAGGGATGCGGTGCGGTCGGCGTCTGTTCCGCCCGGGCCTGTTTGTCCAGCGCAGAAATCAGCGTCTGCCGCTCCTGCGACGTCAGCTCCAGAAACGCCTTCTTGTATTCCGTCCGGCTGCGGTTTTCGATGTCAGCCATCGCGGAGAGGAAGAGTTTCCGCTGCTCGCCGGTATAACAATCAGCCGCATAGACTGCCATGAATGCACCAACGGCAGCGTCCTTCGCACCCGGGGTGGATGTGCGAGGGATGATCGTTTCAGCCACCTCGTCCAGAAGCCGGATTTCCTCCGGGCTGAACACGTGGGCATCACCGGCGGGCTTGGCGGCGTTTTCCGCCGCAGTGACCACGTCAGCGCCGATCAACGGAAGACCGGAGGCAATGGCTATCAGTTTCAGCAGTTCACGTCTGTTCATCACAGGTTCCCCTTCTTGCGTTCGGAAACGGCAAATTCGGCGGCACGCGCCGTCAGCGCCATGTAGGTGAGCGACGGGTTGACGCAGGAGGCCGAAGTCATGCAGGCACCGTCAGTGACAAAGACGTTCGGCGCATCCCAGACCTGGTTGTTGCCATTAAGCACGGAAGTTTTGGGGTCGCGTCCCATGCGGGCCGTACCCATTTCATGGATGCCCATGCCTGGCGCATAGCTGCCCCTCGACGGTTTGACGTTCTTGATGCCAACCGCTTCGAACATCTCGACCGCGTCATTGACCATGTCTTCGCGCATATCGAGTTCGTTCTGCTTCATCTCGACATTCATCGACAGGACCGGCAGGCCCCATTTGTCCTTCTTGTCGTGGTCCAGCTTCACGCGGTTCTCGTGATAAGGCAGCATTTCACCGAAGGCAGTCATGCCGATAGTCCAGGCGCCCGGTTGGGTCAGCGCTTCCTTGTAGTCGGCTCCGATGTTGAGTTCGGCGATTTCCCGCTCCCAGCGCGAACGGCTGGCGGATCCCTGATAGCCGAAACCGCGCAGATAGTTCCGCTTGTCGTCGCCGGTGTTGCGGAAACGGGGAATATAGAATCCCGCAGGGCGGCGGCCCTTGAAATAGAACTCTTCGAAACCTTCCACCTGGCCGGTGGCGCCCATGCGGAAATGGTGGTCCATCACATTGTGGCCGAGTTCGCCCGAGCTGCTGCCGAGCCCTCCCTCCCACACGTCGGTGGCCGAGTTCATCAGAACCCAGGTCGAGTTGAGCGTCGAAGCGTTGAGGAAGATCACATCGGCGGTGTATTCATAGGTCAGGTTCGTTTCGGCATCGATGATCTCTACACCGCGAGCTTTCTTCTTGTCCTTGTCGTAAAGGATTTCCTTGACGATGGAGAAAGGCCGGAGCGTAAGATTTCCGGTGGCGACTGCCGCCGGCAGGGTCGATGACTGCGTGCTGAAATAGCCGCCGAAAGGACAGCCCAACCGGCACTTGTTGCGGAACTGGCAGCGCGTGCGCTCCTGATCGGGAAGTTCCTGGGTGATGTTGGCACAGCGCGAATTGATGAGGTGGCGCGTGCCTTTAAAGGCAGTTTTCAACCGGCGGGCCACATCCTCTTCAACGCAATTCAGCGGAATAGGCGGCAGGAATTCACCATCAGGGAGAATGTCCAGCCCCTCGCGGCTGCCGGAAATGCCGGCGAAACGCTCGACATAATCATACCAGGGAGCAATGTCCTGATAGCGGATCGGCCAGTCAACGGCGATCCCTTCTTTGGCGTTGGCCTCGAAATCGGTCTGCGACCAGCGGTAGGTCTGGCGTCCCCACAGCAGCGAACGGCCGCCGACGTGATAACCACGGAACCAGTCGAAACGCTTTTCTTCGACATAGGGCGTTTCCTGCTCGTCGGCCCACATACCAAGCGTGGCCTCTTCCAGCAGATAGTCGCGGCTGAGAACCGGATATTTCGCCTTCATCTCCTGCGTGGCGCGGTTGCGATGGGGATAGTCCCAGGCTTCCTTGTCGGCATTCTGATAGTCGGTAATGTGCTCGATGTTTCTGCCGCGCTCCAGCAGCAGGACCTTCAGGCCTTTTTCCGTGAGTTCCTTTGCGGCCCAGCCTCCACTTATGCCTGAACCGACAACAATCGCATCATAATGATTGTCCGCCATGATAACTCCTCCGATTGGTACTTGGGTAAAAAGTCGACGAGACAATGCCCTCCCCGTCGCAACGCGGCGGAAACTTCATCATGCGTCTGTCGAACCTTATGCGCCCCGGCGAAACCGGCCGCCGGGGTGCGGTTCTGGTTTTACTGGCAGTGTTTACTGAATGGTCGGCAGGCGCTCGCTCAGGAACGCGTTGCCCTTGGTCACAACCGCTTCGGCATCGAGCGGAAGGTCGTGTTCAAGGATGAACCATTGTGCGCCGGCATGTTTGGCCGCCGGCAGGATCGTCTTCCAGTCGAGAACGCCGGTGCCAATCGTTGCAAAGCCGCGCTCGTTTTCGGCCGTGCCGGCCGGTGCATTGTCCTTGGCGTGGATTGCAAAAACCCGGCCGTTCAGAGTGCCGAGGAACTCAGCCGGATCATTGCCGCTGCGCGCCACCCAGGCGACATCGAGTTCGCTCTGCAGTTTCGGGCCTGCGGCATCGAGCAGCAGTTCAAGCGCCGTCTTGCCGTCAAACTTGACCATTTCAAAATCATGGTTGTGATAGGCCATGGAGAGGCCAGCCGCGGAAAGCTTGTCGGCATATCCGCCAAGTTCCTTGCCAAAGGCTGTCCAGCCTGCGGCGTCCTTAGGGCGGTCTTCGGGCTTGAGGAACGGCACGGTCACGACCGGATTGCCGACAGCCTTCTGCTCGGTGATGACCTCGTCGAGATTGCCGCGAAGCTTGTCGATCGGCACATGCGAGGAAATGACCTTGATCTTGTGCTTTTCCAGAAGCGCGTTCAGCTCGCTGGCGCTGACTTTCTGCATATCCACCGTTTCCACGGCGGAAACGCCCGCGCGGTTGAGGATGGCAAGCTGCTCCTCAAGCGTTCCGGCGTTGCGCAGTGTGTACATCTGCGCGGCAATCGGCAGCGTCTTGCTGTCATCGGCAAAAACCGGATTTGCGATACCGGCCGCCAGTCCGACGACGAATGCCATCTTTGCGAATTTTGACTTGAACGTTTTCAAACGCGTAACTCCCTTTCCGTTTGATCAATATGACGACACGCCTGCCCGTGCTCTTCCAAACAATTAGTCGGGTAATGCTGGGCACAACCTCCGATGCCCTGCGTCGTCAGTCCCCGATATCCAGTGATCTAGATGTCGATCTCTACCCAGGACGAGGTCAGGCTGGACCGCACGGCCGCATCGATGAATGCGAGACCCGCAAGGCCGTCCTCTATGCCGGGATAAACCACATCCCCGGCGGCTGCTTTTTCCTCCCTTTTTGCGATGATTGCGTCTGCGGCCTCACGGTAGATCGTCGCAAAACCCTCGAGATATCCCTCCGGATGCCCTGATGGCACGCGGCTGACGCGGTTGGCGGCAGAACCTGCGCCCGCGCCATTGCGCGTAATCAGCCGCTTGGACTCGCCGTAAGGTGTGAACCACAGCTCGTCCGGCACGCGGTGGTGCCATTCAAGGCCGCCCTTATCGCCATAGACCCTGAGCGACAGGGCGTTTTCATTGCCGACAGCGATCTGGCTTGCCCAGAGCATGCCCTTCGCGCCGCTTTCGTAACGCAGCAGGATATTGGCGCTGTCATCCAGCTGCCTGCCCGGAACGAAGGACGTGAGATCGGCGTAGAGGCTCGCGGGAATTTCACCGGTCACGAAGGCGGCGGCGTTGAAGGCATGGGTGCCGATGTCGCCGATTGCCCCGCCCGCGCCAGAGCGGCTCGGATCGGTGCGCCACTCCGCTCCCTTTGCGCCGGTCTTTTCGACCGCTTCGGTCAGCCAGTCCTGCGCATATTCGGCCTGGACATGGCGCAGCTTGCCGATGGCGCCGTTGGCCACCATCTCCCGCATCTGCCGCAACATGGCATAGCCGGTGTAATTATGCGTGAGGATGAACAGCCTGTCGGATGCCCTGACGATCGTCGCCAGCTCCTTCGCCTCCTCCAGCGTCGCTGTGACGGGCTTGTCGCAGATAACGTGGATGCCAGATTCGAGAAAGACCTTGGACGGGGCGAAATGCAGGTGGTTGGGGGTGACGATGGCAACCGCCTCGATACCGTCTTCACGACCGGCCTCGGCCGACGCCATCTCCTCAAACGAAGCGTAGGACCGCTCGGGCGCAATGCCGAGCAGGGTTGCCGAAGCACTGGCGCGTGCCGGGTCGGAGGAAAGCGCACCGGCGACCAATTCGTAACGGTCGTCGAGCCGCGCGGCGATACGATGCACCGCGCCGATAAAGGCACCCTGACCACCACCCACCATGCCGAGACGAATGCGGCGGCTATTAAATCTTGCTGTTGCGGAGGACATGTCTATCCCTTTCAAAGCCCGAGAAGGCGACGGTTAGCGGCATCATCGACGCCGCTTTTGGCGAAATCGTCGAAAGCCCGCTCGGTCACGCGGATGATGTGATTTTCAATGAAGCCGGCACCTTCACGCGCCCCGTCTTCCGGGTGTTTCAATGCGCATTCCCACTCCAGCACCGCCCATCCTTCGAAGTCGTATTGGGTGAGTTTGGAAAACACCGCGCCGAAATCGACATGCCCGTCGCCGAGCGAACGGAAACGCCCCGGCCGGTCGACCCAGCCTTGATAACCGCCATAGACGCCGGAACGACCGGTGGGATTGAACTCGGCATCTTTGACGTGAAAGGCCCGGATGCGCTCGTGGTAGATATCGATGAAATCAAGATAATCCATCGCCTGAAGCACGAAATGCGAGGGATCATAAAGGATGTTGGCGCGCGAATGATTGCCGGTCGCCTCCAGAAAACGCTCGAAGGTAATGCCGTCATGCAGGTCTTCGCCAGGATGCAGCTCGTAGCAGAGATCGACGCCATTCTCCTCGAATGTATCGAGAATGGGCGTCCAGCGCTTTCCGAGTTCAGCAAAGGCCATTTCGACAAGACCTGCGGGGCGCTGCGGCCAGGGATAAACGAAAGGCCACGCCAGCGCGCCGGAAAAACTCGCATGGCTCTTGAGGCCCAGATGCTGCGACGCTTTCGCCGCGCACTTCAGCTGGTTGACCGCCCATTCCTGACGCGCCTGCGGTTTGCCGCGCAGTTCGGCGGGCGCAAAACCGTCGAACATCTCGTCATAGGCGGGATGAACGGCGACGAGCTGCCCTTGAATATGAGTCGAAAGCTCGGTGATCTCGATGCCTGTCTCGGCCAGACGGCCCTTGATATCGTCGCAATAGGTTTTGGAAGCCGCAGCCTTTTCAAGATCGAAGAGTTTCGGATCGGTCGGCACCTGAATGCCCTTGTAACCGAGGGAAGCCGCCCATTGGCCGAGATTGTCGAGCGTGTCGAAGGGTGCCTTGTCCCCGACAAATTGCGCGAGGAAAATCGCGGGGCCTTTGATCGTCTTCATGTCCGTACACTCCTTGCATTCACAGTTCGGCATTCACAATTCTGGCGTCGCCGCTACCGGTGCGGCGAACGGCGGGGCGCGACCGAGCCGCGTACCACCAGTTCCGTATCCAGCACGATGGTTTCGGCCGTGCGTTTGCCATTTAGCCGGTCGACCATCAGCGCCATGGCTTTGCGGCCCATTTCCTGCCGGGGCTGGCGCACTGTCGTCAGCGGTGGTTCGAAGGCATTGGCGAAAATGATATCGTCGAAGCCAATGACCGAGACATCGGCCGGCACCGACAGCCCGCGCCCGCGCAGCTCGCTGATTGCGCCAATCGCCATCTGGTCGCTCGATGCGAAGATGGCGGTGAAGGAAATCCCATTTTCGAGAAGTCCGGCAATCGCCTGTCTACCGGCTTCGATGCTGTAATCGCCTGTCACGACGAGTTCATCCGCGTAACCGATACCCGCTTCTTCAAGCGCGTCGCGGTAGCCCTCGAAACGCTCCTGTGCCAGACTCTCCGGAAAAGGTCCGGCGAGATGCGCGATCTTCGTGTGCCCTGCTTCGATCAGATGATGCACGGCGTTTTTGGACGCGGCGCGGTTGTCCACCTTGACGGTGGGCAGCGCGATGCCTGGCACGGTTTCCGAAGCGATGACGATCGGCGGCAGCGCGTCACCCTGATCGAGAAGCTCTGAAGGAAACTGGCCGGTCATCAGGATGAGGCCGTCGGCATGTTTCTGCCTGACCATGTCTATATGTGTCGCCACGCGGTTTTCGTCGTTACGGGCGTCGCCCATGAGCACTTTGAAGCCCGCCTCCCCCGCCGCTTCCTCCACGCCCTTGTAGATCTCGAGATAAAAGGGGTTGCCGATATCGCGAACGAGAAGAATGACAGTGTTGTTGGATTGACGCCTGAAGCTTGCGGCCTGGGCGTTGGGAACAAAGTTCGCCTGCCTGACGGCATCGAAAACCTTCTTCCTTGTTTCCGGGCGGACTTTGTCGGGTTGTTGCAGCGCCCGTGACACGGTCGCGATCGAAACGCCCGCGAGAGCTGCAACTTCCCTGATATTCGAACCTTGGTCTTTGCTCATCTGTCACACACGCAACTGCTTTTGGCGGCCATAAAGCAGCATCAGCGCAAGTAGCGTGACACCGAATATGATCTGCCGGGCCCATACATCGAGGTTGAGCGTTATCAGTACGCTTTGCAGAATGGTGAGCGCAACTGCCCCGGCCATGGTTCCGATATATCCGCCCGCACCACCCGCAAGCGAAGTGCCGCCGATGACAACAGCGATGATCGATGGAAGGACATATTGGTCGCCGACAGAAATGAAGGAGGTACCGGTGTAGCCGATCACGCAGACCCCGGTCAGACCGGCAAACAGGCCGGACAGGCCGTAAAGCAGCGTGCGGATCAAAGACACGGGCAATCCGACCAGCGTCGCCGCCCGCTCGTTGGAGCCGATGGCGTAAATGGAGAAGCCGAAGGCCGTGCGGCGCAGCACGAACAGCATGATCGCGGCAATGCCAAGCCAGACGAAGAGGACGCCGGGAATGCCGAAAACAAGCGGCCGGTTGATGAAACCTGCCAGGAGGGGCGCCGCCGCACCTGATGGAACGCCCTGCGAATAGACCACCAGCCCGCCCTGGATGACCGCCGTCATGCCGAGTGTCATGACCAGCGGCGGAATGCGCACGAAGGTGATGCCGAGGCCATTGATGAGGCCGATTAGGAAGGGAATGCCACCTGCGACAAGAATGGCAAGCGGTATGCCCGCATTCTGGCCGTTCATCATGTTGCCGGCAAGGACAGCGCCGAGCGAGATCATCGCGCCGACGGACAGATCGATGCCTTCGCGTCCGCCGAGAATCACAAGATTTTGGCCCGCCGCGACGATACCGAGAATAGCGGCGATCGTCAGCAGCCGCACGATCTGCGACCCCTGTGCGAAGCCGGGCGACAACAGTTCGCCGACAAGCAGCAGGAAGACTGACGCGCCAATCGCAATGGTCAGGGGATCGGTGATGATGGATTTGATTTTCAAACCGGGATTTGTCATCTCAACGCCTCGTCACCAGAACGCCGCCGGCAAGTGCCGTCAGCACGATCAACCCCTGTACCAATGTCTGGTACTCGAAGGGCAAGCCCGCAAAGAAAATCACATTGCCGATCATGCCCAGCACCAGCGCGCCGGCGATCGATCCTGTCGAGCTGCCGAACCCGCCGGAAAGTGCGGTGCCGCCAAGAACGACCGCCGAAATGGAGGAGAGCGCCAGGCTTGCACCGAGCAAGGGGTCGCCGGAGGCGGTCTCGCCCGTCAGGCACAGCGCTGCGAGCGCCGAAAACAGACCGGAAATCATGTAGGCGCCAATGCGAATGCCGGAGAGGCGCAAGCCCGTCTGGAAAGCGCCCGTGCGATTGCCGCCCACGGCCAACAAATGCACGTGAAACGGAATGCGCGACACAACGAGCGTAAAGGCAATGCCAGCCAGCAGCACCCATAGCACGAAAGGCAAGCCGATGAAGCTGCCGGAATAGGTCTGCCAATAGGCTTCCGGCACGGGAAGACCGGCCTGCGGCAGAACCCAGATCGCCAGACCGGCAAAGATGATGCCCGTCGCGAAGGTGGTGACGATGGGCTGGAAACGCAGGCCGGATATGAACAGGCCGTTGACCAGCCCACAGATCAGTCCGACCGCAACTCCCGCTCCCATGCCCGCAATGACGGCACCCGCCGTTCCGCCAAGTGCAGCGATGACGCTGACGGTAACGACATTGGCGAGCGCTACGATGCTTCCGACCGACAGATCTATATCCCCCGCCAGAATGACATAGGTCTGACCGATGGCGACCAGGATCAGGGGAAGAAACGTCGTCAGGTTCGACTGCAATACGGCCGGCTGCACGAAGGAAGGCTGCAGAAATGTGTTGACGCCGATGAGAACGGCCAGAACCACGAGAGTTATGATCCAGGGTTGCTTGCGCATAAAACCGAGGGAATTCATGCGGCGTCTCCATAGGCGGCGCGTGTCATGTTGACGGATGTCATGTCGGCTCCGGTCAGCTCCGCAGAAATGCGTCCGCCGTTGAACACGAGAATGCGGTCGGCATATTCGAGGATTTCCGCATCTTCCGAGGAATAGAGAAGAATAGTCGCGCCCGCGTCAGCCTGCTGGCGCATCAGCGCGAAGAGATCGGCCTTGGCGCCAAGATCGATGCCCTTGGTCGGATCGTCGAGCAGCAGCAGTTTCGGCGCGGTGGCAAGCCAGCGGGAAATGAAGATTTTCTGCTGGTTGCCGCCTGAGAGCGTGCCGATAGGCATATCCATGCCGGCAAACTTCGTCTTCATGTCGTCCGCGACCTTCTGCACACGCGGCTTCAGTGTCGCGGGCCGGACCAGTCTCATCTTTTCGCGCACCATCAGAGCTGCAACAAGATTTTCGAAGATCGACCGGCCCTGAAGCGAGGCATCACGCCCTCGGTCGCCCGATACATAGGCAAAACCGTTATGAACCGCCTGCGAAGGCTTGCCGATAACAACCTCACGGCCCTCGAACTGGATTTGCCCGGCGGCAAAGGGGCTTGCGCCGAACAGACCCTTCAGCAAAGCCGACTGGCCCTGCCCCTGCAATCCCGCCAAACCGACGATTTCACCCGGATAGGCTTGCAGACTGACACCGCGAACACCCTCGCCCGCAACGTCCGTCACCTTCAGGCTGGGTGCTGCACCTGCGCGTCCCTGCTGGCGGGCAGGCGCGGCGCGGACGTCGCCGACCATGTCGTGCACCACGGCCTCGCGGGTGGTAGCGGCGGTGTCGAGTTCCGAAATGGTCGCACCGTTACGCATGACGGTGATGCGGTCGCAGACAGCAAAAACCTCATCGAGCCGGTGGGAAATCATGATGGTGGAGACACCGTCCGCCTTCTTGGCTCTGAGTATCTCAAAAAAACGCTCGGACTGGCGGCCATCGAGAGCCGCCGTCGCCTCATCCATGATCATGAGGCTGGCATTCTGGGCGAAAACTTTCAGGATTTCGACGAGCTGGCGCTGATCGGGCGGCAGATTGCCGACGATCGCATCCGGCTCCAGCCCTGTCCCGGCAACCCCGTCAAACAGCGCGATCAGCCTGCGCGCCTCGGCTTTCAGGCCCTTGCTCTCGACAAAAACGCCGCGCTTCGGTTCTCGACCGAGAAAAATGTTGTCAGCGACGGAAAGCTGCGGAATGAGGCTTAGCTCCTGATAAAACAGCGCAATACCGGCATTTTCGGCGTCACGCGGGCTTTTGAAGCGCACGTCTTCGCCGTTGAACCGGATGGTGCCGCTGGTCGGAGCCACAGCGCCCGCAACGATCTTGCAAAGCGTGCTCTTACCGCAACCATTGGCGCCCAGCAGCGCGTGAATTTCACCGCGACCAACGGTCAGCCTGCCGTCGGAAAGCGCACGCACGGCGCCAAAATTCTTCTGTATGCCGGCCGCTTCCAGAGCGTTCGCCATCGCATGTCCCCGAATTGTACTTGTCATTGTGCTTCGTCACTGGCGGACGCGCGCAATACGCGGTCCACATTCGAATTTCAGGTTTCGGGCCGGCGTTTGCCGCCAGCCCGAGACTGATCTTACTTGAAGAACTCGCCAGCCTGTTCCGGCGTCACGGTTGCCGTGACGGACCAATAGCCCGGCTTGCCTTCGGCGGACTTGATGTTGTCCGCGAGGTTGTCGTTGCTGACGAAGGGGATCGGAATATAGATGGCGTTGCCATAGGTACCGCCGAAAACGCCGTCCTTGAATTCCTTGCCCTGCAGCTTCAGAACGGCAACGTTGAGCGCGCTGGCCATGACACCCGGAGGATTGACGGAGGCGCCGGAGTTGAACTTTTCCTTTTCCCAGCGCGTCATGAAGTCCTTGCGGATTTCACCGGTCGCGGCGATGTCCTTGGTCTTGCCGGCGGCTTCGATTGCGCGCCATGCGCCATCGGCCATGCCGTCCTGCACCCACACACCGCTGATATCGGGATAGGTGGCGAGAAGGTTCTGCATCGCCTGCTGGCCCTGCGCCTGATCCCAGCTCGCATTGGCTTCGTTCAGCACCTTGATATCAGGATATTTCTTGAACACTTCGCGATAACCGGCGACGCGGGCTTCGTTGGCGGGGTTGCCGGCGATACCGTTGATCGCGACGACGCTTCCCTTGCCCTTCAGCGAATCCGCAAGCCACTGTGCGGACTGTGCCGCCCAGGCCTTCTGGTCGATGCCGACATAGATCGCGTCCTTAGAAGACACTTCCGCGTCGGTTGCGATAACGAGGATGTTGCGCGCCTTCGCCTGAGCGAAGATCGGATCAAAGGCAGTCGGGCTGCCGGGATTGATGAGGATCGCATCAACGCCCTGGTTCATGAAATTGCGGATATGGCCGATCTGCCCCTGCACATCGACATTGCCGCTCTGAACGACGACTTCGACCTTCACGCCCTTTTCGCCCCACGCCTTTGCGGCAGCCTGAGCTTCCTCGATCATCTGCGTGCGCCATTCGCTGCCGACGAAAGAATTGGAAAGACCGATCTTGAAGCTCTGTTCCTGAGCGTGCACGGACGTGCCCGCCGCCAGCACCATAGCGGCAGCAGCCATCAAATGTTTAAACATGAAAATTTGCTCCTCCAAGCACGGTTTTTAACCAATGAAACCGTTTACATCCGTGAATGTAACCGGTTTCATAAATGAGTCAACCGAGCTGGGATTTTTTATGCACCCGTTGCCACAATGGATTGGCAACCCTTGGCGGAGAGATTGGATGGCAATTTAAGGAGGAACAGCGGCACCATATTGGCGTGGATTGCAGGGCTGACAGCGCCCCAATTTTGTCCGTGGGCGGACAGCTTGAAGCTCCGCTACCTCAACAAGAACAAGCTGCTGGCGTGCGTCTATAGACCGGGTGGCGTCAGACTAATTGCCCCCATCCACCATCTTGGTACGGGCCAAAGCGTCCGCGAGATCGTTCCCGGCTATACCGGAATGTCCCTTGCACCACGCTATCTCGACGTTTGGATTGCGAAGTAGCAAACGATCCACATTCTGCCACAGAACGCCATCTGGTATCTGTCGCTTGCGTTTTCGCGAATCTGGATTGATGCGCTTCCACCCGTTGGTACGCCAGATGTCGCGCCAGCGATGGCAACCTTCCATCACGTGAGCGGAGTCTGTCCAGAGCTTGGCTGGCCGGCCTGGAGCCTGTGCATCGAGCCATAAAAGTGCATTCATGACCGCCATGACTTCAAACGAATTGTTCGTAAGTCCGATTTCCATTCCTCGCGCAACATGGATCTGCCGCTCGGTTTCAAACACGATGAATGCCCAGCTTCCCGATACTGCAACGGGGTCGTATGAACCATCCGCGTAGATGACGAGTGGAGCAGTCATGGAGCTCGTTTCCTTGCGTCAAAGGCGCTTGGAAAGACTGACAGCGCTTTCGGGTGTTTTCTGTAGATAGCTTGTACAATCATCTTATTCGAGTCAGATTCACGTCCAGGGATGAAACATGATCTTCAAACGCATCATCGCAGGAATAGTCGATCTCATCTTGCTCATCAGTGTGGCGTTTGCACCGACATTCGTCGCCGCAGAGTGGCTACCGGAATATATGGACGCTCCAGCGGGGCAACCGCCGACACCTCTGATGGGCGTAACGCTTTTATGGCTGGCATCCGTGTTGTTTTGCTATTTCCCGGCCTTCGAAAGCAGCACTTTCATGGCAACCCCCGGAAAGCTGCTAATGCGATTAAAAGTCGTCCGGCGCACCGGCGAAAGACTGACCTATACGCAAGCGCTCTATCGCATGGTCTTCGGCCCGCTCGCAATATGGTTTCTGCCCTGGTACCGCGACCATTTCTCGGGTGGTGCGATTGTAAAGGGCAGCTGAGTTCGTGGTTGTGTGATTTAACTCTCGGCCCCCTCACCTTCCCGTTTCCCATTACCGTTTCAAGGACGGCGGCAGGTCAGGATGAAACGACGGTAGACGAAAGTTCGCAGCCTGTTGCGCAGGTTGGTATTTTCCCGCTGCGCTCTCGCAATCGGGGCATGTGAGTGCAGTTCGATGCCGGTAAAGCCGGCGGCGATCAGGAGCGGCGTCAGCATCTGCGGGCGCAACCCCTGCCCAAACGGAAGTGCCTTCATGATTGCGGCATGATGGCTGCTTTGAGCGCCATCGTAATTCTTGTCGGCCCCCACCGAAAGATCGATGAGCCGGATCAACAGGCTCGCGAGACGTCCTGCCGGTTTTGGCGTTGCCCAGTCACCATCGAAAAACAGGAGCCGACCGCCCGGACGAAGCAGCCTGAACCACTCGCGGAAGGTCTCCTCAGGCTGCGTCAATGTCCAGACCAGATGCCTGCAAATGATCGCATCATAGGACGCATCCGGCTCCATGGTGTTTTCGGCATCTGCCATCACGAAACGCAGCCTTGGTTTTCCCGCATGCTTGGCGCGCGCCACGGATAACATCGCTTCTGAAAAGTCGAGTGCTGTGACCTCGTGGCCGAGATCATGAATAAGCCGCGTCACCTCGCCGGTGCCACAGGCTAGTTCAAGGATACGTTTCGGCTCAGGTCCCACCAGGTCGCGGATCGGCTTCTGCCATGCATTGGCCTCGGCGCCGGCTGCTATCTTGTGTCCAAAGGCCAGATCGAAAGTCTCCGATCTTTTCGACCAATAATCGCGGATTTCCTCCTTGAGATCGAAGTTGCCGCCATCCATGGTCTATTCCTTTGAGTACTCAAATCGTATCCGCTGCGGCGAATGACAGCTTGATTCACAATGTGATGCCAAGTTAGCCCATGCGACATCACTGGAAAATCAGAAGTCTGTCGCCCCAAGATTTAGATCATAAGAAACCTATCTATTTCAACATATAAGTGCAGTTTCCTGATGTGATTTATAATTCACCGGACGCCTCCCGGCGCCTTTGCTCAAGCTCTTCGCTATACCGCCTGAGCGTATGGCTTTCCGTCAGCAGGCCAACGGGTCGGTTTTCGATCTTGTCGTTGACGACAACCAGAGCTTCGCTTTCCGTAGCATCGAAGGCTGCCGCCGCCTGTCGTGCGTTCATCGCCGGCAGCAGCACGTCGTTCTTGTAATTCAGGTAGGTCTCGAGGCTGATCTTGGAGGGATCGCGATCCATAGGATCGGCGTAGATTTCCGGCACGAGGACCATGCCGGCATAACGCCCGTCATCATGGGTCATGATAACCCGCTGCGTCGAGCCGAGCGGAAACTTCTCCTTGAAGGCCGGAAGTCCCATGCTGACATTGGCCTTGCGAATATCGGCGCGCATCATCTTGCCCACCGTCAGGTCGCGGATCCAGCCAATATCGTGGGCGCTGCGAATGCTTTCGCCCCGCAGGTGAAAACGCCAGGTGGCGAAGGAGTAACCGAAGGTGGTGCGTACCACGAGCGATGTCGTGATGACGGCCGCCAGCACCAAAGCCGTGATCTGGAAGTCTCCGGTCAGTTCCAGCGCCAGAAACGTCATCGTCAGAGGACCGCCGATAATGGCGGCGGCAAAAGCACTCATGCCGACCACGGCGTAGACCACGGGTGCTGTCGAGCCATAGCCGATATAGGGTGCGCAGAGTGCGAAAATCTTGCCGACCAGCGACCCCATGAACAGCGAGGCAAAAAACAGACCGCCGCGGAAATTCGAGCCGATGGAAATCGCGCTCGCCGCAGCCTTCAGCAGGAAAAGCCCGGCCAGCCCGTATATCGTCAGATCGGCATCGATGTTGAGATGGAGCGCACCGTGGCCGCTCGACAGGACCTGCGGTGAAATCAGCGCAAGTGCGCCCACCGCTACGCCACCGATTGTTGGACGCAGCCAACCGGGAATGGCACTTTTGCGCGCCGTTTCCTCGATAAGGGAGACCGTCTGCATCAGCACGATGCCGATAAACGCACACACCACGCCGAGGAAGATGGCTGGTACATAATCCGGCGGCGTCACACGGCTGGCATCATAGATATCGATGGACAGGCCATGCCCGCCGATAAGCCCTGCCACGATGCTGGCCACCAGCGCAGAGACAATGAGTGGCGCGAGTGTCACGACGGTATAGGTGCCGATGATGAGTTCTATGGCATAGAATGCCCCGGTCAGAGGCGCGTTGAAGGCAGCGGCAATGGCACCAGCAGCACCACAGCCGACGAGGATACGCATGTCTCCTCGTCTCAGCTTCAGCTTAATGCCGATCTTGGAGGCCACACCGCTGGCGATCTGCGTATAGCCTGCCTCAAGCCCGACAGATGCGCCGAAACCGTTTGAAATGATGTTCTGCACGCAGACGATGATGCTGTCCGTCAGCGACAGGCGGCCGCCATGCAGCGCATTTGCCTCGATGGGGTCGACCATCGGCTTTTTGCGGGTTTTCGAAAGAATGAAGAGGATCAGGCCGAGTACGATGCCGCCAATGACCGGCCCGGCAAGCACGATCCAGCCGGAGAGTTCACTGCTGCTCAGCCGCTCGACACCGAAGACCAGCACATGCAGGACCGTACTCAATCCGCCGATCAGCGCCACCAGAAGGCCGGCCGCAATGCCGATGAGGACAGCGAGAGCCACCAGCCCCAGCTCGCCGCGCCGGAACATCGCCCGCAGGCGACTGGAGCGCAGATTGTCGAAGAAGCTCGCCATACTGGGTGCACGGAAAGGCCGGGTCGACATGCTGTTCCTTTTCAGGCGGTATTAGGGCGCTTCAATCTCGAGTTCGACTTCGAAACGCATCTGGTCGTAAGCCGGTTCAACATGATCAGGCGTTTCGCGCATCACCGTGTCATAATCGAGCGGAATGTGCATATGGGTCAAGATCGCCCTTTTGGGTGCAAATCTATCGATCCAGCCGAGCGCCTGTTCCAGCGAGAGATGGCTTGGGTGATAACGGTGCTGCAGCGCATCGATGACGAGGACGTCAAGGCCCGAAAGCTTGGGCACGCTTTCGGCCGGAAAATCGCTGACATCGGTGCAATAGGCAACATCGCCAATACGAAAGCCGAGCGAATGCACGTCGCCATGCTG
The DNA here is from genome assembly GCF_900215635.1 of Rhizobium sp. AN6A. Taxonomy (NCBI): domain Bacteria; kingdom Pseudomonadati; phylum Pseudomonadota; class Alphaproteobacteria; order Hyphomicrobiales; family Rhizobiaceae; genus Rhizobium; species Rhizobium sp. AN6A. The sequence continues at coordinate 2,502,860 of NZ_OCNC01000004.1, forward strand.
CTGCATGTGCACGTTGAAAGGTATCGCCCCGCCTGCCCCGTCGATGATCAGGGTCGCGTCGATATCGGCGATGATCCGCGGCTCGACGATCGGTGGATAATTGCTGCCCGGAGGCGTTTCCAGGCAATAGGCAAAACCATCCCAGATGCGTGCCATGGTGACGGGATCGGCATAGATCGGAATGCGGCTCTGCTGAATGGCGAAATAGATGCGCAGATCGTCAATACCGTGCAAATGGTCGGCATGGGCATGAGTGTATAGAACCGCATCGACTGCCTCCACTTTGGCGGCAATCATCTGCTCGCGAAAATCAGGGCCGGTATCGATGACGACGGTGGTCTTACCGCCATCAGGTCCGATCTGCTCCACCATGAAGGCCGCACGAGTACGCCGATTCCTGGGGTTTTCAGGATCGCAGGCGCCCCAGTCGCCGTTGATGCGCGGCACGCCGGGAGACGACGCACATCCGAGAACCGTAAAGCGGCGACGGTAGATTGCCACGCCTACACCCTTGTCATCTTCGAAAAGCAGCGGAAAGCATTCTCGGTGGTGATTTCGGCCATGCGCTCGAACGAGATGCCATGCACCTCGGCCAGCACTTCCGCCGTGTTCACCACGTAAGAAGGCTCATTGCGCTTGCCGCGCCAACGCTTGGGCGCGAGATAAGGCGCATCCGTTTCCACCAGCAGACGGTTGAGCGGCACGGTGGCGGCAATATCGCGGATATCCTGCGATTTCGGGAACGTCAGAATGCCGGAAAAGGATACGTAACCGCCAAGTTCGACGCCGTTTTTAGCGAGATCAGGACCTGCGGAAAAGCAGTGCAGGATAAAGGGAAAAGCACCCTTGTCGCTTTCTTCACGCAAAATCGCAGCCATGTCGTCATCGGCGCTGCGGCTGTGGATGACGAGCGGAAGCTTGGTTCTCCGCGCCGCCTCGATGTGGCGAACGAGGCCGGTCTTCTGGTCTTCCGGCTTTTGCGTGTCGTAGAAATAATCCAGCCCCGCCTCGCCGATCGCCACGATCTTGTCATGGCTCTCGGCAAGCCGCACAAGCTCATCGGCCGAAATGTCGAGTTCTTCGTCGGCATTGTTCGGATGCGTGCCGACCGAGCAGAAAACCGACGGATATTTTTCCGCAATCTTCAGAAGCTCGGGCAGACGGCGCACCCGGGTCGAGATCGTCACCATCTGGGCAACGCCGGACGCATGGGCGCGGGCGATGATATCGTCGCGCTCAGCCTCGAAATCGGGAAAATCCAGATGGCAATGCGTATCGATCAGCATGGTCGTCGCCTTCACGCTTCCGGTGCGACGTAACGCGGGAAGACCGGCTTCGGTGCCTCAAGCGGCCTTCCCGGAACCAGACGTCCGGCTTCGCCGAGTGCGGCAAAATCCCGTTTGTCAGCAGGGGCGGCAACGAGATCGAGCAGCTTCTCGCAGGATCCCGGCATGAAGGGCTGCAACAGAATGCCGATCTGGCGGACGACTTCCGCCGTCACGTAAAGCACGGTGCCCATGCGCTCCGGATCGGTCTTCTTCAGAGCCCACGGCTCCTGGGACGCGAAATAGCGGTCGGTTTCCGAAACGACGGCGATGATGGCCGCAAGCGCGCGATGGATGAGCTGTTTGCCCATCTCCTCACGGCAGAGTGCCAGCAGCCCGTCGGCGGAGGCGAGCATCGCCTTGTCTTCATCGGTCAACGGGCCGGGCGTCGGAATCTGTCCGTCGCAATTCTTGACGATCATCGACAGCGAGCGGCTCGCCAGATTGCCGATGCCATTGGCAAGATCGGCGTTGATGCGGGTGGCGATGCCCTCTTCGCTATAGCTGCCGTCCTGGCCGAAGGAGACTTCGCGCATGAAGAAATAGCGGACCTGATCGAGACCGAAATGGCTGACCAGATTGACAGGATCGACGACGTTGCCGAGCGACTTAGACATCTTCTCGCCCTTGTTGAGCAGGAAGCCGTGCGCATAGACCCGCTTGGGCAGCGGCAGCTTGGCGCTCATCAGGAAAGCCGGCCAATAAACCGCGTGGAAGCGGATGATGTCCTTGCCGATGATATGCACGTCGGCCGGCCAATATTTCGCGCGCGGACCGTTCTTGTCCTCGATGTAACCCGTGGCGGTAATGTAGTTGGTCAGCGCATCGACCCAGACATACATGACGTGCTTCGGATCATCAGGAACCTTGATGCCCCAGTCGAATGTCGTGCGGGAAATCGACAGGTCCTTGAGGCCGGATTTGACGAAGGAGATGATCTCGTTGCGACGCTCAGCGGGACCGATGAAATCCGGGTTCTCCTCGTAGAGCTTCAGCAACTTGTCCTGATATTCCGAGAGCTTGAAGAAATAGCTCTCCTCCTCGACCCATTCGACGGGCGTGCCCTGCGGCCCATAGCGAACGCCGTCGGCGCGCACTTCCGTCTCGTCCTCGCCGTAATAAGCCTCGTCGCGCACGGAATACCAGCCGGCATAGCTGTCCTTGTAGATGTCGCCGCTATCGGCCATCAGGTTCCAGATATTGCGCGAGGTCTCGTGGTGACGTTCTTCCGTGGTGCGGATGAAATCGTCGTTCGAGGCGTTGAGCAGCTTGCCCATCTCGCGGAACTGGTCGGAATTGCGCTGCGCCAGCTCTTCCGGCGAAATGCCTTCCGCCCGCGCTGTCTGCTGCATCTTCTGGCCGTGTTCGTCGGTGCCGGTCAGGAAGAAAACATCCATTCCATCCAGGCGCTGAAAGCGTGCCATGGCATCCGTCGCAATCAGCTCGTAGGCATGGCCGATATGCGGCTTGCCGTTAGGATAGGAGATCGCGGTGGTGATGTAGAAGGGTGTCTTGTCTGTCATGACGGTCTATCGACTTTACAGGCTGTTTTTTGGATAGACCGCTCTTAAACGATTGTTCGCAACAGCGAAAGCAAAAGCGTACGTTCCGTACGATCTCTTGGGTCTCACACGCCGCGAACATCTTCCAGAATGGAAAGCACCATCTGCTTCTTGTCGAGATTATAGGCCTGCGCCACGGTAATGCGTTCCGAAAGCGTCGACGAAAGGCGCGCATGTTTCTCTGCCGCCGCGATATCACCGGCCATCGCCGCCGCTCTTGCACGCGCCATCAACTCCTCCGTCACGTGCTCCATGAAGAAGCCGAGAACGATATCGCCGTCCTTCTGTGCCAGAACTTCGGCAAGCTTGTGCATCTGCTTGCGTGCACCGGGCCCTTCGGCCGTCATGACGGAGGAGAGCGCCTCAACAATGTCGGAGCCGCCGTAATTCATCAGTTTTAACGCCTGCGCGACGCTGCCCTTGGAGGCGGATAGCAGCGCGTCCCGCTTTTCGCCAGCCGGGCTGATACCGAGATGATCCAGCGACTGCACCATATCCGTATCCGAAAGCGGTAGCAGCCGGAGCGGCATGCAGCGCGAGCGGATGGTCGGCAGCAATTTGCCCGGCGCATGCGACAAAACGAGGAACATCGCCCGCTTTGGCGGCTCTTCCAGTATTTTCAGAATGGCGTTTGCGGCATTGCGGTTTAGATCGTCAGCCGGATCTATGATGACGATACGCCAATTGCCGGTGCCCGAGGTCTGCGAGAAGAAGTGCCCTGCCCGCCGCACCTCATCCACCGTGATGGCGGATTTCACGCGGCCGGTCTTTTCATCCGCCGGACGGGTCAGATGCAGCAGATTATGCGACGCACCGGAGGTGATCTGCCGGCTGACAAGCGATTCCGTATCGGGGTCGGCCAGGAAATCCGGTGCTGTGGCTGGATCGGGATGGGTAAGTACATGGTTGGCGAAACGGAAGGCGAGTGTCGCCTTGCCAATGCCTTCAGGGCCTTCGATCAGGATCGCATGGTGGCCCTTGCCGGAGCGATAGGACTGCGCAAGAAACGCCTCCGCTTCGCCATGGCCGAAAAGCTTCGTGTTCTGCTGCGGCGCAATTGCGCCGTCGAGAACGCCCTGAACCTCACTCATGCGCCGTGCCCGCCGCAGTCTCCAGCCGCTGGAGCAAAGGCTCGACAAATGACATGACGTCTTCCGTCACCTTTTCTTCCGGCTGATCGGCGTTGACGATCCGACAACGACGCGGCTCGGCAAGCGCAATATCCAGATAGGCTTCGCGCCGCTTCTCGTGAGTCTCGATTTCCTCTTTTTCGAAACGGTCCGGTGCGGCACCCTCATCCGCACGCTTTCTGGCCCGGGCAAGGCCCTTTTCGGCAGCGATATCGAAGATCAACGTCAGTTCCGGCACGACGCCATCAATAGCAACGCGTTGCAGCGTCTCGATGAAATCCGGCTCCAGATTGCCGGTCGTACCCTGATAGACACGTGAGGAATCAAGAAACCGGTCACAAAGCACGATTGCGCCACGTTCCAGTGCCGGGCGAATGACCTCCTCGACATGGTCGTTGCGCGCTGCCGCAAACAGGATTGCCTCCATGCGCACGCCGAAGGATTCGGCAGCACCAGACAGCAGAACATGGCGAACGGCCTCCGCCCCCGGCGAACCGCCCGGCTCACGCGTTACGATCACATCGAAACCACGGCCGCGAAGCGCCTCGGCAAGCGTGCGAATCTGCGTCGACTTGCCGGCGCCTTCGCCGCCCTCGAAGCTGATGAACAATCCGGTCTTTTCGGCCAATGTCACGTCCCGTGAGGAATTCTCAGAAATATCGAAATGCCTGTTTACAGCATCGAACCGAAAAGTGTGAAGCGCTTTTCAGAAAATCCGGTGTCTGAACAAAAGCATAGGGAAAGTTGCGGCTTGCGGGATAGGCATCAGAGCCAGAACAGCAGCAATTCCTTGAGCGCCCCGGCTGCATTCTGGGTCAACGTGCCCTTGCCGACTGCCGTTCTCGTATAAAGCGGCACTTCCCGCAATAGCCGTTCACCCGAAAAAACCTTGAGTGTGCCGACATTCGCACCAGTGTCGAGCGGTGCATTGAGCGGCCAGCGATAGACGATCCGTCCGGAAATACGCTCGGGATTATTGACCGGTACCAGCACACTGACATCTTCCCGGGGCGACAGGTCTACATGCGAGACATCGCCACCGTAGACGCTGACCGAACCGACGGCTTCGTCCTTTGCAAAAAGATGGCGTTTTTCGAAGGCCGTCAGCCCCCAGTCAACCACCCGGCGTGCTTCGTCCTGCCGCGTCTTGTCGTCGGCGATGCCGCCAAGCGCCAGATAGACCCGGCGCCCTTCCCGCTCGGCCGAAACGACAGCTGCGAAACCGCTGCCCTCCGCAAAACCAAGCCCGAGACCGTCTATGCCGTTACCCAGCAGGGAGTTCTTGTTGCGCTGGAAAATCCGGTTCCATTCGAAATCCGGCTTGGTGAAAAGCCCATAGCGATCGGGATAGGTATCGCGCAGATGCTGGGCGAGAAGCACCATATCCTTCGCGGTCGTCTGGTTGCCCGGATCGGGAAGACCCGTCGAATTGGCAAAGACACTGCGGTTCATGCCGAGCTCGCCGGCTCTCACCGTCATGCGCTTGGCGAAAGCGGAGTCGGATCCTGCCATGCCTTCGGCGACAATGATGCAGCCGTCATTGGCGTTCTGCACAATAATTCCCGTCAGAAGATCGTTGACGCTGACAGAAGATTTCAGCGCCGCAAACATGGTCGAGGTCCGCGACGGCGCACCACCCGTGCGCCAGGCATATTCAGAAACGGGATAAGCTGTCTCGGGCGTCACCTGCCCTTTGGCCAGCGCATCCAGCATCACCTCCACAGTCATCAGCTTGGCAAGCGAAGCGGGCGGAAAGGATTGATTTTCATTCTGGGAAAGCAGCACCGTGCCGGTTTCGGCATCGATCATATAGGCCTGTTCGGCCTTGGCGATGAAAGGTGCTGCTTGCGTTTGCGCTTGCGCCGGACCGTTACCGAAAAACGCAAATGCGAGCGCTGCCGCGACCGGGAGAAAAGAACGATGAATGGCCTTGTGCATGAAACCGCCCAGCTTTCCCTGCCGCAACCCGCCGCTCGCGACGAAAACGCAAGTCAGCCTTAAACTCTTCAACCCGTCAGCGGGTCTTCGCCTGCTGACGCTTCACATGGGCAAGTATGGAATCCTCGTTGAGCGCTCCGCGATCGACGAGGACGCTGTCGAACGCACGTGAGGTTCTCGAAACCGCAGAGGATTCCTCGGAATAAGCCGCTGCATATTTGGAAGACGGCGTTGGCACGCGCAAATAGTTGCCGCCAGGTGCTGCCGGCTCACGCGTGAAATTGCCTTCCGGGCGTTCCGCCAGGAACGGACCGATTTCCGGTAGGATTGCAAATTGTTCGAAGGCCGGTGCGGGGCCGTTGACCAGCGGCATGGCCTGAAGCGCTGCGTTCTTTTTGGTACCAACCAGCGCCGTCTGCGTCGAAGCACCGTAATTCGGGTTGGATGTCGGGGCTGGCACGAAATTCGGCGAAGCCGAAGCCACCATCACACCGGTCGCGATCTGCCCTTCCGGCGCAACGCCCGGAGAACGAGAGCCCTTCGGAACATAGGAAGCCATCAGATAGGGCATGTCATGCCCATCAAGCGGCGCACGGCCTGCATATTGCACCCGCACATTCGCCGTTCCAGTGCCCTTCATGTCGAGAAGATCTGCGGTCTTGCTGGAAACGTCGATCAGGCGACCTTCATGGAAGGGTCCGCGATCGTTGACGCGCACCAGAACCGACGCACCGTTTTCCACATTGGTGATGCGCGCATAGCTTGGCAGGGGAAATGTCGGATGCGCAGCGGAAAGATGTTCCTTGTCATAGACCTCGCCATTTGCCGTCAGGCGGCCGTGGAAGGCGGAACCATACCAGGAAGCAAGACCGGTCTTGTTGTAACCCGGCTCTTCCTTCGGAAAATAACGTCGGCCCTTGACGGTATAGGCATTGCCGAGAAGCTCGCGTCCGCCGCCCTTGGGAATATTCTGGCCATCGGCCACACGCGGGCTGGCTTTGACGCCATATTCCGATTCGGAGAAATATTCCTTGCTGCGCTTCTGCTTCGGTTTGGTCTCAGAGGTGGTGGAACACGAGGCTGTCGCGGCGCAAAGCACGGAAATTGCAAGCCACTTCACGCCCGATCTGGCGTTGATGCCGAGTTTCTTGACCGTAGATTTCAAATCGTCTGCCCCACGCTGCTTGCAGGCTCGAAGAACCGCACCCTCATTTGCCTCGATGCATGCCCCTGCCATCGAAGCACCTAACAGTCGCTTAATCTTGTGCATAACGTGGCGAAAATGCGAACGGCTTCTGCAAATTCGATAAAATTGTAACGAACGTGGTTAACGATTTATGTCTTTTTCGCAGCACGGGAAGCCCGACGCGCCTGTAGACGCGCCGTCTTGAGATGTCTCCTGCTCAAGGAACAAACGAAGCCCGACCGCGTTTTCTCCTCGCAAACACACGAGCTTCCGCCGGTTTTCGGCTGAGTGAGGGAACATGATCAAGTCAATAAAAACCGCCGGCCTGGCACTTGGCATAGCGTTGGTGTCCATTGCCGCCCCTATTCACGCAAGCGCGCAGGACATGGAGCTGCGGATCGGCCCCGACGGCGTTCGCCCGGTTATCCGTGATCGCGACCGCGACATGGACCGCCGGGGACCTCCGCGCATGCGTGGTTGCGGTGAACGCGAAGCCCGCGCCGCCGCCCGCGAGGCAGGCCTGCGCGACCCCGAAATCGTGCGCGTCACCCCCGGTCGCGTCGTCGTCCAGGGCTTCACCCGCCGAGGACCGGAGCGCATCACATTCGCGAACGAACGCGGCTGTCCTGAACTTTAATGACATTAATAAACGGAACCCGCCGACAGGCGGGTTTCTTCATTTCGGTGATATAAGAAATTTTCCAAGCTGAAAGTATACCACGGCGCCAACGCTGCCGGTACTGTTGATTTCAAACTGTCTGTTTGGATTTTATGGCAGATGGGGTGGGATTCGAACCCACGGTACGCTCTCACGCACGCCGGTTTTCAAGACCGGTTCCTTAAACCACTCGGACACCCATCCATCTAATTGATATTAAAAGATAATATCCATTAACTCATCATCGAAAACGGGCTGTTGCTACTCGGTTTGCAACTATTTCGTTTTCTGACTTGCGCTTATAGCGGCTTGCAACGCCGCGTCAACCTGTTCTGCAGCGTCCGCCTGCATTCCCGGCATGACATGCGAATAGAGATCGAGGGTGATCCCGATCGTGGAATGCCCCAGCCTCTCGCTTGCGACCTTCGGATGGACGCCGGCGGAAAGCATCTGTGTGGCGTGGGTGTGCCGCAAGTCGTGGAAGCGAATGCGCGGAAGGGAGGTCTTGTCCAAGAGCCGGGTCCACTCGTGCGTCAGCGATCGAGGCTGCAACGGCGAGCCGTCAACCTGGGCGACGACAAAGCTATTACCATCCGGTCGAAGACCGATCTTCAATTGCTCCTCCGCCTGTCGTACTCGATGCGCCCGCAGTTCGGCCGCCATTGTCGCAGAGAGCGCCACAGTGCGTGCCTTGCCAGATTTAGGAGCCTTGTATCGAACGCCCTCCTTGGTCTGCTCAGCGCTCTGCCTGATGGACAACTGGCGCCTATTATCTCCGATCTCCGCATCGTCCCAGCGAAGGGCCGCGATCTCCCCTCGCCTCAGCCCGCACATGACGGCCAGCATCATCGGGATGAACATGCGGGTATTGCGGAACGCTGCGATCAAGGCCGCTGTCTGGTCAGCATTATAAGCCAGCATCTTTGTGCGCTCGACCTTTGGCGGCGTCGTGGCGGTGGCTGGATTGCGCGAGAGCCTTTCCCACGTCACCGCTTGGCTCAGTGCTTTGATAAGCACGCGCCGCATGTGATGGACCGTGCGAGGCGCGTATGGCTTTCCTGACGCTCGCCTGCCCTCTGTGAGCGCCTTGGTGAAGGCTGCATCGATCCTGTCGGTCTTGAGCTTCGAGAGGATCACATCACCGATCAGCAGCTTGAGGTTCTTTTCGCAGATCTCGGTATAGCGTTCATGCGTCTTGGCCGAGACTGTGGGCTTGATAAAAGCTAGCCATTCGGTGAAGAACTCGGCCACGGTTTGCTTGCTCGGCTCGACGTACCGATCCGACTTAATCTCGGCTATCAACCTTGCACATTCCGCCTGCGCTTGGCGCTTGGTGCCGGAGAACGAATGCCATTTGCGTTTCTTCTTACCGGTGGCCGGATCTTTCTCGCCTATGTCGAGGACGATGGCCCATTTGCCGGGACTGCGCTCGCGGATATGGCCTTTCATTTTTCAGGTTCCCTATCCCTTAGTTTGGTGACCAGAGACGCGGCAGCATTGACCAGTTCGTCAATCTCCGCGTCGAATTTCGTCTCGGACATAACCGATGCTTGGATGTAGGCTGAGACGGCAGCCTTGTAGGCGTGCAGTTGTTCATCGATAGCGGCAACGATTCCGCCTCGGCTAGCCCCATCCATTTTCTCAGCAGTCAGCAGCAGCGCCTTCAAGGCGCGCTCGCTTCGCTTCATGATTGGCTCGGCGTCGCGCTCAAATGCCAAACCTATCTGTACCAGGCGGCGCACTGCCTCTGATTTCGAGCGAATTTTGTTTCCCCACGCCCAGTCATCGATTGCCTTCATTTCGCGCGGTGACATGAACATGTTGAAACGTTCGGTTTTCTGTTCGTCCTTTTCCGTGTCGTCAGACATTCAAATAGCCCTCTTTGTATGAATATACGTAACCTACGTAGAAAGTGGTTGCAAGAAGGTTAATTCGTGTTACCTATTCCTATGTAAGTTACGTAGGTTCATAGGAGTTGATCAAAATGACGCTTGAGGAAGCTCTCGCGAGACCGACGATACCGGTCCCAGATGCAGGCAGGCTTTTCTTTGGTATCGGCCGCAATGCCGCATACGCGGCGGCAAAGCGCGGCGATTTCAAGACAATCGAAGTTGGTGGGAAAGTTGTGGTGCCGGTTGCGCCCCTCGCTGAACAGCTTGGGCTGAAGGCAACCTTCGCGAGATCATTGTGACGAGCAACGGAGAAGCTGCTCAGCCAATTGTGAAACAAAAAGGTCCGGGCGGCTGCCTCCGCTCCGGACCACGGTTCAAACACGAGGACACGCAAATGAACAGGAAAAGAAATATCACCACCGCGGTCGCTGCGCCAGTCCATCCCTCAGTGTCGCTGCTGGTTGCCGAGCACATCGGCGCAATCGCCAACCACGAACGGCTGTTCCAGCTCAATGATTGGGGACTTGTTGAGCAGGACGAGGTTAGAATGGCACTCGGGCCTGTCGACGAAATCTTGATTGAGATTTGCGCAGCGCGACCTTCGGAAGCGTCAGAAATCGAGTTGCGGCGCGCATACTTGCGGAATGTTCTGCCTGACGCGATTTACGACAACAAAGCACTGACGGAAGAGGTCGTTGTCGCCTTTATCGGCCGGGCCGGGAGATCGTGATCATGGCGAATAACCTCCCTGAAGAACTGCGCAAAGCGCTTTTCCACCTCGAGCAAGCAGCGGAGATCCTCCGCCAGAGCGCCCCGCACGGCTTTTCGGTCGAGATGCAGGAAATATCTCCGACCGGCGTTCCGATGCTGGAAAAACTTGTCGTGCAGGTCCTCGACTTCGAAGAAGGGAGCCGAGAATACGGCCCGATCTCCGGTCGGAGCATCAGGCACAGCTGGCGCGAGATCTGGAACGGACCCATTGCATAGGCGCCGCGCCAGCTTAACGGCCGGCGCGGACACATTGTGGAAATCGTGCGGAATAACCCGGGAAAAATGCGGAATGCAGAAGAGCACTGAGAAAACAAAGCGCAGAAAAGCGGCTCCGTGGTTTCGGCTTTTCGCCTCTGAATTTCAAGTTGAAACCGCAGGCATGAAGGCGGCAGAAAAGGGGATATACATCGCCCTTCTGTGCGCCATGCACGAGCGGGGTGAGCCGATAGCGGAGGATTATTCCCGTCTTGCCCGCCTCTCCGGAACCACGCCTGCAGCGCTGAAAAGCGCTCTCGACACACTCATGAAAGCCGGCCTCATCTATCACTGGGAACCTGAATATCTCTGGTCTTCCATCTCGGAAACCGAGTTTCAAAACAGAGAAAAATACTCAGAGCTTCAACGAGAAAAATCATCGAAGCGTTGGCAAAAAGGCAAACAAAATCAACGAAGCAATAATGCCGGGGGATACAGAGATAAGAGTATAAGATATAAGAGTATAGAGGTTCAGTCTCTTTCAGAGACTGAACCTCATATACCTACTTCATCTAATATAGATTCTCGTACTGAGGCCGCGCGCGCGAACGCGCAGCCTCGCTCGGTCAAAGTTGACGACGAGCTCTCTATCCCCGGTATAGGCGATTGCTGGGTCACCAAGATTGTTTCCATCAAGCCCTATCAGTTTCTCGTCGAGGCGCGCGACGATGAAGGACTTTCCCATGCCTTTCGTGTCGATCGCCAATTCCAGCATCATGAAATCAGTATGCACGAGGCTGAAGCACTTCCCGACCTATCAGGAGAGATCCATGACCAACCAGCTTGACTTCTTCGACCTCCTCAAGCCGACGGCGAAGCTCCTGCCATTCCCGCCGCGTCGTATTCATTCCCTCGTCAATGCAGCGGCAGCGCGTGTTCACGCCGCCGCACAGGCCGACCAGGCGCAGGCGATGCTGAATGAAGTTGGAAAACTGATGTTGCGCTATCTGCTGCACGGCTTCGATGAGGACACTGCCTACGGTCTCGCAATGGGGTATCAGAACGCCATCCAAGCCGAGATCCACAGGTTGAGATGGAGCGGTAGCCGACCTGATCCGCGGGGTGTCGCGTGATGTCGGAGGATACTCCCCTGTCCCGGTACTTCGTGGCCGCTGAAGACGCATTTCGTGACCAGCTTAACCCGGCGCAGCGCGCGTTCTATGATCAGCTCAATCGGCGTGATCAATCACGGTACCGCGATGTGCCGGCCGATCGTCGTGACAATTGGCAAGACGTCTGGGAGGCGGGCTTTGATTGATGCCTCCACCTGCAGGCGCGGCATGAGCCGCCCCCGGACCGCCGACCGGGGGGTGGGTCAAATGTCTGGCGCCTTTGGGGGGCAGACCGCCCGGGGCCTTCATTTGCAGTGCCAGCAAAATAACGGACCCCCCTTACAGGAAAAATCGACCTGCAAGGCCTATGCCGCAGGGGATTGCGCGATTTTCGGCCTGGACTTTTGGCGGGGATTGACGAAATCGAGCGGATCGACGATTCTAGGGATGGCTCTGATTTGGTCAGTCGCCTGCGGGATGCAGGGACAAACCATTCCAGTCCTCACGAAGCGCCCGCGGGATGCGGGGCAGAGTGGTCACCATAAATGTGATCAGGCGCGCTCAGCGCCACTGCAATGCTGTGAGGTGGCACCTTGAGCCCAATCCAGAAAATGGAGTTCCTGCCGGCTGTTGAACTGAAGCGGTCGATATCTGCCATGGGCATTTTCGATGGATATGGTTCCACTTTCGGTGGAGATCCGGACAGTCATGGTGATGTGATAGCTCCAGGCGCGTTTGCGAATTCATTGAAAGAGCATGCTTCCCGCAATACACGGCCCGCCCTTCTGTGGGCTCATGATCGAAGCGAACCCATCGGTGCGTGGAGCTCGCTGAAGGAAGACGCGTATGGCCTCGCGGTGTCAGGCAAGCTGACACTGGGAACGAGGCGAGCTGACGAGGCTTTCGCGTTGATGAAGGATGGTGCGCTGTCCCTGTCCATTGGGTATCGAACGCGCAAATCGTCATGGGGCCCGAACGGCGTGCGCGTCCTTCAGGACATCGATGTCAAAGAGATTTCGGTTGTTGCTATGCCGTCGAACACTTCCGCTCGCATCACTTCAGTGAAATCCGGGTTCATCGATGCTGATGAGATCAAGTCCAGCCGAGAATTCGAACGGATGCTCCACGATATCGGTTTTTCTCGATCATTCGCCAACCGCATGGCGGCGCATTTTGATGCAGCTGCCTCCCGCGACACATCATCAAAAAACAGTCGTTCTGAGTTTGCCCAAAAGATGATGGCAGCTGCGGAGCGGTTCTCGCAGAAAGGATAACCAACATGCGAAACAGCTATTCTCTCGAGACCAAATCCGATGGTGACGACTTCGACGAGATGCTCGAAACCGTCAGCAAGTCGGTGGGCGACCGTACGGAAAAGAAAGTAGCGAAGATCATCACCGACGCTCTCGATCCATTGAAGAAGGATGTTCTTGATATCCAGAAAAAGATGGGCCGCCCTGGTGGAATGACTGGCGGCGGCGTAGTCATCAAAACTGACGGGACTGAGGTTTCGCAAGAAAAGGCAGCGCTTCATAACGCTATTTCTGCATATGTCAGGACTGGTGACGACAGCGAAATGAAAGCCATGTCCGTCGGCAATGACCCGAGCGGCGGTTATCTCGTAATCCCTGTGATGGCACAGGCGATCCGTGAACGCATGTTTGATCAAAGCCCGATTTTCCGGTTAGCACATGTCGAAAACATCGGCGCTGGCGACAGCTGGATCGAGCCATACGACTTCGGTGATTTCGGTGCGACCTGGGTAGGCGAAACGGAGGATCGTCAGGAAACCCCACACAGCAATATCGGTGAACTTGAAGTTCCGTTGCGCGAAATCTACGCAAAACCCAAGATAACGCAGAAACTCCTTGACGATGCAAACTACGATGTCGGCGCGTACATTGAGCGGAAGATCGGAGAGAAATTCGGAAGGATGGAGGGAATCGCGGCCGTTTTGGGCAACACCCCCAAGCGTCCGCGTGGCTTTCTCACCGTTCCTCGATCGTTCGAAGCTGATGGCAGTCGTGACCTGAAGGCGCTGCAAATGGTTCCGAGCGGTGCCGTAAGCTCCATCACTCTCGATAGCTTGAAGGCTTTGCAGTGGTCTTTACGCTCACCTTACAAAAGGAACGCTTCGTGGCTCATGAATAGCCAGACAGCCGCCCAAATTGACTATCTGAAAGACAATAACGGGCAGCCTCTTTGGCGATCCAGTAACACGGCCGGTGCGCCTGACACGTTGCTCGGCCGGCCGGTCGAAATCGATGATTTGGCCATGCCGAACATCGCGGCAAACGCTCTTCCGATCGCTTACGGCGACTTCAAGCAGGGCTACATTTTTGTGCAGCGGCCTGGCTTCCGTCTTCTCAAAGATCCGTACACGGCTGATCCCTACGTATTTTACAAATGCTATCGCCGTGTGGGCGGCGACGTTCGAGACTACGACGCGATCAAGCTCATGGTGATCCAGGTATAAGCATCGCAGCGCCACCGTGATGGTGGCAAGCGTAAGGCGGCGGCGGGTTGTGGGTTGGCCCTCGCCGCCGCCTTTTCACATCAACAATCACAGGATTTTAGCGATGCCAAATGACCCTTTTCAATCCTTCGTACCAACGCCGTCGTCTTTCGGCGTTAGGTCGCGGATAGTTACACCATCGCAATCGGATCTACCGAAAGTGGTAAAAGGTGTAATCTGCCTCACCTCCGGTAACATCGCAATCGTACCTGCGGGCGACGACGGCAGCGCACCACTGCAATTCGTCGATGTACCTGCGGGATTCGTGCCGCCCTATCGGGTTCGAAAGGTAACCGCCGCCACCGCAGTGATAGCAACCATTGAGGATTGATCGGTGATTCAATGATGCACCGTCTATTTGAACACCAGGCTGTTCGCCTGCTGCCGGCGCGGATCGCTGCTTATATGGGTAATCGAAGATGAATTTGAACTTGTCGGTCAGCCTTGGTTTAGGTCTGAAGGCAAAGAGGTCTCTTTTCCCTCTTCCAGATATCGCGCCGGTCACCAACTGGCGTGTGCCGGTTCTGGCAGCCTACGATAGCGCTGGCGATGCAGCACTCGTTTCGGCCTTGGCGGCGGCGGGCGCAAACAATTCCAGACCGACATACACGGTGGCCGCGAACACAACCAGAACTATTGCGTGGCGGCTTGGAGAGATTTTTGCGCCCGGTGGGTTGTTCTCCTTCGTCTGCGATGGTCCAAGCCCAACCGTTACCATGGCGTACAGCGACGACAGCACTGATGGGGTAAATGGAACCTGGACGAACCTGAACTTTACGCTTGTATCTCCGACTGCCTTTTATACCGGCCGACGCCAGTCTTTGCTGTTACCCGCACGGGCTGCCGGCAGGTGGAGTAGGATAGTTATCCAGAACCCGTCGACAACTACTGCGTATAACATTTATCCGCTTATTCATCAGTTGCAGGCTTCCAAGGTTCGCAATGATGCCCAATTGATCATGGGCGCATCACAGACGACAAACGGCTTCCTCTCGCTTGGGTATGAAGCAGCAATCCAGTCCGCGTTCCCGACTTCAGACCCTGTTGTCTTCAACTATGGCGAGGCGGGGGAAAACGCAGCCGGCATTTTGACAAACTGTGCGCCTGCCGTTGCGACATTCAGTGCCTTCTGCTCCCGCGTCTACCTCGACAACCTGATCGGAAACGATGTTACCTCCTCACAGCCAATCTCGGATGATACGCCTTCAAGCCTCACCACGCTGCGCGGTCGGGTGGATAGCATCATAGCTGCGTTTGCGGGCTGGACTGTCTTCACGTCAGACACGACGTACCGGGAGTACAGTGGGGTGACAACATCATCACCCAATGACGGCTCACTACCGTATAATCAGCAGATCATGTGGCCTGCGATCCTTGCAGATAACCCTGACTGTTACGATGCAAATACTGGTGTCTCACGCATCAATCTTTATTCGTGGGGCATTTTCAACCGCAATTGGCTGATGGCCGGAGATCCGGTTCACTACAGCGATTACTCCACCTATCGCGCCGAGTTGGTCCGAGCCATGGAAGGCCGGGTGCGCAACGGGCAGTGGCCAGACAGCTACGCGCTGATGCTGGTGAAGCGCCTCGAGACTGAGCGCCTCTACCACCTGAAGCGCGAGGCTGGGTATGTCGTCAATTCTCTGCCAGCCTCTGCCACAAAAACGGCACTGCAAGCGCGCGTTGACGCTGTGACAAATCTACTGCCATCCCGCATGAGGATCAGTCACGGACCTGACGCTAATGCTCCTCCGGTGCCGTGGACGAACTCCGCGAGGACGACGGCCGGCGTTGCCATTACTGACATCGTTACCGAGGATGGGTTCAAAACCTCATACGTCTGGAATATCTCCTTGGCTGGCAATGGTGCCTTTTCCTTCGGCGCTCAAGGTGCAGCGCAGGGTGCGGAATTTCCAGACAGTGCTCTCCTCGGTTATCTTTCCGATACTATCGACAGCATGGCAGTCAAGCTTACAGGAGCCGATGCATCGGAGCGCTACCGGATCAAGGCCATGGGGTCGCGCTCCGGTACAGGAACGCGCCTTCAGGATTTTGTGGCGGGCGGCGTGACGCAATCCGTCAACGTGCTGGGCAACCTTTCTACGGTCGCTGATTTCGCCGATCTGGCTCCCACCGTTGGTGAAATCGAAATGACCATCAACCGCGGAGTGGGCAACACCACAGGCGTCTATCTCAATGGTGTAGTCGTCGAAGTCCTTCCGGCCTAGCAAGATAAGACCAAGCGGCGTGGGCTGAGTATGAGAGGCATTGACGATGAACACTGTAAAACGATCACGCCCACACCACGAAGAGCCTCAAAAGTATATTGCCTATGTTCTGTGGCTGATCGGGCACCCCTACAGCACGATCGGGCGCGTTCTTCATCTCAAGCGCTCACAGGTCGGCGGGATCATTACCCGGTCGGAATATGCCGGCCGCACCTCTATGACGATCGCAGAACGCAACGAGCTGCTGCAGGAACCGGAAGAGATCCGGATGGAAGAAGGCCGGCCGCTCGACGGCGGAATTTTGGATAGGATACCGTTCACTGCAATACGGTAGATCCATCAAATGGTGAGGAATCTACAGCCCTATCATGCGAGAATGACCTGCCCAGGTTTCGCTGACACGATGTTATGCAGTCCGTCAGTGGCATAGCGATCGGAGTTGCAGACTTTAAGGAAAGCGCCTGGTTGGAGCAGTGCCGCGACCTGCGCCAATGTGGCTGACGGGAAGCGAGCAGCATCGACTTCCAGAGAAGCGCCGGCCCGCGCCAATTGCTTTAAACTATCTGATGTTTTGTTTGTGATCATTTGTACTCCCGTCTAATTTTTCCAAGTTTGCTTAAATTCTTGATCGAACCATCTGCTCACTTCGTCGATCGCTCCTCCACGAGAACGAAAATCAAGCGCATCGCGATACGGGCCGTTTGAAACCCACGTGTAGAACTCGATGAAGCTCGGATCTACGCTACCGTCCGTGGGGATGCCTTTCTCTGCTGCCCATTTGCTGCATAGGTATCTTATCTGCGTTTCGGCCTGAGCTTTCTTCATGACTAGCTCAGGAGCAATAGTGCGGTTTGAGATCGTCAGACGAGATCGTTATGCTTCTGGGCGAAATGTCGTCTGCGCAGCTATTGCAGTAAAGTTTTTCGCCAACATAGCGACCATTACCGTAGCGGTTCTGGCCGTGTTGAAACGTCACGGGGCAGCGGGCGCACCCGTAGACTGTTTTTCCATTTTCATTTGAGATTAGTGTCATCGAGTCCTCCACGATAAGCGGTAGGCTGCCAGACGAAGAAAGGTAGCACAAGGGTGGCCTGGGTTTGATGATCTTGAGGCAGGAGAGTTTCTTGGCTGATCTGATTAGCGTGGTTTCGAGCCCAGTTGTGTTGCGAGCTGCTGAACTTCAGCTCGCTGCTTCTCGCGCTCTTTGGCCTTCTGCTCCATTACGAATTGTTCGAGAGTGCCAAGTCGGCTGTCCACGGAACTCATCAGGTCGATGAGTTCCCTCAACAGGCGGTTTGTGGTTGCTTGTTCCGACAATGGTGTACTCCTCATCTGCAATGATGCGGAAAGGTGCCATGATGCAGTCAGATGTCAAGGATTCAGAATGCCAGAGCGAACCTTTCCCCCGGTGACTTTCGAGGAGATGATTACACACAATGATCTCCTCGAGCGGTATTCCTGGCTGACACCCCAGATCGTCAACCGGTGGCGCCGGCAGGGCGCCATTCGCGTTTTCAAGGGTAAAGAGGGTATGAGCGTTTATCCGATGGGCGATCTCGTGAAGGCTGTTTCAGATGACCTGAATGCCTCCATAGAGGATACTGCCGGGGGAGAGCCCACGGCAACACCACCACCTTCAGGGCCAGCGCCTGCTGCCCAACAGGAGATGAGCGAGGCCGATCAAATCAGAGAGCGGCAATTTTTGCAGGGGCTTGCCGATCGCAAACAGCGAAGAAAAAAGCGAGAAGAATGATTGTAAACGTCACGCGCAATCGGCGACCTTTTTCCAAGAACATCGCGCGAACAAATTGCTACGAAATTTGCAACTCAATACAAAAGCACGTTCAGGGATCGTTCCGCACAAAGAGGTATTAACATCGCCCAAGACGTTGGCAATTAACGATATTTAGGGACAAGAAGGGATGACCAAATATACCGAAAAGCGAATTTCAAGACCGGTTCCTTAAACCACTCGGACACCCATCCATCGGTGGTGAGGCTTTATAGCGTTTTGAAAAAGGCCGTCAATCCCGATGGCGCACGCCCGCACAGTCTCTTCGCACCCGTCAACAACTCATTGTCCTTGTGTCGTTGCCGGCGGCAGCAGAGACCCCTCGCCCGAAGGAAGTGCCGGACTTTGCTGAGGCGAGCGAAACAGCGCCAGACTCAGCACGATTGCCACAAGCACCAATAAAAGCGCCACGAAGAAGATTCCGGATTTATCCATGCGTCTGCTCATGTCCCGTTATGTTAGGCGCGAATATGTGCAATTCGAGGCAATCGAAGAATAAAGCGACCTCCTGTCAAGTTGCCTGACAGATTTGGCCAGTTGATATTCCTAAATTCTTCCTGCTTGAGCAAATTTTATGCGTCGGCGTACTGTTTGGGACGGAAGTGGCCTATCGCGTCAGCAATATTGTCATTTATATAGCCGCATCGCTCCCGGGCATTGCCCAACTTTCCCCGAGCGATCAACCTGCCCCGCCCGTTTGCGGGGCTTTTTTCTTTTATACTACCGAAAAATTGCGACCGGCCGATAAAAGCTGGGTGTGCATTACCTTGCTTTATGGTTCAGACACCGATGCTCGGTCCGCTGTCGCCGCGCCGAAAACCACCCCGGAAAATATCCTCGAAAAGGTTCAGCAGCGCCGGCGGTAACGTGTCGGACAACTCTAGTATGATCTCGTTGGCGCGGTTGTAGGAATAGATGGCGCAAAGCGTCAGCACCAGCAGCACGATCCACGGCCAGATTGGCTTGCGCCTAGGCGGCGCCCCATTGGGTTGTTGCGGTACAGTCATCCCGGCACCTTCCGTTCAGGCCTTTACGCGCGGTTCGCCTCCCGGCGCATAGGCGGTTTTCTGCAGGAAACGGAATATGTTGCCGCACTGACCGCAGCGGATCATGAATTCCGTTGGATCGACCGAGGCACGCTCGGTGCGGAAGCCACGCGGCATTTCATCAACGCGAAAATCAAGGTTACGGCGGTCTTTCTCATCCGATTCCGACACCTCGGCAAAACCCTGATGACCACATTTGGAACATTCGAGTTTCCGGGAATATCTGTCGCGCGCTGCCATATGCCGTCCTTTGCTTGCACCTTATCAGGTAGCAGCGGCAAAACAGCATTTCAATGGCGATCGCCGCAGGTTAAAGCTTTGCCCGTCTGTTTTCAGTGTGGAAAACGCGTCCAGTGGCAAGAACAAGTTGGAAGCTCATGCACAACGAAGCCCCCCTGCTTTCATCCTCCCTGATACGGCGCGCAATCATCATTGCCGTCATTATTATATGCTTTGTTGCTGCCCTTAATGTCGGGGTTAAATGGTACGGGGAGCGGATCCTTCAGGCGGGCCATACGACAGCAACTGACGCGGTGGAGATCACAATCGGCAATGACCGGTTGAAACTTGCTAAAAACACGCTGCGTGTGCCTTCCGACCGGCATGACGGAGAGCGAGAGCGGGCCGATCTTTATCTCACCTGGCCGGACCTCAAGGGATATGAAGACTCCAATCGCGCTGTTTTCGATGATCCGGCGCAGGCAGCAGGGCTTATTTTCATCCAGCTATCGCAAAGCACGATGTCTGAGGACATGTCCGGCCGTTTCGGACCGATCTATGCCCGGTTGACGGAAGGAGAGCCTGTGCTGCTGAAACACGGCCTCACACTGCACCGCCTGCGTGCCGACGCAGGTTACGGCAAGGAAGTCATCTTGACCGGGCAGCGCGAGGGCGAAAGCGACTATGTCGTGCGCTGCCTTCTGCCGCAAACGCAGCAGGAGGCGACGGGCAGCGACTGCCAGAGGGATATCCACGCCGGCCAGGACCTCAGCCTGTTCTACCGATTCTCCGCAACCTTGCTGCCGCAATGGAAAGAACTCGACGCAGGCGTGAAACGCTACATCGAGCAGCGCCTCGTAAAAGACTGAAATCCGTGAAAAGGCGTGAGACAGATTGCGCCCGAAAAGTCGCATTTTATGGAGCGTGGATACCTTTCATAAACCACTTGGTAACGCCATCCCGATAAAGTTTCTCCCCGGAGCACTCGGGCGGGGCGCGTCCGAGCGGAACAGAAATATGCGATTGAAGAGTTCAGCAGTGTTGAAAAGTCTATTTGGGGCAGATTCGCGCAAAGCGGGTGCGACGTCTTTGGTAAGGTTTGTTGCGTTGACCCTTGCTGCGGCGTTCATAACCGCAACATCCGTTGGCACCGCACAGGCGGACCCGAAATATGCGGGCATCGTCATTGATGCCAAGACCGGCAAGGTTCTCTATGGCGAAGATCCGGATGGCCTGCGCTATCCTGCCTCGCTGACGAAGATGATGACGCTTTATCTTACGTTCGAGGCGCTCAATTCCGGACGCATTTCGCTCGATTCCAAGGTGCCGGTTTCGGCCAACGCCGCCAAGGAGCCTCCTTCCAAGCTCGGCGTGCGCGCCGGTGGCAGCATCACGGTCGAGCAGGCAATCCTTGCGCTCGTCACCCGTTCCGCCAACGACATGGCCACCGCACTCGGTGAATATGTCGGCGGCTCCGAAGACCGTTTTGCCAGAATGATGACCGCCAAGGCCCGTGCGCTCGGCATGACGCGCACGACCTATCGCAACGCCAACGGCCTGCCAAACACGGCGCAGATGACGACGGCGCGTGACCAGGCCCGCCTCGGCATCGCCCTTCGCCAGCATTTCCCGCAATATTACGGCTACTTCTCCACGCGTACCTTCAATTTCGGCAAGCAGGTCATCGGCAACCACAATCGTCTCGTGGGAACCGTGCGCGGCGTGGACGGTATCAAGACCGGCTATACCCGTGCTGCCGGAAGCAATCTTGCAACATCGGCACAGCTAGACGGTCGCTCCATCGTCGCCGTCGTTCTCGGCGGCCGCTCGAGCGCTGCCCGTGACGCGACCATGCGCAAGCTTGTTGCGACCTACCTGCCGCAGGCCTCCCGCAGCGGCAACAGCAACCTGATTGCGCAGACGAGATCGGCACCTGTCGAAGAGCCCGTCGCTGTGGCTGTTGCTGCTCCACCTGTGGCAGTCGCGGCTCCGTCCGCAGCTGTCGCAGCGACAGATTCCGGCCTGCCGCATGCCGGTCCCGTACCGCAGACCCGTTACGAGGACGCGCCGGTTACCGCCTTTGCAGGCTCCTCTTCCAATGCGGCCGTAAAGGCCATGGAAGCCGCCACCTGGCAGAAAGGCAAGGATCCTATTTCTCAGGTAGCCGTCGCGCCTGACCGCAAGTTGATTACCAACTCGACCAAGGTGGACAATATCGTCACGGCATCCACACCGGCTTCTGTACCCTCCACCCCTTCCGTTTCGGCAAAGGCTGAAGCTCCGCAGGGCGGCTGGGTGATCCAGATCGGCGCATCGCCGGATGAAAACTCGGCACGTGGCCTGTTGCAGAATGCGCAGGAAAAAGGCGGTGCCGCCCTTCGGTCCGCAAAACCCTTCACGGTGGCCTTCAGCAGAGAAGGCTCCCAGGTATACCGCGCCCGCTTCGGCGGCTTCGACGGCCAGGCCGCCGCGGTAAATGCATGCAATGCATTGAAAAAGAAAGGCGTCAGCTGCTGGGCGTCACTCCAGTAATCGACGTTCGCGCAGGCGGTGGCTTATTTGTTGAAACATCGCCTGTCTCCTCGAATTGTGTAATGTGTAGCGAGGCTTTCCAAGATGGCAGTTAACGAGAACTATTCGGACATTGCGTCTGGCAACGGGCAAGGCAGCCTGTCGGTTCTGCATCCCATTCACGAGGCGGCAATGCGCATTGCCGATCTCGGTCTTAACCGCTCCAAGGCAAAGACGCGTGATCTCGTCAGCCTGCTTCTGTCGCACGGCGCCCGCGCCTGGCGTGCCAATCAGCCGGAAGCCAATATCCACCTTCATGTCGGCCGCCGCTCTGGGCGTGCACCGGTCCATATCCGGATCCGCTGACGAACCGAACATAACCGGACGAGACAAAGAAAAACCCCGCGGAGCCTGTGCACCGCGGGGTTTTTGTTGATTGACGATGGAGAAACGAGGCGGCTTACGCCTCGCTCTCCGGTGCCTCAGGTGTTTCCGGCAGATTGTCAGCCACATCTTCGCCGTTGCCGTTTTCCGCCTCTTCGTCGCCTTCCGGCTCGTTGATGCGTTCCACGGAAACCACCTTCTCATCCTTGGCGGTGGAGAAGATCGTCACGCCCTTGGTGGCGCGGCTGGCGATACGGATTCCGTTTACCGGCACACGGATCAGCTGGCCGCCATCGGAAACCAGCATGATCTGGTCGCCTTCATCCACCGGGAAGGCCGCAACGAGTTCGCCAATTTCCGTCGTCTTCGAGGTATCGGTGGCGCGGATGCCCTTGCCGCCACGACCCGATGTGCGGAAGTCATAGGACGAAGAACGCTTGCCGTAGCCTTTTTCAGAGACGGTCAGCACGAATTCTTCGCGTGCCTTCAGTTCCTGATAACGCTCTTCGCTGAGTTCGCCTTCTTCCGCGACTTCCTCGCCAACCAGTGCGATATCTTCCTCATCCACACCGGCCGCACGCCGCTCGGTGGCCGAGCGCTTGAGGTAGGCCGCACGCTCCCACGGTTCAGCTTCCACATGGCCCACAATGGTCATGGAGATGATGCGGTCGCCATCGGCCATGTTGATGCCGCGCACGCCAACCGAGTTGCGGCCGGCAAAGACGCGGACATCGTCGACGGGGAAGCGGATGCACTGGCCGAGTGCCGTCGTCAGCAACACGTCATCCTGGTCGGTACAGGTCTCGACGGAGAGGATTTCATCGCCCTCCTCGTCCAGCTTCATGGCGATCTTGCCGTTGCGGTTGACCTGCACGAAATCGCCGAGCTTGTTGCGGCGAACCGTGCCGCGCGTCGTCGAGAACATCACATCGAGCGTTTCCCAGGTCGTTTCGTCCTCGGGCAACGGCATGATGGTGGTGATGCGCTCGCCAGGTTCCAGCGGCAGCATGTTGATGAGGGCCTTGCCCTTCGACTGCGGCGTACCGATCGGAAGGCGCCAGACCTTTTCCTTGTACACGATGCCGCGCGAGGAGAAGAACAGCACCGGCGTATGGGTATTGGCGACAAAGAGACGGTTGACGAAATCCTCGTCGCGCGTCGCCATGCCGGAACGGCCCTTGCCGCCGCGACGCTGTGCCCGGTAGGTGGTCAGCGGCACGCGCTTGATGTAGCCGAGATGCGAAACGGTGACGACCATATCTTCGCGCGAGATGAGGTCTTCATCATCCATGTCAGGACCGCCTTCGACGATCTCTGACCGGCGTGGCGTGCCGAATTCGTCGCGGATGGCAATAAGCTCATCCTTGACGATCTGCATGATGCGCAGCCGTGAAGACAGGATTTCGAGATATTCGCTGATTTCCGCGCCGATCTTGTTCAGCTCGTCGCCGATTTCGTCGCGGCCAAGCGCCGTCAGGCGGGCAAGGCGCAATTCGAGAATGGCGCGTGCCTGCTCTTCGGAGAGATTGTAGGTGCCGTCTTCATTGATGCGGTGGCGCGGATCGTCGATAAGACGGATCAGGCTTTCCACATCCTGCGCCGGCCAGCGCCGCGTCATCAGCTCCTCACGGGCCGAAGCCGGATCGGGAGCATGACGAATGACGCGGATGACTTCGTCGATATTGGCAACCGAGATCGCCAGACCGACCAACACATGCGCGCGGTCGCGCGCCTTGCGCAGCAGATACTTCGTGCGGCGGCTGACGACGTCCTCGCGGAAGGACACGAAGGCGCGCAGCATGTCCAGCAGCGTCATCTGTTCCGGCTTGCCGCCGTTCAGGGCCACCATGTTGCAGCCGAAGGAGGTCTGCAGCGGCGTGTAGCGATAGATCTGGTTCAGGATTACTTCGGCATTGGCGTCGCGCTTCAGCTCGACGACGACGCGATAACCCTGGCGGTCGGATTCGTCGCGCAGATCGGAGATACCCTCAATGCGCTTTTCCTTGACCAGTTCGGCCATCTTTTCGATCATCGTCGCCTTGTTCACCTGATAGGGAACCTCGGTGATGATGATCTGCTCGCGGTCGCCGCGCATCGGCTCGATGGTCGCACGGCCGCGCATGATGACCGATCCGCGACCCGTCTCATAGGCAGAGCGGATGCCGGAACGCCCCATGATGAGCGCGCCGGTCGGGAAATCCGGGCCGGGAATGATCTGCATCAGTTCCAGCAGCTCGATCGCCGGATTGTCGATGAGGGCGATACAGCCGTCGATGACTTCGGAAAGATTGTGCGGCGGAATGTTCGTCGCCATGCCGACGGCGATGCCGCCTGCCCCGTTGACCAGAAGGTTCGGGAATTTCGCGGGAATGACGACCGGCTCATGCAAGGTGCCGTCATAGTTGTCGCGGAAATCCACCGTTTCCTTGTCGAGATCGTCGAGAAGCGAATGTGCTGCCTTTTCGAGACGGCACTCGGTGTAACGTTCGGCCGCCGGCGGATCGCCGTCGATGGAGCCAAAGTTGCCCTGTCCGTCGATCAGCGGCAGGCGCAGAGACCAGTCCTGCGCCATGCGCGCCAGCGCATCGTAAATCGCCGCATTGCCGTGCGGATGGAATTTACCCATCACGTCACCGGTGACGCGGGCGCATTTGACGTATTTCTTGTTCCAGTCGATGCCGAGTTCGGACATGCCGTAAAGAATACGGCGATGAACCGGCTTCAGACCGTCACGGACATCGGGAAGTGCGCGGGAAACGATAACGCTCATGGCGTAATCGAGATAGGACCGCTGCATTTCCTCAATGATGGAAATCGGTTCAATGCCTGGCGGAAGTTTTCCGCCGCCGGGGGGGCTCTGGTCAGTCAAAACGGATCACATTCTCTGTTAAGAATCGGATGGATTTTTATAGCGGAAACAGCCACGTTAAGCCAATTTCCCGGCGAGTTTTGAACAGTCTTTTGCGTCATTTGCAAGACATACCCCGCTTTTCGCCATTTAGGTTGGCAAAAGCGACGCCGCTCCCTTTTAAAGCGTGTACGACTTGCGTAGGCTCCGGCCTAAAAACAGAACAGGTGGGGAAAGAATGGCCAGCAGCGAAACGCTCATCAACGCGCTTACAACACTTCTGGTCACGCTCGATCCGCCCGGTCTCGCGCCCGTATTTCTCGCACTCACGGTTGGAATGACGCGCGACCAGCGCGCCCAGGTGGCCCTGCGCGGCTCAATCATCGCCTTCGGCATTCTCGCCATCTTCGCCCTGTTCGGTCTCACCATCCTCAACCTTCTCGGCATTTCGCTGGGTGCCTTCCGCATCGCCGGTGGCCTGCTGCTGTTCTGGATCTCCTTCGAGATGATTTTCGAGAAACGCCAGGAGCGCAAGGAAAAGACCTCGGAGATCGCCATCACCAAGGACCATCTGCACAATCTGGCGGTCTTTCCGCTCGCCTTGCCGTTGATCGCCGGGCCTGGCGCCATTTCCGCGACCGTGCTCCTGGCGGGAACGATGAAGACGACGCTCGAAATGGTCGTGCTTATTCTCATCCTCGCCTTCGCCATGGCCCTCGTCTACGCCACCCTGATCGTCTCGGAACGCATGGACCGTTTCCTCGGCAATACCGGCCGCGCAATCCTGACAAGGCTGCTCGGCGTTCTGCTCGCCGCGCTTTCCGTGCAGTTCGTAGTGGACGGCATAAAATCGGCCTTCGCATTCTGACGACCATCGGTTCGGAACAAAATGCCGCAACCGGCCGGATTTGCGAAAAATCCGCCCTTTGAATCCGGCTCCTGCCTCGGTTAAAAGACGCGCATCTTTTTTCCGCATCAGAAAGCTCTCTCCATGCGATCCACGCTGCGCCGCCTCATCCCGGATGCCGCTCCCGTCAGTAACCGGGAAAGGCTGCGCGCTGCGGCAGGCGCCTTCGTCGGTATTTCGCTGACGGGACTTCTGGGCAGCCTTGCTTTCCGATTCGACCCCACCCTGCCCGCCATGATCGCGCCGATGGGCGCCTCGGCGGTGCTTTTATTCGCCGTGCCATCCAGCCCCCTAGCGCAGCCCTGGTCGATCCTCTGCGGTAACATCGTGTCGGCTTTCGTGGGCGTGACGGTGGCTTTACTCGTTTCGGATATCTTCCTTGCCAGCGCGCTTGCCATAAGCCTTGCCATTGCTGCCATGATGGCGCTGCGCTGCCTGCACCCGCCAAGCGGCGCGGTGGCGCTGACCGCCGTTCTCGGCGGCCCCGCCGTGCATAGTCTCGGCTATGGCTTTCTTCTCTGGCCGGTCGCCGGAAACTCGCTCATCCTTCTCATCCTTGCGCTCGTTTATAACAATGTCACCGGCCGCGCCTATCCGCACGGCCTGAGGTTGGGAAAGGCCAGCCACGGCACGGCAGACCCGACGCCGATACAGAAAATCGGCTTTTCCTCAGTCGATCTGGACGAGGTGCTGAAGGAATACGACGAAGTTCTCGATATTGATCGCGATGTGCTGGAAATGATTTTGCGCAAGACGGAATTGCGCTCCTGGCGCCGCCGCGCCCTCCACCTCGATTGCGCCAGCGTCATGTCGCGCGATGTGGTCGGCGTCGCCCCGGATGATAGCCTGCGCCACGCTCATTCACTGATGCGCAACCGCCATTTCAAGGCGCTGCCCGTGACCAACGACAGGGCCGAAATCCTTGGCATCGTCACTCAGACGGATTTTCTTGAAAAGGCTAGCTGGAGAAACGGCCGCCCTTCCATCGGTTTCCTGCAGCGCCTGCGCCTTATCCTCTCAGGCGCAAGCGCACCCAACGATACCGTCAAGGATATCATGACATCGCCGGTTAGAACCGTGCAGCCGGAAACGGCGATCGAGGAAGCAATCATCCGCTTTGCGGAGGAAGGGCTGCATTACCTGCCGGTGATCGACGCCAATGGCAAGATGGTGGGTATTCTTTCGCAATCCGATGTCATGGTTGCGATGCTGGCGGACAAAGCCGCGGCATAGGTCGTCGCGATCTTGAAGCGGGCAACCGGTTTCGTCCGACGCCCGCCCCGTCAATCACTGTCCCGATCAGAACGGAATATCGTCGTCCATGTCACTGGAGAAGCCGCCGGAAGGCTGGCTGCCGCCACGCGAGGCACCGCCGCGGGCCGCTGGCTGCTGGTCGTAACCGCCACCGTAGTTACCGCCGCCGCTGCCATAATCTCCACCGCCGATGTCGCCACCGCTGCGGCTGCCGCCGCCACCTTCGCCGCGACCGTCGAGCATCGTCAGCGTGGAGTTGAAGCCCTGCAGTACCACTTCGGTGGAGTAACGGTCGTTACCGGTCTGGTCCTGCCACTTGCGCGTCTGCAGCTGGCCTTCGATATAGAGCTTGGCGCCCTTTTTCACATATTGTTCGACAACCTTGCACAGGCCTTCGTTGAAAACGACGACCGTGTGCCATTCGGTCTTTTCCTTGCGCTCGCCGCTGTTGCGGTCCCGCCACGTCTCCGAGGTGGCGATACGCAGATTGGCGATCGGACGGCCGTCCTGCGTCCGGCGAATTTCGGGATCGGCGCCAACGTTCCCAATCAGAATTACCTTGTTTACGCTACCAGCCATCTCGTCATCCTGTCCGCCAGCCATCGTGACCGGCAATTGCATTTCAAAAAATCCCGCACACAATAACCATCGCCGCCCGCAAAGGGCACCGCAACGGGGAACAATCCACAGCGAATAATCCCGACTTTCTCAGAGAGTATATTCGCACTTGCAATTTGTTCCTTTTTTGTTCTATTAAATCACGAAATTCGAGTCAAGTGAGCCGAAAAGCCATCGATCGATAGGGAATAAACCTCGACACGTCCGGTTGCGTCACTACATAAGGACGCGCCGCCATCAGGCCTGTTATTTTTGTCCGAGCTTTATCATGAGTGAACTGAAGACGATTTCCATCCGTGGTGCCCGTGAGCATAACCTCAAGGGTATCGATTTGGATCTACCGCGCAACAAGCTGATCGTCATGACCGGGCTCTCCGGCTCGGGCAAGTCGTCGCTTGCCTTCGACACAATCTATGCCGAGGGCCAGCGCCGTTATGTCGAGAGCCTCTCGGCCTATGCGCGCCAGTTCCTCGAAATGATGCAGAAGCCGGATGTAGACCGCATCGAGGGTCTTTCTCCGGCGATTTCCATCGAGCAGAAAACCACCTCGAAGAACCCGCGCTCCACGGTCGGCACGGTCACGGAAATCTACGACTATATGCGCCTGCTGTTTGCGCGTGTCGGCGTGCCCTACTCGCCGGCGACGGGCCTGCCGATCGAGAGCCAGACGGTCAGCCAGATGGTCGACCGTATTCTTGCCTTCGAGGAAGGCACGCGCCTTTATATTCTCGCGCCGATCGTGCGCGGCCGCAAAGGCGAATATAAAAAGGAACTCGCCGAGCTGATGAAGAAGGGCTTCCAGCGCGTCAAGGTGGATGGCCAGTTCTACGAGATCGCTGACGTTCCCGCCCTCGACAAGAAGTACAAACACGATATCGATGTGGTGGTGGACCGCGCCGTCGTGCGCCCGGATATGGCGGCACGCCTTGCCGACAGTCTCGAGACCTGCCTTAAGCTCGCCGACGGGTTGGCAGTGGCCGAATTTGCCGACAAGCCCCTGCCGCCGGAAGAAACCTCGGCTGGCGGCTCCGCAAACAAATCGCTCAATGAGACCCACGAGCGTATGCTGTTTTCGGAAAAATTCGCCTGCCCGGTCTCCGGCTTCACCATCCCGGAAATCGAGCCCCGGCTTTTTTCCTTCAACAATCCCTTCGGCGCCTGCCCCACCTGTGACGGTCTCGGCTCGCAGCAGAAGGTGGACGAAAACCTGATCGTGCCCGAACCTGCACGCACCCTGCGGGATGGCGCGATCGCCCCCTGGGCCAAGTCGTCTTCCCCCTACTACAACCAGACGCTGGAGGCGCTGGGCAAGGCATTCGGTTTCAAGCTGTCGAGCAAATGGACGGACCTTTCGAAAGAGGCGCAGCACGCCATTCTCCAAGGCACTGACGACAAGATCGAGTTCAACTATCAGGACGGCGCGCGCTCCTACAAGACGGTGAAGAATTTCGAAGGCATCGTTCCCAATCTGGAGCGTCGCTGGAAAGAGACCGACAGTGCCTGGGCACGCGAGGAAATCGAGCGTTATATGTCGGCGGCCCCCTGCCCGGCCTGCGCCGGCTATCGCCTGAAGCCGGAAGCGCTCGCCGTCAAGATCAACAGGATGCACATCGGCGAAGTCACCCAGATGTCGATCCGTATGGCACGCGACTGGTTCGAGACGCTGCCGGAAAATCTGAACGCCAAACAGAACGAGATCGCGGTTCGCATTCTCAAGGAAATCCGCGAACGTCTGCGATTCCTCAACGATGTCGGGCTGGATTATCTCAGCCTTTCACGCAATTCCGGCACGCTTTCCGGCGGAGAAAGCCAGCGCATCCGGCTTGCTTCGCAGATCGGTTCCGGCCTCACGGGTGTGCTCTATGTTCTGGACGAGCCCTCCATCGGCCTGCACCAGCGCGACAATGCCCGTCTGCTCGATACGCTGAAACATCTGCGTGATATCGGCAATACGGTGATCGTGGTCGAACACGACGAGGATGCCATTCTGACGGCGGATTACGTTGTCGATATCGGCCCCGCCGCCGGCATTCACGGCGGTCAGGTCATCGCCGAAGGCACGCCGCAGGAGGTGATGGCCAATCCGAAATCGCTGACCGGCAAATATCTATCCGGCGAACTCGGCGTCGCCGTGCCGGCAGAACGCCGCAAGCCGAAGAAGGGCCGCGAAATCAAGGTTTTTGGGGCACGCGGCAACAACCTGAAGAATGTGACTGCGGCCGTTCCCCTTGGCGTTTTCACCGCCGTTACCGGCGTGTCGGGTGGTGGCAAATCCACCTTCCTGATCGAGACGCTCTATAAGTCGGCAGCACGCCGGGTGATGGGCGCGCGCGAAATTCCGGCAGAGCATGACCGCATCGATGGTTTCGAATTCATCGACAAGGTGATCGATATCGATCAGTCGCCGATCGGCCGCACGCCACGGTCCAACCCTGCCACGTACACGGGCGCATTCACGCCGATCCGTGACTGGTTCGCCGGTCTGCCGGAGGCAAAGGCGCGCGGTTATGCACCTGGCCGTTTCTCCTTCAACGTGAAGGGCGGCCGCTGCGAAGCCTGCCAGGGCGACGGCGTCATCAAGATCGAGATGCACTTCCTGCCTGATGTCTATGTCACTTGCGACGTCTGCCACGGTAAACGTTATAATCGCGAGACGCTCGATGTGACATTCAAGGGCAAGTCCATTGCCGACGTGCTTGATATGACGGTGGAAGAAGGCGTTGAATTCTTCGCCGCCGTTCCGGCCGTGCGCGACAAGCTGCAAGCGCTGTTCGATGTCGGCCTAGGTTACATCAAGGTCGGCCAGCAGGCCAATACGCTCTCCGGCGGCGAGGCGCAGCGCGTCAAGCTCGCCAAGGAACTGTCAAAACGCTCCACCGGCCGCACGCTTTATATTCTCGACGAACCGACAACAGGCCTGCATTTCCACGACGTCAACAAGCTTCTGGAAATGCTGCAGGCGCTGGTGGATCAGGGCAATTCGGTCGTGGTAATCGAGCACAATCTCGAAGTCATCAAGACGGCCGACTGGATCATCGATATTGGCCCCGAAGGCGGCACAGGCGGCGGCGAAGTGGTGGCAACCGGCACGCCGGAAGACATCGTCAAGAACGAGCGCTCCTATACCGGCCATTTCCTGAAGGAACTTCTGGAACGTCGGCCAGCCGGAAAACGCGAAGCTGCGGAGTAATCCGCGCCCTTCGCAGCAAGGGTACACAAGGCCGATAGCCCGAGGAGGAACAGTATATGTCGACATCAGGCACGATCCGCACCGGTATCGGCGGCTGGACTTTCGAGCCGTGGGAAGGCACGTTTTATCCGGAAAAACTGCCCAAGAAACGCCAGCTGGAACATGCCAGCCGGCAATTGACGGCGATCGAGGTGAACGGCACCTATTATAGCAGCCAGAAACCCGAGACCTTCGCAAAATGGGCGGCGGACGTGCCTGAGGATTTCGTTTTCTCCCTGAAGGCAAGCCGCTTTGTTACCAACCGCAAGGTCCTGGCCGAGGCGGGTGAATCCATGACGAAGTTCCTGACCCAGGGACTGACGGAACTCGGCCACCATCTCGGCCCGATTCTCTGGCAATTCGCGCCGACGAAAAAATTCGACGCCGAGGATTTCGGCGCGTTTCTGGCATTGCTGCCCGAAAAACAGGACGGCATCAGCCTTCGCCACGTGGTCGAAGTGCGAAACCCGACATTTCAGGTGCCGGAATTCATCGATCTTCTCGCCAAACACAAAGTCGCGGTCGTCTGCGCCGACCATCACGATTATCCGATGCTGCCTGACGTAACTGCCGATTTCGTCTATTGCCGCCTGCAAAAGGGCGAAGACGATATCGAGACCTGTTATCCGAAGGCCGAGATCGACCATTGGGCAAAACGGGTCAAGACCTATGCGGCGGGTAATGTGCCCAACGACCTGCCGCTGATCGCTCCCGACAGACAAGTTGAGAAGACCCCGCGCGATGTCTTCGCTTTCTTCATCACTGGCGGCAAGGTGAATGCACCAAACGGCGCACAGGTATTGCAGAAATTGGTCTGACTGGCTCAGCCAGCCATTTCTTTCGCAGGGTTAAAATCGATTGCCGCGAACGCCGCCTCGATCACCTCGGTTCCAGCGCCCGGCCGTGTGGCGTCGCTGGAAAGGATTTGCCGGAAACGGCGGGCGCCGGGCATGCCCTGAAACAGGCCGACCATGTGGCGGGTAACGTGGTTGAGGCGCCCGCCGGCGGCAATATAGTCGGCGGCGTAGACCATCATCGCATCACGCAGCCCCATCCAGTCAGCTTGCCGGGACTCTTCGCCATATATACGATGATCGACATCGGCAAGGATGGACGTATTGTGATAGGCCGCGCGGCCAAGCATCACGCCGTCCATATGGTGCAGATGGAGGCTTGCCTGATC
The DNA here is from genome assembly GCF_900215635.1 of Rhizobium sp. AN6A. Taxonomy (NCBI): domain Bacteria; kingdom Pseudomonadati; phylum Pseudomonadota; class Alphaproteobacteria; order Hyphomicrobiales; family Rhizobiaceae; genus Rhizobium; species Rhizobium sp. AN6A. The sequence goes on from NZ_OCNC01000004.1 coordinate 2,535,366, forward strand.
GAGATCGGCGATACCGCCATTGATGCCTATGAAGATGTCAGGATTTTCCCGCTTCATGCGATAGACGAGATCATAATCGAGCGGCGGCACCTCGCGGTTTTCCTTCGGCGAAAGCCCTTGCAGCCAAGCCTTGCGCGCATGGATCCAGACCGCATCCGCGCCCGCTGCCACAACCCGTGAAAGAAAATCCGGCAGCACGGCTTCCGGCTCCTGATCGTCTACGCCAATGCGGCATTTGACCGTGACCGGCACCTTCGCAACGGCCTTCATCGCCGTCACGCATTGCGCGACAATCTCGGGCTCGCGCATCAAACAGGCGCCGAAAGTGCCGGATTGCACCCGGTCAGAAGGACAGCCGACATTGAGGTTGATCTCGTCATAGCCATAATCGCCGGCGATCCGCACCGCCTCCGAAAGCTTTACCGGATCCGACCCACCGAGTTGCAGTGCAACCGGATGTTCCTGAGTGTGATAGTTGAGCAACCTGTCGCGCTGGCCATGGATGATGGCGTCGGCAACGATCATTTCCGTATAAAGCAGCGCACGCTTCGACAATTGCCGGTGCAGAAATCTGCACCTCGTGTCGGTCCAATCGATCATCGGGGCCACAGCAAAGATTTTTTCGCCGTTTGCAAGCGCTTGTCTGTACATGAATTAACCTCTTTGCGGCGGCTTCTACAGCAAAGGACCGCAAAAAGCCAGTTTTGCGGCTGCGGTCATTTTGAACTGGAAATCGCCCAGGAATCGCGGGACAAGACTTGCAGTTCTAAAAAAGACGACAGGAAATCCCATGGCCGCCACCGTCATTCCAGTTCCACAACCCGTTCTTCTGCACGTAGAGGGCACAAACGAGATGTTCCCCGTGCGGCGGGTCTATTGTGTCGGCCGCAATTATGCCGATCACGCCATCGAGATGGGCCACGATCCTTCACGGGAACCGCCGTTTTATTTCCAGAAAAATCCGGACAACCTTCTGCCTGCGGGTCAGGATTTCCCCTACCCTTCGCTGTCGTCGAACGTGCATTACGAAGTCGAATGCGTCGTGGTGTTGAAAAGCGGCGGTGCGGATATTCCGGCAAGCGATGCGCTGGGCCACGTCTGGGGTTACGCGGTTGGCATCGATATGACGCGCCGCGACCTTCAGGATGGTTTGAAGAAGATGGGACGCTCGTGGGAGGGCGCAAAAGCGTTCGAATATTCCGCGCCGGTCTCCGCCATCGTTCCCGCAGACAAGATCGGCCATCCGTCAACCGGTGCGATCTGGCTCGATGTCAATGGTGAGCGCAAGCAGACAGGCGATCTTGCGCAGATGATCTGGAAAGTGCCGGAAGTGATTGCCGAGCTTTCAAAGCTGTTCACGCTTGCCGCTGGCGATATCATCATGACCGGCACGCCGGCAGGCGTCGGCCCCATCGTGCGCGGCGATCGGATCGAGTGTGGTGTAGACGGTGTCAGCACCCTGTCCGTTACGGTCGCCTGATCGCTATTGGCGCATAATCCAAAGGGAGAGAACCGACATGCCGCTTTATCGCCTCGCAGATCGGGTGCCGCAGACCCCTGCCCCGGATCGCTACTGGGTCGCACCCGATGCGAATGTCATTGGCTCGGTCATACTTGCCGAGGATGTCGGCATCTGGTTCGGCGCAACGCTGCGTGGCGATAACGATCCAATCAGCATCGGTCGCGGCACCAATATTCAGGACGGCGTGATGGTGCACAGCGATCTCGGTTTTGCCGCCACGATCGGCGAAATGTGCACAATCGGCCACCACGCCATCATCCACGGCTGCACCATCGGCGACAATTCGCTTGTCGGCATGGGCGCAACGATCCTGAACGGCGCAAAGATCGGCCGCAACTGCCTGGTCGGCGCCAATGCGCTGGTGACGGAGGGCAAGGAGTTTCCCGACAATTCCCTGATCGTCGGATCGCCGGCGCGCGCCGTCCGAACGCTGGATGACGAGGCCGTCGCCAGCATCCGCCGCTCGGCGGAAAATTACATCGAAAACTGGAAGCGTTTTTCGAAGGATCTGGAAGTCATCGAAAAATGACGGATGGCGGGAAAGAACGCCCGCTGTCGCCAAACGGTGCTACCCCGCGCAGGCGGCGCACAGACCACGAATTTCGATAGTGGTCTTTTCCGCCTTGAACTTGCTGTCCTTGACCCAGCGCTCGAGGCGATGGTCGATCTCGTGATCGTGAAACTCGTTCACCTGCCCGCAGGATTCGCAAATGGCAAAGGCGACGGTGCCATGGTGATGCGAGCAGCATTCGGCCTGCGTGTGGGTACAGGCAACAAAGGCGTTGAGACTTTCAAGCCGGTGCACGAGACCATATTCCACCAGCTTTTCCAACGCCCGGTAGACCTGCAGCGGCGCACGAAAACCGTCGTCCCGCAGTTTGTCGAGGATCACATAGGCGCTGAGCGGCGCATGCGCATTCGACAGGGCATTCATGACCAGCGACTGGTTTTTGGTAAGGTTCTGCGCATTCATGACTTGCCTCCTTCATCTGCGGAGCGGGAAAAACCCGGTGCCGGCAACAGGCTTATAACGAACAGGATCACGGCGGCAACCACGATGGACGGTCCTGATGGTGTGTCGTAACTCAGCGATCCGAACAGGCCGCCAACAACGGCAACCGCTCCGATCACAGACGCGACCACAGCCATCACCTCAGGCGTGGAAGAAAAACGTCTGGCTGTCGCCGCCGGTATGATGAGCAGCGATGTGATCAACATGATGCCGACCACCTTCATGGCGATGGCAATCACCAGCGCCATCAACAGCGTGAAGATGAGCTTGGAGCGTTCCGGGTTCAACCCCTCGGCCTCGGCCAACTCGGTATTGACGGTGGAGGCCAGCAGAGATCGCCACAGGAACACCATGGAAACCAGCACCACCAGCCCGCCGCCCCAGATCAGCGCTATATCGCTGCGGGTAACGGCCAGAATATCCCCGAACAGGAAGGAGACGAGATCGATGCGCACCCAACTCATGAAGGCAACGATGACGAGACCGATCGCCAGCGCCGAATGAGAGAGTATGCCGAGGAGCGCATCGGCGGAAAGCGCCTGCCGCCGTTGCAGGAAAATCAGCAGGATCGAAACCGCCGAGGCTACGAGAAAGACGCTGACGATGAGGTTGATCTGCAACAGCAGCGACAGCGCAACGCCAAGCAGTGCCGAATGGGCCATCGTATCGCCGAAATAAGCCATGCGCCTCCACACAACGAAGCAGCCAAGAGGACCGGCGGTGAGCGCAACACCGATGCCGGCGATCATGGCGCGAACGAAGAAATCGTCAAACATGCCGCTCTCCCTGCTGGTGGCTTGAAGTGGCATGTCCGTCATGCTCGTGGCCGCAGCCGCAGTCCTCATGGTCATGATGCTGCTCATGCGCATGATGATGGCCATCATCGGGGTGGCAATGTTCGGTCACCGAACCATCCGCGTGCTGCACCCGGCCATCGGGCAGATGGGTATGGTCGTGATGGTGGCTGTAAACGGCAAGCGCCTCGGCGGCCGACCCACCGAAAAGCCGCATATATTCCGGGCTCTGGCTAACCGCCTGCGGCGTTCCCCGGCAGCAGACATGGCCGTTAAGGCATATCACGGTATCGGTTTCCGCCATGACCACATGCAGGTCATGCGAGATTAACAGAATTCCGCAATTATTTGAATTCCTGATATTTTTTATCAAATCATAAAGCGCGATCTCCCCGGAGAAATCAACGCCCTGCACGGGCTCGTCGAGAACCAGCAGATCGGGCTTTCGCGCGATGGCGCGGGCAAGAAGCGCGCGCTGGAACTCTCCGCCAGAAAGATGCTGCACTTCCGCATTTGCCAGATGCGCGATACCCGTGGCATTCAGCGCGGCGTCGATTTCGCGCGCGGGAAGCGGCCCGGTCAGCGTCATCAACCGGCGCACAGAAAGCGGCATGGTCCAGTCGACAGAGAGCTTCTGCGGCACATAACCGACCCTCAGACCGGCAATGCGCGATACCGCGCCTTCGCTCGGCCTCAAGACCCCGATCGCCATTTTCGCGCTGGTTGATTTGCCCGAACCGTTCGGCCCGATCAACGTGACGATCTCACCCTTGCTGACGGAAAACTCCACGCCGCGCACCAGCCAGCGACCGCTGCGCTGCACGCCGGCATTGGAAAGTGACACCAGTATCTCTTTGCCCTCATGGGCGGAATGAAGCATGGGATTGTCCGATCGGCGATGTTGCTTACCGCTATCGCATACGTTATAGAGTTACGCAATAAATGTAATAACATAACTATACTTCTTCAAGTGGAGTGCATTTCATGAGATCGTTCGTGATCCCGCTCATGGCATCGGTAGCAATAGCGGCGGCCGCCTCCGGCGCCACCGCCGCCCCAAATGTCGTGGTCTCGATCAAGCCTGTCCATTCCCTCGTCGCGGCAATCATGCGTGGCGTGGGCGAACCGCAACTCATTGTCGACGGCGCAGCCTCACCGCATACCTATAATCTGCGGCCTTCCAATGCCCGCACGCTGGAAAAGGCCGATCTGGTCTTCTGGGTCGGGCCTGGACTGGAGGCATTTCTGCAGAAGCCGCTGGAGGCGTTGACCAGCAAGGCAACAGTGGTCGAACTGGAAGACGCCAAGGGGCTGGAAAAGCTTCCCTTCCGTGAAGGTGGCCCTTTCGAGGCGCATGACGATGGCGAAGAGGGCCATGGAGAACATGCCGGCCATGCGGACAGCGAGGGCGCTCATGCCCATGAACATGCGCACGATGACGGCGACCATGAACACGGCGCGTACGACACTCATCTGTGGCTCGATCCGGCCAATGCCAAGGCCATGGCCCAGACGATAGAAACCGCGCTGATTGCCGCCGATGCCGGCAATGCGGAAACCTATCAGGCCAATACGAAAAAACTGATCGACGATCTCGATGCGCTCGACAGCGAAATTGCGGAAACGGTCAAACCCGTGAAGGACAGGCCCTTCATCGTCTTCCACGATGCCTATCAATATTTCGAGCATCGCTACGGCGTAAAAACGGCGGGATCGATCACCGTCAGCCCCGAAACCCTGCCCGGTGCCGATCGCGTCAGGGAGATGCAGGAAAAGGTTCGCCAACTTGGCGCGACCTGCGTTTTTGCCGAACCGCAATTCGAGCCGAAACTGATCTCCGTCATAACCGAAGGCACGGCGGCAAAGTCTGCAACGCTCGATCCCGAAGCGGCTACGCTTGAACCGGGTCCCGATCTCTACTTCAAGATGATGCGCGGCATCGCCGGCTCACTGAAGGATTGCCTGTCCTGATCCGGACAGGCGTTCCTTCTATCAAGGCTTCGGCGCCATTGAGGACCAGACCGGGCGGCTGACGCTTTGCAGCGTTTCTGGCGGCGCACCGTTGATGCGTGCCAGCAGAGCCTTGGCAAGCTCCCTGCCCGCAAGCTTGATGTCCTCGTTGACTGTGTGGATTTGCGGCTGGATCCAGTTCAGGAATTCGGCGGACTGTTTCGACACGATATCGATATCCTTGCCGATCCTGACACCGGCCGCCTCGAACCCCGCCACAAGCGCAATCGTGCTGCTGCCGCTGATGGAAACAATGCCGTCAGGGCGATCGTCTGATTGCATCAGGCGCTTGCCGAAATCGCGGATCTTGTCGAGCGGCGTCTCGATGGTGATGGCATCCAGCGGGAATTCGGAAACGCCGAAATCCCTGATCCCGCGGGTGAACCCCTTGCGGGCGTGGTCGTGGAACGCAAACCGCGATGGCGGCACGATGATGGCGATCCTCTTTCGCCCACATTGCGCCAGCCGCTCCACGGCCTCATAGGCATAAGCCTCGTTATCAAAATCGTGATAGGCGTGCTCAATGCCCATGTCGGACCGCCCATGGGTAACGAAGGGCATTTTGCGCTCCGTCATGAAACGGACGCGCGGATCGTTCGGCTCGATTTTGGAGATAATCACCCCGTCCGCCGAACCGGTCTCGAGAATGTAACGGATCGGCACCATGGAATCCTTGGCGTGGGTGTGAGGGGTAACGACGAGGTGATATTGCGTCGTCGCCAGGACCTCGGTGATGCCGAATACCATCTGGCTGGTGAAGCCCATCAATTCCTCGTCGACGCTCAGCACCAGCGCGATCACATTGGTCTTGCCGGTGCGGAGGCGCACACCAGCACGGTTCGGCTGGTAACCGATCTGCTGGGCAATCAGCCGCACGCGCTCCTTGGTTTCCGCGCCGATGTCAGGCGCATCCTTCAGCGCGCGCGACACGGTGGTGATGCCAAGACCCGTCATGTAGGCGATGGTCTTCAAGGTCGGGCGCTCACCCGTTGTCGCCTTCGCTTCGTCCCTGCCGGAATTACCAGTATCGTTCATGTCATTTCGCCACGCTTTGCAGAACAATAATCATAGATAGCTTTTCGTTTCTTGCAAAGGCAAACGTCGCTGGTCGCTGTCACACCCGATCCGGTCTTCGGGCCTTTGGCTATAACGATGTAGGTCGTGAAAAATATCGAACGGGCTTATCCCGGATTACCGACCTTACGCGCTCGCGAAACTTCCGCTCAAGAGAGAAACAATGCCAAGAAAATAGATTAAATAATAACAATAATTATTTGATATTTAAAAATAAAAACAAATAAATATCAAGGCACCCGTACCCGTGGTTTTCCAATCGTACTAACGGGCATTTTTCGCGCATGAAGTTTCACTCCGAAGACATGACGGAACGATTATTTTACGGTAACGTTGCCGGAGGGAGGAGATTGCCGAGCTGAGCGAGCCGGATAACGGCCGGCTGGCGGGCATGCATCTTCCCCAGATTCCGACACAAGCCTGCATCATAATGCCGGCTTATCCTATTTGAATTTGTCCATGCAGGGTCCCATCATGATTTCTTCCTCCACGCCCGAAACCGTCATCGATCTGGCCGGGCTCTGGCGCCTGACCTCGGTGGAAGGAGACCATGCGACCGACCTTACCGTGCCGGGAGACGTTCACAGCGCACTCAAAAATGCGGGCATCATTCCCGACCCCTATCACGGTGCCAATGAAAATGCCGTTCAATGGGTCGCGCATCGGGACTGGATCATCGAGCGGACCTTCATCCTCGATGACGCCGATGCCAGCTGGTATCTCGATATCGATTATCTCGATACCGTCGCCATCGTCTTCGTCAACGATGTCCCGGTCTTGAGTTCGGACAATTGCTTCCGACGTTACCGTCCCGATGTGTCGCGCGCCGTGCGGCCCGGTGAAAACACCATTCGTATCCATTTCCACTCCAACATCGCAGCCGGTGCGGAACGGCAGGCGCGGCAACCTTTTTACATTCCCTATCATGACGGGAATTCGCCGATTGCCAACGGCAACATGTTGCGCAAGCCACAGTGCCATTTCGGATGGGACTGGAATATCGCGATTGCTCCGCTCGGCCTCTACGGCAAAATCCTGCTGAAGCGCCTCGATACGGCGCGGGTCGAACACGTCGTCACCTCACAACATCATGTCGAGGGCGGCGTCGAGCTGCATGTGGCCATCACGCTGTTTGCCGAAGGTCCGGCGAGCCTTCCGCTCTACCTTTCCCTCAACGATGAAAGGCTGCGGCTTGATTGCGGCGTGGGTGCGGGTGAGACGGTGGTGCGCCACGTTTTCTTCGTGGAAGACCCCGCGCTCTGGTGGCCGGCGGGCAGCGGCGAACAGACGCTCTACACGTTGACCGTGGAGTTGCCGGATGAAACCGTCATCCGCAGGATCGGCTTCAGGACCATTGAACTTCTGACGGACAAGGATGAGGCCGGAAGCCGATTTGCCTTCCGCATCAACGGCCGGGAAATCTTCTGCCGTGGCGCCAACTGGATTCCATCCGATGCGCTTTATTCGCTGACCAACCGCGAAAAAACCGAAGACCTTCTGTGTTCGGCCGTCGAGGCCAATATGAACATGATCCGCGTCTGGGGCGGCGGGTTTTACGAGGAAGACTGGTTCTACGATCTCTGTGACCGTCTCGGTCTTCTGGTCTGGCAGGATTTCATGTTCGCCTGCAACCTTTACCCCTGCAGCGAAGACTTCCTCGACAATGTCGAACACGAGGTCGACTATCAGGTAAAACGCCTGTCCTCCCATCCGTCCATCGCGCTCTGGTGCGGCGACAACGAATTGGTGGGTGCCCTCACCTGGTTCGAAGAGCCCCGCAACAACCGCGACCGTTATCTCGTGGCTTACGACCGCCTCAACCGTACCATCGAAAAGGCGCTGAAAAAAGCCGCCCCCGAAGCACTCTGGTGGCCCTCCAGCCCGGCTTCAGGCTATCTCGATTATGGTGACGCCTGGCATGCGGATGGTTCCGGCGACATGCATTACTGGTCCGTCTGGCACGAAAACAAGTCGTTCGACAATTACCGCTCGGTCAAGCCGCGCTTCTGCTCCGAATTCGGTTTTCAGTCCTACACCTCCATGCCTGTCATCCGCACCTATGCGGAAGAGAAAGACATGAACATCGCCTCCCCGGTGATCGAACTGCACCAGAAGAATGTCGGCGGCAATGAGCGCATCGCGGGCACCATGTTCCGATATTTCCGCTTTCCTAAGGATTTCGAAAATTTCGTGTATCTGAGCCAGGTGCAGCAGGCGCTGGCCATCCGCACCGCGGTCGACTACTGGCGCTCGCTGAAACCCCATTGCATGGGAACGCTCTACTGGCAGCTCAACGATACCTGGCCGGTTGCCTCATGGTCGAGCCTGGATTACGGCGGCGGCTGGAAGGCCCTGCATTATGCCGCCCGCCGGTTCTTCCAGCCGGTCGCGGTTTCCGCCATTCCCTCGGAAGACGGACGCCGGTTAAGTTTCTCCATGGTCAACGACACGGCGGAAGATGTCGAGATCGACATGAATATTGTCGCCCTCACCATGGAGGGCAACCGCGTGCCGCTGAAATCCGCCAACGGCACGTGCGGTACGGACAAGGCGGCGACGCTGACCGAAATCGACATGAACAGTCTGCCTGATGGCTCCATTCTTGCCTGGAACTTCATAGCATCCAACGGCATGACAGGCGAAGGCCATCATGTGCGCGACACCTACAAGTCTCTGGAGCTCCAGCCCGCCGGACTGACGTTCTCCGTCGGCACATTGAAAAACGGCCAGCTCGAAATCGATGTCACCGCAGCAGGTCTTGCCCTCTTCGTCATGCTGGAGGCCGATCAGCCCGGGCGTTATTCCGACAATCTGTTCGATCTCGCAGCGGGCGAAACACGCCGGATCATCTTCACCCCGAAGGCGGGCAGCGGGCAGCCGCAGTTCCGTATCTTCGATCTTTATACCTGCCAATCCTCGCATTGAAACCAAGCGACGAAAGGCTTAACCATCCTCAGTGGAACGGCAGGCAACGTTGCGCCTGCCCTCATCTTTCAAAGGTTTGCCGGCTTCTCCGGCAACCATTCATCAGCAAGTGGAGGAAGACCCATGGTTTGGCAACCGGCCGAAAACCGATACACATCCATGAAATACAATCATTGCGGAAAGACCGGCCTGAAGCTGCCGGCGATCTCGCTCGGGCTGTGGCACAATTTCGGCAACGACACGCCGCACCAAACCAAACAGGCCATTTGCCGCCGCGCCTTCGACCTCGGCATTACCCATTTCGATCTGGCCAATAATTACGGCCCACCACCCGGCAGCGCCGAAACCGCCTTCGGCGAAATCCTGAAGACGGATTTTAGAGGCTACCGCGATGAAATGATCATCTCGTCCAAGGCGGGCTACAACATGTGGCCCGGTCCTTACGGCGAATGGGGCAGCCGCAAATATCTGATATCGTCCTGCGACCAGAGCCTGAAGCGCATGGGGCTGGACTACGTCGATATCTTCTACTCCCACCGTTTCGATCCCAACACGCCGCTTGAGGAAACCTGCGGCGCGCTGGACCAGATCGTGCGCTCGGGCAAGGCGCTTTACGTCGGCATCTCGTCCTACAACTCGAAGCGCACCCGTGAGGCCGCCGCGATCCTGAAAGATCTCGGCACGCCCTGCATCATCCACCAGCCGAGCTATTCCATGATCAATCGCTGGATCGAGGAAGACGGTCTGGTCGATACGCTGGAAGATCTTGGCATCGGCTCCATCGTCTTTTCGCCGCTGGCGCAGGGCATGCTGACGACGAAATATCTGGGTGGCGTGCCTGATGGCAGCCGTGCATCGCAGAGCAAGTCACTCAACCCGGCCTTCCTCAACGAGCGCAATGTCGAAAACATCCGCGCGCTCAATTGCATTGCCGAGCGGCGTGGCCAGACGCTCGCGCAGATGGCCATCGCCTGGGTGCTGCGCGGTGGTCGCATCACGTCGGCGCTCATCGGTGCTAGCCGTGTCGAACAGGTCGAGGATTGCGTGAAGGCGCTGGACAATGCCGATTTCTCCGCAGAGGAGCTTGCGGAAATCGACGGTTATGCGAAGGACGCGGATATCAACCTCTGGGCAAAATCCGCCGAACGCGTTTAGTGCTTGAAACAGGCCGCCCGATTTCCACCGGGCGGCCTGATCGACGCAAAAACTGGACTGAAATCTCCATCAGAAAGATTAACATCCGCGTCTAACCATTAACAACCATTACATAAATGTAATTTTAAATTCAGTTTCCGTTCATTCGTTTATTCGTAAGTTCTCCTTATCGAAACACGAGAGGAAACATTCATGAAAAAGTTCGTCACCATTCTTCTGGCCGCCACTGTTCTTGCTGCTCCAATGGCCCAGGCACAAAGCCGCCACGACGATCGTCACCGCGGCGTAACCGTCGAGCGTCACACCACCACCAAAAAGGTCATCGTCAAGAAGCACCGTTGGGATCGCGGTCAGCGCCTCTCGGCGGCAGAGCGTCGTCATTTCGTCGACCGCCGCGACTATCGCCGTTACCGTCTGGCAGAACCGCGTCGCGACCAGCGCTGGGTACGCGTCGACAACCAGTTCCTGCTCATCAACGCCGTCACTGGCCTGATCGTCGGCCTTTCTGCGGCACGCTAAGTAAATAGACGGATGAAATGAAAAAGGCCCGCTTGCGCGGGCCTTTTGTCGTTTATCGTTATAGCTGATCAGAAAATGTCGGCGCCGCTGCCCCACGGGCCATGCGGCTTATCGACACCGTCGGTGCGTTCGAAGCCATGCGCGCCGAAGAAGTCGCGCTGCGCCTGAATAAGGTTCGCGCTGCCGCGGGCGCGACGATAGGCGTCGAAGTAACCGAGCGCGGAAGCGAGCGCCGAAACCGGCAGACCAGAGAGAACCGCATAGGAGACGACACGGCGCAGGGCGGCGTCGGTGTCCTTGACGATGCCGGAGAAGGCAGGCGTCACGATGAGGTTGGCCACATGCGGATCCTTGGTAAAGGCCGAGGTGATCTCGTCGAGGAATTCCGAGCGGATGATGCAGCCGGCGCGCCAGATGCGGGCGATCGTCGGCATCGGCAGGTTCCAGTTGAACTCCTTCGATGCTGCCGACATGACGGCAAAGCCCTGTGCGTAAGCACCGACCTTGGCGGCCAGAAGCGCGCTTTCCAGATCGGCGATAAAGGCCTTTTTGTCAGCGGGTGCAGCTGCAACGGTCGGCAGGCCGAAGATCTTCTCGGCAGCTTCGCGCTCGTCCTTCTGAGACGACAGGATACGGGCAGCCACGGCGGCCTCGATGGCAGTTGCGGCGACGCCCATGTTCTGCGCCTCGATAACCGACCACTTGCCTGTGCCCTTCTGGCCGGCCTTGTCGAGGATCAGATCGACCATCGGCTTGCCGGTGATCGGATCGGCGGCGCGCAGAACCTTCTCGGTGATTTCGATCAGATAAGAGTTGAGACGGCCCTTGTTCCATTCACCGAATACATCGGCGATTTCAGACGCACTCATCTTCAGGCCGTCACGCAGGATGCCGTAGATTTCGGCGATCATCTGCATGTCGGCATATTCGATGCCGTTATGGATCGTCTTGACGAAATGACCGGCACCGTCGTTGCCGAGCCACGCCACGCACGGATCGTCATTATACTTGGCGGAAATGGAGGTCAGAACCTTCTCGACGCGCTTCCAGCTATCTTCGGTACCGCCGACCATGATCGACGGTCCGTGACGCGCACCTTCTTCACCGCCGGAAACGCCCATACCGATAAAGGTCAGGCCGCTATCCTTCAGATTGTCGAAACGGCGGATCGTATCGCGGAAATTCGCATTGCCGGCGTCGATCATGATGTCGCCGTTCGAGAGATGCGGCTTCAGGATTTCCATCTGCTGGTCAACCGGATCGCCGGCCTTGATCATGATGATGATCGGGCGCGGAGGACGAATGGCGGCGACGAATTCCTCGATGGTTTCGCAAGGGATCAACTGCCCCTGCAAGTCCCCAGCCTCGGCGTAGAATTTTTTCGTCGCTTCAGGGGTTCGGTTGAATACGGCAATCTTGTTGCCCTTTTCCGCGATGTTCAACGCCAGGTTCGAGCCCATGACGCCGAGACCGATCAAACCGATTTCTGCCTGTTCCACGGATGTGCCTCCATCTTGCTTTTAGGTGGTCGTGTTGTGGCACTGTAATGAACAAACGGCAAGGCTAGGGGCGACTGAAACGATTAAATTTTGATGACGCAAATCAGCTTTGCATATTTGCGACAGGTCGGGGGAAGGTCGTAACCAATGCCGCCTCCCCTAGGAACGTCGTGGCCGGTCGTCGCCATCGTCCAGCGCCCGCCAGGCAGCGCCGTCCATATCCTCATATTGCCCTGAGCGCACCGACCAGAGGAAGGCGAAAAGCCCGAGCGCTCCGAGAAACAGGGCGACGGGGATGAGATAGATCAACATGTTCATGCCGGTTGCGCCCCCTCGCCCGCAAATCCGGTCGACACGCTCTCTTGCGCAGAAACGGCTTCAGCCGTTCCGGCAAGACGCAGCGCATTGGCAACAACGATGAGCGACGATGTCGACATGGCGATGGCCGCGATCATCGGCGTCGCATAACCGGCAATCGCAATCGGCACGGCAATGACATTGTAGCCGATGGCAAGCGCGAAGTTCTGCCGGATAAGCCGTCCGGCCCGCCGCGATGTCTCGATTGCGACAGGAACGGCATCCAGATTCTCGTGCATGAACACGAAGTCGGCGGCCTGCCGACCGATATCGGCGGCGGTTGCCGGTGCCATGGAAACATGTGCTGCGGCCAGCGCCGGCGCATCATTGATGCCGTCGCCCACCATCAGAACCTTGCGTCCCTCGCCCGCCAGCGCCGCACAGCGCCCCGCCTTGTCTTTCGGCGACAGGTCCGCGTTCCATTTGGCAATGCCCAGACGCTGCGCCATGGCCTTCACGGCCGGCACCCGGTCGCCGGACACGATTTCCAACACCAGTCCTTGCCCAGAAAGGCCGCGCAGTGCCTGTACGGCGCCAGCACGCGGATTGTCCTCGAAACCGAAACTCGCCAGATACCCGCCGTCAAGCGAAAGCACCACTTTCGACCGCGCGTCGCCGTTTTCCATTTGAGATTCATCCGGGCAGGCAAAACAGCGGTTGCCAAGCCGGTAGGTTCCCGCCGGCGTCAAAGCCTCAACACCGGAGCCGGGAATTTCACGCACCGCTTCGTAAACCGGTAAAATTCCACCATAGGCTGCATGCAGGGCTTTGGACAGCGGATGGCGTGAATGGGCGGCAAGGCCAGCCGCAATCGCCATGGTGGCGGGGTTCACATCGCCGGTTTCCACCAGTCGCGGCTTCCCGACCGTCAGGGTGCCTGTCTTGTCAAACAGAACGGTGTCGATTTCGGCCAGTCGCTCCATCGCCGAGCCTTCCTTGACCATGATGCCATGCCGAAAGAGCCGCCCCGCCGCCACAACCTGCACCACAGGAACAGCAAGGCCAAGCGCACATGGGCAGGTGATGATGAGAACCGCAATCGCGATCAGCATCGCCTGCTTCCAGTCGCCGCCCAAAACGCCCCAACCGAGAAAGGTCATGAGAGCAAGAAGATGTACGACGGGCGAATAATAGCTCGCGGCACGGTCGGCGATCCGCCGATAGCGCGCCCGCCCCCCTTCCGCCGCCTCCATCAGCCCGATCACTTCCGCGAGAAACGAATCCTTTGCCGATGCCGTCACCCGCGCGGCGAACGAACCGGTGAGATTGAGCGTGCCTGCCTGAAGCAGATCACCCGCCTCCACCCGACGCGGCGCGCTTTCGCCGTTGACGATGGACATGTCGAGATCGCTGCTTCCGCTAATGACCATCGCATCCACCGCCACGCGGTCACCGGCAGCAATCGCAATCGTCATGCCGGGTAGCACATCGCCAAGCGAGCGATATTCCCGCGTTCCGTCCTCACCGATAACGGTTGCGCCGCGTGGTGAAAGCCGGGCCAGGCCCGCAATGGCCGAGCGCGCCCTGTCACGCATGATATGGTCAAGCGTGCGGCCAATCAGCAGGAAAAACAGCAGCGACACGGTCGCGTCAAACCACGCATGTTCGCCATGATGAATCGTCTCCCACAGCGAGATTGCGTAGGATAGCGTGATGGCGAGCGCGATCGGCACATCCATATTGGTGCGCCCGTGCTTCAGCGCATTCCAGGCCGACTGATAGAAGAACCGGCCGCCATAGATCAGCGCCGGCGCGGCGATCATCGCCGAAATCCAGTGAAACATGTCACGCGTCGCGGCATCGGCCCCGGACCAGACGGACACGGACAGCAGCATGATATTGGCGGAAGCAAAGCCGCAGAGCGCCACCGCCCTGATCAGTTGCGAGCGCAACACGTCCGAAGCATCCTGTCCGCTCGCGAAAAGATGCGTCCGGTATCCGGTTGCAAGGATTGCGCGGGCAAGTTCGGCGGGATCTGTCCTGATGCCATCGACATCCTCTTTCCAGACAATCGCCACCCGTTTGGAGGACAGGTTCACGCGCGCCTGCTCCACTTGGCGGAGACGGCGCAGCGCGGTTTCGATGGTGGTGATGCAGGCGCCGCAATAAACGCCGGGCACGCTGAGATCGGTCTGGCGCAGCCCCTGCCCCAGATCGCGGCTTGCCAGCATCAGCTCCTCTGATGATGGTGGGTTGACCGGTTCGCCGAGTTGAAGCGACCCTTCCGTTCCCGGTGCACAGCAGCTCATTGACGCCCCCTGATCACGGCGATCCGCGTGCCTTCATGCACGATGATCCTGCCGTCTTTCACGGCAGTGACCTCGACGATCCATTGGCCGGGCAGCATGTCATGCGGGCCGGTGAATATCCCGATAGACACCGGGGTCAGCTCCATGTCGAAATTCTGGTGCTCGCCGACCGGCCGGCGGAAATGTGCCGTCACCGTATCCGTATCCACAGGGCCGGTATCTGGATGAAACACCTCGTAGCGCACGGTCTTTTCATCCACCACCAGCCTGCCCTTGATGCCGGTCGCAGCCCTTGCCTTGGCGGCCTCGGCCTTGGCGTTGAACTGCTGGCTGGCAACATAGGTATTGGGCACCACCAGCCCGCTCCAGCTGGTGACAGCGTTCCAAGCCATCACCATGTTGACGGTGATGACGATGCCGAAAAACATCACCATAACACCCAGCATATGCCAGCCGGTGAAAATGAAACCGGACGTCTGGCGATTGGTCGTTGTCATTTTTTCACTCCCGGAGCGTTGAAGACGGCGTCGTAACGGGCCGTCTCATGGCCGCCCGTATCGCTGACGATGAATTCGAAATTTTCAGCAGTCCGCGCGACGTGCCTGCCCGGCAGGGTGACGAACACCTTCAGCGTTGTCGCCTCGTCAGGTTCCACCATCACCTCGAAGCTGCGCGAGGCTGCATCCGGCACGCCGTTTATCTTCATCACCGCACTTGGAATGCCCTCTATCGTCAGGCTCATTATGCGCGGTTGCGGCACCATGTTGAGGATGCGAACGGTATAGCCGTTGCGGATGGACCCGCTCGATTCCAGCACATATTGCGGATTGCGGTCGTGCAGCACGTTCAGAGCCAGCCGTTCGCGCGTCACCAGCGCAAACAGCAAGCCGATGCCGACTGCAGCCCATATTGCCGTGTAAAGAAGCGTGCGCGGACGAAAGACGATGCGCCAGTCGAAATGGCGAATGCTGTTTTTGAACCCGCCGTCATCGTTGCGCACATTCGTAGGCCGGATTGCGTGCTGGCCGTTGCCGGTCGCAAGCGCCATGTTGGACTGGTATTCGGACAGCGTCGCATAGGCGATCAGCCCGCGTGGCTTACCGATCTTGTCCATCACCCCATCGCAGGCATCGATACAGAGCGCGCAGGTGATGCATTCCAGCTGCTGCCCGTCCCTGATGTCGATGCCCATGGGACAGACTGCGACACAAGCATTGCAATCGACGCAATCGCCGACGCTCTCCCCTGTGGCCGCAGCCTTTTTGGCGTGCCTCGTGCGAGGTTCACCGCGCCAGTCATTATAGGTCACGACCAGCGAGTTCTCATCCAGCATCGCCGCCTGAATGCGCGGCCAGGGACACATATAGGTACAGACCTGTTCCCGCATCAGCCCGCCGAAAACATAGGTCGTGGCGGTGAGGATCGCGACTGTCGTATAGGCGATCATCGGTGCCTGCCCCGTCATGAACTCCCTCGCCAGCGTCGGTGCATCGGCAAAATAGAAGATCCATGCGCCGCCGGTCAGAACGCCGATCACCAGCCAGATTGCGTGTTTCATCACCCGCTTGCGCAGCTTGCCGAACGTGAAAGGTGCTGCATCGAGCTTCATGCGGGCATTCCTGTCGCCCTCGATCGCCCGCTCGACGACCAGAAACAGGTCCACCCAGACGGTCTGCGGACAGGTATAGCCACACCATGCGCGTCCCACGGCGGAGGTGATGAGAAACAACCCCAGGCCCGCCATGACCAGCAATCCCGCGACGAAAAAGAACTCCTGCGGCCAGATTTCGATGAAGAAGAAATAAAAGCGCCGGTTGGCAATATCGATCAGCACCGCCTGGTCGGGCGCATAGGGTCCCCTGTCCCAGCGCAGAAACGGCGTCAGATAATAAATGCCGAGCGTGACAAGCATGACCAGCCACTTGAACCGCCGGAACCGGCCCTCCGCGCGCTTCGGGAAAATTTTCTTGCGCGCTTCATAAAGGGGTTTACGCGTTTTTGCGGAATTGACAGCTTCCGCCTCCAGCCTTTCGACGGGCTGTTGCGGGCGGTCCTGTCCGACGGGGTAGATGTTCATGATTGCAGTCCGTTTTTATCTCCTTGCTTTCTCCCATCTCACCGGCGAAACATCCTTGACTTACATCAAGCGCGGACAAAGTGGCGCAGCCTGCGGCCTGCATTAAACAGGGAGGATGAGATGCCAGTCATGCAGTCGAAAATCATTCATCTGTCGGTAGAAAAACCATGGAGCCATGTCTTTGATTTCGCCTCCGACCCGCAAAACATGCCGCGCTGGGCCGCCGGTCTTGCAGGCGGTCTTAAACCAGACGGCGAGGACTGGATCGCCGATGGCGGCCCGCTGGGTGAGGTCCGCGTCAATTTCGCGCCCTTAAACGAATTCGGCGTGATAGACCATGTCGTGACATTGCCGGATGGAATGAAGGTCTATAACGCGCTGCGGGTAACACCGAATGGCAGCGGTGCCGAAGTCAGCTTTACCCTGCTTCGCCTGCCGGACATGACGGACGAGGATTTCGAACGGGATGCGGAGATGGTCCGGGTCGATCTGGAAACACTGAAGTCGCTGCTCGAAACGGATTGAAGGATAAAACGATGACCACGAATACGAATGACCGGCGCATCGACTATGTCGAATTCAACGTCGTCGATATCGAGCGCAGCAAGGAATTTTACGGCGGCGCTTTCGGCTGGTCCTTTAAGGATTACGGCCCGCAATATTGCGAGTTTTCCGACGGCCGGCTGACCGGCGGGTTCACCACCACGGCACCCGTGTCAGCCAAGGGTGGACCGCTTGTCATTCTTTACGCCGCCGATATCGAGAATGCACACCGGCGCGTCGAGGCAGCCGGCGGGCAGATCAGCGTCGCCATATTCGCCTTTCCCGGCGGACGCCGTTTTCATTTCACCGATCCGGATGGATACGAACTGGCCGTCTGGTCTGATCGATAAGAAAAAGGGCCGCATCGAGCGGCCCTTTCCATTTGTTGGCTGTGACGTTCACTCGCCACCGCCCAGCGAGTGCACGAAGATCGCAAGCTGCTTGACCGTGGTATCACCAAGCCGTTCACCCCAGGCGGGCATGACCCCGTGTTTTGGCGACCGTATCTGCGCAACGATCCCCTGCTCGCCACTGGCCTTCAGCCAGATCGCGTCGGCCAGGTTGGGCGCGCCGAACTCGCGGTTGCCCTTGGCGTTCTCACCGTGGCACGAGGCGCAATTGTCGGCGAAAATCTGTTTACCGGGTTCTACGAGTGCCGGGTTGGAAGGCGTTCCTGTCAGGCTGACGACATAGGCGGCGACCTCGCGGATTTCCTCGGACTTGAGGATATCGCCGAAGGCCGGCATTTCCGACAGGCGCGTATCGGGATCGTCGGCAAAACGAATGCCGTGCTTTACCGTCGTATAGATATCCTCGACGCTGCCTCCCCACATCCAGTCATCGTCGTTGAGGTTGGGATATCCCTGCCCGCCTTCCGCACCCGAACCGTGACACTGGATGCAATTGACCTTGAAGGCGGCGGCACCGCCGGAAAGGGCAAATTGCCTTAGCGTCGGATCGGCCTCAATCTCGGCGAGCGAGGAACTGGCGATTCTGTCGGAATAGACGCTCTGCGCCTGTTTGGCGTCTGCCATATCGGCGGCGATCTCGGAACGGCTGTTCCAGCCGAGCAACCCTTGCGTCGCGCCGTTGATCAGCGGCCATGCCGGATAGGCGATGGTGTAGCCGATGGCCCAGAGGATCGTGAAGTAGAAGGTCCAGACCCACCAGCGCGGCATCGGATTGTTCAGCTCGCGAATACCATCCCATTCATGGCCGGTAGTTTCGACGCCGCTGATGTCATCAATGTGTTTTTCGGACATATCCTAGTCCTCCTTAAGCGGAATGCTGGCGGCGTCGTCCGCAGCTTTTTTCGATCCGGGACGAAGGGTGAAAACGACGACGCCGGCGAAGAACAGGGTCATGGCAAGCAGGCCCCAGCTATCGGCGAAGTGGCGCATGGCCGTGTAGGTTTCCATCGTGTCGCCTCCTCACCGATATCCGGCGGCATCGTCATAGGTCGAGAAATCGACCAGCGTGCCGAGCATCTGCAGATAGGCAACCAGCGCATCCATTTCGGTAAGCTTGGCTGGATCGCCATCGAAATCGCCGACTTTCGCCTTCGGGTAACGCGCCAGAAGCTCGGTCGTATCGGCGTTCGGATCGGCCTGCGCGTGAAGATCAGTCGCTGATTTCTCGATCATCTCGTCGCTATAGGGCACGCCAACGGCGCGGTTAGCCTTCAGCTCCATCGAGATATCCGTAATCTTCAACGGCGTGGTTTTGAGGAACGCGTAGGACGGCATGATCGATTCCGGCACGACAGAGCGCGGATCGGCCAGATGCTGCACGTGCCATTCATTCGAATAGCGGTCGCCCACGCGTGCGAGGTCCGGCCCCGTGCGCTTGGAACCCCACTGGAACGGGTGGTCGTACATGGATTCCGCCGCCAGGCTGTAGTGCCCGTAACGCTCCACCTCGTCGCGGAACGGCCGGATCATCTGGCTGTGGCAGACATAACATCCCTCGCGGATGTAGATGTTGCGCCCGGCCAGTTCCAGCGGCGAATAGGGCCGCATGCCCTCCACCTTCTCGATGGTGTTTTCGAGATAGAAAAGCGGCGCGATTTCCACGATACCGCCGATTGAGACGACGAGCAGCGAACCGACCAGAAGCAGAGTGGCGTTGCGTTCGATAACGCCGTGTTTGTCGAGTATGGACATCGGCCTCTCCTTATTCAGCGGGCTGCAGCGAAGGTGCGACGTCATTGCGGACGCCCTCCTCGCGTTGATGACCGAGGATGGTCATCGTGACGTTGTAGGCCATGATCAGCGCGCCACTGAGGAACATCAGGCCGCCCAGCGCACGCATCACGTAATAGGGGAACAGCGCTGCGACCGATTCCGCGAAGGAATAGACGAGGAAGCCCTGGGTATCGTATTCGCGCCACATCAAGGCCTGCTGGATGCCGGCCACCCACATCACGGCGGCGTAGATGACGATGCCGATCGTGGCGAGCCAGAAGTGCCAGTTGACCAGTTGCAGGCTGTAGAGACGATCCCTGCCCCACAGTTTCGGCGTCAGATAGTAGATGGCACCGAAGGTGATCATGCCGTTCCAGCCGAGAGCGCCGGAATGCACGTGGCCGATGGTCCAGTCGGTATAGTGACTGAGCGAGTTGACGGCCTTGATCGACATCATCGGACCTTCGAAGGTCGCCATGCCGTAGAAGGCCACCGCCATCACCATCATGCGCACGATAGGATCGGTACGGATCTTGTCCCACGCGCCGGAAAGCGTCATCAGGCCATTGATCATGCCACCCCAGGACGGCATCCACAGCATGATCGAGAACACCATGCCGAGCGTCTGCGCCCAGTCCGGCAGCGCGGTATAGTGCAGATGGTGCGGACCGGCCCAGATATACATGAAGATCAATGCCCAGAAGTGGATGATCGACAGGCGGTAAGAATAGACCGGGCGGTTCACCTGCTTGGGAATGAAATAATACATCATGCCGAGGAAGCCGGCTGTCAGGAAAAAGCCGACGGCGTTATGGCCGTACCACCATTGCGTCAGCGCATCCTGCACGCCCGAGAAAGCGGAGTAGCTCTTGACGCCGAGGAACGACACCGGAATGGCGAGGTTGTTGACGATATGCAGCATGGCGATCGTCACGATGAAGCTCAGATAGAACCAGTTTGCCACATAGATATGCGGTTCCTTGCGCGTCAGGATGGTGCCGAGAAATGCGAGGAGATAGGCAACCCAGACGATCGTCAGCCAGATATCGACATACCATTCCGGCTCGGCGTATTCGCGGCCCTGGGTGATACCAAGCAGATAACCGGTGGCAGCCATGACGATGAAGAGGTTGTAGCCCCAGAACACGAACCAGCCGAGATTGCCGCCGAACAGGCGCGCGCGACAGGTTCTCTGCACCACGTAAAATGACGTGGCAATCAGCGCATTTCCCCCGAAAGCGAAGATCACCGCGGAGGTGTGCAGCGGCCGCATCCTGCCGAAATTGAAATAGGGCGCGATGTTGAGATCGGGAAAGGCAAGCTGAAGCGCCACCACGACCCCGACCAGAAACCCGACCACGCCCCAGAACACGGTAGCGACGACGCCGTATTTCACGACCTCATCGAAATATTCGGATTTCAGCCGGGCGCGCGCGGCCTGATCGACAGGCGCGAAAGAAACACGGCGCAGCAGAAGCACCGTGCTGACCAGAAGCGTAAAGAACAGCACCCACATATGGGCGGCGAAAAGACTGTCGTGAGCGAAAGCAGCCCCAAGCAGCGCGAGAAAGGCCCCAAGGGCCACGATCGCGGTTTCTAACGTGTAATTCATTGTTGGTTTCCCCCAACGTGCAAGCAGACCGACGAAAGGCTTGGCGCGCTCTTTACGAAGCGGAAACGGGCCTTTGCGTCGGTTGGAGCATTGCCACCGGCGTGGGGAAGCCACCTTGATCCAGATCAAGAAAGAGAAGCTGTCGCAGCACCGGCAAAACCGAGCCGGGATTTGGCGATGAGAAGTACGTAGAAGCTGAAAGAACGGACGCCGACGCGCGACACCGGCTTTTACAGGGCTTGCATCAGCCCTTCATTTTCAGCGGCAGCCCGGCTGCGACGAAATAGACTTCGTCGACGATGGCCGCAACGCGCTGGTGTAACCTTCCGGCGTGATCGCGGAATTCGCGCGCCATGCGGTTTTCCGGCACGATGCCGAGGCCGACCTCGTTAGAGACGAGAATCAGTTTCGCCTTGGTGGACGCGATTGCCGCCGCCAGCGTGGCGAACGCCGTCTCGATATCGGCGTTCGCCATCATCAGATTGGTGAGCCACAATGTCAGGCAGTCGATCAGGATGACATTGTCCGGCGCATCCAGCCGCGCGAGCACGGCAGCGATATCAACCGGCGCCTCGTGTGTCGTCCACTCCTCGCCGCGCCGGGCCTGATGATGGTCGATGCGATCGCGCATCTCGTCATCCCATGCCCGGCCGGTGGCCAGATAATGCAGGCGCCCGTCGGCTTTGCCCGCAAGGTCCTCGGCAAAACGGGACTTGCCGGAGCGCGCGCCGCCTAGAATGAAAACGGAGCGGTTTTTATCTGTCATGACGAACCTGGAAGAAAAGAATAAGACGGACCGGTATCATTGCGGTGTCGCAAGCCAGAGACAGCCGTACATGAAGGGAACGATTCGTAGAAAAAGGCGTCCCCCGGTTATTCACGCCGGACTGCCGATGATACCGGGTCGGAGACGACAAAACCTGTCCGCACGATGCGGGACATATGACAGCCTTGGCAACTCCGGATGCCGGAAACACCGGTCCTGACAAAAAGCTAGGTGCGAACGGTCATTCTGTCAATCGGCGAGCGGTGTCGGCGAAAAATCAAGCGGAACCGGTACGCAAAACCTTGACCCGGAACCGGCAGACTTTTCCGTCCGCGACGGGATTGATAAAGCCACTTGGTTACCGGAACGTTAGCAGAAAACGAAATGAAGAAGCTGCAACGCGGCGGGAGAATATTTGCCCATGGAGGCCGCTGCCATTGCCTTGCCATGGCCTTCAAATCAATATGGCCGCGAAGATTCGCAAACAGCAAGGTGACCTGCCCGTGATGACCGTCATGGACTATATCTCGATCGTCGTTTTTATCGTGTTATGGGCCACCTATACCCACCTCACGACGGGAACGACGCTGTTTTCGCGAACCAGCCTTAATCAGGCCATGGCGGAGCGTCGACGCGACTGGATTTACAATTCTCTCAAACGCGACCTGAAGATGATCGACACGCAGATCATGGCGGGTTTGCAGAATGGTACCGCTTTTTTCGCGTCCACCTCGATCTTTGCTATCGGCGGCTGCTTTGCTCTTCTGGGGGCGACAGATCGGGTCGAAACCGTGTTTCGCGACCTGCCCTTCGTGCAGTATGCCGGGCGCACGGCCTTCGAACTGAAGGTCATGGGGCTAACCTGCCTTTTCGGCTACTCGTTTTTCAAGTTCGGCTGGTCCTACCGCCTGTTCAATTATTGCACGATCCTGTTTGGTGCCATCCCCATGGTCCATGATGTCAACGCGGATCGTGACGCTGCCGAGCGTGCCGCTGAAAACGTCATAAAGATGAACATCATCGCCGCTAAGAACTTCAATGATGGGCTGCGGACGATCTTCCTGTCGATCGGTTATCTCGGCTGGTTCATCAGCCCCTATGTCTTCATCGCAAGCACGGTCATCATCATAGTGGCGCTGTTGCGCCGCCAGTTCTTCTCCGAGGCCCGCCGCGCCATCATGGACAGGCCCGGGCCTTGAAATAGCCTTACTTCACGGGCCAAGCCCTTGAGTAGACAACGGCTTCAGACAGCTGAAACAGCGGGAATTATGAAAACAGAAACAGCTGCAATCGACACCCGCCGCAAAGGCCGCATGGGCGGTCTCGATACACTGCGCGGGCTGGCGCTCATCGCCATGGCGTCTTACCACTTCACATGGAATCTGGAATATTTCGGCTATCTGGAGCCGGGTACGGCAACCACCGGCCTGTGGAAGCTTTATGCGCGTGCCATTGCAAGCTCGTTCCTGTTCCTCGCCGGTTTCAGCCTGTTTCTAGCCCATGGCAAAGCCATAAACTGGCCGTCCTTCGGCAAGCGTTTTGCAATGGTGGCGGGCTCGGCGCTGCTCATCACCATCGCCACCTATGTCGCCTTTCCGGATAGCTTCATCTTTTTCGGCATCCTGCACAACATAGCTGCTGCAAGCCTTGTCGGGCTGCTATTCCTGCGGGCACCCCCGCTGGTGACGCTGCTTTTCGCGGCTCTTGCCTTTACGCTGCCGCACTACGTCCAGTCGGATTTTTTCAACAGCAAATGGCTGGCATGGGTCGGTTTCTCCACCATGCCGCCGCGCTCGAACGATTATGTGCCGCTCTTGCCGTGGCTTGCGCCGTTTCTTGCAGGACTTGCGGTTTCGCAATTCGTCACGCCGCGCAACTGGCTGGACCGTTTTCGCAACCCAAGCTCCCCCCGCAATCTGATAGCAACGGCGGGCCGTCACAGCCTTGCCTTTTACCTCATCCATCAACCGGCGCTGATTGGCCTCGTCTACGCGGTATCACTTGTGGCACCGCCTCCCCCTGTCGACCAGGTGGAGCTTTACAAATCGAGCTGTGAAAAAAGCTGCGTCCAGCAGGCGAACGGGCAGGAACTATGCCAACGTTTCTGCGGCTGCACGCTTGAAAAGCTGCAGGCAGAAAGCCTGTTTGACATCATGATGGAAGGCAAGCTCAGCGCCGAGCAGCAGACGAAGGTCAGCGACGTGGCGCAACAGTGCACGGTTGAGGCGCAGTAAAGGACGACACACGCTCAATCTACGCTCGGCGTCATCCTCGGAATTGTCCCGAGGATCTATCCACGTCGCGTAAAATCAAAAGTGTGACGGAGGGAGAGGTTTTCCTCTCCGCGGGAAATCTAAGGCCATCACGTCAAGCGCGACGGCGGGAAACCTGCATCAGGTCCCTACGCCGATTTCGGCAAGGCGCGTGAGGCAAGCCTCTTCGACATTGTCGAGTTCGGCCAGCGTCTCTTCGATGTCCTTGCGCTTTTGCCTGAGATCGGCGCGCTTCTCATCGACCTTCTTCATCAGAAGCACAAGCTGGCCTGATTCGCCCGGCGGCTCCTTGTAGACGTGAATGATCTCGCGAATTTCTGCGATCGTGAAACCGATACGGCGACCGCGCAGGATTTCCTGAATGAGACGCCGGTCCGCAGACCTGAAAAGCCTCGTACGCCCGCGTCGCTCAGGGTGAATGAGGCCCTCATCCTCGTAAAATCGCAAGGTGCGGGTGGAAACACCGAATTCGCGCGTCAGTTCGGTTATGCTATAATACTTGTCCAAGGGCCTATCCGATTCATAACCGGACAATTATTATTTGACCTTCACGTAAAAGTCAATTTTTCCTGCCGCTTTCGCCTGTTCGGGCCTATCCCGAAATACCGTACCACCAGGTAGCGATGCCCAGAAACGAAAAAAAGCCAACAATGTCCGTTACCGCCGTCACGAAGACGGCAGAGGAAACGGCGGGGTCTGCCCCGAACCTGTCGAGAACCAGCGGAATGAGAATGCCTGCCAGCGCCGCCGCCAGCATGTTGAGACACATGGCTGCGGCAATGATGCCGCCGATATGGACATCCTGGAACCACACGCCTGCAACGATGCCGATGGCACAGCCGAACAACAGTCCGTTCAGGATGCCAACGCCCGCTTCACGCCTGATAATGCGGGCAGCGTTGTGAATATCGAGGCTCTTGGTAGCCAGCGCCCGCACGGACACGGTCATGGTTTGCGATCCGGCATTGCCGCCCATGCCGGCAACCGTCGGCATCAGGATCGCCAGTGCAATGATCTGCTGGATCGTCGCATCGAACAGGCTGATGACGGAGGCAGACAGAAAGGCGGTAAGGAGGTTGACCGCAAGCCACGGCACACGCGAGCGCGAGGTGCTGGTGATGCTATCAGACAGTTCTTCGTCGCCCACACCGCCAAGGCGCAGCAAATCCTCTTCAGCTTCCTCCTGAATGACGTCGACCACGTCATCGATGGTGAGAACGCCGACCAGACGGCCGTTATTGTCCACCACCGCGGCGGACAGAAGGTCGTATTGTTCGAAAAGCTGCGCCGCTTCTTCCTGGTCCATTTCGGCCGGAATGGAGTGGTTGGTCTCGTGCATGATTGTTTCGATCTTCACCTGACGCTTGGCGCGCAGCACCTTGTCGAGATCGAGAGCGCCGACAAGCTTGAACGTGGGGTCGATGACGAAGATCTGCGTAAAGGAATCCGGTAACTCCTCCTCCTCACGCAGATAATCAATGGTCTGTCCCACTGTCCAGAATGGCGGCACGGCAACGAATTCCGTCTGCATGCGACGACCGGCAGAGCTCTCCGGATAATCCAGCGCCCGCATCAGCCGCACCCGTTCGGTGAACGGAAGCTGCGAGAGGATGTCCTCGCGGTCCTCGTCGTCGAGATCCTCGAGAATGTAGACGGCATCGTCCGAATCCAGTTCACCGATACCGGCAGCGATCTGCTCATTCGACATCTGGTCGACGATATCGAGACGGATGCCTTCATCCACCTCGGTCAGCGCCGTCATGTCAAAATCGGAACCCAGCAACCGCACGAGCGCGTGGCGCTGCTCCGGCATGATGGACTCCAGCACGTCGCCGAGTTCAGACTCATGCAGCCGCGCCACATTCTTGCGCAGGAAAAGCAGATCGCGGTCGGCAATCGCCGCCCCCACCATCGCCAGAAAGTCGGAGCGGACAGAGCCGTCCTCGGCGTAGATATCGGAGGGTGCCTCTGTCGGTTTCAACTCTTCGGGCGCGAGAAGATCGTCGTCACGGTCTGTCATCTGGCGTCCCCTTCTTTAAATGCCGCAGTGCACGAATTTGCAGGCAGAATGGCGTTAAAAAGTATATTGTCAACAACCGGATAGGTGAAAAACAACGGGCTTCGGAACTGCGACGAAAATGTCATGGACCGCCCTTTCGCAAGACCATGATTGAAGAGCGCAGCACTCCATGATGATGCAGCCGCAGACAGTGCACCTCAATCCGCACAACGCCCGGAAAGCCCTTGCCGTTCCGTCGGAACCGGTAAGATAGAGATTGACATATGTCGCCCATAGACGATTCTGAAAGAGCTTTTTTTATATATGATTGGCCATTGCCAAACGGTAAGTATCCCGGGACGGCCAGGAAAATTTCAGGAAAATCACGACAATGAGCAAGACAGATTTCATCGGCAAGGCATCCGCCGCCGCGGGTGGCTGGGGCGCGCTTAAAAGCGTCGGCAAACGGCTGATGGAATCCGGCGCGCCGATTTCCGGCGCACGCACGCTGCTGAAGGCCAACCAGCCGGATGGATTCGATTGCCCGGGCTGCGCATGGGGCGATCCGGAGCATGGCTCCTCCTTCGAATTCTGCGAAAACGGCGTCAAGGCGGTCGCATGGGAAGCGACGGAAGCCCGGGTGCCGCCCGATTTTTTTGCCACCCGCACCGTCTCCGAACTGCGCGGCTGGTCTGACTACGATCTGGAAAAACAGGGCCGCCTCACCCACCCGATGCGTTACGACCGGGCGAGCGACAAATATCTGCCGGTCTCCTGGGACGACGCCTTTGCCGAAATCGGCGGCGTTCTCAACGGCCTCGACAGCCCGGATCGGGCGGAATTCTACACATCCGGTCGCGCCTCCAACGAGGCAGCCTTCATCTATCAATTGATGGTGCGGCTTTACGGCACGAACAATTTTCCCGACTGCTCCAACATGTGCCACGAGGCAAGCGGTGTAGGCCTGAAAGCGTCGATCGGCGTCGGCAAGGGCACGGTGCTTCTGGAAGACTTCGAGCAGGCAGACGCGATCTTCGTAATCGGCCAAAATCCCGGCACGAACCACCCGCGCATGCTGGGCGACCTGCGCCGGGCAGCGCTTCGCGGCGCGAAAATCGTCGTCCTCAATCCGATCAAGGAAAAGGGTCTGGAACGCTTCGCCGATCCGCAGGACAAGATCGAGATGATCACCGGCGGCAATACCAAGATCGCCACCAACTATTACCAGCCCCGGCAAGGCGGCGATATGGCGGTGGTGCGCGGCATGAGCAAGGCGATCTTTGCAGCCGACGATGCCGCAAGGACTGCCGGAGAATCTGCCATCATCGACTACGACTTCATCGCCGAACATGCGGTCGAGTTCGAGGCTTATCGTGATGCCGTTGAGGCGACCAGCTGGGAAAGCATTCTCGACCAGTCCGGCCTCACCCGCGCAGAAATCGAAGAAGCCGCCCGCATCTACATGAATGCCGGCTGCGTCATCGCCACCTGGGCCATGGGCGTCACCCAGCATCGCCACTCCGTCATCATGGTTCGCGAAATCACCAACTTCATGTTGCTGCGCGGTAATATCGGCCGCCCCGGTGCCGGTCTTTGCCCGGTGCGCGGCCATTCCAACGTTCAGGGTGATCGCACGGTCGGTATCGATGAAAAAGCGCCGCCGGCGCTGCTCGACGCACTGGAAAAAGAACTCGGCGTTGCCATGCCGCGCAAACCTGGCCACAACACCGTGGAGGCCGTAGCCGCCATGCTGGATGGCAAGGCGCAAACCTTCATCGCGCTCGGCGGCAACTTCATGCGGGCAACGCCCGACAGTCCGCTGATCGTCAAGGCTTTTGAAAATCAGAAGCTGACGGTCAATATCGCCACCAAGCTCAACCATTCGCATCTGGTGCCAGGCGAAATCTCCTTCGTGCTGCCCTGCCTTGGCCGAACGGAAATCGACCGTAATTCTGCGGGCAAGCCGCAGATCGTCACGGTCGAGGATTCCATGAGCATGGTGCATGGTTCCGGCGGCATCAATCCGCCAGCCTCGGAGGAACTGCGCTCCGAAGTCGCCATCGTTGCCGGCATTGCGCAAGCGACCCTTGGCAATGCGCAGGTCGACTGGAAAGCGCTTGCCGAGGATTACGATCTCATCCGAGACATGATCGAGCGGGTCATCCCCGGTTTCGACAATTTCAACGAACGCGTCCGCGTGCCGCGCGGTTTTCGCCTGCGCAACACGGCCTCCGAACGGGAATGGAACACGCCGGCAAAAAAAGCCGTCTTTTATAGCGGCCCGCTTCCCGAACAGACCGAGCATCAGCAGGCGCTCACTGGCGACAATATTTTCGTGCTGCAGACATTCCGCAGCCACGACCAATACAACACCACGATTTACGGCATGGACGACCGTTATCGCGGTGTTTATGGCGAACGTCAGGTCATCTTCATGAATCCTGCGGATATGGAGGCGCTGGGCGCCCACTCCCGCCAGCGCGTCGATGTCATCGGCGAATATGGCGATGGCATGGAGCGGATCGCTCAAAATTTCCGGTTGGTCCCCTACAATATTCCGCGCGGCAGTGTCGGCGGCTATTATCCGGAACTGAACGTGCTGGTGCCGCTGTCAAGCTATGGCGAAGGCAGCTTCACGCCAACGTCGAAATCGGTACTCGTCTCCTTCCGCCTGCTTGCCGGTTCCGCCTCTTGAACAGGATGGCTTGATGGGTGAGGAACAATCTGCAGCGGCTTTCATGGCCGCGGTGGAGCAGATCGTGCAAGGACCGTCGCAGGCGCTTTCGGCCACGGGCGCGGCGATCCTTCTGGCCATCAATATGGATATCGCCACCGACAGCCGCAGCATCGCCAATCGGCTGGGGCTTGCGCATGCCCTCGTCCTGCGCGAAATCTCCGCCCTGTCACCGCGCTTTGTGCGGGTGACGAAACGCGACGCCCGCACCCAGCGCAGTTGGCTGGAGGTCACAGCGGAAGGACAGGCGCTTGCCGCACCATCCTCCCAAACCTGAAACGAACGGAGCATTCCTTGGCAATCAGGCCGATCCTGCCCTACCCCCATGCCGGTCTTTCCGAGATTTGCGCGCCGGTCACTGTTTTTGACGACCACCTGCAAAATCTGGTCACGGACTTGATCGACACCATGCGCGCCGCCCCCGGCGTCGGCATCACCGCGGCTCACATCGGTGTAAAACAGCGCGTCTTCGTGCTTGAGCTGACGCCGGGAACCGTGCTGACATACATCAATCCCCAAATCGTCAGTCACTCCGCGCAGACCATGCGGCATGTGGAAGGCAGCGTCTCGATGCCGGGCTTCACCGAAGAGGTGGAACGCCCGTCTGAGGTCGAGGTGAGGTTTCAGGACGTAGCGGGCGTGGAACATCGACAGAGCGCCAAGGGATTTCACGCCATCTGCATCCAGCACGAGATCGACCAGCTGGATGGTGTGTTCTGGCTGAAGCGCCTGTCGAAGCTGAAACGCGACCGGCTGGTGAAGAAATGGGAAAAATCCCGAAAGCCGTGACGATCAGCTAGCGATCGAAAGAGCAAAGTCCGCGTCGCCCTTCAAAGTGTTGCTAACGGTGCAGATATCTTCGGCCGCATGGGCAATTGCGGCGCGCGTCGCCTCATCGAAATTACCGGCAATCTCGATCCTGATATCGAAACGGATGATGCGATAGGGCTCCTGCGCGGATTTCTCACCGGAAACGTCAACGAGCACGCTCTCGAAGCTGTCCAGCAACCCCATGCGGCTCGCCGCAATCCGGGCGCTGAGCGCCAGGCATGCCGCAAGCGACGAATAAAGTAGGTCGATCGGATTGAAGCCCGGCTCAGAGACACCCGTCACAATTTCCAGGGCACCGCCGGTCACTGTCGAAATCAGTGGGCGACCAAGCCGCCCGACCTTGGCCGTGGCGCCGACCGGCCTCAACTTCACCTTTCCACCATCTATCATTCAAATATTCCTAATTTAATCGCGTGCAACCAATCGCATGGAACCAAAACCTGTCTGGCGCTTTTTACTCACACAACGGTGAACGACCGTTGAACCTTTATTGTACAGGGAGCTGGGACCTATGGTTACATCTACGCTCGTCAGCATTCTGATCACCTTCCTGGTGATCGTGCTCGTCTTGTGGCTCATCGCACGACTGCCCGTCGGCGGCGGCGCGAAACAGATCGCGCAAGTCATCGTCATCATCATCGGCATTATTTCGCTGCTGAAATATCTCGCCGTCTTCTGATACCCCGGTAGCGTGCGAAAAGAAAAAGGCGGCGAAAGCCGCCTCTTTTTTTGCGCGATTTTCATGACACTCGATAGCTATTGGCGCGGCTCGAACTGGTAGGTTTTTTTTAGAGTGATATCACGAACGCTGCCGAGACCAAGAAACGGCGTATTTTCAGCATCGAAAATCGCCCTGCCCTTCGCCACAATCCAGCGGATGGAACCATCAGGCAGATGCACCTTGTAGCGCTGGTCGAAAAACACGCCGGTAGTGATACTTTCGAAAATTGCCCGCGCCACCTGATCGCGCATTTCCACATCTATTCTTTCGAGAATATCCTCAATCGACACACCTCGCGATGCCACCGTTTCGGAAAACCCATGACACTCCGCGGTGACGGTGTCCATGATCAACCTGTTGTCGGAAATGCTCCACATATAATAGCCGAGCGCATTGTCTGAATCCGCTTTGTCCCCCTGCACGAAAACCTCCAGACCTTTTTTTCTGACAAACGCTAACATCAGACCTCTAATATTCCACCCCTTGTTTTGAGGGGGTATTTAACCGGCTACTACAACGTGTATCGATATCCACCGAAATTTAATGACACCTGATCCGGATGCCGGTTTCGAAAGCACGATAATTTCCAAAAAAAGCGTCGCAAAGCCAACCGCTTGCACCTACATGACTGCATGATGAAATTTCGAAGGAGGCTCATATGCTGCGAACCGCTCTTACTTTTGGGTTGCTGTCGGCAACTGTCTTTCTAGCTGGCTGCCAGACGTGGCAAAGCCCTTATCGCGGAAACGAATGGCGGATGGACCAGGTCATGGATGGCGACCCCTACCGGGTCGGCGACGGCAATCGCGCGGGGAGACGCTAAGCCGTAAACATCTCATCCGAATGGCGGCAAGATGGATAATCTGACGCCCCGAAATTTACAGCCCGGGCTGCCGAGACGAAACGAATCGAAGTCGCCCGAGGCTTACTCAATCAACGTAACTGCGTCTTCTTTTTTTGGGAGGAGCAAAGCCAAACAATTGGCAGAAAAAGAAAAAACCCGCCGAAGCGGGTTTCTTTGGTGCGGTCGAGAAGACTCGAACTTCCACGGGTTGCCCCACAGCGACCTCAACGCTGCGCGTCTACCAATTCCGCCACGACCGCATCGTGGTAGGCGTCGACTTGCGCCGACGGGGGTGCATGTAGCAAAAGGATTTTGGGTGCACAAGAGCGTCGTGACAGTTTTTTGAAATTAAAAATCAGCCCGGCCCACCCTATATGCAGGAAGCCCGGAAATGCTGGGGTTGCAGCCTTCTCGTCATTTTGCGAGAAGGCTGTGGAAAGGACTTTTT
This sequence comes from Rhizobium sp. AN6A, assembly GCF_900215635.1. Taxonomy (NCBI): domain Bacteria; kingdom Pseudomonadati; phylum Pseudomonadota; class Alphaproteobacteria; order Hyphomicrobiales; family Rhizobiaceae; genus Rhizobium; species Rhizobium sp. AN6A. The sequence continues at coordinate 2,567,513 of NZ_OCNC01000004.1, forward strand.
CATGCTCACACGCACGGATATCGAGACAAATATGCTGCCCGTTCCCGGCTCGCCGCCTGTTCGCTGGCGAATCTCGGAAGGTCTCATGCCTTACGAACTGGCAATAGAAGAGATGGAACGGGAAGTTGCCGCCATCGCCAATGGCGAGGCCGACGAACTCGTGTGGCTTCTGGAGCACCCACCACTCTACACGGCAGGCACCAGCGCCGATGTCGCCGACCTCATCGAGCCGGAGCGTTTTCCGGTCTTCGCCACCGGTCGCGGCGGCGAATATACCTACCACGGGCCGGGACAGCGCGTCGTTTACGTCATGCTCGACCTGAAACGCCGGCGCCAGGATGTCCGCGCCTATGTTGCCGCGCTGGAGAGTGTCATCATCCGCACGCTCGACAAGATGAATGTCCGTGGCGAACGGCGCGAAGACCGGGTTGGCGTCTGGGTCAGGCGTCCGGAAAAACCCCTGCTTCCAGATGGTGGCATGGCCGAGGACAAGATCGCCGCGCTTGGCATCCGGCTGCGCAAATGGGTGAGCTTTCACGGGCTGTCGATCAATGTCGATCCCGACCTCGCGCATTTTTCCGGCATCGTTCCCTGCGGCATCAGCGCCTATGGCGTCACCAGCCTTGTCGATCTTGGATTGCCGGTTATGATCGGCGATGTCGATGTTCTGCTGCGAGAGGCCTTCGAGGAGGTCTTTGGCCCGGCAGTGCCCGAAGCCGGCTCCGGCGGTTGAAACCCGCCGCAACTTTTTTGTCGACTGCCAGTGTATCCGATATCGATCACCACAAGAGGAGGAACGACCATGTTCACAACGTCAGCCTATGCCTGCGATGACGGTTCTTCACCGATGAAGCTCGCGACCATCAAGCGTCGCGATCCCGGCCCGCGCGATGTTGAAATCGAAATCGAGTTCTGTGGCGTCTGCCACTCCGATATCCATACGGCCCGCAGCGAATGGCCGGGTTCTCTCTACCCCTGCGTCCCCGGTCACGAAATCATCGGCCGTGTCGGTCGGGTGGGCGCGCAGGTCACGAAATTCAAGGCGGGTGACCGCGTCGGCGTTGGCTGTATCGTCGACAGCTGCCGTGAATGCGCAAGCTGCGCCGAAGGGCTGGAGCAATATTGCGAAAACGGCATGACCGGCACCTACAACTCGCCTGACAAGGCCATGGGCGGCGACGCACATACGCTTGGTGGTTATTCCGCCCATGTGGTCGTCGATGATCGCTATGTGCTGCGGATCCCCGAGGGGCTCGATCCAGCAGCCGCAGCACCCCTGCTCTGCGCCGGCATAACCACCTATTCGCCGCTGCGGCACTGGAATGCAGGTCCCGGCAAGCGTATCGGCGTCGTCGGTCTCGGTGGCCTCGGTCATATGGCAGTCAAGATCGCCAATGCCATGGGCGCCACGGTCGTGATGATCACCACCTCCCCCGGCAAGGCGGAAGACGCGAAAAAGCTCGGCGCCCATGAGGTGATCGTCTCACGCGATGCCGACCAGATGAAAAAAGCGGCTTCCAGCCTCGATCTTATCATCGACGCGGTTGCCGCCGACCACGACATCAACGCCTATCTGGCCCTATTGAAGCGCGACGGCGCACTGGTGCAGGTGGGGGCGCCCGAAAAACCGCTCTCCGTGCACGCGTTCAGCCTCATCCCTGGCCGCAAGACCTTCGCCGGCTCGATGATCGGCGGCATTCCCGAAACCCAGGAAATGCTGGATTTCTGCGCCGAAAAAGGCATCGCCGCCGAAATCGAGATGATCAATATCGATCAGATCAATGAGGCTTATGAACGCATGATAAAAAGCGATGTGCGTTATCGCTTCGTCATTGATATGAAGAGCCTGCCGCGCCAGAAGGCCGCCTGATCTTGTCGAGGGGGAGCGCCCTCTGGCGCTCCCGTTTCCTCGTTGGACCTTTTGGTTGAAAGCGCAGCCCGACCCATGACCAGCCAGACCGGTTTCAACGATGTCGCCAAGGGCATGATGATCATGGCGGGCTGCATGTTCGTGCTGCCCGTCATGGATGCCATCGCCAAATACATGGCGGTGAGCGGCGGCATGTCACCGGCGCAGGTCACCTTCTACCGCTTCTTTTTCCAGCTTCTGTGCACCCTGCCCCTGCTGCTGCTGGTCTCACCCAAAGCGCTGTTCAGCGCCAGACGACCGTGGATGAACTGCCTGCGCGGCGTGCTGCATGCCAGTGCCAGCCTGATGTTCTTCGCCGCCGTCAAATACATGCCACTCGCCGATGTCTTTGCCATCTATTTCGTCGAGCCATTCATGCTGACGATGATGTCGGCCCTCTTCCTCGGCGACAGGGTCGGCTGGAAACGCTGGACAGCGATTGCGGTGGGTTTCGGCGGCGCTCTGATCGTCATTCAGCCGAGTTTTGAGATATTCGGCTGGACATCGCTCCTGCCGGTCGCCTGCGCATTTCTCTACACGCTCTACCTGTTCCTTAACCGCGCCATCGGCGATGCCGACAGTCCGCTTGTCATGCAGACCATGTCCGGCATTGCCGGCACGGTGTTCATGGCGGCAGCCCTTCTGGCCGGCGACGCCTACGGTGACAAGGATTTCGCGATCTCGCTTCCGCAATCCGGCTTCACCCTCACCCTGCTCATCCTGCTGGGGTCGATATCCGGCTATATGCATCTCCTGATCGTCAGGGCCTTCAGGCTGGCGCCGCTGTCGCTTCTGGCGCCATTCCAGTATTTCGAGATCATCTCGGCGACGGTTCTCGGTTATACGCTGTTTTCGGATTTTCCGACGCCATCGAAATGGCTCGGCATCCTCATCATCGTCGCATCCGGCCTTTTCATCATCTGGCGCGAGCGCGTGCAGACGCAGGCGAACCCGCCGCTCGACGGACAATGACGCCCAGAACGCTTTCAGGCGCCCGAGGGCTGCGGTCCTTCGTCGTGATGGTCCTGCGCCTCCACAAGGCTACCGAGCAGCCACAGCGAAACCTCGGCGGCCTCTCCGGCGGATTTGAAGCGGTATGAGCCGCTATATTTCGGCGTATCGAAAAACGTAACGACGAAACCGTCACCGCTTTCCAGACTTTCGACCCTTATCCGCTCGGGATCGATCATCAGGCACACATAATGGGATCCCATATTGCGCATGAAGCCGGCCTTGTTGTCGTGCAGCCGCACGAAGGCTGCGCCGCCATCCACCGTCATATGCAGGCTTCTGATCGCCTCGGTGGGAAACGCGCGGGCGAAATCCATGATCGCCTGCCCCACATCGTGGTTATTATCCTCATCCGTCGCTCGCGTCATGCGCCAGGCATAAACAGCGAAGACCGCAAGCAGCACGAAAACGATTATCCAGACCGCCATATTCATCCGGGAATGCTCCCTCAGCACCGAAACATCGCGATTCGCGAATCGAAACGATGCGAACCCGGCTCAAGCTCTTAAACACCGAGGCTTGCGTGAAGTGTGGCTCTTCTGCCCCGACGCGAAAATCGGCTCCGATTTGTCCGCGCCATGTGCAGGTCGAGCAATCAGAAACGCTTGAGGAAAGACGCCTTTGCCAGCAGCCATTGCCGGCGAAGCTGCGACAGTTGCACTTCGCCTTCAAACACGCCCGCTCCCGCCTTTCTGGCAGCGGCGATTACCGGACCGGACAAGGCGACGGGAAGATAGGCCGCAAAGACATTCCGGGAAATCTTGGCGCGTCTCGCCTTCTCGATATGATCAAGCGCGTGCGTTGCAAAAATCTCGATGGCGATGCCGATACGTTGTTTGTCGTCGCCTTCCAGAAACGTCTCGCGATCAAGCCCGGCAGCCGCGAGCATATCGGCGGGGATATAGACCTGCCCACGACGACGGTGCAGCGGCATCAGCATTAGAATGCCGGCCATGGCCTGCGCAACCCCCGCATGCCCCGCAGCTTCCGCACTTGCTGGAGTGTCTTCCGGCGAAAGCACAAGGCCGGCCAGCTGGATCAGTGCCGAGGCGGTCTCCCCCGCATAGCCTTCGAGCGCGTTACGATCCACGAACAGATCGTCATAAAGATCGAAGATGCGCGCCTCGATCATATTGGCAAGAACCGGTCGCGGCAGGCGATATTGCTCGATCGCCAACAAAAGAGCGGCAGCAACGGGGTGAGACTGGCTGTCCCCATGCGCATTGCCATCAAGAAGATCGCGCCACCATTGCATGCGAACTTCACCAGGCAGCGCCTCGCGCACGGAATCGCGGATTCGGGCAATTTCGGCATTGAAGGCATAAAGCGCGGCAAGCGCTGCGCGCTTGTCGGCCGGAGACAGAAGGCACGCGAGATAGCGGTCACGATCGGTGTCGCGCAGCGTCGCGAGGCAGACGTCTAGATTCTCTGTGGGTGCCATGTTTCCCCGCGCGAAACGTCCTGTCAGCCTTCGACGGCAATCAGCGCCGCAGCCACGGCGCGCGATTCCGAAAGCATGATATTATAGGTGCGCACGGCAGCACCCGTGCTCATCGGATCGACCGAAATGCCCGCTTGCCTGAAGGCTTCGCGCAATTCCTTCGGCAAGACCCGCATGCCATCGCCCGTGCCGATCAAAAGCACCTCGATATCCTGCGCATCAGCCAGAACCTTGTCGAAATGCTCAAGCGTCAATTCCTTCACATCAACCGGGCTCCAGCCGTGAATGCCGGAAGGCAACAACAGGAGAGAGCCGCGGTGCGACATGTCGGCGAAACGGAAACCGCCATTGCCATAGGCATCGATGGGCGCCCGGCCGGGAAAATGGGCCGGGCGTATTTCAATCCCGCCGGCCATCAGACGGCAGGCTTGCCGCCGATGGCATTGCCGGACTTCTCATCCTTCTCGTCTTCCGCATCCTTGCTTTCGGGACGCAGCTTGAAGGCGATCAGCACCGGAGCCGCGATATAGACCGAGGAGAACACGCCGATACCGACGCCGAACAACATGGCGAAGGTAAAGGAACGGATGACCTCGCCACCGAACAGATACAGTGCCAGCAGTGCCAGAAGCACGGTCAGACCGGTAAGGATCGTGCGCGACAGGGTCTGGTTCAGCGATACGTCGATGATCATCGAAAGCGGCATCTTCTTGTACCGCCGGAGGTTTTCACGGACACGGTCATAGATGACCACCGTATCGTTCAGCGAATAACCGATGATCGTCAGGATCGCCGCGATACTGGTCAGGTTGAACTCTATACCCAGGAAGACGAACAGGCCGATGGTGAAGACCACGTCGTGCACCATCGAGATGACCGCACCCAGTGCAAACTGCCACTCGAAGCGAACCCAGATGTAGACCATGATCGCCGCCATGGCGAGCAGAACACCGATCGTGGAGGTCACGGTCAGGTCACCGGACACGGCCGGACCAACGACTTCCACGCGACGGAAATCATACTTGTCCTGCAACTCGCCGCGCACCAGGGTGATTGCCGACTGCTCGGCATTTTCGCCGCCATCCTGCGCCTGAATGCGGATGAGAACGTCCTGCGGCGTACCGAAATTCTGTGCCTGGATTTCACCGAGGTTCAGCTGGTTCAGACGCTCGCGAATATCTGCGAGATCGGCCTCACCCTGCTTGGCGCGCACTTCGATGACCGAACCGCCCTGGAAATCGATGCCGAGGTTCAGGCCCTTGGCCACGAAGCCGCCGACGCAGGCGAGCATGATCACACCGGTGATCATGAAAACCACACGGCGATAACGCATGAACGGAATGTCGCGACCGTCGAACATGGCGGTGCGCACACCCTTCGGCAGATGTTTCGGACGGCTGCGGCGAACCCAGTAGCCAAACATCCAGGCCGTCAGCGTATAGGCCGTGAAGACGGTGGTGATGATACCGACCGCAAGCGTGACGGCAAAGCCCTTGACCGGACCCGTGCCCATGTAGAACAGCACGCTTGCAACGATCAGCGTCGTCAGGTTGGCGTCGATAATGGTCGCAAAGGCGCGTGTGAAACCATTATCCAGTGACTGGATCAGCGGTTTCCCGCTCTTCACCTCTTCGCGTATTCGCTCGTAGATCAGAACGTTGGAATCCACCGCCATACCGATCGTCAAGACGATACCGGCAATACCGGGCAAGGTGAGCGTAGATCCGATCACACTGAGGACGGCGATCAGCATGACCACGTTGACGATGAGGGCGATGTTCGCAAGCAGGCCGAAGAAGCCGTAAAAGACGAACATGAAGATGAGGACGCCGACGGCGCCGATGGCGCTTGCCGTGAGGCCGGCGGTGATGGAGTCGTTACCAAGGCTCGGACCGACGGTGCGTTCCTCAACCACGGTCAGCGTGGCCGGAAGTGCGCCCGCACGCAACAGGACTGCAAGGTCGTTGGCGCCCTGAACCGAGAAACTGCCGGAAATCTGTCCTGAACCGCCGATGATCGGTTCACGGATGACAGGTGCGGAAATGACCTGATTGTCGAGCACGATGGCGAAAGGCTTGCCGACATTCTGCTGCGTCGCCTGCGCAAAGCGCTGCGCACCGCGGCTGTCGAAACGGAAGGTGACGACGGGTTCGTTGGTCTGCTGGTTGAAGCTTGCCTGCGCATCGACGAGATTGTCGCCGGAAACGAGCGCGCGGCGTTCCACCAGATAGGGAACCGGCGGATCGTCCTGCGAATAAAGAACCTCTGACGTCGCGGGCGGACGGCCATTCATCGCTTCCTGCACCGGCATGGTGGTATCGACCATGCGGAAGGACAGCTTTGCGGTCTGGTTGAGAAGCGATTTCAGGCGCTGCGGATCCTGGAGGCCCGGCACCTGCACGATGATGCGGTCGGAACCCTGACGCTGGATGAGCGGTTCGGTGGTGCCGACTTCGTCAACGCGGCGGCGCACGACCTCGATGGACTGCGACACGGCCGAGGACAGGCGATAATCCACGCCTTCATCGGTCAGGTTCAGCCGCAATAGATTGTCGCCGCCGTCGTTCATCGTCACTTCTGTGATGGAACCGCCGACCAGCGTTCCGGCGGACACCGGCTGCGTCAGGTCGCGAAGCGCGGTTTTCGCCGCTTCATATTGAGCGGGATCGCTGATGCGAACCTGAATCTGCTGGCCGTTGCCCGTAAGCCCCGAATAGCGGATGTTGGCGTCGCGAAGCTGCGTGCGCACGTCACCCACGATCGTTTCAAGCCGTTCCTTGACGATGTCGGAACGCTCAATCTTGAGCATGATATGCGAGCCGCCCTGAAGGTCGAGACCGAGCGTTACCTTGTTGTCCTTGTACCAGGCAGGCATGCTCTCCAGCTGTTTGTCCGAAAACAGGTTGGGAGATGCGATGAAGACGCTTGCCAGCACAAGCAACCAGATAAAGACTGTTTTCCAACGGGAAAAATGAAGCATTTCGATCTCGGTCAGGGTTGGGGTTGCGCGACGCGCAACCCGTCAAATTCGGAAGCGGACGTTCAATTATCCGGCAGGATCAGGAAGCGGCTTCCGTCTTGACCACTTCGCCCTTCACGCGCACTTCGGCAATGTAAGCACGAGCTGCACGGATTTTCACGCCTTCGGCGATTTCGACTTCGAGTTCATTGTCGTCGATGACCTTGGTCACCTTGCCAACGATGCCGCCACCAAGAACGACCTGATCGCCACGGCGAATATTGGTCAACGTTTCCTGACGCTTCTTCATCTGCGCGCGTTGCGGGCGAATGAGGAAAAAGTACCAGACCACCATGAGCGGTGCAAACAGGAAAAGCATCTCAAGGCCGGAACCGAATGCAGACGCGCCGCCCGCCGTGTCCTGGGCAAAAGCTTGACTAATGAACATATAAAACTCCTCAACGATTACAGCACGACCTCGTATGCCGCCCCAGCTTTCAAGCCGCCGGAATATAGTGGGGAACGCCGGGAATGCAACAGATGCAGAAGCCACGCCGTACCGATTCCGGACCTCTTAACCTTTATGGGCCGGAAACGCCATGCTAGGCCGGGTTGAAAACATCGTTTTGAACACCGGATAAGCGGAAGAAACACCATGATTCGAGAAGAGACGGCCACCCTGCTTCTTGCCGAACTGCGCCGGCTTAACGTCGCCATGGAACGGTTGGCAGGCCCGGCACCTGCCGTGAACGACTGGAATGCGGCGGATTGCTTTGTCTGGACGCCGGTCAATTCCTTTCTGCAGCCGGTCTCACGTCCGAACCGCATTGCGCTGAAACTCATTCGCGGCGTCGATCATGTGCGCGATATCCTGCACGAGAACACGCTGCGTTTTGCCGATGGTTTTCCCGCCAACAACGTGCTGCTCTGGGGCGCACGTGGCATGGGCAAATCCTCGCTGGTCAAGGCCGTTCACGAAGATGTGCGCGCCGCAAGCGGCGTTCCCCTGAAGCTGGTCGAGGTGCATCGCGAAGATATCCACACCCTGCCCGCCTTGCTGGATATATTGAAAGCTTCCGGCGAACGCGTCATCGTCTTCTGCGACGATCTCTCCTTCGATCACGACGACACGGCCTACAAGTCGCTGAAGGCAGCACTCGATGGCGGCATAGAGGGGCGTCCGGACAATGTGCTGTTCTATGCAACTTCCAACCGCCGTCATCTTCTGCCGCGCCACATGATGGAGAACGAGCAATCGACCGCCATCAACCCTTCGGAAGCTGTTGAGGAAAAGGTCTCGCTCTCGGACCGCTTCGGCCTGTGGCTCGGCTTCCACAAATGCGGCCAGGAAGACTATCTGACGATGATTGACGGCTATGCCGAACATTTCGACCTCGGCCTCGATCGCGAAACCCTGCATCACGAGGCGCTGGAATGGGCGACGACGCGAGGCGGCCGCTCCGGTCGCGTCGCCTGGCAATATATTCAGGATGCCGCCGGGCGCCTGAGAAAATCGATCGACAGATAACGCCACCGTGACATCTGGCGAGAGCCGGTGTCGTTGCGGCTATAGGCGTTGTCGTATTCCCGACCGCCACATCGCCCGCCAAATGGTTTGCTGCACATATCCGGCGTAATGCCGGGTATCTGCGGCGGGCGGTGATCAAGAGGCAGGCGACGTTTGTCCAAACGCGCCGATTGTTCTTCTTTCCATCCCTTCGCCGATTGAGATTCCACGCGAGCCGCATACGGGTCCGCGCATGAGTTTTGACGATATCCTGTCCGCGGAGGAGCGGGCCGGTATTAGTGTTCAACCCAAGGAGGAGATGGATATGAGCAAAAACAGAGGCGTCGTCTATTTGCGCCCCGGCCAGGTCGAGGTCCGCGACATCGATGACCCGAAGCTGGAGGCGCCGGATGGCCGCCGTATCGAGCACGGTGTCATTCTCAAGGTTATTTCCACGAATATCTGCGGTTCGGACCAGCATATGGTGCGCGGCCGCACCTCGGCGATGCCCGGCCTCGTCCTTGGCCATGAGATCACCGGCGAAGTCATTGAAAAAGGCGTCGACGTCGAGATGCTTGATATCGGCGATATCGTCTCGGTGCCGTTCAACGTCGCCTGCGGTCGCTGCCGCTGCTGCAAGTCGCAGGATACCGGTGTGTGCCTGACGGTGAACCCCGCCCGTGCCGGCGGCGCCTATGGTTATGTCGATATGGGCGGCTGGATCGGTGGACAGGCCAGATACGTCACCATTCCCTATGCCGACTTCAACCTTCTGAAATTTCCCGACCGCGACAGGGCAATGTCCAAGATCCGCGACCTCACCATGCTCTCGGACATCCTGCCGACCGGCTTTCATGGCGCGGTCAAAGCCGGCGTCGGTGTCGGCTCCACGGTCTATGTCGCGGGCGCCGGCCCCGTCGGTCTGGCGGCTGCCGCGTCTGCCCGTATTCTCGGTGCCGCCGTCGTCATGATCGGTGATTTCAACAAGGATCGCCTTGCACACGCCGCCAAAGTCGGCTTCGAGCCCGTGGATCTTTCCAAGGGCGACCGGCTGGGCGATATGATTGCCGAGGTCGTCGGCACCAACGAAGTGGACAGCGCCATCGATGCCGTCGGTTTCGAAGCGCGTGGCCATTCGGGCGGCGAACAGCCGGCCATCGTTCTCAACCAGATGATGGAAATCACCCGTGCCGCTGGCTCGATCGGCATTCCCGGCCTCTACGTCACCGAAGACCCGGGTGCCGTCGATGCCGCAGCAAAACAGGGCAGCCTGTCGCTTCGTTTCGGCCTCGGTTGGGCCAAGGCACAGTCTTTCCATACCGGCCAGACGCCGGTGCTGAAATACAATCGCCAGCTCATGCAGTCGATCCTGCACGACCGCCTGCCCATTGCTGACATCGTCAACGCCAAGATCATCGCACTCGACGACGCCGTACAGGGATATGAAAGCTTCGACCAGGGTGCCGCAACCAAGTTCGTGCTCGATCCGCACGGTGATCTGCTGAAGTCAGCCTAATAACGGCGGCTTAAGACCCGCGAGATAGGAAACGCCCGCGATAGATATTGTCGCGGGCGTTTTTGCCTGCATTCACACTGTCACCATCAGGTGAAATCATGGATCAACTACAAGCATCGCCTCCAGCTCGGAGGTAGCCAATGGTGAGAGATAGGGTCGAAACAGGCTGGACACCTGCCGAAGTCCCCATTCCAGTTGCTGCGGCCCGAATTCAGTGACGCCTTCCTGAAGGTTTAGATAAGCCGCCCAATAGGTCGAGACGATCCAGAGATTAGTAAGAAGGGCCGCCCGCTCGGTTTCTGGAATCTCTGCAAGCCCCGCCCTCTCCATCCGGCTGACGATATCATCAACGGAAAGGCGCATTGCCGCGCTTATGTCGCGAACCGGCTCCACCAGCGCAGGCGCGGAGGAAACAAGGCCGACAAGATCGCGAAACAGGAAACGGTAGCTCCACACCAGCGAAAACCAGAGCCGCAGAAAGCCAGCATATGTCGATGCGGCAACTTCGTCCTCTTCGTCGATCTTTGCGACAACCGCCAGCGCGTCGGTCTCGAACAGGGCAAACAGCGCCAGCACCAGTGCCTCCTTGGTGCGGAAATGATAATAAAGATTACCCTCGTTGATATTCACTGCCCTTGCGATCTCGGCTGTGGTTACGTGATCAGGCCCCCTCTCGTTAAATAGTTGGAGTGCGGCAGCGATGATTCTCTGTCGTGTGGGGGAAGGACGCCCCGTCGATCGTCCGGCCTCGCTTTTCTTCATTGATATCGGACCCCGCTATTGAAACCTAAGGTGTATACCTTAAATGAATAAAATAAGGTACACACCTTAACAAGTAAATTTGAGTGTTCAACGCGAATAAAGGACCTGTCCATGCCCGGAACCGACCTTCGCACCCCGCTCCCGGATACATCCGCTGCGGCACCCGTATCGAAATTCGCCACGGCACGTTTGGCCCTGTCACTCATCCGCAATCCGCTGAACGCCTTGCCACCGGAGATTTTCAACGAACCGGCGGTGTTTATCCGTCTCGGCGGTACGATGCGCGTCCATCTTGCCGATCCCGTCCTCATCCATGAGGCCCTGGTCAAGAACGCCCATCTGCTCGGCAAGGGTGAGGACGTGCGCCGCGCGCTTGGCCCCGCTCTCGGACAGGGCCTTCTGACCGCCGATGGCGATCACTGGAAATGGCAACGGCAATCCGTTGCCGCCGCCTTCCGGCACGAAAAGCTGCTGGAACTGCTGCCCGTCATGATCGAGGCGGCAGAGCGGACCAGCAAGCGCTGGCGCGCATCTCCTTTCGGTGACATCGATATCGGCCATGAAATGATGCGGACCACCTTCGACATCATCGTTGAAACCATGATGTCCGGCGGCCACGGGATCGATATCGGGCGTGTCGAGCAAAGCATCACCGACTATCTGAAACCGACAGGCTGGACGTTCGCTCTCGCCATGCTGGGCGCACCGGAATGGCTCCCTCACCCCGGTCGGCGCAAGGCCCGGGCCGCTGTCGGTTATCTGCGCTCCAGCCTGTCGACGGTGATTGCGGACCGGCGGCGGAACCCCGTCGAGAGAAACGATCTGGTGTCCATGCTGCTTGAGGCGAAGGACCCGGAGACGGGACGCATGATGAGCGACAAGGAAATCATCGACAATCTGCTGACCTTCATCACTGCCGGTCACGAAACGACTGCGCTCGGTCTGGCATGGACGTTCAATCTGCTGTCGCAACACAGCGACGTGGAACGTAAGGTGGTCGAGGAAATCGCAGCCGTCACGGGTGGAAATCCCGTCGCCGCCGAGCACATCGCCCAACTGACCTATACCAGACAGGTATTTTCCGAGGCGATGCGGCTTTACCCACCTGCTCCGGTCGTTACCCGCACGGCGTTGCAGGACTTCAAGCTCGGCGACCATGATATTCCTGCCGGAACCGTTCTTTATGTGCCGATCTACGCTGTCCACCGGCACACGGCGCTATGGGACGAACCGGAACGTTTCGACCCTTCCCGCTTCGAGCCTGAAAAGACCAAGGCGCGCCACCGTTACGCCTATATGCCCTTCGGTGCAGGTCCGCGTGTCTGCATCGGCAATGCATTTGCAATGATGGAGGCCCTGTCGATCCTGGCGGTGCTGCTGCAGAACGTCCATCTCGAAAACAGATCGGCAAGTCCGGCGCAGCCACTGATGAGGGTGACGTTGCGGCCGCAAAGCAGCTTGATGATGCGGGTCACCGACCGCAAAAACAAATCGCCCGCGGCGTGAGCCACCGCGGGCGACTATTAATCCGCGAAAACCACCCGTCACCGGGCAGTGACGATCAAAGATCGACGTCGAGGATTGCCATGGAGAAGTTGTACGAGCGGTCGCCGTCCTCGTCATCGATGTAGACAACGCCAAGGAACTCTTCGCCAAGATACACCTCGGCGGAATCGTCCTTACGGGGACGCGCCTTCACAACCATCTTTTCATTGAAGGTGCGCTTGAAATAGGCGTCGAGTTTTTTGATTTCGTCGGCTTTCACCACTATTCTCCTGTGCGGTTCGGGTTGCGCCGCTTTTGGCATGGGACAAAGGCGAAAGTAAAGTGAAAGCGGCACATCGCCAATGTCTTTCACAGGCCATGTCTTTCACGCGGAGCCTTCCACACGGACGATTGAGAAAATATCGGACCCGTCAGATATCGGCTCCAATGACCTGATCCATCAGGCGCGAGGGTTCGGAACACCCTGCCTCTCCCACCACCCGCGCCGGCACACCGGCAACGGTGGTCTTCGGCGGGACCGGCTTCAGCACCACAGAACCGGCGGCGATGCGAGAGCAGCTGCCGATCTCGATATTACCGAGGATTTTCGCGCCCGCTCCGATCATCACGCCATTGGCGATCTTCGGATGACGGTCTGCCCCCTCCTTGCCGGTGCCGCCAAGCGTCACGCCATGCAGGATGGAAACGTTGTCGCCGATAACGGCCGTCTCGCCGACCACCAGGCCGGTGGCATGATCGAGGAAGATACCCTTGCCGATGCGTGCTGCCGGATTGATATCCGTCTGGAAAATGCTGGACGAGCGGCTTTGCAGATAAAGCGCCAGATCCCTGCGGCCCTTTTGCAGCAGCCAATGGGCAAGGCGATGCGTCTGGATGGCCTGAAACCCCTTGAAATAAAGGAGCGGCTCCATGAAGCGCGTGCAGGCCGGATCGCGATCGTAAACCGCCTGGATATCGACGCGCAGCACGCTGCCCCATTCAGGCCAGTCGTCCAGCATGTCCTGAAAGGTCTGGCGTAGAAGAACGGCCTGCATATCGGGATGATCGAGGAGTTCACAGATGCGATAAATCACGCATTCTTCCAGAGACCGGTGATTGAGGATTGTCGAATAAAGGAAAGCCGAAAGCAGCGGGTCCTGCGCCACGGCGCTTCGTGCCTCATGCAGCAGGCTGCCCCAGATCGGATCGACGATCGCCAGCTGTTCTGGCTGACGGGCCTCGGTACGTGCGACCATGAATGGTCTCCTCGTTTGCAGTAGTCGTTCTTTATACAGAAAAAGACGTGCATAAGAAATGGGATTCGAATGACGACTTTAAAGGCGGCAAGGCTTCAGTTTTTCTTCATGCAGCATGAAAAACCGTTTCTTGCCGCCACCCATCAAAGGCTGCGGTAAAATTCCAGAACCGCCGCCTTGAACACCCGGTCGCCAACCGCCAGCATGTGGTCACGGCCGGGAATGTCGATAGCCCGCGCATGCGGCATGATCGCCGCAAGTTCGGCACCCGATCCGGCGATATCGTCATTGGTTCCGACCGCGATCAGCGTCGGTGCATCGATTTTTGCGGCCTGTTCGCGGCTGACGAGGACACGCGAGGTCTCGATACAGGCTGCAAGCGCCAACCGGTCGCTTTTCGTCTGGTCGGCAAAGGCGCGGAACATGCGGCCGCGCTCATGCGTGACGACATCGAGCGAGGGTGCCAGCAGCGCCTCGGCAATCGGATCCCAGTCGCCCACACCTTCCACCATGCCGATGCCGAGTCCGCCGAAAACCAGTGAGCGAACACGTTCCGGATGTGCCATCGCCAGAAAGGCCGAGATGCGTGCGCCCATGGAATAGCCCATCACATGAGCCTCCGCGATGCCGAGATGATTAAGCAGCGCCACCGCATCGCCGGCCATGACGGGCGGATAATAGGCTTGCGGATCATGCGGCTTGTCGCTTGCGCCATGGCCGCGATTGTCGATGGCAATCACCCGGTAACCGGCGTCACCAAGCGTTTTCAGCCAGCCTGGATGCACCCAGTTGACGTTGGCGCTGGAGGCAAAGCCGTGAATCAACAGAACCGGATCGCCCGCCGGATCACCTTCATCGAAATAGGCAAGGCGAAGGCCGTCATGGGAAAAATCGGAAAATTGCGGCATGTTGAGATTCATCAAGGACATCCTTTTTGCCGGACCATATGGCAGGAAATCGCAATTTTGAACATGTTTTCCTGACGATTTTTATGGAGATGCAATGCGTTTGAGGCTACATATCCGCAGCAATAAGCCCATGCTCGATGACGATGTGCGGCTTAACCACGATATTGCATTTGGAGACGAACATGGCCGGGCATTCCATTCCCCACTTCCAGAACGATGGCGGACACAGCGTGATCGAGATCGGCGTCAAGGAATTCATGTGCACCGGCGCTTCGGTGCCTTTCGATCATCCCCACATCTTCATCGACATGGGCGACGACAACGAGAAGGTCTGTTCCTATTGCTCCACCCTTTACCGCTACAATCCGTCGCTGAAGGCCGAGCAGACCAATCCTCCGGGCTGCGTCTTCCATGTGAAGGCCGCCTGACCTTCCACCTTTCCTGATCGGGGCGCGACATGCCCATCAAATCCGTAGCCATCGTCGGTGCCGGCATCGCCGGTCTCACCGCGGCACTTTCTTTTGCCCGGCACGGCATCAGCTCTGACATCGTTGAACAGGCCGGCGAACTGACGGAAGTCGGTGCGGGCCTGCAAGTATCGCCCAATGCCGCCCGCATCCTTGCCGAACTCGGCGTGATGCCTGAGATAGAGGCGCGTTGGACCGAGCCGGTCAGCGTCGATCTGGCCGATGGCAAATCGCTTGCCACGTTGCTGTCCTTACCCGTGGGTGCGACTGCCCGCACACGCTGGGGCGCACCTTATGGCGTGCTGCATCGCTCGACGTTGCAAAGCGCGCTTCTCAATGCGGTAACGCGCAATCCGCTCTGCCGCCTGCATCTTGGCAAACGTATCGATAACGCGACGACAGACGTCATCGCTGCAACCACGTTCCGCGATCACGACCTGATCGTCGGCGCAGACGGTGTCTGGTCCGCGGCCCGTTTCGCTGTCCCCTCCGCCCCCACGGCCACTTTCTCTGGCAATATTGCCTGGCGCTTCACGGTCGCGGCAAAAGATGTGCCGTCAGCCATCAACAAAAGCGCCGTCACCGCCTATCTCGGTTCGGGTGGCCATATCGTCGCCTACCCGCTGAAGGAAGTCGGCGGCTTCAACATCGTGGCCATCGCACTCGGCGCCGATCCCGGCGCAACATGGCGGGCGGAATCGAGCGGCCAACAGAAAGCCATGCTGCTTGCGCAGTTTCGCGGCTGGAGCCCGGATATCGTTCGATTGCTGGCATCGTCGGAAAATCCGACCTTCTGGCCGCTTTATCAGGCCGGTGCCGGACGCTGGCACAATGGTCGCGATACGGTGCTGATCGGCGACGCTGCCCACGCGATGATGCCCTTTGCCGCACAGGGGTCTGCGATGGCCATCGAGGATGCTTTTGAACTGGCGGGCACATTGACCGGAACATCCCTGCCCGTACCACAGGCCCTTGCCGCCTTCGAAGCCCTGCGTCTGCCGCGCATAGAAAAGGCCCGCAAGCGGGCCTCTCTCAATCGTTTCGCCTATCACGCCACAGGCCCGGTTCGGCTTGCCAGGGACTTCGTCTTTTCGACACGTCCGACGGAATCTTTCCTGAAGGACTTCGACTGGCTTTACGGCTACCGCGCCAAAGGCTGAGGTTAAACCCCGGCTGCCGCCGCAAACCCGGCCTCGAGATCCTTCTTGAGGTCGGCGATATCTTCAAGCCCTACCTGCAGGCGGATGACCGGACCTTCCGACGGGCCTTTGGCAATCGTCCTGTCGACAAGCGACACCGACACGGCAAGCGATTCGTATCCACCCCAGGAATAGCCTAGCCCGAAGAAGGTCAGCGCATTCAGGAATGCCGCCGCAGTCTGCTTGTATTTGCCCTCTTCGGCCTTCAGCACGAAGGAAAATACGCCGCTTGCGCCCTTGAAATCGCGCTTCCAGAGTTCATGCCCGGCAAAGCTCGGCAGGGCCGGATGCAGAACGCTCGCGACGTCGTCGCGGCTTTCCAGCCAGGTGGCGATGTCGAGGGCGCTTTTCTGGTGGTGCGCAAGTCGAATGCCCATGGAGCGCATGCCGCGCAGTATCTGATAGGCGTCATCAGGCGTCACGCAGATGCCAAGATTGGTGTTCGCCTGATAAAGCGTCTTCCAGTGCTTTTCATTGGCGGAAACGAAGCCCATCAGGACATCGGAATGACCGGACGGATATTTGGTGGCGGCATGGATGGAAACGTCGACACCGAAATCGAGCGGCTTGAAATAAAGCGGTGTCGCCCAGGTATTGTCCATCGTCACGACGCAATCGTGCCTGTGGGCGATCTCGGTGATCAGCCGAACATCCTGAATCTCGAAGGTATTGGAACCCGGCGCTTCCAGATGCACCAGCTTGGTATTCGGGCGGATCAGCGCTTCGATACCCGCCCCAATCGCCGGGTCGTAATACTCCACCTCCACACCAAGCTTCTTCAGCATCGTGTTGCAGAAGCGGCGTGTGGGAAAATACACCGAATCGACGATCAGCGCATGATCGCCGGCGCCAAGATAGGCGAGGAACGGCACGGTGATCGCAGCAAGGCCCGATGGCACGAGAATGGTTCCGAAAGAACCCTCCAGCTCGTTGACGAGATTGCATAGCGCATCGGTCGTCGGCGTGCCGTGGGTGCCATAGGTGTATTTCTGGTTTTCGGTCGAAAGCGTCTCGGCATCGGGGAAAAGCACGGTAGAGCCGCGCACGATGGGCGGATTGACGAAACCGAAACAGTCGGCGGGATCGTTGCCGCCATGGGTCAGGCGCGTATTCATACCTGCGGTGGAAAGCAGGTCATTGGTCTTGGTCATTTCAGATCAGCTTTCGAAGGGATATTGACGCGAGCGACAATGCGGAGTGCCGGAGGTAAGGTCAAGTCCCGCAGAACATTCGCAGACGGGAGGATTGATCCACCCCGCAACAGCATACAAGAAGTATACAAAAATCGTGCAAGTGTATTTTTTCGCAAAAATATGCTTATATTTTCACCCTTTGCACACTTCCCGACCAAAATTTGGAAAATTCCGTTTTATAGGCACAATTATTGTCAGCATGTCTTGACCCCGCTGCCAATTACGATTGTGATAGAAAAAGCGGATCGAAAAGATCTGCTGAAGGGGGGAGCTGGGGCAAAAACAATATGCCGGTCCTCTTCCGATTGACGATAACAAACAAAGGTTGGGAAAAATGAAAAAGGCAATTCTGTCGGCCGTTATCGGCGCAGCAGTTTTGGGAGGAGCCTCGGTCGCTTCGGCTGCGACGCTTCAGGACGTGAAGTCGAAAGGTTTCGTCACCTGCGGCGTGAGCGCTGGCATTCCGGGATTTTCCAATCCCGATGACAAGGGCGAATGGTCCGGCATCGACGTGGACTATTGCCGCGGTATTGCCACTGCGGTTTTCGGCGATCCTACAAAGGCTAAATTTGTCGCTCTTTCGAGCAAGGACCGTTTTCCGGCTCTCCAGTCTGGCGAGGTCGACGTTCTGACCCGTAACACCACCTGGACGATCAGCCGCGACACATCGCTTGGCTTCAACTTCCGTACCGTCAACTATTATGACGGCCAGGGCTTCATCGCCAAGAAGGGCCTCAACGTGAAGTCCGCGCTTGAGCTTTCCGGCGCCGCCGTCTGCGTTCAGACCGGCACGACCACCGAGCTCAACCTTGCCGACTACTTCAAGACCAACAACCTTCAGTACAACCCGGTTGTTTTCGAAAAGGAATCCGATGCGACTTCGGCTTATGATTCCGGCCGTTGCGACGTTTACACCACCGACCAGTCCGGTCTGTATGCTATCCGTCTCAAGCTGAAGAACCCCGATGACAACATCGTTCTGCCTGAAGTGATCTCCAAGGAGCCGCTTGGACCGGCCGTTCGCCAGGGCGACGACCAGTGGTTCGACATCGTCACGTGGGTTCACTACGCGATGGTCAACGCCGAAGAGCTGGGCATCACCTCGAAAAACGTCGACGAGCAGAAGAACAGCGCCAACCCTGATATCAAGCGTCTGCTTGGCACTGAAGAAGGCACCAAGATCGGTACCGATCTCGGCGTAACGAACGACTGGGCCTACAACATCGTCAAGAAGGTCGGCAACTACGGCGAAGTCTTCGACCGTAACGTTGGCGCCGGCTCGCCGCTGAAGATCGAGCGTGGCCAGAACGCGCTTTGGACCAAGGGCGGCCTGCAATACGCACCGCCGGTTCGTTGATCGGCACTATCGTTGGCTAAGGACTGAAGGGAGGCTGGGCAATGCCCGGCCTCCACTTGAAATTATAGAATAAGCTCGCAAAGAGCATATAAAAGGGAAAGGTGCCTATGGCAGGCAACGCGGTCAGTTCGCAACGATCGCGCGCGCAAAGCGCGTCGTCACTCATTTACGATCCACGCATACGCGGAATTTTTTATCAGGTTCTGACAGTCGTCATCCTGACCGCCTTCGTCTGGATCATCGTGACGAATACGATCACAAATCTTCAACGGTCAAACATTTCGTCCGGCTTCGGCTTCCTCAATGGAAGAGCCGGCTTCGATATCGGCCAGTCGCTGATCGCTTACACCAGCGATGCGACCTATGGCCGGGCATTGCTCGTTGGTATTCTCAACACGATTCAGGTCGCATTTTTTGGCATCATCGCCGCGTCGATCATCGGTTTCATCGTCGGTATCGCCCGGCTGTCCAACAACTGGCTGATCTCGAAGCTGGCGCAGGCCTATGTGGAAATCTTCCGCAACATCCCGCCCCTGCTCGTCATCTTCTTCTGGTACAAGGGCGTCATCTCCGTTCTGCCGCAGGCCCGCGATTCGCTGCAGCTTCCACTTGGGACCTACCTCAACAATCGCGGCTTCTTCTTTCCAAAGCCCCTCTGGGGCGAAGGGACGTGGCTGATACCGCTCGCTTTCGTGGTCGCCATCGTCATCAGCGTCTTCATTTACCGCTGGGCGAAGGCCAGGCAGGAAAGAACCGGCGAGCAGTTCCGCACCGGCATCACCGCCACACTTCTCATCATCGGCCTTCCGGCTGCGACATTCCTTGCGCTCGGCTCACCCCTGACATTCGATTACCCGATTGCCGGGCGGTTCAACCTCGCGGGCGGTTCGGTCGTCGCACCTGAATTCATGTCGCTGTTTCTGGCGCTCTCCTTCTACACCGCTTCCTTTATCGCCGAGATCGTTCGCGGCGGCATCAAGGCCGTGGCAAAAGGGCAAACCGAAGCAGCGGAGGCACTGGGGCTTCGCGCCAGCACGACGACACGTCTGATCGTCGTTCCTCAGGCGATGCGCATCATCATCCCGCCGCTGACAAGCCAGTATCTCAACCTGACCAAGAACTCGTCGCTTGCGGTCGCGGTCGGTTTCGCCGACATCGTCTCCGTTGGCGGCACGATCCTGAACCAGACGGGACAGGCGGTCGAAGTTGTCGCTATCTGGCTCGTTCTCTATCTCTCGCTGTCCATTCTCACGGCCTTGGTCATGAACTGGTTGAACGCGAAAATGGCCCTGGTGGAGAGATAATAGATGACGATCAGCAATCACGCGTTCGTGCGCCACACCATTGAAGAAGCCAAACCCGCGCCTTCAAGCGCGGTTGGCGTCAGCCATTGGCTGCGCACCAAACTTTTCGCCACGCCGAAGGACACCGTCCTTACGGTTCTTGCCATCGCGTTCCTCGCCTATCTTCTGCCACCAATCTTCAAGTGGCTGTTCGTAGACGCGGTATGGACCGGTACGGATCGCATCGCCTGCCTCACCGCCTCCCAGGGCGGTGCGCTGGCCGATGGCCAGTCCGGCGCATGCTGGGCCTTCGTTTCGGCGAAGTTCGGCCAGATCATGTTCGGCCGTTACCCAATCGATGAGCGCTGGCGTCCTATCCTTGTGATGGTCATGTTCACCATCCTCCTGGTGCCGATGCTCATTCCGAAAGCGCCGTTCAAGCGTCTCAATGCGCTGGCGCTTTTCATCGTCCTGCCGGTCATTGCGTTTTTCCTCCTCATCGGCGGTGTCTTCGGTCTGCCGGTGGTGGAAACGCAGCTCTGGGGCGGCCTGATGGTCACCCTGATCCTGTCTTTCTTCGGAATTGCAGTGTCCCTGCCCTTCGGCATTCTTCTGGCGCTTGGCCGCCGGTCGAACCTGCCGGTAATCAAAATGCTGTGCGTGCTCTTCATCGAAGTTATCAGAGGTATTCCTCTGATAACCGTGCTGTTCTTCGCCAGCATAATGCTGCCGCTGTTCCTTCCCGACGGCTGGACCTTCGACAAGTTCCTGCGCGCTCTGGTCGGCGTGTCGCTCTTCTCGTCCGCCTATATGGCGGAGGTGATCCGTGGCGGCCTGCAGGCCATCCCGAAGGGGCAATATGAAGGGGCGGATTCACTCGGCCTGAACTATTGGCAGAAAACCCGGCTGATCGTGCTGCCGCAGGCGCTGAAGCTCGTCATTCCGGGCATCGTCAACACCTTCATCGGTCTTTTCAAGGACACGTCGCTGGTCTCGATCATCGGCATGTTCGACCTGCTTGGCATTGTCACACTCAACCAATCGGATGCGAACTGGGCGACACCCGTTACCGCGATGACGGGCTATATTTTCGCCGGGTTCATATTCTGGATATTCTGCTTCGGCATGTCGCGTTATTCGCTGTTCATGGAACGGCACCTCGACACCGGGCATAAACGATAAGGGACGCTCAAAATGGCAGAAACCCAAACAAAAAAACTGGCCGTTTCGACAACGGACGTGGCAATCGAACTCGTCGGCATGAACAAGTGGTATGGCGACTTCCACGTCCTGCGCGACATCAACCTGAAGGTGATGAAGGGCGAGCGCATCGTCATCGCCGGCCCTTCGGGATCGGGAAAATCGACCATGATCCGCTGCATCAACCGGCTGGAAGAACATCAGTCGGGCACGATCAACGTCGACGGTATCGAACTCACCAACGACCTGAAGAAGATCGATGAGGTGCGTCGTGAAGTCGGCATGGTGTTCCAGCACTTCAACCTCTTCCCGCATCTGACGATTCTGGAAAACTGCACGCTGGCGCCAATCTGGGTTCGCAAGATGCCCAAGAAGGAAGCCGAAGAAGTGGCGATGCACTATCTGAAGCGCGTCAAGATCCCCGAACAGGCGCATAAATACCCTGGTCAGCTCTCCGGCGGTCAGCAGCAGCGTGTGGCGATTGCCCGCTCGCTGTGCATGAAGCCGAAGATCATGCTGTTTGACGAGCCGACCTCGGCGCTTGACCCGGAAATGGTCAAGGAAGTGCTTGATACCATGGTCAGCCTCGCCGAAGACGGCATGACGATGCTGTGCGTGACCCACGAAATGGGCTTTGCCCGCCAGGTCGCAAACCGCGTCATCTTCATGGACCAGGGCCAGATCGTCGAACAGAATTCGCCTGCCGAATTCTTCGACAATCCCCAGCACGAGCGCACAAGGCTGTTCCTCAGCCAGATCCTGCACTGAGACGCTGCAATCAGCTAGCATCACGAAACGGGGCCATGTCGGCCCCGTTTTCATTTGACGGCAGCCTCTCCACGCTCGACCTCATCCCTGGGCTTGTCCCAAGGATCTAAGTCAACAAAATCGAGCGGTTGCAGATCTCGGGAGAAACCAAAGGATGACGCCGGAATGTTGGCAAGGTTCGCCATTCATTTGATGACTTCTTTCGCACCAGAAGCCCCGTTGAGTGAATCACCGGCCCCTGCAAATCGTCGTTTCACATCGTTCTTCATTCGCGAGAAGCACTGAAACTGCCAAGCCGACCTCGGTTTAACCATTTGTTACGAAACGGAAATCCTTGTTTTCCAAGGGTTCTGACAGCCAATGTCATTTTTTTGTCAAATCATGCATTTTTCCGCTTGCAGACCTTCGGGAGCCTGACTATAAGGGCGCCACACCACAAGCGCACGCGCCCTTCGTCTATCGGTTAGGACGTCAGATTTTCATTCTGAAAAGAGGGGTTCGACTCCCCTAGGGCGTGCCACTTGCTTTCGTGTTCCCCCGTAAATCACCAATAAAGATAGCAGCGCGCGCCGTAAGAACGTATCGATTCTCATCTGGCCAGTCGCTCTTACGCTGCAAGCCTAGATCACCCGGAATCGATTTTCCTGGCGACGCCGGCTAAGGCTTGGGAAACCGCCGACACCCGCTTGCCACGACGGCAAGACCCGCTTTTTCCTTTGACGATAGGGCCGTTATTTCAAAGTCTTGGCCTCGTCTGTCGTGGTTTTCCACAGCCCCTCCACCGTGTTTAAAAAAACTCGTCACGAAGCGGAAAAAATCAATTTTTCCGCTTGCAGACCTTCAGGAGCCTGACTATAAGGGCGCCACACCACAAGCGCACGCGCCCTTCGTCTATCGGTTAGGACGTCAGATTTTCATTCTGAAAAGAGGGGTTCGACTCCCCTAGGGCGTGCCACTTGCTTCTCCTTGAAAATCAGTATTCTGCGTTCAAATCTTCATGTGATGTGTGAGATAGAGGATGCATGCCGTTTCCGGCCGTCCTTCAGCTTTTTCCCGTAAAATCAAGGTGTGATCTGTGCCGCCTGTCAGGGCGCGAAAGCAGCGTCCAGAACACGCAGCTGCACACGCCTCTGGCCCTGCCAGAGATCGGCACCCACGGTGCCGGCGACGTGGATGGATCTGCCGCGCGCATTCAGCAGCATCTGCCCTAGAGGGGCGTCAGCAGCACGAAATGCGATACCATCCAGCCGTGAGCCATCCATGGCCTCCAGCGTGATCTTGACGTGGGAGGTGCCGACCAGACGCACATCGCGCAGCCGGTGTGCAGGCACGGCAAAAATGGGCTGAGAATGGCCAGAGCCATATGGACCTGCCTGTTCCAGCTGGTCGACCAGCTGCAAGGTCGCACCGGACGCGCCGATCGCACCGTCGATCTTCAGCACGCTGCTTTCCACCAGCTCGCTCACCGTTTTTGCGGCGGCTTCCTCAAAGAAGGTCCGGAGTTTGCCGAGATTGGCGCGTTCCACCGTCAGGCCGGCCGCCATGGCGTGACCGCCACCCTTGACCAGCAGGCCGGCATCCACAGCGGCGCGGACCATTCTGCCCATATCGAAACCATTGATCGAGCGCCCGGAGCCGGTACCCTTGCCGGAAGGATCGAAGGCAATCGCGAAGGCCGGGCGGCGGAAACGATCCTTAAGCCGTGAGGCGAGAAGACCAACGATACCCGGATGCCAGTTTTCCCGTGCGGTAACGATAACGCCTGCGCCAGACCCGTCGCCATATTCATAAAGCGCTTCCGCTTCGGCTTCCGCCAGCATCACGGCTTCCATCGCCTGTCGCTCGCGGTTCAGCTCATCCAGCTTTTCGGCGATCACGTCCGCCTGTGACGAGTCGTCGAGTGTAAGCAGACGGCTACCCAGTGCGGCATCGCCAATACGGCCACCGGCATTGATGCGCGGTCCGATCAGGAAACCGAAATGATACGGTGTCACCGGCCCGCCCAACCCCGCCTTCC
Organism: Rhizobium sp. AN6A; assembly: GCF_900215635.1. Taxonomy (NCBI): domain Bacteria; kingdom Pseudomonadati; phylum Pseudomonadota; class Alphaproteobacteria; order Hyphomicrobiales; family Rhizobiaceae; genus Rhizobium; species Rhizobium sp. AN6A. Next base: position 2,591,751 of record NZ_OCNC01000004.1, read on the forward strand.
TAAACAGCGCCGCCAGCCCGGCGTTGTTCATATGGCGCGCGGCAATCAACCCCTTCACTACATAGGCGCGGTTCAGCCCCTTCAAGGGCACCACGTCGCATACGGTGGCAAGTGCGACTATATCGAGCAGCGCCAGCAGATCGAGCGTGAAGGCCTGTCTGTTGCGCTTGTCCTTCAACAGCCTGAGGGTGGCGACCAGAACCAGGAACACCACGCCTGCGGCGCAGAGATGCCCCTGCCCCGAAAGATCGTCTTCGCGGTTGGGATTGACCAGCGCCACCGCCGGCGGCAGTTCCGAACCGACCTGGTGGTGATCGATCACCACCACATCTGTTCCCGCATCCTTTGCGGCATTCAGCGATTCATGGCTGGTGGAGCCGCAATCGACCGTCACGATCAGGGTCGCGCCGTTGGCGGCAAGCTGCTGCATCGCCGCCGGGTTCGGCCCATAACCCTCGAAAATACGATCTGGAATATAGATTTCCGGCGTCAGCCCGAAATGCGCGAGAAAACGATACATCAGCGCGGAAGACGCGGCGCCATCGACGTCATAGTCGCCGAAAATCGCCACCTTCTCGCCGGTCTCGATGGCGCGGACCAGCCTTTCGGCAGCCTTTTCGCAATCGGTCAGCATATGCGGGTCGGGCATCAATGAGCGAATGGTCGGATCGAGGAAAGCGAGAGCCTCATCCACCCCCACCCCTCGCCCGGCCAGCACCCGGGCAATCAGTTCGGGAATGGCATGGATCTGGGACATGGCCAGCGCACGGTTCTGTGCGGCCTGATCCAGCCGCGAAACCCAACGTTGCTCTGTCGCCGACCGCTCCACGCTCAGAAACGCGCGGGCCACGGTATCGGCCGGCTCCATCATTGCCATCCTGTCCATCGTCCTGTCATGCGAATGCGTATCCGCGCCTTGTCATGACAACGGGCTAAATGGCGATGGCGCCTTTTTCAAGCAAAAACGCCCGTATGAGGTTTCACACCGAGAAAATCGAGAAAAACGGGCTGACGATCGATACCGCGCCGACCAGCAGCAACAGGGAAAACACCGCAAGCGAACACCAGTTGCGCTCATATTCGGCAATATCGAATTCCATGCCTCGAATATTGTCGTTGGCATTGTGAGGCCGCGCCCGATGATGGGCTGCCAGAACACTTTCGCGCTTACTGTCCTTGAAAAGGATAATCGATGTCACAGCCACGCCTCCCTCGCTTGGTAACATGATTAACCATAGAGCCGAATCGCGTTGTTTTCCAGCGGTTCTGAGGCGATCCCCTCAAATTTTATGGCGGCTTATGCGGTGACCGCCAAAACGGGTTTTGGGAGAAAAAAAGACCGCGCCTCCATGTGGTGGCGCGGCCCTCAAATTCAGAAAAATCGTAAAGCGTCTCAGGTCCGCTCGATGCGGATGACCTGCGGTTCGCTGACCAGGTATTTCTCGTTCTTGATCGCCTTGACGGCCTTGCGGATCGCATCTTCCATCGTCGCGTGGGTCACGAGGATGATCGTCTGCGGCGCGCCTTCCACATGCACGCGCTGGCGCTGCACGATGGATTCCAGCGAGATGTTGTTATCCGCCATGCGGGTAGCGATGGAGGCGAAGACGCCCGCCTGATCCTTCACCGTCAGCCGGATGAAATAGCCGCCCTCATGGCTCTTCATCTTGGCGCGACGATAATCGGTCAGCGACTTCGCCGGACGGCCGAGCACCGGAACCTGCTGGGCACCGGGCCGGCTCTTGGCGATATCGGCGATGTCACCGAGCACGGCAGAGGCCGTGGCATTGCCGCCCGCACCTGGGCCAACCATCAGAAGCTCGCCAAGAATATCGGACTCGATCGCCACCGCATTGGTGACGCCATCAACCTGCGCGATAACGGAATCGAGCGGCACCATGGTCGGATGCACCCGCTGCTCGATACCGGATTCGGTCACCTGCGCCACGCCGAGAAGCTTGATGCGATAACCGAGCTCGGCGGCCGCCTGAATGTCCTCGCTGGAGATGTTGGTGATGCCTTCGAGATAGATGTCGTCGGCCGAAATTTTGTTGCCGAAGGCAAGCGTCGTCAGAATGGCGAGCTTGTGGGCAGTGTCGTTACCCTCGATATCGAAGGCCGGATCGGCTTCGGCATAACCCAGCCGCTGCGCTTCTTTCAAACAGACCTCGAACGACAGCCCTTCCTTCTCCATCTTGGTCAGGATGTAGTTGCAGGTGCCGTTCATGATACCGTAGATGCGCGACACATTGTTGCCGGTGAGAGATTCACGCAGCGCCTTGATGACGGGAATACCGCCGGCCACAGCCGCTTCGAAATTGAGAAGCGCGCCCTTGTCTTCTGCAATCGTCGCCAGCTCGACGCCGTGCTTGGCAAGCAGCGCCTTGTTGGCTGTCACCACATGGAGACCGCGCGAAAGTGCCGCACGCACAGCTTTTTCCGCCTGGCCGGAAGCACCGCCGACCAGTTCCACCAACACGTCGATATCGGCTTCGTTTGCAAGCTGCTCAGGCGTATCGAACCAGGTAATACCCTTGAGATCGATGCCGCGGTCACGCGAACGGTCGCGCGCGCTCACTGCAATAATCTCAATCGCACGTCCGCAGGTAATCGCAAGTTCGTTGCTTCTCTGCTGGAGGATGCGCACGAGCGAAGCGCCGACAGTGCCGAGCCCCGCTATGCCGATTCTCAATGAATCTGCCATGGGTATGTTCCTGATTTGCTGGTGATGGTGACGGCCGGGACCCGGCCGCCTTCGGTTGCCCTTATCTGTGGGCATTGAGCGAAACGACATTGTGCATCGTTTCGTCAGCACTCGACAGGAAACGCTTCAGATTGCGCGCTGCCTGACGAATTCGATGCTCGTTTTCAACGAGCGCGAGGCGGACGTAATCATCGCCCATTTCGCCGAAGCCGATGCCGGGAGCAACGGCAATGTCTGCCTTCTCGACCAGAAGCTTGGAAAACTCCAGGCTGCCGAGATGGCGGAATTTTTCCGGGATCTTCGCCCAGGCGAACATCGTCGCCGCCGGCGGTGGAACTTCGAAGCCCGCCTTGCCGAACGTATCGACCATGACGTCGCGACGGCGGCGATAAACGCTGCGTACTTCCGCGATGTCGGAGCCGTCGCCGTTCAGCGCGTGCGTCGCCGCAACCTGGATCGGCGTGAAGGCACCGTAATCGAGATAGGACTTCACGCGGGTCAGCGCCGCGATCAGCCGCTCGTTGCCAACGGCAAAGCCCATGCGCCAGCCGGGCATGGAGAAGGTCTTCGACATGGAGGTGAATTCCACCGCAACGTCGATTGCACCGGGAACTTCGAGAACCGAAGGCGGCGGATTGTTGTCGTCGAAATAGATTTCCGAATAGGCAAGGTCGGAAAGCACGATGATTTCGTGCTTCTTCGCAAATGCGATCACGTCCTTGTAGAAATCGAGCGAGGCAACATGCGCCGTCGGGTTCGACGGATAGTTGACGATCAGCGCCAGCGGCTTCGGAATGGAGTGGCGCACCGCCCGCTCCAGAGGCCCGAAGAAGCTCTCGTCCGGCTCCACATTCATGGAACGGATAACGCCGCCCGCCATCAGGAAGCCGAAAGCGTGGATCGGATAGGTTGGGTTCGGACACAGGATCACGTCACCAGGCGCGGTGATGGCCTGCGCCATATTGGCGAAACCTTCCTTGGAACCAAGGGTCGCGACGACCTGCGTATCGGGGTTCAGCTTCACGCCGAAACGGCGGGCATAATAACCAGCCTGCGCGCGGCGAAGGCCGGGAATGCCCTTGGACGAGGAATAGCGATGGGTGCGAGGGTCCTGAACGACTTCGCACAGCTTGTCGACGATCGCCTTGGGGGTCGGAAGGTCGGGATTGCCCATGCCGAGATCGATGATATCGGCCCCGGCCGCTCGCGCGCTCGCTTTCAAACGGTTGACCTGTTCGAAGACGTATTGCGGCAGACGCCGGACCTTATGAAACTCTTCCATCACTTTCCTCATGGAAATGGACCGGTTCTGCCGGCCCATAACGAAGTTCGTTCTTGTTGTTAAACGCCGCCGACACGAACCGATCCGGCGGGCGCTATTCATTGTACCGCAAAGCACAAGAAAACCTACAGCGGTTTTCTCGGTCCACGCGGCATCGCGATCATCCGCCTTGTGGCTCCGGCGCGGCCTTTTCAGACCACAGGCAAGGCGAATTGCGCAATGTAATCAGGAAACCTGCATAACGCCAGATTCTTGGAAAATGCAAGGCAGACCATGCTCAAGAACGGCCATTCCGGCCGTTCAGTCGCGCTCGCCCTTCACAATTGCCGCGCGGATGACGGAAAGCACCCGCTCCGGCTTGATATCGGTGCAGATGAGCTGGCTCGGATGCCCGTCCCAGTCGCCCGGCGGAAAGGCGCGGCCATCCGGCTTCTGAATGGTCTGGCCATCGGCAAGCCCGCCGCAGACGACGCGTATAGGGCCGCTGCGGGTCTCGAACAGTTCGGGCGCGACAAGGTAAACGCAGGCGCAGCTGTCATGCACCACCATGCCATCACCGGTGCGGGTCTTGTAGAAATCGATGTAGAATTGCGACAGATCGGAAAGCAGCTGCACCGGCTTGCCGCCCGCCTCTGCCATCTCGGCCATGAAGGCGCTCGTCATCACCGTTTTCGTCGTCACGTCCAGGCCGACGACGACCACACGCCAGGGCGCGGTGAAGACGAGATCGGCCGCTTCCGGATCGCCGTGAATATTGGCCTCGGCCGCCGGCGACACATTGCCGTTGATATCGAAGGCGCCGCCCATGACGATCACCTGCTTCACCAATGCCGCAAAATCCGGCTCTTCGCGCAGCGCCAAGGCCAGATTGGTCATTCGACCAACTGCGATCAGCGTCACCTCGCCGGGATTGGCCTTGACCGTCTCGATAATAAAGCGATGCGCAGGACGCGAATCGAGCGGCAGATCGATGGTCTCTGGAATATCGATATCGCCGAGACCGTTTTCGCCATGGATGAAAGTCGGCCAGTGGCCTTCCTTGCGGGCCGGATCGAAGGTCACGCCCGCACCTTTCGCTACCGGCGCCGTCATCTGCCATTCCCGTTTCAGGAAGAGCGCATTGCGGGTGGTGATATCGATGGGCGCGTTGCCGAAGACGGTGGTGACGCCGATCAGATCGATATCGGGATGACGGTGCAGGAAAAGAAGCGCCATGGCATCATCTACACCGGGGTCCGTATCGAATATCACTTTATGCATAATGCCCTCATCCTGATGTCTCGTCATCGCCGCGTCTGGCGGTGCGCCACGGAAACATAACCATAAGCGGCAACACCGCAATCCCCCTGCCCGTCCCGGATCGGAGAGAAAAATATTGCGTGGCGATCTTTTCGGTGAAAGAAGAGGCCCTCTCCCTTAAGCCCGCCTGGACATGCCAAGTGCAAGACATCGCCCTCAACGTTTTCCTCGTCCTTTTCTGCGTCGCCATCTTTGCCGGATTTATCGATTCCATCGCCGGCGGCGGCGGTCTCATCACTATCCCGGCCATGCTGATCATGGGAATTCCGCCGCTCGATACGCTCGGCACCAACAAGCTGCAATCGCAGTTCGGCTCGGCGTCGGCCACCATTGCCTATGCCCGCCGCGGCCATGTCAATCTGAGGGAACAATTGCCGATGGCGATCATGGCGATGGTCGGCGGCGGGCTCGGCGCTTTCACCGCCGCCTTCGTGCCGTCAGACCTCCTGCGCACCATCATGCCCTTCCTGCTGATCGCGATTGCACTCTATTTTGCCTTCAAGCCGCAGCTCAGCGATATCGACAGCCATCGCCGCATCACGCCTTTCGTGTTCGGCCTCACCGCCGCACCGCTCGTGGGTTTCTATGATGGCGTTTTCGGCCCCGGCGCGGGTTCCTTCTACATGCTTGCCTTCGTGGGGCTTGCCGGCTTCGGCATGCTGAAGGCAACCGCCCATACCAAGCTTCTGAACCTGGGTTCGAACTTCGGCGGCTTTGTTGTTTTTGCGGCTGGAGGCGCGGTTCTCTGGAAGCTTGGCATCGCCATGGGCATCGGCCAGTTCGTCGGCGCGCAGATCGGATCGCGGTTTGCGATGAAAAACGGCGCGAAGATCATCCGCCCGCTTTTGGTTCTTTCCTGTCTGGCAATGGCGACGAAGCTTCTTGCGGATGCGTCATCCGCTTGGTCAATCGCCACGATCTGGGAAACCATCTTCCCGAAATGACAGGAAAAGGACACGGCCCGACGCTTGCGTTCGAACCGTGAATTTATGCCGTGGCGCGACGGCGCCTGCGATCGGCGATTTCGCGGATGACCACCATTGCGCCAACCAGCTTGTAGTTGGAGGAATAGCAGGGCGACATTTCCAGCGACTTTACGATCGTATGGCCGTCATGATCTTCGGCATAGGTGTATTTCGACGTACCACCCTTGAAGCAATTGTCGAGCCTCTCCCGCAGATCGTTCTGAAAACGGTGCACTCCGACAAGCTCGGCGATATGACAACCCAAAGGCCCTTCCGGCGTATTGCGCGGAAAAGCATCGATCCCATTGGAGAATGACACCCGATAACCGGGAGAAACGACGACCACGGGCTCGTCAAGATCGTTCAGCATATCCTCATCGAGAATGAGATGGCGGTGATGCCACTCCAGGATGTCCTCGTCCTCGTCGCCGATCACCTTTGCCTTGAGCGGCATGCCGACATAGCGGTCGACCAGCGTTCTCAAAAGATCGGAATTGCGCTGCACGCAGCCGAGATCTTCCGCCTCGTGATTAAGGAGGTCGATGGCGAAACGGAATTGCTCACGAATGTCCTCGGAACTGCCGGTCTTACGCCCGATGACCCGATCAAGCAGCAGCTCCAGTTCACGCTCCAGCACTGCGATCTTGTCGGCCTCGTTCTTACCAACCGCTGATTGCAGTTCCGTATAACGCAGCCAGAACAGCTCAATCAAATCTTTCAACCCAACTCTCCCTGAACGGGCAAACAGCCCGCTCCCAATCCGAATGGATAGACACTTATCCCCTCATTGTAGCGTCTGTGCATTAAAAAATGACGTAACGACACGCAGGACCGCCGCAGGGATTAATCTCTAAAATATCATAGCTACTGCTATTTTTTCAATTTCGATAATCCATGAACGAAAAATAAGGTTCCACTAATAAGTAAAAATACCTAAAAACGCAATTTTACGGCCGAATTCTGTAAAAAATCACTAGAAATTCGGCCGCGCTGCAAATAATCAGATCTGGTGTTTAACGTCCCAGCGGTCGTGATACCACAGCCATTGTTCGGGATATTCGCGGACCCAGCTTTCCACCTTGTCATTCAAAAGCTGCGCCGTCGCCTGAATATCGACATTTCCTTTTTCATCGCGCGGAATTTCAACCCTCGGCTCTATTTCCAGCCGGTAGCGGTTATCAGGCAGGCGCACGCAACGGGCGGGATAGACATCGCAATTGAACTGCCGCACCAGCTTGGCAAGAAGCGGGTTGGTGCGCACCTCATGGCCGAAGAACTTCGTCGTCAAGCCTTTGCCGAACTTCTGGTCGACGAGCACGCCGACACCGCCGCCCCTTTCCAGCTGCCGCGCAAGCGCGAAGGAAGAGCCGGCATGCGACGGCACGAGATTGCCCATGCGCTCCTTGCGGAACTTGAACACCTTGTCGGCCACGAAAGGATTATTCGGCGGCCGGAACAGGACCGTCACATCCAGACCGAAGGCAGAACTGGCCACCGGCAACAATTCGAAATTGCCGCTATGGGCAGTAAAAACGATGAAGGGCCGCGGGTTGTCGCGAAGCTCGATAAAGGTCGAAATACCCTCGACCCGGATACGGCCCGGCTCGCTATTTTCCGGATCGAAATCGAACAGCCTGTCGAGAAAGACATATTCCGCCGCAAGCCGCCCCATGCTGCCCCAGCTGTCCATTGCGATGGTAAGCCGCTCCTCTTCGGATTTCTCCGGAAAGGCGCGCGCCAGATTGTAGAGCATCAGCTTGTGGCGGCCGGTTTTCGGCCCCACGAAGCGCGCCAGCCTGTCGGCAGCGCGAATTCCAGCGTCAGCTGGAAATATCTTCAGCAGATTGAGAAGGCCGAAGGCAAACGTCGCAATCAGCCATTGCCGGAAATGGTCCAGCTTCAGGACGATCCGCGTAATGAACAGTTTCAAGGCGTCAATCCATCCGCAGAACGATTTTGCCGAATACCTGGCGCGTTTCCATCCGCTCCAGCGCCCGGTCGATATCCTCGAAGGTGACTTCTGTGTCGATAACAGGATGAACGATGCCGCGCGCCATCTTCTGCATGGCGTTGGCCATGTTTTCCATGCGGCAACCGAAGGAGCCGAGCAGCTTCAGCTGCTGCTGGAACAGCATCATCAGATTGATATCGGTCGATACGCCTGACGTGGAGCCGCAGGTGACGAGACGGCCGCCACGCTTCAGCGAGAACATCGATCCCGCCCAGGTGTCCTTGCCGACATGTTCGAACACCACGTCGACGCCCTTCTTTTTCGTCAGCTTGCGCACGACGCCTTCGAAACGGTCGGTCCGGTAGTTGATGACGTGATCGGCACCGAGAGCCTTCGCCCGTTCGATCTTGTCGTCGGAGCCAACCGTGGTGATGACGGTGCAGCCCATCTTCTTGGCCAGCTGGATCGCCGCCGTGCCGATGCCGGAACCGCCGGCATGCACGAGGATCGTTTCGCCCGATTCCAGCTTGGCATTGTCAAACAGCATGTGCTCGACGGTGCCGAAGGTCACAGGCGCCAGAGCCGCGCCGATGGCATCGACGCCATGCGGAGCCGGAACGAGCTGGCGGGCGGGAATATTGATCTTTTCCTGCGCGAAGCCGTCGAGGTGGAAACCGTGCACGCCCTGAACATGTTCACAAAGATTGTCACGGCCTTCACGGCACGGCTTGCAGATCCCGCAGGTGCGCGCGCCGTAGATCGCGACGAGCTGGCCAGGCAGCACATTCGAAACGCCCGGGCCAATGGCCTCTACCACGCCGGAAGCCTCAGCACCGATGGTCAGCGGCATCTTGCGCTTGGCAAACGCCATGCCGCGCCAGCCCCAGACGTCGATGTGGTTCAGCGCCACGGCCTTGACGCGCAGCGTCACCTCGCCCGGACCTGGTGCATCCGGTTCGGGCAGGTCCACTTTTTCGAGCTTCCGGTCGTCCACGAGTTGAAGAGCGCGCATGTTTTTAGTCCTTCGCCCGGAGGCGTCTATCTCAAGAGTAATTCCAGCAAAACTCTGTAACGGTTTTGCGGTCGGAATGTGTAGTCACACCAGCGAGAGCGTTCCCGGGCTTCGTTCAGGCCCGAAACGCCCCTGTCTTCTGGCGGAACCGGTTAAGCCGGTTCACGCGTCATGACAAGGCTGGCATTCTGACCGCCGAACCCGAAGGAGTTGGAAAGCACGGCATTGACCGTCGCGTCCCGCTTCACATTCGGCACCACATCGAGCGAAATGGTCGGATCGGGGTTGTTGTAGTTGATCGTCGGCGGCAGGGTGCCGGTCAGCATGGTCTGCAACGAGAACACTGCCTCCACAGCACCGGCCGCCGTCAGCGTATGGCCGATCATCGACTTGTTGGATGACAGCGGAATGTCTTTCAGGCCTTCGCCGAAGACGGCAAGCATCGAGCCATATTCCATCTTGTCGTTTTCCGGCGTCGAGGTGCCGTGGGCGTTGATGTAGCCGATATCGCTTTCAGCAACACCCGCATCCGCAAGTGCGGCGCGGATCGTCGCGATCGCCGGGCCGCCATCTGGCGAGGAACGCGTGCGGTGGAAACTGTCGGCCTTCTCGCCGGCGCCCTTGATGATGCCGAGAACCTTAGCGCCGCGCGCAATCGCCGATTCCAGCGATTCCAGCACCAGCGTTGCCGCACCTTCGGCGATCACGAAACCGTCGCGGTCCTTGCTGAACGGCTTGGATGCCTTTTCCGGCGGGTCGTTCTGGGTCGACAGCGCCGAGAGAAGCGAAAAGCGGATCAGCGCTTCGGCGCTGACCGAACCGTCGGTGGCAACCGTCAGTGCCCGCTCGGCGCGGCCCTGGCGGATAGCCTCGACACCAAGCTGGATTGCGGTCGCGCCGGATGCACAGGCCGTCGAGAGCGTGACCGGCAGGCCGCGTGTACCAAAGCGGTCCGAAAGACGCTCCGAAATCGCGCCGAAGAGAGCCGCTTCCTGAAACGCCGGGTCCGGACGTTGACGGAAAGCCGTCAGGAAGCGTTCATAGGCGTCACCCGGCTGGGCGGCGGGCGGAGACCGGTCGGCAAGCTCGAAACGGGCGCTCCATTCCGGCTCGATCGGTGGTGCAGCCAGAAACAGCGGGCCATCGAAATCGCCCGATATGCCGGCCTGCGCCAAAGCCTCGATGGTCGTCTCGCGCGCAAAGGCATAAGAGCGCTCGACGGAATTCGGAACCGGGATGTCGATGAAATCGACGGTGCCGCTGATCCTTGTGGAAAGCCCCTCCGTCGGGAAGCGGGTGATCTTGTGGATGCCCGACTTGCCGGCCGTCAGAGCCGCCCAGTTATCGGCAAGCCCCTGCCCGAGCGATGTGATGATGCCCATACCGGTGACGGCAACGATCGGGCGACCGAGATGATCCTTGAAGTTGGAAGTCATGGTCTTTTCTCCTCACACGTCACGGGACAGAACGGCGACACCTTCGCCGCGCACATGGCCGACGGTGGTGACGACCGCTTCGCTGGCCGCCTCGCCCATGGGCTTTTCCGCGGCGCCATCGAAAGTAGGAACCTTCGCGCCGCTTTCAAGCGTTAGGGCAGCAAGCGCCAGCCCAAGCGGGAACTGTGCTTCAAGTCCATGGCCGGTGATACCACCGAAACCGCGAATGACGGCCTGCGGCAAAGCTTTCTCGATAATATTCTTTTCACGCTGCGTGACGGCGTCGTAACCGCTCGCACCGGAAAACACGACGGTCGCAGCACTGTCCTTTGCAGGGGCAAGCAGCCGCTCCATGCGCTTTTCCATTTTGCCGTCATCACGGCTGCCGCGATCGCCCTCGATGGCGTCGATGCGGGCATAGATGCGCGCGCCGCGTTCACTGGCGTGCTTGCGCGATTCCAGCACGAGGAAGGCTCCCAGCGAACCGGAAATCATGCCGCCGCCGTCCTGGCCGCCACGCGACCACAGCGGCTGCCAATCGCCCTGCGCGTGCGCGCCGATCGCTTCAAACAGCAGGATCATGTCCGGGCGCTCGGCCGAGAAGGCGCCGCCCACCAGGGCGTGGCTGGATTCGCCGGAACGGATACGGTGAAACGCCGTCTCGACGGCGGAAATGCCGGCTGCTTCCTCGCCCATGAAGGTACGGGAGGACCCTGTGACCTTATGCACGATGGAAATGTTACCGGCCATCAGGTTGGAAAGCTGGGCGAGAAACAGGGTCGGACGCAATTCCGTCGTCAGCTTCTCGTTGAGCAGCACTTCGCGGTCGTTGCGTTTCAGCGCCTCATCGACAATCAGCGTATCGACATTGATGTCGCGCTCGCCGCCGCCGGCAGCCACGATCATGTCCATGGTAGCGCAGGCCTCCGGGTTTTCCTTCAGCCCTGCATCATCAAGCGCGAGGCCGGCTGCAAAAACGCCGAGACGCTGCCAGTTTTCCATCTGGCGCTGGTCGCCACGCTTGGCGATCTGCGTAGACCAGTCGATCTCCGGCATGGGATGAACCGGATAGGGTTTGAACTTTTCGGTCTCGATCACCGTTGCCGGCGCCGCAGTTCCCGAAAGAAGCGCAAGATGCGCCTGGCTGCCGACGCCGTGACAGGTCACGATGCCGACCCCGGTTATCACCACATCATTGTCAGATTTCATCGTCTGTCATCCTTTGCAGCCGGACCCGTTGAAGCGGTCACGGCTATCCAACAGCGGTCGCAAACGACCACTCCATGCGTTGCGGAATAAAGCGCGCGATGCGGATTGGCAATGGTGAAGGCCCGATCCGCCAGCACAAGCCCACGATTTTCGTGAATCAAAACCGGGTCGAGGGGAAAATGCCGTCTCCCGGCATCAGCGGAAACGCTTATTTTTGCGCATCCGCTGCAATCGCCGCCATCAGGCCGACTTCCTCGGCCCGCTTCCTGACGATAGGCGCAAGCGGAATTTCGCTGAAAGGCATTGTCCTGAGTTTCAGCTGCGCATCGCAGACCTTCTTGCCTTCGCAAGTGATCTTCGCCTTGGTGACTGCAAAACCCGAACCGTCATGTTCCAGCACCGCCTCGATATCGAGAACCGCACCCGGTTCCACGAAGGTGCGCATCTTGGCGCCGTCAACCGACATCAGGAAGGGCATGGCGGAAAAATCGCTGAACGCCAGAACCATCATGCCGGAAGCCTGCGCCATGGTCTCGATCAGAAGCACGCCCGGAACCAGCGGCATGCCGGGGAAATGCCCCTCGAAAACCGGGCTGTTGTCGGGAACGACGGACCGCGCCTTCAATGTGCGCGTCGCCATATCCACGGCTTCGACCTTGTCGATCATCTGAAAATATTCAAGCAGCATCCGTCCGGCCCGTTTCTGGTCGGTTACGACCCGTCCCTGAAGGTCAGGTCCAGAAAAAGAAATGCCCGCTCGAAGCGGGCATTATCGCCTCAGCCCTTGGCTGCGCGCAATTCGTCGATCTTGGCGCAGAGGTTCTTCAGCACGAAATATTCTTCGGTGGTAACCTTGCCTTCGTTGACTTCCTGCGTCCACTGCTCGAGCGGAATCTTGATACCGAATTCCTTGTCGATGGCGAAAACGATATCCAGAAAGTCGAGGCTGTCGATGCCCAGATCGTCGATCGTGTGGCTTTCCGGCGTAATGGTTTCGCGGTCGATTTCGCTGGTTTCGGCGATAATGTCGGCAACCTTGTCGAATGTAGCTGTCACGCCCATAATCCTTATTGTCGTTCGTATTAAATATCCTGTCTGACGCACCACATAGGCAAGTCGCACAAAAAAGCCAATGGTTTCGTGACGTAACTTTGAAATTTGCCTTAAAACTGTTGCCTAAACAGCAACCGAATGACGGCCGCGTCCGCTGCCGAGATAGGCGTCGAAGGTTGCCGCGATATTACGAACAAAGGGTTTACCCGCCTCCGTCACGGCAAAAACATCGCCATCCATCCGCACCACACCGTCCCTGTCGCCGCCAGCGAAAAGCTGCGCCTCCATGCTGACGGAATGGCTGGCCTTGCCGAAACGCCGCTTCAAATCGCCCAGATCGAGTGAAAAATCGCACATCAACCGCTCGATGACATGGGAGCGCAGGTGATCGTCCTCGGACAATTCTATTCCCTTGAGAACCGCGAAACCGCCCTCGCCCACCATCCGCTGATATTCCCCCGTCGCCACCATGTTCTGCACGTAGCCCTGGGGCAGCCGCCCGATTGCGGATGCACCGAGCCCGATCAGGGCATCAGCCGTGTCGGTGGTGTAGCCCTGAAAATTCCGCCGCAGCTCCCCCGCCTCGACCGCGCGGCTCAAAGTGTCGGCGGGCTTGGCGAAATGATCGAGCCCGATTGCCCTGTAACCCGCCTTGCCGAGCATCTCCGCCGCCATCGTCATCTGGCGGTAGCGCTCGGCAATATCTGGCAATGCCTGCTCAGGGATCAGCGACTGGTGTTTTTTCATCCATGGAACATGCGCATAACCGAACAGCGCGATCCGGTCGGGGTCGAGTGAGATGATCTGGTCAACCGTCTGTTGCAATGTCTCGCAGGTCTGGAACGGCAGGCCATAGAGAATGTCGCAATTGACCGAGTGAACGCCCCTTGCCCGCACGGCATCTACCACCGATTGCGTCTGCTCGAAGGTCTGAATCCGGTTGATGGTTTTTTGCACTTTGTCATCAAAGTCCTGCACACCGAGGCTCGCGCGCGTCATTCCGATGACGGCAAGCGCGTCATAGCGACTTTCGTCAAGATCGTTCGGGTCCATTTCCACGCTGATTTCGGGCGCCAGACCAAAGGTGAAATGGCGTGTCAGACAGTCCATCAGGCCCACCATGTCCTCCGGTTTCAACATGGTGGGAGAACCGCCGCCAAAATGCACCGCGCTGACCACAGCATCGGGGGAAACAAGCGAACCTACGGCTGCTATCTCCCGCTTAAGTGCCTCAAGATAAACGGCAATCGGCTCGTATTTCAGCGTGTGCTTGGTGTGGCAGGCACAGAACCAGCACAGCCGGTCGCAATAGGGAATATGCAGGTAAAGCGATATCCGGTTCCGGTGGCCAAGCTCGCCGAGCCAGCGGCGATAGGTGCCATTATCGATTCCATCGTGAAAGTGCGGCGCGGTAGGATAACTCGTGTAACGCGGCACGGCGCCCGAATATTTGCGAAGAAGTTCGGTATTCATCCCCGGATTTGCCTTTTATCAAGAAAATGTCGATTTCCTCCCCTTCAGTAACGGCTGCGACAGTTTGCAACTTTGACTTCAATCAAATTGCACCTTAAGTTCTTGCTAAAGTAGACGCGGGGGCGACGACTACGCGGCGCAAGCCTTCGAAAAGACCGGATTTTACACCTGCGGTCGCATTCGTCCCTTAAAGCCAGCATCGGAAAAGGCTGATGGACACGCTACAGAAGACCATCCACAATTCGGAATATCCCGTCGTATGCCGCTCCTGCGAGGCGCGTCACGGTGGTCTTTGCAGCACGTTGACGCCGCAGCAACTTTGCGACCTCAACCGTCATTCCAGCCGTAAGAAGCTGGAAGCGGGCAATGAGCTGCTTGCCCAGGGGGAACTCGTCAGCTCCTACGGCAACATTCTCAACGGCGTAGTGAAGCTCTCGAAGATGATGTCGGATGGCCGCCAGCAGATCGTCGGCCTGCAATTTGCGCCGGATTTTCTCGGTCGTCCGTTCATGGCGGAAAGCAAGATGACGGCGGAAGCCGCAACCGATGTGGAAATCTGCCTGTTCCCGCGCCGTATCGTCGACCGCATGGTTTCCGAAGTGCCGGATATGGAACGCAAGCTTCACAGCCAGTCTCTGAAGGAACTGGATGAGGCGCGCGACTGGATGCTGACACTTGGCCGCAAATCGGCGCAGGAAAAGGTTGCCAGCTTCCTTTATATGATCGCCACGCATATCGATCCGGAAAAGGACGATAAATCAACGTTCGACCTGCCGCTATCGCGCGCAGACATAGCCGATTTCCTTGGTCTCACCATCGAAACAGTTAGCCGGCAAATGACTAAACTGCGCAAGGAAGGCACGATCAGCATCGAGAACAACCGTCATATCACGGTGCCGGACCTCGATATGCTCAGCGAAGCCGCCGGAAACGACTGACCGGCGTTTTTCAACTTTTCATCGTCCCTGAGGCGCTGACGTTCCGATGTTGATGTACGGCGCCCGCGCCTGCGCGGGTGCGAGCGCAAAACCGGCAAGAACCAGCAAAGCAGCGATGCATCTCATGATATTTCACCCTGTCTACCGCTTTTTCAGCGGCCTGTTTGTTATGACCGCATCATAAGCGGCAAAGAGCATCCATCCGCTTAACATCTTCAGTAAGCAGATGGTTCAAAGGCAGGGTAAATAAGGGGTTATGAGAGCGGCTTGGTAACAGAATGAAGCCCAAGGATTGCCGTTATCCTCGGCCTTGTTCCGAGAGAATCTCGAGATCGACAGGTTGTCGATTCTCGGTAAAAGGCCCCAGAACGACGAACGGAAGAACCTCACTGCGTGGCAGGCGTCGCAACCGGCTTCTGGTTTTCGCCAAGCGCCCGCAATTCCGCGACTCGGCGTTTGTATTCAGCTTCCGAAATCTGGCCGTTGCGGCGTGCAGCACCGAGGCGCGACAGGTTCGATTCCATTTTGGACGCCTCGTCATCCCCCATCTGGCTGCCGGCAGCCGTCATCGGCGCTGAAAAGCTTGGATAGGTACCGGTATCGCGTCTCTGGCTCACCACATTGTCGCTGACGGGGCGCGGGCCGACGATTTGGGCTTGCGGGTGGGGCATATGGGCCGGTGCGACGATCGGTGCCGGGGTCTTGCAGGCGGCAAGTACTGTAACGAGCATTGCGCCTGAGAGCGAAAGAAGGGCGATCCTTCCAGCGTTTTCCGCAAATGTTCCCCATGTGCCCATGTGCTTGCCCATCGTCATGTTCCGCCTGTAAGGATATCGCCGATATCGAATTCGACTGCGGTTCGGCTCTTCATGGCCTCCCCTTGCTGGTGGAACTTGTATTCGTTTTCATGCAGAATGTGCAAACACAAATTTGGTGGAGGACAGCGCATGGCAGGTGTTGACGGCGGGGCAGAGAAAAAGGGTGGCAAAACGCCCGGTTTCGACGCCACATCCGCCGAGGCTTACCTGATCCGCGACCCGGAAGCCTTTGCGGTCAACATCGCCCGCGCGCTGGAAAACCTCGGCAAAGCCGCGTCCGAATGGCTGGCCCCCCGCGAACGCGGTGAAATTCCGCAGACCAGCGCCGATCCGATGACCGACCTCGTCAAGACGCTGTCCGATGTCGCCGAATATTGGATGGCTGAACCGAAGCGTTCACTCGAAGCGCAGACCCACCTGCTTTCCAGCTATTACGATCTGTGGACAAAATCGGTGGCACAGTTTTCGGAAGATGCCGACTCCCGCTCGGAAAAGGCCGCAGAGACCGGCCCGGCAGAGCGAAAGAACAGGCGTTTTGCCGACGCGGACTGGCAGGCAAATCCATTTTTCGATTTTCTCCTCAAAGCCTATCAGACCACCGTCGGTTTTGCCGACCGGATGGTTATGGAAGCTGAAGGGCTGGACGAGCACACCCGCACCAAGGCGTTGTTTTACATGCGCCAGGTGACGGAAGCCCTCTCGCCGGCCAACTTCGTTTTCACCAATCCGCAGGTCTTCCGCGAGACGGTTGCGTCCAGCGGCGCCAATCTCGTCAAGGGCATGGCACAGCTTGCCGAAGATGTCGCGGCCGGCCACGGCCATCTGAAACTGCGCCAGACCGATTACAGCAAATTCGTCATCGGCAAGAACATCGCTGTCACATCAGGCAAGGTGGTTGCGAGAAGCCCGCTCTGCGAGATCATCCATTACGCGCCGACGACGAAAAAGGCCTTCAAACGGCCGCTGCTCATCGTGCCGCCATGGATCAACAAATTTTATATCCTCGATCTCAACCCACAGAAATCCTTCGTTAAATGGTGTCTCGATCAGGGCCACAGTGTGTTCATGGTCTCGTGGATCAACCCGGACGCCAGGTTGGCCGACAAGGGCTGGGAGGACTATATCCGCGAAGGTATCGATTTCGCCCTCGACACGATCGAGGAGCAAACAGACGAAAAGGACATCAACGCCATCGGCTATTGCGTCGGCGGCACGCTTTTGTCTTCGGCGCTGGCATTGCATGCGCAGGAAGGCAATGAGCGCATTCGCAGCGCCACACTTCTTGCCGCCCAGACTGATTTCATCCATGCGGGCGACCTCAAGGTCTTCATCGACGAAGGCCAGCTCGCCGCGCTCGACAGGCACATGCAAGCCGTCGGTTATCTCGATGGCTCGATCATGGCCACAGTCTTCAACATGCTGCGCGCCTCCGATCTCATCTGGCCCTATATGGTCGATAATTATCTGCGCGGCACGGAACCCCTGCCCTTCGATCTCCTCTACTGGAATTCCGATTCGACCCGGGTGACCGCTGCCTGCCATTCCTTCTATCTGCGCAATTGTTATCTCGACAACAATCTCGCCCGCGGGCTGATGCGCGTGGCGGACAAGCGGATCAACCTCGGCGACATAAAAATCCCGGTCTATGATCTCGCCACCCGCGACGACCATATCGCGCCAGCGAAATCGGTCTTCACGGGGGCGGGACTGTTCGGCGGCCCCGTGGAATTCGTGCTCGGCGCTTCCGGCCACATCGCCGGTGTGGTCAATCCGCCGCAATCCGAAAAATACCAATATTGGACAGGCGCATCACCATCCGGAGACTTCGATGCCTGGCAGGCCGCAGCCACAGCCCACACGGGATCATGGTGGGTGCACTGGCAGAACTGGATCGAAAGCCAGAATGGCGAGAAGGTAAAGGCAAGGGCGCCGGGTGACGGCAAGCGACCAGTGCTCGGCGATGCACCCGGAACCTACGTCCTGTCCTGACCAACCCCGCCACCTCTCACCTTTCAGGCCACATGCTCTTCACATCCCCACTCGTTCCCGCCACGCTGATCGCCCGCTACAAGCGTTTCCTCTTCGACGCTGTTCTGGAGGACGGCACGGCAATTACAGGCTCCTGCCCCAATACCGGCTCCATGCGCGGATTGACCACGCCCGGCTCGCGTATCTGGCTGTCCGAGCATGACAGCCCAACCCGCAAGTACCGGCATATGCTGGAAATGGTCGAGGCCGATGGCACCGTGGTCGGCATCAATACCGGCATGCCGAACCGGCTGGCGGAAGAAGCGATCCTCAATGGCCGCATCCCGCAGCTTGCCGGCTATTCGACGGTCCGGCGCGAGCAGAAATACGGCCGCAATTCCCGCATCGATTTCCTGCTTTCCGAAATTGGGCGGCCGGATGCCTATGTGGAAGTGAAAAACGTGCATTTCATGCGCGAAAAAGGTCTGGCCGAATTCCCTGATACCGCCACCAAACGCGGCACCAAACATCTGGAGGAGCTGGGTGACGCAGCGGAGGCCGGTCACCGAGCGGTGATGCTCTATCTTATTCAACGCAACGATTGCGACCGGATGCGCGTCTGCGATGATCTGGATCCGGTCTATGCGCTGGCGTTTCAGCGGGCCATGTCGCGCGGCGTGGAGGCCTATGCGGTGAAATGTGACGTTTCCCCGGCACAAATTTCAGTCGCGGGAACGGTTAAGATGGACGAATGGCGTCCGGCTGTTTTATGAACAGGGACGTAAAGAGACAGAAAGCACTATGATGGTCACCTATATCGACGCAGCCTCCGCCCCCCTCAAGAATACCGGCGTCATCCGCCTTTATACGCCTGAGGATTTCGACGGGATGCGCAAGGCGTGCCAGCTGACAGCGCGTTGCCTCGACGAACTGGCGGCAATCGTCAAGCCGGGTGTGACGACTGACGCCATCGACCGTTTCGTCTTCGAGTTCGGCGCCGACCACGGCGCTTTGCCGGCAACACTGAATTACCGCGGTTATACCAAGTCCGTCTGCACTTCTATCAACCATGTGGTCTGCCACGGCATTCCGGACGCAAAGCCGCTGCGTGAAGGCGAAATCGTCAATATCGACGTGACCTATATTCTGGACGGCTGGCACGGCGATTCGAGCCGCATGTATCCGGTTGGCACGATCAAGCGCGCAGCTGAACGTCTGATGGAAGTGACCTATGAATGCCTGATGCTCGGCATCGCGGCAGTGAAACCGGGTGCGCGCACCGGCGCGATCGGCGCGGCTATTCAGGCCTATGCCGAGGCGGAACGCTGCTCGGTGGTGCGTGATTTCTGCGGCCACGGCGTTGGACGCCTGTTCCACGACACCCCCAATATCCTCCACTACGGCCGCCCGGACGAAGGCCCGGAGATCCGAGAGGGCATGATCTTCACCATCGAGCCGATGATCAACCTCGGCAAGCCGCATGTGAAGGTGCTCTCCGATGGCTGGACGGCAGTAACGCGCGACCGCTCCCTTTCCGCGCAATACGAACATGCGGTCGGCGTAACCGCGACCGGTTGCGAAATCTTCACACTATCGCCGGGCGGCTTTGACCGTCCGGGCCTGCCGCCACTCGCATAAGGCCAGATCGCCCATGGCAAAACGCCCTGCCCCGCCTTCCGCCGATCTTCCGTCGACCTCCGGCTTTCAGGCGGGAAACGGCGATCTGTTCGACGGAACGGATGAGCGCGGCTTCTTTGCCGAACCGCGAAGTGCGGTGAAGAAGACCTCGGAACATCCCGCAGCCATTGCGGAACCGGAAGCGGAGATCGCACACTATCACGGCCATCGGGACAGGCTGCGGGCGCGTTATCGCGACGGCGGCGATACCGCCCTTGCCGATTACGAACTGTTGGAGCTTCTGCTTTTCCGGCTGATCCCGAGGCGTGATACCAAACCCATCGCCAAGGCGTTGATCGCCCGCTTTGGTACCCTCGGCGGGGTGCTTGGCGCGCCGCTGCCGCTGTTGCAGGAGGTGAAGGGCGTGGGTGAGGCCGTGGCGCTCGATCTGAAGCTAGTCGCCTCCGTTTCCCAGCGCATGCTGAAGGGCGAAATCCGCAACAAGCAGATTCTCGGTTCCTGGTCTTCGGTCATCGATTATTGCCATGCCGCCATGGCCCATGAAACCCGCGAGCAATTCCGCATCCTGTTCCTCGACAAGCGCAACGTCCTGATCGCCGACGAGGTGCAGGGTCAGGGAACCGTGGACCACACGCCGGTCTACCCGCGCGAAGTGGTGCGCCGCGCCCTCGAACTTTCCGCTACAGCTTTGATTTTAATACATAATCATCCGAGTGGAGACCCTACCCCCTCGCGTGCCGATATCGAGATGACCAAAACCATCATCGATACTGCAAAGCCGCTGGGGATAGCGGTGCACGACCACATCATCATCGGCAAAGACGGCCACGCCAGCTTCAAAGGGCTTCGGCTAATCTGAAATCCATGGGTATCAACGCGAAGGTTTTTCCCCGCCTGCAACCCATAAGAGCGACATCAATACAAAATTAACACCTATAAATTAGCATTTCCGAAAATAAGAATAAAGGCATCTGACTGTGGTGCCTGAAAAACGGGGGTGCTTTATGCGTAATGGAGTGCGTTTCCTTCGTGATCGATCCGGCTCGTCCGCTGTCGAGTTCGCCATCGTCGCGCCGATTTTCTTTCTCGTCCTGCTGACCATGATTGCCTACGGTATCTACCTGATGGCCGCCTATTCTGTGCAGCAGATCGCCGCGGACGCCGCAAGGACGGCTGTTGCCGGACTGAATACGACCGAGCGCCAGCAGCTGGCCCGTGATTTCGTCACCAAAAGTGACCTCAGCTACGCCTTCATGGACAAGACGCGTTTCACGGTCAATGTCGCCACCGATCCCGCCAATGCCAACCAGTTCACGGTCAAGGTGGAATATGACGCCCGCGATCTGCCGATCTGGAGCCTCTACAGCTACACCCTGCCCGAGCCGGTCATCCGGCGTTTTTCCACAATCCGGATCGGAGGAGCATGACATGCAAAATATCTCTTCTTTGCTTCCCCGTTTCCTGAAGGATCGCACAGGCAACATCGCCATCTCGGCCGGGCTTACCGCACCGCTTTTCATCGGCATATTGGCGCTTGGCGTCGATTATGGCTATCTGACCCTGCAGAAGCGGCAATTGCAGCAGACCGCCGATCTTGCGGCCATATCAGCGGCGGCCAGTGCCGCCGATCCCGAAAAGGCGGTCCAGCAATATTTCGCCCTTAACGGCATGAATCTCGGGGTCAAGACACCGAATGGCCTCTTGACCGTGGACGGTCTTCAACCTTTCGACCCGTTGAACGAATTTGCCAAGAGCAACGGTTATGCCGAAGTCGTCAAAGGTCACTATGAGCCGGACGCGACCCTGCCTGTCGGCCAGCGTTTCGTCGAAAATGCACTTCCCACCAATGCGATGAAAGTGAATATCGTCGAAAAGGGCCAGATATTCTTTGCCTCCGCCTTCACCACGCCGCCCAAGATTTCCGCGGCCGGAACGGCCTCATCCCAAAAGATCGCGGCATTTTCGGTGGGATCGCGACTCGCGAGCCTCGATGAAGGCATTTTGAACAGCCTGCTCGGCGGCCTGCTCGGTACCACGGTCTCGCTCAAGGTTATGGATTACCAGGCGCTTGTAGCTGCTGATGTCAACGCGCTGCATGTCGTCGAAGCGCTGGCTGTCGATCTCAACCTGACAGCCGGCACCTACAAGGATGTCCTGAAGACGGAAATCACCTACGGCAAATTCCTGGACGCGCTGACGAAGACCACGGGCCTGCAGCCGGCTGTGGCCAACATTCTGAAGACGCTGGCAAAAACCGCCAACAAGAGCAACATCAAGCTCAAGCTTGAAGAAATCCTCAATCTCGGCCCGTTCTCGGACAAGCTGATCGGTAGCGGCGAAAACCTCAAGGTCACCGCAGGCGTCTTCGATCTCCTCAACGCCGCCGCCGTGGCAGGCAATGGTGGCAACCAGCTGGCGCTCAACCTCAACGCCAATCTCCTCGGTCTCGCCTCGGTCAAGACGACGCTCGCCATCGGTGAGCCACCCGTCGAAACGCCGTCGCTTGCCGTCGGCGGCCAGGGCACCGTGGTGCGCACCGCACAAACCCGGCTGGCGGTCAGTGTCGTGGTTGACGGGCTTCAGGCGATTGCCGGTCTGAAGGTCAATATTCCGCTCTATGTGGAAGTCGCCCATGCCGAAGCGCGGCTCGCCGACATTCGCTGCACGGGCGGCGGACAGGGTACGGTCGATGTCGAAGTCGTTCCCGGCGTCGCGGAAATCGCGCTTGGCAATGTCGATACCACGGCCTTTGCCAATTTCGGCAAGGATCCGCGCGTCACCAAGACCGCGATCGTGGATTCGGCCTTGCTTGCCATCAATGGCAGCGCCCTCATCAATGCCACCAACATGACGAAGACCAAGCTGACCTTCACCCAGTCGGATATAACCCAGGCCAAGATCAAGAGTGTTTCCACCAAGGATACCGTTACCACTCTTGTCAGTTCACTGCTGAAGAACCTCAATCTGGATATCAGGCTTCTCTTCCTCAACATCGATCTGGGAGGTCTGGCGGGCATCCAGTCAGCACTTGCCAACACGCTCGCGGCAGTCACGGCGCCCGTGGATCAGCTGCTCTACAACGTGCTGCTGGTACTCGGCGTCAAGATCGGCGAAGCCGATGTGCGCGTCACCGACGTTCGCTGCCAGCAACCGGCACTCGTCCAGTAAGCAGGCCGACACCATAAAAAAAGCCGCCGGCAGTATCCGGCGGCTTTTTTGTTTGATCTGCCTCTGTCAGGCAGTAGCAATTGCCAGACGCTTCTCGTCCCGGCCGCTCTTCATGCGCTCGGACAGAAGGAAGGCCAGTTCCAGTGCCTGATCGGCGTTGAGACGCGGATCGCAATGGGTGTGGTAACGATCCGACAGCGAATCCGCCGTCACGGCGCGTGCGCCACCGGTGCACTCGGTCACGTCCTTGCCGGTCATCTCGATGTGGATGCCGCCCGGATGTGTGCCTTCGGCGCGGTGGATCTGGAAGAAGCTTTCGACTTCCGACAGGATGCGCTCAAACGGACGCGTCTTGTAGTGGTTGAGCGTGATAGTGTTGCCATGCATCGGATCGCACGACCAGACGACCTTGCGGCCCTCTTTCTCCACGGCACGGATGAGCTTCGGCAGGCTGTCAGCAACCTTGTCGTGGCCGAAACGGCAGATCAGCGTCAGACGGCCGGCCTCATTTGCCGGGTTCAGCGCGTCGATCAGCTCGATCAGATTATCCGGCGTCAGCGACGGTCCGCACTTCAGGCCGATCGGGTTCTTGATGCCGCGGAAATATTCCACATGCGCATGGTCGAGCTGACGCGTGCGGTCGCCGATCCAGATCATGTGGCCCGACGTGGCATACCAGTCACCGGAGGTCGAATCGACGCGGGTCAGCGCCTCTTCGTAACCGAGCAGCAGAGCCTCGTGGCTGGTGAAGAAATCGGTTTCGCGCAGGCTAGGATTGTTTTCTGCGCTGATGCCGATTGCCTGCATGAAGTTCATGGTCTCGGAAATCCGGTCAGCCAGCTTGCGGTAACGATCCGCCTGCGGGCTGTCCTTGATGAAGCCGAGCATCCACTGGTGAACGTTTTCAAGGTTGGCGTAGCCGCCCATTGCGAAAGCGCGCAGCAGGTTAAGCGTCGCCGCCGACTGGCGGTACGCGTCGAGCTGACGCTCGGGGTTCGGCACGCGCGAGGTCTCATTGAACTCGATGCCGTTGATGATGTCGCCGCGGTAGGACGGCAGCGTCACGCCATCGAGCACTTCCACGTTGGAAGAGCGCGGCTTGGCGAACTGACCGGCAATACGACCGACCTTTACCACCGGCAGCTGCGCACCATAGGTCAGGACGACAGCCATCTGCAGGAAAGCGCGGAAGAAGTCGCGGATATTATCCGCACCATGCTCGAGGAAGCTTTCGGCGCAATCGCCACCCTGCAGCAGGAAGGCGTTGCCGTCTGCCACATTGGCAAGCTGCTTTTTCAGGCGGCGGGCTTCACCGGCAAAAACGAGCGGTGGATAGGTCGCAAGCGTGGCTTCCGTCGCCGCAAGCGCTGCCGCGTCAGGATATTCGGGAACCTGCTGGATCGGTTTCTGCCGCCAACTGCCGGGTGTCCAATTCTGTGCCATGTTCTTACCCTTTTCTCGCCCGCGCATTTGTGCACGACCGCCTCGAAAAATTGAGCGGCTTATAGCTCCAAGCACAGGCTTTGCATAGCCGATCTCAGGGCCATCGGGCCCATTCCGCCCATTTTGGGCGTTCAACGTGCATAAAAGTCAATTCAAACGATTTAATAAACCCGCCACCAGCCGGAAAACATCGGTTTTCAAGTGGTGGCGGGCAAATCTGAGACGTGATCACGTCGCGCAAGCGACGGCGCTACACGCGCTCGCCGTTCACCACGCGGTAGCTTGGCGAATACATCGTCACCAGTTCCTCGGCGGCTGTCGGATGAACCGCCATGGTGCGATCGAAATCGTCCTTGGTGCATCCGGCCTTCAGCGTGATGCCGAGGAGCTGCGCCATTTCGCCCGCCTCGTGGCCGAGAATATGCGCGCCGACGACCTTACGGTCGGCGGCATTCACGATCAGCTTCATAATCGTCTTTTCCTGACGCCCGGACAGCGTTGCCTTCATCGGACGGAACTGCGCGCGATAGACTTCCAGTTCCGGGTATTTCTTGCCCGCTTCCTCTTCAGAAAGTCCAACCGTGCCGATTTCCGGCTGCGAGAACACCGCAGTGGCAATAAGCTCGTGGTCCGGCTTGGTCGGGTTGTTCTTGTACTCGGTTTCGATGAAGCACATGGCCTCGTGGATCGCCACCGGCGTCAGCTGTACCCGATCGGTGACGTCGCCCAGTGCGAAGATACCAGGCACGTTCGTGCGCGAATACTCATCGACGATGATCGCGCCGCGCGCATCCACCTTCACACCGGCATTTTCAAGGCCTAGACCATGCGTATTCGGATCGCGACCGAGCGCCAGCATCACCAGGCCGACATGCAGCGAGTTGCCCTGCTTCGTGCGTGCCACAAAGCCGCCCGCGCCGTCCTTGCTCACTTCCTGAATGACGTCTTCAAGAATGATGCGAATGCCCTTGGCTTCCATCGCTTCATGAAGGCCCTTGCGCATATCGTGATCGAAGCGCGAAAGGATTTCCTTGCCGCGATAGATCAGCGTCGTTTCAACACCGAGCCCGTGGAAGATATTGGCGAATTCCACGGCGATGTAACCACCGCCAGCGATCAGGATCGATTTCGGCAGCTCTTCCAGGTCGAAAGCCTCGTTGGAGGAGATCGTCAGCTCATGGCCGGGCAGCGCCTTGTGTTCGTTCGGCGTACCGCCAACGGCAATCACGATACGCTCGGCCGTGAAGGTCTCACCAGTCTTCGTCAGCTTCACGGTATGAGCATCGACAAGCTCTGCACGGCTGTCGAAAATATCGGCCTTGGCGTTATCAAGACCTTTACGGTAGAGCCCTTCGAGACGGGTGATTTCCCTGTCTTTCGCTTCGATCAGTTTTTTCCAGTCGAAACGACGCTCGCCGACGCTCCAGCCGAAACCTTCGGCATCCTCGAAATGCTCAGGAAATTGCGAGGCATAAACGAACAGCTTCTTCGGCACGCAACCACGGATGACGCAGGTTCCGCCGTAACGGTATTCCTCGGCGATCCCTACACGCTTGCCGAGCGAGGCGGCCACGCGAGCGCTGCGCACGCCGCCCGAGCCGCCACCGATAACGAAAAGATCGCAGTCATAAGCTGTCATAGTAAAAACCCCTGATCAAAACCACGTGCCATCGGCCTCAAGGCGGGCTGTGGCGTATTCATGGCACATATAGGTGCTGCGACGCACAAATGAAAAGCCCGACCTTGCGGCCGGGCTTTGAATATTTCTGAACGTGAGCTTTGGGACCCGACGCTCTATCTATTTCACTCAGGGCTTGTGAGCCGGAGCGCCGCCCGTGTTGCCCTGATCGGCCGGAAGCGGCTTCAGATCAGCGCCGGCCACCTTCTGCAATTCGGTCATGCTGGAGGTGTTCAGATCGCGGTTGATGCCCGCGGCCCAGATGTCGGCAGCCTTCATCAGTTCGCGCGTGGCGATCGGGCCGTCCTTCAGAAGTTTCTTGCCGGCTTCGCTGCTGTAGAAGGTGGAGATGGCGTTCAGCTCTTCGACGGAGAAGGCGCGCGCGTAGGTGAGTGCTGCCTCGCGTTCCAGATCGGCACGGCGCGGCGCAAGCTCAAGTGCCTTGGCGTCGACAGTCGCGGTGATCGCGTCCTGCACATTCGGCGATGCCTGAATGAGTTCGGCCTTCAGACGTTCCGCCAGACCCGGTAGGATATCATCGAAACGGTCAGTAACGCCAAGAGAGGCGATCGCCTGCCGTGCGGCGGCGATATGCGCTTCCGAAATTTCCTGAGCGCGTGCGGCAGTACCGAACACGATGCCGGAAATGAGGATCGAAGCAGCGGCAGCTTTGCCCAGTCCCGCTAGTTTGATCATGAAAATCTCGCTCCTGTTATACTGCCTGCATCACGCGGGCGCCTTCAGGACCCGCAATGATGGCAAGCGATGCCAAATTTATGAAAAGTCCGTGCTCGACAACACCGGGGATAGTGTTCAGCTCGCGTGCAAGCGCTTCTGCATCAGGAATACGGCCAAAAGATGCGTCGAGAATGAGGTGTCCACCATCCGTCATGAAGGCGCCGTCGCCCGACGAACGCATCGTCAGGTCGCCCGACAGGCCGGACCGCGCCGCCAGTTTCTCGATGGCGATCTGTGTCGCCACCTGACCGAACGGATTGATTTCGATGGGAAGCGGAAAGGCGCCAAGCGTCTCCACAACCTTGCTCTGGTCGGCGATGACGATCATGCGGGCGGATGCCGCCGCCACGATCTTTTCGCGCAGAAGCGCACCGCCACCACCCTTGACGAGTCGCAGGCCGTGATCCACTTCGTCCGCGCCATCGATGGTAAGGTCCAGTTCCGGCAATTCATCGAGGGATTTCAGCGGCACGCCAAGCTCCACGCAAAGGCGCGCGGTACGCTCGGATGTCGGCACGCCTTCGACCTTCAGGCCTGCAGCAACCTTTTCCGCCAGAAGCCTGACGAATTCCTCAGCTGTCGAGCCCGTGCCGATACCAAGTCGCATCCCGTCTTGCACATGGGACAATGCGGCCTCGGCGGCCTTGATCTTCATCTGGCGGGCATCCATGTGCCTGAAACTCCGGTAGCTTTGTCGTCGCCGTGCTGTTTACACGGGTCGAAAGCCAAACGAAAGCATTTTTGCAGGCAACGAACAGAACGTTGTGGCGCGGTTGCAAAGACAAAGCCGTTTGCCTAGGCTTGGCCACAACGAACGCACCGATATCATCGCCAAAAGCATTCTCTCAAGAGGCCAGTTCCCGTGACATCCCGCCCGCTCTCCCCGCTCGCCATCTTCGACCTCGATGGTACGCTCGTCGACACCGCCGCCGATCTCGTTTCGAGCCTCAACCACACCATCGCCGCAGCCGGTCTTGCCCCTGTTACCTATGACGACCTGACGCATCTCGTCGGCCAGGGCGCGCGCGTTATGATCAAGCGAGCCTTCGCGCTGCGTCAGGTAGAATTGCCGGAAGCCGAACTGGAACCGCTGTACGAGCGTTTCATTGACCATTATCGCGCGGAAATGCCCGGCGACAGCCGCCCCTACCCCGGCATCGTCAGCGTACTGGATGCGCTTTCGTCAGCTGGCATCACGCTCGCGGTCTGCACCAACAAGACCGAAATCCTTGCACTTCCGCTGCTCGAAAAACTGGATCTCACCCGATATTTCGCCGCCATCACCTGTGGCGACACCTTCCCCTTCCGCAAGCCTGATGCGCGCCATATTCTCGGAACCATCGAAAAGGCTGGCGGCGACCCGCAGCGCTCGGTCATGGTGGGTGACAGCATCAACGACATTCTCGCTGCCAAAAATGCGTCCGTCCCGTCGATAGGTGTCACCTTCGGTTATTCGGATGTGCCGATGGCCGAACTCGAACCGGATGTCGTGATTGATGATTTCACCGCACTCACTCCGGCGCTGTTCGAGAAGCTGGTTGCCAAGGGTGCCGCTGCGGCTTGAGACGGCGCAGTTCTCCACCGTCAGGCCGGACTTGATCCGGTATCCAGCCACGGCGCGTCTGCGCCGTGAAACGACTCTTTCGCGATCAAAGACCTGAACGCACTGGACCCCGGACCAAAGTCCGGGATGACGGAGAGCGGATGCTGCCGTTTAACGCCACCAGTCATGTGGCGACTTTGCCATCAAACAAAAAAAGCGCCGTTTCCGGCGCTTTCTTTTTCTCAATGAGATTTCTATCAAATCGACGCGGCCCGCGCCTTCGTTGTTACCGCAAACGCCTTCTGGACGTAGCTGTCACGGTCGTAGACGTCGTCGAAGAACTGCACCTTGCCGGCCTTGTCCGGCCAGGCAGTAAAATAGGCCACGTAGACCGGTATCTTCACCGGCACCTGCACAGCGCGGTTCTTGCCCGCTGCAATCTGCTCGTTGACCTTGTCGACGCTGGTGCCAAGAACAGCGGCCGCCATGCGGCGCGGGTCGACCAGACGGATACAGCCGTGGCTCAGCGCCCGCATGTCGCGGTTGAAGAAGCTCTTGGCAGGCGTATCATGCATGTAAATGGCATGCGCATTCGGGAACAGGATCTTCAGGTCGCCCAGCGCATTGTCGCTGCTTGGCGGCTGACGCACCGAAACGGCATTGGTCGAGCCGAACCAGTTGACGCTGGTGGAAGAAACCGCACGGCCACCCACCTGTACCTCATAACCCAGACGGTCGAGATAGGACGGATCGCGGCGCAGCTTCGGCAGCATCTCGTTGACGATGATCGACTGCGGAACGCCCCAATAAGGGTTGAATTCGACGGTCTGGATTTCGTCCTGGAAGAAGTAGGTCTGGTTGGCCTTGGAGCCGACCACCACCTTCATGCCGAACTGTTCCTGTCCGTCATTGTGGTAATAGGCCATGAAGGCGGGCTGGTTGATCAAGACATAGCGCTGGCCAAGATCGGTCGGTAGCCAGCGGATCTGCTCCATCGCCACCTGCACCTTGGCAATCCGGGCGTCGTTGCTTTCGCCGACCATGGCGCGCACGGTCGCGCGGCCGATGACGCCGTCGGCCTTCAGTCCGTTTTCGCTCTGGAATGCCTTCACCAGATCAACGAGATCAGGCGTATAATCGGGCGTCTGATGGTAGCCGGAAATGATCGCCGCATGTTCCGCCTTGAAGGCAGGCGAAGCGCGATGTTCGATTGCCTTGACGACGCTCGCCATGTCGGCGCTGCTGTTGCCGGGTTTCAGCACCAGATCGGCGGGGACCTTGACCGTGTTGGCCGCATCACCCTCGCTGCGCAACCGGGCCAGTTCGGCCTTCAGCGCCAGATATTCGGCGTTCGAGGGTTCGCGGCTGCGCAGATAGGCTGCGATATCGGGGCTGAGGCCTGCAAGCTTCAGCACGGGCGCAAGGTTCACCGTCTTGCGCTTGAAATCGTGGTAACCGGACAGCCGGTTCGGATCGACACGGCCACGCGTCGTATCCTGCACATAGGCCAGAACCTTGGCGGAAAGCGCAAGCTCGAACTGCATCTGCGCGCGCTGATAGGCGTCGGAGGTCGATGCGGAAGCCACTTCCACCGGCGTGCCGGATGCGTTCGCGCCTGCGCTGATGCTGGCGGTCACGTCCTTTGCGGGTACTGAAATACTGTAATCGGCCGGATCGAGGCCGCTTTCGCCAACTGTCTCCAAAAACGCCATGACGGCGTTCGCGCGGGCAGTCAGCTCGCCTTCCGAAACCCAGAGCGCCTTGCCGCCGGCACCGTAATAGGCTTCCAGAGCCTTGCCGATTTCGGGGGTGGCGCTGAACTTCACATTGGCAAGACCCTCGCCGAAATTGGCGGTGTTCACAGCGCGTGCGGTATCGGCCTTGTAATCGTAATAACGTGGACCGGAAACACGCGGCAGAGGCTCGGGATCGGATGCATCGGCGCTCGGTCCGACCGTCGACGGCGAGGTGACGATACCGGCTGGCGGCATTTCACCACGATCGCGCGCAACCTTGCCAGGCCCGCCACGCAAAAGGTCCATCAGCGTTACCGCGCCGGCGCTGCCGGGAAGAGCGGTGGAAACGGAAAGACCGAGAGCCAGCACCAGCGCTGCCGATGTTTTTCCAGATGTGACTTGCAATTTGATCCTCGTAGCACCCAGCGCCGCCAACGAAGACGGAGCATCCAGTTTCATGCTTGTCTAGCCGATAGACGGCCCGTTGAAAAGAAAACGCCGAAGTCCAGAACGCACCCGAAATGAACCTCATATTACGGCCAAAACCGTAAAAACGTAATTTCCAGAATTGGCGAGAATGGTTAAATTTCTATTTATTTCATTCACTTTGCCGTGGTTGGCCAAGCCGTTCCAAGCCGATGAAACCCCGGTTTTCCGGGCTTTTATCGACGTAGTAAAAATGACACGCCAAGGTCTTTTTCTTAACCGGGCAGGATGAGCGTCAAAATCGCCCTGTCCCAAGGGAAATATCTGCCAGGCATGCCTCGCAACGCTTTCATTGCCAGCGCGATGATTCTATATATCGGCGCGCGCAAGGCGGGCGAAGTGCCGTTTTGGCGGAGGAAAACGAGTAAAAAGGCAAGATTGATGACAGCCACACGGACGGAAACCGATACATTTGGACCCATTGAAGTTCAGGCCGATCGCTATTGGGGCGCGCAGGCGCAGCGCTCGCTCGGCAACTTCAAGATCGGCTGGGAAAAGCAGCCCGCCTCTGTCGTTCGCGCGCTCGGCATCGTCAAGCAGGCAGCGGCCCGTGCGAACATGGCGCTTGCAGGCCTCGACCCCAAGGTAGGCGACGCCATCATCGCAGCCGCACAGGAAGTCATCGACGGCAAGCTGACTGAACATTTTCCGCTGGTCGTCTGGCAGACCGGTTCCGGCACGCAATCCAACATGAATGCCAATGAGGTGATTTCCAACCGCGCAATCGAGATGCTCGGCGGCGAAATGGGCACCAAGAAGCCGGTTCACCCCAACGACCACGTCAATATGAGCCAGTCCTCGAACGACACCTATCCGACGGCGATGCACATCGCCTGCGTGGAAGAGATCGTTCACCACCTGCTGCCGGCCCTCAAGCACCTGCACACGGCGCTGGAAGCCAAGGTCAGGCAGTTCGAAAAGATCATCAAGATCGGCCGCACCCACACGCAGGATGCCACGCCGCTGACGCTCGGCCAGGAGTTTTCCGGTTATGCCGCGCAGGTCGCCTCGGCGATTGCCAATATCGAACTCACCCTGCCCGCACTTTCCAAGCTCGCCCAGGGCGGCACGGCGGTCGGCACGGGCCTGAACGCCCCCGTCGGTTTCGCTGAAAAGGTTGCCGAAGAGATTTCCAAGATCACCGGCCTGCCCTTCGTGACAGCGCCGAACAAGTTCGAAGCGCTTGCCTCGCACGATTCCATGGTGTTCTCGCATGGCGCGATCAATGCCGCAGCAGCAGCACTGTTCAAGATCGCCAACGACATCCGCTTCCTCGGTTCAGGCCCGCGCGCCGGTCTTGGCGAATTGTCTCTGCCGGAAAACGAACCCGGCTCATCAATCATGCCGGGCAAGGTCAACCCGACGCAGTCGGAAGCGCTGACGCAGGTTTGCGCCCACATCTTCGGCAACAATGCAGCGCTCTCCTTCGCAGGCTCGCAGGGGCACTTCGAACTGAACGTCTATAATCCGATGATGGCCTACAACTTCCTGCAGTCGGTCCAGCTTCTGGGCGATGCGGCCGTCTCCTTCACCGACAACTGCGTCGTCGGCATCGAAGCCCGCGAAGACAACATCAGGAAGGGCGTCGAGAACTCGCTGATGCTCGTCACGGCTCTCAACAG
Source organism: Rhizobium sp. AN6A (assembly GCF_900215635.1). Lineage (NCBI taxonomy): Bacteria > Pseudomonadati > Pseudomonadota > Alphaproteobacteria > Hyphomicrobiales > Rhizobiaceae > Rhizobium > Rhizobium sp. AN6A. The sequence goes on from NZ_OCNC01000004.1 coordinate 2,623,911, forward strand.
CAAGCTCGGCTACGACATCTGCGCCAAGATCGCCAAGACCGCTCACAAGAACGGCACGACACTGCGCGACGAGGCCGTCGGCGGTGGATACCTCACCAACGAGGAATTCGACCAGTATGTACGCCCGGAAAACATGATCGGGCCGAAGTAAGCGGACTGGCTTTTGGTGGAATGCAGAACGGGCCTTCGGGCCCGTTTTTGTTAAAGGAACAGAAGGAAATAATGGTGGCGATCAACTGATCGAGCTGACTATAATAAGCGATCTATCACTTCCTATGTCTTCAATAAAAATCTATGGGTGCCACAATATAAATCTATAAAATTCAAATAATATAAAATTTATAATTCAATATATTTATATAATAATATATAAGGAATTGCATTATGCCCGTAATAGAGCAAAAAAAGTACTTCGAGATTGCGTTTGGTATTGTTTCAACACAAAACCCCCGGGAAATAATTGCAGACCTCAATGAAATATCTTTAAGACTTGAAGAAAGCTTATCTGATAAAAATATTTGGTACAGGGTCATTGATTTATCGGGAACATGGAGTTCGAATGAGGCATTCTATCCTTGGACTGAAATAAATTATAATGCTTGGATCGAACTCGCGCTTCACTCTGAAGTGCTTGATGACCTGCGTGCTTGGTTTGGGACGCTGGAAAAGTTGCTTATCCGCTTCTCTCAAGCAGGACGTGGAATTCCCATGATGGAGACGGACGAAGCGGCTTTTGGCGAGGTCCCCCTAAGTGTACTAGCCATTATGTATTCAGATTTCGTACCTATTTACACACGTTTTCTCGATCTGTGGGAAGCACAAGATAGGAACCAATGCTGTGAAATTGTTACAGAAATAGTACAATCACACGGAGCAATGCCTGAAGTCGAGGATTTATTGGTTAAACTGGTTTCTGAGCATTTCTATGATAGCTGTTTAATACCGTATCTGAGAACAGAATTAGAAAATCTTTATGGCGATTTTCCGCAATCAGCATTATTTCGCAAAATGGTCGAGGCGATGCATACCAAAGAAGCCGAAAATGTTGGGTTTGAGCGATCTATATTCAAATATTGTTCTGAATGGATAGAACTTACGGAAAGCGCAAACGCTATACTGGCCGAACTCGACAGCTGAAATAGCTCTGCTGTCACGAGCATGTCTTGCCAAAGGTTCCAATCGGACGGCTAGCGCGGCTTAAGGGGTTCCATGATCGCGATAATTTATAAAAAGGGCCGCAAAAGCGGCCCGCCCCGTATCATTCAAACCATCAAACCAGCCGGCTCTGCTCCACCGCCGCTTCAACGAAGCTGGCAAACAGCGGATGCGGGTCGAGCGGACGGCTCTTGAGTTCCGGGTGATACTGAACGCCGATGAACCACGGATGGTCAGGATATTCCACCGTTTCCGGCAGCACACCATCAGGAGACATGCCCGAGAAGACCAGGCCGCATTCCTCCAGCCGGTCCTTGTAGTCCACATTCACCTCGTAACGGTGGCGGTGGCGCTCGGAAATATCCGTGGAACCGTAGATTTCGGCGATCTTGGTGTCTTTCTTCAGCGCCGCCTTGTAAGCGCCGAGACGCATGGTGCCGCCGAGATCGCCCTTGGTGGAGCGCTTCTCCAGCTCGTTGCCCTTTACCCATTCGGTCATCAGGCCAACGACGGGTTCAGCCGTCGGACCGAATTCGGTGGACGAGGCATTCTCGATGCCGGCGAGGTGACGGGCCGCTTCCACGACCGCCATCTGCATGCCAAAGCAGATGCCGAAATAGGGCACGTTGCGCTCACGGGCGAACTGCGCCGCCATGATCTTGCCTTCGGAACCGCGCTCGCCGAAACCGCCCGGCACCAGAATGCCGTTGACCTTTTCGAGATAGGGCGTCGGATCTTCCTTTTCGAAGACTTCCGACTCGATCCACTCCAGCTTGACCTTGACGCGGTTGGCAAAACCACCGTGATGCAGCGCCTCGATCAGCGACTTGTAGGCGTCCTTGAGGCCGGTATATTTACCGACGATCGCAATCGTTACCTCGCCTTCCGGCGTGCGGATACGGTTGCAGACCTCTTCCCACTGTTCCAGACGCGGCTTCGGCGCCGGTTCGATACCAAAAGCGGCCAGCACTTCCGAATCGAGACCTTCATTGTGGTAGGCGATCGGAACGTCATAGATGTTGGCAACATCCAGCGCCTGAATGACGGCGGAAGGACGCACGTTGCAGAACAGCGAAAGCTTGCGGCGTTCCGCTTCCGGGATTTCCCGGTCGGCGCGCACCAGCAGAATGTCGGGATGAATGCCAAGCGCCTGCAGTTCCTTCACGGAATGCTGGGTCGGCTTGGTCTTCAATTCGCCGGCTGCCGGAATGTAAGGCATCAGCGTCAGGTGAACATAGATTGCGGTGCCGCGCGGCAGGTCGTTGCCGAGCTGGCGGATCGCCTCCATGAACGGCATCGCCTCGATATCACCGACCGTGCCGCCGATTTCGCAGATGACGAAGTCGTAATCGTCATTGCCTTCGGTCACGAAATCCTTGATCTCATTGGTGACATGCGGAATGACCTGAACGGTCGCGCCGAGATAGTCGCCGCGGCGTTCCTTGTCGATGATGTTCTTGTAAATGCGGCCAGTGGTGATGTTGTCGGTCTTGGTCGCCGAACGCCCCGTAAAGCGTTCATAGTGGCCAAGGTCGAGGTCCGTCTCGGCACCGTCGTCCGTCACAAACACTTCACCGTGCTGTGTCGGGCTCATCGTGCCGGGATCGACGTTCAAATAGGGGTCAAGTTTGCGAAGCCGCACCCGATAACCACGGGATTGCAGCAATGCTCCGAGTGCCGCAGCTGCGATGCCCTTACCGAGAGAGGAGACCACGCCGCCTGTGATGAATACATATCGCGCCATGGGATTCACCGGATACCTTTTTACCTCTGATTCCGCCAGCCCAAATTTCATGCTGTTGCAAATTCGCTGTTGACGAATTGGCAATGGGATGTGGCGAAATGCGAACAAAAGAAAACCGGCAGGCTTTTGGCCTGCCGGAGCGTTAAATCATAACCGGGCTTATTGACCGGTCGGAACTGCGTTCGGATCGGCGGGCTTGGCCGGTGCCGGAGCGGCTTCACCAGCAGTGGCCGGTGCAGGCGTGGTCTGCGCAGGTGCTGCAGCGCCGCTGTTGGTCGGAACGCCATTCTCAGCCGGAGCCGGCGTTGCCGGCGTCTGTGCCGGGCCGAGCGTGTCGAGAATGCCGTTGCCCTGACCCTGCGTGGCCGGAATACGGTTCAGAATATCCGTCGGGCGCGATTCGTACCGGGTCAGAAGACCAAGTCCGAGCGACGTCACGAAGAACAGCGCGGCAAGGATACCCGTCGTGCGGGTCAGCGCATTGGCCGTTCCGCGCGCGGACATGAAGCCCGAACCGCCGCCGATGCCGAGGCCGCCGCCTTCGGAACGCTGGATCAGAACCACGCCGACAAGCGCAAGCACGATCATGAGGTGAATAACAATCAAAACGGTCTGCATGACAATCCATTCCATGCCCCGCGCGGAGCACTACAAAGAAGGTTTCGCGGCTCTTTACATGAGGCGAAGGCTTATTCCAAGCCCCTTTCCCGCCACTGTGGCAGGAAAGCGTGTCTCAAGCCGTCAGTTGCTCGTATGCCGCATAGATGGAAAGGAAGTCGGAGGCTTTCAAGCTCGCGCCGCCGATCAGTGCACCGTCGACATTCTCGACGCCCATCAGTTCCAGCGCATTGGCAGGCTTCACCGAGCCGCCGTAAAGAATCCGCATGGTCTTGCCTTCATCGCCAAAGCGCTTGACCAGCTCGTCGCGCATGAAGGCATGGGCCTCGCGCACATCCTGGGTGGTTGGCGTCAGACCCGTGCCGATCGCCCAGACCGGCTCATAAGCGATGACGGTGTTTTCGGCGGTTGCCTCGTCCGGAAGCGATCCGGCAAGCTGGCGCTTGAGGATATCGAGCGTCTGGCCCGCCTTGCGCTCATCCGCCGTCTCGCCGATGCAGACGATGGCGATAAGATCGGCCTGGTGGGCGGCAACGGCCTTGGCACGGACCAGATGATCCGTCTCGGCATGGTCGGTGCGGCGCTCGGAATGGCCGACGATGACATGGGTGCCGAAGCAATCGGCAATCATCTCGGCGGAAATGTCACCCGTATGTGCGCCGGAAACATTCTGGTGGCAATCCTGTCCGCCAATCATCAGCGGGCTGTCGTCGCAGAGCGCGGTTGCCACATAAAGAAGCGTCGATGGCGGGCAGATCAGCGCATCCACCTTTTCGGAAAGCGCGCCCTTGACGCCCTCTGCCATGGCCTTGATCTGATCGAGCGACGAACGGGTGCCGTTCATCTTCCAGTTTCCGGCTACAAGCGGTCGAACATTCGGCGTCATGCGTATCCCATTCCCTTTGTCTCGGAGAGCCGCTGGCGCGAACACCCCTTACCTCAGCCGCCAGGCGGCCCCTAATCGCGACAGAAACCCTGCCGGAAATCCCGGAATATTTCCTTAAACGCAGCCGATAATAATTGGTACAAAAAAGCAGTCATAAGCTTCAAAACGTCGGTCAATTTGCCGAAATTCGCGTCTGTCGAACCAAAACCGCACCTCATCGGCTCAAAATCCAGTTCAAAACCGCCCGCCAGTCGGTCATGCGCACCGGCGTTCCGTGCGTGCCTGTCTCAAAAAGCGTGAAGCGCGCCGGCTCTCCCGCCTTCAGCAAGGTGCGGAAGATGGTCGCCTGGCTGTCGGCGGAATAGACCTTGTCGGCGCTGCCATGGGTAAACCACACCGGCTTTTTGGCTTTCGCAAAGGCGCTCTTCGGAAAATCGGGATCGACCGCGCCGCCAAGGATCGCCATACCCTTGAGATTGCCGACTGTCGCTTTGTCACGGCTGATGCCGTAGCAGATGAAGCTGCCCATGGAGGCGCAGGCCAACACCACCGGCTTGCCGCCGGATTTGCTAGCCGCATAGGTGATCAGCGCGGAAACGTCGGCAACGCCGTTGGCATCGAAGGACCGTACGCTCGGCACATAATAGGTGCCGCCATTGGCGACAGCCAGATTTTTCAGCCGGTTGAAATTGCCACCGAACGTATAGTCGTTCATGCCAAGCCGCCGGTCGCCGCCGCGCCCGTGAATGAAGATCACGGTGAAGGCCTGCCCGGATGATGGCCCGACGCGGCCCACCTCAAGCGCCCTGCCCTCAAGCGCCACGGATTCCATCGCCTGCGCTGTTTTGGGCGCCATGTCCACATATTGCCGCTTCACCCGCCGTTCCGGTACCTCGTCGCGGCCGTTGATGTCGCGCATCTCCTGATAATCGATCACCTCAGATGCGCCGCCATCGGCCGTGGAAAGCACTGTCTGGCTGGAAAAAAGCTCGTCCTTGAACGGCCGCAGCGGCCCGTCCGCCGCCCCGGCACCGCCCGGCATCGCCGCAACAGTCAGGCAGAAAAGAGTACAAAACGTGAAATGAGCTGTGGACATGACTTGGTTAACCGTTCATTCGTGGCTGCGAGACTTGCCATTGCCAGGGCGGCAGCGCAATCCTCCTGTTGCGAAACCCTGACATAGTCGTGGCACAGGGTGCGCCGCGTTAGGCCACACGCCCTGCACGTTTGGCGCTATACTTGCCCCTATTGGCATACTGATTCGCTTGGCGAAATTCTGACGACACGCTTTTTTGAACCTTGGACATGATGGACGATAGCAACGATCTCTTCTCCGGTCTTCCGGTGGCACCAAACAGCGAAACGGAAAAGAACGAGGACACGGCAAAACCCGTGAAGGCCCCGGTGTCCGCAGCCGCGAACGTGAACGTGCAACCGAAACCAGCAGCCGTTGCGGCCTTCACGACGCCCCCGCCTCCAGCGCCCGTGTCCCCCTCCGGTGACGACTACGGTGCCTCGTCGATCCGCGTGCTCGAAGGGCTGGAACCGGTGCGCATGCGGCCCGGCATGTATATTGGCGGCACCGACGAGAAGGCGCTTCACCACCTCTTTGCCGAAGTCATCGACAACTCCATGGACGAGGCTGTCGCGGGCCACGCCAATTTCATCGAGGTCCATCTCGATACCGAGGGTTTCCTAACCGTCACCGATAACGGACGCGGCATTCCCGTGGAAAACCATCCGCAGGTTCCAGGCAAGTCGACGCTCGAAGTCATCATGACCAAGCTGCATGCCGGCGGCAAGTTCGACGGCAAGGCCTATGAGACCTCCGGCGGCCTGCATGGCGTCGGCGTTTCCGTGGTCAATGCACTGTCCGATCTTCTGGAAGTGGAAGTCGCCCGTAACCGCAAGCTTTACCGCCAGCGCTTTTCGCGCGGCGCGCCCATCGGCGGTCTCGAAGAACTGGGTGACGTGCACAACCGACGCGGCACCCGCGTGCGTTTCCATCCCGATCCGCAGATCTTCGGCGATCACGCAAAATTCGAACCGGCGCGCATCTTCCGCATGGCCCGCTCCAAGGCCTATCTCTTCGGCGGCGTCGAAATCCGCTGGAGCTGCGATCCCGGCATGGTGCCCGCGGGTGGCGAAATCCCAGAAAAGGCGGTGTTCCATTTCCCCGGTGGTCTGAAGGACTATCTGGCGGCCACGCTCGGCAAGGAATTCACCGTCACCCGCGAGATTTTCTCCGGCCGCACCGAAAAGACCGGTGGCCACGGCGCGCTGGAATGGGCTGTGACCTGGTATGGCGGCGACACCCAGATCCATTCCTATTGCAACACCATCCCGACGCCTGAAGGCGGTACGCATGAGGCCGGTTTCCGCATCGCACTCACCAAGGGTCTGAAGAACTATGCGGAGCTGACCCAGAACAAGCGCGCCAGGGAAATCACCACCGATGACGTGATGATCTCGGCAGCGGGCATGCTCTCCGTCTTCATCCGCGAGCCGGAATTCGTCGGTCAGACCAAGGACAAGCTCGCGACCGTCGAGGCCCAGCGCATCGTCGAAAACGCGCTACGCGATCCCTTCGACCATTATCTCACCGGCAATCCGGGCGAAGCGGCGAAGCTGCTGGACTGGGTGATCGAGCGCGCCGAAGAACGCCTGCGCCGCCGCAAGGAAAAGGAAGTCAACCGCAAGACGGCGGTGCGCAAGCTGCGCCTGCCCGGCAAGCTGGCGGACTGCTCGCAGAACACGGCTGAGAATGCCGAGCTTTTCATCGTCGAGGGTGACTCGGCTGGCGGCTCGGCCAAGCAGGCGCGCAACCGCGCCAATCAGGCCATCCTGCCGCTGCGCGGCAAGATCCTCAACGTCGGCAGCGCCAGCCGTGAAAAACTCTCGGCCAACCAGCAGATCGCCGATCTCATCCAGGCGCTGGGCTGCGGCACACGCACCAAGTACCGCGAAGAAGATTTGCGTTACGAACGCATCATCATCATGACGGATGCCGACGTCGATGGTGCTCACATCGCCTCGCTGCTCATCACCTTCTTCTATCAGGAAATGCCGGAACTCATTCGCGGCAACCACCTCTATCTCGCGGTGCCGCCGCTCTACGTCATCCGTCAGGGTGCCAAGAGCGCCTATGCCCGCGACGACGCCCACCGCGCCGAATTGATGGAAACCGTCTTCAAGGGTAAGAAGGTCGAAATCGGCCGCTTCAAAGGCCTTGGCGAAATGATGGCGGCACAGCTGAAGGAAACCACCATGGATCCCGAAAAGCGCACCCTGCTGCGCGTCGAGATCGATGATGTGGATTTCGAAGGCACTCGCGAGGCGGTCGACAATCTGATGGGCACCAAGGCGGATGCCCGCTTCCGCTTCATTCAGGAACGCGCTGCCTTCGCGGATAATCTGGATATCTGAGCAGCCGTCCCGGCCAGCCATGCGCCAACCGGGACGCTTTTTGTCATGCCGCCGCCACATCTTCGCGAACGTCCAGAATGCGGTCGATCAATCCCCATTCCAGTGCCTCTTCCACCGTCATGAAACGGTCGCGATCCATTGCCGCTTCAAACTCGTCATAGCTGCGCTTGCAATGCTCGGCATAAAGCCGCGTCATTCGGTGCTTTGTCTGCCTGATTTCTTCAGCATGGATGAGCATATCCGACGCCTGCCCCTGAAACCCGCCGGACGGCTGGTGAATGAGGATGCTGGCGTTGGGCAATGCCGCCCGCGCCCCCGGTTCGCCCGCCATAAGCAGGAACGAGCCCATGGAACGGGCGGTCCCCATGCACAGAGTATGAACCGGCGCGCGGATGTAGCGCATGGTGTCGTACATTGCGAGACCGCTGGTCACGACACCGCCTGGAGAATTGATGTAGAGATGGATCGGCTTCTTCGGGTTTTCCGCCTCGAGAAACAGCAATTGCGCGCAGACAAGCGCGGAAACGGCGTCGTTGACCTCACCGTTGAGAAAGATGATCCTTTCCCGCAACAGCCGGGAATAGATGTCGAAAGACCTTTCTCCCCTTGCGGATTGTTCAACTACCATAGGGACGAGTTGCATCGCTTCGCGCATCGGCGAACTCCTGTCGTTTGAAAATGTAAGGAAATGTGGTGGATCAGGCGGCGAGCTTGATCGGCGAACCGTTGTGGTTTGCGGCAGCCTTTGTCATCCGACCGGAACCGGTGATGGGCAACTCATGAATGACCCGCAGGCTGGTGCCGCCGCTCGCGTTGGGTGCAATCCTGAAGGTGACGGTGCTTTCCAGAAATGGCGGAACGTCATCCCGCATCCTGTAACAGACCTCCTTCCCCGGGGTGATCCTGATCGCCTCGGGTTCAGCCAAAGCCTCCTTCGGCAACCAGTGTTCACGGAAGGCCGGAATGCTGATCGCACGCCAGACCTTTTGTGGCGGCTCATCGAGATCATATTCAAGCTCGATACCGGGTTTCGGTGCTGCGGGCAGTTCCCTGTTCATTGATCCATATCCTTCAGCAAGAGCTTGAGTGCTTCTACGCGCTGCGGCCAGTAGGCGCGGTATTTGCCAAGCCACGTCGCAATCCGTGTCAGCCCATCCGGATCGACCTCATAATTGACGAAACGGCCCTGCCGCCGTTCGACCACCAGCCCCGCCCCCCGCAGCACGGCAAGATGCTGCGACATAGCCGGCTGGCTGATATCGATGCCTTCGCGCAAGACGGAAGCGTTCTGGGCACCATCCGCGAGCTTTTCGAAAATGGCGCGGCGTGTCGGATCGGCCAGCGCCCGGAAAATATCATTCTCTGTCATGACAATAGATAAGCATACACTTATGTCATTCACAAGTCCCGCCTCCTGAATTCGCTTCGCTAGGCAGACTTTTTCGCTCCCGCACCCTCTTCTGCCGTGAACGCTTTATGTGCTCGCGCGTTTTCACCCGGCCTGATAATCTTCAGGCCGGGAGTGATCAAAACAAGTGACTGCATTTACGGTCTTTATCGCCATGGTGCTGCTGGTCGTCGGACCAAGCCTGTTTGTTGTCATCAGCAAGCAGCGGGAAAAGGCCATTCCCAAACGCCCCTCCAATGCCCTGCCCGTTGCCGAGGATGCGACCGGGCTCGATCGCCACTGGCAGTCGATAAGGAACGGCTGGAACGAGAAAAACGCGCTCTGCCTGCTGCATTCCAATCTGGATGCCTTTGCAGTGCGCATGGCGGCGGCGCGGGCGGCTGGGCGTAGCCTTGATCTGATGTATTACATGTGGAATGCCGACCTGACCGGTCGGCTGATGATGCGCGAGGTTATTGCCGCCGCAGACCGCGGCGTGCGCGTGAGGCTGCTTCTGGACGATCTCGGCGTCTCGATGTCCGACCGCATCTTCCACGCCATCGACAGCCATCCCAATATCGAGCTGCGGCTCTTCAACCCAACCAGGGCGCGGGAAAACATCTTGTATCGAAGCCTGGAACTGGTCCTCCGGTTCCGAAGCGTCAACCGGCGCATGCACAACAAGGCGTGGATTGCCGATGGACGCGCCGTGATTGTTGGCGGCCGTAATATTGGCGATGCCTATTTCGATGCCGCCGAACGGGCCAATTTCCACGATTTCGACATTCTCGGTTTCGGCAGGATCGTTGCGGATGCCACCGAAATCTTCGACGACTACTGGAACAGCGCCGTTTCCGTTCCCGTGCGCTCGCTTCTCGCGCGCAGGCCGAGCAAGCTCGCCAGGTTACGGCGCGAGCTTGCTGCGCTGCCGAAAAGCGAGGCTGCCAAACCCTATCTCGAGCGCGTCGAAAACCAATATGGCAGCGGACATTTCCTGATGTCGGACCGCCTGCACTGGGTCGATGAAGCCGACGTGCTTGCCGACCCGCCGGAAAAAGCAGCGGGAAAACGCCGCAACGGCCACAACTTCCTGATGGAGAGCCTGCTGCCGCTGATGCAGGCAGCAAATGACAGCCTGCACATCACCTCCCCCTATTTCATTCCCGGCAAACAGGGCTTGGACATTTTTGCAAACCTTGCCGAGCGCGGCGTCTCGGTTGCCATCCTCACCAACTCGCTGGCTGCAACAGATGTTGCCGCCGTTCACGCCGGTTACGCACGGTATCGAAAGCCGCTTCTGCTGGGCGGGGTGCGCCTGCATGAATTGCGTGCACAGGCGGACCAGCCAAGCTTTACGCTTCGCGGTTCAGGACAGGCGAGCCTCCACACCAAGGCTTTCTCCCGCGACGGCAAGACCGGCTATATCGGCTCGCTCAATTTCGATCCGCGCTCCGCTTCTCTCAACACGGAAATGGGCGTCGTTTTCACCTCCGCCCCGCTGGTTGCGCGCATGGACGAGATATTCAGCGAAGAGATCCGCCGCTCAATGAGCTTCGAGCTGGATATAGACAACGGCAATCGCATCGTCTGGATGACCGAAGAACACGGCCAGCCGAAGACATACCGGCGTGAACCGGACGCTGCCATCAGCCGCCGGATCGTCGCGGGCATCATGCGTTTCCTGCCGCTCGAGTCTCAGCTTTGACATATCGCGGCCTTGACCACGAGAAGTCCGGTCAGGCCGCCGGTCTCACGCCAGCCTTGGCCAGCTGTATCTGCACCAGCGTGTCGAGGTTCTGGTTGACGCGGCAATAAAATTCCTCGTCGATGAAGGGCCGCAGCATGAAATCGTTGCCGCCCGCCTTCAGGAACCGCGCCGACAAAAGCCGGTTGGTGGAAGAGGAAACGCCGATGATGCGCAACTCGTGCGAGCCGCGCACGGTGCGGATGCGCCGTGTCAGTTCGAAACCGTCAATATCGGGCATGTTGTAGTCGGTCACCACCAGCCCGATATCGGGATTGGCCTTCAGGATTTCGAGCGCCTTCGCACCGCTATCGGCAAGGCTGACGCGGAAATTATAACGCTTGAGGCGGCTGGAAAGCAGCGCCCGCGCCGTTGGGCTGTCATCCACAATCAGCACATGGTGGCGGTGGTTGGTGAGGAACCGACAGATGGATTCCGTCAGCATGTCCACGGCAAAGATATTGTCTTTCAGAATGTAGTCGACCACATTCTTGGCGATCAGCGTTTCGCGGGTCGCCTCATGAAACGTGCTGGTGAAAACGATGGTCGGGATCGAAAGATCGATCAGATATTCCAGCGCCTCACCATTCTCCGCCCCCGGAAGATTGATGTTGGAAATCGCAAGCGTCACGGGTTCGGCCGAGTGTTCGTAGCACGCCTGCAACTCCTCGAAGTTGCGGCACACCTCCACGGAAACGCCCAGCAATTCCTTCAGGCGCATGCTCACCATCTGGGTGAACACATTGGTATCTTCCGCCAGTAAGATGCGGCAATTGGTAAAAGGCACACCCGAATATTGCATGCCCGTAATGCCCAGAAAATTCATTTTGTCCCAGTCCCCCGTCGTCTTTCACGGGAAATTAGCAGGCGTATTTTTCAGAATGATTAATAACACTTTTGCCCGAAAACAGTCGGCATACATGCTTACCCAAAAGAAAACACGGCCCCCGAGGGAGGGCCGTGTTTCGAATGCTTCCAGGAAAATGCCTCAGGCGCGCAGCAGAGCGTTTTCCGTATCGAAGGGGCTTTCTTCCACGACCTCGGCATCATAAAGCGTGCCGAGAATGCGGATTTTCAGCTTCGTGCCAATCGTGGCATATTCCGGTTTCAGCATGGCAAGCGCAATCGATTTGCCGATACGCCAGCCAAAGCCGCCGCTCGTCACACGGCCGGCAAGTGCGCCATCTGCATCGAAGATGGCTTCCGAACCGCGCGCATCGACATCCGTATTGCCCGACACGGTCAGCGTCGAGAATACCGATTTCAAGCCGGCTTCCTTGTAGGCCACCAGCGCATCGCGGCCGATGAAATTTTTCTCCGGACGCAGGAACCGGTCGAGGCCGGATTCATAGGCGTTATATTCGACCGAAAGCTCGCGGCCCATGTTGCGATACGACTTTTCGAGCGACATCGACACCATAGCCCGAATGCCGAATGGCTTGATGCCAAATTCGGCGCCCGCTTCCATCAGCCGGTCGAAGATGTAGTTCTGCATTTCGATAGGATGGTGCAATTCCCAGCCCAATTCACCGACGAAGTTGACGCGCAGCGCATGCGCCGTCGCCACACCCACGGAAATCTGCTTCGCCGTCAGCCACGGGAAATCCTTGTTCTCGAGGCTGGTGCGGGTCAGCTTCTTCAGGAGATCGCGCGATTTCGGACCGGCAAGCACCAGCACGCCGTATTTCTGGGTGATCGGCTGCAGCACGACGGAACCGTCGGTGGGCGCAAGGCGCTGGAGCACGTCATGATCGTGCGCCTCAAGACCACCGGCGGACACCAGATAGAACCGGCCCGGTGCCCATTCATAGACGGTGAACTCCACCTTCACGCCGCCATTCGGCGTCAGAAGGTGCGTCAGCGCAATACGGCCGCGCTTCTTCGGCACGATATTGGCGAGAATGCTGTCAAGCCAGGCGCGCGCGCCGGGACCGGAAACTTCCATCTTGGCGAAGGCCGACATGTCAAGCACGCCGACATTCTGGGTGACGTTCTTCACCTCGTTGCCGACATGTTCGAAATAGTTCGAGCGGCGGAACGACCACTTCTCGACGATACGGCCATCGTCCAGTGGCGGCGCATAGTTGTGGCTCGTGATGACATCAGCACCGACGCCGAGGTCCTCTTCGCGCAGCGCATAACCTTCCGGTGCATACCAGTTGGCACGCTCCCAGCCGTAAACAGAACCGAACACGCCGCCAAGCTTCTTCAGACGGTCGTAAACCGGCGTCGTCTTCAGCGGACGGGCAGCGGAACGTTCTTCATCAGGGTAATGCATGGTGAAGACGTTGGCATAGGCTTCCTCATTCTTGGCAATGAGGTAACCTTCCGTTGCGTGAGGGCCGAAGCGGCGCGGATCCACACCCATCAGATCGAGAGTCGGCTCACCATCGACGATCCATTCGGCAAGCTGCCAGCCAGCACCACCGGCAGCGGTGATGCCGAAGGAGTGGCCTTCATTCAGCCAGAAATTCTTCAGGCCTGGTGCCGGACCGACGATCGGGTTGCCATCAGGCGTATAGGCGATAGCGCCGTTATAAACCTTCTTGATACCGACTTCGCCGAAAGCCGGAACACGCACCATCGCCGTTTCGATATGCGGCATAAGGCGGTCGAGTTCCTCCTGGAACAGCTCATATTCGCTATCGTCAGAGGGACCGTCGACATAACAGACCGGAGCGCCGACTTCGTAAGGGCCGAGGATCAGACCGCCGGCCTCCTCGCGCATGTACCAGGCCGAATCCGATTCACGCAGAACGCCCATTTCCGGCAGACCCTGACGGCGGCGCTCCAGAATGGCCGGATGCGGCTCGGTGACGATATATTGGTGCTCAACCGGGATGACCGGAATATTGATGCCGACCATCTCGCCGGTCTTGCGGGCAAAGGAGCCGGTGCAGGAGATGATATGTTCGGCGATGATCTCGCCCTTATCCGTCGTCACCTTCCAGTGACCGTCTTCCAGCTGTTCGATGGCGGTGACGGTGGTGTTGCGATAGATGGTGGCGCCACGGTCGCGCGCGCCCTTGGCCAGCGCCTGCGTCAGGTCGGCGGGCTGGATATAACCATCATCGGGGTGCTGGATGGCGCCCAGCAGGCCGTCCGTCTCGCAAAGCGGCCAGATTTCCTTCACCTGCTCCGGCGTCAGCATATTGACCCGCACACCGATGGTCTCGGCAATGCCGGCATAATACATATATTCGTCCCAGCGATCCTTGGTGCGGGCGAGACGAATGTTAGAAACCTTGGAGAAACCGACATTCATGCCGGTCTCTTCCTGAAGCTCCTCGTAGAACTTCACCGAATATTTGTGGATCTGGCCGACCGAGTAGCTCATGTTGAACAGCGGCAAAAGACCGGCTGCGTGCCAGGTGGAACCGGAGGTCAGTTCCTTGCGCTCGATAAGGACGCTGTCGCTCCAGCCCTTCTTGGCAAGATGATAAAGCGTCGAAACGCCGACGACGCCGCCACCGATCACCACCGCCCGTGCATGTGTCTTCATTTACAGAACCCCTAAAAAGCGCCGGCATAGCCTGTCGTGCTGCCAAATCGATGGGATGGAATATGAAGCGCCCGGCGGCCGTTCAGCCGCCTGATTGCGACATGGCCATAGGGTGCTGCGACAGGGGAGAAAATGCCGTCGCTGAAGGCGGGATTCAAACCACCGTCGCCTTTTGAAGACGACGGCGGCGCACATATGGGAAAATGCCAACCGGAACAGATCAAGTGTCAGCCGAGACGGATTGGAGCCTGAAGCGCTGGATATACCCTCTATCTGGTCTGAAGCTGCAATTGCATCCCCCGCACATCCGGGCCGTCCAAGTTTAACCCCTTTATAACGTCGTTGCCGGGAACGATGATCGAGTTCTTGAGGACAGGACCGCCTGGCAGATTGTGTATCCCGCCGCCGCCACCGGGCGGAGGTGGTGGCGGCGGAAAAACGCCGCCACCATCCTTGACGCAAGGTGGAATGCGATAAATGCAATCATCGTTGAATTGCGCAATATCTCCACTCACAGACGGGCGAACCACATCCTGCGCATTTGCCAGAAACGGAAAAAACATACCGAAGAGAAAAATAGCCAGTCTCATTTCGCAACCTCCTGCGAAGATGCACAAATCTTGGCGCGGTCCTTCACGTCCTTGCCAGCGGCAGCTTTTGCCGCGGCATCCAGCCATGCGGGCGTGCTGTTGCGCATACCGATGGAAACGCTGTTGAAGCCTATGACGAGCGGCCTCGCAAACTGGCTATCGGAGAAGAGGCCGGAACTGTTCGTGCTGCGAATGGTGTTGTCATCGCCGGCCATGTTTTCGGCCGCCGGCTGCTGGCCCTGCGGGCCTGTGGTCGCGGCAACGTCCGCACCATCCAGAGTCTTCTGGACGTCGCCTTTGTTTCCCCCCGCATCGATGAAACCCGATCGTGCACGGCCGTTGGTGACCTTTACCCCGCGTGTCAGAAACGCCTGACGCACGACCAGCAGGCGAATGTCGTAAATATAGCGCGAACCACAATCCTCTGTCTCCGCGGTTCTCAAAATATTGCGGCTGAGAATGTACGAGAGTTTTTCGCGAAGATAGTCGTCGGCGCAATAGACCTTGGTGTCGTCATCATTGCAAAACCGCATCAGCGCATTTTGTGCGTGGAAGGGATTGATCGCATAGGTCTGCACATTCTGAAGCTCGATTTCCTCGATATCCGCCCGTGCGCCACCGAAGGCGATATTGCGTAAAAGTCCTGCCATTCCTTCCTTGCGTTCTATCCTGATGACGGGAAACAGCGCGTCCTTCACCACCAGGCCAGACGTCGTCCCATCCACAGCAACCTCCGTACGCGGTTGAGCAATCGACAGAGACTTTTTATCCTCCGACCAGGTGCTGTCGCCGAAATAAGGCGCCTCAGACTTGACCCCGAGATATCCCCGCAAATTAGGTATCTGGGTGATCTTGACGTAGCGACCGATGAAGGACTCGCTTTCGAGGTCGCTGGGCAAAGACTTGAACTTGTGGCCCGAATCCACGACCTCGGCGATGATGTCTCCGACATAAATATCCTCCTGTGGAGGATAGACCGGCTCGATTCCCAGTCTGCGGATGGATTCATTCCAGCGTTTCGGCAGGTAGTCATCCGTCACATCGGTTTGGCCCATCAGGAAAAACAGACCGGCAGAACCGATAACGACACCTGTCGCCAGTAAGGATACTCGGGCGGCATGGGGTGTCACCCACCTCCACGCACTCCTCAATTTTTCCCGCAAAGACGTTTTTGCGGGAACTTGGCCCGGAGGCTGGGCAGGCTGGGCAGGCTGGGCATTTCCATCTATTGGATCCGACATATGAACCCCGAAAGAAAAAGAAATAAATTAAGCTATAACGGCAATATATCAACTTGAAGTTTAATCAGCAATACAGTCATCGCGGGTATTTCTATTATAATTTTACGACGAAACTCCGTCAGATATCTGCACCGCGCAGATGAAAATTGCGGGCATGATTGTAATCCGCCACAAGCGCACGGCATACTTCCCCCGCCCTGCCCGAAAAAATATTAAACACCGGCGGGGCCGCGGCAAAAATCGCCGCAGCCGCAGCCGGTCAGTTGCTCTTGGCGGCGTTTTTTGCCGTCGGCTTCATTTCCGGACCGGCCTTATCGCTCGCCTTGCCGACATCATTATCCTTGTCCGTTCCGCCCTTAGGTGCCGCCGCGCCCGTATGCGCCACCACCGCCTTGTCACCCTCTTCCGAAAGCAGCGCCGCCAGCATTTGCGGATTTGCATCGCCTTCCACATGGATGTTGAGGTTACGCTGCGGGAACGGGATGGCGATCCCCTCTTCGCGGAAGCGTTTGAGGATTGCAATCCTCAGCGCGTTTTTCACGCCAAGCCCGTTCGAAAGATCGGCGAGGTGGAAACGCAATTCGAAATCCAGCGAGAAGTCGCCGAAACGGAGGAATTCCACATGCGGTTCGGGGTTGCGCAGTACGGGCGGCTGGGTGCGCACCAGTTCCAGCAGAATATCCATCACCTGCTGCGGATCGGATTCATAGGAAACTGAAACCGGAATTTCCGCACGCATGATACGGTTGCGGTGTGTCCAGTTGCCGACCGAGGAATTGATGAATTCCGAGTTCGGTACGATGATCGACTGGCCGCGGAAGGTTTCAATCTCGGTCGCGCGCACCGAAAGCCGCTTGACGGTGCCTTCCGTCGTGCCTGTCACCACCCAGTCACCCACCTTGAAGGGACGCTCGACCAGCAGGATGAGGCCGGAGACAAAGTTCGAGACGATGTTCTGAAGGCCGAAACCGATACCGACCGAAAGGGCAGACGCCACCAGCGCCAGGCTGGAGAGGTTAAGACCGGCGGAAGAGACGCCGAAAATGGCCGCAACCGCGATGCCGAGATAACCGATGCCGGTCTTGACCGAGTTGCGTACGCCCGCATCCACCTGCCCGCGCGCCATGACGTTGTTGTCCAGCCACTTCTGGAACCAGCGTGTGATGATGTAGCCGATGGCAAAGACAAGGACGCCGCCGAACAGGCCGATCAGCGAGATGGAGGCATTGCCGACGGTGATGCCGGTCAGCAGACGATAGGCCCAGCTTTCGATATCGCCCGGCTGGAACCCCCAGGAAAACAGGATGAGCGGCACGCCGAAGGCGAGTGCGATGACATAGATGCCGAGCCCTGCCGCAAGACCGGCCTGATCCAGCGCAACCGGGCCGAGACCGTAGCGCCGCCCGAGATAACGCCCGGCCAGGGATTCGGAAAAGGCGCCCTGTCGCGAAATCGCCTTGCCGGAAAGAATGCCGATATACATTGTTGCGAGCACCGCACCGGTGGCGACGATCTGCGTGGCAAGGAACCGCGCCAGCCCCACATAGCCCGTAAGGCAGGCGCCGATGAGAACAAGCCCGCCGACCCTGAGCAGAATGACCAGCCAGCGCGGCAGGCGCTGGTTGCCGGTCTCGTAGTCCTGCCCCTCACCGATCACCGGGCGCAGGAACGACACGGTGAGCAGGATGATGCCAATGATGATGGAGGCAATGAAGCTCTTGGCAACGGTGACGATCAGCGGCGAATAGAGCGTCTCGCTGATCGTGCCGAACAGATAATCAAGACCGTTGACGAGCGCCATCAAAAGCACGGCCGAGGACAGCGTGTGCGCTCCGCGATTGGAAACCTGCAACAGACGCCATTCCGGCTGCGTCGGCGCAAAGATAGCGTAGCTCAGCCGCGACACGAAATAGACGAAGCCAGTAATTGCCATAGCCCCGAACAGGATCGGCGCTATATCGGAACGAAGCACGTTGAAATTATCGAGGAAAAACGCCGAGGTCACCAGAAACAGGAAGAGCGACAGCGACTGCACCATGGTTGACCAGAAGGCCACCGAAAGCCGCCGCAGATAGGAAGGCTCTCCGGTAAAGGCCCGCCTTTCCATGCGGCTGCCGAAAAAGCGGTAACCGCCCACCAGAAACAACAGCGCCGCCATGATCGACAGCATCACCGCCCCGAACATCGGCAGGCGTTTGTAGTTCCAGACGAAACCCGCCCAGCTGCTGAAGGCGTTGTTGAGATTGGTCAGCTCGCTCACGAAGGCGGAAGAGGCGTCGCCCAGCGTCTGGGAAGAGACTTCGGTGCGCTTGAACAGGGTCGCGGCAAAAAGCGCCCGACGAACTGCCGTTATGTTGTTGGAAATCTGCGCGGCGTTGGTGGCAGTGCTCTCCACCTCGCCGGCAATGGCATTCACCTCGGCGCGCTCCGCCGTCAGCCGGGAGCGCTCCTCCGTCACCATGCTCGCTTCGGGCGGCTGTCCTTCCGCCGGGGCAGCACCAAGCGCGTCGAGACGCGTCTTGATCTGGTCGAGACGGGTCCGCAGCTTGGTGTTGGCGGCAGCAGCATCGGCTGCAATGGTATCGGCGCGTCCCTTCAGGTCCACCAGCTGCACGTCATCGCTGCCGCCCGCCTCCACCTGTTTGGCGATCGCCGAAATATCGGCCTTCCATTTTTCCAGATCCGTGCGCGCCTGCTCGACGATGGAAGCCTGGATAGCGACTGGCGCGGCCGCTGGCGCATCCTGCGCCGACGCCAAGGTTGCGGACGACAGAAAGCTGCCAAGGAGGGTGAGTACCGCGACCATTATCGCGGCCAGGGCGGCCTTTCGCCGCCGGCCGGATAAAGGCCCGCCGAACATCCGCCTACCGTCAATCATTCCGCCAAACATCAACCGCACATCCATGCCTTTCATATCTTCATCCAGCATCAGGCTATTTACCGCCTGCCGCGCGGAAAACCACCCGCAAAAAGCGAGGTTTTCGGGAGTTTATCTTGCTTTTCACCCGGAGAATCATCACCTTCAATAATGCAGCAATCATGGGAGGAAATCATGGAATCTGCTGGTATTGGCTGGATCGCAGCTATCATCATCGGTGGTGTCGCCGGGTGGCTCGCCGAACAATTCATGAAAAGCAATATGGGTGTTTTCATGAACATCCTACTTGGAATCGTCGGCGCCATCGTCGCCAACGCCATTCTCTCGGTATTCGGAATCGTTTTGACCGGATGGATCGGTTATCTCATCGCCGGCTTCATCGGCGCCTGCATCCTCATCGTCATCGGCAGAGCCTTCCGGCGCGGATAGCAAAAGACAAAATCCGTAAAATCCCGGATTTCCAGCGTTTTCCAGCGCGACTGAAATTTTTTCGTCACAAAAATCGAAGAAATTTCATTTCCGCGCTGGACAAGCCTAAACTTCCCCTTTATAGCCCCCCTCACACCGCCACACGGTGTCGGTCGGGTGATTAGCTCAGTTGGTAGAGCAGCTGACTCTTAATCAGCGGGTCGTAGGTTCGAGCCCTACATCACCCACCAAATTCTTCAAAAATGACAAGACGTTGCGGTGCTAAGTTAAAGCATCGCCTTCAGCGCCGAGGACTGAAAAAACAGTCCGCATTCGGCGCGCCTAAACATGCGGCCACGACAGTGGCCCCACCTCCCAAGAAAACCTACAACTTCGTTTCGGGTATGATTTTTGTCCCGATAAAACGTGGCCCCAAGGGTCGCCCGGCAATACGGCTTCCGAATTCCTGGGTGAAAGGAACAGGCGCTGCCCGCTTCACCGCGTCGATGGCGGAATCGATAAAGGCTTGCCGTCTAGGACTGTCTTCCTGCGGGCGCGCGGCGGTGACGACCACCTTGCCCCTTATCTGCCCATCCTTATGCAGAATGAACTGCAGCGTCACGACAAGCCCCCCGTGTCTTCCGGCGGCACCCAGCATGCGTAAATCGCATCGAACATTTCGTTGAGGTTGCTGACCGGAGCAGGATCGTTGCAGACCCGCGACTGGCCCAAAGCCTGCGTCAGAAAACCCGCGTAAAGGGTGGCCAGTGCCACGATACCCGGCAGCTTGAGGCCGCAGAAGAATGAAAACGAACGCTTGATCAAATCCATTATCCTCTGTCGGAAAGCGATCAGCCTGGCCCATCCCACCAGTTAACGTCATTTTTGAAAAAATATTTTTGTCAGTAAAAACTCTTCGCCGATTCAGCAATTGATATATAAAATCATAAAATACAAAATAAACACGGAAAAATTATAAATAAATCAAAATAATACTCAACATAAATGAAAAATAATAATTAAAAATAACAAAATAACTCCGAATTCAGAAAATAATATATTTATATTATGAAATAAAATTATAAAGACAGACAAAAATACCGAATATTTATGTATGTATATTTATAATATTTAAAATAGACTGGATACCTCGAAAAGTTACCCATAACGAACCCTTCGCAATTTAACCAAAACCCGCAGTTTGCATTGCAAGCCACTGGTTTGGTTGTATGCATTGCCCAGCCAGAGCGATGGCGCAAAAGGGGGATATCATGACATCAAAATGGGTAACGGCGGTGTTTTTCGGGGCTGCGCTGACGGTTGCTGGTACGGCGCAGGCGGACGACCTCGTCTTTTCGCTGAAGAACGGAACGAACTCCGTTCTCAATGCCTTCTACACCTCGCCGGTCGGCGTCGATGACTGGGAAGACGACGTTTTCGGAAAGAAGGCGCTTGGTCCGGGCGAAACGATGGAAATCACCATCGCCGATGGCCGCCGCGTGTGCAAATACGACATGCGTTTCGAATTCCAGGGCGATGAGCTGGAAGACCTCGAGGATACGCAGAACCTCTGCGAACTCGGCGAATATACCATCACCGAGTAAGAATCCGGCAATAACGGCCCTGCCCGATCATGGCGGGGCCTGCACCAACAAGCGGCCTTCAAAAAATCAGCCGCTCAGGCAACGCCGGTTTTGCAACAGAGCAACTAAAACGACGAAATATCAGCGCGGCAGCGCCACCCGCTCCGCAAAGCGGTCTTAATCATGCCTATGATTGGCGTGATGAGATTGATCGTCAACATATTGCTTTTCGTCCTCGGCGCAGTCGGAAGCGGCGTATGTGCGTTTCTATTGTCGGGGACGCTTGCCGATTCCGGATTTCTCGGTTCCTGTTTCGAGGGAAGTTGTGCCTATGCGGCGCTTTTCATGGTGCTGCCCGTCACATGGTTCGTGCTTTTTGCGCTTTATGTCATGGCATTGCTGGTCTGGAGACGAAAACCTTTTCGGAACGGAAGGCTCTGAAATAGGTAAGACGGCGCCGTCGCTACCGGACGTTCGTTGACAGCAATCGAGACTTACCGTTAACGTCCCGCCTGCTGGGGGATTCGCTGCCATTGATATACGGGCCTGCCCGATATCATAGGCCTCTGAATGTGCATGTTTCCGATTTGAGCGTCGCTTAACGACGGGCATGGCGGAAAACAGGGAGACCAAACGATGCGGGCCGCAATTAATTCTCCATCGCTTTCTATCGATACCATGGACTATCAGGCCGAGTGCCAGTTCGCGCTGGAGCCTTCCATTCAAGGGCTGATCGAAAAAGCGGAAGACGCAGGCTGGAACCGCCAGCAGGCCGCGCTTGCCATCGTCGCGCTCGCCAGTGAACATCTGAGTGACCTGCTTCCCGGCCTAACCGTACCGGATCAACGCCCCCTGTCCTGATAGCCTCCCGCCCGCCGGAGCTGATCAGCACCCGGCATGATTGCCAAAGCATCCCGAGAATCGATTGAGCTGGCCGGAGTATCCCCGTCGCGCCCGCAAGGGCGTTCGACGCTCCGTCGCAAGCGCGAGGGGAAAAAACGCTCCAGGCGAAGCTGCCCCCTCGACGCAGCCAGTAGTGTCCCTGTCACAGACCATCTCCAGGGCATTTCAGCTGCCCCTTGAGTATCGCTGCCACAGTGTTGACATAAGCGACCAATAATGAGAACATAAAGTGAACATTATGGAGGTCAGCGATGAACGCAGCAGACGCAACCATAGAAAATGCCCTATCCGTAGTCGCCCGCTCCCGCGATATGCGCGAGCGCGCGCTCGAGAGACGACGGGAATTGCAGCGGCGAACGGAAGTCATCATCGCCCGGCCGCTCTACGTGCTGAAAAAGAACGAAGGCCCGAAGCAATTGTCGCTGAAACTCGACAGCTAGATGGCGAAAAACAAATCCCGTGCGGATTACCTCACACACGGGATTTTCAGAATGAAGCGATCATTATCTTCTCTTATTGCATGCGTTGCATTGCGGCTTCGGGTTCGCCAGTCGTCGCAACCGTTGCCGCCGGAAGGCGATCGGTCTTTTTCAGTATGACGATGGGCTTGTCCACCGGATCCGTCGGCGGAACGATGCTTGCAGTTTTGAATTCACGGTCGACAGCAGGAACGGAAGCGTTGATCTTTTCATGACCTGCGCACTCCGCCAACGCTGCACTGGCGGAAAAACCAAGTACAGCGGCGATAATGAGAACTGATTTCATGTCATTCTCCCTTCGCTTTCGTGGCGATCTCCCAATCTAAGGGGAGACGGTCCGGATTGAAAATCACACTTTAGAGACATCTAAAGTTAAATGTCATTGCGGCAGTCGTCATCGGTCGGCCATGGGGCAATGGGTCAGGCGTGTCGCTTTTATTTTTTCCGCAGATCCAGCGGATTTTGGCAAAGCGGCCTGCGGAATATCATCGCCACATAACTTCCCTTCAGGGAAATGAGGCTAGGCTTGTAAGTCGTGGCCTGTGCCGCGTTTGCGGCCTTTATCGTTCGTCCATCTGGAGAATTATGCTGCATGGCACGCCTCCTTCCATGAGCGATAACGAAAAAACACCGTTCTTGTTCCGCAGCGGCGAAACGGCGGACAATTGAAAAGATAAGGCACCGCCGCGTGCTTCGTCTCCACGCCGGGGAGAAGGTGGCACGAATAGTCGGATGAAGGGGAAGCCTCGCCGCCTCATCCCGCTCCCGCTGAGAAGAGCGCTCCCAAACCAAACCATGACCCAAGGCTTGAAATTTTGCCCGAAACCGCTATATGGCTTTGCGAGAGGACGACCTCGGCCATTATGGCGACAGCATGCGGGACGGCCCGGTCACATACCGGAGAATAAATTGCGTTCCCTGCCCGATCGTATCCGCCACGCTCTCAGCTTCGAAATCATCGGCCTTCTGCTGGTCGTGCCGCTGGGTGCATTCGTATTTCACATGCCGATGGAAGATATCGGCATTGTCGGCCTCGTCAGCGCCACGCTCGCCACCGCCTGGAACTATCTTTACAATCTCGGCTTCGACCATGCCATGCAGCGCCTGAAAGGCACGACGCTGAAGACGCCTGCTATCCGCGTCGCGCATGCCCTGCTGTTCGAACTGGGCCTGCTGATCGTGCTGATGCCCTTCATCGCCTGGTATCTCAGCATCAGCCTTGCCCAGGCGCTGGTGATGGATATCTCGTTTGCGCTGTTCTACGTGGTCTATGCCTTCGTCTTCAACTGGGGCTACGACCGGGTTTTCCCGCTGCCGGAATGGCAGTCGCAGGACGCCGTCTGATCGACTGCGGCACCGGCCTGTGCGTCAGCGTAGCGAAGCCGTGAAAAAGCGGATGACTTCGCTGTTCAGTCGACGATGAAACTCCGCCCGGTCAAACCCCGGAATATCGCCGCATATCTGGGCCAGGGCTTTTTCCATCTCGGCAGGGCAAGGTGTTATGAACGAAAAATGCCCTGCCCCGTTCACCGTCTGATAGTCCGGTTTTGCCGGCAGGTCGTCGCGCAGCCCTAAAACATCCTCCGGCGCCACACCGTCGCCGCCGCGCTCTGAACTCCAGAGCTGAACGGGGATTTTGATATCTCGCAGATCGGCCCGCCCTGGAAAGGCGTTGAGGGGGTCTGCAACAACCACAGCCTCCACCCGCGCATCGTAGACCCGGTCCTCAGGCGAAGCAGACCTTTCCAGCATCTGAGCACACACCGCCGCCTGCCCATCCGGGCACGGCAATCCGGTATTTGGAAAATCCGGAACGCCGCCGGCAAGCACCAGCGCCGTATAACCGCCGCGCGAAAATCCGAACACCCCGATCCTTCCGGCATCGATAAAACGGGCATCGCTCCAGTTCGCCAGCATATGGTCGAGCAGGCGGACGATATCGGCCGGTCGTTCGGTCAGCGCGGAAAGATCGCCTGCCCGCTTCATGTCAATGGCGTTATCGCCGGGATGATTGATCGCCGCGACGATGAAACCGGCATCCGCCAGCGCCGCCGCAGTATCCCGATGGCTGAAATACGTACCGCCGAAACCGTGGGAGATGATGACGAGCGGATATTGCCCATCGACAACAGGGCAATCACGCACCGCTTGCAGAACGAAGGGACCGATGCGGATCTCCACCGGAGTTGCCGCGCAGGGCGACCACACCGCCGCCCTCATTGAAGGCTTGCCGCCTGCTGAGGGAATCTCGATCAACCGAAGACCGGCCGCCAGAGCGGTGCCTGTTCCGCATATGGCGGAGACAAGGGAAAGGCAAAGAAATACCAAAAATCGCATGACGGACCCGCGGATCGGAAACATTGAATGCAAGGCCGTCACCAACAGGCCTCACCCGCAACATAGAGCAATCTCTTGTAGCGGAAATGACCGTCGTGAAGACTTAGAGCGACTTCAGCGTCCAGGCCACGATTTCGCGGGTGGCGGCGGCGAAGGCCTGGTCCAGCGCTTTGACGAAATTGGCATTTCCGGAACCGCTGACGCGTGCGCTGGCGCGGAATACTTCCTGCGCCTTTACCGTGCCGTTGCGATCGTTCAAGAGCTTCACCGAAATCTCGATATCGGCGGTGTTTTTTGCCGTATCGATTTCGAAGGTGCGAATATCGCTGACCACCTGGTAATCGATCGCCAGCCCCTGCCCCGGCCGGCCGACGCCACCGAGCTTGCCGGTATCCTCGAAGGCTTGCACCAGCTTGGATTGCACCATGCGCGGCAAGCGGTCGCTCCATTGCGAATTGCCGAGATATTGCACTTCCGAGCCGGAAAGGCGCACCACGATGTTCTCGCTATCAAGCGCTTTCAGCGCCGTCGGATCGGCGATCAGCAATTGCCGGCCTTTGAGCGAGGGCCCCTGCGTCACAGTCGCCGAAGAGACGGAAAGGTCGAACGTATCGTTCGATGGGGTTCCCGCACAGCCCGCCATCGCAGCCGCAAGCAGCGGAGCCAGAAGCAGGGCACGGCGCTTATGGCCGTTCATCAATCGTGTCATTGGCCCATACCCCTTTTAGCGCCTTGTTCTGCCGTCATATTGTTTCACGGTTTCGCCGCCGAAAATCAACCGCTGCGGATCGCGGTCGATATTGGTGATCGCATTGTTGAGATTGTCGACCGTCTGCCGCGTGCTGCCGATGAGCGCCTGGAAATCCTTTAGGCCCGAACTGGAGAAGCGCGTCAGATTTTCGGCAATCGGCCCGATTCGGGCATTGAGATTGTCGGCCACGGCCTTGAACGAGGTCAAAGTCTCGCGCGCCTTTGCAAACAGCGAATTGGCATCGTCGGTTCCAAGCATGCCGTCCACCTTGGCAAGAATGCCATCGACACGGCTTGAGGCAAGGTTCAGCTTGCGGCCCATCTCGGTGAAATCGGAGACGGCCTGGTCGATATCGGCCCGGCGTGCGCCGACATCGTCGGCAATTCGCTTGAAGTTCGCCACGGCATCGCGCGCATCGGCAGTCGCTGCGGAAACATCACCCACCACGGTGCTGACCTTTGCGGGATCGACCGACGCCAAGAGCTCATCCGCGCGCTTCACCACCGTCTGCACTTCCGTGCTTGCCGCCTCGAAGTTGCGCGCCGTGCTCTGCACCGTTTCCATGATGCCCTGAATATCGCTGGAAGCGGAAGCGACGTCCTTCGTCACCTTGTCGACGTTAGACAGGATGGAATCGATCTTGCCGGCATCCACCGCCTTAACCAAATCTTCGATAGCGGTCAGCGTGCTGTCCAGGCGCACCGAGACCGATTGAACGGTCGTGGAAAGCGAACTGAGGCTGGCTATGAAACTCTTGATACCATCGGAATTGGCGGCCAGCGCATCGGAGAATTTCTCGGCGTTACGCACCGTCTGCGTCAGCGGCCCACGGGCATCCTGCACGAAACCCTGCAATTCGCCGATAGCGCCATCGGCACGTTTCAGGATCTTGTCGGCGGTGGCAAGAAGGTTGGTGACGCTGGAAAGATCGGCCGTCAGCTCGGCGGGAACGCCGCTTTCCACCGATTTCTGCAGAATGCGCTCACCATCCTTGTTGCCGCCGGAAAGCTCGATATAGGCAGCGCCCGTCAGGCCCTGAATTTCAAGCACCGCGCGGGTGGAAGGGAAAACCGGCGCGTCCGCCTGCACTTCGGTAAAGGCGATGGAATAGGCCGGATCGTCACGGTCGATCGCAAGACCGCGCACCGTGCCGACAGGAATGCCGTTGAAGCGCACCGGAGAGCCGACGGAAAGGCCGTTTGCCGAGCCGGGAATACGCACCACGAGCTGCGCCGTCGGTCCACCCCGGCCGAATTCCGCCATCCAGTAAACGAAGCCGAATGCGGCGGCGATCACGATCAGCGTGAAAATTCCGACTATGGTGTAGTTCGCCTTGGTTTCCATGCTTCTTGTTACTCCACCGGATTTTCGTGTCTGTCGTCCGGAAGAACGACAGAGCGCGCCCGTTTGCCACGGAAATAGGACTGCACCCAGGGGTCGTCACAGGCAAACATGTCCTGCAAGGTCCCTTCCACCAGCACCTTCTTCTGCCCAAGCACCGCAATGCGGTCGCAGACGGAGAACAGGCTGTCGAGGTCGTGCGTCACCATATACACGGTCAAACCGAGCGAATCGCGCAAGCGCGCGATCAGCATATCAAATTCCGCCGCCCCGATGGGATCGAGGCCGGATGTCGGCTCATCGAGGAATACGAGGTCGGGATCGAGCGACAGCGCGCGCGCAAGCGCCGCACGCTTGATCATGCCGCCGGAAAGCTCCGACGGGTATTTGTCGCCCGCATCGGGCTTCAGGCCCACCATCTCGATCTTGAGATAGGCAAGCTCGTCCATCAGCTTTTTCGGCAGGTCCAGATATTCCCGCATCGGCAGCTGGATGTTTTCCTTCACCGTCAGGCCGGAAAACAGCGCCCCCTGCTGGAACAGCACGCCGAGCCGCTGGTCGAGCATCATGCGGTCGTCTTCGCCGGCCTTGTCGTAATCGGTACCGAGAATGCGGATTGCACCCGCCTGGCGTGGCAGAAGCCTCAAGATCGCGCGCATCAGGACGGATTTACCCGCGCCGGATGGGCCGATGAAGCCAAGGATTTCACCGCGATAGACGTCCAGATCGAGATTCTCAAGCACGTTCCTGCCGTTGAAACCGACAGTCACACCCTCGACGGAAAGAACCGTCTCACGGCCGTCCTTTGCAGTTTTTGTCTCTTGCGGCTTCTGGTCCAAAGTTTCCAACGCGCCCTCCTTAAAAATCGATGGCTGCGTAGAAGATGGCAAAAAGGCCATCCACCAGAATAACGACGAAGATCGATTTGACCACCGACGACGTGACGTGTTTGCCGAGCGATTCCGCCGAACCGCCGACCTTCATACCCTCAACCGCCGCAACGATGCCGATGATGAGCGCCATGAACGGCGCCTTGATCATGCCGGCGGCGATGGTCGATTCCTCGACCGCGCCGTGCAGACGCGACAGAAACACTTCGAAGGTAATGCCGGAATAGAGAAGCGTGACGATGGCGGCGCCGAAAAGTGCGGCGAAATTGGCAAGGATGGTCAGAAGCGGCAGTGCGATTGTCAGCGCCACGAGACGCGGAAACACCAGCACGCCGACAGGGTTGAGACCGATCACCTTCAGCGCGTCGATTTCCTCGCGCATCTTCATCGAGCCGATTTCCGCCGTGATCGCACTGCCGGAGCGACCCGCGATCATGATCGCGGTCAGAAGCACGCCGATTTCTCGCAATTGCAGAATGCCGACGAGATCGACGACGAAAACTTCCGCGCCGAAATACCGCAGCTGGAAGGCGCCCTGCTGGGCGATGATGGCGCCGATCAAAAACGACATCAGCATGATGATCGGCACGGCGCGCACGCCCATATGGTCGATCTGGTTGACGATGGCCGCCGGCGAGACGCCACGGCCGCGCCCGAGCTTCATCTGCGCGCCGCGCACGGCAGAACCCAGAATATACATGCCCGCGAGGAAATCCGCACCATTCTGGACGACAGCTTGTCCGATCGGCGAGAAGAAGCGTTCGGCAAGTCCCACCTTGGCGGCAGGCTCACCCTCCATCGCCGCTTTATCCGGCAATTGGCCGATCAGATCCTCGATTCGCTCGTTTCCGGTAAGCGTGACGGTAACGCCCTTCGCTTCCATATCTTCGCGCAATCGCCGGATGACCCAGGCGCCGGTCGTGTCGATTGCCTCCACCGAGGAAAGATCGATCTCCACCGGACCGGCAGGGCCGCTTTTCTCGATGTTTTCGAGGCGTGCAAAAATGCCGGAAAGATTGCTGTTGCGCCAGGAACCGCTCAAGGCATACCGCTGGCCGCCGCCGGAGACGGCGCCGTCTTCGGTGATTGCGGCCGGGTTCGCCTGTTGCCGTATATCCTGTTCTTGCATAATGCTCCGAGCGAGTGCAGCCGTCACGAGATTCTTAAAGGTTTCATAACGGTTTGGCCTTCGGCAAGCCACAGTGACAGCCGACAATTCGCGATAAATTTGGCGTCATGTGTCTTTTAACGCCTGTTAGGAAGTGAAAAAACATGCCCCGTTACCTTCAAGCCACAACAGAACGTTTCGCCGTTGCTGGCAGCTTCACTATTTCACGCGGCACCCGGACGCATGCGGATGTCGTAACGTGCACCATCCGCGATGGTTCCTTTACCGGCATTGGCGAATGTGTGCCCTATCCGCGTTATGGCGAAAGCATCGAAGGCGTTGTCGCCGATATCGAAGCAATGGCTGAGCAGATTGCCGGCGGCCTGACACGGCAGGAATTGCAGCAGGTGATGAAACCCGGCGCCGCCCGCAACGCAGTGGATTGCGCACTATGGGACCTCGAAGCCAAGATGAGTGGCAAAAGTGCTGCCGAACATAGTCTCGGACACGCGGCAAAACCGCTCGTTACCGCCTATACCATCTCGCTTGCCGACCCCGAGACCATGGCGGCGAAAACGGCGGAAAACGCTGGCCGCCCGCTGCTGAAGATCAAGACCGGAACGGCGGATGACGAGGCGCGCCTGCGGGCCGTGCGCACCGCAGCACCTGACGCGCGTATCATCATCGACGCCAATGAGGGCTGGAACGACGATAATATCGAATATTATCTGAAACTTGCAGCGGAACTGAACATCGCGCTCATCGAACAGCCGCTTCCCGCCGGCAAGGACGCCATCCTGGCCCGCATCGACCACCCGGTCCCCATCTGCGCCGATGAAAGCGTGCATTCCACCAGGGACCTCGCCGACCTGCGCGACCGTTACGATGCGATCAACATCAAGCTGGACAAGACTGGCGGTCTCACGGAAGCACTTGTCATGAAGGCAGAGGCGGAGCGGCTAGGCTTCATCATCATGGTCGGCTGCATGCTCGGCACCTCGCTTGGCATGGCTCCCGCCGTTCTGGCCGCCCAGGGAGCCGCCTTCTCCGATCTCGACGGCCCGCTGATTCTCAGGCAGGACCGGCAGCCGGGCCTCGTTTACGAGGGTTCGCTGGTTTATCCGCCGCAGCCGGAGTTGTGGGGATAAGAGCCGTCTTCGGGTTTCGTGTGAAAGCACTACGCCGCACATCGCAACAATCTTTGCAGTATCACGTAAACTGCATGACCAGCCTTGCATCACACTCGACGTCATCCTCGGGCTTGTCCCGAGGATCTATCCACGTCGCGCGAAATCAATCGGTTGCAGATCCTTGGGACAAGCCCAAGGATGACGACAGAAAGCTGAGCCATCCCGCGCTTAGGGATCGCCCTGCCTGTTGAACCAACCCCAATCAGGCCGCGTGCTTGCCAATCAGCCCCGGAATATCAACCGGTTCCATCTCGTCCGATGTGCGTTCAGGGACATCGCTTGTCTGCATCCAGGTGATCAGCTCGAAAGTGCCATCGGCATTTTCGGCAATCGCCGTGCAGCTTTCCACCCAGTCGCCGGTGTTGATGTAGCGGATGCCATCCATGTCTTCCATCACCGCATGGTGAATGTGGCCACAGATAACGCCTTCGACATTGTTGCGGCGCGCCTCGTCGGCGACCACACGCTGGAATTCGCCGATGAAGTTGACGGCGTGTTTGACCTGCAGCTTGGCCCAGGCCGAAAACGACCAGTAAGGCAGGCCGATGCGGCGGCGCACCGCAGCAATGGCGATGTTGATTGCAATCGCCGCGTCGTAGGCCCAGTCACCGAGATAGGCGAGAAGGCGGGCATTGCGCACCACCACATCGAACTCGTCGCCATGGATGATGAGATATTTCTTGCCGTCTGCCGCCTCGTGGATCATGCGCTCGGCCACTTCGATACCGCCGAAATGCATGCCCGGGAACTCGCGCAGGAATTCATCGTGGTTGCCGGGAATGTAAACGATACGTGTTCCCTTGCGGGCCTTGCGCAACAGCTTCTGCACCACGTCGTTGCAGCCCTGCGGCCAGTACCAGCTGCGGCGCAGACGCCAGCCGTCGATGATGTCACCGACCAGGATGATCGTATCGGCCTCGTGATGTTTCAGGAAGTCGAGCAAAAAATCCGTCTTGGCCGCCTTGGAACCGAGATGGACATCCGAAATGAAAAGCGTTCTGAACTGTCTGGTTTCAATTTGACCGGCCACGGATTTAATCCCCTTGTTCGGTTGCGTCCCTGCGGCTTTCTTCCCTCTCAGAACCAGACTCGTGTTGCAGCAACATGACAATGGCCGGTTTTTATATGGAATATGACTGATGGCATCACGAAAACGCGAATAAGCCATGCCCGCATTTGCATGAGGGGGCGGCAAATAACGGCTGTACCATGGGAAAGTTTGTTGTATTCAGAGGGCCGGAATTGAACCAGACATGACGGTGGAAGACATGACCTCTCACGATAAGAACAACACGCCCGCCAACACGGCAAAGGCCGACATCGAGGAACAGGCGCTCTTTTTCCACCGCTACCCGCGCCCCGGCAAGCTGGAAATCCAGGCTACCAAGCCCCTTGGCAACCAGCGCGATCTGGCGCTTGCCTACTCGCCGGGTGTCGCCGCCCCCTGCCTCGCCATCCATGAAAATCCGGAAATGGCAGCGGAATATACCGCCCGCGCCAATCTCGTTGCAGTGATTTCCAACGGTACGGCAGTGCTTGGCCTTGGCAATATCGGCCCGCTTGCGTCCAAGCCTGTTATGGAGGGCAAGGCCGTCCTCTTCAAGAAATTCGCCGGCATCGACGTTTTCGATATCGAGATCGATGCGCCCGGCATAAACGACATGGTCTCCACCATCGCAGCGCTGGAACCCACCTTCGGCGGCATCAACCTTGAAGACATCAAGGCGCCCGAATGTTTCGAGGTGGAGCGCCAGCTGCGCGAGAAGATGAACATACCCGTCTTCCACGACGATCAGCACGGCACGGCGATCATCGTCGCCGCCGCCGTCACCAACGCGCTGGAACTGGCCGGAAAATCGCTTTCGAGCGTCAAGATCGTTGCGTCAGGCGCCGGTGCGGCAGCCCTTGCCTGCCTCAACCTGCTTGTCGCCATGGGCGCAAAGAAAGAAAACATCTGGGTCCACGATATCGAGGGCTTGGTTTATGACGGCCGCAACTCGCTGATGGACGAGTGGAAGGAAGTCTACGCGCAGAAGACCGACAAGCGGGTTCTGGCCGACTCGATCGACGGCGCGGATGTCTTCCTCGGTCTTTCGGCGGCAGGCGTGCTGAAGCCGGAACTTCTGGAGCGCATGGCGGAAAATCCGCTGATCCTGGCGCTTGCCAACCCCAATCCGGAAATCATGCCGGAGGTGGCCCGTGCTGCCCGCCCGGATGCGATGATCTGCACCGGCCGTTCGGACTTCCCGAACCAGGTCAACAACGTGCTGTGCTTCCCCTATATCTTCCGCGGCGCGCTGGATTGCGGCGCAACCACGATCAACGAGGAAATGAAGATGGCCGCTGTGCAGGCCATTGCCGAGCTTGCCCGCGAGGAAGTCTCGGAAGTCGCCGCCAAGGCCTATAGCGGCGAAACGCCGATCTTCGGCCCGAACTACCTCATTCCCTCGCCTTTCGATCCGCGTCTCATCCTGCGCATCGCGCCGGCCGTTGCCCGTGCTGCCGCCGCAAGCGGTGTCGCCGCCCGCCCGATCAGCGATTTCGAAGCCTATCTCGACCAGCTGAACCGCTTCGTCTGGCGTTCCGGCTTCATCATGAAACCGGTCTTCAACGCCGCCAAGGTTGCCGAAAAGAAGCGCATCATCTTTGCTGAAGGCGAAGACGAACGCGTGCTGCGCGCCGCACAGGTGCTTCTGGAAGAAGGCACCGGCATCCCGATCCTCATCGGTCGCCCGCAGATCATCGAAACGCGCCTGAAGCGCTTCGGCCTGCGCATCCGTCCGAATACCGATTTTGCGGTGGTCAATCCCGAAGACGATCCGCGTTACCGCGACTACGTCGATGATTATTTCGCCCTCGTCGGCCGCGCCGGCATCAACCCGGAGGCGGCCCGCACCATCGTGCGCACCAACTCCACGGTCATCGGCGCGCTGTCGGTGAAGCGTGGTGAGGCGGATGCGCTGATCTGCGGTCTGGAAGGCCGTTACGACCGGCACCTGCGCGACGTGAACCAAATCATCGGCAAGCAGGAAAGCGTTCGCTCTTTCGCAGGCCTCAGCCTGCTCATCACCCAGCAGGGCGCGCTGTTCCTCACCGACACCTTCGTCAACAACGATCCGACCTCCGAAGAAGTGGCTGAAATGGCCATTCTCGCGGCAAAGGAAATCCGCCGCTTCGGCATCACGCCGAAGATCGCGCTCGCCAGCCACTCCAATTTCGGGTCGCGCGATTCGGAAAGCGCCCGCAAGATGCGCCGCGCCCTGAAGATCGTGCAGGCAGCGGCACCCGAATTGGAAGTGGACGGCGAAATGCAGGGCGGCTCGGCACTTTCGGAAGCGCTGCGCAAGCGCGCGATGCCCAACAGCGTGCTGACCGGCGAAGCGAACCTGCTGGTCTTCCCGAACCTCGATGCCGCAAACATCACGCTCGGCGTCACCCGCACGCTGACGGAGGGCCTGCATGTCGGCCCCATCCTGCTTGGCACGGCACTTCCCGCCCACATCCTGTCGCCCAGCGTCACCTCGCGCGGCGTTGTCAACATGGCGGCCTTTGCCGTCGTGCAGGCATCGCACCCTTCGGTGTGATGTTGTGGGGGTGTGATGTTGCGGGCGCATTAACGCAATTTTGAACATGCTGTTGCCGCATTGCGGCAACAGCTTATGTTATCTTCCTGAAACACGGATTTCGTGAAGTATAACGCCCTCTCCTCCCGCGCTGAGGGAGACATCGAACGGACGGACAATTGACCCGGCACCACCGCCGCATCATCGGCCTCCTGCTTCCCCTTCTTTTCACAGCCCCGGTCGCCTCTTTCGCGGATGAGGTCTGCGATACGCTCCATGCGCAACTGCGCGAGCCTCCACGCGTCATCGGCAATACGGCCGAGGTACGGCGTTACGCCAATGCGCTCACCCGCCAGAACATCGAGATTCGCAGGATCAGGAACGATCTGCGCCGTTACGGCTGTTCATCCGCAAGCGTCACCGTTTATGGCAGCCCGAATGCCGACCTCTGCGCAGAGATCAGCGACGCGATGGCGGATGCGCAGAGCGAACGCGATGCCATCATCCGTGACCGCGACGATGCCATGGCGGCCCAGGGCAGCGATGATGGCGACATCAGACGCCAGCGCATTCTCGCCGCCCTTGACGCCAATGGCTGCAGCGCCATTCCGGAAACGGAAGCGCGCCAGCCGACGGCCCCCGATGTGACACGTTACCCCGACGCCTTCGGCCAACAGGGCAATCCGCCGGGACAGGCAGGGCTTTCGCCCTACCCCAATGCCGCTGCGGAAGGCGGGCTCCGGACGCTGTGCGTGCGCACCTGCGACGGCTCGTTTTTCCCCATCGCTTCCAATGCCTCGCCGCTCGATTTCCGTGCGCAGGCCGAACAATGCCAGAAAATGTGTCCGGGTACGCAGACGGAGCTTTATTTCCACTCCATGACGGAGCAGGAAACGGCTGACATGGTCTCGGCTGAAACGGGAAAGCCCTACAAGGACCTGCCGACCGCCTTTGCCTATCGAAATGCCTCAACCAAAGCCCCAGGCTGCGCCTGCAACATGGCCGCCTATCACGAGGAGATGAAGCAGCAGGAGGCTGCGCGGCCGGAAGCTGAGAAACCCTATTCCAGCATCACGACCATTCCATCACCGCAAGGTGACACCCCTCAGAAACCCACCGAACTGCAGCAGGCCGCAAAACCGCCGGAACAACCGGTTCCGGAACGCGACTATGACCCGAACAACAGCAAGGTCCGCGTCATCGGCCCTAAATTCCTGCCCGACCAGACAGGCCGGATCGACCTGAAAAACCCGGCGCTGAAGGGCATTCAGCCGCAGCAATAGCTCCTATCAAGCACCCGGTATGGAGTTGGCAACGCTCTGTCTCACTCACAAGACGGTCGCGTCTTCTCTTTACCGCCCACCCCAGCGATTGCGAAACACCAGTTCCTCCAGCGGCACGCGCTGGCGCCAACCCTTCACCGCCAGTTCCGGCTCGGTATAAAGTGTATCGACGCGGCCGAGGCATAGCCAGGCGACGATCTCGATGTGGTCGGGGATTTCCAGAATGGTGCGAATGTCGCTATCGTGGAAAATGCTGACCCAGCCGACGCCGATGCCTTCGGCGCGCGCTGCAAGCCACAGGTTCTGGATGGCGCAGACGGTGGAATAGACATCCGTGCGCGGATTGTGGGTGCGGCCCAGCACCATCTTGCCGCCACGTGTCGGATCGCAGGTGACGCAGATGCTGAGCGGCGCCTTGCGGATGCCCTCAAGCTTGAGGCTGCGGTAAAGCGCCTGCTGCTCCCCCTCGAACATCGCCGCCGCCTCGCCATTGGCGCGGCTGAAGGCAACCCAGGCTGCCTGCCTGACCGCACCGTCAGTGACGAGCGTGAAATTCCACGGCTGCATGAAACCGACGGAGGGCGCGGAATGCGCCGCCTTCAGCAAGCGCTCGACCACATCTTCCGGCAATGGATCCGGAAGGAACTGATCGCGCACATCACGGCGGGTTTCGATGGCACGGTAGATCGCCTCTCGCTCCCCCTCGGAAAACGGGTAGGCGGGCGAAAGCGCGTGATCGAATGCATTGCCGTCGAGCGAACTGGTCGCGAGTGGATCGGTCGGCATCGTCTATCCCCAACAATGCTGGCGCGCTGCCACGAAAACCGGCTCCGGTTTTCGCCTGCACAACGCGCTGCTGCAACAACCTGCCGCCGTCCACGCGGTCTGGTCTATCCTGTCAGGCCGGTCTTCTGACTCGGCTTCATCCGCCCGCTTTCGCCTTCCCGAATGGATTCAGTGGCATCAAGAAAAAGGGCATCCGCCTCACAGCGCTGGGCACGTTCCGGTCTTGCACCGGATTCCCGATTCTCCCGCCGTAAAGGGCGGGCACCTGACGAAGAAGCTTATGAGCAACAAAGATTGCAAATACAAGTATCTTGCGCAGCGATGCGGCAATGTGACCGTGGCCTCACCTGCGTCATCGCGGCCTTGAGCCGGAATTCCAACCAGCTCAGCTCTTTCGGCTGAAAAGCGGCCTTTCGCCGCGCAGACGCGCGCCGGCTGAAGCACCCCTACCGCATCACCCAACGGGAAAATACCGCACATAAGCGAACTCATCCCCGTCAGGTGACCAGTTGGGCGAATTCATCGTTCCCTGCCCGCCGAAAAGGTCAAACAGCGTCTCGACATTGCCGCCATCCATATCCATCAGCCGCACGCGCACATCGAGGTCGCGCGGATGGTCGAAGACATCGGCGTCGTAGGAGACGAAGACGACCTTGTCACCGCTGGGGGACGGATGCGGGAACCAGTCGCCATAGGCGCTGTCAGTGATACGCTCGACGGCCGAGCCATCCACCCGCACCCGCCAGATCTGCATCTGGCCGGTGCGGCTGGAGTTGAAATAGATCCATTCTCCATCCGACGAATAATCCGGCCCGTCATTACGGCCTTCACCATGGGTAAGGCGTGTCTCAACGCCGCTGTCTATGTCCATGGAATAAATATCGAAAACCTGATCGCGAATGCCGCAATAGGCGAAACCTTTCCCGTCCGGCGACCAGCCGTGCCAGTAGGAGGGAAGGTTCCTCGTCATCAGCCGCGGCGTTCCGCCCGTCGATGGCAAAAGGTAGATGGCACTCTTGCCGAACTCCACCTTGTCGGAAATGGCATAAAGCGAACCGTCAGGCGAAATGCCGTGGTCATTGTTGCAGATTGTCGCAAAGCCGGTATCGACCGTTTCCGGCGAAGGGTCGCCGGCAAGTGACAGGCGGTAAAGCAGGCCATCGCAGTTCAGAAGCAGATATTTCCCGTCCGGCGACCAGTTCGGCGCCTCAAACAGCTCCGGCGTCTGCCAGACCACCCGCATCTGCCGGGTGCGGATGTTGAAGATTTCGATGGAACTGCGCATGCTGCCTCCCGGGCCTGTCGATCGTCTGACGTGGAGCGTTGAATGGCACAAACATTCCGTTTGCATCCACCACCGCCGTGACTATGATCCTATTGCCGCAGGCACCGCCCTGCAAATTCAAATAGGAAAAAACAGCAGCGTTCCGGCACCGCCCGCACCCCTGCCCGTTTCTCCCAGATCCGAGGTTCCGCGATGAATACCATCGCCGATCACGGCATCCGCTTCGGTCGGATCGCCGCAATGCTTCCTGTCAAGAATATCGAAAAGGCCCATGACTTTTATGTCCGTGTGCTGGGCTTTGAAAAGACCTTCGAAAACGGCAACCCTGTCGGTTTCATGATCCTGAAACAAGGTAGTGCCGAGTTGCACCTGACATTGCAGTCAACGCACAAACCGGCCCCCTTCAATGTGGCGCATATGCTGGTCAGCGACGTCGACGCGCTGCACGCGCTTTGCAAAAGCCACGGGCTTCGCATCATCAAAAGTCTTCAAGACAAGGATTATGGCCTGCGGGCCTTCGTTTTCGAAGACCCGGATGGCAACCGCATCGATGTGGGGCAGGTTATTTAACGAGATAGGGAAACGGCGCGGCGTGTCCGCGCCGTTGGAGGGAAATGATGCGTCTTCGACATCGATATATGGCGAAGTCGCAGCATCCGCACTCCGTCACCCCGAACTAAACCCGGGGTCCAGCAAGCTCCCTCCACGCCGTCCTTCGACTACCTGTCCCTGAACCGGTTGGTAATCGGATAACGGCGATCGCGGCCGAAGTTCTTCTTGGTGATCTTCACCCCGGGCGCGGATTGGCGGCGTTTGTATTCGGCGAGATAGAGCAGATGCTCGATCCGGTGCACCGTCGCGATATCATGGCCACGCGCGAGGATTTCCTCGACCGACATTTCCTTTTCCACCAGGCACTCCAGAATATCGTCCAGCACCGGATAGGGCGGCAGTGAATCCTGGTCTGTCTGGTTGGGGCGCAATTCGGCGGATGGCGCCTTGGAGATGATATTGGCGGGGATCACTTCGCCGGACGGCCCGAGCGCGCCCGGCGGCACATGGGAATTGCGCCAGCTGGAGATGGCGTAGACCTGCATCTTGTAGAGGTCCTTGATGGGATTGAAACCGCCATTCATGTCGCCATAAAGCGTCGCATACCCCACCGACATTTCCGACTTGTTGCCTGTTGTCACCACCATCGAGCCGAACTTGTTGGAAACAGCCATGAGAATGGTGCCGCGTGTGCGGCTCTGCAGGTTTTCTTCGGTAATGCCTTCTTCCGTGCCTTCGAACATTTCCGAAAGCGCCGACAGGAACCCATCCACCGGTTCGGCGATCGGCACGATATCGTAACGGCAGCCGAGCGCTCTGGCGCAATCGGCTGCGTCCTTCAGCGAATCCTCGGAGGTGTAACGATAGGGCAGCATGATGCAGCGCACCCGCTCTTCGCCCAGCGCATCAACAGCAAGCGCAGCGCAGATCGCCGAATCGATACCGCCGGAAAGGCCGAGAACCACGCTCTTGAAGCCGTTCTTGTTGACGTAATCGCGAAAGCCCAGCATGCAGGCCCGGTAATCCGCCTCCTCGCCTTCAGGGATTTTCGAGAAGGGACCGCTCTCGCAGCGCCAGCCTTCTTCGGTGCGTTTCCAGTCGGTGACGGCAAGGGTCGCCTCGAACTGGCTCATCTGGAAGGCAAGGGTCTTGTCGGCATTGAAACCGAAGCTCGCGCCGTCGAAAACCAGCTCGTCCTGCCCGCCAAGCTGATTGGCGAAGACCAGCGGCAAGCCGCTTTCGATTACCTGTTTCAGCGCCACCTGATGGCGCACATCCAGCTTGCCGCGATAATAGGGCGAACCATTCGGCACCAGCAGGATTTCCGCCCCGCTTTCGGCAAGCGTTTCGCACACACCCATATCGTTCCAGATTTCCTCGCAGATCGGAATGCCGATCCTGACACCGCGGAAATTATAGGGACCGGAGATCGAACCTTCGGCGAAAACACGCTTTTCATCGAACTCGCCGTAATTCGGCAGGTCGATCTTGTCACGCAGCGCGATGATCTTGCCGCCATCCAGAAGCGCAACCGAATTGTGCCGGCCCGTTTCGCCCTGACGCGGAAAACCGATGACGACGCCCGGCCCGCCATCGGCGGTCTCCGCCGCCAGTTCTTCCACGGCCTTCAGGCACGCTTTCAGAAAAGCCGGCTTCAATACCAGGTCTTCCGGCGGATAGCCGGATATGAACAGCTCGGTCAGAAGCAGGAGATCGGCACCCTGCGTCGCCGCATCGGCCCGTGCTTCGCGCGCCCTGGCGAGATTGCCCGCCACGTCGCCAACAGTCGGATTGAACTGCCCGACGGCAATTCGAAGATGGTTTTTGATGTCGTGTCTGTCGCTCATGGCTTTTCAATACCGCGCCCGTGCCCGCTCCGCAACGCGGCAATTGCATGCCGCACCACCTTGATGGGGTGAAGCCGCAACAGGCATTCACGCTAAGGTTATCACCGCACCGGCCACACTCCGCAAAGTTCATGTCGCGTTCATCGCGCTTATGTGACAGTTACATGACAGTTTTGCGACGCCCCGATTCACCTCCCCGAATTGCGCGGTGTCGCCTCGTAATACCGGAGTATGAGTTTGAGACATTCGGCGCCAAAAACAACGGCTTCCGAAAAGGCTGATTTTGTCTTTTCGCCTGCATGGACGCGGGGCCTTTCCAAGCTTTCGGGTAAGGCCTACACGCTTGCCAATCTGACGTTTTCGTCGGTCGTGCTTGTCGTGGCGCTGGAATGGATCGCGCGCGGTTCGCTTGTTGATGTCGGAACCTTCCTCACCTCATCCGCCCGCCCCGGCATGACCACCATTGCCGCCGTGCTGCTGCTGCTCGTAGCGCTGGATTCCATCCTTGGCCGCCGTTACCTGTCGCTCATCGCCGTTGCGCCGCTTTGCGCACTGACAGGGCTGATTTCCGCGCAGAAACAGACCTATCTCTCCGATCCGCTTTATCCTTCCGACCTGCTGTTCGGCCGGCAGATCCTCGAGCTTCTGCCCACCATGCTGAAAGCCCAGCCGCTGATGGCCGTGCTGGTCGGCCTTGGCCTTTGCGCAATGGTTGCGGCCATTTCCACGCTGTGGCTGCTGGCGCGGCGTTATTCGCCGGGCTTGAGCTGGCGCGAACGCGCCGCAGGTCTTGTGCTGGCGCTGCCGCTTCTGGCCGGCCTCGCCTCGCTGATGGACTATTCGCATTATTCGTGGGTGCGCGATCGTCTCAACATCATCCCCATGATGTGGGATCAACACGAGAATTACCGCCATAACGGTTTCCTGATGGCCTTTGCCTTCAATATTCCCATGGCCAACGTCTCGGCGCCGCAGGGTTACGGCGAAAACAGCATTGCAGACCTGACCTCGGAACCCGCCGCCTTTGCAGCCAACAAGGGCGATTACCCTGATGTCATCATGTTAATGAGCGAATCGCTGTGGGATCCGACACGGCTTGAAAACGTGAAGCTCTCTGCCGATCCGATGCCCAACATCCGCGCCAAGCAATCCGGCAACGTGTTCTCGCCGGAATTCGGCGGCATGACGGCGAATGTGGAATTCGAGGCGCTGACCGGCTTTTCCAACGCCTTCCTGCCCTATGGCAGCATTCCCTACCAGCAATATATCCGTCGCCCGGTGCCCTCGCTTGCCAGCTTCTTCCGTGGCGAAGGGTATTCGGCCATCGCCATGCATCCGTTTCAGGAATGGTTCTGGAACCGCAAGGAAGTCTACAGGAATTTCGGCTTCGAGGAGTTCCGCTCTGAAGAGACATTGCCGCCCATGGAGAAGCGCGGCAACTTCGCCTCCGACGACGCGCTGATGGACCAGATCATGGTGGCCGCGGACGATGCGCGCAACCCGCTCTTCCTCTTCGCCGTCACCCTGCAGGGACACGGACCTTACGAGGCGGGCCGTTATGCCAGCGACACCATCGGCGTAGAGGGCGATCTTTCCGCTTCCGCATCGCAGGCGCTTGGTACCTATGCGCAGGGCGTGGCGGAGGCCGACGACGCCCTTCTGAAGCTGATGCGCTGGGCAAAAAAGCGCGAGCGCGAAACCATCATCGTGCTCTTCGGCGATCACCTGCCGCCGCTTGGCCAGACATTCGTGGAAAGCGGCTACATGCCGGGCATGGTGGCCAGCCGCCGCGCACCGCTGGAAGTCATGAAAAAGGAACACGAGACGCCGCTCGTCGTCTGGTCCTCGAAGACGGGTGTGCGCAAGAATATCGGCACCATCAGCCCGGCGCTGTTGCCCTATCACGTACTGAAAACAGCCGGTTTCTCAGACCCCTTCTATACGGGGACTTTGGGTGAAGTGCAGGATGCGTTTTCCGTCGTCGACCGGCATATGCTGGTGGCAACGGATGGCAAGGCCCTGCCCGACTGGTCGATTTCGCCCAATTCCATTCCGGACGTGGTGCGCAATTATCGTCTGCTGCAATTCGACATGATGTTCGGCGAGCAATATGGCCGAGAGCGCTTCTTCCCCGGCTTCAACTGGGTAAATGACGCCACGCCGTCCGTCTGATGGGTCTGGAGGCCTGAACGGCATGGCGGCGGAAATCGTTTGAATTCCATTGCCATGCGGGTTTATCTCGACAGGGCCGTACCGAACCATCAGCACCACGAGAAGCACCGTGTCAGACATCTCCGACTATATCGTTTCGCACTTCAAGCGCTCCTCCCGGGAAATCGGCGAGGTGGAGCGTCGTATTCTGGAACTGTCGCACCAGAAAAAGCTGGTCTCGACCGACACCAATGCGGAATTTTCCGCCGGGGCAAACCTGGGCGACAGGCTGGCCGACAGCATTGCAAGGGTTGGCGGCTCCTGGGGATTTATCCTCAGCTTCTGCTTTTTCCTGGTGTTCTGGGCAATCATCAACACCATCGTGCTGACGACGCGGGCCTTCGACCCCTACCCCTTCATCTTCCTCAATCTTCTGCTCTCCATGCTCGCGGCCATTCAGGCTCCGATCATCATGATGTCGCAGAACCGGCAGGCCGCCCGCGACCGTTTCGAGGCCGCCAAGGATTATGAGGTGAACCTGAAAGCCGAGCTTGAGGTGTTGTCTCTGCACGAAAAGATCGACGTGAAGGTGCTGGCCGAACTGGCAGCACTCAGACAGGACCTCGCTGCCCTTCACCGCCATGTTACCCGGAAAGAAGACTGACGAGAAAGGACCGGCGCGCGAAAATCCATCCCCGCTTTTCCCCGCCCCGCCTTACCCTGTTATCTTGAATGCAGTCCTGCCGGGTAGACGCCAGACGTGGCGTAAACCGAAGGACGGTCCTGGTGGTGGGAACGGTGGCACGTTCATGGTGACAGGACCATTTCGCAAAAGGCCGTGCACTGCCTCTTGCGAAATACGGCTTTCTGGAAAGGGCCCGGTTGCGCAAGCATCCGTCCCCTCCAACCCCAATCAGCGCGTGACCGGGCACAACCCGTCTGAAACCACGAAAACCCGACGGCGAAAGCCGGGCCGGGCGCAAAGGCGCATCTTTGCGTCGCAAAACGACGAGCGGACAAAACGGTTACGAATCCGTCAGATTCTTGCGCTACAGATTGACGCAGGCGTTTGTTGCATTGCACTCTTGTGTGCAAGGCTGACAAG
Source organism: Rhizobium sp. AN6A (assembly GCF_900215635.1). Taxonomy (NCBI): domain Bacteria; kingdom Pseudomonadati; phylum Pseudomonadota; class Alphaproteobacteria; order Hyphomicrobiales; family Rhizobiaceae; genus Rhizobium; species Rhizobium sp. AN6A. The sequence continues at coordinate 2,666,644 of NZ_OCNC01000004.1, forward strand.
GGAATCACTTCCCCTGGTCAAAATGGCATCACGACCATTTCGCGGCAGCGCCATCCCGGATGCGACATCCGGTCATTGCAATACATTCTGTTCCGGGGTTTTCATGTACCAGTTCGATCTGATTGTTATCGGCAGCGGTCCGGCGGGAAGACGCGCCGCCATCCAGGCCGCCAAGCTCGAAAAGAGGGTTCTGGTCATCGAGAAGGGCAGTCGCGTCGGCGGCGTTTCGGTGCACACAGGCACCATCCCTTCCAAGACATTGCGCGAAACCGCGCTCAATCTCACCGGCTGGCGCGAACGCGGTTTTTACGGCCGCTCGTACCGCGTCAAGCAGGAGATCGACGCGGACGATCTGCGCCGCCGCCTGCTGATCACGCTCGACCACGAGGTCGAGGTGCTGGAACACCAGTTCGCCCGCAACCGCGTGCAGCACATTCGCGGCACGGCAAGCTTCGTCGATGCCAACACGGTGAAGGTGGTGAAGAACGACGGTGAAGTCATGAACGTCACCGGCGCTTCCATTCTGCTCGCCATCGGCACGCGGCCCTACCGGCCACCACATATTCCCTTCGACGGCGCTGCAGTGCTCGATTCGGACGAGATCCTCGAGATCAAGGAACTGCCGCGCTCCATGGTCGTTGTCGGCGCGGGCGTCATCGGCATCGAATATGCCACGATCTTCAGTGCGCTCGACACGCAGGTGACCGTGGTGGAACCGCGCGAGACCATGCTGGAATTCATCGACAAGGAAATCGTCGAGGATTTCACCTATCAGTTGCGCGACCGTAACATGAAGCTGATCTTCGGCCAGAAAGCGGAAAAGGTGGAGCGCGACGACAGCGGCAAATGCCTCGTTTCGCTCAGCAACGGCCGCGTCCTCAAAGCCGAGACGGTGTTGTTCGCCGCCGGACGCGTCGGCGCAACCGATACCCTCAACCTTTCCGCCTGTGGGCTGGAAGCCGACAGCCGCGGCCGCCTGAAGGTCAATCCCGAGACCTTCCAGACAACAGTGCCGAACATCTACGCCGCCGGCGACATCATCGGTTTCCCGAGCCTCGCCTCCACCTCGATGGAACAGGGCCGCATCGCCGCCCGCCACGCGGTCGGCGCACCGGCCGGTGAACCGCCGCAGTTCTTCCCCTACGGCATCTACGCCGTTCCGGAAATCTCCACCTGCGGCCTGACGGAAGAAGAAGTCACTGAACGCCACATTCCCTATGAATGCGGCATCGCCCATTTCCGCGAAACCTCACGCGGCCATATCATGGGTCTCGACAGCGGGTTGCTGAAGATGATCTTCTCGCTGAAAACCCGCCGTCTGCTCGGCGTCCACATCGTCGGCGAAGGTGCCACCGAACTGGTGCATATCGGCCAGGCAGTGCTGAACCTGAAGGGTACGGTGGAATATTTCGTCGAGAACACCTTCAACTACCCCACGCTTGCCGAGGCCTACAAGATTGCCGGTCTCGACGCGTGGAACCGCATGGGTGAGCTGAAGAAGGATTGAGGCTGGCTGTTGCGGGTGGAGATCGTTTGCAATGTGCGCAAACCTCTCCTCCGTCATGCTCGGGCCTGTCCCGAGCATCTGCAACGTCACGATTTTATGCGACGTGATTAGATCCTTGGGACAAGCCCAAGGATGACGCCGAATGCGACGCAAGGACGTCCATCACTTTCTGCTCATCCATACGATAACCGGTGACGCCCCTCACCACCGAATACTATACCGCGCACTCACACCCGGCCGAAAATGATCCGCATAACCCTGATCGAGCGTTCCGCGCACTGTCAGGTGATCGCCGATCTTCTGCTCCACGGCCACGCCGCTGCTGAACTCGTTGAAGCTGTTGCGGCTTGCCCCCGTCAGCACGAAGGCCGTGCCGGTTTCCGAGCGGGAAAGGCGTAGCGACTGCGATACGTCCAGGCCGTTCCATTGCTGCGCCGTGCCGTCGTAACGCACCGTGAAATTGCGGTTGGCCTCGATATCCAGTTCCGGCGTAACGATGCGTTTCTGTCGCGACGTCATGGAAACGCTGCTCGACCCCGTCAACGCGTTGAAGAGGACGCCGACATCGCGGGCAAGCGACACGCCGGGCAACTGTTCCGCCAAAAGCGTGACATTGCCCCACAGGCGAACCGGCGTATCCACCACCTGCCCCGTCCTGGAGGCATTCATGCCCATTTCCAGCCCCGCCCGGATGGGCGTCTCGACCGGCAGCTTCGCGCCGATACGCGCCGTATAGGAACGATCGGAATTCTTGACCGGCTTCCAGATCAAACCGGCCTCATCGGCATGGGCGGAGGAGACGCAGAGCATGCAGCCCGCGAATAGAGGGAGGAGTTTAGAAATCGATATCCGTAACGGCATATCTTGTCCCCGGATCATTTAAGGGCATACCGGCGCAAGCCAGCAGCACGGTAAAAATCGAGTCCAACGAAGTGTCGGTGTGACAGCCGCCCGTCAGGCAGCTAGCATTCCCGTAAAAAGCAGCGCAAATCACCGCAGGAAAATGACTGGCTTATATTGCCAGATGAACGGGAGATGAACAAGCGCTGATGCAGCAAATTTTGCTGCATCGCACCAGACGCAAAAGTTTATGTGACGCGAAATTGCGGCAGCTTGACGACTCAACCTTTTCCCACCGATAGTGACCAAAGGCGAAGCCTGCGCCTAACCTCCCAGACCTTCCCCAGCATGGTCTTGAACGGAGGCAAAGGGACTGTCGTTGTCTCAGGCTACTGTCTTGGTCCGATCGTTTCGGGCGGGTTGCTGGGGAACTGCGTCCGGGACGTGAAAGGCCTGATCATGACACAAAATAATAATCTAAAACGCCGCGTAAGAGCTCGCGCAGCGAAAACCGGCGAGTCCTATACGGCGGCGCTCAAGCATATCCGCCGAACTCCCGACATGCCAGTTAGCCCTTCTTTACGAATGGCTGTCGCGCAAACATCGCTGGTCGACGACCCTCGTATTGTTTCGGCACTGAAAGCAGCCGGGCAAGAAATGCGTCGCCTCATGTGCGATGCCCATAAGGCCGGCGCCCGCCTCATTCATTTTCCGGAAGGGGCAACGTGCTGGCCCAATAAACGCATCATGTCCGAAACTGGGCCGAGAGAAATCGGGCCTTCCGACTGGACGCGCTTTGAATGGGAAACTCTGCGCAGAGAACTGGAAACGAGCAGAAAACTGGCGCGAAGGCTGAAGCTTTGGACGATTCTCGGGTCCGTCCATCAGCTTACTCCGCCACATCGACCGTATAACAGCCTGTACGTCATCTCCGATCGCGGGAAGCTTATAACTCGCTACGATGAGCGCCTGCTGTCGAACACCAAAATCTCGTTCATGTACTCGCCGGGAACTGTACCGGTGACGTTTGAAATCGATGGCTTCCGTTTTGGTTGCGCGCTCGGCATGGAGGCGCACTACCCAGAAATATTCATGGAATACGAGAAGCTGAACGTCGATTGCGTGCTGTTTTCCACCGCAGGTGATGGCCCGTCCAATGCCCCGGCATTTCCAGCCGAAATATTGGGCCATGCCGTGAGCAACACCTATTGGGCCAGCTATTCCACCCTGGCGGCTCAGAGTACAGCTGCTCCCTCGGGAATCGCCGCACCGGATGGCCGTTGGGTGGCGCAATGCCCGATGAACGGTTTACCGGCTATCGCAATAGCAGACATTGCTATCGATCGTGAAAATCCCGCACGACCATGGCGGCGAAAAGCCCGCGGCGATCTATATGCGCCTCATCAGGTGAATAATGATCCCAGAAGCGATAGCCGGGAGCAATTTTAACAGGCGAGATCGGTCAGCGGCGCGGTTTGGGCCCGCTGGCCACCGCGCAAGGCGGATGGACGGCATCGCCCAGACGAAACAAAAAAGGCCGCAGCTTTCGCCACGGCCCTTCCATTCAATCAGCTTTCGCCAGGCAAGATTACTCAGCGTCGGCCTCAGTGGCCTTCTTCTTGGCCGGAGCCTTCTTCTTCGGAGCGGCTTCTTCGCCTTCGGCGGCGTCGTCAGCCTTGGCAGCAGCCTTTTTCTTGGCAGGTGCCTTCTTCTTGGTTTCCGTGGCTTCTTCGCCGTCGTCAGCCAGCAGCTCTTCCTTGGAAACGGTCTTGTCCGTTACCGAGATTTCCGTGAGCAGCTTGTCGATAACCTTTTCTTCGAAGATCGGAGCGCGCAGCGAAGCGGAAGCGCCGGGGGTGTTGCGGAAGAAATCAAGGATTTCCTTCTGCTGGCCGGGGAACTGCTGCAGCTGCTGGAACAGCGCGCGCTGCATTTCTTCTTCGGTCACTTCGACGCCGGCCTTTTCGCCGATTTCGGAGAGAACGAGGCCGAGACGAACGCGGCGTTCAGCGAGCTTGCGATATTCTTCGCGGGCTTCTTCTTCCGTGGTGTCTTCGTCAGCGAAGGTCTTGCCGGACTGGGCGAGATCGGTGTTGATCTGGCGCCAGATGTTGTCGAATTCGGCATCGACGAGGCCAGCCGGCGTGTCGAACTTGTACATTTCGTCGAGCTGGTCGAGAATCTGACGCTTGACCTTCTGGCGGGTTACGTTGCCGTACTGGCTTTCGATCTGGCCGCGAACGATTTCCTTCAGCTTTTCAGCCGATTCGAGACCGAGCTTTTCCGCCAGTTCGTCGTTGATTTCAACAGCAGCGGCAGCAGCAACTTCCTTGACGGTGATGTCGAAGTTGGCTTCCTTGCCTGCGAGGTTCGCAGCCGGGTAGTCAGCCGGGAAAGTCACGGTGATGGTCTTTTCGTCGCCAGCCTTGACGCCAACGAGCTGGTCTTCGAAGCCGGGGATGAAGCGGCCCGAACCGAGAACCAGTTCAGCGTCTTCAGCAGCACCGCCATCGAAGGCTTCGCCGTCAACCTTGCCGAGATAGTTCATGGTGACGCGGTCGCCTTCGGCGGCCTTGCCCTTCTTGGCTTCAAAGGTACGGGCGCTCTCAGCGATCTTGAGGATCTGCTCGTTGATTTCGTCTTCGGAGACTTCAACAACTTCGCGGGTAACCTTGATGCCGTCATTGGCCTTCAGTTCGATGGCCGGAATGATTTCGTAAGCAACGGTGAATTCGAAATCGGTTTCAGCCGAAAGGATCTTTTCGGCTTCCTGCTCGTCTTCGGTCATGGAGATGGCCGGCTGCGTTGCAGACTTCTCACCGCGGCTGGAGAGGATTTCGGAAGGCTTTTCACGAACCAGCTCGTTGACGAGGTCGGCCATGATGGACTTGCCGTACATCTTCTTCAGATGGCCCATCGGCACCTTGCCGGGACGGAAACCGTTGATGCGAACCTTGTCCTTGGCGTCAACTAGGCGCTCGTCCAGACGGGCCTTCATGTCGGCAGCCGGGATAACGACCTTGAGTTCGCGCTTCAGGCCTTCAGCCAGCGTTTCGATAACCTGCATTTTCTCAAACCTTCACATCATGGCGGCGGTGCTCAGACAGCCGTTGGTTTACTTTCGAGCACTGCGCCGGAAACGTCGTTCCCCGGCCGTGGCTTCCATTATTTCTTCACACAAGCGCCTGCCGGACAAAATTGCGCTCGCGCCGGAGACAAGGGCGCGAAGGGGATGATGAACCCCAAAGCTCCCTGCATCACTAAGGATGCACTCTGGCACAAGCGTGGCACAGCCATGCTTTACTTGTGGTGCGGGTAGAGAGACTCGAACTCCCACGCCGAAGCGTTGGTACCTAAAACCAATGCGTCTACCAATTCCGCCATACCCGCACGTTGGGCGGCGGTATGTCACAATGTTCTGGAAGGGTCAAGCACGCCTTATCGCCGCGTCCCGTTTCGCCCGGACTTTTCTTGGGTCCCCGCCCCAGCCGCAAAAGCCGGCCGGTACGTTCTTGCCGTTTCGTGCCCGCATGAAAGGGAACGGCGCGCCCGCAGACGATGACACGAGGGGCCGCAAAACTGCGCACGCCGTCTCCCTCTTTCCCGTCCCGCTTCACATGTCCCGACAGGAAAAACGCGCAACATTTATGCGGCTACATGACATTATATATAGGACATGCCGCCCGTCATTTTACGAGAATGCGCGCCTCCAGCCGAATCCCTTATACGAACGACCTTTGCATCCCCATCCTTGCCTCTGCCCTGCCCGACCCCTTGTATTCAGCCGAACCGCACGGCTTGGCAGCGACAGATGCCGCCAAGTTCACTAAAAGCACACAAATTGGTCACAAATTATGCAGTAACCGCCGCAATTGGGGTCATTTACCGGCTTGCTTTGCGTTCCATGCATAGGTGGCATCTTGCTTTGTCTGTTTTTGTTTTTATTAAACCGATTATATTCATGGTCATACAGAGATCGAGTTCAGCCCCGAGCCTAATCCTCCCAAGACGGGCCGGAAATGCTGGACAGCACGAAGAGGAAGATGACAATGAACATTACACGCTCGCTCACCAACTGGCGCAAGTATCGTCAGACCGTAACCGAACTCGGCCGCATGACCGACCGCGAACTGAGTGACCTCGGCATTGGCCGTCAGGACATCCGTCGCGTCGCACGCACCGCCGTCGGCATCTAATACGCTTCGCCGCTTGAAGCGGCGGATGCGAGACGACCCTCCCAAAAGGCCAGAGGCTCCCGCCTCCGGCCTTTTTTTCGTTCTGGCACCCTCTCGGGATCGAGCCGCGCCGCCCCACCGGCATGTGCGCGTGACAAACAGATGAAAAATGCATCGATTAGGCGGCTGCATCCGGCATGTCTGGAGAGTCCGAACGCCCTTCAAGCACCGCTGAGGGGAGCAAAAAGCCGGTCCAACGCCGCCAATGGCCGCAAACCCCTTCAAAACCGCCCGATAGACAGGCATTTCCGCTCATATTTTGCTCATACGGTAGTCAAAGCCGCAAATTTAGCCGACATAGTGCACAAATGCATGGCAGTCGCCTAAATTCTGCACTGCACAACATGGCTCAATGTCTATATATAAAACCTCAACAGCCGAGAGCACAGAAACACTGAGCCGGCCGACGAAATCAAAGAAAGATTGAGGAAACGATCATGAACCCTATCCGCATCGCAAAGAACTGGATCTCCTACCGTCGCACGATCAACGAACTTGGCAGCCTGTCCAACCAGGCCCTGAGCGACATCGGCCTGACACGTTACGACATCCGTAACGTAGCTTCCCGTTCGTTCCGCTAAGGCGTAAAAGATCGTCCCGCTGCCCGACCTCCAGGGCGCGACGATTGAGCGACAGGTAAAAGAAAGCGGCGCCTCTGGCGCCGTTTTTGATTCTGGCGGTATTCGCCGGAGATTTTCCCCGGTTGATGGCTAAAAAACATCGGCATGGCACTCCGGCGCCACACGGTGCCCGCGGGCGCTAGTCGATTGTTGTTTCTAGCGACACTCCTCTCCCGTCACGCCGGGCCTGATCCGGAATGACGGAGGAAGTTGGGGCTTATAAAACGCGGCGATCCCCCAGGTTGAATTGCACGTCAACAACGCAAGACGAGATCGCCAATCACATTCAGCCGGCTTACAAGCATAGAGACCACATTCCCTCCGCCCCAATCATCCCACCCGCAAAACCATTTGGCTGTCGCAGCCATGCATGGTAGTGCATCGCCCTGAAAACGCGTCCTTCGGGACCCGCGTGAAGCAATCACTCGAAAGACAGCCGCCGGAGGGGAGCTTTTGCCCCCACGCGGCCTATGGGCGCCAGCATGCAAGACAAGACCTATTCTCCCATTCACGTCGTGGGCGGCGGACTGGCCGGTTCGGAAGCCGCCTGGCAGATCGCTGAAAGCGGCGTTCCCGTCATCCTGCACGAAATGCGCGGCGTGCGCGGCACGGAAGCGCACAAGGGCGATACGCTGGCGGAACTGGTCTGTTCCAACTCCTTCCGCTCCGACGATGCGACCGCCAATGCAGTGGGCGTCATCCATGCGGAAATGCGGCTTGCCGGCTCGTTGATCATGGCCTGCGCCGACAGGCATCAGGTACCTGCCGGCGGCGCGCTTGCGGTCGATCGCGACGGATTTTCTCAGGCCGTAACGGACCGGCTCGAAAGTCACCCGCTGGTGACGATCCTGCGTGAAGAGGTTTCCGGCCTGCCGCCCAAGGAATGGGGCAGCAGCATCATCGCCACCGGCCCGCTCACCTCGCCGGATCTGGCGGCGGCGGTTCAGGCCGAGACGGGTGAGGATGCCCTGGCATTCTTTGACGCCATTGCCCCCATCGTGCACCGCGACAGCATCAACATGGATATCTGCTGGTACCAGTCGCGTTACGACAAGGTTGGCCCCGGCGGCACGGGCAAGGATTACATCAACTGCCCGATGAACGAGGAGCAATATAACGCCTTCATCGATGCGCTGATCGCCGGCGACACGGTGGGTTTCAAGGAATGGGAAGGCACACCCTATTTCGACGGCTGCCTGCCAATCGAGATCATGGCTGAACGCGGCCGCCAGACGCTGCGCCACGGCCCTATGAAACCGATGGGCCTGACCAACGCCCATAACCCCACCGTCAAGGCCTATGCCGTTGTCCAGCTTCGCCAGGACAATGCGCTCGGCACGCTTTACAACATGGTGGGTTTCCAGACCAAACTGAAATACGGCGCGCAGGCGGATGTATTCCGCATGATACCGGGTCTAGAAAATGCGGAATTCGCCCGTTTGGGCGGCCTGCACCGCAACACCTATATCGATTCCCCCGTCCTGCTCGATCCATCGCTGAAGCTGAAATCCCGGCCTAACCTGCGTTTTGCAGGCCAGATCACCGGCTGCGAGGGTTATGTGGAAAGTGCCTCCGTCGGGCTTCTGGCTGGCCGCTTCGCCGCTGCTGAACGGAAAGGCGAAGCCCCGAGCCTGCCGCCCGCGACCACCGCGCTCGGTTCACTTCTCAACCACATCACCGGCGGCCATCTTTCCTCGAATGATGAGCCGGGCAAACGTTCCTTCCAGCCGATGAACATCAATTTCGGCCTCTTCCCGGAACTGGAGCCAGGCTCCATCGTCAAGCCGGAAGGCGTGAAACGTTTTCGCGGCAAGGATAAGACAATCATGAAACGCCAGCTCGTTGCAGCGCGGGCGTTGAGGGATTGTGCGACGTGGCTTGGCGTGGAACACGTCGCAACGGAACAAGAGAGCGACGCAACGCCATAGGCCCTGCCCGCATCTATCAGCCAAAATAAAGGGGCGTGTTTCCGCACACCTGCTTTTCATTTCGGGTCACCGGATTTTGCCTTGCCCGGCCAGCCGCGCTCGGGCAAAACCTTTTACTTCGCACATTAAAAGACTGAGGAGATAGAATATGGACGTTCGCGCCGCAGTTGCCATTCAGGCAGGAAAACCGCTTGAGGTCATGACCGTTCAACTCGAAGGTCCCCGCGCTGGCGAAGTGCTGGTCGAGGTCAAGGCGACCGGCATCTGCCACACCGATGATTTCACCCTCTCCGGTGCCGATCCCGAAGGTCTGTTTCCGGCCATTCTCGGCCATGAGGGCGCCGGCATCGTTGTTGATGTCGGACCCGGCGTCACCTCGGTCAAGAAGGGCGATCATGTCATCCCGCTCTACACGCCGGAATGCCGCGAGTGCTATTCCTGCACATCGCGTAAAACCAATCTCTGCACCTCCATCCGCGCCACCCAGGGCCAGGGCGTGATGCCTGACGGCACCTCGCGCTTCTCGATCGGCAAGGACAAGATCCACCACTACATGGGCTGCTCGACCTTCTCGAACTTCACCGTCCTGCCCGAGATCGCCCTTGCCAAGATCAATCCCGATGCGCCCTTCGACAAGGTCTGCTATATCGGCTGTGGCGTGACGACAGGTATCGGCGCCGTCATCAACACCGCCAAGGTGGAGATCGGCTCGACGGCAATCGTCTTCGGTCTCGGCGGCATTGGTCTCAACGTTCTGCAAGGCCTGCGTCTTGCCGGCGCCGACATGATCATCGGTGTCGACATCAACAATGACCGCAAGGCCTGGGGCGAGAAGTTCGGCATGACCCACTTCGTCAACCCGAAGGAGGTGGGCGACGACATCGTGCCCTATCTCGTCAACATGACGAAGCGTAATGGCGACCTGATCGGCGGCGCGGATTATACGTTCGACTGCACGGGCAATACCAAGGTCATGCGCCAGGCGCTGGAAGCCTCGCATCGCGGCTGGGGCAAGTCTGTCATCATCGGGGTTGCGGGTGCGGGCCAGGAAATCTCCACGCGTCCGTTCCAGCTGGTCACCGGCCGCAACTGGATGGGCACGGCCTTCGGCGGCGCGCGTGGCCGCACCGACGTGCCGAAGATCGTCGACTGGTACATGGAAGGCAAGATCCAGATCGATCCGATGATCACCCACACGATGCCGCTTGAAGACATCAACAAGGGCTTTGACCTGATGCACAAGGGCGAGAGCATCCGCGGCGTCGTGGTCTATTGATCGGCTGACAAAAAAGGCAGGCGCGCACCGCGCGTCTGCCATATGAATTGACCGACCTTTCCGCTTACAGCCGTGCCGATTAACGGGACGGTAAATCTATCGTCGTATGCCGATATTGCGCGGTGGAGTTGAAAAATCTCTCCCTGCCCGAAACGACGCCAGACAGCGGGAGCGACCTCTGAAAACCGTACCGATCGACAACGGAAACCGCGTCGCTGCCGTTGCACTTCTGACGAAAGGTTTTCCGGAAAAGAGCGAGGCCTTCTGGGCGCTCGGCGTGTCCCTTATAAGCGACCATCATCAGCGGCAGGATCTCGGTCCCATCGGGCAATTGCTGATGAAGGGCGACGATGCCGTTGGCGTTCTTCTGACGATACGAAGCCGCCTGCCCGAGACCGGCAGGACAGTCGTCAATCTGTCCAGCTGGTATGTCGAACCTTCCAGCCGGTGGTTTGCACCACGCATGCTGCAAATGGCGACATCCTCCGACGAAGACATCTTCACCGATCTCACCCCGTCTCCAGAAGCCTGCAAGCTGAACGAGAGACTGGGGTTTACAACGGTGACGAATTGCACGCTTTTTTATCCCCTGCCTTTAAAGGCATTCGGCCCGGCCAGGGCGCGGCTGCGCCCGCTTGCCGAAGTGCCGCAGGGCACGCTGTCTGCCGCCACGCGCGACATGCTGGAAGATCATGCGCGTTTCGGCTGCATCGTTGCGGTCATGGAGGCGGATGGCAGCCATTATCCGCTGGTGTTTTTAAAAACCATAACCAAAAGGCTGCCCTCCGCCCGCCTCATCTATTGCGAGGACAGGCAAGTCGCCCAGAGGCACATTTCGGCAATAGCCCGCCATCTTCTTGGCAAAGGCCGGCTTGCATTGACCATGGCGGCTTCCGATGAGAAGCGAGACGCCGGCGGATTTGCCATGCTCAAATTCTCGCCAATACAAGTAAAGGGAGCATGGAACCCACGGTTTATTAACGAAACATATTCAGAATTGGTGTTATTGCCACCCTGGGTATTGGGACGCTCTTAAAAGACGCGCGCTTAAACCTTGCCTGAAAAGAAGAAAATGCGCTTCGGCCGAGACTAGTCCCGACTGCGCGAACGAGCGGAGAATAAGCATGCTTTCAGCGAAACCTAGGGAAGTTGATGTTTCCGAGACCATCTATTCCTACCTCTCGCAGCGTTTTCCGGCTCATGCCCCGTTTTCCGCAGATACGCAATTGCTCGAAGGCGGTGTGATCGATTCGCTCGGTTTTCTCGAACTGATGATCTTTCTCGGCGAAGGTTTCGGCATCATTCTCAATGATGAACATTTCACCCCGGAAAATCTCAGCACGCCGGCCGATCTGATTGCCTTCGTCACGCAGGAACGGCGCAGATGACAACCCACATCCTGCTGCACCACCTGCTCACCGCGCGGGCGGAAAGCGGCGATGAGGCGCTTGTCTACAAAGATAAATCACTGAGCTATCGCGAATTTTCCGAAGCGGCCGCACGTTGCGCGGCGGCATTGCAGGAGGCAGGAACGGAGCGCGGCGACCGCGTCGTCATCTTCCTGCCGCGCGGCATCGAGGAATGCTGGTCGATCTTCGGCGTGAGCATGGCCTCCTGCGTCTTCGTGCCGGTCAATGCACTTTTGAAGGCGCAGCAAATCCGCCATATCGTGGCGGATTGCGGTGCAAAAATCGTCATCAGCAGTGCTACGATGATGGATGAGCTGAACGCAGCTGTGGAAGACCTGCCCGAGGTCACTGTACTGCTGGCGGAACAAGTCGACCGCCGCCCGCCCGTGCCTGCCAAAGTCTCGCCGGCAATTGGCGAGGACCTTGCAGCAATCCTCTACACATCCGGCTCCACCGGCTCGCCCAAGGGCGTGATGCTGTCGCACCGTAATCTTCTGGCCGGAGCGCGTATCGTGCGCACCTATCTGGAGATCACCGGAAAAGACCGCATTCTCTCCATTTTGCCCTTCAGTTTCGATTACGGCCTGAACCAGCTGCTGACGGCGGTGGAACAGGGTGCGACCACTGTTATCTCCACCTTCAGGCTCGGCGACGACATTGTCAGGGACTTGCGCGACCATGCCATTACCGGACTTGCCGGCGTGCCGACTGTCTGGGCGATCCTGACAAGGGCCGCGCCGTTGCTGGCGAAGACGCCGCTGCCGCAGCTGCGCTACATCACCAATTCCGGCGGACGCGTGCCGCAGGAAACCGTGAGGGCGTTGCGCGAAAAGCTGCCGGACACCAAAATCTACCTGATGTATGGCCTCACCGAAGCCTTCCGCTCGACTTTTCTGCCGCCTGATGAAATCGACCGCCGCCCGACATCCATCGGCAGGGCCATTCCGGAATGTGAAATCTTCATCATCACCGCCGAGGGACAGAGGGCAAAACCGGGCGAACCCGGCATTCTCGTCCATCGCGGCCCGACCGTTTCGCTTGGTTACTGGAACCGGCCGGAAGATACCGCCAAGGTGCTGCGCCCTCACCCATTCATTCCGGCTGCACGCGGTGGCGAGACCGTGTGTTATTCCGGCGATCTGGCAGTGGAAGACGAGGACGGCTTTTTCAGCTTCGTTGCCCGCAACGATGCGATGATCAAATCGTCAGGCTATCGCATCAGCCCGACCGAGGTGGAAGAAAGCCTGATGTCGACTGGCCTTTTCCAGCAGGTCGCCGTTATCGGCCTGCCTGACCCCTTTGCGGGCGAGAAGGTGCATGCCGTGGCAACCGCCGCCAACGAGAATATCGATACTTCGGTAGCGCTCAAGAAAGCCGCCGAAATGCTCGCCCCCTTCATGATCCCGCGCGCCATCGAACTGGTCGACCGGCTTCCGGTCACGGCCAATGGCAAGGTGGATTACCGCGCGTTGGTGCGCGAACGGACGGACAATGGCGCCCACGGATAGACCCCAAAGCCACGGCCCTGCCCTTGCGGCCGCGCAATTCGCAGTCAACGAAAACGATCTTGTCATCGGCGGCCGTGCCGTGCGCGATATCGTCACCGAGACCGGAACGCCGTGTTTCCTTTATGATGCCAGCGCCATGCGTCGCGCTTATCGGGATCTCGCAACCGCGCTCAGCGGCTTTGCCGATATCTACTATTCGGTGAAGGCCAATCCTCTGCCCGCCATCATTTCGCTGTTCCGCAACGAAGGCGCTGGCGCGGAAATCGCCTCAGTCGGCGAATATCGCGCCGCCATCAAGGCAGGTGTGCCATCGGCAAAGATCATCTTTGCCGGTCCCGGCAAACGCCAGGCCGAATTGCTTGAGGTGATCGAGAGCGGCATCGGCGAAATCCATATCGAAAGCGCCGAGGAAATTGCCCGTATCGAAGCGATCGGCAGAGAGGTCAAGGCCTCGATACGCATCAACCCGGTGCCGGATGCGCAGGCCGGCGCCATGCGCATGGGCGGCAAGGCCACCGCCTTCGGTTTTGACGAGGAAGAACTCGGCAACGTCCTGCCGCTGTTCAGGGACACCAGGCACATCGATCTCGTCGGTGTCCATATTTACGGTGGCACGCAAATCCTCGATGCCGACATGCTTGTCTCCCAATGGAGACACTCCATTTTGCTTGCGGCGCGCATAGCCGAAATGCTCGGCAGGCCACTTGAAACCATCGATCTCGGCGGCGGTCTCGGCATCCCCTATTTCGCCGGAGAAACGCCGCTCGATCTTGCAACGGTCAGCGCCGCCATTCCCGACCTCAAGGCCTTGATGCAGGAGCATCCGCTGATCGCCGATGCCCATGTCATCGTCGAACCCGGCCGCTTCCTCGCCGGTCCCGGCGGCATCTATGTGGCGGAAGTCAATTCGGTAAAGACCTCGCGCGGCAACACCTTCGTGGTGACGGATGGCGGCATGCACCACCATCTGGCAGCCTCCGGCAATCTCGGCCAGATCGTCAAGCGCAACTACCCCATCATCGCACCGGCCATGATGCAGGCAGACTATGAGGAAACGTCAACCATCGTCGGCCCGCTCTGCACGCCGCTCGACACGCTGGCCCGAAATGCAGTCCTGCCGAAGCTGAAGGCTGGCGATCTCCTCGCAATTCTGCAATCGGGCGCCTATGGCGCAAGTGCCAGCCCCGTGGGTTTTCTAAGCCATCCGGCGGCGAAGGAAGTGCTGGTTGAGGATGGTGCGTTTGAGGTGATAGGGCGCTGAGGATGTGTGGTCGCGAAACCCGTAGCCGGCTTTCCTAAGGGCACACTTTTGGCTGCTTACCTCGGAGCCTCCTCCAACCTCCCTCATTCCTGTGCTTGTCACAGGAATCCAGTCGACGCACGTCCGTGCGGCGGGAAGAGTCTTATCAACCCAAGGACTTGGGCTGGCTGGATTCCTGTGACAAGCACAGGAATGAGGGAAGTGAGTGTCGTCGCCGATAAAGCAAGCCTAACCCCACGCAACGTACCGATCACCGCCGCAACAACCTGTCCCCAACCGCAAACTTGGATTTCAGCAGACACTCATCATATTCCGCCTCGGCATCCGAATCGAAAACGATGCCGCCGCCGACGTTGAAGACCGCGCGGCCGTCATCGAACAGGGTCAGCGTGCGGATCGCCACCGAAAAGCGCATTTCACCAGCAGGAGACATGAAGCCGATCGCGCCGCAATAGGCGTCGCGCGGCGTCTGTTCCAGTTCGCGCAGGATCTTCATCGCCCACATTTTCGGCGCGCCGGTCACCGAACCGCAGGGAAACAGCGCCGTAAAAATATCCTCCACCGTAACGTCAGGCAAAAGCTTCGCGCGCACATGGCTGACCATCTGGTGCACGGTTGGATAGGTCTCGATATCGAACAGTCGCGGCACATGGAGGCTGCCGACCTCGGTGATGCGGGAAATATCGTTGCGCAGGAGATCGACGATCATGCGGTTTTCGGCAAGCGTCTTCTCATCCTCAAGCATCGCCGCGATGATTGCCCGGTCCTCTTGCGCATTCGCGCCGCGCGGCGTCGTTCCCTTCATCGGATGGGTTTCGATGAAACCTTCGCCGTCCACCGAGAAAAACAGTTCCGGTGAGCGCGACAGGATCACCGGTCCACCGAGATCGACCAGCGCGCCATATTTGACCGGCTGGCGCTCAACCAATGACCAGAAGGCCGTGAGCGGATCGCCGCTCCAGCGGGCATGAACGGGCATCGTCAGATTGCCCTGATAACAGTCGCCGCGACGCAGATGCCCGTGCAGCCGCTCAAAGCGCTGGCAATAGTCTTCAAGGCTCCATGCGGGTGCGGGATCGGATAGAAATGCATCCGCATCCGGCAGACTTTCGGGCCGCGCAAATCGCCCCTCATCCGGTTGTGGGCCGGAAAAGACGCCGAAGCGAAGGAACGGCACGTTGCGAGGCTCGGCAGCAAAGTCCGCAAGCTTCGGCTCGAACAGGAAACCCGCCTCGTAGGACATATAGCCAGCAAGGTATTTCCCGGCGCGGCGCAGCTGCTCCATCCGTTTCAGCGCCGCGAAAAACGCCTCTGGCTCATCCGCGACGATGATCTCCTCCGGCTCGGTGAAGGCTGTCACCGTGCCGGTCGTGTCATCCCGGAAAAGAACGTAAGGCGCATGTGCCAAGGAAAGCGTCCGAACAGGAGAAAGGGTCGGGAAAAATCAGATCGGGTCTATGTCGCCCCGCGCCCACATCTCTATGGTTTCCGCATAAAAATCAGCGAAACGGCCTTCCTCGATCGACTTGCGGATACCCTGCATCAGCTCCTGATAATAGGCAAGATTGTGCCAGGATAGCAGCATGCCGCCCAGCGCCTCGTTGGAGCGCGTGAGATGATGCAGATAGGCGCGGGAATAATCACGCGAGGCCGGGCAGTTTGACTGCTCGTCGAGCGGCCGCATATCCTCCGCATGGCGGGCATTGCGGATATTGACCCTGCCGCGACGGGTGAAGGCAAGACCATGACGGCCGGAACGGGTCGGCATCACGCAGTCGAACATGTCGATGCCGCGCGCCACCGATTTCAAGATATCGTCAGGCGTACCGACGCCCATCAGGTAACGCGGCTTTTCGGTGGGCAGCACCGGCAGTGTGATGTCGAGCATGCCCAGCATCACATCCTGCGGCTCGCCCACGGCAAGACCGCCGACAGCGTAACCCTTGAGATCAAGCTGCTTCAGCCCTTCGGCGGAGCGAATGCGCAGGTCCGGCTGGTCGCCGCCCTGCACGATGCCGAACATGGCCTTGCCGGGCTGCTCACCGAAAGCGACGCGGCAGCGTTCCGCCCAGCGCAGCGACATTTCCATGGCGCGCTCGATTTCCTTGCGCTCGGCCGGCAACGCGATGCATTCATCGAGCTGCATCTGGATGTCCGAATCAAGCATGCCCTGAATTTCGATCGAGCGTTCCGGCGACATATGGTGCAGCGAACCGTCCACATGACTCTTGAAGGTCACACCCTTCTCGTCCAGCTTGCGCAGGCCTGAAAGCGACATGACCTGGAAGCCGCCGCTATCGGTGAGGATCGGATGCGGCCAGCGGATAAGCTCATGCAACCCGCCAAGCCTTTCCACGCGCTCCGGGCCGGGCCGCAGCATCAGGTGATAGGTATTGCCGAGAATGATATCGGCCCCCAGCTCGCGCACCTGGTCGAGATACATGGCCTTGACGGTGCCGACAGTGCCAACAGGCATGAAGGCAGGTGTGCGGATGACGCCGCGCGGCATGGCGACTTCGCCAAGGCGGGCGCCGCCGCTCGTGGCTTTCAGGGTAAAGGTGAATTTGTCGTGCATCAGTTCTTCCGGAACAACAGGCTGGAATCGCCATAGGAATAAAAACGGTATCCGGTTTCGATGGCATGCGCATAAGCGGCACGCATCGTCTCGAGACCGCAAAAAGCCGAAACGAGCATGAACAGCGTCGATTTCGGCAGGTGGAAATTGGTCATCAGAATATCAACCGCGCGGAAACGGTATCCGGGCGTGATGAAGATGCCCGTCGCGCCCGACCATGGCTGAATGACGCCATTCTCATCAGTGGCGCTTTCGATAAGCCGCAGCGAGGTGGTGCCGACAGAAACGATCCGCCCGCCGCGCGCCTTGACGGCATTGAGCTTTGCCGCAGTCTCCTGCGAAACATGGCCGATCTCGAAATGCATCTTGTGATCGTCGGTATCGTCGGCCTTAACTGGAAGGAAGGTGCCTGCCCCAACGTGAAGTGTCACGAAATGCCGCTCGATGCCGGCTTCGTCCAGCGCCGCAAACAGATCGGGCGTGAAATGCAGGCCGGCGGTGGGTGCGGCAACGGCGCCCTTCTCGCGGGCATAAATTGTCTGGTAATCGGTCTGGTCCTGCGCATCTTCCGGGCGCTTCGCGGCAATATAGGGCGGCAAAGGAATATGGCCGACAGACGCGATCGCCTCGTCCAGAACCGGGCCGGAAACGTCGAAAAGCAGAGTGATCTCGCCCTCCTCACCCTTTTCCTCGACGGTGGCCTCCAGATGGGCAAGGCCGCAGGCATTGTCGCGCTCATAACCGAAACGGATGCGGTCACCCTGCTTGATACGCTTGCCGGGCCGCGCGAAAGCCTTCCAGCGCGACTGGTCGGCGCGCATGTGCAGCGTGGCTGAAACTGCCGTTTCAGGCGCACCTTCGCGCAGCCGCACGCCTTCAAGCTGGGCTGGAATGACGCGGGTGTCGTTGAACACCAGCGCGTCGCCGGGCTTCAGGAAGGAAGTCAGGTCGGATACGATGCGGTCTTCCATGTGGTCCGCATTCGGATCGACCACGAGAAGACGCGCACTATCGCGCGGGTTCGCAGGACGAAGCGCGATATTCTCCTCGGGCAGATCGAAATCGAACAGGTCTACACGCATTGCAAGGGCTCTCGAAATATCAAAACCCGCCCTGCATGGCATGGGGCGGGTGGTGGTTGATGACAAGGCTCCCGACTACACTCGACGTCATCCTCGGGCTTGTCCCGAGGATCTAACGACGTTGACGTTGTGGATCGTTAGATCCTCGGGACAAGCCCGAGGATGACGTCTGAGAGGTTGGCGCCATCATCAATGTGAAACGCCCCGCAGTTTCCTGCGGAGCGGGTAAACACTTTATACGCTATTATCAGGCCGCCGAAGCGAGCTTCATCGAAACGATCGAATCGGGGTCCTTCACAGGCTCGCCGCGCTTGACCTTGTCGATGGCTTCCATGCCTTCGATGACCTGGCCCCACACGGTGTACTGCTTGTTCAGCCACGGTGAATCGGTGAAGCAGATGAAGAACTGCGAGTTGGCGGAGTTCGGGCTCTGCGAACGGGCCATCGAGCAGGTGCCGCGAACGTGCGAAATAGCCGAGAATTCAGCCTTGAGGTCAGGCTTCTCGGAGCCGCCCATGCCGGCGCGGGCCGGGTTGAAGCTTTCCGAACCCTTCTTGCCGAACTTCACATCGCCCGTCTGGGCCATGAAGTCTTCGATGACGCGGTGGAACACGACGCCGTCGTAAGCGCCTTCCGATACCAGTTCCTTGATACGGGCAACGTGGCCCGGAGCAACTTCCGGAAGCAGCTGGATCACGACCTTGCCGGTCGTCGTTTCCATGATGATGGTGTTTTCCGGATCCTTGATCTCGGCCATGATTATTCTCCTCTGTTCGGGCTCTATTGCCCTACCTTACTTCTTGCCGACGGTGACCTTGATCATCCGGTCGGGGTTGGAAACTTCGCCATTGCCGCCGGCGCCGCGCTTGATCTTGTCCACGGCTTCCATGCCGGACACGACCTTGCCGACCACGGTGTACTGGCCGTTCAGGAACGGACCGTCGGCAAACATGATGAAGAACTGCGAATTGGCGGAATTCGGATCGCTGGAACGGGCCATGCCGACGACGCCGCGCGTGAACGGTGTCTTGGAGAATTCTGCCGGAATGTCGGCCATGTCAGAGCCGCCGGTGCCGGCGCGCTGGGCGCTGAAGCCCTTCTCCATGTTGCCGTACTGCACGTCGCCGGTCTGCGCCATGAAACCGTCGATGACGCGGTGGAAGGCCACGTTGTCATAGGCGCCCTTTTTCGCCAGCGCTTCAATCTGCGCCACGTGCTTGGGCGCGACTTCCGGCATCAGTTCGATGACGACGGGGCCGTCCTTCAGCTGGACGGTCAGGAATTCGGCAGCCGAAGCGAAGGTGCTGGCGGCAAGCGCGCCCGCAAACAGGGCGCCGGCAAAGGCAAATCGAACGAGTTTCATTGGATTGGCTCCGGAATGTGAGGCTGAAGTCAGCGCTTCAGCTTGGCGTTGAGGGCTTCAAGCACGGCTTTGGGAACGAAGGCATCCACATTGCCGCCCATGGCGGCGATCTGCCGGACCAATGTGGCTGTAATGGGTCGCGACGACGTACCCGCCGGCAGGAACACGGTCTGTATATCAGGTGCCATCTGGCGGTTCATGCCGGCCATCTGCATTTCATAATCGAGATCGGTGCCGTCTCGCAGGCCGCGCAGAAGAAGGCGCGCGCCATGCTGGCGGGCTGCATCGACGACCAGATTGTCGAAGGAAACGACCTCAACGCGCGCCGCCTCACCGGGCAGGCTTTCGGAAAGTGCCCGGCTTATCAGCGTCGCCCGCTCCTCAAAGCTGAACAGCGGTGCTTTTCCGGGATGGATACCGACGGCGACGATGACTTTGGACGCCACGTTCAGCGCCTGGATAAGCACATCCAGATGTCCGTTGGTCATCGGATCGAAGGATCCTGGATAAAAGGCAATCGTCATATCGCTCTCAAGTGGTGGGCGTTATGTGCCGCCTTTTGTCATGGAGATGGGCGCGGCGCAAGACTTTTACAACCCGGACGCTCTCCCGGTGCGGTCTGAACAACGGATGAATGCGCCGTTCAGTGCGGTTTCAGGGCTCATTTATATAAATACACGGCATCGGGAAACCGAAATGCCCCTCACCTCGTTAAGCCCCCGGAGAAATGAAAATGCTGGCCTTTATGATCGTCTTTTCGGTCATCGCATCATTCGCAGCCGAGTATCTTTTCCTCGAATGAGGCCAGTCGACGGTTTCCTGAACGCCAGATGAACAAGCCATTCAAGGAAGTTTCACAGGCGCGATGCTAATCGATTTTTAAGGTTGACGCGGAACATGATTGGACGTGGCGCGTTAATATCAAACCAAAGGAACAGACAGATGTTTGTAAGAGAAAAACAGTCTACTTCGGCGAAAATCAGCGTCATCAGCACCGCCTGGACAGTACTGGTCATCGCAATGGTAGCAACAACGTTTAGCCTTTATGATCAGAAGCCTGCCGCACAGGGACCGGACTATCCACAGATGACCGCCCGCTACCAGTCCATGACCTATTACTGATGAGGAACTAGGATTTCCTCGCTACCCACGGAGATGATATCATGTTTACATTCCTGACTCTGCTTCTTGCCCTGATCAGCATCATGTTCGTGACATCAATGATCTCCGCAGTCGCCGAGATGCGACGGGAAGACGAGGAATTCAAGGCCTCGGTGAGACGCAACCGCGCGTTCTAACCGCAACCATCAGGCCTAGCCGCCTTTCATAAGATGATTCTCCGCAACCGCCTGGACGCTCCGGGCGGTTTTATTTTGCCGCCTTAAGGGCCAATATGGCGAGGATGAACGCGTAAAAACCTTGCCCCAATCACATAAGCGTTTTCAAAACCCCGTTTTTCCAAGGCAAATTCCCTTCAATTTCCCATTGGATTGATTTAAGGAACGCCGATACGTTGCGGGCCGGACGGCTGGCGACCGCAATGACGTTCCTGTGAGGTTTGCATAACGATGCTCGATTCCCTGAGAAATGCTTCTCGAACCATGGCAGCCAAGCTGCTGCTTCTCCTGCTTGTTGTTTCGTTTGGCGTCTGGGGCGTCTCCGCATCACTCGTCACCTCCAATTCGAATGCGGTCATGACGGTCGGCGACCAGACGGTCAGCCCGCAGGAATTCCGCCTCGCCTATCAGCGTCAGGTTTCCGACCTCAGCCGCCAGTTCGGCGCGAGACTGACGACCGAACAGGCCAAGGCCTTCGGCATCGACCGTCAGGTGTTCAGCCAGCTTGCGGCGGGTGCCTCGCTTGACGAACTGGCTTCGAAGATGAATCTCGGCCTTTCGGAAGACCGTCTCGCCAATCTCATTGCCGAAGACCCGGCCTTCAAATCGGTCAATGGCCAGTTCGATCGCACCCTGTTCACCGAACGGCTGCGCAATTCCGGCCTGCGCGAAGACGACTATATCAAGGAACGCAGCAAGGTCGCGGTCAGAAGCCAGATCGTTGAAGCCGTTTCCGATGGTTTCAAGGCGCCGCAGGTACTTGTGGACGCGCTTAAGCAATACCGCAACGAACAGCGTTCGGTCGATTACGTTATCCTGTCCAACGCCGTCATTGCACCGGTCAAGGCGCCGGGCGACGACGTGCTTGCACCCTGGTTTGAAACCAACAAGGCGAAATATCGCGCGCCCGAGTTCCGCAAGTTCACCTATGTGAAGCTGGAACCATCGGACATTGCCGATCAGGCTTCGGTGACGGATGCGCAGATCGCCGACTACTACAACAGCCACAAGGACAGCTTCCGCACCGCCGGTCGCCGCACCGTCGAGCAGCTGACCTTCCCGGAAAAGGAAATGGCAGAAGCCGCCGCAGAGCAGATCCGCCTCGGCAACACCACCTATGATCAGGTGGTGAAGGATCAGGGCAAGACCGCCTCCGACGTGACGCTTGGCGAATTCACCAAGGACACGATCCCCGACCAGTCGATTGCCGATGCTGCTTTCGCCGTCCAGAAGGATGGCGGCGTGTCTCCGGTCGTGGCAGGCTCCTTCGGCCCGGTCATCCTGCGCATCACCGGCATAAAGCCGGAAACCACCCGCACGCTGGAAGAAGCGAAAGAGGACATCCGCAAGGACCTCGCCACCGCCGCTGCAGCCGAAGAAGTCACCAATGTGCATGACCGTTACGAAGACCTGCGTGCCGGCGGCTCCTCGCTTGCCGATGCGGCAAAGCAGCTGAACCTCAAGCCCGTCACCATCGACGCCATCGATGCCGCCGGTCTTGATGCAAAGGGCGACGCCATTCAGGACCTGCCCTCGCCGCAGCTTGCCCAGGAAGTCTTCAAGACCGAACCCGGCACCGAAGCCCTGCCGATCAATCTCGGCCGCGAAGGCTACATCTGGTTCGACGTCGATCAGATCATCCCCGCCCGCGACCGCACGCTTGCCGAAGTGCGCGACGATGTCGTGGCCGACTGGACGGCAGAGCAGCAGCGCACGGCGCTTGCCACCAAGGCCGACGAGCTGAAGGCACGCGTCGAAAAGGGCGAGACACTGGCAGCGGTGGCTGGCGAACTCGGCCTTGCCGTCGAGCAGAAATCTGGCCTGCGCCGCACCAGCGAGGACGCGATTTTCGGTCGCCAGACGATCACGGCGGTATTCTCCGGCGCTGAAGGCATGACGGGCACCGCGGCAGACGCCGATGGTTCCAGCCGCATCCTCTTCAAGGTCACGGCAGTCGACACCAACGCGCCTGCCGATGCGCTTGCCAATGACGATCAGCAGTTCGCCGCCATCGCCCGCGCGGCAGGCGACGACATGCTCGACCAGATGGTCAACCGCCTGCAGAACGACTACGGTGTGACCATCAATCAGGCCCTCGCCGATCAGGCGATGGTCGGCTTCTAACCGGGGGGCGGAAACGATGGCCGAACTGAAACCGCTGATCGCAAAGGTCGCAAACGGGGAAAGCCTGAACCGTGAGGAATCGCGGGCCGCTTTCGACATTCTGATGTCGGGCGAAGCTACCCCGTCGCAGATCGGCGGTTTCCTGATGGCACTGCGCGTGCGCGGCGAGACGGTGGACGAAATTGTCGGCGCCGTCTCCTCCATGCGCGCGCGCATGCTGCCGGTTTCGGCCCCCGAAAATGCCATCGACATCGTCGGAACCGGCGGTGACGGCATCGGCACCTACAATATCTCGACGCTCGCCTCGATCATCGTTGCCGGCACGGGCCTTCCGGTTGCCAAGCATGGTAACCGGGCGCTGAGCTCCAAATCCGGCACGGCGGATGCGCTGTCCGCGCTTGGCGTAAAGCTGGATATCGGCCCTGATCTCATTGCCCGCTGCATCAGTGAGGCGGGACTCGGCTTCATGTTCGCGCAGCTGCACCATTCCGCCATGCGCCATGTCGGTCCAAGCCGCGTCGAACTTGGCACGCGCACCATCTTCAACCTGCTCGGCCCGCTTTCCAACCCGGCGGGCGCGAAGCGCCAATTGCTCGGCGTCTTTTCGCCGCGCTGGCTGGTGCCGCTTGCCGAAGTGCTGCGCGATCTCGGCTCGGAAAGCATCTGGGTCGTACATGGCGACGGCATGGATGAAGTCACGACGACAGGCGTCACCCATGTGGCGGCGCTTGAAAACGGCAAGATCCGCACCTTCGATCTGACGCCGAAGGATTTCGGTGTTGAACCCGCTTCCATGGAAGACCTCAAGGGCGGCGACGGCATTGCCAATGCAGCGGCACTTCGCGAGGTTCTGTCCGGCAAGCGCAACGCCTATCGCGACGTATCGCTATGCAACGCCGCAGCAGCCCTCGTCATTGCCGGCAAGGCCGAAACGCTTGGCGAGGCGATGACGACCGTGAGCGAAGCGCTCGACAGCGGCGCCGCGGCAGCAGCGCTTGACCGTCTGGTCGCCGTCTCCAATGAAACAGTCTCCGGGCAGGCCGACCATTAAAAGGAATGAGAGCGAAACCATGAGCGACATTCTGAAAAATATCGAGATCTACAAGCGCGAGGAAATTGCCGCCGCCAAGGCCAGGGTTTCACTTGCCGATCTCAAGGCGATGGCCGCCGGCCAGACTGCGCCGCGCGGTTTTTACAAAGCGCTGCGGACAAAGCAGGCTGAGGGTAAATTCGGTCTGATCGCCGAAATCAAGAAGGCCAGCCCCTCCAAGGGGCTGATCCGCCCGGATTTCGATCCGCCGGCACTGGCCGCCGCCTATGAGGCTGGTGGCGCCGCCTGTCTTTCCGTGCTCACGGACACGCCGAGCTTTCAGGGTGCGCCGGAATTTCTGACGGCTGCCCGCAATGCCTGCGCGCTGCCTGCGCTGCGCAAGGATTTCATGTTCGACACCTATCAGGTGCATGAGGCCCGCGCCTGGGGCGCGGACTGCATCCTGCTCATCATGGCGTCTCTTTCCGACGATGAGGCGAAACGCCTTGAAGACGAGGCTTTTTCACTCGGCATGGACGTACTGGTCGAAGTGCATGATGCGGAAGAAACCGAACGGGCGCTGAAGCTCGCTTCGCCGCTTCTTGGCATCAACAACCGCAATCTGCGCACTTTCGAGGTCAGCCTTGAAACCAGCGAGAAACTGGCCGGCCTCGTGCCCGCCGATAAGCTGCTGGTCGGCGAAAGTGGCATCTTCACCTATGAGGATTGCCAGCGCCTCGAAAAGAGCGGCATCAGCACCTTCCTCGTCGGCGAAAGCCTGATGCGCAAGGACGACGTGGCGGCGGCTACCAAAACCCTGCTGACCGGCCAATCCGGCGTTCTGGCGGCGGAATGATGCGCCGATGAGCGAGGCGACAAAGCTCACCCATATCGATGCGAGCGGCGAGGCCCATATGGTCGATGTCGGCGACAAAGCCGAGACCGTCCGTGTCGCGGTTGCGGAAGGCTTCGTGAAGATGAAGCCGGAAACGCTGGCGCTCATCCGCGATGGCAATGCCAAGAAGGGTGACGTCATCGGCACAGCCCGGCTCGCGGGCATCATGGCAGCCAAGCAGACGGCCAACCTCATTCCGCTCTGCCACCCGCTGATGCTGACCAAGGTGGCGGTGGACATTACCGAAGACGCCGCCCTGCCCGGTCTGCGGGTGGAGGCCATGGTGAAGCTTTCCGGCAAGACCGGCGTGGAGATGGAGGCTCTCACCGCCGTGTCCATCGCCTGCCTGACCATTTACGACATGGCCAAAGCCGCCGACAAGGCGATGGAGATCGTCAATATCCGCCTTCTCGAAAAGAGCGGCGGCAAGTCGGGCGATTTCCGGCGACAGGAGACCTGAATGAAGCCACTGCTGCCCGTGGATGAGGCCGTAACGCGCCTTCTGGAGGCGGCGGTTCCGGTGGTTGACAGCGAGACCCTTCCGCTCGCCGAATGCGATGGCCGCGTCCTTGCGGCGGACCTTGCGGCGCGTCTGACCCAGCCGCCTTTCGATGCCTCTGCCATGGACGGCTATGCGCTGCGCAGTGCCGATGCACCACAAATCGGGTCAGTCCTCACCGTCATCGGCCAGGCTGCCGCAGGCCACGCTTTCCCGGGCACGGTGGGTAAAGGCGAGGCCGTGCGTATCTTTACCGGCGCACCGGTGCCAGCGGGTGCGGATGCCATTCTCATTCAGGAAGATGCCGAGCTTCTCGGCGAGGGCAAAATCCGCACCGCTTTTGACGTCACCGCCGGGCGACACATTCGCCCTCGCGGACAGGATTTTGCCGAGGGCGACACCGTTTTGAAGTGTGGGCGCGAACTCGGCTTCACCGATCTCACCGTTGCAGCGGCGATGAATCACGCAACGCTTGCCGTCTATCGCAAGCCGCTGGTCGCGATCCTTGCCACCGGCGACGAATTGCTGCCGCCCGGAAGCACGCCCCTTCCCGCCCAGATCATCGCCTCGAACACCTTCGGTGTCGCCGCACTTGCGCGGGCAGCCGGTGCGGAGGTTCTCGATCTCGGCATCATCGCCGACAACGACACGCTGATCCGCGCCGCCATCGGCAAGGCCGTCGCGGCAAAGGCCGATGTGCTGGTGACGCTCGGCGGCGCCTCTGTCGGCGACCATGATCTCGTTCAGGCGGCGCTTAAGGCCGAAGGCATGCAGCTCGATTTCTGGCGCATTGCCATGCGTCCTGGAAAACCGCTGATGGTGGGCGCCATCGATGCCATGCAGGTTCTGGGCCTGCCAGGAAATCCAGTCGCGAGCCTCGTCTGTGGCCTGCTGTTCCTCGAGCCACTGCTCCACAGAATCGCCCGCCGGATTCCGCCGCAACGCATCACCACGGCCCGA
Organism: Rhizobium sp. AN6A; assembly: GCF_900215635.1. Classification (NCBI taxonomy): domain Bacteria; kingdom Pseudomonadati; phylum Pseudomonadota; class Alphaproteobacteria; order Hyphomicrobiales; family Rhizobiaceae; genus Rhizobium; species Rhizobium sp. AN6A. The sequence continues at coordinate 2,693,093 of NZ_OCNC01000004.1, forward strand.
ACCGCCACGTCGCTGAAGGCGAACGATCACCGGCAGGATTATCTTCGCGCCCGTTTCAGCGCCGATGACAACGGCGCTCTGGTGGCGCAAGCCTATGCCAAACAGGATTCATCCATGATGAACATACTGGCCCATTCCGACGGCCTGATCGTGCGCCCGCCAAATGCGCCGGCAGTTGACGCCGGTGCGGAATGCTCGGTAATTCGGCTTAGAGCCTGACGGGACATATTCCGGCGGCAGACAAAACAACGCATTGTTTCAAAATCTTACGCAATTTCCACCGCAAGTAGTCACAGAAATGAGACGGGCTGCAGCCACTCCTGTTGAGACGACGTAATAAAAACTGTAACGTTGCTGTATCCGGACATGCGCGAAGAAGTTCGTTGCTTATAAGCGGCGTCTTGCCAGATGAAAAACTCCGCGCCTCAACCATCTCCCGACTATCACCCTGCGTTGTTGTGCCGAAATAAATCACCCTAAAATCACTATCGGGATTGACAGAATAAATACGAAGCTGGCACCAAGACGAGCAGTAGAAATCAAAAAACTCCGGAACTTCCTAGAAATGAGAATTACTTATAATTATCAGCTAAATAAGATAAAAATTGCCGAAGATCAAATTTCAGGGAACAAAAATTAGTTTCCCATAAATTAAGCTTTCCAAAACGACCTACATAATAATAATCATAGTCGATAAGCAGACTCACTGGAGTTTCTTGATGAACACGGCATCCACGCCCAAATCCACGGGGCCCGACATCGCCGGGCAGATTGCCTACGCCATGCGGAGCATGGGTGTTTCGCCGATCCCGCGCAACTATAGCCTTTTTTACGAAGCCTATATCGGCTCGAACCCGGCGCTGACGAGGGATCTGGCGGCACTGGGAAACCGGGTGACGCAGGAGGATCTGGACGAACTGTCCACACGGTACGGGGAAGGCAATCCCACGGCTTCGATCGACGACGCGCATGAGAAGCTGCGGCGTGAACTGGAGGCACTTCTCGGAACGCTGAGGCGCGAGCAGTCCTCCATAGAGAACTACAACAGAATTCTCGGCGAAACCCGCCAGCGCATTGACGACAAGACCGTATCGAGCACCAATATCCTGAAAAATGCGGTCGCGCTGCTGGCCGAGGCCACCGGCTCGAAAATCATCGATGGCGAAAAGGCGTTCAACGACGTCAACCGCCATGCCGAGGAAATGCACCAGGTGCGTCTGGAGCTGGATGAATACAAGCGCATCGCCAATACCGATTCGCTGACGCGCCTTTCCAACCGTCGCGCTTTCGATGACAGGCTGGCCTCCGTCTACAACAGCTCCATCGGCCTGCAATATACGACGCTCATCCTGCTCGACATCGACCATTTCAAGCGGATCAACGATACGTTCGGCCACCCGGTCGGCGACAAGATACTGGCCACCGTCGCCTCCGTCATCCGCGCCAATGTCCGCAAGGACGGCTTCGTCGCCAGAAGCGGCGGCGAGGAATTCGCGATCATTCTTGATGGCAACACGCCGGAAGAAGTTATGGTGATCTGTGAGCGCATCCGCCTGTCACTGGAAAGCACACCGTTCCGCAATTCAAGATCGGGCGCCGACTACGGTACAGTGACGATCTCGATCGGCTTCGCCTCCGCCTCGCAGGCAAACAATCCCGGCGAACTTTACGGACATGCCGATATGGCACTTTACCACGCCAAGGAAACCGGCAGGAACCGTTCTGTCATTTACGAGGACGGTATGCAGAAGAACTATATTGGCAAGAACTGGCTGATTTATCGGACGTAAGAAGGATGGCGCCGGTCAGGGAGCATATTGAATGCAGTGCTTTCTCCGCCCTCACGCCCTGTTACGTGAGCACCTGCTGCTGCGGCAAAAGACACGTCACCACATCGTCTTCGCCGCCCGCACCGCCCATTCGCGGTCATAAGTCTCCTGATCGAACTCCGCCTTGGCGGCTTTGAGCAGGCTGCCGGGTGTGGGCAGCGATGTGGGTTCCACGAAGTTGTCGGGGTTCCACAGTTCCGAGCGCATCAAGGCCCTCGCGCACTGGAAATAGACCTCGTCGATTTCGACCACAATGACGGTGCGCGGGTGTTTACCGTCCATTTCGAAGCTTTGCAGCAGATCGGGTGCGACCGAAACGACAGCGCGGCCGTTGATGCGCATCGTCGTATTCGATCCCGGGATCAGGAACATCAGCGCCACGCGTGGATCGCGCACGATGTTCAAAAGCGAATCGACGCGGTTGTTGCCGCGCCAGTCGGGCAAAAGCACCGTCCTGTCGTCGGCCACCCTAACCACACCGCCCTTGTCGCCGCGCGGCGAACAGTCCATGCCTTCCGGCCCTACAGTCGCCAGCGCCAGAAATGGCGAAGCCTCGATCATCTGCCGGTATTCGGCGGTCAGCGTGGCTGTCACCTTCGCGATAGATGCCTCGCTTGTGCCATCGTAAATGGCCTTCAATTCCTCAACCGTGCGAATGACCGTCATTGTCGGCTCCAACTCCTGCAATCAATCTGCCACCACCCATAAATCAGGGTGTGTTATTCCTCTGCCGCTTCCGCTTTTTCCCGCTCCGCCCGCTCGCGCGCCGTGCGTGCAGCAACGAGGTCCGCCGGCTGGGAATTGCCGCGGATCAGCGACCGGCCCGCATAAATGCCGCCGACGACTTCCATCGCGAAACGTTCCTCGTCGCGGTCGCGGAATTCCTCCACCAAGCGGGCAGCATCTTCCCGCTCCTCGCCCATGGCGCCAAGCACTTCCTCGCTGAAATTCATCGCCGATTCCAGCGTCTCGCGGATCTGGTAATCCACGCCGGCCTTCACAAGATCGATTGCGTGGCCACGGTCATAGGCACGGGCAAGAACGGGAACCAGCGGAAACTCATGCTTGACGATCTCCGCGATCCGCACAGCGGCTTCCTTGTCGTCGACGCAGATCAACACGGCACGCGCGGTGCTTGCCCCGGCGGCATGCAGGATTTCCGCGCGTGAGCCGTCGCCATAATAGACCTTGAAACCGAATTCCGCAGCATCGCGCACGAAGTCGGCATCCTTGTCGATCAGCGACAGCGTGTAGCCACGCGCGAGAAGCGGCTGGCTGACAATCTGGCCGAAACGCCCGAAACCGATCAGCAGAATGCTGCCCTCGACATTTTCCGGCACGTCGAGATCATCGGTTTTGGGAACGGCCGCCGGCACCAGCCGGTCGTGCAGAATGACCATCAGCGGCGTCAGCACCATCGATATGATGATGGTCGCCGTCAGGATGGCGTTGGCTTCGCGGTCGAGGATGCCGGCGCTGACAGCGGCGGAATAGAGCACGAAGGCGAATTCGCCACCCTGCGCCATCAACACGGCCCGCTCCAGGCTTTCGCGCCTGGTGGTGCCGAGCGCCCGCGCCACGCCGTAGATCAGGAATGCCTTGAGCAGCATGTAACCCGCGACGCTGACAACCACGAGCTGCCAGTTCGATGCAATGACGGCAAGATCGATCGCCATGCCGACGCCAAGAAAGAACAGGCCGAGCAGAATGCCGCGAAACGGCTCGATATCCGCTTCCAGCTGATGGCGGAACGACGATTCGGACAGCAGCACACCAGCCAGAAACGCGCCCATCGCCATGGAAAGACCGCTGACCTGCATCAACAGCGCCGAACCGAGCACCACGAGCAGAGCGGCGGCCGTCATCACCTCGCGCGCGCCGGACGCCGCCAGCAGGCGGAAGAACGGGTTGAGAAGATAACGCCCGGCCAGAATGAGCGCGCCGACGGCGGCAAGCGCGATGCCGACGGAAATCCAGCGCTCCGAGGGTGTGACGTGCTCACCACCAGCACCGAGGAAGGCAACGAGCGCCAGAAGCGGCACGATGGCCAGATCCTCAAACAGCAGGATGGCGATGATGCGCTGGCCCTTGAGGCTGGACATGCTGTTGCGTTCCTGCAGCATCTGCATGACGATTGCCGTGGAAGTCAGCACGAAGCCTGTACCGGCGACGAATGACATGATGAGCGGAAAGCCGAGACTGACGCCAACCATCGTCAGACCCGCCATACAGACCAGCACCTGCAGCGCGCCGAGCCCGAAAATATCCTGCCGCATGGACCACAGCCGTGACGGTTGCATTTCAAGGCCGATGATGAACAGGAACATCACCACGCCGAGTTCGGCGATATGAAGGATCGCCTGCGAATCGGAGAAGAAACCGAAGCCATATGGCCCGATCACCAGGCCGGCGGCCAGATAACCCAGCACCGAACCGAGGCCGATGCGCTTGAAAATCGGCGCGGCCACCACGCCCGCCGCCAAAAGCACGACCACCTGGGCCAGATCATTTCCGTTCGCTTCGACCGCCACACATCACCCCGTTTAAATTGATAGAACGAGGGTGTTCCCTCCCTCACTTCCTAGCGCATCAGTATGAAAATCGAAAATGATTTTACAGAAGGAGGATGCGCAGATTCAACGGGTTATTTGTCCATAAGGCATGCGGGCTTCAGATGCCGCTGCCCTTCTCCCATCATTCCTGTGCTTGTCACAGGAACGAGGGTGGGGAGTGTCCGCAGGCCTTGCGCCCGCCTACCGGGATAGCGGTTCCCTGCTCAAGCCCTTTTCGGCGAGCTGTCGCTCATAATCGGCAAACGATGCGTCGCCGGTCTCTCCCAGTTCCTTCAGATATCTCCAGGTAAAGATGCCGCTGTCATGGCCGTCGTCGAAGACGATACGCACGGCATAATTGCCCGTCGCCATCATGGAGCGGATCGTCACGTTGCGCTTGCCGGGAACAGTGACCTTCTGGCCCGGCCCGTGGCCCTGCACTTCCGCGGAGGGTGAAAGCACGCGCAGCATCTCGGCACCAAGCCGGTAGACGCTTCCGTCATCGAAGGAAACGGTCAGTTGCCGCCGGTCTTTCGACACAAGCAGTTCAGTCGGCCAGGCATCACTCATTTTTCACTTCCGCAAGCTCGTCTTATGCGTCAGAATTACGGACTTGCCTCGCGATAGGCAAGTAACTACATCACCTGTAAAGCACATGCCCGGCAATCTTGTGCCCGGCGCATCGCGCAGTGAGGACGGAGACGTGAACAGTTTCCCCGGATCGCTCGAAAGAGCGCAGTCCCTGACGGAAAACAAAGCACCGATGGTGGACCCTTTCGGCCGGTCCATCACCTACCTGCGCGTTTCCGTGACAGACCGCTGCGATTTCCGCTGTACCTACTGCATGTCCGAACACATGACCTTCCTGCCGAAGAAGGACCTTCTGACGCTGGAGGAACTCGACCGGCTCTGTTCCGTCTTCATTCAACGGGGCGTGCGCAAGCTGAGGCTGACCGGCGGCGAGCCGCTGGTGCGCAAGAACATCATGATGCTGGTGAGGAACCTCGGCCGCCATATTGGCACCGGCGCGCTGGATGAGCTGACGCTGACCACCAACGGTTCGCAGCTTGCCAAATTCGCCGCTGAACTCGCCGATTGCGGCGTGCGGCGCATCAACGTCTCGCTCGATACGCTGGACCCGCAGAAATTCCGCGAAATCACCCGCTGGGGCGATATCGACCGTGTGATGGAAGGGCTGGATGCCGCACAGGCCGCCGGCATCAAGGTCAAGCTCAATGCCGTTGCGCTGAAGGACTTCAACGAGACTGAAATTCCCGAGCTGATGCGTTTCGCCCACGGTCGCGGTATGGACCTGACTGTCATCGAGACCATGCCGATGGGCGAGATCGAGGAAGATCGAACCGATCGCTACCTGCCGCTTTCCAGGCTGCGCGCCGATCTGGAACAAAGCTTCACACTTGTTGACAACGACTACCAGACCGGCGGCCCTGCCCGCTACGTGACGGTGAAGGAAACCGGCGGCAGGCTCGGTTTCATCACACCCATGACCCATAATTTCTGCGAAAGCTGCAACCGCGTCCGCCTCACCTGCACCGGCACGCTCTATATGTGTCTCGGGCAGGACGATGCCGCCGACCTTCGCACGGCGCTGCGCGCTTCCGACAGCGACGCCTATCTCTCGGGCGCCATAGACGAGGCCATTCTGCGGAAGCCGAAAGGGCATGATTTCATCATCGACCGCACCCACAAGCGCCCCGCTGTCGCCCGCCATATGAGTGTTACCGGCGGCTGAACCTGTTTCTCGTCCACCCACCCATTTAAGCGGTTGAAATGCCGGCTTGGCCGTGTCAGGTCTCTTGGCATGGAGGAATGCGCGGTCCCGCCCGGCGGGCGACCCCTGAGAGGAATTTGGGGTTAGGCTGCGCATGGTCTGGGACAGTATGAAATGGCATTGACGGACAATACGCGCGGCGCCCTTCTGATGGCGCTCGCCATGGCAAGCTTTACGGCCAACGACGCCCTGACGAAATCCGTCACCCCCTACATCAATACCGGCCAGATCATGTTCGTGCGCGGCATCATAACGGTCGTGCTGATCTATATTGCCGCCCGGCACTTCGGCGCGCTCCGGCCGCTGAAAACCCTGATGCGCCCCATCATCATCCTGCGCTGTCTCTGCGAAGTGACAGCCGCCGTTCTCTATCTGACGGCGCTCGGACTCATAGAATTTTCCAACGCATCGGCCATATTGCAGTCCCTGCCGCTGATCGTCACGCTGGGTGCCGCACTGTTCCTGCGCGAGCCCGTCGGCTGGCGGCGCTGGGCGGCGATCATCGTCGGCTTCATTGGCGTGCTCGTCATCATCCGGCCTGGCCCGGAAGGCTTCACCTCAGGCGCGCTGCTGGTCGTCGCGTCGCTGGCGGTCACCGCCGCGCGCGATCTTCTGACCCGCAAGATGTATGCGGATGTCCCTTCGCTCGCCGTCACCTTCGTTACCGCCTCCGTCAACATGGCGGTGGGTGGCCTGCTGATCCAGCCCTTCGGCGGCTGGCAGCCCATGAACTTCATGATCCTGTCGCATCTGGCCGGTTCTGCCGTTCTGGTGCTGGTCGGTTACCAGGCGATCATTCTGGCGATGCGAACCGGCGAAATCTCCTTCGTCGCGCCGTTCCGTTACACCAGCCTGCTCTGGGGCTTCATGATCGGCGTGTTCTTCTTCAACGAGAGGATCGACAGTTTCACGATCGTCGGCGCCGTGATCGTCATCGGCTCGGGCCTCTACACCTTCTACCGTGAAAGCCTGCGCAAGCGCTCGCAGATGGCCAAGCGCTCTGCCGCCACGCCCACTGCCGCGACCACCGTGCGGCCAGCTTCCGTAACGAAAGCTGCCTTTACGGAAAAAGCGGGAGAATGACATGAAAAACGCCCGCTTTCTGGATCGCACCACCCCGCCCCACATCATCACGCTCGTCGTCATCGCCGGCGTCGCGGCGCTCTGCATGAACCTGTTCCTGCCCTCGCTTGCAGCGATGGCGCTCCATTTCGAGACCGATTACGCCGTGATGCAATTTGCCGTGTCCGGCTATCTTGCCGCCACCGCCTGCCTGCAACTGCTCATCGGCCCGCTATCCGATCTCTTCGGACGCCGGCCCGTCATGCTTGCCAGCATCGCGATAATGATCCTCGCCACGCTCGTCTGCATGCTGGCGCCCGATATCACCGTCTTCATGATCGGGCGTGTGGCGCAGGCGGCCGTCGTTTCCGGCTTCGTGCTGGCGCGCGCCATCGTGCGCGACATGGTCCCTATGGAACAGGCCGCTTCGATGATCGGCTATGTAACCATGGGCATGTCAGTGGTGCCGATGGTCGGCCCAACGGTCGGCGGTCTGCTCAACGATATCTCCGGCTGGCAGTCCAGCTTTGCGCTTCTTGCCCTGCTCGGGGTCGGCATTCTGGTGCTCGCCTGGTTTGATCTCGGCGAGACCAATCACAACAGATCGGCAAGCTTCTCGCAGCAGTTCCACGCCTGGCCGGAACTTCTGCGCTCGCCGCTCTTCTGGGGATATGCGCTGACCTCGACCTTCTCGTCGGGCATGTTCTTTTCGTTTCTAGGCGGCGCACCCTTCGTCGGCAGCGTGCTTTATGGCCTTGCCCCGGCCATGCTCGGCCTGCAATTCTTCTTCATGGCCAGCGGCTACATGCTCGGCAACTTCGTCTCCGGCCGTTATGCGAGCCAGATCGGCATCACCCGCATGATGCTGTCGGGCAATGTCGTCGCCATCGCCGGCATTGTCGCAGCCATAGAGCTGATCTCCACCGGGGCGGAAAGCCCCTATGCGTTTTTCGTGCCGCTTGCGCTCATTGGTGTCGGAAACGGGGTGACCCTGCCAAGTGCCAATGCAGGCATGGTCAGCGTCCAGCCGCATCTGGCAGGCTCCGCCTCCGGTCTCGGCGGCGCAATGACCATCGGCGGCGGTGCGGCACTTTCCGTGCTTGCCTCCTCGGTTCTGTCCAAAGAGGATGGAACATGGCCGCTTCTTCTCGTGATGCTGGCGACCGGCCTTGTCGCCCTCCTCACCACCTATATCGTAAGGCTGCAGGAAAAGCGGCAATGACGGCGCGATTTGAAATACCCGGTCTCGTACTTGCCGGCGGCCTGTCGCGGCGGATGGGTACCAACAAGGCGACCGTGATGCTGGACGACGAACCGCTGCTTTCCCATGTCGTGCGCCGCATCGCTCCACAGGTGTCGGATGTCACCATCAATGCCGCGAATGGCTGGGCCGAAAGCTTCGGCCTGCCGTTGCTGCCTGACACCGTGAACGGCCATGCCGGGCCGCTAGCCGGCGTTCTCGCCGGCATGCGGCATTTCCAGAACCATCACGCCCGGAAAAGCCACTTCCTGACAGTGCCCGCCGACAGCCCGTTCTTTCCCGAAGATCTCGTCGACCGCCTGTACGAACACATAGCCGAAGACGCAATCGTCATCGCCGCCTCCAGCGGCCAGTTACACCCGGTTTTCGCGCTATGGCCCGTGGCGCTCGCCGACGATCTGGAGGAATGGTTGAAGAACGATGCAAACCGGCGCATCCGCGCCTATCTTGCACGACACGTCACGATCGGTATCGCCTTCCCGCCGCTGGAAACGGCCAAGGGCAGCCTCGATCCGTTCTTCAACATCAACACGCCGGATGAACTGGCGCTCGCTCGAAGCTATCTGGAGAGCATGGAACCATGATGAGCCAAAAGGTCTTCGGTATTGCCGGCTGGAAAAACTCGGGCAAGACCGGCCTTGCGGTGCGCATCGTCACCGAACTCACCGCGCGCGGCTATCGAGTCTCCACCATCAAGCACGCCCATCATGATTTTGATATCGACAAGGTCGGCGCCGATAGCTGGCGTCACCGTCAGGCGGGCGCGCACGAGGTCACCATCGTCTCCGGCACCCGCTTTGCCATCATGCATGAATTGCGCGGCGAAGCCGAACCGTCCTTCGAGGAAATCCTTGCCCGCCTCGCCCCTTGCGATCTCGTACTGATCGAGGGTTACAAGTACGAGCCGGTGCCGAAGATCGAGGCGCGCCGGCTGGAAGCTGCCAAGACCGAACCGCTTGCCGGAAGCGATCCGCACATCATCGCAATTGCCGCCGACCACGCGGTGACCGACACCAGCCTTCCCGTCTTCGACCTCGATGATACTGCGACGATTGCGGACTTCATCGAGAAGTCGGTTGGGTTGGTACGCTCGTAGCAAAGGCATAGCGGATCGGGGCGGCTTTGGCGCTTGGGCTGCATCCCCACGTCCGTCATACCGGCCTTGAGTTCGTATCCCGCCAGCCCGAGTGCCTGTGCTGAAAAGGCTCTCGCCGCCACGCAGACGCGCGTCGACTGGATGCCGGATCAAGTCCGGCTGACGGGAGTAGAGGCAAATCCAAAATGAAAAAGCCGGGCTCTTAACCCGGCTTGATCAATCCTTGAGACGCAATACCTATTCAAGGAAACCGGAGGGGTTCACCGGCGTCGCATCCTTGCGAACTTCGAAGTGAACCTGAGGACGTTTGGCGCTGCCGGTCATGCCTGACGTGGCGATGGTCTGGCCGCGTTGAACCTTCTGGCCGCGCTGCACGTCGAGATTGGCGGCGTTGCCGTAAACGGTGACCTTGCCGTCGTCATGGCGGACGAGAACCGTGTTGCCGAGCTGCTTCAGGCCATTGCCCGCATAGATGACCACACCGTTTTCGGCGGCCTTGATTGGCGTGCCTTCCGGAACGGAGATGTTGATGCCATCGTTGCGGCTGCCTTCGACGTTGTCGCCGAAATTGTTGATGACGGCGCCACGAACCGGCCAGCGATATTTGCCGATGCCCGTGGATTCCGGAGCGAGCGAGGCCATATCGGACTTCTTCTCGATATCGCCGACGCTTGCCGTTGCGGCAGGAGCGGATGGTACGCTCGCAGCTGCGGCAGGAGCCTTGTAGGGTTCCGGCTTGGCGGATGCGGTTTCCACTGCCTTGGCCGCTTCCTTTGCGGGTACGGAGGCTGTCTTGATGGCGTCGGTCGAAGCACCCGGCATGGCAAGTGTCTGGCCGACACGGATGCTTTCGGTGGAAATGCCGTTCGCGGCCTTGAGGGCTGCAACCGAAACGCCGTTTTCGCGGGCGATCTTTGCCAGGCTGTCGCCCGGCTGAACCTTGTAACCACCGGCTGGCGGCATGGGCTTGCCACCGGGAGGTGTGAGCTTGCCGTTTTCAGCCGAAACCTTGTCGCGGGCAACACTCTGCGAGGGCAGCACGGCTACCTTCTGGTCTGGACCACGCAGCGGGTTCGGCTCGTCGCCGTTGCGGTTGAGCGCAATGTCACCGGCCGCAGCCTTGGCGGCATTGCGGACCTGACCGAATTTCGGAATAAGGATCGACTGGCCAGCCTGCGCGGAAGCCGCGGTCTTCAGACCGTTAACCCGCAGCAGTTCCTTTTCGGGAACGCCGTAGCGGTTGGAGATCGTCGCGATGCTTTCACCCGGACGCAGCGTTACCGAAGAGGCGCCATCCGTATGCCAGCCGTTCTTGTCGGAACGGACGGTTGCGGTGGTGAGATTGTCGGCGACTGGAGCGGCGGCCTGCTGTGCAGGTGCTGCGAGAGACGGAGCGGCTGGTCGTTGTGCGGACGGGAAAGGCTGGGCCATCGCCTCGTTGCGGGTCGAGGGGTCGCGGCTTGCCACCGCCGTCGGGGCTGACAGCTCGGAGCGCTGCACCGGAGAGGCCGAAGCCGAACGGGCCGTCGAAGGCTGAACGCCACCGCCGTAACCGCCGGAAGACGGATAGGAGTTGGCCGCCATGTTCTGATTGGCGTAGCCGCCCTGGGGTGCCGCAGAGGCATAACCACCGTTCATGTCGCCTTGCGGGACCGGGGCCTGCGCATAAGCACCGCTGCCCTGGCGGGCTGGAATTGACGCTGTCGTCATCCGATCCGGTCCACTGGAAAAGAGGCCGCTGAACCGCGTTGCATCCGAGCTACAGCCCGTTGCGACGCTTGCCAGCAATGCCGCTGCGAACATTTTTGCGACTGATTTTCCGATTTTAGACGAATGTCTCATACGCATAACTCGATCTACACTGACGCCAACCCGCCGCATCGAGGTCGATCCGGCACAAATTTCACTTCTTGCAAGGCCCATTTCCCGATCCCGGGAAAACCATGCGTCGATGTTTATGATTAAAGCGCGTTAGTGTTACCACGCCGTTAAAACGTTAAGCCGCTCGGCGCTTTTTTGACACTTCGATAACCATGACGAAAACGGCATGTGTCATGTCGGAACAATATTATTATGGAAAATCAGTTGGTTGTGATGATTTAGAATATTCTAAGACGAAAATTAATCGCCTTCGATATTTTCATTTTGTCACAAATGCCGCGCAATATGGCTGCCAAGCGGCAGATAGGGCGTCTCGAACAGCTCTTCCTTCTCGAAGCGGCTGCCGGTCTTGGAGAAGCGCGTCATCACGCAACGCCCGTCTTCCAGAATGATCGGCGCGATCATCATACCGCCGGAGACGATCTGCTCGGCGAAAAAGCGGGGCATGGTGGTAAAGGCGGCGGTGGCGACGATGCGGTCGAAGGTGCCCTCGCCCACCAGACCGTTGCTGCCATCCGCCTGGCGGATGACGACATTGCGGATGGAAAGATCGTCCAGACAGTTCTGCGCCTGCTGCACCAGCGTCTTGTAGCGCTCCAGCGAAAAGACGCGCTCCACCCGGCGCGCGATGATCGCCGTCATGAAACCGCTGCCGGTGCCGATTTCCAGCACGCGCTGGCCCGGCTTCAATTGCAGGCGGGCCAGGATTTTCACCGCCATGTCAGCGCCTTCCATGAAGGCGCCGCAGTCGATCGGGATTGTGCGGCTGGAATAGGCATCAGCGGCGAATTGCGGCGGCACGAATCTGGAGCGCGGCGTCTGTTCGACCGCCGTCAAAAGGTCGAGGTCGGAAATCCCCTCGCCCCGCAGGCGGAGAACGAGAGCGGCAAAACCTTCCTTTTCAACCATTGCGGATTTCAATCGGCGACTCCGAATCCAAGTGCTTGCGCAACCCGATCCTTGACTGTGTAATCCGTAAGGTCAAGCTTTAGCGGCGTGACCGAAATCTTGCCGTGCTTCAAAGCGTGGATATCCGTGCCCTCGCGGAAGGTGCCGAGGCGTTCGCCAAAACGCAGCCAGTAATAGGGAAGACCGCGGCCATCCTGGCGTTCCTCCACCGTCAGGCCGAAATCGAGCTTGCCCTGCCCAGTGACGGATACACCCTGCACATCATCAGGTGCGCAATTGGGGAAATTGAGATTGAGGAAGGTGCCATCAGGCAATTCCACATTCATCAGCTTGCGCAGCAGATCCGGCGCATGGGTCTCAGTCACCTCCCACGGCACGACACGGCCTTCGGAATGGCTGAAAGCCTGGCTGAGTGCGAAGGACCGCACCCCTTGCAGCGTGCCTTCAATGGCGCCGGCAATCGTGCCGGAATAGGTGACATCGTCAGCCATATTGGCGCCGGCATTGACACCTGAGAGTACGAGATCGGGCTTTTCCGGCAGAACTTCACGGATGCCCATGATGACGCAATCGGTCGGCGTACCGCGCAGCGCGAAATGCTTGTCGGAAACCTTGCGCAGCCTCAGCGGCTCGGAGAGAGTAAGGGAGTGAGCAAGCCCGCTCTGGTCGGTCTCGGGCGCCACGATCCAGACGTCATCGGACAGCGTGCGGGCGATACGTTCCAGCACCGCCAGCCCTTCGGCGTGGATACCGTCGTCATTGGTCAGCAAAATCCGCATGTTTCTCTCTCCGCTTTTCATATCTTCAGGGACGGAGCATCCTCTCCACCGGCAGTGAGGTGTGCAGTTCTCTCAACGTCATCCTCGGGCCTGTCCCGAGGATCTAATCACGTCTAAATCAATCGACAGGTTGCAGATCCTCGGGACAGGCCCGAGGATGACGTCGGCGTAATTGGAAGATTCTCTTTCCAATAGCACGACGCTGCGCTCCCTCAGGCCGCCTTCTCGATCCGTGTCAGACCGCCCATATAGGGCAGCAGCACGTCCGGAATTGTGACAGAGCCGTCGTCGTTCAGGTAATTTTCGAGAACGGCGATCAGGCAGCGGCCGACTGCGGTGCCGGAGCCGTTCAGCGTGTGCACGAACTTCGTCGCCTTGTCGTCCTTGCCGCGATAACGCGCATTCATGCGCCGCGCCTGGAAATCGCCGCAGACGGAGCAGGACGAAATTTCGCGGTAGGTGTTCTGACCCGGCAACCACACTTCCAGATCGTAGGTCTTGCGCGCACTGAAGCCCATATCGCCGGTGCACAGCGTCATGGTGCGGAAATGCAGGCCAAGACGCTTCAGCACTTCTTCAGCGCAGGCCGTCATGCGCTCATGCTCGGCAACAGCACTTTCCGCGTCGGTGATGGAGACGAGTTCGCATTTCCAGAACTGGTGCTGGCGCAGCATGCCACGTGTGTCGCGGCCGGCAGAGCCCGCTTCCGAACGGAAGGACGGCGTAAGTGCCGTGAAGCGCAGCGGCAGCTTTTCCTGCTCGAGAATCTCGCCGGAGACAAGGTTGGTCAGCGTCACTTCCGCCGTCGGGATCAACCAGCGGCCATCAGTGGTCTTGAACAGATCCTCGGAAAACTTCGGCAATTGCCCGGTGCCGAACATCGCCTCATCGCGCACCATCAGCGGCGAAGAGACTTCCGTATAGCCATGTTCCGAGGTGTGCAGGTCGATCATGAACTGGCCGAGCGCCCGTTCCAGACGCGCCAGCTGGCTGGTCAGCACGGTGAAGCGCGAGCCGGAAAGCTTGGCCGCCCGCTCGAAATCCATGTAGCCGAGCGCTTCGCCAATCTCGAAGTGCTCCTTTGCTTCATGGTTCCAGCCGGGCTTCTGGCCGACCACGCGGGTCACCACATTGTCGTGTTCGTCCTTACCGTCAGGAACATCGTCGAAAGGCATATTGGGCAGGCGCGACAGCGCGTCGTTAAGCTCGGCGGTGACCTGGCGGTCCTCCTCCTCGGCGCGCGGCATGTTTTCCTTGATGTCGGCAACTTCCGCTTTCAGCTTTTCCGCCAGCTCCATGTTCTTCTGCGCCATGGCGGCGCCGATGTCCTTGGAAGCGGCATTGCGACGCGACTGCATGTCCTGCAGGGACTGGATGACGGACCGGCGCTTTTCGTCGAGAGCGATCAGGCTGCTTGCGGCAGGCTCTGCGCCGCGCCGTGCAAGTGCTGCATCAAAGGCTTCGGGGTTTTCGCGTATCCATTTAATGTCGTGCATCGTCGTTCCAGACCATTGTTGGTCGCTCGCGTTTTATCAGCAAAACGCCGGGCGAAAGGCCCGGCGCGAGGAAATTTGATGAGCGGGAAGACCGTGGCGAAGCGTCAGGTCTCTTCCAGCTCCGTGCTTTTGGATTCCGCAGCACGTTTCCTCTCCACGAGTCGAGCCATGTAGATGGAAATCTCGTAGAGAATGATCGCGGGCAGCGCAAGACCGATCTGGGACATGGGGTCTGGCGGCGTCAGCACGGCCGCAACCACGAAGGCCATGACAATGGCGAACTTACGCTTTTCCCGCAGCCAGTCGCTGGTCAGAATCCCGACCCGCGCCAGAAGCGTGGTGACGACAGGCAGCTGGAATACCAGGCCGAAGGACAAAACCAGCGTCATGATGAGGCTGAGATATTCCGACACCTTCGGCATCAGGGAAATCGCCACCTCGCCATCTACCGGCAATTGCTGCATGGCGAGGAAGAACCACATGACCATGGGTGTGAAGAAGAAATAGACGAGCGCCGCGCCGATGAGGAAAAGGATCGGCGACGCGATCAGGAACGGCAGGAAGGCGGCGCGCTCGTTCTTGTAAAGGCCCGGCGCCACGAATTTATAGAGCTGCGAGGCAATCACCGGAAAGGAGATCACCATGGCACCGAACATGGCAACCTTGATCTGCGTGAAGAAGAATTCCTGCGGCGCCGTGTAGATCAGCGATGATTTCGCCACATCCAGCCCCGCCCAGATGACCGCCCACTTATAGGGAATGACGAGCAGGTTGAAGAGGTGCTTGGCAACGGCAAAACAGCCGATAAAGGCGATGAAGAACGCACCGAGCGCCCAGATCAGCCGCGTGCGCAACTCCATGAGGTGCTCGATAAGCGGCTGCGGCTTATCCTCGATGTCCCCGCTCATGCTTCATCCTTTTTCGGCTTCGCAGCCTTTGTTCTTGCCGGTTTGGCCGGCTTGGCATCCGCAACGGCAACCGCCTTCTCCGCTGCCGCTTTCCTGACGGCAACCTTTTTGGCCACAGCCTTCACGGTCGGCTTCAAGACAGCAGCTTCTTCAACAGGCGCTGCGGCAGGCTTGCTGCGGGTGGTGCGTTTCGGCTTGGCGGCAACCGCTTCGGCTTCAACGGTCGCAACCGATTTCGCACGCGCCCGCTTCGGCTTTTCTTCCGCAGCAGCAACCGCAGTAACCGGCGCAGATGCAGAAGGCGTGGGAACCACCGCAGGCGCCACATCCGGAAGCTTCATCTCGGGCTCCGGCACGCTGACAAGCGGTGCCACCGGCTCACTTGTTGTAGGTGCTGCTGTCGACGACATCGCATCGGGAGCGGCTGTCGCCTTCTGGAGATCGGACTTGATCTCGTTGCCGAGCTGGCGAAGCGGGTTCATCGCATCGCGCAGCGAGTTGGTCGGGTTGAGATTGCGCACATCGGAGATCGTCTGCCGCACATCGTCCATGTCCGCCTCTTTCAAGGCCTCGTCGAACTGCGTGCGGAAATCCCCCGCCATCTTGCGAAGGCCGGCCATCGTCTTACCGAAGGCGCGGATCATGGGCGGCAAGTCCTTAGGACCGACGACCACGATCAACACGACCGCGATCACCAGAAGCTCGCTCCAACCGATATCAAACATCAAAACGCTCCCGAGACCCTAGCGCCAGTCTCAAAACAAGCAGGTTCAAGCCGCTTACTTGATCTCGTCAGCCTTGTGGTCAACAGTCTTCGCGTTGACATCGGCTGGCGGCGGAGTCTGATCTTCGTCAGCCATGCCCTTCTTGAAGCTCTTGATGCCCTTGGCGACATCGCCCATCAGTTCCGGGATCTTTCCGCGTCCGAAGAGAACGAGAACGATCACCAGCACGATCAGCCAATGCCACACACTAAAAGAACCCATAACTGAAACTCCTGAATTTCGCTTTCAGACGATGTAAGACGTTTGAAAGGCTTTTTCAAACAACAAATCGTTGCTTCAACAGGCAGTGGGCATAAAGTTTTCGTGCCTTGTCATTCGCATGAAGACGATATCAATCGTCGCCATCGCCGCCACCAGGTGCAAGCAGGCCCAACTCTTCCAGATCGAGCTGCGTGATCGGGTCTTCGTCTTCGCGCAATTCGTCGCTCATCATCGGCAAAGGCACGCCGAAATTGGAAGGAATACGGCCCGACAGCAGGCCCGCACCCTTCAGTTCCTCAAGGCCCGGCAAGTCCCGCAACTCCTCAAGGCCGAAATGGTCGAGAAACTCCACCGTGGTGCCGATCGTCACCGGCCTGCCCGGCGTACGCCTGCGGCCCCTGAAACGCACCCAACCCGCTTCCATCAGCACATCGAGCGTACCGCGCGAGGTTTGCACGCCACGGATTTCCTCGATTTCGGCGCGTGTCACCGGTTGATGATACGCCACAATCGCCAGAACCTCCAGCGCCGCACGCGAAAGCTTCTTAGGTTCCTTTTCCTCAGAATGGACAACGAAGGAGAGATCGCCGGCCGTGCGGAACGCCCATTGCCCGCCCACCTGCACCAGATTGACACCCCGCTCGCCATAAGCGGCCTTCAGCCCGTGGAGTATGGCAACGACATCCACGCCGCGCGGCAGGCGCTCGGCAATGAAGGCAACTGAAACCGGCTCGGCCGAGGCAAAGACCAGCGCTTCGGCAATGCGCTCTGCTTCCTTCAGCTGACGCTCGGAAAATACCTCGGGTTCGGCCCCAACCACATCCGCCACCCCATCTGCCACGATGGCGGCTTCGCCGGTCTCGTCGTCATGCGTCATTATCAGTCCTTTCGGCATTCGGCGCGCGGTCATCTCGCTTACTCCTGCGCATATAGATGGGCTGGAACGCGCCCTCCTGCCGGATTTGCAGCGATCCCTCGCGCACCAGCTCCAGCGAGGCGGCAAAGGCGCTGGCGATTGCCGTCACGCGCATCGCAGGGTCAGGCACATATTGCAGCAGATATTGGTCGAGCACCGTCCACTCGCCGACATCCCCGAGCAGACTGTTCAGAAGTTCCCGGGCTTCCACCAGCGACCAGACCTGCCGCTTTTCAATTGTGACCTGGGTGATGGCCTGCCTTTGCCGCAGATTGGCATAGGCGCTTAGGAGATCATAGAGGTTCGCCTCGTAAGCCGAGCGGTTGATATGCGGAATATGCTCCGGCGCGCCACGGGCGAAGATATCGCGGCCAAGCTGGGCGCGGTTGACGAGGCGTTCAGCCGCCTCCCGCATCGCCTCCAGACGTTTCAGCCGGAAGGCCAGCGTCGCGGCCATTTCTTCGCCGGAGGGGCCGTCATCCTTCGCCTGCTGCGGAATGAGAAGCTTGGACTTAAGGAAGGCAAGCCAGGCCGCCATCACCAGATAGTCGGCCGCAAGCTCGATGCGCACGCGGCGGGCTGTTTCCACGAATTGCAGATATTGCTCGGCAAGCGCCAGCACCGAAATGCGCGACAGATCGACCTTCTGCGTGCGGGCAAGGTGTAGCAACAGATCGAGCGGGCCTTCGAAACCCGCGACATCGATCACCAGCCCGGCCTCGCCCGTCAGCCGCTCCGGCGTCACATCCTGCCAGAGCTTGTCCATAGGCGTTGAAGTGCGAGACTTGTCTGCTGCCATTGTTCCATCCGCCGGGCGTCCGGCCTGTCGTCCCGAGTACCGGGCCGCCGCCCGATTGTCAGGAAACGGCCCACATGGCGTTAAATTCGGCTCTCAGTTCGGCTTCGTCGGAGGCATCAGTGGCGGGAAAACCCGCTTCCACGGCCCGCACCCGCTCCAGCGAACGGCCGGAAAGAACGGGAACCTCCTTCACGACCTCAAGCATTTCACCCATCACGCCGTTGCAATGCAAGACTATATCGCAGCCACCCGCAACAATATTCGCGGCACGCTGGCCAAGCGTGCCCTTCAGCGCATTCATGGAACTGTCGTCGGACATCAACAGACCGTCAAAGCCGATTCGCCCACGAATGATCTCCTCGATCACCTTTGGCGAGGTCGTTGCCGGACGCTCACGATCGACGGCGTTGAACACCAGATGCGCGCTCATCGCCATCAATTCACGGTTCAGCGCGCGGAACGGCACAAAATCATGGGCGTCCAGCTCGTCCAGCGGCACATCGACAACAGGCAATTCATGGTGCGAATCCACCATGCCGCGACCGTGGCCCGGCATGTGTTTCATGACAGGCAACATGCCGCCCGCCTTGAGGCCGTCAGCCGCCGCCTGCCCCATCTCCGCCACCATGGTCGCGCTATAGCCGTAGGCCCGGTTGCCAATGACGTTGCTGGCGCCTTCCACCGGCACGTCGAGCACCGGCAGGCAATCGATATTGATGCCGAATTTCATGAGATCGAAGGCGTGCAGACGCGACATCAACCACGCCGCGCGCAGGCCTTCCTCGCGGT
Source organism: Rhizobium sp. AN6A (assembly GCF_900215635.1). NCBI lineage: Bacteria > Pseudomonadati > Pseudomonadota > Alphaproteobacteria > Hyphomicrobiales > Rhizobiaceae > Rhizobium > Rhizobium sp. AN6A. The sequence goes on from NZ_OCNC01000004.1 coordinate 2,712,148, forward strand.
CACGCTCGTATATTTCGCCGAGAATGCGGGCATTCGGATAGGCTTGCAAAAGCGGCGGCTTGATGCGCTGAACGCGCCCGCCTTCCTGATCGATCAGAACCGGGGCATCCGGCCGCGCGACGGCATCGCGCATTGAGGCGACGAGATCGGCAATCTGTTGCGCATCACCGATATTACGCCCGAACAGGATGAAACCCCAGGGCCGCTCATCGCGGTAAAGGGCAATCTCGTCAGCGGAAAGCGTAAGCCCGCCGCATCCGAGGATCATAGCTTTGCAATCGGTCATGATGTCACGCTCACAGAATGGGGAAATGGCCTTATACCGCAAGGCGTCGGGGATAAGTCGACAACCCCTCCGCCGTCATGCTCGGGCCTGTTCCGAGCATCTACCGACCGGTTGAAACGTTGGCAGATCCTCGGCACGGGGCCGAGGATGACGTCGAATGTGAGGAAAGCCTTTCCCCACTGCGAGGGCTGCCTTAGACGGCAGTCCCAATCTTCACGAAACCGGATCAGCCGCTATCAGCGCGCCACCAGGCAGCTGCCGCCAGCTGCGCGGAACTTTTCGCACAGCGCCACGGCCTCGTTCTTGTCACCCGCCGGGATGCGGACGCGGTAGAACGTGCCCTTGCCGGCGATCTCAGCGGCCTTGATGTCGACGCCTCGACCAGAAATAACCGAACCGAACTTGGCCGACATGTTCTGGTAGGACTTCTGGGCCTCTGCCTGGCTCGGCAGGGACGCGATCTGGATGTAATAACCACCCGAAGACGGCGCGCTCGTTGCTGCGGGCATGGCGGCGGCTGTCTGCTGCTGTGCAGCCTGCGGCTGGGCCGGAGCAGTTGCAGCAGGACGGACGTTGCCCTGATTGGTCACCGTTGCCACCACATTGGAAGGCTGTGCGGACGGACGCGCCGAAGGAACGGGCGCAGCCGACTGCGAGGCCGGTGTGGAGGAAGCGGCTGGCGTATTGGCCTGCGGGTGTTCAGGTGCAACCGGAACACGCGAAGCGGCGATGACGGCGGGAGCGCCCTCACCCGGCTTGGCTGCCTGCGGTGCAGCAAGCTCCGCGACCTTGTCTGCCTTCGGTGGCTGGGCAGCAGGCGCATCGACTTCCTGTGCAACCAGCGTACCATCAGGCTTGACGATCATGGTGCGAACCTTGCGCGGCGAAACGCCCGTCGCACCGGCACCTTCGTTCTGGCTGGCCTTTTCTTCCGGCGAAAGCAGGCGCGGATCTTCGGTCTCGCCAACCGGCGTGCCGGTGGCTTCCATGTCCGCGTCGTTTTCACCTTCCAGCGGCAGCTGTTCGGGTATCAGCGTACGCTGGACCACATCGACAGGCTTTTCGTTGCTGGAGATCAGCGCCGGCTGCTTCGGATCGGCAGCGCTACCACCGGCCACGCGGTCGTAAACCGCCTTGTCCTGATTGGGCACGACGCGGCCACCCGGATTTTCCGGCACCACCTTCATCGGGTCGTTATCGGCGGAAATGATGACCGGCGCGCCATTGGAGCCCGCACCGGACGAACCGCCTGACATCAGCGCGTAAACACCACCACCGACAAGCACCAGACCGATTGCTGCGGCAACCGGCATGATCCAGCGGCGACCGCCGCGTTCTTCTTCTTCGCGATAGGCCGCCTGATGGTCGACATAAGTATTCTCGGCATCGCGCGGCGCATTGCCACGCGAGGCGGCAGCCTCCTGCATGGAGCGGCGGAAATCTTCTTCCAGCGCACGCTCAAATTCGTCGACCTCCTCCGGACCCTGTGCCTGAGGACGCGCCTGCGGGGCAGCAGCCCGGTTTTCCGCATGTTTGTGACGGTCGAGACCACCGGCAACCGCCGGGGCAAACAGCGTTGCGAGCTCGGTGTCGATATCGAGGTCTTCTTCGTGACGACGGGCGACGGGCTTGGGTTCGAAAACGCCAACCGGCAATTCCGGCACGTCCATCTCGGTAATATTTTCCGGATGTTCTTCCGTCTCACCGATCTGCGAGGGATCGAAAGGCAGGCTTTCCAGCGTTTGTGGTGCAACCGGTTGCGGTGCGGCTGCGACCGGACGCGGCTGAACCGGAGCGGCGGCTACCGGAATTGCAGCAACCGGGGCCGGGCGCGGCTGAGGTGCTGGCTGTTCCCGCACCGGCTGCGGCGCGGCGGCAGCAACCGCTACCGAAGCGACCGGCTGCTCGCGAACGGGCTGCGGCACAGGCGCAGGTGCGACTTCCGCTGCAGCGATTTCGGAAAGGTCGAGGTCAAGATCGAGATCATCAAGCGCAAGCTCGAAATCATCGTCGTTGAAACCTGCGAAATCCCCAAAGTCGGGCTCCTGAACGGGCGGCGCTGCTACGACCGGGGCTGCCTTTACAGGGGCTGCGGCAACCGGCGCCGTGGCAACCAAAGGCGGCTCCACTCTTGCAGCCGGAACGATAGGCGCGGCCTGTGCGATTGGGGCATCCTGAACGACAGGCTCTTCGCCGCGTCCGGGAATGGAATATTTCGCAACGCCGTAGATCAGCTCGTCCATAGGCGAAAGATTTGTTTCAACCGGCTTCTCTGCAACCGAAGGCGCAAAGGTCGGTGCAGTTTCTTCCGCCTGAACGAAGACGGGCTCAGGCGCCGGAACCGGTTCGGCCTGTGGCTCGATCCGGGCTGCGGGCAGCGCTTCGGATCTCGGCTCGATTCGCTTCGGATCACCTGCCGCAACATCGCGGCGCGCGCCGAAATTGGCAAGCGGCAGACGCAGGCTGGAAAATTCCAGCGAAGAACGGCCACCATGCGAAGGCGGACGCACCGAAATCGGTGCCGGCGCTTCGGCGACGGCGATCTCTACCTCATCTGCAAGATCGAAAGCCTGCGGCTCAGGCGCATGGCTCTGATCGGAATGCGCAATATTGCTCGAAACATCGGCCGGAAGCTCAGGCATAGCGTGCCATGTGCTTTGAGCCGGCTCGACAGCCTGCGGCTCTTCCCATGCTGCCTGCTGGTAAACCACCGGCTCGGCAGGGCGCGACTGGCGCGAATGCACATCGAAAACCTCGGCAACCGCACCGGCATCGTCACGGAAATCTCCGCGGATGTCCTGCGTCGACGTCTCGACGTAATTGTGAATGTAGGCCTGATCGGCCTCGGGAAGCGGCTCCTGGCTCACCTCGGGCGCGGGACTTGCCTCGAACACGGATTCGTCCGCCGGTGCAAGCTCAGGCTCGCGGCGGGCGAAAACCGATTCGACGCGCTGCATGAAGTCGCTGGGGTGGATGCCCGCACGCACATCGTTTGCCGGGTCAAGAACGACCGGATCGGCATGCGGCGCATCGTAAACCTCGAACTCTCGAAGCAACTCGTCTTCGAGATTGAATTCGGGTTCGCGGCGGGTTGCCGCAGAGCCGGCGCGTGGCGCAGCTTCGGAACCCGCATGCGAAGGACGCTCATCGAAACCGACGATACGCGCCAGTTCTGCCAGAGGATCGTTGTCAGCGAACCCTTCAGACCGGGCGTCCCGGTTATACGCGACATTTTTTTCGACCATTACGTGTTCCACCATCTACGCATTGCAGCTCTTGCCAGCGTATTGTGAGCAAATAATGGTGATATGTTATCGCATCTCGTCAGGCGCGTCCGCTCCTAAAAGCGTAAGACCAGACTTCAAAACATTCGCGACAGCATTCACCAGCCCGAGTCTGGCAATGCTCAATTCTCGGTTTTTATCGTTAATAAAACGTAATTCCTGATGGTCTTTACCTTTGTTCCAGTGTCCATGGAAGGAACTGGCGAGATCGTAGAGGTAAAAAGCAAGCCTGTGCGGCTCGTGCGCAAGGGCTGCGGATTCGATCAGGCGCGGGTACTCAGCAAGCTTTGCAACCAGCTGCAACTCGTTGATATCGCTAATCAAAGTAACGGAAGACGCCATGTCGTCCTGCGAGAGCGCAAGACCCGGAAACGCTTCCTGCGCCTGGCGGAAGATGGACATGCAACGGGCATGCGCATATTGCACGTAAAAGACCGGATTATCCTTCGATTGTTCGGTCACTTTCGCAAAATCGAAGTCCAGCGGCTCGGAATTCTTCCGATAGAGCATCATGAATCGCACGGGATCGCGACCTACTTCGTCCACCACATCGCGCAGCGTGACGAAATCGCCTGACCGTTTCGACATCTTCACTGGCTCGCCATCGCGATAGAGCTTCACGAGCTGGCACAGAAGAACCGTCAGCTTAGACTTGCCTTCCGAGACGGCGCGCGCAACCGCTTCAAGCCGCTTCACGTAGCCGCCGTGGTCGGCGCCGAGCACATAGATCATCTCGGAAAAACCGCGATCGAACTTGTTCTTGAAATAGGCGACGTCGGCGGCGAAATAGGTGTAGGAACCATCCGACTTCATCAGCGCACGGTCCATGTCGTCGCCCACCTCGGTGGAACGGAACAGCGTCTGCTCGCGATCTTCCCAGTCTTCCGGCAACTCGCCCTTCGGCGGCGGCAGGGTGCCCTTGTAGACGTGGCCCTTGAAGGTGAGATCGTTGATGGCCGAGAGAATGGGGCCGCCATTGCCCTCATGCAGCGTGCGCTCCGAGAAGAACACGTCGTGCTTGACGTTCAGCGTCTCCAGATCCTCGCGGATCATCACCATCATTGCGGCGATCGCCTTGTCCTTGACGATAGGCAGCCACTTTTCCTCGGGCATGGCGCGCAGCTTGATGCCATATTCATCCGCCAGCGCCTGGCCGACTGGAACGAGATAGTCACCGGGGTAGAAGCCCGACGGAATGGCGCCGATATCTTCGCCAAGCGCCTCGCGGTAACGCAGGAAGACCGAACGCGCGAGCACGTCGATCTGCGAGCCGGCGTCGTTGATGTAATATTCCTTGGTCACGCCATAACCGGCAAAGGCGAGCAGGTTCGCCAGCGTGTCACCCACGACAGCACCACGGCAATGGCCGACATGCATCGGACCGGTGGGGTTGGCGGAGACATATTCGACGTTGATCTTCTGGCCCGTGCCGATCTTCGAGCGGCCGAAATCGATGCCCTGCCCGATCATGTCGGCGAGAAGACGCTGCCAGTAACCGACAGAGACCTTGAGATTGATGAAGCCGGGACCGGCGACGTTGACGCTATCGACATCGCCATCGGCCTGAAGTGCTGGCACGATGAGTTCGGCCAGCGCCCGGGGATTGGTGCCAAGCGGCTTCGCCAACACCATAGCGGCATTGGTTGCGACATCGCCATGGCTCAGATCGCGCGGGGATTCGACGGTAATTCGACTGAAATCGACCTTTTCGCGGTTCTCTTTCACGAGATCGAGAGTCTCGAGCGCGTTTTTGATCCTGGTATCGAAATCGGCAAAAATGTTCATCGTTCCAACCTGCGCGAAGGGCTTCTGTTCATGTCCGGCCATCATAACCGGGTCGGCTTCGCGATCGCCCGCTGCCCTATCGCAAATCGGGGGTGTGGTCAAACAGCCGCTGGTGGGCGCGCAGTGCATAGCTGTCGGTCATACCAGCCAGATAATCCCCCACATGGCGGGCTTTTGCGGCCTTGCTCATACCGGAAATGCTGTCCACCCAGTAGTGACTCTGCATCTCTGCCGGCACGTCCATATAACGGTGGAAAAGGTCGGTAACGATCTGCGTAGCGCCGGCGCGGATGCGCATGATTTCCGGATGCCGGTAGATATGGGCAAACAGCAGTTTCTTGATCTGCCTGTCGGTTTCAGCCATTTCCGGCGAGAAAGTCGCGACGGTAAAATCGGCGGCGCGGATATCGGCCGCACTCTTCGCTTTCAGCCGGGAAAGATTCTGCTGCGCGACCCCGATTACATCCTCGACCATATGGGTAATCTGGCGGCGCATGATTTCATTGGCGAAGCGTTCCTTGTCGAGCACGGGATATTTCGCACGTACCTCAGCCATCAGCTTGCTGAGGAAAGGCACCTCTTCCAGCATCTCGAAGCTCAGATAACCGGCACGCAGGCCGTCATCGATATCATGGGTATTATAGGCGATGTCGTCGGCAATAGCCGCCATCTGTGCTTCAAGGCTGGCATAGCTGCCGATTTCCAGATCCTGCAGCTCGCAATATTCGAGGATGGGCAGCGGAACCGGGCCCTTCACGCCCTCGCCCTCGGCATTGACCAGCGGGCCATTGTGCTTCACCAGCCCCTCCAGTGTCTCCCATGTCAGGTTGATGCCGTCATATTCGGCGTAGCGGCGCTCCAGCTTGGTGACGATGCGCAGCGACTGCGCGTTGTGATCGAAGCCGCCATAGGGCAACAACACCGCATCCAGCGCATCCTCCCCGGTATGGCCGAACGGCGTGTGGCCGAAATCATGCACCAGAGCCACGCCCTCGGCCAGATCCTCGTCCAGCTTCAGAGCACGTGCGAGTGCGCGGGCAATCTGCGCAACCTCGATCGTGTGGGTGAGCCGGGTGCGGTAATGGTCGCCGTCAGGGCTGATGAAAACCTGCGTCTTGTGTTTAAGCCGGCGAAAGGCCGTGGTGTGGACGATGCGGTCCCGGTCGCGCTGGAACTCCGAGCGCGTCAGGCTACCCTCCTCGGCAAAAAGACGCCCGCGCGTGGTCCATGGATCAGAGGCGAAAACCGCCCTCTCGCCACTTCCGAAACCCAATGCGCGCTGGTCTATAATCATTCATCCACCTGTACTGTTCTCTGGCCGGGACTTCCTTTGACCCGAAGTCCATGGCCTTTGACCATTGACCTTTTCATCCACCCTTCATACCTATCGCAAAGGTCGGCGCAAAGCATCATCGCTGCAAAGGCCGTTGCGGACATCGCTATAGACCGTTTATTTGACTGGTTTATAATGGTGGCGACAAATCTATTGCTCTCCGGTTCTTGACCCCGGCACGAGGAACGACATGGAAAACAGCGACATTACACTTTCGGAAGCCGCAGCGAAGCGAATCGCCCAGATCGTCGCAGCGGATGCGGGCAAGCAGGCTCTGCGCGTTTCGGTGGAAGGCGGCGGCTGCTCGGGCTTCTCCTACAAGTTCGATCTGGCGGAAGACCCCGCCGATGACGACATCGTGATTGCGCGCGGAGACGCCAAGGTGCTGATCGACAGCCTGTCGGTTGTCTATATGGCCGGCTCTGAAATCGACTTCGTCGACAATCTGCTCGGCCAGTCCTTCCAGATCAAGAACCCGAACGCGGTCGCAAGCTGCGGCTGCGGCACCAGCTTTTCTATTTGATGGTGATATCAAGCGCCAAGCTTGAGATCATTCACGCCTTTCTCTTCGCCCTCGTTCCTGTGCTCGTCACAGGAATCCAGCCGACGCGCGTCTGCGCGTCGAGACAACCCTTTCAGCCCAAGGACTTGGGCTGACTTGATTCCTGTGACAAGCACAGGAATGAGGGTTTGGGGACGCTGCGGTGCATCCATAGCTGTAGATCTACCCTGCCCCGGCTTCTATCCACCACATCCTCACCAGCCGTTTCCAAAAACGGTGGCAATCGCGCTTGCATCGGGTAAAAGTAACCTCACAAAAGGGAAACTCCGATGAAGATTGCCACCTGGAATATCAACGGCGTCAAGGCGCGTATCGAAAACCTCTGCCAGTGGTTGAAGGATTCATCGCCCGACATCGTTTGCCTTCAGGAAATTAAGTCAGTTGACGAAGGCTTTCCCCGCCTTGAGCTGGAAGCGCTCGGCTATCACGTCGAGACCCATGGCCAGAAGGGTTTCAACGGCGTCGCCCTTCTGTCGAAGATGAAGCCCGACGAGATCAATCGCGGCCTGCCGGGCGACGATGCCGATGAACAGGCGCGCTTCATCGAGGGCGTGTTTTCCGTTGATGGCGGTGCGATCCGGGTCTGCTCGCTCTACCTGCCGAACGGCAATCCGCCTGACGATCCGGTCAAATATCCTTACAAGCTCGCATGGATGGAGCGTCTGCGCCGCTTTGCCGAAGATCGCCTTGCGCTTGAGGAGCCGCTTATTCTGGCGGGTGACTACAACGTCATCCCCGAACCCTTCGATTGCCACGATCCGCGGGTCTGGGCGGGCGATGCGCTGTTCCTGCCCCAGACGCGCTCGGCATTCCGCAGGCTGGAAAATCTCGGCTTTACCGATGCCGCACGCGCGACGACGGATGAACCCGGACTTTATTCCTTCTGGGATTATCAGGCTGGCGCATGGCCGAAGAATAACGGCATCCGCATCGATCACCTCATGCTGTCGGCGGAAGCTGCCGACAGGCTGCAATCGGTCAGCATCGAAAAACATGTGCGGGCTTGGGAAAAACCGTCCGACCACGTACCGGTCTGCGGTTATTTCAATTTCACGCCGATCAATTGAACGGCGCTCGCCGGGTGAGTTAGAGCATTTCCAGTAAAAGTGCTCAGAAACAAAGAGTTAGAGCACGTCAAACGATTCCGTTTAAACAGGACGTGCTCTAAGTCGCCTCAGCCACAATAGACATCATTATCAGTTCGGATCGTCGATCTGCATGTTCTGCGCCATCGCGATGGCCGCGCGGCGATCGTTTTCACCCGCGAGCGAAAAAGCCTGTTCCTGAAGGGTCTGGATCCAGGTGCAATCCACCGCCGTGCACTTGTCGAGCGCGGGCCGTCATGAAGGCGAGCCCCTGCGTCGTCTGGCCTTCCTGGAAAAGCAGATTACCGAAAATCGACATGGCGCCGGCATGGCCGTGCTTGCGTGCCTGATTGAGCCACTTCTTGGCCTGCTGCACATCCGCCCGGCCGCCCTCACCCGCAAGGATCATTTCCGCCAGACGGAACTGGGCCTCAGCCACGCCAAAGGTGGAAGCAACCTGAAAATAAAGCTGGCGGGCCTGCGACAGGTCCATCTTTACCGGAGTGCCGGGAATGCCGTGGCGGTAATAATCTGCGAGCGAAAGAAGCGCGTTGACGAAGAAGCCGGTATCCTCGGAGCCCGGCTCGACACCCTGGCTCGCGATTTCGCTGTAAATCTTGAAGGCTTCGAAGTCGTTCTTGGCAACGCCATCGCCGAAGGCATACATATTGGCAAGCGCCCAGCGCGAGCCGGTATGGCCCTTTTCGGCCGCATAGCGATAGGCCTCGACGGCTTCGTCCTTGTTACCGTTCTTGTAGGCCTTGAAGCCGAACTTGAACAGGTCGAAGGGGCCGGATTCCTTGGTAACGCCTGCGTTGATGTCAAAAGCCAGCACCGGCATTGCGAGCGACGCAAGCAAAAGGCTCATGATGAGCGGCTTTAGAACATGTGCTTCACATTTCAGCATTTAGGCGAACTTCTCTCACTCTTCCCGGCATATAGCCAATACTTGCGGAATACTGCAAAGCTGAACCCCGCCGGGTCGCGATTTTTCGAACACACTGCGTCTTTCCGGCAGCACTTTCCAGCGCACTGCCGGTGGTCATATGCGGTAATTGCTCCAAATTTTCAGTGAGACAGATATAGGCATAATTTCCGGCAATATAACGGCGTTTGACCGCCTGCCGGTCAGCGCCAAACAAGAAACCCGGATCAAATTCCCGTATTACTTGCTTAAACCCTGAATCCAAACCCGTTTTCACTCTTCGCAACTCCGCAGGCCCACATCAAACGCCTGCATGTTCTTCCATCCCCGCGTCCATAAACAGAAGCCAAGCACCTTGTTTGTGGCGGGAAATGGACAGATATGCCCACATTCCAACGCGGCACCACGCTTGCAGAAAAGTGTTGCCAAATCGTCACAAAACTTTCGGGCTAGAAATTTTTATCGAGCAGGAATCATAGTCGGGAACGAAAAAAGGTCCGGTTGGTAAACCGGACCTTTCTTTTCGTTCAGGTGTGCGAATGGTGTCAGAACTTTACCTTGACGCCCGTAGAGATCGCAGCCACGAGATCGTTGCCGAAGTCGTAGCCCGCCTCGTTGCCGCAGGTGAAGCCAGCGCCGCAAGGTCCACCGTTGATGGATGAGCTACCGGAGGTCAGGAGACCGAGAGCACCGGCAACCTTGAACTCGATATTCTTGTTCGGCGAGTAGACGATCTGCGTGCCCAGCGTCCAGGTGTCGGTCTGGGTGCCGATGACAGTCGATGTACCGCGATCCCAGGTTAGGCTTACAGCACCGCTCCACTGTTCGTTGAACTTGTGACCAACGCCGCCGGAAATCGTCCAGCCATCACGATAAAACAGGTCTAGCGTGTTCAGCGTGTCAGCGCCGCTCGGAACGCAGGGAGACGTCCCTACAGCGCAGAAAGGAATGACCTGAATCTGGCTCCAGTCAGTCCACTTCACCGAACCGAAAGCAAGCCAGTCCGGCGCTATGCCGGATTGCACCTTGAGTTCGATACTGTCTGGCATGGAAACAGAGCCATAGATCGGCACGAGCTTGCCGCCGTATTTCGCGAGCGTCGGAGAGATGGACGGCGGCGTCTGCGGAACCCCTCTGACGTCGGCGAACCCGGTCAGGTCGTGATCGACGGCGCTGTTATAAACAAGGCTCGCACGGAAGGCGACCTCGGGGATTTCGTAGGCAACGCCGGCGCGCCAGCCCCAACCGTCCCCTTCCATCTCAAGTTTGCCGACGCCGCTGAAGCTGGACCAGGCCGGATTGAGGCCAAGAACAGCTGGCCCAAGAACCTGACGGTATTTATAACCGCTGATCTCCTGGTAAAAGCCGCCGCCGATAATCGAGAAGTCGCCCTTGCCAAGATCAAACTTCACACGGCATGTGGTGGCGTAGTTGTGCGACTTCACCTTGGTTTCGATATTGTAGCTCGATCCCTGCCAGATGCCGGGATTGAGATGCGCGCCCCAAGGCTGCGAATAATCGAACATGCAGTCGCCGAAATCGCCGATTGCCGCCTTGGCGCCGATGCGGGTCGACCAGAAGTTTTCAGAGTCATCTGCACTCCTTGACCAAGTCGCAGGCAGCGGACCGCTCTTCAGCGGATTGTCACGCGCATTCTCAACCTTGCGCTGAGGCGCAACGAATGTGGCGGAACTGTCGAGAACATAGTCGGACGGGTCGAACAGCAGGTCGATATTGTAGCCACCGCGCTCGAGGCCGCCCGCCAGTGAAGGCGTGACCGCCGCGATGCTGGCTACGAAACATACTGCGCCGCGAAAAAATGCAGTTTTTGCCATCTCTCTCCCCAATCAAGGCAATGTGATCATTGAGAGAGTGAAATGCTTTGTGGCAAATGACAATCTGCCGCGGCGCGGCGCGGTTGCCACCGGATGGCCATTTTTTTACGTAAGTTTTTGATGTTGGGCATCTTACATAATCATTTTAGGCTATTATTCTAATCCAATTAAAAAAAACGACACAAAACGAAACAAACTCCCAACCCGCACCGGAAATGTCGCCAAATAACCACAGTTGGACGTTTCCGAAGAAAATCGCTTATCAGGCCGTTTTTATTGATCTTTTTCGTCTTGCCGCGCGGTTTTGTGCGCCTCGCGGCTGAAATAATCGCGCTGTCACGCAGTGCATGATTCGCCATTGCAACGCAGCAATGAACTGAGCCAGACCTGACAGAACGCAAAACGCCCCGTTTCACGGGGCGTTTTGATTTTACATGCAACAGGAACCTTATCCTGCTTCGCTGACCCGCTGCAGGGCGGTTCGAAGACTTGTCAACTGAACTTCCAGTTCCGCCTTGCGCTCGCGCTCGGCGGCCACAACCTCCGGATCGGCATTGGCCACGAATTTTTCGTTCGACAGCTTCTTGTCGATCCGTTCCATCTCCGCGTCCACCTTGCCGATCGCCTTTTCGAGACGGGCCTTTTCGGCCGCGAGATCGACGAGGTTGCCGAGCGGCAGGCAGACGGTGGCCTCACCGATGATGATCTGCGCGGAGCCCTTGGGCGCCACATCGGCACCACGGATTTCATCGGCACGCGCCAGGCGCCGGATGGCGGCTGCATGGCGATCCAGCCGCGCTTCTGTCGAGGTGTTGGCACCGACCACCACCAGCGATGCGGTGGCGCCCGGCGGCACGTTCATCTCGGCACGCGTCGAGCGGATGCCGGAAACCAGATCGATCAGCCAGTTGATTTCCGCAGCCGCGGCATCGTCGCGGAATTCCGGAGTCGGCCAGTCGGTAAGGCAGAGAAGATCAGCCCGCTCCTCGCCCTCGCCCGCCGTATGCGCCCACAGCTCTTCCGTCATGAAAGGCATGAAGGGATGCAGGAGCTTGTAGATCTCATCCAGAACATAGGCCGCGCAGGCCTGCGATTCCGCCTTCGCCGCCTCATCCTCGCCGCCGAAAACGGGCTTGAGCAATTCCAGGTACCAGTCGCAGAACTGGTTCCAGACAAAACGGTAGAGGATGCCGGATGCATCGTTGAACCGGAAGTTCTCAAGAGCCGCCGTCACATCGCGCGCGGTGTTGGCAAGCTCGGTCAGGATCCACCGGTTGATCGTCAGCGATGCGGTTTCGGCCAGGAAATGCGGATCGCGCTTTACACCGTTCATTTCGGCAAAACGCGTGGCGTTCCAGAGCTTCGTGCCGAAGTTGCGATAACCGGCGATACGTGCCGGATCGAGTTTCACGTCACGACCCTGCGCCGCCATGATGGCGAGCGTGAAGCGCAGCGCATCCGCACCGTATTCGTCGATCAGTTCCAGGGGATCAATGACGTTGCCCTTGGACTTGGACATCTTCTGGCCGTTCTTGTCGCGAACCAGCGCATGGATGTAAACGGTGCTGAACGGCTCGACCGGATTGCCGGCATCGTCCTTCATGAAATGCAGACCCATCTGCATCATGCGGACGACCCAGAACGGGATGATGTCGAAACCGGTAACAAGCACGTTGGTCGGATAATAGCGCGCCAGTTCCGGCGTCTTTTCCGGCCAGCCGAGCGTCGAGAACGGCCACAGCGCCGAAGAGAACCATGTATCGAGAACGTCTTCGTCACGGGTCAGGATTTCGCCCGGCTTGAAGTTTTCAAGCTTCTCCTCGACCCAGGCCTTCCACGGACCTTCATGGGCGATATAATGCTGGATAGCGGCCTGAAGAGCCTCTTCCTCGGTCTTTTCAACGAAGACCTGCCCATCCGGGCCGTACCATGCCGGAATCTGGTGTCCCCACCACAATTGCCGCGAGATACACCAGGGCTGGATATTCTCCATCCACTGAAAATAAGTGTTTTCCCAGTTCTTAGGCACGAAATTGGTGCGGCCTTCGCGAACCGAGGCAATTGCCGGCTGAGCCAGCGTCTTGTTGTCCACCCACCACTGGTCGGTGAGGCGCGGCTCGATCGGCACGCCGCCACGGTCGCCATGCGGCACGACGTGCTTGTGCGGCTCGATCTTGTCGAGCAGGCCGGCTTCCTCGAAGATTTCGACGATGACCTTGCGGGCGAAGAAACGATCCTGCCCTTCCAGGCGATCCCATGCGCCGTGCAGCGCCGCCGGATGATTGAGGCCCTCGAGGAAATCCTCGTTCTCCTTGATGGAGATCGTGCCATCGATATTCATGACGTTGATGGCGCGCAGACCGCAACGCTTGCCAACCTCGAAATCGTTGAAGTCGTGCGCAGGCGTGATCTTGACGGCGCCAGTTCCGGCCGTCGGATCGGCATAGTCATCGGCAACGATCGGGATCTTGCGGCCAACGATCGGCAGGATGACATGCTTGCCAATGATGCCCTTGTAGCGCTCGTCTTCCGGGTTCACCGCAACACCGGTATCGCCGAGCATGGTTTCTGGCCGCGTGGTCGCAACAACGATGTAATCGCGCGTTTCGAACTCGGTGGGCTTGCCTTCCTCGTCAAATGCGATCGGGTGCTGATAGGTCACACCCTTTTCCAGCGGATAACGGAAGTGCCAAAGATTGCCCTTCACTTCCAGCTGTTCGACTTCCATGTCGGAAATCGCGGTCTGCAGCTTCGGGTCCCAGTTGACGAGGCGCTTGTCCTTGTAGATCAGGTTCTGCTTGTAAAGGGTGACGAACACCTCGAGAACGGCCTCGGACAGACCCTCATCCATAGTGAAGCGCTCACGCGACCAGTCGCAGGACGCACCGAGGCGTTTCAGCTGGTTGAAGATCAAACCGCCGGATTCGGCTTTCCATTCCCAGACCTTCTCCACGAAGGCCTCACGGCCCATTTCGCGGCGGCCCGGAAGCTGCTGTTCCATCAGCTTGCGCTCGACGACCATCTGCGTGGCGATGCCCGCATGGTCCATGCCCGGCTGCCACAACACGTCCTTGCCGCGCATGCGCTCAAAGCGGACCAGTATGTCCTGAAGCGTGTTGTTGAGCGCATGGCCCATATGCAAGGAGCCGGTCACATTCGGCGGCGGGATGACGATGGTGAAGGTTTCCGCGCCCGGTTTCGCGTTGGCGCCGGCACGAAAAGCGTTCGCCTCGTCCCAGGCTTTGGCGATCTTCGGTTCGACGGATGCGGAATCGTAGGTCTTTTCGAGCATTTCCTGACCTGAATTTTAGAGTTCTTGTGTGGATTTTTTTAAATAAGGATGGATGGTCGAGAGTCAACAGAAACCGACCCGTCAGCGACTATGACCCCATAGCGCCTTCATCTTCAACAAAAAAGCCGCCCCGGTGCCGGAGCGGCCTCTGTTTCATTATCTTGCGCATGTTACAAGATGCGGACGAACAGGGCCTAGCGGCGCGAGCCGCGCGCCACGCGTTCGATTTCCTCACGCACGAGACGCTCAACCAGGGTCGGCAGATTGTCTTCCAGCCAGTCCTGCAGCATCGGACGCAGCATTTCGGCGGCCATATCCTCGATTGAGCGTCGTTCGACGCCATCGAAAATTTCCGCAAGTTCGCTGAAGGAACGGGCGATCTGCGCACCGGCAGCCGCGGAAATGAGGTTGAGCGAAAGGCCGCCCTCTTCCTTGGGTTCGGCCAGATCGAATGACGGCATCTCGACAGCAGGTTCCTGCACCGAAATCTCGAAATGCTCCTGGGCCACAGGCGTTTCGATGGCGCCACGCAGCGTCAGCTGGTCGAAGCGGTTCTCGAAAGCTGCGCTCTCGACAGCGGCAGCAGCAGCGCGATCCTCGGCGGCAAAAGCTGCCGGCTGTTCACTGGTGCTCGCGGCAGCGGCCGCCAGCAGTGGCCGCACATCCGTCGGGCGCTGCGGCGCAGGGCGTTCAACCTGTTGCACAGCCGAAGGCTGCGGTACGCTGGAAGAATGAGCGGCCGGGGCTGCCTGCATGGGCTCACGCTGCGCCTGGGCGGCAAATGCCTGCGGCCCCATGGCAGCGTTGCGGTCGGCGGCAGCGCGAACGCGCGCGGCAACATCGGCCAGCGACATGCTTTTCTCGGCCGAGATTTCCTGCTGTTCTGGCGTCTGCTTTTCGGAGGCCGCGGAAAAATCCTGCACCGGCCTTGCGCCAAATGCCTGGTTTGCGGCGGGGGGAACGCGTGCCGGCGGGCTGATGGCCTCCGTCACGAAGGACGCTTCGCTTGCGCCATCGTCTTCGTCGTCATAGACAGGCGGCAACTGCCCGGAAAACGCGCCGGTAGGCCCGGTCTCGTTGCTTTCGATGATCCGGCGTATGGACGCCAAGATCTCTTCCATGGACGGTTCACGCGCTACGCTTGGCTGAGCCATATCAATCCCCGGTTTCCACTCTCTAGACCGCCTTGCGTCCATACGGACGCCCAAAGGGCGCTCCAACATTTTAAATCTGCACATCGTTCCTGTCGAAAATCGCTTCCGGTTTTCGGGCCGATGGCCTGAAAAGGGGTAGAAATACGCACACCCCGAATCACCCTTAGTCTAGGGCAGCATAGTCAGGAACTAAATCACTGATTCGACAAGTTTCGCCGTGATGCACAGCTTTGTGAGAATGGTCTTTTTGGGCAATTGGGTGGGCGAAGCGGGTCTGCCGGTGCGGCACCCGCAAAAACAAACGCCGGGGCGGAAAGTCCACCCCGGCGTCCAAAACAATGATCGCTTTTAAAGATCAGAAAACGAATTCGTCCGCCTTGGCAAAACCGGGCAAAGGCTTGATCGAAGCGTTGAAAGAGGTTGCAGCCGAGGTGCTGTTGCCATCGCGGCGGTAAACGGTTGCCTTGGCAGCGTTACCGTATCCGACAACGACGACAAGACGTCCGCCGTCGCGCAGCTGGTCGGTCAGTGCCGCCGGCACTTCCTCGACAGAGCCGTTGATGAAGATCAGGTCATAGGGTGCTTCGCCCGCATAACCCTTTTCGAGATCACCGGTGACAACAGCAACATTGTCATATCCGAGTGAGGCCAGCGTCTCCGTCGCCTCAGCTGCCAACGTTTCGTCGCATTCGAGCGAAACCACCGAACCGGCGAGCTGGGACAGGATGGCCGCGGTATAACCGGCGCCGCCGCCGACTTCCAGCACCACGTCTTCCTTGGTCACCGCCGCAAGCTGCAAAAGCTTCGCCAGCGGCGAGGCCTTCATAACGTAACGGGCCGGGCGACCATCCCGGGCGGCACAGATCTGCAGATCCTCGTCCACATAGGCAATCTGCCGCACACCCGCCGGCACGAAAGCTTCGCGCGCCACGCTCAAAAACGCCTTCAGCACCGAATGCGACGTCACGTCGGTCGTGCGCAACTGGCTGTCGACCATATTGGCGCGTGCGGTTTCGAAATCCATCATATCGTTATCGCCTCAATTTCGCGGATGCCGGTCGGGAAGCCTCGGCCCCAAAAGCTCAAAACGGCACGGGTCTCCCCTCGCCTTTAAACAATCTCATAATTGCCCACGCCTGCGCTTTCAAGCGCGCTGAGCCCTAAGTGCCGGAAAAAGCGAAATGGCCGGGATTTTTTAGAACGGCAAGAGCAGCCAATGACCGCAAGGTGAGCCAAAGGTTCAAAAAAACAGGTTCTATTCGGTGAATTTTTGGAGGCCTCGCCCGGAATTGAACCGGGGTACAAGGATTTGCAGGCTCGAGGGCGGGTATTCGCGTGGTTTCGGGACTCACTATACGAATTGTTTTAACTACATAAATATGCTTTTTGATCCTTTGTACATTCGGGAAAATGATGCTAAAAATGTAGTCCCGGGGACTCTGTTAAGGTATCAGGAATGGCATCCTTCAAACTGACTTTCGATTCTGTTGATGCGCTTGCGGTCGATGGAAAAGACCGCCTCTACTTCGATGAGATCGTCAGCGGGTTTGGGGTTAGGATCACACCTGCCGGTACCAAGATTTTCGTAGCGCAACGCAGGCTGGGTGGTAAACCAGTGCGCGTCTCCTTGGGGACGCATCCTGAAATGTCGGCAACAAGGGCCAGGGCCGCCGCCCGCGATGCGCTCAACAAGATGGGCGGCGGCGTAGATCCACGCAAGGAAGCAAAGCAGGCAACGAGACAGGACGATGACGGATTCGACCAAGTTGTGGAACGGTGGCTCGAAGAACATGTCCGCCCCAAGTTGAAGCCATTGACTATCCGGGACTATGAGAAGATCGCTAACGAGTTGAAAGTCCGCTTCGAGGGCCGTACGTTTACTTCCATCACTAAAGATGATGCGCGCAAGCTTCATGCTGACAAGGCTGAGACGCCCCGCCGAGCAAATTATACGCTCCAGCTATTGTCGGCAGTTCTGGCGTACGGAGAACGCCCCGGTCTAACGGCGGGGATTAAACGCTATCGGGAGGGCGTGAAGGAGAGGATACTAAGCAATAACGAGATGGAGCGAGTGTTCAACGCAATTGCTAGGATCGAGGCGGAAAAGAAGCTTTCTGTTCATGCCTGCGGCGCACTGAAATTTGCCATTTTGACTGGAGCGCGGCCGGCAGAGATCCGGTCGATCGAGTGGAGCTTTCTCGATCATGAACGCAAGCGCGTCGTACTTCCTGACAGTAAGGCGAATCGGCAGCGCGTCCTTTACTGCTCGAGCCTCGCATGGTCAGTGCTCACTGCGATGCCCCGTTTTGGTAAGTTCGTTTTCGCCGGCGAGGCAAAAGATACAAGCTACCAAAATCTCACACGGGCCTGGATCAAGGTACGGAAAGAGGCCAAGGTACCAGACGTTCGCCTTTACGACTGCCGTCACTCGTTTGCGTCGCAGGCTGCGCTCGCGGGTCATAACCTGCCGATGATCGGCGCATTGCTCGGTCATTCGGTCCCAGCAACTACGGCAAGGTATGTGCATCTCGTCGGAGACCCAGCATCATCAGCCGCACAGGACGTCGGTGATCGCATCACCGCGGCGCTCGCTAGAGGAGCCGAAACAAAGGGCGCAACGTCTCTGGTTAAGCGGAAAGGCGCCAAGTGAGCCTGTTTAGTTACAATCTAGATCAGCGTGCCGCCATTCTCGAATCTCTCCCGGGGCCAATCTGTTTCGGGACTTATGTGGCGACTGACGATGAAGTGGTTGCTGTCCTCGCGGCGCGAGCGGCCGAGTATATACAGCGCGCGCGGATGTCGACTGTTGAGGGCATTCGAGAAAAGCTTGATGCGCTAGAAGTGGTCAAGGAACTTTTCAGCGAACCCGTCGACCTCACCCATAGGGAACGGATCGCCAACGAGATCGACCGCTGGAATGCAGAACTCGACCTTATCAACCGCCCCAAAGAACACCGCGCACGGCTGCGATTTATTGTCGAGGCCTTCGAAGTCTTTGCGCATGCAGAAGGTTCGTTTTCCCCGCTTGTGAGCACAATTGCCCTTTCGGAGAGCGGTAGCCCAGCGGCTCGTTTCTTCGAGTCTGCGATCGCCCCAGTTTGTCGCGCTGCTGGCGAGGGCCTGAAGATGCGAGCAGCAATAAACGCTTTCAAGGTTTTTCGTGATGAAATCCGTGCGGCAGAAATCGATCTGATCCGCAGCGAAGTCGAGTGTGCAGCGAGAGCCGGAAAAACCTGATAGTCGCTGCATAGGTTCGTTCCGCACTTTCGCGTATTTTCCGAGCATCGAAAACGACTGAAGCGGAGATAAGCGAAGTGGAAAAGATTGAGCAAGTCGACGTGCTGGACGACCTCATCGACGAAACAGAGGCTGCCCGGCTGATCCATCAGACGCCACGCACGCTTACAGTCTGGCGCGGCGAAAAGAAGGGGCCTGCTTTCGTCAAGCTTGGCCGCCGGGTCTTCTATCGAAAATCGGATATTCGAGCCTTTGTGGTAGCCCAGACCGTCAAACCAGAAGCAAGCCGATGAGGACGCCCTCTCTGAAGCGCCTTCGTGGGCAGGCGGAAAGGCTTGGCCTCAGAATTGAGCGATCAAGCGCCAAGGTCCGCCACATCCACAACGTAGGGCGTTACCGGCTCGTAAGAATTGAAAATGAGAGTGTTGTTGCTGGGGCGCGGTGGGAGTTGGAGCTGACCGACATTCGCGACGAGCTTCGCCGCGCTGGCGGAAAACGATAGAGCTCAGTAGGTCTCGATAAAAAGCCCGCCTGTTGGCAGCAGGCGGGTCAATGCTTCGTCTTCAATGTCACATGAATAATCAGACGAAGCCCCTGAAAAGTCAACATTTATGGGGATTTTAATGTCGAGGGAGTTCTCAAAAGTGAGCCCTGCAATCTGGCGTTCCCGGCGTTTCCGCAACCTCGAAAGCGATGCCCGCCTCGCCCATATTTATTTTCTCGCCTGCGACCACCAAAGCAGCGCTGGTTGTTTCCGGCTACCGGATGCCTACGCGGCGGCGGATCTTTCATGGGATGTTGAGCGATACCGGACAGCACTCGAACAGGTGGTGACTGCCGGCCCTGATAGCTCACGATGAAGCGACGGAAGAGGTTTTCGTAAAAGGCTGGTTCCGCTTCTCTCCACCCATGAATGACAAGCACGCGCAGGGTACTGAGCGCCTGATATCCAATATCGAAAGCGACACCCTTAGATCGATCGTTGAAGCGGAATTCGATGAGGCGAACAGGTCACGTCGATTGTCTGCCCAGAAAGGACGAGCTGCCGCGCAGGATCGCTATGCATAGCGTCTCGAAACAGTATCGCGACGCTATCGATATAAGAGACAGAGACAGAGACAGAGAACCAGACCGAAAAGAAGAAAAAGACCAGACACAGACGCAGACGGTGAGGAAGACGCGGTCGGTGAAACATGTGCCGCGCCACCATCGTAGCCATAGCGATGGTTCAGTAGAGTTGAGGATAGATTCATGACCACCATAGAAACAACAATCAGCATCCGTCCAATCGTGGTTACGTCGCAGACGTTCACCGACGGCGTGGCGATGTTCGAGACCGCCACCCAGCATCGCGCATGGGGGATTTTCGTCAGCGGCCCGGACATGAACGTCGCCGGCACGGCACCAAACCGCCAGGCTGCTATCGATGCGGCAACGGAGCTCGCCATGCAGCAGGGGTGGAAGGTCCTCCACATTGCGCCGGAGGCAGAGGAGATGGTGCCAGGGGAGACGCTGCAATGATCTCTGTCCACGTCGCAAAATTGGTGCAGCGTGTCCTACGCACCGATCAGTTCACGGTAACTGCACCTGATAACGCAACGCGCTTCGTCGTCATCGAAGGCGACTGGCGACACCGAGCCACGCCGATCGGTGACTTCGATTGCTTCGAACATGCGATGCTCGTTGCAGAGGTCGAGGCCCGTAAACGCGGCTGTGAGGCCGTCGACTGCACACTTGACGAGGCTGGCGCGTGACGCCCTTGCCCACCCCGCGGTTAGGTTCTTCCGGGCGGGTGGGCAGGGACCGCGGGTGCACGGCAGCGCAGCCTTTGAGCGATTTTAGCTCAAAAATTTCTTCGATTCGGATTCGTTTTAAGGAGACAAAAATGGCGAATATTCCCGATGTGGTGACAACGGTGCAAATGGCAGCAGTACTCGGCATTCATGAAAGGACGCTGCAGAAGCTTGTCAAGGATGGATGGATTGAGGGCAAGATCGGCCACGACCGTTGGGACATGAAAAAAACGGTCCAGTACTATGCTACATATGTCCGACTGGCCGCAATTAGTGGCAAGCAGTGATCGAGGATGTGGGAGTCGGTACTAATACCCAAGATAGCCAAAGACGGCGCGCTTGATTGCCTCTTCAACCACCGCGCCGCCAACATCCAGTCCTCTCCTACCCGTCGCCCTAGCGGCTTTTCCAATCCACTCAAGGGTTTTTTTGCCGACGCTTTTAGGTTTTTCCTGATCGACGGTGAGCAGCTGGTCCTCTGTCAGGGCGGTGTCTAGCTCTGCAAGCTGATCTTGCTCTACGCCAAGTGCGCGAAGTGAATCTCGCAAGCTGTTGATGTCGCCCGCGACCACTGTGGCGGATTTAAATTCGGCAACGGCTCCGAGCACATTGTTCCCCCCCATGATCGTAACGTTGTAGATACGATCGACTGTGGTCGGCGGGATTTGGGCGAGTGACGTCTCTCCTTCGCCTGGAGATGCTGCTTCTATTTCGAGCATGAAGGTGAGCAGTCTAGTTCGGACGGTGTCCACAAGACCGGTGATAACCGACCCCGGTATTTCTAGCCACGCACGATTCAGGGCGAGATCCTCGAAGAATTTTTCCTGGTACATGATCACCAGATCAGCGGGCCACTGGATCGCTGAAGTTTTCGCCGGATCGTTACGTTCGTACGATGCAATCGGCTGACGTAGGCGGATATCTCTTGCCCAGTGACGATGCTCTGGCTTTAGAATGCTGCTTGCCAAAGGCTGATCATTGATTTGTTGCCCGAAACCGCCAATGAAAAGACCTTTGGCTGTTCCGACTGCCTTCCGGTAGTCTGGTAACTCTTCATCCAAAGAGTAACCATTGAGCTCTTTTTCGACCCATCCCCGCACCCGTTCATTTTTAATTCGATATGTAAGGACGAGTGTTCTGCGAAGGACGTCGCTGATTGGGTCTTTCGTCTCACTGAGGCTTTTGATTATTCCTTCAATCAATCGATGAATCCCCCATTTCGATTGCAGGCATAGTACTCGAGTCCTGCAATCGATAATGGATAATTACCAACCATTCACCGAAATTATGCTTCCCCGTAGTTCACGTTTGAAAACGAGGTCTGCGCCTCTCGATTCAGTTTCTGATCAAGGCCTGAAGTTAGCGTCGCCACCAGCGTCTGCGCCGCCTCAGTTGCCGCGCGCTTCACGTCTGCCGCTGACGAGCCGTTGAAGGTCAATTGGATCGGTGCATGCACCACGATCCCGCCGCCACTGTCGAGCGCATGGTTCGGGGTGATGCCACCGCTGCGACCTGGCGTGAATATCTCAGGGCCTTGTTCGCCGACCAGATAAGATTTGCCCCCAGAAACAGGTCCACCTCTTGCCCTTGCTCCCGAGATCGGCGTGGCAGGATCCCCAACGGCACCTGTGTTGCCGCGGTTACTGACGCCCCACCGTGACAGCGTTGCTTTTAGCGCATCCGTCTTGGCCTGCGCTGCGTCGATGCTGCTCGAGTCGATCTGTGGCTTCACCTGCAGCTGGTCGAACGACCTGATACGGTTCTCGAGCATGTCGAGATCCTGCTGGAGGGGTTGGATCAGCGTGTTTGCCATCTCCGGAATTCTGGAGTTGGCGCGGATCTCAGCGATTTTCCGTCTCTTCTCATCCGCCTGCGCGCGCAGATCTGCGGCGTCATCCTGATCCTTCGGCATCCAGTGCTTGCCGCCGGCAATGGTCCCGAGCTCTCGCCCACCTTTGCCGAGATAGCTGCCGATCTCCCATCCTGCGATAGCCGCGCCGAGCGGCCCAAGGAAACGGGCACCGGTTCTGGCAACACCCCATGCAGCCCCAGCACCGCGTCCCGTTGCGGCTGCGCTTCCTCCGAACATCCGTCCATATAGCGCCCTTGCACCGAGATATGTTGCGGTGGCACCAGCTCCAGCGGCGACAGCAGGACCGGCCACGCTGGCAGCTTTGGCCGCCTCTGGATGATCCTTCTGCCACCGCTCAAGAGCGCCGGACACCTCAGATATGCCGCCAGCCATGCTGTGTAAGATCGAGCCAGCGGATTGCATCGCGGGATTAGTGAGTACCGCGCCGAAATTGGTAAGCGAAGTCCCCAGCTCGTTAAGTGACGCTACTGGATTCTGACCAATACTGTTTGCCGCATCGAGCCCCTGCGAACGGTTCATCATTTCCACGCCGCGAGCGGTTATCAGTTCGTTTCCGATCGCATGTGCCAGGAAGTCGGTGACGGTTGACCTGAATCCGCTCTTCGCGAGGCTGTCAGCGACAAGACCATGAATGGCGCGCTCCTCAATCACATGGGAGTCCCCTGTGGGGTCAGCTTTCTGAAGGGTCTCCATTCTAGCCTTAATCTTTTCCGGGTCGAGCACGCCCGCCTGCTTCAACGCTGGCATCAATACCTGCTGCGCCCAAGTCGTCGGATCTGTCGACAGTACATCTGCCCCTTTGATTTCGCCTTCGATGTAGAATTTGCCGCCCTCACCAGATTTAATCTGATCCGGACTGATAAGGCCCGCGTTGGAAAGCCAATTAGCCCCCTGCTTGGTCATTCGACCGCCAACCAGAGTGGACATGACCTGTGCCGCCTCGTTGCCGAGCCGAGATGCATTGCCTTGCGCAAGTCGGGCGACAGTCGATCCGTAAAACGCTGGATCGCTCATAGAGAAGTTCGCGGACTTGGCGTTGGCGACGAAATCGCGGAATGCGTCTGATGTTACGCCAGTTCCGAAAACCTGCTTTCCCCGGACGTATGCGTTGAGCACGTCCTCTATTGCGTTCGGATCGCCAGCGCGGCCGGAGCCCTCCACCGTCAGCGCGAGATTGCGAACGTCCTGCTCAGACAGTTCATATCCGCTCGCCTGCAAGGCGGCCCGCGCCTTGGCAATTGCAAGCGAGTCGCGCTCCATTTTCTCGAAATCAATCGGTGCATTCGGATTTCCGGTACCTGCCAGCGACCGAAATTCGACGTAATCGTGCAGGGACTGCTCCTGCGACGTGGAGGGAAACCGCGCAGTGACCTTTGCCGCGATAGCGCGAGCACGCTGCACTTCGCCAGGATTGTTCGACGTGGCAAGAATGCGGGTCGCCGCTGCCTCTTGGCCTGCGCCGGCCTGCACCGCGCGCTTGGCGCCGCCGGTCACCATCGTTCCCCCGGCGGCGGCCGCGGCCTCATACGCGGGCGAGCCGCCCCCTGGAGGACGCTGGCCGGGTGGCTGGCGTGGCGGTGGCGGCTGGCGCGGAGGCTTGGGTCTGCGAGCCTCCGCATCGAGGCGGCGCATTTCACGGATCGTTTTGGCAATCTCACCACGGATGGACTGCTGCGAGCTGGAAATACCGCGTCGGCCGGCGATGCCGTAGGACTGGAGCGCGCGTTCAGCGCCCCGTACGGCATTACCTTGCTCGCGGAACGCCTGACTGGTCGCTTTCAGCTGGACCTTTGCAGACTCCAGCTCGGACTTCATCTTCGCCGTCGGCTTGGTCGCATCCTTCAGCGCTTGCTCGAGACGGGTGACGTTCGAACGCGCCGCCGCCATCTGCGTGCTGAGGTTTTTGAACCCACGCCGCTGCGCGGTGAAGTCTTCGATGGAGCCCGCCTTCTTCTGAAGGTGCTCCAGTTGCTTGACCATCCGCCTGATCTCTGGAGTACCGCCACGGCCGAACCGGGCCAGAGCGCCGTCAACGCCTTTGAGAGAGTTCGCGGCGTTTTTAGAGGGGCCGCTGACCGAGTCGATCATCTGGAGACGGAGGGTTGCTGTGCGTGTTGTCATGGTCGAACCTATCAAATCCTGTTAAGTATTTTCGATATCGATAAATTTCTATCATGAATCATTGTTTACTGATATGTTCCCGTTGCGTTCTCAAGGGAGACTTAAATGACAATCCGCCAGGCTGACCTTGCTCGCGAGCTGGCCACTTCCGAAATGACCATATCGCGGCTCCTGCGTGGCCTCTACCGAGACAGCCAGGAGCTCACCGAGCTGGATTGCGTCAAGGTGTTCGCCACCGTGGAATTGCAGCGGCATGGGCTTTCCCGATCGGTCGCACTGGAACTGGTCAACGATCTAGGGAGCGAATTTCGTTATGTCGCTCAGCACAGCAAAAACCGTTGCTGGGCCGTGATGATCAAGAATGGAAATCAAAGCTTTCCGATGCCAGCGGTCTCACCGGCTCACCTCGACTCGATTTTGTCCGTTCGTCCCATGTCCCGGGTTATCGCACTCCACCACATCGCCTCGCAGGCATCCGAACGTCTGGCGTCGTTGAAGGCAGCGAAGGAGGCAGCCAATGCCTGAGATCATTGACGCCATGCAGACGCGTGCGGACCGAAAGCTCTCCTCGTTTAACGCTGATGCTCGCACGGTTGACATTGTTCTGGCGACGGAGTCGGAGGTGAAGCGCCGCTCATGGGAGGATGGCCTTTACATCGAGGTTCTCTCTGTCACCCGGACTGCGATCGATGCTGGCCGTCTGGACGCGCTTCCGCTGCTCGACCAGCATGATGCTTATTCGGGCCTCGCTGCCCGTCTTGGTTCCGTTCTGGCCGGTAGCCTACGCATCGAAGGCGGCAGCGCGATCGTAACCGCCAAAATCTCACGCAACGCTGGAGGCGAGGCGCTATTTCGTGACCTTGAAGATGGCCACGTACTTGGGGCCAGTGTTGGCTATCGCATTGACGCATTTGAGAAAAAAGACGCGCCGTCCGGCGGTCTTCCCACTATCCGCGCAACCCGCTGGACACCGCTCGAGCTGTCTATTGTCAGCATCCCGGCAGATCCTGCTGCAACGACGCGCGCCCACGAAACCGAAAGGACCACAGAAATGCCCCAGCAGCCCAGCGAGAACCAACAGCAGCAGCGGCAAGCGCCGACGAACATCATTCACGAGCGCACGCGGGTAAAGGAACTGCGCGGACTGGCGAAAATGGCAGAGGTCGAAGACACCTTGCTAGAACGCGCGATCGACGAAGGAATGACGGTGGAACAGTTCCGCAATGCTGTGCTGGAGCAGATGGTCGCGCGCGAAGAGCAGTCCCCGACCTTCCCGCATTCGCCAACTCACATGGATTCCCGCATGGATGCCCAGGAAACCACACGCCGGATGGTAGCGAATGCCATCCTTCACCGGCATGGTCTGACAGAAAAGCTTGAGGACGGCGCACGCCAGTTCCGCGAAATGACCCCCGTGGATCTCGCACGCGAACTTCTCCGGCAGCGTGGGGAGAATGCCTATGGAGGTTCATCGAGCATCATTCAGCGAGCATTGCACACCAACAGTGATTTCCCGGCGATTCTCGGTGACGTCGCACGCCAAACGATCATGGCCTCCTATCGCAGACCTAACAACACGTTCCAATTGATCGCGCACAAAAACGTTGTGACTGATCTCCGCGAGGTGAAGGTGATCGATATCGGTGGCGCGCCGGATCTGAAGTTGGTTCTTGAGGGTGGTGAATACACCAGCGGCACCATTAGCGAAGCTGCCGAAGGCTTCACCATGGCTAAGTATGGCAGGAAGTTCGGAGTCACCGAGGAGCTGCTCATCAACGACCAGCTCGGCGGCGTAATGAAGGCAGTTGCAGAGTGGGGACGAAAGGCCGCCAAGCTTGAGGGGGACCTCGTGTGGGCCGCCATTATCAATAACCTGCTCAAGTTGAAGGATGGTAAGCCGATCTTCGACCCCGCGCATAACAACGTGGCGGCAACCGGAACCGCACTCACCAAAGAGAACCTCATCAAGGCACGCCTGGCATTCCGGCGACAGAAAGACATTGACGGCGAGCCAACGGACATCTCGCCGAAATACCTCTTCACCGGGTCGGCCCTTGAAATCGATGCGCAGTCACTGATTGCTGCCGCACACGTGCCTACCACCGTCACCGATGCGATCCCGCAGGCAATCAAGTCGATGGTGCCGATCTATGAGCCGCGCCTCGACAAGATCCCGACGAACGCGTGGTTCCTGTTCGCTGGCGAGGAGGACACACTTGGTCGAGGACTACAGTACGCTTATCTCGCCGGCCATGAAGCCCCAAGCATTACAGAGCGCATCGGCTTCGACGTCGACGGATTCGAGTTCAAAATAAAGCAGTACTTCGGGGTGGGAGTGACGGACTACCGGTTCGCCTACCAGAACCCGGGTGTCGCTCCGCTGTAACTGAATTGCCCGGGAGGCCTTGCGGCTACGCGCCCCGGGCATGGCGCCGGTGATCGCCTGTAATCACCCCAGGCCAATGGTGGTCCCCCTCCCGAGCAAATACGGGAGGGGTTTCTTATTCAGCCAGCGAGGTACTTCCGATGGCACTTTTCGACAGATTGGACCGTATGACATCCGCCCAATGCGATCGCATGTTCGCAGTGAGGGCCGTTATCGACGGCATACAGGCCACGCCCAATGGCCGGCCGCAACCGGACCCGGAGCGCCGTGAGATCCATGTGCGAGGCATATTCGACGAGGTGCCGGCATTCGCGCCGATCGAACAGGGCAAGCGCGACGGAGTCGGCAACGATCTCCGCACGCTGGTGCACGGTGCCGATTTCCAACTCAGCGTAGACGTGCGGCGATATCCGGCGGCAGCCAGCGCCAGGCAGGGCGATTTGCTGGTGCTGGACGATGCCCGCAGGTTCCGGATTTCCAGCGTGCGACCGGACGGGTTATCGCGATCGGTCTTTGTGCTGACGAAGCTTTGACCGGGCGGCGCGGGCGCGGACCTCGTCCATTTGGGAACCGCTCGACCTCAACGCCGCGAGCTCTTTTTCGAGGCGGTCATAAATCGGCAGGACATTTATGCCGTTTTCCCCAAGTAGGACGATAATCTCGGCCAGCTTGTCGAGCGCCCGCTCAACCCGTTCGATCGTAATAGGTTGGGTCATTTCAATCTCACTGTAGGTTGGCTTCGGTCCGATATTCGTCCGGCGTCATACGGACGTGATAGGCGAGATAGGCAACAGCAAAAGACTGCTCCGAGGCTTCATCATCCGTCGCGGGTTTCCAGCGCGTGATTGCACATGCAATAAGTCGTAGGCGCCTTGCTAGGCGATCATATTCCGCCTCGAGGATTTCATCCGCGCTTTCGTCGGTCGTGACGCGTGGCATGTTCATCACCCCTTCAAGGGTGTCCATTTGACGTGTCCATGCTATTGCGAGCGTGTGAAGTTGGTCGACGTGCATCGACTGAAGCTTTTGTTCAAATTCTACATTGCCGGTAATATCCGCGATCATCGCAGCTCTCCTTGGTTGGCTGGATGATTCGTAGCGCAAAACCCTCGTACGAGGGGTACGAACTGCAATAAAATTTAAGTACATTATGTACTGTAAATGGGGGGCGGATTAAGAACCAAATCCGCCCTAAGTTTTTAACTTATTTGCAAATCGCCCACGGTAAATCCATCTACCGCTTTCACCTTGCCGCGCCACAGCATTCCGTTGTTGGGGATTGGCGCTCCGCTGGATTGATATACCCGCGCGTTGCGAAGGTGGATATATGTTGGCTTAACAGAAAGAATGTCTATTTCTGATCCAGACTCGGGATAGACCGCCGACCACTGTCCAAAGTTCTTAGCGAGCGTCTCCGCGAGTTCAGCGGATGGTCCTTTGGCGGTGCGAAAGCTTGAAGATAGTTCTTCAATGTATTTACGACCGCTGATCACCGAACCAGAGATCAAACTTCCGCTGACGGAGAGCGTCACACCGACCTCAAGGCCATATGCTTCGGCGTGAGCAATTACCCACGCCAACATCCAATCGTGCCCCGCAGCTTGGTCCAGAAAGTTATTATCGCTGCTTTCGTCGCCGGACGAATCATCGCCAGTCTCACTGTTGACGTTTTCATTTTCATTGACTGAATCTGTCATGGGTCGCTCCTTATCGATATCAGAACGTGTGACAGAGTGAATTGCGCGTTACAAGAGTTGCGCAAATTTGATCCACTTAAAATATCAAACGACGAAATAGAGTCCCCGGCGAGTCACCAGAGGCTTCGCGCAGCCACAAATTATAGAAGCGAACTTGTGGCTTAGTCTTTGAAAAGACTAATGGAGGCCTCGCCCGGAATTGAACCGGGGTACAAGGATTTGCAGTCCTCTGCGTCACCACTCCGCCACGAGGCCTCACACGCTCATGAATTTGAGCGATGGCGGGCATTTAGAACGAATCCATTATGCGCGCAAGAGGGTTCGTTCCGAATGTGCTGTTTTTTCCAGTCCGATGGACAAAGGGCAATCGCCCATGTCCTAAGCCCTTCGGATTCCGTCATTTTTTGTATCTCACTCATATTCCAGAAGAAACAATGCCCGCAGCCGGCGCTTTGCGCGGGTGCGGGCAGTCGCTGCATCTTCAATGCGGATCGATCAGATGCGACCCAGCAGAACAAGAATTAGGACGATGACCAGAACCAGTCCGAGGCCACCCGAGGGACCATAACCGTAATTGTGGTAACCCCAGCTTGGCAAAGCACCGATCAGGAAAAGAATGATGAGGATAACGAGAATGGTGCCGATCATGTTTAGCCCTCCATGAATAAATTGTCTGCGCTGTATTTAATGACCAAACACGCAAAAAGTTCCGTTTCCTCCATCCGCTTGTGGCGTAGGCCGGGGAATCCATCTCCAGCCGATTCAACGGGTTAAACGTCATTTGCGGACAACGCGGCGGGGTCGTGCGCGCGCATGGCGGCAAAGATTGGCTACGCACCACGCTCCGGCCCCGGGTGATCGACCATGGTAGCGATTTATTCGAGGTAATTTCTCGGTCTATGTATATCGCGTGCCGTTCGTCATACTAAATCAAGTCACCCGTTCCCTGAAACTGGCGGGGGACTGGGAGACCTGGTATCACTGGCAGTGCGCCAGGTCTCACCTGTTTCCTTCTTCTCCGGCGATCTTCCCGCAGCACGCAAACCGTTCCCCAAACAGGCACACGGACATTTTACCTGCGGCGCTGCACGCCACGCTTGCCTTGCCTCTTTCTCTCCGGTTAGACCCCGGATCGGGAGGGAGAAATGAGAATCATATGTCCGGTTTTGCGAACCTCATCCCGCTTTTCATCTTCGGCCTGCTCGTCTACGCTTTCTTTCGCTGGGTCGCGCGCGACACTCAAAATCCGAGACGCAAGTAGCAGGTGCAAATAGCTCTGCCCTTTATCACCGGCGGGGAACCGTTGCGCCTCCATATCGTTTTCGCAGACGCACTTCGGAGGACAGGATGAAAACGCTCGTATCATTGGCCGCAATCGCGCTTACGCTTGCGGGCTGCACGACCTCAGGCCCCGCCGCTTATGTCGAACCGATCCCCGGCAGCATCACCTATAAGGGCCAGCCGCGCACCAAGCTGACGAAATCGCCGATCGGCAGTACCTTCAGCCACGAGTTCCGCATCGACGGCAGCACAAGGGCGGTGGAAACCTATCGCATTGCGCCCGATCGCTCGCTCGAACTCATAGACCGCCGCATCATTCGCGATTGGCTGTTCGGACGCGACGACTGACCGCACCGCGAGCCAACCGAAACCAATTGCGCATCCTGCCCGCTTGGTTTAGAGCCGGGCACGATAACCAATACGGATGAGCGATGAACACGCGCTGGCAAAAACCCGTCCTGATCGCGTTCGAAACGCCGGGCGACTATACGAGCATCGAGACCACGCAGGCGGCGTCCTGGGCCATGATCGAGGATTGGCCGATAGAGGACGGCGATGCGTTGGACGCGGCGTTGCTGGTCTGCGCCGCCGTCGATGCCGGCAGGAAAAAGCCGGAGGATGCGCGCAAGGCCTTCATCGCCGCCGCAATCGAGGCTGGCCTCGACATCAAGGCCTGACGGCATCAAGAGACCCATGGTCGAGAGTTAAAATGGCGTCCTGAGGCGAAACAAGTCAGGACAACCGGTTTAAAGGGTAAAAACAGATGGAAGCTTCTGGAAACATGAAAAAAGCCCTGTTCAT
Organism: Rhizobium sp. AN6A; assembly: GCF_900215635.1. NCBI lineage: Bacteria > Pseudomonadati > Pseudomonadota > Alphaproteobacteria > Hyphomicrobiales > Rhizobiaceae > Rhizobium > Rhizobium sp. AN6A. The sequence continues at coordinate 2,742,878 of NZ_OCNC01000004.1, forward strand.
ATTTCTCCTCTCCTGCCTCGCCATCGGCCTTCTCGGCCACCTCGTGGTCGCCTTCGTCGTTACCGGCTGAAGCATCGATGTCCACTCCGTCTTATGGCGGAGCGGCAGGTCATTAAAATTTCCTAAATTTCATTCTGCTGTTATGGAACCGCGATAAATCTTTTCCGTTCTCTCTTCGATCAACAAGGAGGATTGAAATGCGTGACGGATTGAATGGTTTTCTCGAAATTTCCATGCTCGGCGTCGTGATTGCAAGCTGCCTTTTCATGGTCAACCTGCCGATCTGACCCGCCTTAAAAATCATTCCCTGCGGTACCGGCGACGTCAGATGCCGGAATAAGATAATGCGGCCTCTCGGGCCGCATTTCTTTTTCCAGCAATGCAGGCTCAAGCGGAAAGCTTGGCGGCCAGCTTGGCGACATGTGCGCCCTGATAGCGTGCAGCTTCCAGTTCAATCGCAGAGGGCTGACGCGAGCCGTCGCCATCGGTGATGGTGGAGGCGCCATAAGGCGAGCCGCCCTTGATTTCATCGACGCCCATCTGGCCCTGGAAAGCATAGGGCAGACCGACAACGGCCATGCCGTGGTGCAGGAAGGTGGGGAGGAAACCAAGGATCGTTGATTCCTGACCGCCGTGCTGCGTGGCCGACGAGGTGAAGGCAGAGCCGACTTTGCCGACAAGCTTGCCGCCGAACCACAGACCGCCGGTCTGGTCCCAGAAATTGCGCATCTGCGAGGCAACCGTGCCGAAACGCGTGCCGGCACCGACGATGATGGCATCGTATTCGGCCAGTTCATCAACGGTCGCGATGGGGGCAGCCTGATCGAGCTTGAAGTGCGAGGATTTGGCGACTTCCTCAGGAACCAGTTCCGGAACGCGCTTGACGACAACTTCCGCGCCGGCAGACTTCACGCCTTCGGCAACGGCATATGCCATCGTCTCGATATGGCCGTAAGATGAATAATAAAGCACCAGAACTTTTGTCATTTTCTTTGTATCCTTAGGGTTAATCGTCTCAGGCGTACCAGCAAGAAGCCTTTTTAAGAACGCGATGATCATTAGTGGTGACCAGTTACAAGCATGTGATGCAAAGGTAGCCGAGAGGCCGGTCCCACGCCAGCGGTGCATCCGCATACGCACTGTTCGCAATCAGTGAACGAAACGCCGGAACGTCAACCTTTCATAGATAGACATTTTTTCAAAACCGCTTTGCATTCACCGGGCGGCGGACTAACGTCGGACAAAACAGCTGACGAGTACCCCCATGTCCAATCCCTCCCCCACCCCATCCGTCGTGACCGCCGCCATGCTCGCCATCGGCGACGAATTGCTGTCGGGACGTACCAAGGACAAGAATATCGGGCACCTCGCGGATGTGCTCACCATGTCCGGAATAGACCTGAAGGAAGTGCGCATCGTCGCCGACGAGGAGCACGCAATCGTCGAGGCGCTGAATGCGCTGCGCGCCCGCTATGATTATGTCTTCACCTCCGGCGGCATCGGCCCGACCCATGACGACATCACCGCTGATGCGGTATCCGTGGCTTTCGGCCTGCCCTGCGAGCACGATGCCGAGGCTTTGCGGATATTGGGTGACATGTACCGTGTGCGCGAGATGGAATTCACCGAAGCGCGCAAGCGCATGGCCCGCATGCCAAGGGGGGCAAACCACATCGCCAATCCCGTTTCGGTCGCCCCCGGCTTCGTCATCGGAAACGTCCACGTCATGGCCGGCGTTCCGCAGGTGTTTCAGGCCATGCTGGACAATGTCATGCCAACGCTGCGCACCGGCGCGAAAGTCATGTCGCAGTCGGTGCGCTCTCCCTATGGCGAAGGTGACATCGGCACGCCGCTGACCGCAATCCAGAAGGCGCACCCCGAAACCAGCATCGGCTCCTACCCGAAATATGACGGACAACGCTTTTCGACTGAGATCGTCGTGCGCGCCCGTGATGCCACCGTCCTGAAAGCGGCGGCGGATGCAGTGGCGGCGATGATCGAAACCATTGGTCAGGAAAAAACACTGTCGGCCAGCAAGGGCGATGCAACCGCCTGAGATGGAAACGGATTGACCAAAATCAAGGTGGCACCCGGCAAAGGCAGCCACTCTCCCAAAAATGACGCGTCACCGAGGAGCTAAAAAAATGGGTTACAAAACGATACTGGCAGTGATCGACAATGTGGAGAACACGCAAAAGCTCGGCGATTTCGTGGTAAGTCTTGCCAACCAGTTTTCCTCGCATGTGATTGGCCTGCATATGGAAACGCTGGCCGCCGTTCCGCTCGTCGCGCCGATGGAAATTCCCGACCCCGCCACCGTTCAGGTGCTTCAGGACGTGGCGCACAAGGAAACCACGGATGTTGGAAACCTCTTCGAACACACGCTGTCTGCCAATGGCATCTCGCATGAGTGGCGCAGCTTCATAACCTCGGTGGGCTACGCCTCGTCATCGGCAATCGATAGCGCGCGCTGCGCCGATCTCATCGTCGCCCGCCAGAGCAACTCCTCCGCACTCTCCGACAGCCGCTCGGATATAGACGGCTTTCTGCATGAAAGCGGCCGCCCGGTTCTTCTCGTTCCGCATGTGCTGACGGTTGCCAAACCGGTCAAGCGCGTACTGATCGCCTGGAACGGCTCCCGCGAGGCGACACGCGCCACCTTCGATGCCCTGCCCTTCCTGATTGCGGCCGAGAGCGTCGAGATCTTCTCCGTCGATCAGGCCGAGAGCGAAACGCAATCGTCTGGACTTGCCGGCACCGAACTGGCCGCAACACTCGCCCGCCACGGCGTCAACGTCACGGTAACCTCGCAGGAAAAAATCGCCGGCATCTCGCCGCAGGCGGCTATCGAAAACCGGCTGTCAGACCACAGCATCGACCTTCTGGTCATGGGCGCCTACGGCCATTCCCGCTGGTGGGAATTGCTGTTCGGCGGCGTGACACGCACGCTGCTCGATTCCATGACGGCGATGACGCTTTTGTCGCGTTAAACACCGGTAGCCGTGGATGAAGCCGCAAGAGCCTGCGCGCAATGCTTGCCTTTTTGCAGGTCTTGCGGCTATTAGCCAAAGCCATCGACAATTTTGACCAGATGGTAGACGACATGTCCCTTCCCGATAAAGCCTTTCCCGTAACCTGGGATCAGTTTCACCGCGACGCCCGCGCGCTTGCGTGGCGTCTTGCCGGCCTTGGCCGGGAGTTCCGGGCGATCGTCTGTATCACCCGCGGCGGTCTCGTTCCGGCGGCGATCATTTCCCGCGAGTTGAACATCCGCCTGATCGATACGGTCTGCATCGCCACCCGCCACGATTACGTCAACCAGGGCGACACGGTTCTCCTGAAGGGCGTGGCGCCGGAACTGATGTCCGACGGCGGCGAAGGCGTGCTCGTCGTCGACGATCTGACCGACACCGGCAAGACCGCACTGGAAGTACGCGAAATGTTGCCGAAGGCGCATTTTGCCTGCGTTTACGCCAAGCCGAAGGGCGTGCCGACCATTGACACCTTCGTCACCGAGGTCAGCCAGGACACCTGGATCTATTTTCCCTGGGACATGGGCTTCACCTATCAGGAGCCTATCGCCAAGGGATCGCGCGGCTGATCGTTTGTCGCAACCCAAAACCAAGCCTGAAAAGCCGTCCCTTCGGGACGGTTTTTTTGTGTGGAAATGCTTTTTTGGTAACGGCAAAAAAACACGGAAAAACCGCAGTGTCGCCTTTATGCCGCACCCCGGAAATGCGGGGTTTTCGCTTTCCGCTGCGGAAACCAGCCTCGCGCAAGCTTCAAAGTCTCGCGCCAAGTCACTGATTTTTTTGAACGCTTTTGCTATCCCCGTTTTCCACAGGCGCTGCACACAATATCTTGTGGTTAAAAAACGGTTTCAATCTACGGCTTGACGAATCTATGCCGCAGGAGGAAAGTGACAGTTATGTTGCGGCGGCAACGGACCGGAAAGTAACGAGGCCGGTTCCTTTCAATCTCAGTTCGCAAGTCCAGAAGGGGCGTCCCGACCATCAGGGGGCGGTTCGCCGGTGGATTTTGCGTGCCTTGCGGATACCGCCAAAAACATGACGCGGGGACTGGCGGCAGGAAGCTGTTGATACTATATTTAGTACTCACATGACTCTTGCAGCCGAATAAGCCACGAGATACAGGGATCACATCCAAGGATGAACATCCCTTACAGATCGGCAACAACCGGCTGCGCGCATAGTTCGCACGGCTGGAACGAATTTTTGCGCCCTTTGCCGGGCGCCCAATGGACGAGGACACGAAACCATGCGCATCGAACGCCGCTTCACGAAGCCCGGCCAATCGTCTTATGCGGAAATCGAATTCCGCAAGGCCGTCAGTGAAATCAAGAACCCGGATGGTTCCATCGTGTTCCGTCTGGCGGATATCGACGTTCCCGCGCAGTTCAGCCAGGTTGCGACCGACGTTCTGGCGCAGAAATATTTCCGCAAGGCCGGCGTGCCGAAGGTGCTTAAGAAGGTTGAGGAAAACGATGTTCCTTCCTTCCTGTGGCGTTCGGTTGCCGATGAGAAGGCCATGAAAGACCTCCCCGAGGGTGAGCGTTATGGCTCCGAAACCGATGCGCGTCAGGTTTTCGACCGCCTGGCCGGCACCTGGACCTACTGGGGCTGGAAGGGCAAATATTTCTCCACCGAGGAAGACGCACTCGCCTTCCGCGACGAGCTTGCCTATATGCTGGCGACCCAGCGTGTGGCCCCCAACAGCCCGCAATGGTTCAACACCGGCCTGCACTGGGCCTATGGCATCGACGGTCCGGGTCAGGGCCACTTCTACGTCGACCCCTTCACCGGCAAGCTGACCAAGTCCAAGTCCTCTTACGAACATCCGCAGCCGCATGCCTGCTTCATCCAGTCTGTCGAAGACGATCTGGTCAACGAAGGCGGCATCATGGACCTGTGGGTGCGTGAGGCGCGCCTGTTCAAATACGGTTCCGGTACCGGCTCCAACTTCTCCTACCTGCGCGGCGAAGGCGAAAAGCTTTCCGGCGGCGGCAAGTCCTCCGGCCTGATGAGCTTCCTCAAGATCGGCGACCGCGCAGCCGGCGCAATCAAGTCCGGCGGCACCACCCGCCGTGCGGCCAAGATGGTCGTCGTTGATGCCGACCATCCCGATATCGAAGCCTATATCGACTGGAAGGTGAACGAGGAGCAGAAGGTTGCCGCTCTCGTCACCGGCTCCAAGATCGTTGCCAAGCACCTCAAGGCAATCATGAAGGCCTGCGTCAATTGCGAGGCAGATAACGGCGATTGCTTCGACCCGGCCAAGAACCCTGCCCTGAAGCGCGAAATCCGCGCTGCCAAGAAGGACATGGTGCCGGAAAACTACGTCAAGCGCGTCATCCAGTTCGCGCAGCAGGGTTACAAGGACATCCAGTTCAAGACCTACGACACGGATTGGGATTCCGAAGCCTACCTCACGGTTTCAGGCCAGAATTCCAACAACTCCGTATCGCTGAAGGATGACTTCCTGCGCGCTGTTGAAAACGACGGTGACTGGAACCTGACCGCCCGCAAGGACGGCAAGGTCATGAAGACGCTGAAGGCCCGCGACCTCTGGGAAAAGATTTCCCACGCCGCCTGGGCATCGGCCGATCCTGGCCTGCACTTCAACACCACCATGAACGACTGGCACACCTCGCCGGCCGAGGGCCCGATCCGTGCTTCCAACCCGTGCTCGGAATATATGTTCCTCGACGACACGGCCTGCAACCTTGCCTCGCTGAACCTGCTTCAGTTCAAGGATCAGGCAACGAAGCGCATCGACATCGCCGATTACGAACATGCGGTTCGCCTGTGGACCGTCGTTCTCGAAGTCTCGGTCATGATGGCGCAGTTCCCCTCGCGCCAGATTGCCGAACGCTCCTACGAATACCGCACGCTCGGCCTCGGCTACGCCAATATCGGCGGCCTGCTGATGTCCTCGGGCATTCCCTATGACAGCGACGAAGGCCGCGCCATCGCCGGTGCGCTGACCGCCATCATGACCGGCGTTTCCTATGCCACCTCGGCTGAAATGGCCGGCGAGCTTGGCCCCTTCCCGGGCTTTGCGCCGAACCGCGACAACATGCTGCGCGTCATCCGCAACCACCGCCGCGCCGCCCATGGCCTTTCCTACGGTTATGAAGGCCTGTCGGTGAACCCGGTTGCCCTCATCCATTCCGATTGCACGGATCAGGACCTTGTCGCCCACGCCACGGCCGCCTGGGACAAGGCGCTGGAGCTTGGCGAAAAGCACGGCTACCGCAACGCCCAGACCACCGTCATCGCGCCGACAGGCACGATCGGCCTCGTGATGGATTGCGACACGACCGGCATCGAACCGGACTTCGCGCTGGTGAAATTCAAGAAGCTTGCCGGCGGCGGCTACTTCAAGATCATCAACCGCGCCGTGCCGGAATCCCTGCGTTCGCTCGGTTATTCGGAAAGCCAGATCGCCGAAATCGAAGCCTATGCCGTTGGCCACGGCAATCTCAACCAGGCACCTGCCGTCAACGCCTCGACGCTGCGCGCCAAGGGCTTTACCGATGAGAAGATCGAAGCCGTCAACGGCGCGCTGAAAAGCGCCTTCGACATCAAGTTCGTCTTCAACCAGTGGACGCTGGGCGCCGATTTCCTCAAGGGCACGCTCAAGGTTTCCGACGAGCAGTTGTCCGACATGAGCTTCAACCTTCTGGAGCACCTCGGCTTCAGCAAAAAGGACATCGAAGCGGCCAACGTGCATGTCTGCGGTGCGATGACGCTGGAAGGCGCACCGTTCCTCAAGAACGAGCACCTGCCGGTGTTCGATTGCGCCAACCCCTGCGGCAAGATCGGCAAGCGTTATCTCTCGGTCGAATCGCACATCCGCATGATGGCGGCAGCACAGCCGTTCATTTCGGGTGCGATCTCCAAGACGATCAACATGCCGAATGATGCAACCGTGGAAGATTGCGGCGCAGCCTACATGCTGTCCTGGAAGCTGGCGCTGAAGGCCAACGCCCTTTACCGCGATGGCTCCAAGCTTTCCCAGCCGCTCAATGCTTCGCTGGTGGAAGATGAGGACGACGAAGACTTCGTTGAAGAACTGATCCAGCAGCCGCTCGCCCAGCAGGCCGTGACGATCACCGAAAAGATCGTCGAGCGCGTCATCGAGCGGGTATCGCGTGAGCGTGAAAAGCTGCCGAACCGCCGTCAGGGTTACACCCAGAAGGCAACGGTCGGCGGTCACAAGGTCTATCTGCGCACCGGTGAATTCGGTGACGGCCGCATCGGCGAAATCTTCATCGACATGCACAAGGAAGGCGCTGCCTTCCGTGCGATGATGAACAACTTCGCCATCGCGATTTCGCTCGGCCTGCAATATGGCGTGCCGCTGGAAGAATATGTGGAGGCCTTCACCTTCACCAAGTTCGAACCGGCCGGCATGGTACAGGGCAACGACGCGATCAAGAACGCCACGTCGATCCTCGACTACGTGTTCCGCGAACTCGCCGTCTCCTATCTCGGCCGCCACGATCTCGCCCATGTCGATACGTCGGATTTCTCCAATACCGCACTCGGCAAGGGCATCCAGGAAGGCAAGACCAATCTGCTCTCCACCGGCTGGACACGCGGTTACAAGCCGACGCTGGTTTCCAACAACGAAGGCGAACGCGCCGCTTCCGAACCCAAGGGCTCGGCAACGGCAGCCCCCGCCCGCGCCTCGGCCAACGTCACTTCCTTTGCAGGCTCAGCCGCTCGCAAGCTGGAACCGGCAGTCGCGATCTCCACCTCGGAAATCGTCTCCTTCAAACGCGATTATGAAGAGCGCGCCAAGGAACTGGCGGAAGAGATTGCCGAAGAGGTAATCGACGACGTGGTCCAGGAAGCCAAACAGACCGCCACCGCCCTCTTCTCCGACAAGGCCGCCGCCGACGCGGCATCGGCCAAGGCGGAAGCCAAGAAGAAGGAAAACGAACGCCGCATGCGCTCGATCGCGCAAGGCTACACGGGCAACATGTGCTCGGAATGCCAGAACTTCACGATGGTGCGCAATGGCACTTGCGAGAAGTGCGATACTTGCGGTGCGACGAGCGGTTGCTCTTAAGAAATACATGGATAAGTGGTGAATCCACTTTCCAGTCTTGGAAGGTGAAGTGAATATGTCCCGCAGTGATTAAGGTTCACTGCGGGACTTTTTATTGGAGGCATATATGCGCTGCCCACATTGCAATATTAATTTCCATGAAAATTGGGTTCCTGGCAGCTTTAGCCGCAACGGTTATGTTACAAACTGGTCCTACGAAACGGCTGTATGTCCAAGCTGCAAAAAATTGACTATTGTTATCGAAAGCCCATCCGGTAACGCACGGATGGTTGAACCGATGAGTCCCAACCGCGGCTCAATTTCGCAATTTGTTCCAGATGACATTACTCGAGATTACCTAGAAGCGTGCGATGTTCTTCCCATTAGCGCCAAAGCTTCAGCAGCTCTTTCCCGTAGATGCCTGCAAAACATTCTAAACAGCCTAGGTTACAAGGCGAAGGATTTAGCAAAACAGATCGACGCATTAATTAATGAGACGGATCCCAAAAAAGCGTTACCGATTGGATTACACGAAACGGTCGATGCTATACGTAATTTTGGAAACTTCTCAGCTCATCCAATAGATGAAAAAACAACCTTGCAAGTGATTGATGTTGAGGCAGAAGAAGCCGAATGGTGCCTTGAAATATTAGAAGAGCTGTTCGAACACTTTTACGAACGTCCCGCAATCGCAGCTCAGAAAAAAGCCGCGTTGGACGCAAAATTGGCAGCAGCAGGAAAGCCACCATCGAAGTAGCAGTCAACACATTCGACGCGCGCAGAGCGCAAGGAATATGACGACAATGGCTGGTAAAACCGATCAAACCGACTGGGCGCGTCTTCACGCAATGACCGACGAAGAAGCGGAAACCAACGCGCTTGCTGCCCCCGACAATCCACCGCTTTCCGCCGAACAGCTCGCCTCCGCCTCGAGAATGCCCCGCATCAAGATAATCCGCCGGGCGCTGAAACTGACGCAGGAAGAGTTTTCCGCCCGTTATCATATTCCGCTTGGCACCTTGCGTGATTGGGAACAGGGCCGCAGCGAGCCGGATCAACCGGCCCGCGCCTATCTGAAAGTCATCGCCGTCGATCACGAGGGAACGGCGGCCGCACTTCAAAAAGGCGCGGCCTGACGCGCCTCACCCCACAAAATCAAACAGTAGCTTCACATTCAGCGCCGCAATTACCACTGCGATAAACCATGCAAACGCCGAGAGCCATCGCGGGGCGCACAGTTCGCCCATCTTGGCCTTGTCGGCGGTGAACATCACGAGCGGAAAGACGGCGAAGGAGAGTTGCAGGCTTAACACCACCTGCGTCAGGATCAGCAGCTGGCCCGTGCCGCTGTCACCATAAAAGATGGTGACGCCGGCGGCGGGAACGATGGCGATGCCGCGGGTGATGAGGCGGCGCAGCCAGGGGGCAAGCCGCATCTTGAGGAAACCTTCCATCACGATCTGGCCCGCAAGCGTTGCCGTGACGGTGGAATTGATGCCGCAGCACAGAAGCGCCACCCCGAATAGTGTCGGCGCAATCGCAAGGCCGAGCAGCGGCGCAAGCAGACTATGCGCCTCTCCGAGTTCGGCAACGTTCGTCTGCCCCGCCTTGTTGAAGGTCGCCGCCGCGAGAATGAGGATCGAGGCGTTGATGAGCAGGGCGAACATCAGCGCGATGGTGGAATCGAGCGTCGCGAATTTCAGCGCCTCGCGTTTTTCGGCAATCGTGGGGCCGATTTCGCGGGTCTGTACGATACCCGAATGCAGATAGAGATTATGCGGCATGACGGTGGCGCCCAGAATGCCGAGCGCCAGATACAGCATGTCGGGGTTGGTGACGATCTCAGTCGTCGGCGCAAACCCAAGGATCACCTGCCCCCAGTCGGGATCGGCGAGCGCCACCTGAATGGCGAAACACACGGCGATGACGCCGAGAAGCGTGATGACGAGCGCCTCCACCCAGCGAAAGCCAAGCCTTTGCAGATAAAGGATCAGGAACACGTCAAGCGCCGTGATGAGGACGCCGAGTTCGAGCGGAATGCCGAAAATCAGGTTGAGACCGATCGCCGTACCGATGACCTCAGCGATATCAGTCGCGATGATTGCGATTTCGGCCAGCAGCCAGAGGACCATCGCCACCGGTTTCGGATAGGCATCGCGACAGGCCTGAGCCAGATCGCGCCCTGAAGCGATCGCCAGACGGGCACAAAGCGCCTGTAGAACGACGGCCATGATGTTCGATATCAACGCCACCGTCAGCAGCGTGTAACCGAACTTGGAGCCACCGGCGAGCGACGTTGCCCAGTTGCCGGGGTCCATGTAACCGACCGCGACGAGATATCCGGGTCCGAAGAACGCCATCGCCCGGCGAAACGTACCGGCATTCGGGCTTATCTTGATCGAGCTGTGAACGTCGGACAGCGAGAGATCGTCGCCATTCCGCCGCCATCCAAAGACAGGCTTGTCCATCTTGCGAACTTTCAAATGGAAATTGAATTTATGCAATTGCAAATCATTCGCATAAAGGGTGTGGACTGGCAAGCGGAGTTTCGAAGCTGTGTGCCGGCGCGAGACGCCGCAGTAACATTCGGCCTGAACGCAACCACCGGCGCAACAAGCAATGATTTGGTGAAATGAGACCCCTCCTCCGTCATTCCAGCCTTGAGCCGGAAGCCAGCCAGCCCAAGTCTTTGGTCTGAAAAGACTCCTCTCCGCGGCGTAGTAACCAGTGAACAACGGGGACCCACGGCCAATCCTACCTCGAAACCTCACGGCGTTGTCATCGCCTCTGCCCCGCCGTTGCGGAACAGCCGCGTGCATGCCCGCGTTTATCTTTCACGAAGCAACGATAGTCCGGGGAAGTTCATGCGAGACGGCAATAAATTCAGCGTGGCGAACCAGCCTAACCGGTGGCCGAAATATATCATGGCGCAGCGAAGGCCGCGCGACTGGCTGATGACCATCAGCGGCGTGGTGCTGCTGGTCATCGTCGCCGCCACTGTCGCCATGGGTTATCTCGTCACCAGCCATCCCGGCAAGCCAGAGCCGAATACCTGCATCATCGAGGAAAACGCAGCGGAGAACGGCTGATATGCGGCGCAAGATGCGCCGCTTAACTCAGACCCTGAAGATGCCCGCTGAACTGCGCCTCATGCAGGCGGCTATAATGGCCCTTGGCGGCCAGAAGCTCGGCATGGGCGCCGGTCTCGGCAATGCCCGTCTGGTCCACCACGACGATGCGGGACGCATCGCGGATCGTTGCCAGCCGGTGGGCGATGACGAGCGTTGTGCGGCCCTTGGCAAGCTCCGTCAGCGATTGCTGAATGGCCCGCTCGGTCTCCGTGTCGAGCGCCGAGGTTGCCTCGTCGAGAATGAGGATAGGCGGATTTTTGAGGAACATGCGGGCAATGGCAAGACGCTGTTTCTGACCACCGGAAAGTTTCACGCCACGCTCGCCGATGACGGTGTCGAGCCCCATCGGCATCGCTTCGATGACGCCATCGAGCCGGGCACGCCGCGCCGCATCCATGATCTCGACATCGGAAGCGCCGAGCCGGCCATATTCGATATTCTCGCGGATCGTGCCGCCGAACAGGAACACATCCTGCTGCACGATGCCGATCTGGTTGCGCAGCGAGGCAAGCTTCATCTTGCGGATATCGATGCCGTCAATGGTGATCGAACCGCTGGTGACATCATAAAAGCGCGGCAGCAGCGAGCAAAGCGTCGTTTTGCCCGCCCCCGACGGCCCCACGAAGGCCACAGTCTCGCCCGCATTGATCTTCAGGTCGATATTGTCGAGAACCTGCTTGCCCTCGGCATAACTGAAACCGACATGGCGATATTCAATGGCGCCGGAAAGCGCCGGTGCCTCGATCGCATCCGGTGCATCGATGATATCCGGCGCCGTGTCCAGAAGCTCGGTAAAGCGGCGAAAACCGGCAATGCCCTTCGGATAGGTCTCGATCACCGAGTTGATCTTCTCCACCGGGCGGAAAAACACGCCGACCAGCAGCAGGAAGCCAACGAAACCGCCTTCCGTCAGGCCGCCATGCAGAACGAACCAGGCGCCGCAGATCATCACGATCATCTGCGTCAGCCGCATGCTCATGTAGCTGAGCGAAGTGCTGGCCGCCATGATCTTGTAGGCATCGAGCTTCGTGCGGCGGTATTTCTGGTTGTCCTTCTCAAACAGCGCGCGTTCGTGGTCCTCATTGGCAAAGGCCTGCACCACCCGCATGCCACCGACGTTTTCCTCGATACGGGCGTTGAAATCGCCTACCCGACCATAGAGCGCGCGAAAATTCTGCGTCATGCGGCCACCGTAACGGCTGGTCACCCAGGCGGTGACAGGCACGACGGCGGCGGTGACAAGCGCCAGCGGCACATTGACCGACAGCATCAGCAGGAATGCGCCGATGAAGGTCATGATGGCGATGAACAGATCCTCGGGGCCGTGATGGGCCACCTCACCGATCTCTTCCAGGTCCTTCGTCAGCCGGCCAACCAGATGACCGGTCTTCTGGTTGTCGAAATAGCGGAAGGAGAGCTTCTGCAGGTGGTCGAAAGCCAGCCGCCGCATGTCGGTCTCGATATTGATGCCAAGCATATGTCCCCAGTAGGTGACGGTCGCCATCAGTCCCGTATTCAGGACATAGATGACGAGCAGCCCGACCGATGCGGCGAGGATGATGCCCCATTCGCCACCCGGCAGCAGCACGTCAACGAAGGCTTTCACCGCCATCGGAAAACCGAGCTCTAGCACGCCCGACAGCACCGCACAGGAAAAATCGAGAATGAACAGACCGCGATAGGGACGGTAATAGGCGAAGAAACGGCGCAGCATGGCATGACCTGAAGAGCGGGCGCGGCAAGCGGAGGCCGCAATAAAAACGGAGTTCAATTGTCATATTTCAATGCGCACGCCAAGACCGATGTTCTATTTTTACCAAAATCGTTCAATAGGCTGAGCGATAAACACACAACGGTAATGTGATCCGGTTATATTGCACTTATATGTATTGGTGTGACAGAGTGAATGCACCCTTCGGGGAGAATGCGAGAAAGAGCCTGCCGTGAGTAATATTGACAGCCGTAAGCCCAGTGGCGAACCGAGATGGCTTGGTCCGGCCAGCCCGACGCGGATCGCCCTGATCCCGCCAATATCGGCTGCGCGCTGGCTGCTGGTTCTCGTCGCCCTTGCTGGCATCTACTTCTTCCACGGCTTTCTCGTTCCGGTTCTGGCCGCCCTTGTCATCGGCTTCGCCAGCTGGCCGGTCTATACGCGGCTTCTGCGGCAGGTGGGCGGCAACACCACGCTCGGCGCCTCCATCGCCATCATCCTCATCCTCACCTTCCTCGTGGTGCCGATCTTCATCGCCGCTTCCTATACGGCCAGCGAAATCCGCGAATGGTTCGGCTGGGCGGTGCATGTCAACAAGGTGGGCGCCCCCGTGCCAGACTGGATCGCGGCGCTGCCCGGCGTAGGCTCCTGGCTCGGCGAGCAATGGGTGAAATATATCGGCACACCGGGTGCGATCGGCGAAGTGATCCAGCTCGTCAGCGGTGCCAATATCGGCAATATCTACCGGGCGATCCTCGCCGCGGGCAACGGCGCGTTCCACCTCGTACTGACCCTGCTGTTCATGTTGATCGCGCTGTTCTTTGTCTATCGAAACGGTGCAGGCTTCTCCCATCAGGTCGATCTTGTGGGAGAACGCATCCTTCCGACGCGGTGGGAGCGCATTTCCCGCGTCGTGCCCGCCACCATCAGCTCCACCGTCACCGGCATGACATTGATCGCCATCGGCGAAGGCATAATCCTCGGCATCGCCTACTGGATTGCCGGCGTCCCCTCGCCCGTTACACTCGGCGTGCTCACCGGTGTCATGGCGCTCATCCCGGGCGGCGCGCCGCTCTCTTTCACCCTCGTATCGATCTATCTGGTCGCCAGCGGCTCTCCCGCTTATGGCCTGGGGCTATTCATCTGGGGCTCTGTCGAGCTTTTCATCGTCGACAAGACCATCCGTCCGAAACTCGTCGGCGGCCCGATCAAGCTGCCTTTCCTGCCGACCTTTTTCGGCCTTGTCGGCGGCGTCAAGACCATGGGTTTCCTTGGCCTCTTCATCGGCCCGGTGCTTATGGCGCTGCTGGTGGCAATCTGGCGGGAATGGGTGCGTGAAGTGGAAATCTCCGCTGGCGCCACCGTCGACGTTCCGCCGGCCTCTACAGCTGAAAATGACCCACTCGACGACATCGTTGTGCGTGAAGAGGACAGCAACGAAACGACGGCGTTCCGAAAAGCGGCGTTTTGATCGCAAAAGCTTGCGGTGAAGGGCGCTTGCTTTAGCGCGGCTCAGCTTGGCGAAAAGTCCTTAAACCCACCTTCGTCATGCTCGGGCATGTCCCGAGCATCTGCGACCGATTGATTTCACGATACGTGGTTAGATACTCAGCACAAGGCCGAGGATGACGTAGAGTATGCGGCAAGGCGTGCCGGCAAACTCAGGCCTTTGCCCTAAAGCGCCTTCTCCATGAACAGGCTGAGCGGGTCCGGCTTATAGGGCGCAAACGCCTCAATCTCGACAAACCCCGCCTTGCGGTAAAGACCGATCGCTTCCGGCTGGCTGATGCCGGTTTCAAGCCGGATGGCGGTGAGCCCAAGCTCGGCGCCGCGCGCAATGAGCGTATCCATGATCAGCTTGCCGATCCGCAATCCCCTCGCCTCCGGATCGACGAACATGCGCTTGACCTCCGCCGTGCCGTCACCCGCCTCCACCAGCGCGCCGCAGCCAACGACGCGGCCATCATGTCGCGCCACGAAAAAGGAGACATTGTCCTTTTCCAGCTGGCCGATATCGACCAGATGATTGCTTTCGGCGGGATAAAGCGACGCCATATAGACGTTAGACAGATCGATAAGGCGCAGAACCGCTTCCTGCCGGGGTGTTTCAAGCTTGATTTCGGGGGCCAATGCGATGCCTGCTTTCTCTCAAAAAAATGCGTATTTCGTCGTAATGTCACTGCAATCGGGATAGATGAGTTTCTAGAGCATAATTCCCGACAGAGGCAACACACACCATGAAAACAGCCCTCGTTCTCATGACCTTCCTAGGCTGTGACGACACCGCCACCGATTGCCATTACCTCGCCACCTCGCAGCAGCGCTGGACGAGCATCGAACTATGCGACGCCGTGTCGGAGAAAGAGCTGGAACGTTTCGCAAATGCGTCCTACCCGGTCGTGGTGGCCGTGTGCCAGACACCCGGCGAGCAGACGCCCCAGACTGCGGGCAACGCGCCCGCAACGCAGCCTCCCGCTGCCACGGCCCCGGCCGGAACAGAGGAGCCACCGGCACAGGTCACGCAAAAGGAAGAAGAGAGCCTGACAAAACAGGCGATCAGCCGCGTCAGCCGCATCCTGCCTTCCACCGAAGGCGTGAAGCACCTGCTCGGAACGCCGGTCAGAATGGTGGAAAACAGCTATTCGTGGATTGCCAAGCGGTTCGAGAAGTAAGCCTCAGGCCGCCTCGACCGTCAGCGCTTCCGCATAGTGCCGCGCTTTCTGCCGTTCCTCGGCAATGGTCAGTTTACGCACGGCGTGCAAGAGTTCGAACAGCGTTTCGGAACCGTCGACGTTGCGGAAATGCGCAAGCAGTTCGGCCGACACAGAGGCTGCGGCCTGCGACAGATGCGATCGGGCGGCGCGGCGCCACATCAGCGTCGCCTCCATGAAGACATCCACGACATCGCCCAAAAGACCGACGGACTGGAACAGCGCCTTCAGCGCGTGCGGTCGTCCGGTCGCCAGAATGGCGCGCACCTTGCGGTCATCGAGACCTGAGAGATTGACCATCGCCGCCGTGAAAAACTCCAGCCTGCCCGAACAGACGGCATGGATGAGAAGCGCCGGTGTCAGTTCCAGCCTTTGCCGCAGATGCTCCACCAGCGCCGGCAACTCCGGCGACGAAACATTGGCGGCGATTAGGATGGTGGCGGAATCTTCCGCTTCGCGGAAAATACTGTCGGCGCGGTTGCGCGCGATCAGGGCATGAACCAGCGCCGAACCTGCCAGGGCCTCGCTGACGCGCGCCATCAGAAGATGGCGGGTATCGGCGGGCAGCACCTCTCGGCACAGTAGCAGGTCGCGTATGTCGGCGTTGCAGCCATGTCGCTCGGCAATGCGACGCAGCGAAAACGGTGTGATGAAGGCGTCATCGTTCTCAAGAAGAATGATTGTTTCCGGCAGATCACCGACTTCGGCAAGTGCTGCGCAGACACCGCGCGGCAGGCCCCGCCTTGCCGCGATGAAGGCGCGCGTCAGGCTTTCGCCGCGCCCGGCAAGATCGACCAGATCGGCCTCGCTGAGAACCGGCGAGCGGGCGATCACGGTGCAGGCAATCTCCGGCTGGTCTTCGGCAAGCGAAACGAGAATGGCGCGCGGGGCATCGGGATCATCCGCCAGCGCCTCGGCAAGTGCCAGCCGCACGCGCGGAGAAGGGTCGTCAAGAAGATAGGTCATCGCCATATAGGCGGCGTCACGGTTCTCCCGCACCATGTCTGAATGCAGATAGGCACGGCCAAGCGCATTGGCGGCCTTCGCCCGCTCGGTCGATCCAGCCTTTTCAGACCAGCGAAGAAATGCCTGTACGATCACCTGAGCCTCGAAACACATTCGCAACAATGGACGACGGCATCATTGCCGCCGCCATGTATAAAACTCTAGGCGCAAATAGTTTACGTTTGGTTCACCATAAAATTTAACAGTTGCCGGCAAAGAAGTTCTATGGCGCAGTAGACGGACGCTTTAACTGAAACACGTCGCTGCCGCCGTCGCAGTAATCCATGTAACCCATTCGGGCCACGGGACGTGCCAGTCCCATATCGATGCGACCATCGCGAATGATCTCATCGTCGATGTGAATTGCCATGACCTGCCCGATCACCATCCACGAGTCCGCCGGCGTGCCGTCGATGTCCTTCAGCTGGATGATCTCGGTCACGCGGCATTCCAGAACGGCCAGCGCCTCCCCCACGAAAGGCGCATCCACCACCCGCCCGTCAACGGCAGTCAGACCGGCAAGCCGGAACTCATCGACATCATAGTTCACCGGCGCGGAAGACGCGTTCATCCGGTCGACCAGGTGGCGGCTGACGAGGTTGGCGGTGAAGACACCGGTCTCCTCGACATTGCGAAGGCTGTCCTTGCGCCCGCTGGAGGAAAACATCACCAGCTTCGGCCGGTCCGAAATCGCGTTGAAAAACGAATAGGGCGACAGGTTGAAAGAGCCGTCCCTGCCCTTCGAGCCAATCCAGCCGATCGGCCGGGGCGCGACGATAGCCTTGAACGGATCATGCGGCAGGCCGTGCTGGTTGGTGTCGGTAGTGTAGAACATCATACGTCCCCAACCCAGGTTACCACATCCGCAAGCTCCGGCCGTGGCCGCTCCACAAGCGGGAATGTCGTCGAGCCTATATGAATATATCCGGCGACCTTTTCGTCTGCGGCAATCCCCAGTTCCGACAGGAAGGCCGGGTCGAAGGCAAGCCATTCCGTCAGCCAGTTCGCCGCATAACCATTGGCGTTGGCGGCGAAGATAAGATTGAGACACACCGCACCGGCGGACATGACCTGTTCCCATTCCGGAATCTTGAAATGCGGCTTGGCGGTGCTGATGACGGCGATGACGACGGGAGCGCGCGTGAAGCGGGTGCGCTCCGCGTCCTGCTGCTGCAGGTCCAGTTCCGGGTTCTTCTCAAGCGCGATCCGGAGAGCCTCCTCGCCAAGACGCACGCGGTCTTCGCCGCGATAAACGATGAAGCGCCACGGCGCCAGTTTGCCATGGTCAGGCACGCGCACGGCAAGGCGCAGGATTTCCTCGATTTCCGCTTTCGATGGACCCGGCTCGGCAAGTTGCAGGGCGGGGGTGGAGCGGCGAACCTTGAGATAGTCGAGGAGCTTGATGTCACTTGTCATGATCAAAATTCTTCCATTGTGCTGTCATCGCGAAATTATGGGCCTTGAAATAGCCACGGCATTGGTTTTGAAGTGATGCGGGAAAATCAAGAAGTCAATCGGTATCGAAAATGTCGGCAATCAAAATCGCGGCACGTCTGGCCATTGCGTTCGCCGCGGTCGGCGTTTTATCACAGGCAGCCTTTTCGCAAGACGCTTTCAAGGACTTCAAGCAGCTTGGCGGCACGCCTAAAATGCCGAAACTTAATGCTTTCACCGCTCCTACCGCCCCGAATGCCCCCGCAAGCACCGCCCGCGATATCGCCATGGAAGCGAAGCTGACGAGTGAAGGCGAAGCGGTGAAGGAAGGCCTTTCCTGGCGCGTCTTCAGCCCCATTCCGGGCGCTGACGGCAAATTGCCGATGCTGGCAAGCTCCGAGGGTGGTTCGGCGCAGTTCCATCTGGTACCCGGCGAATATTTCGTCAACGTTGCCTTCGGGCGCGCGGGTGTTACCAAGAAACTCAATGTTCCAAGTTCCGGTAATGTCCAGAAACAGGTGCTGATTCTCGATGCTGGCGGTTTCGTTCTGAATGCGATCGCGGGTTCCGACAAACAGATCTCCGCTAACCAGCTCAAATTTTCCGTCTATTCCTCCGACGCGCGTCCGGATGGCGAGCGCGGCCTTGTCATGGCCGACATCAAGCCCAATACCGTCGTGCGCCTCAATGCCGGCACCTATCATGTCGTTTCCGAATACGGCAACGTCAATGCGGTGGTGCGCGCCGATATTCAGGTGGAGGCAGGCAAGCTGACCGAAGCAACCCTGCAGCATCAGGCGGCACAGATCACGCTCAAGCTCGTCTCCGAACAGGGCGGCGAAGCCATTGCCGATACGGCCTGGTCGGTGCTGAACGGCGGCGGCGACGTTGTGAACGAAAGCGTCAGCGCGTTTTCGACCATGGTTCTGGCGGAAGGCGAATATACCGCCATGGCCCGCAACAAGGACAAGGTCTACCAGCGCAACTTCAAGGTCACGTCAGGCCGGGACGCCGATGTGGAAGTGCTGATGAAGGATCAGGCGCCGGAAGACATGACAGGCGATTTCGAATAGGCCTCACTACCCTCAGCCAGTAACGAAAACGGCCCCCGAAGGGGCCGTTGTTTTTTGTCACGCAACCTGCTTCTTCGCCGCAAGCTTGCGCTTCACATCCGGCGGCGTCGCCTCTTCCACGAGGCTTGTAATCGCATCTTCGAGCGACATCGGCGTCTGGTTCTGCGAACCGAGACGGCGGATGTTGACAGTGCGCTCTTCCGCTTCCTTGCGTCCGCAGACGATGATGACCGGAACCTTGGTCACCGAGTGCTCGCGGACCTTGTAGTTGATCTTCTCGTTGCGGAAGTCGGTTTCGACAGCCATGCCCGCCTCGCGCAGTGCTTCGGCAACCTCGCGGCCATAATCGTCCGCATCCGAGGTGATCGTCGCGACCACGACCTGAAGCGGCGCGAACCACAAGGGCATATGACCGGCAAAGTTCTCGATCAGGATACCAAGGAAGCGCTCCATCGAGCCGCAGATGGCGCGATGGATCATCACCGGCTGCGTCTTTTCAGAGTTCTGGTCGATATAGAAGGCGCCGAAACGTTCCGGCAGGTTGAAGTCCACCTGAGTCGTGCCGCACTGCCATTCACGACCGATAGCATCCTTCAGCGTATATTCGAACTTTGGCCCGTAGAAAGCGCCCTCGCCCGGCAGAATGCCGGTCTTGATGCGGCCGCCGGACTGTTCCTCGATGGTCTTCAGAACCTCCATCATGACGCTTTCAGCGCGGTCCCAGAGATCGTCGGAACCGACACGCTTTTCCGGACGGGTCGAAAGCTTGACGACGATCTCGCTGAAACCGAAATCCTCATAGACCGAGAGGATCAGGTCGTTGATGCGCAGGCATTCCGCCGCCATCTGCTCTTCCGTGCAGAAGACATGCGCATCATCCTGCGTGAAGCCGCGAACGCGCATCAGGCCATGCAGTGCACCTGAAGCCTCGTAGCGATGGACATTGCCAAATTCAGCAAGGCGAACGGGCATTTCGCGATAAGACTTCAAGCCATGCTTAAAGATCTGCACGTGGCCGGGGCAGTTCATCGGCTTCAAGGCAAAGACGCGCTGGTCCGCATCCTCGTCATCGGGATGGGTAAAGGCATGGGCGGATTTCACCGCGAACATGTTTTCCTGATACCAGCCCCAGTGACCGGAGGTTTCCCACAACGACTTGTCCAGCACCTGCGGCGCGTTGACTTCCTGATAGGTATTGGCGAGCCGACGGCGCATATAGGCCGTCAACGTCTGGAACATGCGCCAGCCTTTGCCGTGCCAGAAGACCACACCCGGACCCTCTTCCTGGAAATGGAACAGGTCCATTTCCCGGCCGAGGCGACGGTGGTCGCGCTTTTCGGCTTCGGCCAGAACGTGCAGGTAATTGTCCAGCTCTTCCTGGGTCGCCCAGGCGGTGCCGTAGATGCGCGACAGCATCGCATTGTTGCTGTCGCCACGCCAATAGGCACCGGCCACCTTCATCAGCTTGAAGGCCGTACCGACCTGACCCGTGGACGCCATATGCGGGCCGCGGCAAAGATCGAACCAATCGCCCTGATAATAGATCTTCAGGTCCTGACCTTCGGGAATGGCATCGACCAGCTCGACCTTGTAGTTTTCACCCTTTGCGGCAAAGACTTCCTTGGCCCTCTCGCGCGACCAGACTTCGCGGGTAAACGGCTTGTTGCGCTGAATGATCTCCTTCATCCGCTTTTCGATCTTCGGCAGATCTTCCGGCGTGAAAGGTTCGTTCTTGGCAAAGTCGTAATAGAAGCCATTCTCGATGACAGGGCCGATCGTCACCTGCGTGCCGGGCCACAACTCCTGCACGGCCTCGGCCATGACGTGGGCGGCATCGTGGCGGATGAGTTCCAGCGCGCGGCTGTCCTCACGCGTGACGATTTCTATCTTGCCATCGGTGATTGCCTCGGACAAATCGCGCACGGTGCCATCAAGCGCAATGGCGACAGCCTTCTTCGCAAGCGATTTGGAGATGGATTCGGCGACCTCGCGGCCGGTCGTGCCGGCGGGATAGCTGCGTACGGAACCATCGGGAAATGTAAGGGAAACGGTTTGTGACATCGTCGAATGCTCCTGATCCAGTCCCGCCAACGAATGCGGGTGGTGTTGGAATAAAAAGAACGCCCTCTTTCGCAGATGGGCAGGCAGGCTGATAAAGAATTTTGCCGTTCCAGTCAAAGGTGAACGGCGGCTCAGCGAAGCATTTCGGCAATTCCATTGACGGTATTGGCGTTGCGGGTCGTGCCGATGCCGAGCTTCTTCGTGGTCAGCGCAGAGAGAAGCCGGCTTTCGCTTGGCTTTCCGCAAAAGTCGATCCATAGGTCACCGCCGACAATGGCAATCTTTTCCTTCTGGCGGTACTTCTCGAAGAGTCCGAGATAATCCCCGGCAAGCGGCTCGCGCATCACCCTTATGCAGACATCCGGTGGATTGCCATCCGGAAACGGGTTCTTGGCAGTCAGGGCCAGCCAATCGGGCGCTGAGCGAACGAGAATATCGACATGTTTGCCGAACCGTTTTTCAAAGGCGCGCTCCAGCGCCTCCTCGATTTCGCAAACAGGCGCCTCCGGTGCACGGAAGACCAGATTTCCGGTCGCAACCAGCGTCCTGCATTCCTCAAAGCCCAGCTCCTGCGCCATTTCACGCAGATCGGCCATGATGAGCCGCTTGCCCGCGCCGAGCACGATGCTGTGCAGAAGAGCGACATAGGTCATCGATGCAGCATCCAGTATCGCCAGGGCGTCCACCAGTGCTTGTCAGCGGCCAGCGTTTCCGGCACGGGGTCCAGCCCGCTGGTGCCGCCTGGACCGCAACGCGCGACGCGAAACAGTGTCATCCACCCGCCCGGCCAAAGTCCGTGGCGGGCGATCGCCTCATAGCCATATTCGGAACAGGTGGGAATGTGGCGGCAGGAATTGCCGACGAAACCCGACAAAGTCAGCTGATAGAGCCGGATGAAGCCAACGCCGAAAAGACGGCCGGGGGTCTTCGCAAAGGCTCCGCCCCAGTTGCGGGATCGCCCGACCTTCTCCCCCGTCTTCTGATGTCCGCAGTCCGGTTCACCGCACATCGCCTAACCCGCAGCGTTCAGAACCGGCCGGGCTTCGATCTGGTCGAGAGCATCGACCACCGCTTCGAAGGTCAGCATGGTCGAGGCGTGGCGTGCCTTGAAATCCCGGACGGGTGAAAGCACCCGCATATCCTCGAAACGGCCTGTCGGCCCCTCGCCGCCCTGCTTCAGCATGGCGAGCATGTCTTCCCGCGCCTGCCTAATATCACCGCTGGAAGCGCCGACGACATGATGCGCCATGATCGAGGCGGATGCTTGGCCGAGGGCGCACGCGCGAACCTCGTGTGAAAAAGCCGTGACGATGCCGCCTTCGA
Organism: Rhizobium sp. AN6A; assembly: GCF_900215635.1. NCBI lineage: Bacteria > Pseudomonadati > Pseudomonadota > Alphaproteobacteria > Hyphomicrobiales > Rhizobiaceae > Rhizobium > Rhizobium sp. AN6A. The sequence goes on from NZ_OCNC01000004.1 coordinate 2,765,403, forward strand.
CCTTGAGATAAACCTTGAGTTTGGAGCCGCACAGCCGCGAATGTTTTTCAGCGCTGGCATCGGCATCATCAAGCACGCCGGTCAGCGGAATATTTCCGGCAAATTCCAGAATTCGGTTGTTGTAGATATCGTCCATCATCAGGTATCCGGCGTTCAAGAATGCCCAAAAACGGGACAGGTCATTTTTTTCAAACACAGCGTTTGTCGCAGTGGAGCTTTCCTGCCCTTCATTCCCATTATATGCTAACGAGCTTTCTGGACATCAAGCCGATATGAAATTAACGGCTCCGATACCGAAATATCAGCATCGGCCTTGCCAAAATGCTGTAAAACAACCAGATAGCAGCAACGGTGGACGAAGTCCCCGCTACGAAAAACAAAGTTCAGGTGCGGCCTTGACCCGCATCGGGAGAGACGGAATGGATGCGATCGTGAAGAATTTCCCCGGCGCTGGCGCAAAACCCGATGTGGCAGAGGCTCGCCCAAGCCAGACGGAAGCGGAAGAAGCAGTGCGCGTTCTTCTGCGCTGGGCAGGAGAAAATCCCGCCCGCGAAGGACTTCTGGACACGCCGAAGCGCGTTGCCAAGGCCTATCGCGAACTGTTCGCCGGTTATGAGCTGAACGTCCAGGACGTTCTCGGCACGACCTTCGAGGAAGTTGGCGGTTATGACGATGTAGTGCTGGTGCGCGACATCCCCTTCTTCTCCCATTGCGAACACCACATGGTTCCGATCGTCGGCAAGGCGCATGTCGCCTATCTTCCGGCTGGGCGCGTGCTCGGCCTGTCGAAGATCGCCCGCGTCGTCGAAATCTTTGGCCGCCGCCTGCAGACGCAGGAAAACATGACCGCGCAGATCGCAAGATCCATCGAAGAAACTTTGAAGCCGCGCGGTGTGGCCGTCATGATCGACGCCGAACATATGTGCATGTCCATGCGCGGCGTAAACAAGCAGGGGTCCACGACCCTCACCACCAGCTTCACCGGCACCTTCAAGAACGACCCGGCAGAGCAGGTGCGCTTCATGACCATGGTGCGGAACCGCTAACGGTTCCGCTTTTTCCCCGGGGTAGCAATGTCCATTTCGTTTCCGTCCGCGCCTGCGGACAAGGAAGTGCTTGAAAATTCAGGTCTCTTCTCACCGAAATTCGATGCCCACGGCCTTGTCACCGCCGTGGTCACCGATGCGCGTGATGGTGAATTGCTGATGGTCGCCCATATGAATGCGCAAGCCCTGTCGCTGACGCTGGAAACGGGCATCGCCCACTATTACAGCCGCTCGCGCGACAAGATCTGGAAAAAGGGCGAAACCTCGGGCAACCTGCAGACGGTGAAGGAATTCCGCACCGATTGCGATCAGGACGCCGTATGGCTGAAGGTCTCCGTCGCCGGCCATGACGCGACCTGCCATACCGGCCGCCGCTCCTGCTTCTACCGCACGGTCGAGTTGGCCGATGGCAATGCCATGACCAGAATCACCGACGATACCCGCCATTTCGACCCGGCGACTACCTATTCTGGCACGTGAACGGCCACCTTCCATCCGCCGCACCAATTTGCTACCAATAATTCAGGATTCGGGGAGGAATAGACCGGGTCCTGGGAGCAGGCAGGGAGTGTACGGTCATGTTGGGCTGGGGAAGCAATCGTCACAATGCTCTTGCGGCTGGCAACACCGAAACAATCGTCAACGAGATCGTTGATACTCGCCGGATTGCGCTTGCGCTCGGCGGTGGTGCTGCGCGCGGCTGGGCCCATATCGGCGTCCTGAGGGCACTAGACGAGGCCGGGGTGAAGATCGGCATGATTGCCGGAACCTCGATCGGCGCGCTGGTCGGCGGTTGTTATCTCGCCGGAAAGCTCGATGAGCTGGAGGAATTTGCCCGTTCGCTGACGATGCGGCGCATTGCCGGCCTGCTCGATCTGACGATCGGCGGCGGCGGTCTCTTCGGCGGCATGCGGCTGACCAAGCGCATGCAGGAGCATCTCGAAGGCTTGCGCGTCGAAAACCTCGAGCATCCTTTCATCGCCGTCGCCACGGAATTGCGCACCGGCCATGAGGTCTGGATTCACCAGGGCGACCTGGTCACCGCGCTTCGCTCATCCTATGCGTTGCCGGGCATTTTCGAGCCCGTGCAATGCAACGGCCGCACCCTGATCGACGGTGCTCTCGTCAACCCCGTGCCGGTTTCGGTCTGCAGGGCCTATGAGCAGGCGCTCGTCGTCGCCGTCAATCTCAATTACGATCTGTTCGGCCGCTCTGCCGTGGTCAAACATTCCTCTTCGCCCCCGAATGGCGCAACACCTTCCCTGGAAGGTCCGCCGCGCCCCGGCCTGCCGGGCGTCATGGTGCAGGCCTTCAATATCATTCAGGACCGGATTTCGCGCTCGCGCCTGGCGGGCGACCCGCCCGACCTCATGCTGCATCCCCGTATCAACGATATCGGCCTGTCGGAATTCCATCGCGCCAGCGAAGCCATCGACAGGGGATACGAGGAAACACGCGCCCGCGTTCCCGAGCTGGAGCGCATGCAGCAGGCGTTCCGACGCTAACGTACACCACAAATAGTCGTGCTGAGCATTCCAGCTTGCGGTAGCAGCGGCCTCCTACGCCGTCATTCCTGCGCGTACCACAGGAATGACGGAGTCGTTTCGAAATGACTATTGCGGACGCGCCGGAAACGAAACCTCATCCGGCGATATAGGCCTTGATATGTTCGGCTTCCGCCTCGATCTCGCCGATCCGCGCCTTTACCACGTCACCGATGGAGATGATGCCGGCCAAACGACCGTCGTCCTCAACCGGAATGTGGCGGAACCGCCCTCCGGTCATGATTTCCATCAACTCGTCGGTGGTGGAATTGTGATGACAGCGGATGACGTTCTTGGTCATGGCCACCGAAACGGATTGCATAAGGGAGGCAGCGCCCTCGCCTGCCACGACCTTCACCAGATCGCGTTCCGTGAAAATACCGAGAACGACGCCGTCGGCATCGGTCACGACGAGTGCACCGATCTTGTGCGCATTCAGCGTTGCTGCCGCCTCGCCGATGCTTACGCTCGGTCCCACAGTCACGACATTCCGGCCCTTGCGGTCGAGAAGATCTTTTACGAATGTTGCCATGCCTTCCTCCTCCTGTCAGCAATCTGCAACGCGGCAAAGTCTCTCCGCGGTTGCAAATCATGGAACATGGTGCGCTGAGGCCTATGCGAATGCAATCCCGGATGGGACCTGCACAAGCAAATTTGCGCCACGACCGACAAGGAGCGTGATCGCCCTAGAGCGGGTGTTCCACACTCTCACTGGAAAGGTTTCCGCGGATCGGGCGATCGAACAGGCCGAAGAACAGAAAGCCGAGCAGAAAGCCGAAGACATGCGCATCCCAGGCGACTTCACCGCCGACATCGCCAAACAGCGGCACGCCGACAGCAATCAGGACATTGCCGAAAAGCCACATCAGCGTGAAGATCAGCACGGTCCTGTTCGAAAGCGCCGCGACAATGCTCTGCCTCGGCATCAGATGGCCGAAAGAGGCGCTGTAGCCGCCGCGTGACGGGAAAGCGAAACGGCATGCGGCTCCCATCAGCGCCGAAACGACACCGGATGCTCCGATCAGAACCGTCACATCGCCCCAGTTCAGCGCCGCGTGGCCAAAGGCCGAAACGGCGGCGGATATGCACCATAACAGTACGAAGCGAAGCGTTCCGATCCGGCGCAGAACCGGCGCGCCAAAGGCCATCAACCACAATCCGTTAAAAAGAATATGCTCGATGCCGCCGTGCAGAAAAGAATATGTCACCGGCGTCCAGAGCCATTCCAGCCCCTGCTGGGATAATGGCACCGCGTAACGCAGCGGAATGAAGCCGAAGGTGAAGATGAACCAGCCGTTGCCATCCTCCGACAGAAGATAGGCCGGAACCACAAAGGCCAAGAGCAGCGCCGCCAATATGCCGACCAGAAGCGGCGGCAGGTTGAAGACGGGATTATGTGCGTCCTCTTTCAGTTCCTGACTTTCCGAAACCGGCGGCTGTTCGCCGTCGCCGTTGGACATGATTCCATCCCTGTTTTTGTGGAAATTTGCGTCTCCCGAGCAATATAGGAAGCCCGGGTGAAAAAAAAGCCGTCCTGCCTTTCGGGCCACGACGCAAAAACCGCAATCGGTTCAAGCGCCTGTACCCAGGGGCAGTCCGGCCTGCACGCCCGCCGTAAAATTACGGGCGAAAGCATCAATTGTGCTGACTGGGAGCATGTCCCCGACATGGCCGCAGCGATGCCACGGCCTTGGTCGCCGCGCAATCTCAACCATTTGTTAACCTTAACAAAATCGGTTGGCATGAAATTCGCTACACCACAAGTAACAGACGTTCGGATGGACATGATGTCCCAAAAACGAACATGGAGAACGATGCTATGAAGAGCATGGCCGGACTGGAGATATATGCCTATTGGGACGCCCTGCGCGGCAATAAACCGGCGCCCCGCCGAGAAGACTTCGATCCCGCAAAGCTGAAACATCATCTCGGCGACCTCTTCATCCTCGCGGACAAGGGAGAAAGAACGCCATTCTTCCGCCTTGCAGGCACACACCTGTGCGACCTGTTTGGCCGGGAATTGCGGGACAGCCCGTTCTCGGATCTGTGGCCGGCGGCAAGTGCCACCTTCCCCTGCCGTGTCGCACGCGGCATCCTGCAACATCAATTGCCCGTGGTGTTCGATATCGAAGCGGAGGACGACCATGGCGCGGCGCCGCTTGCTTTCGAAATGCTGCTGTTGCCGCTAAGTTCGGATAATGACGCCGCCCCGAGGTTGCTCGGAGCGCTGCTGCCGGAGCGGCCCCGTCACGAATTCGCAGCACCGATCAGTTGCCTCGTCATGAAAAGCAGCCGCCTGCTACGCATGGATATCGCGCCGACAACGTATTCTACGAATGCGCGAACCGCTGTCATGCCGCATGCGGTAACCCGCTGACTGCCGTGTCCCACCCCGCATGGTGAGGGTGGATCGCGTATGATCGCGCCGGAATTTCGCACGAAATACGTCAAAGCTGTAACGATTTTGACGATTGGAAAAATTGTAAGGGTTAAACAATACAGTCTGTTAACCCGGGCGGCGTAGAGATTTCCCATCATCATTGGTTACAATTGCGCTGTCCATGTTCTCATCACGTTCGGTCAACACTGCCCAAACCCTGCGTCCGGTTGAAGAGGTTCACTTCGACGATCCCGTCCGTGTGTCCTTCACCGGCCGCCTCATGTTGCCCGATCACCAGGAATATGATTGCACCGCAACCGAGATGACCGCCGAAAGAGCGCTGTTCGCCTGCTCGGGCATTGCGCGCAACGGTGATCGCGTCATCGCCTATCTCCAGCATATCGGCCGCATCGAAGGAACGGTTACGGCGCTTACCGCGTCGGGCTTCGTCATTGCCATCAATGCGCCCGAACGCAAGCGGGAAAAGCTGGCCGCCCAGCTCGCATGGATCGCCAAGCGCCAGCTGCTCGGCCTGCCCGAAGACCGCCGCCACGACCGCCTGACACCACGCAACACCCGGGCACATCTGATGCTGGAAGACGGCGTGCTTCTCGCCTGCCGGCTGATCGACCTTTCCTTGTCGGGCGCAGCCATCGAGATCGAAAACCGGCCTCCACTCGGCACCAGGGTCCAGCTTGGGAAGAACATGAGCGGCAAGATCGTACGCCACTTCATGGAAGGCGTTGCGGTCGAATTCGACCGGGTCCAGTCGCCCGACGCCCTGATCGAATTTCTCTAGATCATTTTCCAGTAATACCGTGGAGCGGTATGTCCGTGCAGCAAGTGCGGCATTCGCCAGATCTTGTCACGGCTATCGCTTTCCGGTGCTCGGGCCCTGAGCCGGAATACAGGCAGCCCAGGTCTCTGGGCTGAAAGAGCTTTTCCCGCCACACAGACGCACATCGATCCGATTCCGGCTCAAGGCCGGAATGATGGGAGCAGAGTGCTTTCGTCTACAAAAATGCCGCTCGTGCATTTGCGCCGACAGTTTTAAATGCTGCTTTCCCGCATTGTGGATTCCGTTGAAACCGACTGATGTACTATCCGGTCAGAGTGCCCGGCGCGCTCCATTTCGCGTTAGTTCTCGCGCACAACAGCACTGGAAAATCCCGCTCCAGGCATTTCTTCCAAGAAAAAAACAGTTTTCTTGAAGTTTTTTTCGCTGCCTTTTTGCCCTGTCCCGACTTGAAACACCAATCCCAAAACGGGAAATCCGCGTCTTCGGTACGCTCCGCGGCCTGACTACCCAGCATCGCAAAAATATCTCTGTGGCGAAAATCGCTTTCAATACAGCCACCTAAATGGCTACCAAAAACCTAAGGTCGAGATGCGTAAAATTGTAATAAAATTTGCTTCAAACACGCGTAAAAACTAACTCGAATACAGTTCAAAACAACCGCTAATTTGCTGAAATATAAGCTCAAATTGACACGCGCATCTTTCCGCGGGGTCAAAATATACATGCGAGTGTCTCCTCAACACGGGGAGACAAGCAATGAACAAAAACAACCGTTTCGGTTTCTTTCTGATCGCATTCATCGTCAGCGCCATCGCCCATCAGGCCAGCGCTTCGCCATCCGCCGCCATGCGCGTGATCGGCAAGGCCAACCCGCCGATCGGCCACTACGAGTTCTGCCAGACCTATCAGAGCGAATGCCAGCCGACATCGGTGGATAACGGCCCGATGAAACTGACCGAAGAGCGCTGGAAGACGATGCTCGACGTCAACTATACCGCCAACACCACGATCACGCCGATGACCGACATGGAAATCTACGGTGTCGAAGAGCGTTGGGCCTACCCCACCACGGTCGGCGATTGCGAAGACTTCGTGCTTCTGAAGCGCAAGATGCTGATGAACAAGGGCTTCTCCGCCAACAACCTGCTGATCACGGTTGTTCTGCAGCCGAATGGCGAAGGCCATGCAGTTCTGACCGTTCGCACCGATCGCGGTGATTTCGTCCTCGACAACATGCGCAACAAGGTCATGAACTGGTCGGAGACCGAATATACCTACCTGAAGCGTCAGGACACCGCCAATCCCGGACGCTGGGTGAAAATACAGGATGGCCGCGCCACCACTGCGGTTGGCGGCATCAACTGAAGCCAGCCAAACCCACGCAAATACCGTCTCCCCAAATGAAAAAGCCGGCTCCGCAAGGAAGCCGGCTTTTTCATTTCAATCACATCCATTGACGATCAGAGCAGGCCTAGCTCGGCCAGTTCCCGCTTGAGGTCGGAGGGCATCTCCTCGCCGCCGAAATCACCGCCGCCGAGATCGCGTGGGGCCTCGTTGTCCTTGAGGTAGCGCCAGCCCTGAAACGGCCGCTTCGGCGCAGGCGACGTCTCGATCACCTCGGGGCCGAGAATGAGGTCGCAGCGGGTAATGCCGTCGTCGCCCTTGAAGGAACGTATGTCGAGAAGTTTCTGCCGTGCCTGCACCTGGCCCTTGATGACCCAATAGAGCGAACCGCCTTCCAGCAATTCTTCAAGCCGTTTCGGGATCATCCGCGTGGTATGGACGCTGTGCGGCTCAAGGCCAGCGGCGATCGCAGTCAGCGAGCGATGCGCGACCCAGTCTCTCAAATCCTGGAGTGAATCCGCGCCGACGCAAAGTTTTATAAGATGTAGAGGCATATGCTTATCAATGCCTTTTTGCGGCGGGCGTCAAGCATATGGGCCATGCCTGACGCCCTGCCCGCTCAGCATTCCACAACGTTGACGGCAAGACCGCCGGTGGAAGTTTCCTTGTACTTGTCGCTCATGTCGTTGCCGGTCTGGCGCATGGTTTCGATACAGGCATCGAGCGGCACGAAATGCTGGCCGTCGCCCTTCAGCGCCAGGGACGCCGCCGTCACAGCTTTCACCGCACCCAGCGCATTACGCTCTATGCATGGCACCTGCACCAGACCGGCGATTGGGTCGCAGGTCATGCCGAGGTGATGCTCGAGCGCGATTTCGGCGGCATTCTCCACCTGTTCCGGCGAACCGCCCATGACGGCGGCAAGGCCTGCGGCCGCCATGGCGGCAGCGGACCCAACCTCGCCCTGACAGCCGACCTCGGCACCTGAAATAGATGCATTATGCTTGATGATGCCGCCGATGGCGGCCGCCGTCAGCAGGAAATCGCGAACATCATCAACGGTCGCATCCTCGTGGAAATGCCGGAAATACCGGACCGTGGCCGGAACGACGCCCGCAGCACCGTTGGTCGGCGCTGTCACCACGCGCCCGCCCGCAGCATTTTCCTCGTTCACGGCCATGGCATAGACGCTCAGCCAGTCATTCGCCATGACAGGATTGAGCCGGTTGCTGCGCCATTCCTCATTCAGCTTCTCGTAGATGGAGCGGGCGCGGCGGCGCACCTTCAGGCCACCCGGCATGATGCCGTCCACCTTCAGCCCACGCTCGATACAGCCGTTCATCGCCTCCCAGATCTGGTCGAGGCGCTCGTTCAGCTCGTCGCGGGAGATTACCGTTTCTTCGTTTGCGCGCTTCATCTGGGCGATGGTGCGGCCGGAGCGGCCCGCCATCTCAAGCATTTCCCGCGCCGTGGCGAAAGGATAAGGCACGCGCGGACCATTATCGATGGTCTTGCCGCGCTGCTTGATCGCTTCCAGTTCCGTATCGGTCACGACGAAACCGCCACCGACGGAATAATAGATGCGCTTGAGAAGCAGCCTGCCCTGATTGTCGAAAGCGGAAAAGGTCATGCCGTTGGCATGGCCGGGCAGCGGGTTCTTCTTGTCGAAGACCAGATCCTCGGCTGGGTTGAACTCATAGGAGGGGTGGCCGGGTGGCGACACGGTGCCGGCCTTTTCAACCTTTTCGATGATCGGGTCCATGGCGTCGGGGTCGACGAGATCCGGCCGCTCGCCCGTCAGGCCGAGAATGACCGCACGGCCGGTGCCGTGGCCAATGCCGGTAAAGGCAAGCGAACCGTGCAGGCTGACCTTCAGGCGCGATACGGAAGCACCCGCCGGACGCGGCCATTCATCACCGAGGATCAGCGCAAGAAAGCGGTTCGCCGCCGTCATCGGCCCCATCGTATGCGAGCTGGAAGGACCGATACCGATCTTGAAGACGTCGAAGACCGAAAGAAACATGAGGCTTACCTTGAATAAGAATGGATTCCACCGCCATCATATCCAAAGCCGCGACGGATCGCCACAAAAGAGCGGCACCGGCTTTTGCAGCTGCGACATGCGGGCCGCAGAAACGAAAACAGCACGGTTTCCAGAGGAAACCGCGCCGTTTCAAAACCCGTCATTCATGAGAAGTGCTTATGGGCTGCCAAAAATGTACGTCAATGCGAGAAATGCGGCAAAGCCTGCAAGCGCGCGCAAGGTGACGGCCCAACAGGATTTCTGAGCGGTTTCTTCCATGATTACTCCAGCTATTCACTCTCCGGGCGATCTTCAAGACCGGGCCCGTTGGGGGAAGCATTTATTAAAATCCGGCGCAGAACGCAAATGCAAAAAGCGGCTAAATGAAGGCGTTTTTGACGGGCTGCCATTCGCCACTTGCATAGGTGTGTGAAAAAACAAGGCGTTAGATCTGAGCTTTCGGGTTACCCCTTTTCGCCGTTCGCCTCAATTTGAACCAAAGTGTAACCGGTTTATGAAGGTTTCGCACAAACACCTGTTGAAGCCAGCGGCAATCGGCATTCGAGGGTTGAATTTCCGTGTCCGGACTGTTGTGCCTTGAAAGCCTTTCGGCTCTGCCTTATCGACAGAAGCCGGCAACGGGATTCGTCATTACATGCAGCAGGCATCATCTTTTCCGGACCGCGAGACGGTCGCATCGAAACTTGCCTCGCTTGCAAGCGAGGACAAGGCGTGGGTGCTGCTTTTGATGGAAAACGTGTTGCAGGATGAAAACCTGCTGGCCGGCCTCAATCTCTATCTCGATCAACAGGCCAATGCCCGCTTCCTCAACAGCCTGAAACTGGAGACATCAGGCGAATGGCTGGGCTGTAACGCCCCTGCCCGGCTGCAGATACGCATCACGGAAGCGGCCAAGGCCAGCCAGCATCCTGCCTATCTGGCCTTCCGCAAGGGACTGACGGCATCGGCAGGCCTCGAAAAAGCCTACCCCAAGGCACCGATCTGACTTAGTCAGGCACCCTGTCGACGACAGCGATAATCGGCCCCATGGGAAACAGGGAATCGCGTCTTTTCATCGCGGGAATGTCGACACTGGAAATCGTCCCGTCGAGATAAAGCGCGTTTGGCGCATCCAGTACATCCCTGAACAACGTCGCGAAGTCGTAAAAACGCACGGTGTTTTCCGAAATCGCGAAATGCACCATGCCGTCGCGCGACACGCCGACGCCGTTGCGGCGTTTCAGGCTGTCGCTATCGGGCAGAAATCGCGGATGCAGCTTTCCATCGATCACCAGCATCGGGCCGGACTGGGTGGCAAAATCCGGCTTCAAGCCGGCAGAGACATAGGCCTGCGTTTCCAGAACGCCCGCCATTGCACCCTTCAGATAAAACACGCCATTCGGCAGAAGATGGAAATTGCCCCACCCGCCGCCGGTAATAATCGGCGAACGTTCGACGCCGTTTTCGACAAAGAGGCCAACGGGAGAATAGTCGGAATGATACATGCCGCCATTCATGGCGAAGACGCTGAACATGTGCTGCCGCCACAGGGCGGAGGATAGATTGGAGAAGGAGCGATATCCCTCACCCGAGACATGATCTCGGTCGTAAATCCGGATCATGCTTTTCGCCGGATCGAAACTGCAGACAATGTAACGTCCGCCAGCATGCTCCAAGGTTTTGCAGAAATCCGCCTGTCCGCCCGCCTCAGCCGAAAACGGCAAAAGCAATGGCAGGAGCAAGCCAATCAGTGTTTTCATCGGTCTTTTCATCGACGCCCGTTCATGCCCTCTCGCCCCGTCTTAATACGGCGCGATTCTTACACATGAACTGTGACGGTGAAATCAGGTCAAAGAAAAGGCGTCCCCTTCATTCAGGGAGACGCCAGACCTTGGAGGGGAGAGACTTAGCGACGCGCGGCGCGGTCTACGTTACGTCCTGCGTCCTGCGTGGCGTCTACTGCATTTGCCGTATCCCGGCCAACGCCGCGAATGGTATTACCGCAGGAACTCAAGGTCACGACGGTCAACAAAGCCACGAAAACGGTCGAAAGAATACGTGTGATCATTTGAAATAACTCCCCTATGACTTGCCGTCCAAAGGCAAGCGCCGATGTGATATGCGTCACAATAACGTGAGCATTGGAAATCGGTTCCACCGGCGTTTGAAAAAATCCCGTCGGTGAAAATTAACATGGTTTTGAACTTCGCGAGGGAAACTCGGGCGCAGGGATCATGATCGGGAAAATCGTGTGGGTGACATGACTGAGATAAACAATCGGCTACTGGTGATGACGGCGGGCGGGCTGAACCCCAATGTCATGATTAATGCGCTGGCCGCCCGGTTTCCGGATATCCATGTCATCGTGGAGCAGGCGGAGAGCAAATCGGCCATTCTGAAGAGACGGGCGCGGCGGCTCGGCTGGATGACGGCCGCAGGCCAGATGGCGACGATGATCGCCTCCCGACTCGGCAAGCGCTTCACTGTTCGGCGCACCAATGAGATCATTGCCGAACATGGCCTCTCTGCCGATCTCGGCCAGGCCGTTCCCGTTACACACGTTGCCTCCCTGAACGACGAAGAGTGCCACAAGGCCGTCAACACCTTGCAACCGGCAGCGATCTTCACCATTTCCTGCCGCCTTCTGACACCGGCAACCCTTCAAGCCCTGCGTTGCCCGGTCATCAATTTCCACGCCGGCATAAATCCCGCCTATCGCGGCCAGATGGGCGGTTATTGGGCGCTGGTGGAAAAGGACCGGGGTAATTTCGGCGCAACCGTGCATCTGGTCGACAAGGGCGTGGATACCGGCGCAACCCTTTACGAAAAGCGGCTGAAGCCCTCGCCTTCCGATACCATTGCCACCTACCCCCTGCTTCTGACCGCCGCCTCTGTAGATATTGCGGTCAGCGCTATCGAGGACGCCCTTTCCGGCAGCCTTGCGCCGCAACCGCCCTTGCCTGGCAAATCGGTGCTGCGGTTTCCGCCGGCGATCTGGACATGGCTGTGGAACGGCCTAACCAAACGTGTGTGGTGAGAACAACCAGCCATTGCCGCCAGCCGAACGCATGAAATCAAGCTTCGTCGCAGATGCAGGGCTGTCTTGCCGCAACAGGCAAAGACGTGGGCAAAAAACCGGTGCATGATAAGGAAAAGGACCAAATTCAAATTGCACGATATCTCGACCTCTCCCGCCATTGCCGCCTCCATTGAAGCCTCACCCGCACAGGTGCTCGGCCCGGCAAGTCTTGCCGGTCTCTTTCCACAGGGCGTGCGTGTCTATCTGACCGACACCGGACAGGCCTCGCAGGACAGGCTGGTCGACGCTGCAAAACATCTTCGCGATCTCGGCTACACACCAGTGCCGCATCTCGCGGCACGGCGCATATCGTCTCGCGTGCAATTCGAGGAGCAGGTGAAGCGGCTGGCAGGCGAAGCGGGTGTGTCGGATGTGCTGGTAGTAGGCGGTGGCGTCGCCACGCCGGCTGGTCCCTTCGCATCCAGCATGGATATGCTGTCGACCGGCATCTTCGATCACTGCGGGATAAATCAGATTGCAATCGCCGGCCATCCCGAAGGCAGCCCCGATTTCAGCGAAGAGATGGCGACGGCCGCCTTGAAGTTGAAGTATGATTTTGCCGAAAGAAGCGATGCGGCAATGCGCATCGTCACCCAGTTCGGCTTCGACCCCGCGCGCTTCATTGCCTGGGCGGAAGGACTTGCCGCCTCCGGCATCGACTTGCCGGTGCATATCGGCGTCTCCGGCCCGGCCAGGATCACGACGCTGCTGAAATATGCAGCACTCTGCGGCGTCGGCAATTCCATCGCCTATCTGAAAAAGAACGCACTCTCCCTGACGACGCTGGCCAAGGGCCATTCACCGGAAAGCGTGGTCGGCCCTATCGAACGGCACTGGCAGGCAAATCCGGCAGGCCCGATCCGGCAAATCCACGTTTTCCCCTTTGGTGGGCTACAGAATTCGGCAGACTGGCTGGTCGGTCGTGGAAGCTGGCAAACCGGCGATGCGGACTTTTCCGCAAAGCGGGACACGGTAGCGATCTAAGCCCACCTTTGCCTATGGCGCGACGGACGCTCGCCGTCGCGCACTCCCGTTATAAAGATCTACCTCAGGCCGCCTTGGCGACCTCGACAAAGGCATTGCGGATGCTTTCCGCGACCGCAAGGATGGGGCGCGAGGGTCTTTCGCCCGTGATCAGGCGAATATCGAAATAACCAAGTTCCGGCAGGCCTTCCTTGTCGCTGAGAATGACCATGTCGTTCTGCACATAGGAGCGCGGCAGGGGCGCGATGGCGAGATCGGCGGCAATTGCTGCGCGCTGCGCCATGGTATGGCCGCTGAGATAGGCCACGCGGAAATTGCGCCCGCGCTTTTCAAGCGAGTTGATTGCCTCCGAACGCCAGATGCAACCTTCTTCCCAGATCGATATGGGCAGCGGATCGCGCAGATAGGCCGTGCCGCATTTCGCCCCTGCCCAGACGAGACGTTCGCGCATCAGCACCTCGCCCGTATCCCGCAGCGGATGCGACGCACAGTTGACCAGTGCCAGATCCAGCCGCCGTTCATCCATGCGCTTGTAGAGATTGGAACTGGAATCGATCGTGACATCGATCATGATGCCGGGGAAAACCTCGGCAAAACGCTTGAGGATACCCGGGAGCAAACCGCGCTCGCCAATATCTTCCGGCGCACCGAGCCGGACGACGCCAGACAGTTCAGGCATGACGAAACGCGACACGGCCTCGTTGGACAGCGCGATCATGCGGCGCGCATAGGTAAGAAGCGTTTCGCCATGCGCCGTCAAAGTCACCGAGCGGGCATCGCGCAGGAACAACGTCGTCTTCAGCTGTTCCTCCAGCTTCTTTATCTGCATGGAAACGGCGGACGGCGTTCTGAACACCACCTCTGCGGCGGTGGAGAAGTTCCCGGTCTCGGCAATCGCGACGAAGGTTCTCAGAATGTCGTTATCCAGCAGCGGCAACGGTTGGCGGAAAGTTACGGTCATGGCACGAACCTTCAAATATTTTGATTTATAGATGGATATCATTTCGTTTGATTGAATGTCAACACGGGCGCACCATCCGGGACATCGAATGACAGGGCAACTAATGCCTTGTCGGAATGAAGCGCTGGCCCATCACGGAAAGACAGAAAGTCCGGCAGGCGGCGAGCGCAGGTCATTCCTAAAATTGATGAATGACATAAAATTCATTCTCTTGTTTGATGAGATATGTAAGCGCATACCGAAGTCGTAAACAGGATCGTGGTTCACGAAAGGATCAAGACATGGCCATGATACATTATCACCCCGCAGCGAACCGTTCGTCGCAACGCCACTCGACCGGTAGCTGGCTCCAGCGCCTGTCAGGCCAGATTTCCGATCTCCATGCGTCATGGAAGCGCGCAAGAATGCTCCGCGCGCTGGAAGCTTTGCCGCCTGAAACATTGAAGGACATTGGATGGCCGACAACCGACAGCAACCGCATCAGGGTCATCCGCAAATGATGCGCAACCCCATGGCTCGCAACCGTCTCAGGACTTGCGAGCCATCCGCCAATCCCGAAACGCCGCGGCAGAGGCGTAAAATGACCTGCCTGTTTTACATGCGACATGACGCCCTTTAAAAAGGCTTGTCGCAAATTTTGCATATTTCAAAAGCTATTTTTTGACAGCCCGGATTCCACGGCGTATTTTTCGTTAAAGATGTCGGAAACAGGACATCCAGAAGACCGATTCCAAGGGAGGAATTGCGTATTCGCAACGGAGCACGGGCAAATGAGCAGGAACTCCCAGAAGAAACGCTCAATCGTCTTTTTTCTCATTCCGCAATTTACCATGCTGCCGTTCGCCGCAGCGGTTGAAACGCTTCGCATCGCCAATCGCATGCTGGGGTATCAGGCTTACGAATGGCGCCTCGCCTCGCTCGACGGCCAGAAGGTCATGTCATCAAGCGGCATCTGTCTTGAGGTCGACACCTGTCTTGCCGATGAGCGCCGATATGTCAGCGGCGAAAACCGCGTTGAAATGGCGATCATCTGTTCGGGCATCGATGTCGACCAGCACATCAACAAATCCGTCAATGCCTGGCTGCGTGAAGCCTATAATCGCGGCATCGCCATCGGCAGCCTCTGTACCGCCGCGCATATCCTCGCGCAGGCCGGTCTCTTGAACGGCAAACGCTGTGCGATCCACTGGGAGAACCTGCCTGGTTTTTCCGAAGCCTTCCCGCAGGTCGAAGTCTATGCAGATCTCTTCGAGGTCGACAGCAACATCTACACCTGCGCCGGCGGCACCGCGTCGCTCGATATGATGCTGAGCCTGATCGGTCAGGATTTCGGCGAAAATCTCGTCAACCGCGTCTGCGAGCAGCAATTGACGGACCGGGTGCGCAGCCCCAACGACCGCCAGCGCCTGCCACTGCGTGCGCGCCTCGGCGTTCAGAATAGCAAGGTCCTGTCGATCATCGAATTGATGGAGGGCAATCTGTCCGAGCCGCTGTCGCTGCTCGACATCGCCGATGCGGCCGATCTGTCGCGCCGACAGGTGGAGCGTCTGTTCCGGCAGGAAATGGGCCGCTCACCCGCCCGCTACTATCTTGAAATCCGCCTGGACCGCGCCCGCCACCTGCTGGTGCAATCGGCCATGCCGGTGGTCGAGGTTGCCGTTGCCTGCGGTTTCGTCTCCGCTTCGCATTTCTCCAAGTGTTATCGCGAAATCTACAATCGCACGCCGCAACAGGAACGGGCGGAACGCAAGCTGCTGATCAGCGCCTCGCGGATGGCAACCGCGAGCCAGGGCAAAGCCGCGCACTGACGCGGCTTTGAACCTCTAGCACGAAAAAGCCCTCGCCTCAGGGATGAAAGCCTCTCCTCCGTCATGCCGGACTAGATCCGGCATCCAGCCACGGCGCGTCTGCGCAGTGAAAGGTATTGCCTGCGATCAAGTCCGGGGTGACGGAGTGGACACCAACTCAAGGTCACGCAAACGGCCGCACCGCGTGGGCCAGATCCTCTGCCGTCATACCTGCACCCGCCCTGCTGCCCGCCTCGCCATGCAGCCAGACACCGGCAGCGGCGGCCTCAAAGGCCGGCGTTCCCTGCGCAAGCAATGCGCCGATGATCCCGGCCAGCACATCGCCTGACCCCGCCGTCGCAAGGCTCGACGGCGCATTGGTATTGACCAGCGCGCGGCCGTTCGGCGCGGCGATGACCGTATCCGCACCCTTGTAGACCAGCACTGCGCCGATGCGCGCCGATGCGGTCTGCGCCTTCTCGATCTTGCTCAGTGACATGTCAGTGGCGAGATCGGGAAACAGCCGAGCAAACTCGCCCTCATGCGGCGTCAACACGAATTTCCCCGCGCCTGAAATCATCCGGTCGAACAGGGTTTCCGGGCAGTCCTTGAAAGCGGTGATCGCATCGGCATCCAGCACCACCACCTTGTCCCCGAGCAGGGACACGAATTGCCGCGCCTTTTCGAGATCGCCGAAACCGGGACCGAGGACGAAAGCGCCGTGGCGTTTGTCGTCCAGCCAGTGGCGCAGATCGTCCGCATCATCCAGACCGGTGCTCATCACCGCCGTCAACGTCACCGAAAGCACGTCGAGCGCCTGCTTCGGCGCGGCGATGGTGACGATGCCCGCCCCCGCCTTCAGCGCCGCAATTGCCGTCATGCGGCTTGCTCCCGTCGCGTGTGGCGGTCCGGAAAAGACGGTCAGATGCCCACGGCGGAATTTATGCGTTTCCATTTCGGAGCGGGGCAAGGTGTCGCGCCAGACAAGTGGATCGTTTTCCGCAACCGATCCCGCATGAGCGGCGAGAATGCGGCAGGGTATGCCGATATCGAACACCTCAAGCGTCCCGCACAGTTCCCGCCCCGGCATCAATAGATGGCCGGGTTTTCGCGCCATGAAGGTTACGGTCCGCTCCGCCTTGAACGATGCACCCAGAGGCACGCCCCTCCTGCCGCAAAGACCAGACGGCAGATCGACGGCGAGAATCGGCACGGCCGCCTGCGTCACCGCATCGATCACGCGCCGAAGCTCCGACGGAATCTCGCGGGACAATCCGGCACCGAACACCGCGTCAATCAACACGTCACCCGCCATGGGCACATAGTCGCCAAGCGGCAGGGCTGTGACGCCGCTGCCCTCGAAAGCCGTGCGGGCATCGCCTTTCATTGCCGTGACGTGGCCAAGATGATGAACCGCAACTGTCGCCCCGCTTTGCACAAGCGAGCGTGCGGCAACGTAACCATCACCGCCATTATTGCCGCCTCCGCAGAGCACGACGAAACGCAGCGCGTCCGGATAGTGGCGAAGGGCCGAAGCAGCGACCGCCTGCCCTGCCCGCTCCATAAGATCGTATAGGGGAATGCCGGATTGGCTTGAGGCCGCATCGATGCGGGCCATCACAGCAGGGTCGATAAGAGAGAGATTCAATAGGGATTTCATGACGCGATCATCCCTTCAAAACGCCGGAAAGGCAATCGATACAAAAATAAGCAAATGGCTGCGGCGAAATAATAATCAAATGCATAAAATATAAACAAATCAACAAAACGCCGTCAGTGCATTCCGAAATATTCAACATAACTAAAATAAGGAAAACCGACAGAATTGATGACGGATTTTTCGGGTTTTGGTGAGAAATTGGCTGGAAAACAACAAAAAGCGAATGCATTTTGTGCCAGAAAGCCGGGCAAGCGAAGTTTTTTCTTCAAGCCCGCTTCCGATCTGGCACAATACGTGCATTCTTGTGGCAGAGCGGGAATAACCTGCTTTAACGGGAGAAGCGGAGAGATATTTTCTCATGAAAAAGATCGAAGCGATCATTAAGCCTTTCAAGCTCGATGAAGTGAAGGAAGCCCTTCAGGAAGTCGGACTTCAGGGAATCACGGTCACGGAAGCAAAAGGCTTTGGTCGTCAGAAGGGCCACACGGAACTCTACCGCGGAGCAGAGTACGTCGTGGACTTTTTGCCGAAAGTGAAAGTCGAAGTCGTACTGGCGGACGAAAATGCGGAAGCCGTCATTGAGGCTATCCGCAATGCGGCACAGACCGGACGTATCGGCGACGGAAAGATTTTCGTTTCCAACGTCGAGGAAGTCATCCGAATCCGTACCGGTGAAACAGGCGTGGACGCCATATAATCGGAACCAGGTCCTGAGCCGGGGAGGCTCAGGTTTTTCACCTCGTCACCACACACTCAAGGAAAACGTTTAAATGACGACCGCAAACGATATCTTGAAGCAGATCAAGGATAACGACATCAAGTTCGTGGACCTGCGCTTTACCGATCCCAAGGGCAAGCTGCAGCATGTCACCATGGATGTTGTCTGCGTAGACGAAGACATGTTCGCCGATGGCGTCATGTTCGACGGCTCCTCGATCGCCGGCTGGAAGGCCATCAACGAATCCGACATGGTGCTGATGCCCGATCCGGCAACTGCCCATACCGATCCGTTCTTCGCCCAGTCTACCCTCGTCATCCTTTGCGACATTCTCGACCCGGTTTCCGGCGAAGCCTATAACCGCGACCCGCGCGGCACCGCCAAGAAGGCCGAAGCCTACCTCAAGGCCTCCGGTATCGGCGACACCATCTTCGTTGGCCCCGAGCCGGAATTCTTCGTCTTCGACGACGTGAAGTACAAGGCAGACCCTTACAACACCGGCTTCAAGCTGGACTCGTCGGAACTGCCGTCCAACGACGACACGGATTACGAAACCGGCAACCTCGGCCACCGTCCGCGCGTCAAGGGCGGTTACTTCCCGGTTCCGCCGATCGACAGCCTGCAGGACATGCGTTCCGAAATGCTGACGGTTCTCGCTGAAATGGGCGTCGTCGTCGAAAAGCACCACCACGAAGTCGCCTCCGCGCAGCACGAGCTGGGCGTGAAGTTCGACACCATGGTATCCAGCGCCGACAAGATGCAGATCTACAAGTACGTCGTGCACCAGGTCGCCAATGCCTATGGCAAGACGGCAACCTTCATGCCGAAGCCGATCTTCGGCGACAACGGCTCTGGCATGCACGTGCACCAGTCGATCTGGAAGGGCGGCAAGCCGACCTTTGCTGGCGACGAATATGCCGGCCTGTCTGAGAACTGCCTGTACTACATCGGCGGCATCATCAAGCATGCCAAGGCCATCAACGCCTTCACCAACCCGACCACCAACTCCTACAAGCGTCTGGTGCCGGGTTATGAAGCTCCGGTTCTGCTGGCCTATTCCGCCCGCAACCGCTCCGCATCGTGCCGCATTCCCTTCGGCTCCAACCCGAAGGCAAAGCGCGTCGAAGTCCGCTTCCCGGACCCGACCCAGAACCCCTACCTCGGTTTTGCAGCCATGCTGATGGCCGGCCTCGACGGCATCAAGAACAAGATCCATCCCGGCAAGCCGATGGACAAGGACCTTTACGACCTTCCTGCCAAGGAACTGAAAAAGATCCCGACCGTCTGCGGCTCGCTGCGCGAAGCGCTGGAAAGCCTCGACAAGGATCGCAAGTTCCTGACCGCCGGCGGCGTGTTCGACGACGACCAGATCGACTCGTTCATCGAGCTGAAGATGCAGGAAGTCATGCGCTTCGAAATGACCCCGCATCCGGTCGAATTCGACATGTACTACTCGGCCTGACCGGCATTTGGGACGCCTTTAGAGGCGTCCCTTCCCGCTCGGCGGTTTTCCCCTGGAAAGCCGCCGTTTTCTTTTGATGCCCAGCCATGTCGCGAACAATGTCGATCAAGCCAGCCTCTCAGCAAACACGCCTCACGGACTGGCTCATCTTTCTGGCGGTACCGTTCTTTTTCTCCAGCAACATCATTTTCGGCCGCGGCGTCATCGGCGAGGTCTCGCCCTTTATTGCCGCCTTCATTCGCTGGATCGGATCGAGCCTCATCATCGCCCCCTTCATGATCGCCGACTGGCGGAACTGCCTCGCCTTCGTGCGCCAGAAAACGCTGCTCTGGCTCGTTCTTGGCATTCTCGGCATGGGCGTCTGCGGCGGCGTGGTCTATTGGGGCCTCACAATGACGACGGCTGCCAACGGCACGTTGATCTACACGACTTCGTCGCTGTTCATCATCCTGTTCCAGCGCATCTTTCAGGGCCGCCCGATCCGCAGGCTCGAAGTGGCGGGCATGATCATCGCTTTTGCGGGCGTGGCGGCAATCGTGCTCAAGGGCGATATGTCCGCTCTCTGGCAGATGAAATTCAACATTGGCGATTTCGCCATTCTGACGGCAGCGATTGCCTTTGCGGTCTATTCGCTGCTGTTGCGCGATCCCGCGGCGCGGCAAATGGCCTCGTTCAGCCTTTTCGGCCTCATCGCCTTCTCCGGCGCGCTGGTCCTGCTCCCACCCGCAGCGGTGGAACTGGCGCATGGTGGCCTGCTGCCGGCCACGGCCATCGCCTGGGCCAAGATCGGCGGCATCATCCTGTTCGCCTCGCTGCTTGCCTTTTATTGCTTCACCCATACGGTCCGCGTTTTCGGCCCCGCCACGGCAGGCATCACGCTTTACATGATGCCACCCGTCTCGATTGTCATGGCCACGCTTTTCCTTGGTGAAACGTTTGAAACATATCACGCCATCGGCATCGTGCTGGTTACAGGCGGCGTCGTCATCGCCACCGCACCGATCGGCCGCAGGGTCGCTTAAGAGCATCACGGGAAAAAGGGCCGGATACCGCTAGCCCTTGATATTTCCCATTCCGCACCCAACTATTAGTGGGAAAGGAAGTTCATACCATGAAACAAAGAGACGCAAAATTTACGCTTGGCGAGATCGTCCGCCACAAGGTGTTTCCGTTCCGCGGTGTGGTGATTGACGTGGATCCGGAATATGCCAATACGGAAGAGTGGTGGAACGCCATCCCCGCCGATATTCGCCCGGAGCGCGACCAGCCCTTCTACCATCTCCTGGCCGAAAACGATGAGACGGAATATGTCGCTTACGTTTCCGAACAGAACCTCGTCCACGATGAAAACGAGGCGCCTCTCCGCAACCGCAATATCGAGCGGATGTTCGACAAGGCGCCCAACGGCGAGTGGCGGCCGAAGATGTCGCTGGCGCATTAGAGCACGCCCGGTTTGACAACAACCATAAGGGCGCTGTGCGTTTTTACTGAAAATACGTCGGGATCAAAACCGCGCATAAAAAAACCGGCCTGAAAACAGGCCGGTTTTTTCGTGTTCTCGTAAAGAGATCAGGGCTTCGGCGCGCCCTTTGCGGCGTCCTGAGCAGCTTCCAGCTTCTTGCGGGCCTCTTCAGCCTTTTTCTGCATGCCTTCCTGAAGGCTGCGCTGGCTTTCCGCGAGCTGCGACTGTGTGATAGCCGCGCCGTCATAAGCGCCGGTAAAGCCGGTAAGCGCGATCTTGATGGGGTTTGGCGCGCGGCGGAAGTTGATCGAGGTGAAGACGATCTCGTTGCCCTTCTTCAGCGACGCAATCATGGCGTCCGTCAGCGGAACTTCGGCCGTGCACTTGTCGGGAAGGCAAACAGCGTAATCGAGCTTCTGACCCTTGCCACCGTCGATCTGCATCATCACACCCGGGGGAATGAGGCGCGCGGTCGGAACGGAAACCTGGAGCAGCTTGCGGTTGACCTTGCCCTCGACAGTGATGAGGCCGACGGCAGTGATCATCTGGCCGTTCTGGGCAAGAACCACGTTCTGCACGACGCAGACATCGTTGTCTTCCTGCTTGGAGCAGGTCTTGAACCAGCCGAGCGGCGGAGCGCCAGCGCCCTGATTGGCGGGAGCATCCTGTGCCTGCGAGATGGCCGGAGCGGAAACCGCGCCCAGGGAAAGAACGAGAGCGGACAGAGCTGTCCGGGTGAATGTGTTTGCCTTTTGCATCATAAGAGTTCCGTCTCCTGAATGTCTGCCAGAACAGAACCGCGGGTCCTGCTCGCCGATGGCGGTATCCTTCTGCCCGTTCAACTGTCGTTTAAATGAGGCAAATGCGTGACCCGTCTCTTCCGGCCACCCTGTTACATGCCGTTCGCGGCGATATCCAGCACTTCTTTAACTTTTTCTTGAGGCAACCCAAGATTTCCCGCCCTCGCATGGGTCCAGCCATGGGCTTGTGCTACATATTCGCCAGAATCATAACAAAAAACCAATCGTGACGATAACCGACCACGACGACAAAACGGACCGACAGTTGAGACAGGATAGTGACATGCGCAAGCTTGCGGCCCTCATCCCCGCATTGTTTCTTTGGGGAACGGCGCTGCTTTCTCCGGAAATTGCCGTGGCGCAGCCGCTTCACGGCATTTCCATGCACGGCACGCCGGAACTTCCCGCCGACTTCCGGCACTTCCCTTATGTCAATCCGGACGTGAAAAAAGGTGGTCGCATATCCTACGGTGTCGTCGGCACCTTTGACAGCCTCAACCCCTTTGTTCTCAAGGGAATGCGCACCACGGCGCGCGGCGTCTGGGACCCTGAATTCGGCAATCTCCTCTACGAGCCGCTGATGCAGCGCTCGAGCGACGAGCCTTTCAGCCTTTACGGCCTGCTTGCGGAAACCGTGGAGTGGGACGAGGAACGCACCTTCACCCAGTTCAACATCAATCCCAAGGCCAAGTGGTCGGATGGCGAGCCGGTGACGCCTGACGATGTTATCTTCACATTCAATCTCCTGAAGGAAAAAGGCCGTCCGCCGTTCAACAGCCGCCTAGACGGCGTGGCGAAACTGGAAAAGATCGGCGAACACGGCGTCCGCTTCACCTTCAACGACAGGGCGAACCGCGAAACGCCGCTCATTCTCGCCTCTTCCACCCCGATTTTGCCGAAACACGCAATCGATCCGGAAAAATTCGAGCAGGCGGGCCTCGGCGCTGTTGTCGGGTCGGGTCCATACCGAATCAAGACATTGCGGCCGGGTGAACGAATCATCTGGGAGCGAAACCCGGACTATTGGGGCAAGGATATCCCGAGCAAGGTCGGCTTCGAGAATTACGACGAGATCAGCATCACCTATTTCCTTCAGGTCACCACCATGTTCGAGGCCTTCAAGAAAGGCGATATCGACATCTATCCCGAAGGCGACGCCATCAACGGCACCTCCGATACGTCTCATTGGGGCCAGGCCTACAACTTCCCCGCCGTTCATCGCGGCGATATCGTCAAGGATGTGTTCCAGCCGCGCCTGCCATCGGGCATGTTCGGCCTTGTCTTCAATACCCGCCGCGCGGTCTTTGCAGACGAAAAGGTGCGCGAGGGCCTGTCCTATGCGCTCGATTTCGAGTGGATGAACAAGAACATTCTCGGCGGCGCCTTCAAGCGCACACAGAGCTACTGGCAGAACTCCGCGCTCGGTGCCTATGGCAATGCCGCAGATGAGCGCGAACTTGCGCTGCTTGGCGATGCGGCCAAGAGCATGCCGCCGGAACTTCTGGCGGGAACCTATGCCATGCCCACCACCGACGGGACCGGCGCGGACCGCAAGGTCCTGAAGCTCGCCGTCGATAAGCTGAAAGAGGCCGGATACAGCATCAAGAACGGCAGGATGTCCGACGCCAATGGCCGCCAGCTCGCATTCGAGATCATGACGCAGAACCCGGCGCAGGAACGCATAGCGCTTGCCTATCAGCGTTCGCTGAACCTGATCGGCGTCGCCATGGGCATCCGTTCGGTTGACGATGGCCAATATCAGGCACGCTCCAACAGCTTCGATTACGACATGATAATCCGGTCCCTGCCCTCATCGCTCTCGCCGGGCGCCGAGCAGCTCAACCGCTGGAGTTCATTGTCGCGGGATGCGCAGGGCAGCTTCAACTATGCGGGTGCGGCCAGCCCCGACATCGACCGAATGATCGAGGCCCTGTTGCAGGCCCGATCCACGGAGGATTTTCAGGCGGCGGTGCGTGGCTATGACCGCCTTCTCGTCGCCGGCCACTATGTCATTCCGCTCTACTACATTGGCGCGCAATGGATAGCCCGCTGGAAATATATCGACCGCCCGGATATGACCCCGATATCAGGCAATCAGAAACAGACCTGGTGGGATGCGCGGGCGCAATAACCCGCCCCTGCCCGGTCCAAGACAACGGAAGATAAAGCCATGGAACGCATCGTTATCGACGTCGTATCGGATATGGTCTGCCCCTGGTGCTATCTGGGCAAGGCAAGGCTCGATCTTGCCATTGCCGAGGTGCAGGACGAAATCAGCGTCGACGTGAACTGGCGACCTTACCGGCTCAACCCGGATTACCCGCCTGAAGGCGTTGACCAGAAGGCCGCGCTTGAGGAAAAGCTCGGCAAGGAGCGTCTAGAGCAGGCCCATGCCTCGCTGGTTGAACTCGGCAAACAGGTCGGCATCCATTACGATTTCGATGCAATCAAGATTGGCCCGAACACGCTCGACGCACATCGCCTGTCGCTCTGGGCACATGCGGAAGGCCGCGACGTTCAGGAAAGGATCGTCACCGCTTTGTTCAAGGCGAATTTCGAGGAAGGCCGCAATATCGGCGATCATGCCGTGCTGACCGATATCGCCGAAAAGGCAGGCATGGACGCCAAGGTGGTAACACGGCTTCTGGCATCGGATGCGGACAAGGACACGGTAATTGCCGAAATTGACGCGGCGCAGCAAATGGGTGTTTCCGGCGTACCGTTCTTCATCGTCGACCAGAAATACGCCATCAGCGGTGCACAAACGCCTGATGTATTGATTGCTGCACTGCGGGATATTGCAAAAATCAAGGCGGACGAGCATAAGTCGATGAACTGACGGTCGAACACCGGCAGCTTGCCCTAATCGATAAACTGTTGGTGTTTTCCCGTGTCCGACCAGACCCTGAAAGGCATTCTGCTTGCCTTTGCCGCCTTCGCTGCCTACGCATGGAGCGACGCGAGCGTTAAACTCATAGAAGGCCAGATTTCGCCGATCGAATCGGCCTTCTTCGGTGCCCTGTTCGGCCTCATCGCCCTGCCCTTCATCCGCAAGCGCAATGATCGCTGGATGGATGTGGTGAAGACGACCAACCGGCCTTTATGGATCATCCGATTTTTCGCCGCCGGTACGGGTGCCGTTGGCAGCGTCACCGCTTTCACCCATCTTTCCATGGCCGAAGCCTTTGCGCTGATCTTCCTTCTTCCTTCGTTCGTCACCATCATGTCGGTGGTGTTTTTGAAGGAACAGGTGGGCATCCGCCGCTGGTCTGCGGTCATCATCGGTTTCCTCGGGGTGCTGGTCATCCTGCGGCCGGGTTTCCGTGAACTCGGCATCGGCCATATCGGCGCCATCATCGGCGGCTTCAGCGGCGCACTCAGCATCGTCATCTTCCGCGCCATGGGCCCATCGGAAAAGAACGTCTCGCTGTATGGGGCCGGCGTATTGGGCTGTCTTACCATCAGCGGCATCGCCATGCTGCCAACCTTCATCATGCCGGGCGGTGAACAATGGTTGCTGCTGGCGGGATATGGACTGTTAGGGGCGCTTGGCAACGTGCTTGTCATGTATGCTGCCCAATATGCACCCGCCGCCATGATCGGCCCAACGCAATACAGCCAGATGCTCTGGGCCATCCTGTTCGGTTACCTGATTTTCGGCGACCGTATTGATGGCTGGATGTTGATGGGCATCGCCCTGATCGTCGGCTCCGGCCTGTTGACGCTCATCCGTGAGAAGCAGCGAAAAGTGCCGCTGCCCGCCTCCATCGCCGCAACCGACCAGAATGTGGCCGTCGGGATCACGCCGGAAGACGAGCGCTAAAGTCGAAAATGCATGAGAACCAGCGACGCATGTTTGCGTCGCTGGCATGGCATTCGATCAATCACAAACCCTGACCCGATACATGTCGCCCCAGGCGTTCTGTCGCCAAGCCACGTGGCAGCGCGGATAAACCGGTTGGTAAGCAACAGGCGGTCCATAAGCTGGCGCGGCGTAGACGGGTGGACCGTAGGCTGGTGCATAATAAGCGGGGCCATAAGCGTAACCGGGATGCCTTGCCCCGGCGATGAGCGCTCCGCCAATGATCGTTCCTGCGATCCCGGCGGCAAGGCCGCGGCCGAAATTATTGCGCGCTTCCGCCTGACTGGTGGTGGCAATTGTGGTGCCCGCAATTGTCAAAGCAACCAGACCAGCGGTGGCAAACCTGTTGATGTTGGTCCACATCGTCCTGCTCCTTCAAGACCCGGCGGCTTTACGATCCGCCGCACCGGGTATGAAGGAAAGATTACGCCCACGAAGACTACCGATACATGTCCGTCTCGTTACATCGCGGTAATGTCGCTGAGCCTTTGCTGGTTGGGTTTTACGAGGACTGACCAATGGATAATGAACCGAAGGAGGGTGTGGCTTACCCCCCTCTGCCCTGCCGGGCATCTCCCCCACAAGGAGGGAGATCGGCAAGACGCGCTGTCACCACTTCATTCTCCAACGTCAAGATGGGCAAAACTTCGCCGCATATTGATCTCCCCACCTGTGGGGGAGATGCCCGGCAGGGCAGAGGGGGGTAAACCCCACCCACCTTCGGTCAGTTGTCGAACGGGCAACCCCCTGAAGCTCAAATCTACGACCGAGCCAGCTCCGCCAATTGCGTCATGACCATCGCCGCACCCGCCAGCCGTTTTTCCGGCGTCGGCAGATCGCGGTTCAGGAACAGGCTGTGGTCCGGGCGGATTTTCGCCATCGAACCCTGCTTGCCAATGTAACCGACAAGCGCTGCCGGATTGGGGAATTCCTTGTTGCGGAACTGCACAACCACGCCTTTCGGCCCGGCATCCACCTTCTCGACATTGGCCGTGCGGCAGAGCGACTTGATGTAGACGATCTTGAGCAGATGCTGCACTTCCTTCGGCAGCGGGCCGAAACGGTCGATCATTTCTGCACCGAAACCGTCGATCTCGCTTATATCCGCAAGCTCGCCGAGACGGCGGTAGAGACCCATGCGCAGATGCAGATCCGGCACGTAGTCTTCCGGGATCATCACCGAGGTGCCGACCGAGATTTGCGGCGACCAGCCGCTGTCGCGCACCTCTTCGTCACCCTTCACTTCGGCCACGGCCTCTTCCAGCATCTGCTGGTAAAGCTCGAAACCAACTTCCTTGATGTGGCCGGACTGTTCTTCGCCAAGCAGATTGCCCGCGCCGCGAATATCGAGATCGTGGCTGGCAAGCTGGAAACCGGCGCCGAGTGTGTCGAGCGATTGCAGCACTTTCAGCCGCCGCTCCGCCATCGTCGTCAACACCTTATTGACTGGAAGGGTGAACAGCGCGAAGGCGCGGACCTTGGAACGACCGACACGACCACGCAGCTGGTAAAGCTGGGCAAGACCGAACATGTCGGCGCGGTGCACGATCAGCGTATTGGCGGTTGGCACGTCGAGGCCGGATTCGACGATGGTGGTCGAAAGCAGCACATCGTATTTGCCGTCATAGAAGGCGTTCATGATGTCTTCGAGTTCACCCGCCGCCATCTGGCCGTGCGCCACCGCCACCTTCAGTTCCGGCACGTCCGACTGCAGGAATGCATGGATATCGGCGAGATCGGCAAGGCGCGGGCAGACGTAAAAGCTCTGGCCACCGCGATAATGCTCGCGCATCAGCGTTTCGCGGATTACCAGCGGATCGAAGGGTGAAATGAAGGTGCGAACCGCCATGCGGTCCACTGGCGGCGTGGTGATGAGCGACAGCTCGCGCACGCCGGTCATGGCCAGCTGCAAGGTGCGCGGAATGGGCGTTGCCGACAGCGTCAGCACATGCACGTCGCTTTTCAGCTCCTTCAGGCGCTCCTTGTGCTTCACACCGAAATGCTGCTCCTCATCGATGATCAGCAGGCCAAGATTGGCAAAGCTGATGCCCGCACCGAGCAGCGCATGGGTGCCGACGACAATGTCGGTCTTTCCATCAGCCACTTCCTTCTTGGTGAGCGCAAGCTCCTTCGAACCCACAAGGCGCGAGGCCTGCTGCACCCGGATCGGCAGACCGCGAAACCGTTCGGAAAAGGTACGGAAATGCTGTCGCGCCAGAAGCGTGGTCGGCACCACCACCGCCACCTGAACGCCATTCATGGCGGCAAGGAAAGCGGCGCGCAAGGCCACTTCGGTCTTGCCGAAACCGACATCGCCGCAGATCAGACGATCCATCGGCCGCCCGGCACCGAGATCGTCGCGAACAGCGTCGATGGCGTTCAGCTGGTCCTCGGTCTCGTCATAGGGGAAACGGGCGGCAAACTCGTCGTAAAGCCCGTCCGGTGCGATGAGCGCCGGCGCGTGGCGCACCAGACGCGCGGCTGCAATGCGGATAAGCTCGTCGGCCATATCGAGCAGGCGCTTCTTGAGCTTGGCCTTGCGCATCTGCCATGCGCCGCCGCCGAGCTTGTCGAGCGTGGCTTCCGCGGCATCAGAACCATAACGCGAGAGAAGATCGATGTTTTCGACCGGTAGGAACAGCTTGGCGTCGTCGGCATAATGCAGCTCCAGACAGGCGCGCGGCGCGCCCGCTGCCTCGATGGTCTGGAGACCGACGAAGCGACCGATGCCGTGTTCGGCGTGAACCACGAGCGAGCCTTCGTCCAGCCCCGCCACTTCCGCGATGAAATCCGCGCCGCGCTTGCGGCGCTTGGAACGGCGCACCATGCGGTCGCCAAGAATATCCTGCTCGCCGATGATCGCGAGCGTTCCGGTCTCAAACCCGGCTTCGAGGCTCAGCACCGCCGAAGCCGCCTCACCCTTGCCGAGTTTCTCCACCTCTTTCAGAGATGTCACCGGCTTGATCTTTTCAAGCCCGTGTTCGTTCAAGACCTGCAACAGCCGGTCGAGCGAACCTTCCGACCAGCCGGTGATCAACACCTTCCAGCCCTTGGCCCGGCGCTCGGCAATGTGCTTTACCGCCAGATCGAAAACATTGACCCGCTCTTCGCTATCGCCTTCGGTCGGTGGACGTGCCCAGCGCGGTCCCACATGGGCATCAAGCGTCGCGACCGGGCGGCCTCCGCTATCGTGTTCGTTGAAGGGCGTCAGCCGCACCGCATTGACGCTCGCAAGCGCCGCCTCGAAGCTCTTGCCGTCGAGATAGATTTGCCCAGGCGATACCGGCTTGTATGGCGCGCCCTGCGTCGAGCCCTTGGTCTCGCCGGAAGCCCGCCGCGCCTCGTAATAATCGAGGACCAGCTTGGAGCGTTCCTTCGCCGCCTCGCGCGCCGTATGGTCGGTGACGATACGGAAACCGCTGAGATAATCGAAGGCGGTTTCCAGCTCTTCGTAAAACAGCGGCAGCCAGTGCTCCATGCCGGCATAACGGCGGCCTTCGGAGACGGCCTGATAAAGCGCATCGTCGCGCGTCGCCGCACCGAATAGCGACAGGTAATTCTTGCGGAAACGGCCGATCGTATCCGGCGTCAGCGTCACTTCGCTCATCGGATTGAGA
Source organism: Rhizobium sp. AN6A (assembly GCF_900215635.1). Taxonomy (NCBI): domain Bacteria; kingdom Pseudomonadati; phylum Pseudomonadota; class Alphaproteobacteria; order Hyphomicrobiales; family Rhizobiaceae; genus Rhizobium; species Rhizobium sp. AN6A. The sequence goes on from NZ_OCNC01000004.1 coordinate 2,794,931, forward strand.
TCGAGCGAGCGCGCCTGTGCGATGGTGCGCTGGCTGGCCGGATCGAAGGTGCGGATGCTTTCCAGCGTATCGCCGAAGAAATCGAGCCGCACCGGCTCTTCGGTGCCCGGCACGAAGACATCGAGAATGCCGCCGCGCACGGCGAATTCACCCACTTCACGCACCGTCGCCACCCGGTCGAAACCGTTGCGCTCCAGCCGCGCGGCGATGTCCTCCATGCGGATCTGGTTGCCGGGCTTGGCCGAAAAGCCCAGGCTCTCGATGATGTCGCGCGGCGCCATCTTCTGCAGCATGGCGTTGACAGTGACGAGAACGATGGCCGGATGCGGTTTCTTGGCGTGATTGATGAGGCCGGCAAGTGCCGCGAGCCGGCGCGCCGAGGTGTCCGCACTCGGTGACACGCGGTCATAAGGCAGACAATCCCAGGCCGGCAGCGTCAGCACCGGAATATCCGGCGCGACAAAACCAAGGATCTGTTCGAGATCGGCGACCCGTTGGCCGTCCGACATCACGTAAGCCACCGATGTTCCCGCCCGCGCCATATCGGCGAGCAGCAGGGCTTCCATGCCGGAGGGCACGTTTCCGATGGTCAGCGGCGTATCGGCCGACGCCACCAGCTTTGCATCGAATCCGGCTATCATGTTTCAGGCCTTCAGGGTTTCGGCTGTGACGAGATCGAAATCGGGACGGTAAGAGGCGATCTTCTCGAACAACGGGGTCTGGAATTTTTCCGGCACCGGCAGGGCACCTGTCACCATCTTGACGAGGTCGTTATCCTCTTCCGCCATGATGATTTCCAGCTCGTCGAGCTGATCGTCGGAAAGCCCGGCAATATTGTCTTCCGCAAATTGCCCGAGCACCAGATCCATCTCGCGAATGCCCCGGTGCCAGCAGCGGTAAAGTATCCGCCTGCGCCTCGGATCGAGGTCGGCGCTCGTGCGCACCAGTCCAGTCATCGCATTCACCTTTCGGTTGGCTATTCAACAGGATGTTGATTGCGCCCTCCTATAGAACAGGAGGCGAACGCTTGGAACCGGTTTTTATCGAAATAATGCCACGGCGACTAAAATCTGCCGGTGATAAACAGCCTTTGTCGGGCGCCACGTCTTGCATAACGCGTCCCCTTCCCCGATTTTGCTGAGCATGCGTCCCGCCATTCTCGATCCGCTATTTGCTTCCGTCTCCACCCTTGCCGGTGTGGGGCCGAAGCTTGCCGACCTTCTGGCCAAACTGCTGAGCCGGGAAAATGCCGACGACACCCGCGTGATCGATCTTCTGTTCCACGCACCATCAAACGTCATCGACCGGCGCAACCGCCCGGGCATCGCTCTTGCCACTCCCGGCGCCATTGTCACCATCCAGGGACGTGTCGACCGGCATCAGCCAGCTCCACCAGGCAATCGTTCCGCACCCTACCGTGTTTTCCTGCATGACGAGACCGGGGAACTGGCGCTGACCTTCTTCCGCGCCAAGGGAGACTGGCTTTCCAAGGCCTTGCCCGTCGATGAAGAGGTTCTCGTCAGCGGCAAGGTGGACTGGTTCAACGGCCGCGCCTCCATGGTGCATCCAGATTTCATGGTGAAGCTTTCCGAGGCCGAGAACCTGCCGCTGGTCGAAGCCGTTTATCCCATGACAGCCGGGCTGTCTCCGAAGGTGCTGCGGCGGGCAATCGAAGGCGGGCTTTCGAAACTGCCGGTCTTTCCCGAATGGATCGACGAGGCCCTGAAGACCCGTCAGGGATTCGGCGACGTGGCATCGAGCTTCCGTGAGCTGCACGACCCACGCGACAGCGCCGATATAGAGCCGCAGGCCCCGGCGCGTAGACGGCTTGCCTATGACGAATTCCTCGCCGGACAATTATCGCTGGCGCTGGTGCGGCAAAGACTGCGCAAGGTCGCGGGCCAGCCGATCCGCGCCAAGGGGGACATTGCTGCAAAAATCCTGTCGCAACTGCCCTTCTCCCTGACGCCGAGCCAGAATGCCTCGGTGAAAGATATCCTGACCGATATGGCCAGCGAGGACCGTATGTTGCGGCTGTTGCAGGGCGATGTCGGCGCGGGCAAGACGCTGGTGGCGCTGATGGCTATGGCAACCGCCGTCGAGGCCGGCGGACAGGCCGTGCTGATGGCCCCGACCGAAATTCTTGCCCGGCAGCATTTCTCCACCATCTCCAAACTCGCCAATGCCGCGGGCATCACGGTTGAGGTGCTGACCGGCCGCACCAAGGGCAAGGAGCGTCGCGAGATCGAGGAACGCGTGGCCTCCGGTGAGGCACAGATCGTCATCGGCACCCACGCGCTGTTCCAGGACAGCGTGAGTTACAAGAACCTCGTGCTGGCCGTGGTGGATGAGCAGCACCGTTTCGGCGTACACCAGCGCCTGCGTCTCACCGCCAAGGGCATCACGCCGCATATGCTTGTTATGACCGCCACGCCCATTCCCCGCACGCTGGTGCTGGCCGCCTTCGGCGACATGGATGTGTCGAAACTCACCGAAAAACCGGCCGGACGAAAACCCATCCAGACCGTGACGATCCCCACAGAGCGCATCGGCGACATCGTTGAGCGGCTGCGCGCCGCGCTGAAGGAGGGCAAGAAGGCCTACTGGATCTGCCCGCTGGTGGAGGAGACGGAAGAGTCCGACCTGATGTCGGCTGAGGAACGCCATGCGGTTCTCTCGCAGATGCTCGGAGCCAATATCGGTCTCATCCATGGGCGCATGAGCGGCCCGGAGAAGGACGCCGCCATGCTGGCTTTCAAGAACGGCGAAACCCGGCTGCTGGTGGCAACGACGGTGGTGGAAGTGGGTGTCGACGTTCCGGACGCCACGATCATGGTCATCGAACATGCCGAACGTTTCGGCCTTGCCCAGCTTCACCAGCTGCGTGGCCGGGTTGGACGCGGTGACGAGGCCTCCACCTGCATCCTGCTCTACAAGGGGCCGCTCAGCGAAAACGGCCGCGCCCGACTTTCCATCCTGCGCGACAGCGAGGACGGCTTCCTGATTGCGGAAGAGGATTTGAAGCTGCGCGGCGAAGGCGAACTCCTCGGCACCCGCCAGTCCGGCACCCCGGGCTTCCGCATCGCCAGCCTCGAAGCCCATGCCGACCTCCTGGAAATCGCCCGCAAAGACGCCGCCTATGTCATCGAGCGCGACCCCGAATTGACCGGCCCGCGCGGCGAAAGCCTGCGCACCCTGCTCTATCTGCACCGCCGCGACGAAGCCATCCGCTTCCTGCACGCCGGCTGAAAGTGAACCGCCATGAACATGATCGACCCACGCCGCCCACCGCCCGCCTTCAGAAAGGGCTACGCGCTCTGCTCGCCGCAGAATGTCCTGCAACCCGACACCTTCGCCAAAAGCCAGAAGAAAGCGATCGGCAAGGCCTTCAAGAAGCCCGGCCGCAAGAAGGCATGGACGGAGGCACTGGAACAGGGCTGGAGCGTGCGGCTGGTCTATATGCGGCTTTTCGTCCCCGTGTTCCACGCGACCACGACGGGAACAGAGGTGGATGATCTCGATGACGAGGATTGATCGAGGCGTCTGAGAAATAGTTTGGTTAAAGTGCCGACGGCCATCGCTGCGAGGTGTGAATAACCGTCAGGATTTCGATATCCCGGCCAACACGATAGACAACGATGTAGGAAATGTCGGACAGCACGGCTTCCCGCGTTCCCCTAATGCGCCCGACCCGTCCCATAGCTGGTTGCTCCACCAAGATATCGGCCGCTGAAACAACACGGGAAATCACGCGGGCGGCAGCGGCCGGATTGTCCGTTTCGATATGCCTGCCGATTTCATCGAGCCGTCGCAGCGCCCGCACAGTCCAGCGAATTCTCCGGTCGCTCATGACGGCCGAGCGGACTTTACATATTTTCCGACAATGTTTGCCAGATCGTCTTGCGTTCCAAACTCGCCGCGATCCGCTTCCGCCAAACCGGCCTCGATTTCCGCGAGCTGCCACTCTTCGCGAGCAACAAAGTCCTCAATCGCCCGTGCCGCCATGTAGGACCGCGAGCGATCAAGCTTTTCCGCCAGCTGTTCAAGCTTGTTGGCAACTTCGTCCGGCAAGCGCACCGTGAATGCAGTCATGGTTGCGACCTTTCGTGGTTCACTATGATTATCGGTGAACCACATTGGTTCGTCAACCTTGGGCATCAAAACTCAAGGGAGAACAGAGCAGCGAACCCAGTGCGTGACAAATCCTCAAACCGGCGCAATCATTTTCGGCGGCGTGAAATCCGGAGCCACCAGACCACCTGATATCAGCAGTTTCGCCGCGTCTTCCGGTGTCATGTCCAGCATCACGATCTTGTCCTTCGGCACGAACAGCAGGAAACCCGCCGTCGGCACCGGAGTCGGCGGCAGGAAGACCGCGACCATCTCCTGGCCCATCTCGTTGAAGCGATGGGCAAGCTCGCCCTTGACCTCCGAGGATACGAATACCATCGCCCAGGTGCCGGGTGACGGAAACTCGATAAGGCCGACCTTCTTGAAAGAGTTCGAATGCTCTTTCAGGACGGATTCGAACAGCTGCTTGATGCTCTTGTAGATAGGCCGCACCAGCGGCATGCGGTTGAGAACGGATTCGCCGACGCCAACGATCCATTTGCCAATGAGGTTGTTGCCGAGAAAGCCGATGAGCGTGATGCCGATAACGGCGATCAGCAGGCCGAAGCCGGGAATCGCCACATCGAAATATTGCTCGGGATCGTAACGGGCGGGAATATAGGGCTTAACCCAGCTATCCGCCCATTGCAGGAAGCTCCATACCAGCCACATGGTGATGGTGACAGGCGCAAGGATGAGGACGCCCGTAAGGAAGCTGTTGCGCAGACGGGCTGCGAATGAAATTTTGACTGGAATATCGGTCATTTACCGTTCGGAATTAAGCGTTGTCGCTATCGAAACCCGGATGAAAACCGACAATGCCGGATGGAGTTCCACCATGCAAGCGAAGAACTGTGAAATATTCGTCAGGAATTCCGGTGGCGCTCATGCCCTCAACATGGCGAAAACCGAAGCGGCCGTAATAGTCCGGATCGCCCGCGACAACTGCACCAGAAGCACTCAGACGGTCCAGCGCGGCAAGCCCTTCCCGAACCAGCCCTGAACCGACACCCTGCCTTTGCCGGTCCGGCGCCACCGATAAGGGCGCAAGACAGAACCAGCCGGTCTCGCCGCCCGACAGTGTTACCGGTGAAAAACCGACATGGCCGATGATGCCTTCGCTGTCCTCGGCAACCAGAGAAACAGTCAGCGCACCGGCCTCGCGAAGCCGTTCGATGATCAGATGTTCCGTCTTGTCGCTGTAATCGACGTTACGGAAGGCATCTTCCGTAACGCGAGCAATCGCTTCTTCATCGCCCTGCCGCTCAGGCCGGATGATCATTCCACCGTCACCGATTTCGCCAGATTGCGCGGCTGGTCCACATCCGTGCCCATGAAGACGGCGGTGTGATAGGCCAGCAGCTGGATCGGCAGCGAGAAGACCATCGGCGCGATCAGCTCGTCGACATTCGGCAGCGTGATCGTCGCCATGGTGTCGAGCTTGGAGGCAGCTGCGCCCTTCTCGTCGGTTATGAAGATGATGCGGCCGCCGCGCGCGGCCACTTCCTGCATGTTCGAAACCGTTTTTTCAAAGAAGCGGTCATGCGGCGCGATGACGATAACAGGCATGTTCTCGTCGATCAGTGCGATTGGCCCATGCTTCAGCTCGCCGGCTGCATAACCTTCGGCGTGGATATAGGAAATTTCCTTGAGCTTCAGTGCGCCTTCCAGCGCCAGCGGGAAGCTGGTGCCGCGGCCAAGATAAAGTACATCCTTGAAACGCGACAGATCGCGCGACAGCGCCTCGATCTGTGGCTGGATAAGGTTCAGCACCTTGCTCATGATGCGGGGCATCTCGATCAACTGCTGTACCAGTTCCTTCTCCTCGCCCGGCTTAAGCGTACCGCGCGCCTTCCCAGCGGCGATTGCCAGAGACGCGAGAACCGCAAGCTGACAGGTGAAGGCCTTGGTGGAGGCAACCCCGATCTCCGGGCCTGCAAGGATCGGGAAAATGGCGTCCGATTCGCGCGCGATGGTCGATTCCCGCACATTGACGATGGCGCCGATCTTCAGCCCCTCCTGCTTGCAGTAGCGCAGCGATGCGAGCGTATCGGCGGTCTCGCCCGATTGCGAGATGAAGAGCGCCGCCTGAGACGGCTGAAGTGGCATTTCGCGGTAACGGAATTCCGATGCGACATCGATTTCCACCGGCAGGCGCGCATAACGCTCGAACCAGTATTTGCCGATCAGGCCGGAAAGATAGGCCGTGCCGCAGGCGGAAATGGCAAGGCCGGAAAGCCTGGCGAAATCGATCGCCTTATCGGCATCCTTCACGGTTTTGGAGGCGAAATCCACATAGTGACTGAGCGCATGGGAAATGACTTCCGGCTGCTCGTAGATTTCCTTTTCCATGAAATGGCGGTGGTTGCCCTTGTCGACCACGAAAGCCGTCGCCTGCGAAATCTGGCGCTCGCGTTTCACCGGCTTGCCGGAGAAATCGATGATTTCCGCACCTTCACGGGTCACGATTGCGCAGTCGCCATCCACCAGATAGGTGATCTCATTGGTGAAAGGCGAAAGCGCGATCGCGTCGGACCCCAGGAACATCTCGCCCCTGCCGTAACCAACGGCAAGCGGCGGGCCGGAACGCGCCGAAAGCAGCGTATGGGGATCGTCCTGAAACATCACCACCAGCGCATAGGCACCCGTCACATGGTTCAGCATCTTCAGCATTGCCTCGCGATGGCCAAGCCCTTCGCGGGTGTATTTTGCCAGAAGCTGCGCCACCACTTCGGTGTCGGTCTGGGTGGTGAAGGTTGCACCCTCTGCGCTCAGTTCCTCGCGCAATTCGGAGAAGTTTTCGATGATGCCGTTATGAACGACGGCAACGCCTTCGACGAAATGCGGGTGGGCGTTGGTTTCGTTCGGCACGCCGTGCGTCGCCCAGCGCGTATGCGCGATGCCGACGACACCTGGCAGCGGCTTTTCAGAGACCAGCTTTTCCAGATTGAACAGCTTGCCTTCCGCCCGGCGACGGTCCATCGCGCCATTGTCGATGGTGGCGACACCCGCCGAATCGTAACCGCGATATTCGAGGCGCTTCAGCGCATCGACAAGCCGTTCAGCAACGGGCTCGGTTCCGACAATTCCGACAATTCCGCACATATATTTCTCCAGACGGCGATCTCTTCACCGAAACTTCCAGAGTATTTCCGCCTTTCCCTGAAATGCGAAAATACTCCACCTTTTTGTTCTGACGCATTTCCTGACGTAAAACCGCTGCGCACCTTTACTGGAAATGCTTTAACCGTTTCTCTGAAATCGGCAATTATGCCGCCGGTCACTTTCAGTATCGCTCGGTAACGTCTCTCAAGAGGATTTTTTCTTCGCTTCCTTCAGCGCTTTCGCCCGCTCGCGCAAGGCGACCGCCCTGCCCGGTTTCACCTCCTGGCGCGCCCGCCCGAAAGCCAGCGCATCGGCAGGAACGTCATCGGTAATAACGCTGCCGGAGGCGATATAGGCCCGCTCTCCAATGGAGACGGGAGCAACCAGCGACGAGTTAGAACCGATGAAGCTGTTGGCTCCGATCCGCGTTTCGGACTTGTTGTAACCGTCATAATTACAGGTGATGGCACCCGCGCCGATATTGCTGCCTGCACCCACGAAAGCATCGCCGATATAGGTCAGATGGTTGACCTTTGCGCCCTCGCCGATCTCGGCCTTCTTGACCTCACAGAAATTGCCCACCTTGGCATTGGCGTGCAGGTTTGCACCCGGACGCAACCGCGCAAATGGACCGACAACCGCACCCTCGGCCAGATAGGCCCCTTCCAGATGCGAAAATGCATGAATGATCGCACCCGGCTCGATCGTCACGCCGGGACCGAAAACGACGTTGGGTTCGATCAGGACATCCTGACCGATCTTCGTATCGAAGGAAAGGAATACTGTCTCAGGCGCGATCATCGAAACGCCGTCGACCATCAATTCGTGACGGCGGCGCTCCTGCCAGAGCCTCTCGATGAAGGCGAGTTCGGCGCGGTTGTTGCAGCCGGTCAATTCCTTTTCCGGCGCATCGATGGCAATGGCGCGGCGGCCGAGAGAACGGGCGATCTCGACGATGTCAGTCAGATAATATTCGCCCTTCGCATTGCTGTTGCCGATCCGGCCGAGCAAATCCAGCGCATTGCGGCCGTTGATCGCCATCAATCCGCTGTTGCACCAGGTGACCTTGCGCTCCTCGTCGGTGGCGTCCTTTTCCTCGCGGATCGCGACCAGCTCGCCATTCTCGACCAGAAGCCGCCCGTAACCCGTGGGCCGCTCGGTGTGGAACCCGATGACGGCCACATCGGCACCGCCGGCAATCGCCTCGCGCGCCCTGTCGAGAGTGGCTGAGGTGATGAGCGGCACATCGCCATAAGCGACGATGACATCGTCAAAACCGCGTTCGATCGCCTCGCGTGCGGCAAGAACCGCATGGCCGGTGCCCTTGCGTTCCTTTTGCAGGAAAGCCTCGACCTGCAGGCCCTTGAGACTTGCCGCAGCAGCGACATTGTCGGCATCGCGCCCTACCACCAGCGCCACCGCGCCGACGCCCGCTCCAGCAACAGCCTCCACCACATGTCCGATCATCGGGCGTCCAGCGACCGGATGAAGCACCTTGGACTTCGAAGACTTCATGCGCGTGCTGTCGCCCGCTGCGAGAATAACGGCTAGAGAGCTGCGCTCCATAAGACCTCCAACACCCCGTCACCGGCCACAGGTGGCCCGGACAGGGGCAATGTTTGACTTTACGCCGGCCAGCATTGCGGACGGGCGTATGGGTGATTTCTTTCCGGCACTGCTATAACGGCGCCCCACTTAAGAAACCATGCAAATCTCCACCAAATTTCCACGCCGATTTTCATCAAACGTGATCAGCGGCAGGCTGACATGATCTATGGGCGGGAGTTACGGGCCGTGAATTCGAGTATCTGCTGACGGCCGTTTTCAATCAGCCTTTCCATCTCGCGCCGGGCTGCCGCCTCATCGCGCAGGCGAAACGCTTCGACGAGTCGCAGGTGAGAGGCAGACACGTCGGAAATCTCGTTGGGATCGGCTTCCGGGTTGCTCATCCGGAAAATGCCCGCCAGCGCCGCCTTTATCAGCGAACCGACGGTGCGCATGAACGGGTTGCCGGACATTTCGGTGATGAGGACGTGGAAATTCATATCCGCAAGCGCGCGCTTTTCCTTGGAATAAGCCGTGTTGCCCATCTCGTTGGCGTAAGCGACAAGCCTTGCGATATCAGCGTCTTTTGCCCTGGCGGCAGCAAGACCCGCGCCATAGGGTTCGAAAGCCTGGCGGATATCGTAGAGATGCAGCAGGAATTCCTCGCTGACACCAGCCTCGAAGTGCCAGAGCAGCACCTCGCTGTCGAACATGTTCCAGCTTTCGCGCTCCGTCACACGGGTACCGATGCGCGCCTTGGGGGAGATCATGCCCTTGGCGGTGAGCGTCTTCATCGCCTCGCGAAGCACCGTTCGAGAGACTTTCAGCCGCTCCATCAGCTCGGCATCGCCCGGCAGGATGTCACCCGTCTTGAAAAATCCGGACACGATATCGAGACCGAGCTTGTGAACGACCTGAGCATGATTTGTCCGCAACTTTCGAAAACCGATCGCCGCATCGAGCATTCCGCGCTGCAAATTCCATGTCCTTCCGTTCGGTTGAAGATGTAAAAATCGCGCCTGACTTGTGTAATCCAGGAAAGCAGCCCGATTTTCAACGCAGAATACAGTGAAAAACATCAACGCGCGTGAAAAGCAAAGCCAAACTTCGTTCGAACAATAAAACACATCAAAATAACAAAGACCGCGCATGAATTGCATGCGCGGTCCCGTTAGCAGCTAGTACCTGCGTGTCACATTATTGCGGCAGCTTGTCGTCCACGCCGGCAACGTAGAAGTTGAGGCCGAGCAGAACACCGTCTTCAGCCTTCTCACCTGCCTTCAGCCATTCCGAACCATCCTGCTTCTTCACCGGACCGGTAAAGGGATGCAACTCGCCCGACTTGATCTTGGCTTCGGTTTCCTCAGCCATCTTCTTCACGTCATCAGGCATGTTGGTGTAAGGCGCCATGGTCAGGATGCCGTCCTTCAGGCCGTCCCAGATGGATTCGGACTTCCACGTGCCGTCAAGCAGGGCCTGCGTGCGCTTGATGTAATAAGCGCCCCAGGTGTCCTTGATCGCGGTCAGCTGTGTCTCCGGACCGGCCTTGATCATATCGGAAGCCTGACCGAAGGCCTTGATGCCGCGCTCGGCTGCAACCTGCATCGGAGCCGTCGTGTCGGTGTGCTGCGTCAGGATATCGACGCCCTGGTCGATAAGCGCCTTGGCGGCATCGGCTTCCTTGCCGGGGTCGAACCAGGTGTTGGCCCAGACGACCTTGACCTTGAACTCAGGATTGACGGACTGCGCGCCAAGAACGAAAGCGTCGATGCCCATCACCACTTCCGGGATCGGGAAGGAAGCGATGTAACCGGCAACACCCTTCTTCGACATCTTTGCGGCGATCTGGCCCTGAATGTAGCGGCCTTCATAGAAACGCGAATTGTAGGTCGCGACGTTTTCAGCGTTCTTGAAGCCGGTGGCATGCTCGAACTTCACCTTGGGGAATTTCTGGGCAACCTTAACGGTCGCATCCATGAAGCCGAACGAAGTGGTGAAGACCAGCTCACAGCCGGAACGTGCCATACGCTCGATGGCGCGTTCGGCATCCGGGCCTTCCGGAACGCTTTCGAGGAACGGCGTTTCGATCTTGTCGCCGAAATGCTTCTGCAGCTCTTCGCGACCGATTTCATGCGCCTGCGTCCAGCCGCCATCGGTGCGGCTGCCGACATAGATGAAGCAGACCTTCTTTGCGTCGGCGGCCTCAGCCGAAGAAACGACGCCTCCAAGAGCCGCTATGGAAGCAGTAAGTGCGATGACCAGTTTTTTCATTTTTACCCCTGTTTGGTTTGGAGACTGGAAGTTTTTCTCACCGGTCCGGCACGAAGGATTTGCCCAGTGATGCCGGCGTGTTGATCAAGGTCGTGCGGCGATTATGCGAGATGATGACCAGCACGACAATAGTTGCGATATAGGGCAGCGCCGAAAGCAGTTGCGACGGCACGCCGATGCCGAATGCCTGGGCGTGCAATTGCCCGATGGTGACAGCGCCGAACAGATAACCGCCCGCGAGCACCCGCCATGGACGCCAGGACGCGAAGACGACGAGCGCCAATGCGATCCAGCCACGCCCGGCCGACATGTTTTCCACCCATTGCGGCGTATAGACCAGCGAAAGCTGCGCGCCGGCAAGCCCCGCGCACGCACCGCCGAACATGACAGCCAGATAGCGTGTGCGGATGACGTTGATGCCAAGCGCATGGGCAGAACCGTGATTGTCGCCGATGGCGCGGATCTTGAGACCCGTGCGGCTCTTGAACAGAAACCAGCTGATGCCGGCAACGAGCGCGATGGACATGTAGAAGATCAGGTCTTGCCGGAACAGCAAGGGGCCGATGAAGGGTATCTCCGACAGCACCGGAAAGACGATGGGCTGCAGCTTGACGCCCGGCAGGCCAACGAAGCTTTCGCCCAGCATGCCGGAAACGCCAAGACCGAGAATGGTCAGCGCAAGGCCGGTCGCCACCTGGTTGGTAACGAGCGTCAGCGTCAGGAAACCGAAGAGGAGCGAGAAAACCGCGCCCGACGCGATACCGGCCAGAATGCCGAGATAGGGCGAACCGGTCATATGCGCGGCAGCGAAAGCGCAGACCGCGCCCATGATCATCATTCCCTCGACGCCGAGATTGAGGACGCCGGAGCGCTCCGCCACCAGCTCGCCCGAGGCGGCAAGGACGAGCGGTGTCGCAGCAGTGATGACGGTGAGAAGGATGGCCTGAAGCATATCCATCATGCCGCTCCTTGGCTGTTATGCGCCTTGCCAGTCAAGACGACCCTGATGCGGTAGAAGATCAACGTATCGCAGGAGAGTACGAAGAACAGCATCAGCCCCTGAAACACGCGCGTCACCTTGTCCGACACACCGATGGAAAGCTGCGCCGCCTCACCACCAAGATAGGTCAGTGCAAGCACCAGCCCGGAGAGGATGATACCGAGCGGATTGAGGCGGCCGAGAAAGGCGACGATGATGGCGGTGAAGCCGTAACCCGGAGAAATGCTGGGCTGAAGATGACCGATGGAGCCCGAGGCTTCCGAAATGCCCGCAAGCCCGGCAAGCGCGCCGGAAAGCAGCATCGAAAACCAGACCATGCGGCTCGATGAGAAACCGGCAAAACGCCCTGCCCGCGCCGATTGGCCGAGAACCGTGACCTCGAAGCCTTTCAGCATGTAACGCATCATGAACCACAGCGCGATGGCCGCCACGATGGCAAACACGAAACCCCAATGCGCCCGCCCCGATGCCAGCATTTCCGGCAGCACTGCGCTCTCGTTGAAGGGCTTCGTCTGCGGGAAGTTATAGCCGCCCGGATCGCGCCACATGCCGCGCGTCAGCCAGTCGAGAAAAAGCTGCGCGACATAGACCAGCATCAGGCTGACGAGAATTTCGTTGGTGTTGAACTTCGTCTTCAACAGCGCCGGAATACCGGCATAGAGCGCGCCGCCGATGGCGCCCATCACCAGCATCAACGGCAGGATGAGTGGCGAATGCCAGTCCGGATAAAGCACCGGCAGAATGGAACCGGTGATCGCGCCGATGGTGAATTGTCCTTCCGCGCCGATGTTCCAGTTGTTGGAGCGATAACAGATAGACAGGCCAACCGCGATCAGGATCAGCGGTGCGGCCTTGATCGCCAGCTCATGCAGCGACCAGACCTCCAGCACAGGCTCGATGAAAAAGGCGTAAAGCGCATCGAGCGGATTTTTGCCGAGTATGGCGAACATGATGGCGCCGACGAGCAGCGTCAGCACCAGTGCCAGAAGCGGCGAGAGAAGGGTAAATAGCTTCGAGATCCCTGCCCGTTTTTCAAGCTCAATGCGCATGCTGGGCGGCTCCTGACTGTGTGTGGACGCCGCCCATCAGCAGGCCGATCTTTTCAAGCGTCATGTCTTCCACCGGATAGGCCTGCGAAAGCTGCCCATCGGAAATGACCGCGATATTGGTAGCAACCTCGAAGATTTCATCGAGGTCCTGGCTGATGACGATGACGGCCGAGCCGGCCTTGGCGAGATCGACCAGCGCCTGCCGGATACGGCTCGCCGCCCCCGCATCCACACCCCATGTCGGCTGGTTGACAACAAGCACGGCGGGCTGGCGATCAAGTTCGCGCCCGACGATGAATTTTTGCAGGTTGCCGCCTGACAGCGATCCCGCCAGCGGGTCCGCGCCGCTTTTGCGTACATCCATAATTTCCGATATCCGCCGCGCCGCCGCCTTGATAGCTGAACCCCTGACGATGCGCAGAAAACCGCCCGTCAGAAACGCCTTGCGGTCGGAGCGCGCCCGCGCCAGCAGAAGATTGTCGGAAAGGCTCATGCCGGGAACGGCGGCATGGCCATGGCGCTCCTCGGGTACGAAACCGGCGCCCATCAGCCGCCGGCCATTGATGCCGATGCGACCGACCGGCTTGCCACGCAGATGGATCGCATCATTATTATAGACCGGATATTCGCCCGAAAGCGCATCGAACAACTCGCCCTGCCCGTTTCCGGCAACCCCGGCAATCGCCAGCACTTCGCCGGCGCGCACAGTCATGGAAACCGCTTTCAACGCCACGGCAAACGGCGTGCGCGGCGCAACGGAAAGCCCCATGACTTCGATCTGCGGTTGACCGAGGGCATCGCCCGTCGGTCGCGAAACGCTTGCGACATCGCTGCCCACCATCATGCGCGCCAGAGATGCCGGTGTTTCCTTGCGCGGATCGCAGGCGCCCGTAACCTTGCCATGGCGCAGAACGGTGGCGCGGTCGCAGATACGCTGCACCTCTTCCAACCGGTGGCTGATATAAAGTACCGAACGGCCTTCGGCCTTCAGCTTGGCCAGCGTCTCGAACAGCTTGTCCGCCTCCTGCGGCGTCAAAACCGAGGTCGGCTCGTCGAGAATGATAAGGCGCGGGTTCTGCAACAGGGCACGCACGATCTCGATACGCTGGCGCTCGCCAACCGAAAGATCGGCCACATGCGCATTGGGATCAAGCGGCAGGCCATAGGCGCGCGAAAGCTGTTCCGCTTCCTTGGCGATTTCCTTCAATGAAATTTTCGGGTCCAGCGACAGGGCGATGTTTTCAGCAACCGTCAACGCCTCAAACAGGGAGAAATGCTGGAAAACCATGCCGATGCCGAGCCTGCGGGCCTCGCTTGGCGAACCTATGGAAACCGGCTGACCCTGCCAGACGATATCACCCTCGCTCGGCGAGAGCACGCCGAACAGCATCTTGACGAGCGTGGACTTGCCCGCGCCGTTTTCACCCAGAAGCGCGTGGATTTCGCCCGGCGCTATATCGAGGTCGATGCCGTTGCATGCGGCGAAATTGCCGAACAGCTTGGTCAGCTTGCGAACGGACAGGAGAGGCACGGCCTCCGGCGCCATAGTTCCAGTCACGAATTCCCTCTCTACACCGGCTGCCCATGCTTTCTTCGAAGCATTTCAGCAACCGTGGTCATTGTTCCCAATCAGGCCGCAACACGTATGCAATGCTGCGCGATCATGATTTATTGATAACTGTTTTGCTGCTGCGCACAACTGAAAAAGACGTTGCTTAAATGCAATTTGCACAAGCAATAAACGGCTTTACGCTTTTCTTATTTCGCGCCGAGCGCGGGGAAAAACTGCAATATTCCGCCGATGCAATAGAGATAAAGCCCGCTCGCCACAAAGCCGATCACCGCCCAGTATGGCGTTTCGAAATGCATCAGCAACGCATAACCGCCAAGCGCACACCAGACGAACACGATTGCCAGATTAAGCGGCCGCAATCGCTTCACGCGCACCGGATGCAGGAAATTGATCGGCAGGAATGTCAGGAACACCGAAACGGTAACGACGGTCATGGCTGTTGTGGCGCTGGCATCCATGACGAACAGCGTGAACACCACCATGTTCCACACCACCGGAAAGCCGGAGAAGAAATATTCATCTGTCTTCATGCCCATGTCGGCATAATAAATGGCGCTGGACACCACGATCATGCCAGCCGCAACGAAGGACAGCGGCTCGCCGATCATGCCGCTCTGGTAAAGCGCAAAGGCGGGCAAGAGCACATAGGTGACATAGTCGATGATATTGTCGAGCGTATCGCCGGACCAGTTGGGCAGAACTTCCTTCACCCGAACCTTGCGGGCGATGGGTCCGTCAATGCCATCCACCAGCAGCGCAAGCCCCAGCCACCAGAACATATCGACAAAGCGGTGTTCGGAAGCGGCGACGACGCCAAGAAAAGCCAGAAACGACCCGGATGCCGTCAAAATATGAACGGAAAAGGCGCGGATTTCCGCGTAGGGAACACGCTTGTAGTTGAAAATTTTCATGGTCAGCGTCTGCGCCCCGCTTTTCATCCGCCCTATTCATTCCGGTATGCGGCCATTCACCACGCTTTGCAACCGGCTGATCTGGCTTATCCTAGGACTAATATAGCGGTACAACCAACGAATGTTTACGCCGGGATGTTCCGGGGTCAAAGTGGATTTACCCACGCAAAGCCTTTATGATGCCTTGGAAATAACAACGGATCAGGACCATGAGACACTTCGATATCGCCATCACCGGTGCGGGACTTGCGGGCCAGATTGCGGCCATAGCGCTTGCGCGGGCGGGCCGCCACGTGGCGCTTGTTGCGCCCTCCAGCGAAAAGAAGGACCGGCGCACGACGGCGCTGATGGACCAGTCGATCCGCTTCATGGACCGCCTTGGCCTCTGGTCGCGCATAGCGCCTGCCGCAGCCCGTCTTTCCACCATGCAGATCATTGACGGCACCGACCGCCTGCTGCGCGCGCCCACCGTGCAGTTCCGCTCCTTTGAAATCGGGCTGGATGCATTCGGCTGGAATATTCCCAACGCGGCGCTGCTTGGCGTGCTTAGCGAAGCGGTCGAACAGGAACACAATATTACCCGCTTCGACACCACCGCCGAGACGATCGATATCGGCAACGACCGTGTATCGGTAACGCTTGGCGACGGTGAAGCGCTCTCCGCCGATTTTCTGATCGGCGCGGATGGCAGGAAGTCGATGGTGCGGGATGCAGCCGCGATCGGCGTCAAATCCTGGTCCTATCCGCAGACGGCCATCGTTTTGAACTTCAGCCATAGCCGCCCGCACGGCAATGTCTCGACAGAATTCCATACGCCCACGGGACCTTTCACGCAGGTTCCCCTGCCCGGCGACCGCTCCAGCCTCGTCTGGGTTGTCACGCCGGCGCAAGCGGAAGAGCTGACGGCGCTGCCGCTTGACGCGCTCAGCCTCAGGGTTGAGGAGCGCATGCAATCCATGCTCGGCGCCGTTACGGTGGAAGACAGCGTACAGGCATGGCCGCTGTCTTCCATGACCGCGCACCGCTTCGGCAAGGGCCGCGTCGCCCTTATCGGCGAGGCTGCGCATGGTTTCCCGCCCATCGGCGCACAGGGTCTGAACCTCAGCCTGCGCGACATCATCGCCCTCACCGAACTGCTCGGCGCCGTCTCCGACCGCCCGATTGCGGCGGATGCCGGCAGCAGCTTCGACCGCAAGCGGCGGGCGGATGTCTACACCCGCACCCTCAGCGTCGATCTCCTCAACCGGTCGCTGCTTTCCGATCTACTGCCGGTGCAGATGGCGCGTGCGGCGGGCCTGCATGTGCTATCCGGCATCGGCACGCTCAGAAGCATGGTCATGCGCGAAGGCATCGAGCCGGGGCGCGGATTGAAGGCCCTGCCCTCGCTGCTGTTCGGCAGCTTCAAAAAGGCTGGATGAAATAAACCACGCCCGTCAGCGTGAAGACCGAAAGCACCGTCGAGATCAGGATCGTCGCCGACGCCCTCTCCTGCCAGACGTGATATTGCTGGCCGATGACGAAGACATTCGTCGCGGTCGGCAAGGCCGCAAGCAGCACGGCGGAATAGATCCATACCGGCTCAAACCGCCCGAGCGACGAGAGCACAAGATAAGCGGCAAGCGGATGCAAGATAAGCTTTGCCGGGACGATATAGCTGATTTCGACCGGCACCCGCTTCATTGGCCGCAGCGCCAGCGTGACACCCATGGCAAACAGCGCGCAGGGTGCTGCCGATTGCGCCAGATAATCCACCAGCCGCTGCACCGCCTCCGGCGGCTGCCATGACAGCGAAGCAGCCAGAAAACCGGCGATTACCGACACGATGAACGGGTGAGTAATGACCTTGCGCGCCACATCCAGCGCAAGCCTTGCCGCAGAGCGCTTGTCACCGCCCGCAACCGCCATCATCGCCGGTGCGACGATGAAATGGGCGGCGTTTTCGAGACAGACGATCAGCGCGACGGGCACTGCCGCTTTTTCACCGAGCGCCAGAAGCGCAAGCCCCGGCCCCATATAGCCAATATTGCCGTAGCTCGCCGCGAAACTCTGGATCGTCGTTTCGGCGAGATTGTTCTTTCTCACGAACCGGCCGATCAGGAACACCAGCAGGAAAATACCGTAGGTGCAGGCAAGACTGGCGGCAACGAAATCCATGCGCGTCAGTTCTTCCACCGGCGTTTTCGACACCAGCTTGAAAAACAGCGCCGGAAGCGCCGCGTAGATGATGAAGGTGTTCAGCCAGCCCATCGCCTCGACCGGCTGTTTCGTTATGCGCGCCGCGCCGTAGCCGATGAAGATCAGGCCGAAAAACGGCAAAAGCAATCCGACGATATCGGCCACAGTCTTTCCCCCGCGTATGAAATACGCGGGGAGGCTTAGCCGATTTTCATCAGGATCGGAAAGGTCTCCTGGAACCATATCGCCACATTGGTGATGAAACCGGTCATGAAAGCGAGGCCGGTGAGCACCAGCAACACACCCATCAGCTTTTCCACAAGACCGAGATGGCGGCGGAAACGGACGAGGAAACGCATGAAGGAACCGGAAAAGGCGGCAGCAATCCAGAACGGCACTGCAAGGCCAAGCGAATAGACCGCAAGCAACATCGCGCCATCGCCAACCGTGTCACGCGAGGCGGCAACGCCGAGGATCGCGCCGAGGACAGGACCGATGCAGGGCGTCCAGCCGAAGGCAAAGGCAAGGCCCATGACATAGGCGCCGGAAAGCGTGGCCGGTTTGCCCGCCCCCTGAAACCGCGCCTCGCGCGAAAACAGGCCAATGCGGAAAACGCCGAGAAAGTTAAGGCCCATCAGGATGATGATGAAACCGCCAATCTTGGCGAGAATATCGAGGTTCTGGCGCAACAGCGTGCCGATCGTCGAAGCACCGGCACCCAGCGCCACGAAGACCGTGGCAAAACCAAGCGTGAAGAAGAAAGCCGAAAACAGCACGGCCCTGCGGATTTCAGGCCGCGGCGCGGTATTCTCCGTCCTGAACTGCTCCACCGAAACACCGGCCATATAGCAGAGGTAAGGCGGCACCAACGGCAGGACGCAGGGCGACAGAAATGACAGGGCACCGGCCAGAAGCGCGCTGAACAGGGAAATATCGGCAATCGACAAGAAAGAACTCCGCATTGACGCATGTCTCCCAAAAGCGGGAATCGGTTTTGGGATAACGTCACGCGCAAAAAGATAAGCAAGGCGCGTCGCGATTCCCGAGATTCGCCGCGTTTCACGCTCTCATTTTGGCGCATGCCATTGCCGCAAAACGATTTCACCCGTTTCCCAGACATGTCTGAAGCCGCTTTTATCCCCAGCCGCCCCCTCTCTCCAATCACCTTTTCGGGGGTGCGACAAAAAAAACCGGATTGATTGTAGAAAGCGCTTTTTTTGGGTTGACCGAACGGATCGCTCTACCTATGTTCCGCGCACTTCCGAAGGGCATCCCAGCCCCGACACGGGAGAGCGTAGCTCAGCCGGTAGAGCAACTGACTTTTAATCAGTAGGTCCAGGGTTCGAATCCCTGCGCTCTCACCATAAAAATCAATCACTTAATATCGAAACCGGCCTAAAATCAGCTAGAATAATCCTGACACATGTCTCGCGCCGTATGAGATGGTGAAATGGACTCGCGTTCTGTTCTCGGTGATAAGGTCCGCGTCTACCGCCGTGCCGACAGCTCCCTATGGTAATGCTCCACCTACCTCGAAGGAAGGGAGTGGCGCGTCAGCACAAAAACCGACAGTCTGTCTCTGGCCAAAGAGTTTGCCGAGGACTGGTATCCGGAGCTTCGCGGCAAGAGCTGTATCGGCCAGTTGAAGACCGAGAAGACTTGTACCCAACGCGACTAAAACAGTTTCTACTGGAGTAGGTACCGCTCACCAACGGCCAGCGCAATCCGCGCTATATGAAGGATCACGAGGCGGGTATCGACAACAACATCCTACCCTACTTCGGCAAGATGAGCCTCAGTGCCGTCACGGCGGCCACGGTGCGAAGGGGTTTCGGGCGATGCAGCGCCAGCCGCAAGCGGCGGCCGCCACTCCTCCAGTCAGTAAATCATAGATCTTTTTCTCAGGTGGATACAAGATAGTGCCATGGACCATAAGTCACCCTATCTCGTTAGAGTAATAGATGAAAGAGATGCCGCTATGTTCGAAAATGCATCTTTCAATTCTTTAGCGTTTTTCGCATCAAAGTAATACTTCGGCGATGTCGCGCAGCTACGCATCGCATTTTCGCCTATCCGGTCATCAACCAGAAACGACACCGTATACACGTCAATTTTCTTGGATTGAGCATACGAGCATATCGACTGCATGTCGCTATACGTCTTACTCAACTCATTGTCGTTGCTGGTGTCGAGATGTTTTCCAGTCGATTGATCGAGCTTCATCGTATTGGCCCCATCTGTCATAAGCACCAGCACTTTTCGGGGGCGTCTGTTATCGTCATCGTAGGCAAGACCTTCCGAGAAGGGTCTCGTTGGCGAGAGGATATTGACCCCCCAAATTAGCCCAGCCGGAATATAGGTCGAAGGCTTATATGCCCCCACCTGTACGACCATGTTGACAATACCCGAACGCACCTGATTAAGCTCAGAGGTGAGCGGAATTATCGGATCCAGGCAATTTTTCGTGGGGCTTAAGATCCCCGGATACCGGTCGCTTGGCGAAGCGTCTGTCAGGCGTAATGTCCCTGAAGTTCGAGAACCCACACATCCATGCCAACTATATTGCTCCCCCCCTACACATCGCTCATAAGGCATGACGTTTCTCATTTCACATCGATACGGTGTGCAGTCGTACCTTTCAGTAACGCCGTCTACAGTTCTTGAGCAACTCTTAGACTCGCCGCGTTCGCATATCCTCTCCGTATTCTTCCATTCACACGAACGCTTAGTAGTGAACTCATCTGGAACAGAGACCCAACTACGAAAGCGATTATACAATCCTACATTCACGTAATCGGCGTAAGGGACGAGACCGATCTTAAGAATCCCACCCGGCTCCTTGTTTTTCTCCAATACGCTGACCAATTCCGTTGCAGCCTTCTTGAGCGCTTGTAATTTCTCCCCATTCATCGACCATGTGTTGTCCAGTACCATAGCGACCTCAATGGTCTGTTCCGTGGCCCATTTAGCCTCCGCGGTTATTGAAAATGTCAATTCTTTGATATTAACCAATTTCATAAAGGTTGTCGTAAGAGTACCGCTGGCTGATGCGGATAGGACATTTGGATTTCGAGAGCGGTTGAATTCTACCAGCGAGATCGCACCCGACAAACCTGGCCTTTGGCCCTCGAGAAAGTTGATCACAATCTCCTTGAGTTCACTATCTTCGGATCTTCCCGCCACAGCAGCCGCGAGTACAGCCGCGTCGAGTGATCCTTGCGCCTCGGTCTTTGCAGCTAACAATCTCGATAAATCTAAAGCACAACCAGCCGCAATAATAATGCAGGGCAATAAAATGGCGCTCAGTACAGCAAATGTTCCTTTTTCATTTTGCTTGTAAGATTTCCATTGTTTTAGAATATATTTACGTGAATTGCGAAACGCCAGATGTATAGCGCGCATGGGTATAGTCCTCAAGAAATGCGTCATAATAGGGATAAGTTGATAGGTATCGTCACCTTGCAACTGGCGTTGATCGAGCCGATCAAAGATTGGTAATCAGCACGCTCACCAACCTGACGGTAACTTGCTGACCGCGCGCTGCGTCATGAGGGCTGAGCGATGGAGAGGTCGAGATCAGCGCGAGCGATCTGCAAAGCCGATTCAGCGTTTCGAAGATCAGCCTCCGAACTGGCGTGACCGGAATGAAGTTCTCGGGTTCGCAGCCACAGTGCCAATTAGGACACCCCATTTGACGAGGTCCGCCAAAGCGGAATCACCGCCTGGATCAACCGCTGCAAAGAAACAAAAAAGGACGGAATTTCCATTGAAAATGATTCACATATACACGATTAAACGGTTACTCTCCGCTTATAACTCAAAATGATAAATATCAATATTACAAAAACCTGAAAACGCACAATAGTTACCTAATTATTTTTTCGAAAAACTATATTTTTTATCACTAAAACTATATGTATACTTAAATTACACTTCAAAGCTGCATTAAACCGATTACCAGCAGGAACCTGCGTATCAGCGTTGCGTTACGACAGATCTCGTCCCTGAAACTGCCTTCAAGATAAACGCAAATCGCCGCGACACGCCGTCCCCTGGCTAGCGAACGGGCCAATAAAGCCGATCATGCAAAGCATGGTAAGGTGAGATGTCGCAATACCCGACCGGTCGGGGGCAATATGCGGGCGGCCTTCGGTCCGGAGGCGGTCGTCGGATTGGCGCGGGCCAAGGGAGAAAGAGCAATGGCAATCCATATCGAAGACGACAGTGACATGCTCATACCTCAAGATCTGGCGGAGGGAGCGAGCCGTTATCTGGGGAAACCGCTTGAGCTGCTGCCGGACAGGGAAAAAGCAATATTTCGTCGTCTTGCAGCAAGGCGCACCATCTCGACGGACGCGAATGCGGTTTTCGACGAGAGACTGACGCCCGGCCAGCGGCTTGCGGATGCGGTTGCCAAATTCGGCGGTTCCTGGACCTTTATCCTTATATTTGCGGCTTTGCTTGCGATATGGCTGAGCGCAAACATCATCGCGGCTTCGAACGCCTTCGATCCCTACCCGTTCATTTTCCTCAATCTCATCTTATCCATGCTCGCAGCGGTTCAGGCGCCGGTGATCATGATGAGCCAGAACCGCCATGCGGCCAAGGATCGGATCGACGCCGCACACGACTACGAGGTCAATCTGAAGGCGGAGATCGAAATCATGGCGCTGCACGATAAGTTCGATCGGATGCGCTCTATCGAGCTGAAAGCCCTCGTCGATAAACAGCAGCAGCAGATCGACCTTTTGACAAAACTCGTGCTGAAACAAACAGGCTAGAAAATTTACGCCAAAATACGGAAAATCGCGCCTGCGCGCTGATTCCATGTGCAACGGAACGCGCTTTGTGCGCCGGTCGTACAGTAGCAGCTGCAGCACTTCAGGGATGGTTTCCAGACGAGCTATGTGCTTGCGCATCCCTCATATAGAGCGCAGAATAAATCAATGGCAGCATTTGAAGCGGGCGCTGTTGTGTGAAGGCGCATCTGCCTTGGCCCCAACCAAAGGAGGACGAAATGTCTTCCATCAATCGAAAACGAAATGTCGATCCAGATCGTGCGCCCCTGCTCGTCAAGGCGATCGACAGGCTTGAAAAAGGTGCTGCAACGTTATGCGGCTCCACGAAACTCGACGCGTGCAGGCGGGTTCTGATCGCCGCCATTCGACGCGGTTCCGGCAGGCGTAAACCAATCCCGTCTGCGTCGGCTCCTCACCATAAGAACCGGGACATATTGCAGTCTACCCAAAAATCCGGAAGCCCGGCTGTCGAGAGATGGGAAAATGAAGGCGGCGCGATCAGATGATCGTTGTCGCCTGCCCAGAACGGAGTGATCATCATGGCGTCAAGTGTCCATCTGGAAGAAATGACATCGGCGGAATGCATCGCATTCCTTTCCCGGATAAGCTTCGGGCATCTTGCCTGTATCGATCATGACAGGCCCTATGTCGTGCCGATCCATTTCGTGTTTCACGAGGGTGGAGTCTACAGCTTCTCGATGATGGGAGCCAAGATAGAGAATATGCGCCTGAACCCTCATGTTTGCCTTCAGGTCGATGAGGTCAAAAACACCAGCACGTGGACAAGCGTAATTCTTCATGGCCTCTATCAGGAGCTTGAAGATAACGAGCAATGGCAAAGTGAGCGGATCTACGCCTGGTCTCTGATCCAGAAACACCCGAACTGGTGGGAGCCGGGAGGCTCAACGATCCATCCGCACGAAACTGGAACGGACTCCACCAAGCCGATTTTCTTCAGCATTCAAAAAGAAAGTCTCACGGGCCGCAAAGCGGTCCAGAGGGAAGATTTCGTGCGTTAAGCGGCCTCCCTCTATAGATAGGCGTACACATACCGCGCGATATTGTCATAAAAACTGGAGAG
Organism: Rhizobium sp. AN6A; assembly: GCF_900215635.1. Taxonomy (NCBI): domain Bacteria; kingdom Pseudomonadati; phylum Pseudomonadota; class Alphaproteobacteria; order Hyphomicrobiales; family Rhizobiaceae; genus Rhizobium; species Rhizobium sp. AN6A. The sequence continues at coordinate 2,818,550 of NZ_OCNC01000004.1, forward strand.
ATAGGCTGGCACCCGGTTCAACCGGGCAAATTTGCTGCCGCGATATTCCGCGCGCGTGCCGACCAGCGTGTCCGGATCGCCGAACGGCAGAAAATCCTTTTCGGTGACGTAGACATGCGTGCCGTAACCCCAGCCGCATTCCAGCGCCCGGTCGAAAGGCAGCGTCATCACCCTTGCCGCTTTCAGAAACCGCTCCGCTCCACCGCGTGAGATGATATAGCAGGCCGACGATCCCTGTGGCCCATATATGCAGCGCCCCAGCTTGTCTCCGAGAGCGCTGGTCTTCCGGGCTCTGAAACCTCTGTGGCGGTGATTGGTCAGCTTTACGATGGAATTCTCAGGCATGATCGCGACCATTGCCTTGACCCGATCGGAGAAGTCAGGCGTGAAGGCAACATCATCCTCGACGATCACGGCCACCGGCGCATCCGTGGCGAGGAAAATCTCCAGTGCCTTGATATGGCTGGCATAACAGCCATACTCCCCGGGCAGGGCACGACGGCCGTTGCGAAGCTCAAAGCCGCGCCTGTTAAAATCCGTCCATTCGGCAGCGGGGATGGTCTTGCCGTCAACACCTTCCACCGGGCGCAAATCCAGCCCGAGACCTGATGCTCCGTTCAGCATCTTTTCAAGACGGGCGCGCGCTCTGGCGATAGAGATGATGTAAACGGGAAAAGCGGATATCGGCAGCATTCGGAAAGCACCATGCGCATAGGGTCGGGAAACCGTCTCCTACAGCATGTGGCGCACCCTGTCTGCATGCCGTGATTTCCACACCGGCAGAATTTCAGGCGAGAAACGCGCAAGCTTTGATGGTTCGAGAATCCGGCGCGAGATTATTTACGCGGGGCGGTGCGGCGGCAGCGCCAGTTCCAGTCTCTGGCTTCGCCCGTATCCATGTGGACCGATTCGGTGTGGCAATAGGTGCCTACACCACCACGCTGCGGCATCGACCGCAGATAGGACGCAAGCTCCCATTTGGAAACGCCCTTGATCTGGATGTCGGCTGCATCGCAGGTGTAGTGCTTGGAACCCTGCCTTATGCCCTTTGGCGGGCGATAACCCGAGGTGACGATAGCCGGGCTGTTGTAGTGGCGCTCGACATCCTTGATCATGCGCACCAGTTCCGGCTTGAAACAACCGACTTCAACATGATCGGTCTGCAGGAAAAGGCCGTTCGGAGAAACACGGGTGAGGCCGGAGAGCGAGGCAAGCTTCATCAGGCCGGCCGGCTGGTCATCCTCGTCTTCGAGATGCGCATCGTCGAATTCGTCAGACATCATCGAACGGCCGGAAAGCGCAATACCCATCGTCCTGTCCGACCCGCCGGAGAGCGCCGCAACCTGCGTATTCTCCGCCGTACCGTTTTCGATCATTTTCGGAAGGCGCTTCTTTGCCGCACCGGCGAAAAAAGCTGCAAGCGGCACGACCGTGCCCTCACTTTCCTGCCCCTCGCCTGCCCGTTTCCCGTCTCCGGAAGACTGCGCTGAAGCAGCGGCGAGCTGTTCCGACGCATGTTGCGGCACCGGTACGGGAACCACCTGACGGTTTTCGCTGTGCTGTTCTGCCGGTACCGGTACAGCAGTCGGCACTTGTCCCGTTGCGGATACCGGTTGCGGCTGTGTCGCCAGCACTGGTGCCGAATAGACGCTGCTGACGGCGGGTGCGATCCCCTGGGAAGGTGCACCCGCTGCGGCTGTAGCCCCTGCCGCAACGGCGGGTCTGCTGGAATAGATGCTTGATGTACCCGCGGAAATCGCCGTCGGCTGCGTCGTCAGGCCGCCAATATCGGCGGCGGCACCGTAGCCCTGTGCGGGGCCGCCGAGCGCCTGCGGCTGGGCCGCAACGGCCCCGCCGGTCGCCGAGGCCACGGCGGGATCCACATAATGCCCCTGCTGCTGTTTGGCGGCCGGGTTATGAACCGCCGATGCCGCCTGCGCCTTCTGCTCGGCGGAAATCGCCGGCTTCTTGCTATTGGCAGCCATGTCGTCATCCGTCACCGCTGAAACGCATCCGGCAAGCCCGAGCAACGAAACCGCGACAACAAGACGCTGACAGGCAACGCGTCCTTTCGCGCTATCGACAGCTTTCATGGGTGGCCTCCGTATCTTGCATTTACAACAGCAGCACGGGAACGGAATCGTCTGCTTTTTTCAAAACAGGACATGCCGTTTCGATTCGCGGACTATGCCTCAACCCATCCGGACAAGGCAAGAGTGACCGAAATCGTCGCTTCTGGTCAGGAAAACCCTACCAGGAACCCGTATTCTGCATAGATATCCACGGTTCGGCTGGCGCGAGGCTTTCGCCCTTCTGCAAGATTTCGAAGGAAATACCGTCGGGCGAACGAACGAAGGCCATGTGACCGTCACGCGGCGGCCGGTTTATCACGACGCCATTTTGCTGAAGGTGGGCACAGAAGTCGTAGATATTGTCGACCTCATAGGCCAGGTGCCCGAAATTGCGGCCGCCGGTGTAATCTTCGGTGTCCCAATTGTAGGTGAGTTCAAGGGAAGGCGCCTTTTTTTCCCGCGCCGCAGAGATATCGTCGCGCGCTGCAAGAAAAACCAGAGTGAAACGGCCTTTTTCGTTTTCGATCCGGCGTATTTCCTCGAGACCCATCAGGTCGCAATAGAATTTCATTGATTCGCCAAGGTCTTTGACGCGAACCATCGTGTGCAGATACCGCATTTTCTTCCTCTCCAATACGCTTTTCCGGGCCATAAACGCATGATCGCAAGCCCCGGACAAGGACGGCGACATAAAAGCAGCTACGCAAATCAAAAACTAGGGCTTGCGTGGAACCGTTACCAAGATGTTAATCTGGTACACAGGAATCAGTTGACCGGTGTGTGGCGCGTAATCGAGGGGTTGGCAGGATATGGCTGATAGGATGTCATCGAAAACGATAGTCGATGTCGAGGACCTTTCGGCCGATGCCGTGGACCTGACCGAAATCACCGGCGCGGTGAAATGGTTCGACGTTGCCAAGGGTTTCGGCTTTATCGTGCCTGACAATGGCATGCAGGACGTGCTGCTGCATGTCTCCTGCCTGCGCCGCGATGGATATCAGACCATTCTTGAGGGTACGCGCATCGTTGCCCTCATCCAGCGGCGTGACCGCGGCTTTCAGGCCTTCCGCATCCTGTCGATGGATCAGTCCACCGCCGTTCACCCGTCGCAGCTGCCGCCGGTGCGCACCCATGTGCAGGTCACGCCGTCAAGCGGGCTTGAGCGTGCAATCGTCAAGTGGTTCAACCGCACTAAGGGTTTCGGCTTCTTGACGCGCGGCGAAGGAACCGAAGATATTTTCGTGCATATGGAGACGTTGCGCCGTTTCGGCCTCACGGAACTGCGGCCGGGCCAGGTGGTGCTGGTGCGCTTCGGCGATGGCGACAAGGGTTTAATGGCGGCGGAAATCCACCCCGACAACCCTGCCCCGATCGGGATGTCGCACTGATGGCCGCTGTGTTTCGCAACTTGATGAAGAGCGCCGTTCTGGCGCTTCTTTTTTTCACGCTCTCAAGCGCCACACAGGCTCAACAGCAGCAGACGTTTCAATCCGAACCGCTGACGATCAAGACCGCTTCAGGAGAAACCCACGAATTTGTTGCGGAACTGGCGCTGGACAACGCCCAGCGCGAACAGGGCCTGATGTTTCGCAAGTCCATGCCGCTTGGAAGCGGTATGCTGTTTGATTTCGGCAAGGAGCGGGATGTGGCCATGTGGATGAGGAATACTCTCATTCCGCTCGACATGCTGTTCATTGCCCGGGACGGGCGCATAACCCATATCCACGAAAACGCCGTGCCGCATTCGGAAGCGATCATAAGCTCCCGTGGGTCGGTAAAATTCGTGCTTGAACTGAATGGCGGCACTGCCAAACGCTACGGTATCAGACCGGGCGATGTGGTCCGCAGTGCACAAATCGGCAACCGGAAATGACGTTGCCGCGTTACTGCGTCTGAAAAGGCCGGACGACGTTTCGCCCGGCCGGCAAGATGTCAGTAGACCGGCTCGATATGGCTCAAAATCCGGCAATTGGAAATGGATGCGGCAAGATTGATGGCAATGTCGATTGCCTCGACCGAATCCGCCGTCCCTTCAAGATAGATCACGTCATTTTCGACGGTTGCGGAAATCCGCGACTTCTCGAGACCGTTTTCGAAAGCCAGTGCAGAGGTGATAGCCTCGCACACACCCGCCATGCGGTCTCCAAAGAAGCTTTCCTGAATGCCTGACAAATTGAACATGTGCGTTCTCCTTCTTGGCTATTACAATGCCCGAATCACGGTTTTGTTCATCTCCGGTTCATCAATTCGTTCATCTTCCATTCATCTTGGCAAATTGGAACCCCCTGCCCGATCACATTTTAGGTGATCGGGAACCATTTCGTGAGGTGAGCATTTCGCGCATGGGAGTGAAATCTGCCGTCAAGGCGCATGAAACAGGGAGGAGAATGACATGCTGATTAACAGAACGGAGCCGTGTCACCACGCCTCGTGGATGAAGCCGGTGGCGATCCACCTGCCGCTATCCGCAGCGGTGGAAATCTACAGCCCGCTAGTGGCGCTGGACATGCTGATGTACCGCTGGCCGGAAGAACACGGACCGGAATATGAGGACGCACGCAGGAACTGTCTCGATGCTATCGCCGGAAAATGCGACATCGAAAAAGCGCGGGAATCGTTTCTGGTCGCAAGCAGCCACGCGCATATTCTGAACATCCACTAGGTCGTCATGCGGAAGGTTTGGCGAATATTATAGGCTAAATATCAATCACTTACGGTGATGACAACCGGATGAGCGGCAGGTCGATCTGCGTTCGTCAACATGCCTCCAGAGGTCAAAACGACGGGCAATCCACCTGCGTGGATCGCCCGTTTTATTGAAGCCTGAGCTTTGTCCCATTCAAATGACCAGGAGCAAAGGGATCGAGGGTTGCTGTCAGATACATCGTCTTAATTTTCCTCAGGCACCGGCAGTCAATACTCGGATAGATTTCGTTCTTCCAATCGGTGTTTCGACGTGACTATTCCTGACACCGCGACACGCCCGCTTCGTCGTTATGGCATTCAAACCAGGCAAACAACCGTCTCCCCTCGCGAACAGGGAGCCTGCAAAAACTGTTCACGCTTTCTCGGTAACAAACGCGGCATCGACCGGTGCGCCAGAGGCGCATGAACGACCGAAGTCGGATCCTGCCCGCGGAAGATGACATGTAACTGTCATGCAAACGTTATAATCCGCAATGACGAATTCCATGGAATCGGTTGGCGGGTAAACCGCTGAAAGCTTGGGAGTGGAACTGGCCAGCATGGAAACTGTTTTTGCCCTTTGTGCAATTCTGCTCCTCGCCTTCAATCTTCTCGGCGTCGTTCTGGCAGGCTGGCGGCTGAAAAGACGCGATACGGACAGTGCACTCGTCCGGCAGAAACCGCCGGTATCGCTGGTGGTGCCGCTGCGCGGCATCGAAACTTTCACACCGCTGACGCTGTCGCGCGCCTTCCAGCTCAACTGGCCGGACTATGAGCTGCTGTTCTGCGTCGCCGACGAGTTCGATCCCGTGATCGAGGAAGTGCGCAAGGCAAGCGCGGCCTTCCCCGCAGTTTCAGCGCAATTGCTCATCGGCGATGATCGCATCAGCGCCAATCCCAAACTGAACAATTGCGTCAAGGGCTGGCGTGCTGCCCGGCACGAATGAGTCATTCTGGCCGATTCCAATGTTTTGATGCCGCAATCCTATATCGAAACCATGATGTCGGCCTGGCGGCGGGATAGCGGACTGGTCTGCTCGCCGCCACTCGGCTCCCGGCCGGACGGCTTCTGGGCACATGTGGAATGCGCCTTCCTCAACGGCTCGCAAGGCCGCTGGCAATATGCGGCGGAAGCCATCGGCATGGGCTTCGCGCAGGGCAAATCGATGTTGTGGAACAAGCCGTTCCTGGAAGAGCGCGGCGGCATCCGCGCGCTCGCCGCCGAAATCGCCGAAGATGCCGCCTCCACGAAGCTGGTCAGAAATGCCGGTCGCAAGGTACATCTGGTGTCGGCCCCGTTCGAGCAGCCGCTCGGACAGCGCCATGCCGGTGAGATCTGGTCGCGGCAGACCCGCTGGGCGCGGCTACGGCGCGTCACCTTCCCGCAATATTTCGCCCCGGAAATACTCACCGGCGCGCTTCCCCCGCTCCTCTTCGCACTCGCTGCCGCCGTTGCCGCGGATGCGAACCTTGCCGTCACCGCGGTTGCCGTACTCGCCATCATGTACGGCCCGGAACTGGCGCTCGCAGCTCTCAACCGGTGGCCGATATCTCTCTATACCCTTCCGGCAATGGTCGCGCGGGATGTCATCATGCCATTCGTCTGGGTACGCAGCTGGATCGGCAGCGCGGTTGCATGGCGCGGCAATGTCATGACGATCGGCACGGCCGAAAGCACTTTGGCCGGACCTTCAGCGGACTGAACGGAAGCTATTCTTTGAAGGGGTTACGCCGACAAGCGAATGTTTCGCTTTAAATGGTCGGAGTGGAGAGATTCGAACTCCCGACCCTCTGGTCCCAAACCAGATGCGCTACCAGACTGCGCTACACTCCGCCGAGGCGATGGCTGGGGAATACACGGTTCACCCGCAGTCCGCAACAGGGAAATTCATCTTTGTTGAGCCCATTGTCTCGATTATCGAAAACTCATGCAAAGCGGTGGGACCTTGAAGAGGCCGCAAGGGATAATCGTCTTGACTCTCACATGGAGTCGGTCCATTTCAAATTCAGCGTTCCTGACACGATTTGGTTATTCTATTCAGGTACGTGAATAGTAATCCGGGGCGCATGCCCCACCGCCCAACCGGAGCAGTTTCGACATGTCTGCGAAGATTTACCGCCCTGCAAAGACCGCCATGCAATCCGGCAAGGCGAAAACCAATGTCTGGGTTCTGGAATTCGACGCTGAGGTCCCGCGCAAGATCGATCCGATCATGGGATACACCTCGACATCCGACATGAAGCAGCAGGTCAAGCTGACATTCGAGACGCAGGAACAGGCTGAAGCCTATGCGCAGCGCAAGGGCATCGAATACCGCGTCATCCAGCCGAAGGAAGCGACCCGCAAGGTTGTATCCTACACGGATAATTTCCGCTTCAACCGCACCCAGCCCTGGACGCATTGAAGAAGACGCACTGAACGATTTTCAGCCGGAGCAATGATAGTCCGGCACGACGGCCCCTTAGCTCAGCTGGATAGAGCGTCGACCTTCTAAGTCGAATGTCGCAGGTTCGAATCCTGCAGGGGTCGCCATCTTCATCTAAACTGCCGCTTTCGGGATCCAGATCGCGGAAATGTCGTCGCCATACGGCACTGCCTCACTCTCCAAAGCACAGATCCCTACCCAGGCGCACACGACGGCATCCATCTTGTCCTCGAAAGCCTTCATCTCCCATCCCTTCGCGTTCGTCGCGGGAATGATGAGTGCATCGGCAACCCCATCTATCCGTCGATCGAGATGTGCGATGATGAACGACAAGACCTCGAGGAGTTTGGCGCGACGGTCTGCGGACGTATCCGACCGCCAGTAGCTGCCGACTTTTCCCTGCTTATACGGAAGCCGTTTCGCGGCTTTGGTCAGTTCAACGAGCGCAGGGTGCGGGTAGACTTCGAGCAGACCGGGACTGCTGATTTCCCTGGTTAATAACGGATATCCCGCAAGTTCAAACCCCATTTTGAGATCATCACTGACCTTGCCGGGCCTGATTGCATTTGGGGTGTGGGTGCCGCATTGCCGGGAACCATAGGCGGAAGACACCAGATTGTCCGAAGCACGGCGGGCAATAATCGGTTGATGCGAGAGCGGCATATCAATCGTAACGAGATCGATCTTGCATCCCGCAAGGGCTTCTGCGGCCGCCAGAAGCGCTGATGCTTCGGCAATTGATCCCCTCGGGCGATCAGCGAGAACCGAGATATCGGTTCCACAGGCAAGGAAGCCAACGTAGGAAGATGCGGCGGCACGCAGCGTCCAGCCTGTTCCGTCGTTGATGACCAAGGCGACCCCGCTCGGCTGGGTAACAGTCCATGAGGCGTCTATACCCAATACGGCTTTCAGAATGTCACCCCTGCCCGAACAGCGTAAAATACCCCCAGGCGGCGGCAAAAAAAGCGATGATGGCGGCGATCGTCAGGGCTTTTTTCGATTTTGGCCCAAGCGGCTGGCGCGGCTTTTTCGGGGGCGCCGGTTTGCGGAACTTCACCACATTGTCGTTCATTATATCATCGTCCTGCATGTCGCTGCTGAAACCGGCGCCACATCAATGGCATCGGCCTTTTCGGATTTATCTCTAGCAGACCAGAGCTATCATAAATATTACCAAGTTTTCACTTCCCCCTTTGGGCAAGCTATGTCACTTCCCACAATCAGAGGAATACAAACAGCGACAGACGGACCGGAAACAGGGGTTGGAAACAATCCTCTGTGGTATTTTGAATTTTGCGGGTGACGAAAATGAATGACGCCAACACCAATGGCCGCGACACGGAAAACAGCCAGCCCGATCTGCGGGACATTCTGGGTACCAGCAGGTCAGGTAGAAAGAAGAAGTCGCGCCGCTATCTCTATGCCGCAGCAGCCGTGGTGCTGATCGGCGGGGGCCTTGGATATTATTACCAGTCGCGTGCCGCAGGCGTCGCCTATACCTACACCACGGAAGCGGCGAGACAGGGCGACCTTTCCGTCATCGTAACCTCCACCGGCTCAGTCCAGCCGACCGATCAGGTCGACATATCGAGCGAATTGTCCGGCACCATTCGCAAGGTCAACGTTACCTATAACAGCCCGGTCAAATCAGGCGATATTCTGGCGGAGCTGGACACCAACAAGCTGGAGGCCGACGTGCAGAGCGCCCGCGCCAAGCTTGCCTCCGCCAAGGCCAATGTGCTGAAGGCGCGCGCCGATCTCGGCTCGGCAAAAACATCGATGGAGCGCCTGCGGTCGCTCGTCCAGAGCCGGGTCTCCAGCCAGCAGGATCTGGACGCCGCGCAGTTCAACCACGATGCCGCCGGCGCCACGCTACAGGTCAACGAGGCGACCGTGCTTTCGGCGGAAGCGGATTTGCGACTGGCCGAGGTCAATCTCGGCAAGGCGAAGATCGTCTCGCCCATCGATGGTGTCATCCTCACCCGCAGTGTCGATCCCGGCGCCACCGTCGCCTCCTCGCTCAACGCTCCCGTGCTGTTCACCATTGCCGGTGATCTGCGCCATATGGAATTGCAGGTGTCGGTGGATGAGGCGGATGTCGGCAAGGTTGAAACCGGGCAGACGGCCACCTTCAATGTCGATGCCTATCCCGACCGCAGCTTCCCGGCGGAAATAGAGACCGTGCGTTTCGCCTCCGAGACCGTGTCGAACGTGGTGACCTACAAGGGCATATTGACAGTGGACAATGAGGAATTGCTGTTGCGCCCCGGCATGACGGCAACCGCCAATATCGTCGTCGAGGAGATCAAGGATACGCTGCTTGTGCCGAATTCCGCGCTCCGATATACGCCGCCACGCGAATCCGCCTCCCGTGGCGGTGGCTTGATGAGCCTGTTCCGCCCTCCCCGCATGGGCCGGTCGCAGAACCGCGATGCCGGTCCGGCCGCGACAGGCAAAAGAACGGTGTGGGTGCTGCGCAACAACACGCCCGTCTCGGTTTCGATCGAAACCGGCTCCACCGATGGCCAGCATACCGTGGTAAAATCGGGCGAGTTGAAGGCCGATGATCTGGTGATTACCGACGCCTCAGCCCGCAACGCCGGCTGACGGAGGAAAACCGCATGCAACAGCAGCCGCTCATAGAATTCCGCGATGTCGTCAAGCAATATGGCCGGGGCGAAGCGACGATCCGCGCGCTTGACGGCGTCAGCCTGTCGATCCACGAGAAGGAATTCGTCGCCATCATGGGGCCATCCGGCTCCGGCAAATCCACCTCGATGAACATCATCGGCTGCCTGGATGTGCCGACATCGGGCGAATATCTGTTTCAGGGCGTGCCGACCAGCGGTTTCGACAATGAACATCTGACGCTGCTGCGCCGCCACATGCTGGGTTTCGTGTTTCAGGGCTTCAACCTCCTGTCGCGCACCTCGGCGGTGGAAAATGTCGAGCTGCCGCTCGTGTACCGGGGCATGAAAGCCTCGGAACGGCGCGCGCGCGCCATGGAGGCGCTGGCACAGGTGGGTCTGAAGGGCCGCGAGCACCATACGACGCAGGAGCTTTCCGGCGGTCAGCAGCAACGTGTGGCCATTGCACGGGCCATCGTCACCCGCCCCGCTCTGCTTCTGGCCGACGAACCCACAGGCAACCTCGACACCAAAACCAGCGCCGAGATCATGGAGCTGATCACCACGCTCAACCGCGACAAGGGCATTACCGTCGTCATGGTCACGCATGAAGAGGATATCGCTGCCCATGCGGGACGCCTCCTGCGTTTCGTGGACGGCCATCTCGCCTCCGACAGCGCAGCGGAAAACAAGGAGACTTCCGATGTTCTTTGAAACGTCGCGTCTTGCGCTGCGCGCCATCAGCCGCAACCTGCTCCGCTCCTTCCTCACCGTGCTCGGCGTCGTCATCGGCGTGGCCGCCGTCATCGCCATGGTAACCATCGGCAACGGCACGACCGAGCAGGTGAAATCGGAATTGTCGCGGCTCGGTACCAACATGCTGTTCGTGCGCCCCGGCCAGTTCGGGCCCGGCCGCGCCAGCACGGAAGCCAAACGTTTCGATGATCGCGATGTCGAGGCGATCCGCAACCAGATATCAGGCATCCGCGCAGTTGCCCCGCAAAACCGCAGCTCCGCCGCAACAGTCATTTTCGGCGGCAAGAATCATCAGACGAGCGTCATCGGCACCACCAATGACTACCTTGTGGCACAGGACTGGACGCTTGCGCTGGGCCGTGACTTCCAGCCGGCCGAAGATCGTGGCGGACAGATCGGCTGCATCATCGGCGAAACGGTGCGGCAGGAACTCTTCGGTGCGGAAAACCCGGTCGGCCAGACGGTACGAGTCAGCAACATCTCCTGCCCCGTCATCGGTGTTCTCGCCCGAAAAGGCCAATCCGGCCTCGGCGACGATCAGGATGACACCATCATCATGCCGCTCAAAATCCATCAGCGGCGCATCGGCGGCACCACCACCATTTCCTCGATCATGGTCTCCGCGCAGGACGGCGTTTCCACCGCCAAGGTGCAAAGCGACCTGCAGAACCTGCTGCGCGAGCGGCGGCGCATCAACATTGGCCGCGAGGATGATTTCACCGTCAACGACATGACGCAGATCGCCTCTGCCATGACCGGCACAACGACGCTGCTGACCGGGCTTCTGGGTGCGGTTGCAGCCGTCAGCCTGCTGGTCGGCGGCATCGGCATCATGAACATCATGCTGGTTTCGGTAACCGAGCGCACCCGCGAGATCGGCATTCGTCTCGCCATCGGCGCATTGGAAAAACAGGTGCTGACGCAGTTTCTGGTGGAAGCCGTCATGCTCTCTGCCCTGGGCGGCACGGTCGGTATCTTGACGGGCCTTGGCCTTGCCTATGGCGTCGTCAGCTTCCTCAACGTGCCCTTCGTCACCAGCCCGTCGATCATCTTCCTCGCCTTCGCCTTCTCGGCTGCCATCGGCGTGATTTTCGGCTATTTCCCGGCGCGGCGGGCAGCGAGTTTGAGCCCGATCGAGGCGCTGCGACACGAGTGAGACGAGCCGTCGAGGCTGCAACGGCCTCGACCGAATAGGTTCATGATTTACGGAGAGTTTCGATGTTCAAATCGGTATCGGATAGCGCCGCTGCCGCAGACGGCGGTTCGCTTGCGCTCTTCGTGGAACGAATTGACGGACAAACGGAACTGTTTGTGATCAATCGCTCCCTCGCGTCACGCGGAACGCCCGACTACAACAAAGTCAGCTCCAGCCTTCGACCACTTGCCGAGGAGGATTGCGGGAAGATCGCAGCAGCTCTCGAGCCGCTTTTGAAAACGACGCCATCGATTCATCCGCTGGCGGATTTTATCGATACGTTGAAACAGCAATCATCCCGCTGATCGGAAAAGGGCGCAGCCAATCAAACGCTGGCTTCAGCCTCGCGCTGCTTCGCCAGCGCCGCCAGATCGGCAGGCTTCAGTTCCACCGATTCACCGCAGCCGCAAGCGGACGTCTGGTTCGGGTTGTTGAAGGTGAAGCCGGAGCGCATCTTGGTCACTTCAAAATCCATCTGCGTGCCGAGCAGATAGAGCACGGCGGAGGGCTGAACCCACACCTTGGCTCCATCGAATTCGACCAAATCGTCCTTCGCATCCGCTTCCGTCACGAGGTCGATGGTATATTCCATGCCCGCGCAGCCGCCCTTCTTGATGCCGACGCGCACACCCTTGGCGTCCGGGCCGGAATTCTCGACGATTGCTTTAACGCGCGAGGCAGCAGCCCCGGTCATGGTCATGATCGCAAAGCCCATGGGCTTAATTCTCCTTCGACAATCGAGTTCAAGGCTCGATGTTTATGGATTTCAATTTAATAGCGCTTGAAGGCGCCATCAAGGGATGACGCCTGTCAAAATCACGTCAGTCTCAATACCAGCCGACGGCGACCTGCGCCTCTTCCGACATGCGGTCCGGCGTCCATGGCGGATCGAAGGTCATCGACACTTCGACCCCGGAAACACCTTCGACCGCGCCGACGGCGTTTTCCACCCAGCCCGGCATTTCGCCGGCCACCGGGCAGCCGGGCGCTGTCAGCGTCATCACGATCTTGACCATCCGGTCGTCCTCGATATCGATCTTGTAAACGAGACCGAGTTCGAAAATATCGGCCGGAATTTCCGGATCGTACACGGTTTTCAGCGCCGCAATCACGTCGTCGCTAAGACGCGCCAGTTCGTCGGGCGCAATGGAAGACGGCTTTGCAGCGTCTTCGGTCACATCATGGGTCTTTGCAGTGGCTTCGGCAGTCATGGTCCTGAACCTCAATCCTGATATCAGGCGAAAAATTTGCGCGCATAGTCAAGCGCCTCGACAAGACGATCTACTTCGGCGCGGGTATTGTAAAGGCCGAACGATGCTCGGCATGTGGAGGTGACGCCGAACCGTTTCAAGAGCGGCATGGCACAATGGGTGCCGGCACGCACGGCAACGCCGCGCCGGTCTATCACCATCGACACGTCATGGGCATGGATGCCCTCGAGTTCGAAGGAGAAGATACCGCCCTTATCAGGCGCATTGCCGATGATTCGCAGTGAGTTGACCTCGCGCAGCCGCTCGGCAGCATAAGCAGCAAGATCAGCCTCGTGGGCTGCAATCGCGGCACGGCCGAGATTGTCCATATAATCAAGCGCATAACCAAGACCGATGGCCTGCACGATGGGCGGCGTTCCCGCTTCGAAACGATGCGGCGGCTCGTTATAGGTCACATTGTCTTCGGACACGTCGAGGATCATCTCGCCGCCGCCCTGGAACGGCCGCATCTCGCTCAGGCGGTCAGCCTTGCCGTAGAGCACGCCGATGCCCGAGGGACCGTAAAGCTTGTGGCCGGTCATGACGTACCAGTCGCAATCGATATCGCGCACGTCGACCGGCATGTGAACCGCGCCCTGAGAGCCGTCGACAAGCACCGGAATGCCGCGCTCATGGGCGATGCGGCAGATTTCCTTGACCGGCACGATGGTGCCCAGCGCATTCGACATATGGGTGATGGCAACGAGCTTGGTGCGCTCCGTCAGGCTCTTTTCGAAAGCCTCGATATGGAACGCGCCGTCATCATCGACAGGCACCCAGACCAGCTTGGCGCCCTGCCGCTCACGAATGAAATGCCACGGCACGATGTTGGAGTGATGCTCCATGATCGAGATGACGATCTCGTCGCCCTCGCCGATCTTTGGCATGCCGTAACCGTAAGCAACCGTATTTATCGCTTCGGTGGAGGATTTGGTGAAGACGATCTCGTCCACCGAACCGGCATTCAGGAAACGGCGCACCTTTTCGCGCGCCGCCTCATAGGCGTCGGTTGCGGCATTGGAGAGGAAGTGCAGGCCACGATGCACATTCGCATATTCATTGGAATAAGCATGCGAAACGGCGTCGATCACCACCTGCGGTTTTTGAGCGGACGCGCCGTTGTCGAGATAGACCAGCGGCTTGCCATAGACTTCGCGCGACAGGATCGGGAAATCCTTCCGCACTGCTTCAACGTCATAAGGGGCCGCCAATGCGGCGCGTTCGCTCTCAGGCATGATGTTCCAGCCAGCCGGAGATGATCGTCTCCAGCGCCTCTACCAGATTTTCTTCTTCCAGTTCCTCGGCGATTTCAGCGACGAAGGCGTTGACGAGCATCGCCCGCGCCTTTGCCCGCGGCACGCCGCGCGCCATCAGATAATAGAGATGGTTGTCGTCGATATCGGCAACCGTCGCACCGTGACCGCACTGAACATCGTCGGCGAAGATTTCAAGCTCCGGCTTTGCCGAGAACTCGCCATCATCAGACATCAGCAGCGTGTTGCACGCCATCTTCGCATCGGTCTTCTGGGCATCGGGGGCAACCCGGATCATGCCCTGGAAAATGCCCTTTGCACGGTCGAACACCACGTTGCGGAACACTTCCGTCGAGGTCGTGTTCGGCACGTTGTGGCCAAGAACCATCGTCACGTCGGTATGGGTTTCGCCGCCCAAGAGGTTGACGCCGCGAACGATGAGGTCAGTACCTTCGCCGTCCACGTCGATGCGCAGTTCCTGCCGCACCAGCTTGCCGCCGGCATTGATGACGAACAGACGAATCTTGGCGTCCGCACCGATTTTCATGCGCAGCTGGCCAAGATGAATATCGGCCGCGCCCTGTTGCTGCAGGATGATCCAGGTCACTTCCGCACCGTCTTCGACAACGATGTCGGTGACGGAGGAAACCAGGGCCGCATCCGAAGTCACCGAAAGGTGACGTTCGATGACGGTCGCCTTGGAACCCTTGCCGAAGCGCACCGGGAAGCGGCTGTGAACCTGACCCGCGCCATGGATTGCCTGCAATTCGATCGGCTTTTCGATCTCGGCATCCGCGGGAACGTCGAGCATCAGGCCGTCACGCACGAAGCTGCCGTTGATACGGCCGATCACGTCGTCCTTGCTGGCTTCCGCAAGGCCTGTGGCGGCCGAGCCGTCAAGCAGGCTCTCGGCAAAGCTGGAAACGCTGATGTCTTCGATCTTGCCGACATTGGCCGTGCCATGCAGCACATAGGCGACGGACGAGCCGGCGACAACAGACGCCTGCTTCTCGATAACAGGTGCGGGCTGGTCCTCGGGAATGGCGCGCAACAGGCTCTTGAGATCGGTATAGTGCCACGCCTCGATGCGGCGGGTCGGAAGACCGCCGGTCTTCAGATCGTCGAACAGCACATCACGGGCGGCGACAACCGCACCATTGCCCGGCAATTCGCTGAACTTGGCGGTATAGGCGTCGATCAGCGCGGTTTCCGCTGGCGTCAGCCGATTGGTCGTTTGAATGTTCATGGACATCACCTCCTGGCCTCTGGCTTAGGCCGCTTCACCGATGATGTCGGCGTAACCATTGTTTTCCAGCTCCAGCGCCAGGGCCTTGTCGCCCGAACGGATGATCTTGCCCTTGTAGAGAACGTGAACGCTATCAGGCACGATGTAATCGAGCAGGCGCTGGTAGTGGGTGATGACGACAGTGGCGCGATCCGGCGACTTCAGCGCATTGACGCCATCTGCCACGATCTTCAGCGCGTCGATGTCGAGGCCGCTATCGGTTTCGTCGAGAACGCAGAGCTTCGGCTCCAGCAGCGCCATCTGCAGGATTTCGGCGCGCTTCTTCTCACCGCCGGAGAAACCAACGTTCAGCGGACGCTTCAGCATGTCCATGTCGATCTTCAGGTCGCCGGCAGCTTCCTTGACGCGGCGGATGAAGTCCGGCGTCGTCAGCTCGGCCTCGCCGCGCGCCTTGCGCTGCTCGTTCATAGCAACCTTGAGGAACTGCATGGTGGCAACACCCGGAATTTCGACCGGATACTGGAAGGCCAGGAAAATACCCTTGGCAGCGCGCTCGGCCGCATCCAGTTCCAGAATGCTTTCGCCGTTGTAGAGAATGTCACCGGAGGTGACTTCATAGTCTTCGCGGCCCGACAGGATGTAGGACAGCGTCGACTTGCCGGAACCGTTCGGGCCCATGATGGCCGCAACTTCACCGGCAGCAACCTTCAGGTTGAGGCCCTTGATGATCTCGGTTTCGGTATCGGCGATCTTTGCGTGCAGGTCGATGATTTCAAGCATGGTATGGTTCCTGTTCATGGTGCGGTTTCAAGGACCGCCTCGTAGACCCGGTTCACGGGTCGCTCTCAATTCTCACATCCGTCATCCTCGGGCTTGTCCCGAGGATCTAATCACGTCAATTGTAGTCGCCCCACTGCCGCGTATTTTCGTGCGGCCGATAGGCATTTTCGATCTCGTTGATGCGCTCGCAAAGGTCCATCCAGGTCGGATTTAGTTCTTCTATCAACCTGATTTTCCATTCACGCAGATAACGCTTCAAAGATTTCTCCCGCTGGATTGCCAGCACGATATTTGGATGGGTTTCGAACCAGACGAGGCTCTTTGCCCGGTATTTTTCGGTATAACCCTTCTGCAAAGCGTTTCGATGTTCAAACGTCCTGTTTTCCAGATCACTCGTGACGCCGGTGTAAATCACCCCACGGGGTTTGTCAGACATCATGTAGACGAAGCCGCTCATCTCCGTATTCCGCGTTGCAGATCCTCGGGACAAGCCCGAGGATGACGTCGAGCAAGAGTTAACCCACGCTTCCTTCCAGCGAAATGCCGATCAGCTTCTGCGCTTCAACCGCAAACTCCATCGGCAGCTGCTGGATGACGTCCTTCACGAAGCCGTTGACGATCAGTGCGATGGCCGACTCCTCGGGAATGCCGCGCTGCAGGCAATAGAACAGCTGGTCTTCGGAAATCTTCGACGTGGTCGCTTCATGCTCGAAATGAGCAGAGGAGTTCTTCGCCTCGATATAGGGCACGGTATGCGCGCCGCACTTGTCGCCGATCAGAAGCGAGTCGCACTGCGTGAAATTACGCGTGTTGGTCGCCTTGCGGTGAGCCGAGACCTGGCCGCGATAGACGTTTTCCGAGAAACCGGCAGCAATGCCCTTGGCGATGATGCGGCTCGACGTGTTCTTGCCGAGATGGATCATCTTGGTGCCACTGTCGATCTGCTGATGGCCGTTGGAAACCGCAATCGAATAGAATTCGCCACGGCTGTCGTCGCCGCGCAAAATGCAGGACGGGTATTTCCAGGTGATGGCAGAACCGGTTTCAACCTGCGTCCACGAGATCTTCGAACGGTTGCCACGGCAATCGCCGCGCTTGGTCACGAAGTTGTAGATGCCGCCCTTGCCATCCTTGTCGCCCGGATACCAGTTCTGGACGGTGGAATATTTGATTTCGGCATCGTCGAGCGCCACCAGTTCGACCACGGCGGCGTGAAGCTGGTTTTCGTCGCGCTGCGGCGCGGTGCAGCCTTCCAGATAGGAGACGTAGGCGCCCTCTTCAGCGATGATCAGCGTGCGCTCGAACTGGCCGGTGTTCTTTTCGTTGATGCGGAAATAGGTGGAAAGCTCCATCGGGCACCGCACGCCCTTCGGCACGAACACGAAGGAACCATCGGTAAAGACGGCCGAGTTCAGCGTTGCGTAGAAATTGTCCGTCTGCGGCACGACCGAGCCGAGATATTTCTTCACCAGATCAGGATATTCGCGCACGGCTTCGGAGATCGACATGAAGATCACGCCGGCCTTTGCCAGTTCCGCCTTGAAGGTGGTGACAACGGAGACGCTGTCGAACACGGCATCGACGGCCACACGACGGTTTTCCACGCCGGCCAGGATTTCCTGTTCCTTCAGCGGAATGCCCAGCTTCTCGTAAACCTTCAGCAGCTCCGGATCGACTTCGTCCAGCGACTTCGGGCCGGGCGTGCTTTTCGGTGCGGCATAATAATAGAGATCGTTGAAGTCGATCTTGGGGTAGCTGACGCGCGCCCATGTCGGCTCTTCCATCGTCAGCCAGCGCTTGTAAGCCTCAAGACGCCATTCCAGCATCCATTCCGGCTCCTGCTTCTTGGCCGAGATGAAGCGGATCACCTCTTCCGAAAGGCCCTTCGGGGCCTTGTCGACTTCGATTTCGGTTTCGAAGCCGTATTTATACTGGTCCACATCGATCTGGCGAACCTGATCGATCGTTTCCTGAACCGCTGCCATGTCGTTCTCCAATCTCGCCGGAGCCAAGGTCCGGTGGCTTGTCAACGTATCAAGGCGGATAGCCGCCTTCATCCATCTTCGGGCAAATAATCCGGGCCCGTATAAACGGGGCGGAGCTTATACCCATGTAAGTGCGGGATGGCGCTTTTCACACATCCCGGCAAGCGGAAAATTGCTATTCCGCAATTCTTTGCCGCATTTTAAGCGGCCTGACCGGTCAGCCTGCGCCGCCCGGCAATTTTCGTAAAGGCTGCGAGCGCGCGCTCGATATCCGCCTCATCAGTCGCATGACCAAGGGAAATCCTGAGTGCGCCAAGCTTGGGATCGCGTCCCATCGCCGTCAGCACATGGCTTTCACCCACCTTGCCGGATGAGCAGGCCGAACCGGCCGAGAGCGCAATGCCTTCGATATCGAATGCAATCTGGCCCGTTTCCGCCTTCAAACCGGGCAAGGTGAAAAACGTGGTATTGCCGACACGGCCGACATCCTCACCGTAGATGATCACGTCAGGCGCGACTGCCCGCATGCCGTCTTCCAGCCTTGCGCGCAGCGCTGCAAGACGCGTCGCTTCGGTCTCGAGGTTTTGCGCAGCAATAGCGGCGGCGGCACCGAAACCGATGACCGACAGGGTATTTTCAGTACCGGAACGATGTCCCTTTTCCTGGCCGCCACCATGGATCAGCGGCTTCGGCATCATCACCTCGCCGCGGGACACCAGCGCCCCCGCACCCTTCGGGCCACCAAGCTTGTGGGACGAGATCACAAGGAAATCGGCATCCAATGCATTGATATCGAGCGGAACGCGGCCGGCAGCCTGCACGGCATCGACGACCATCAATCCACCAGCTGCATGTGCAAGCCGCGCCGCTTCACTCACCGGCTGAAGAATGCCGGTCTCATTATTGACCAGCATACAGGCGACCATGGGCAAGCCGGCGGATTTATCGTGCGCAGACAGCAACGCCTCAAGGGCCGCAAGATCGATGACACCCGCTGACGTAACGGGAATTTCCGTAACGTCAGCCTTGCCGAACCGGCCTCCTTCGCGAAAAGCGGGGTGTTCGATCGCCGAAACGTAAAGACGACCATAGCGTACGGGAGCGCGCCCCATCTTGAATTCAGGCGAAAGCACCAGATTGGCCGCTTCGGTCGCACCGCTCGTAAAGGTCACATGCGACGCCTGAGCGCCGCAGACCACAGCAACGTCACGACGCGCGGCCTCGACGGCCGCACGGGCTGCGCGCCCTTCCCGGTGTACGGAGGACGGATTACCCGTGGTATCGAGAGCGCGGACAAGAACATCCCGCACGGCGGGCAAAAGCGGCGCCGTGGCGTTCCAGTCCATATATGTGCGCGTCAAAACCGTCATCGCGGAAAAGCTTCGCTCAATCTTCCATGCGCCAAAACGCATTTTTCTTGAAATTACAGTTGCGCTTGCCTTATGACACGGTCCGAGTGCTTAAGCACACGCAAAGTTTCGAATTATTCTAAACTGCGTTCTAGAAAAGATGACACAGTTCGTCAAGTCTTCTCGTCGGAAGAATGCGGTTGGAGAATGAAAAAACACGACCGGAGTACCAATGCCCGAAGTCATTTTTAACGGCCCTGCGGGTCGCCTCGAAGGCCGTTATCAACCCTCCAAGGAAAAGAGCGCGCCGATAGCGATCATCCTTCATCCGCACCCGCAGTTCGGCGGCACGATGAACAACCAGATCGTTTATCAGCTCTTCTATCTTTTCCAGAAGCGCGGTTTCACGACGCTCCGGTTCAACTTCCGCTCCATCGGCCGCAGCCAGGGCGAGTTTGACCATGGCGCCGGCGAGCTTTCCGATGCCGCGTCCGCTCTCGACTGGGTGCAGAGCCTGCATCCCGATTCGAAAAGCTGCTGGGTCGCGGGTTATTCCTTTGGCGCCTGGATCGGCATGCAGCTTCTGATGCGTCGCCCGGAAATCGAAGGTTTCATGTCGATTGCGCCGCAGCCCAACACCTACGACTTCTCCTTCCTCGCCCCCTGCCCGTCTTCCGGTCTCATCATCAATGGCGACGCCGACAAGGTCGCGCCTGAGAAGGACGTCAACGGTCTGGTCGAAAAGCTGAAGACCCAGAAGGGCATTCTCATCACCCACCGCACCCTTCCCGGCGCCAACCACTTCTTCAACGGCAAGGTTGATGAGCTGATGAGCGAATGCGAGGACTACCTCGACCGCCGCCTGAATGGCGAACTGGTTCCGGAACCGGCAGCGAAGCGCATTCGGTGATTTAGGAGCGCAGCTTAGGTCAGTGTTGATCTACCTACAATGATCGACGGCGGGCTTGGCTGCACCCCTCTGCCCTGCCGGGCATCTCCCCACAGGTGGGGAGATCGAATCGTGGTGACCTCCCGACGCTCTTTAACGTAGCGACTCAGGCGGAGATCAGGCGTCTGGCCAATCTCCTCCTTGTGGGGGAGATGACCGCCAGGGCAGAGGGCGGTGAGCCAAGTCCGCCATCGTCTATTACGCCCTCACCAAAACCCCACCCGTAACCGGCTCATTCACACCGGTCGTCCCCGGATAGGTTAGCGGCAGCCCCTTCAGCGATCGCACCGCCAGATAGGCCCAGGCCTCCGCCTCCATCGCCCCGCCGTCGAACCCCGCCTCTTCCGCCGCGATTACCCGCGCACCCTGCTTTGCAGCAAGGCTCGCAAACTCTTCCATGATAACAGGATTGAGCCGCCCGCCGCCGCAGATCACATAGGTCTTAGCCGCTTCCGGCAGATAGCTCGCCGATTTGAGGATCGCGGCACCCGTCAGATGCGACAGCGTGCGTGCGCCGTCCGCCAGCGAAACCTCGCCCTTTTGCGGCGGCACGAAATCGCTGCGGTCAAGCGAGCGGCGGATATTGGCCGAGAAGAACGGGCTTTCCATGTAGCGCGTGACGAGCGAGGCAACGACGCTGCCGCCCGCCGCCGTCCTGCCGCCCTTGTCGAAGGCTTTGCCCGTATGCGCCTCGATCCACTGGTCGATCAGCATATTGCCGGGACCGCTGTCGAAAGCCGCAAGCCGCCCTCCCTCGCCGATATAGGTGAGATTGGATATGCCGCCGATATTGACGAAGACGGCGGGCGTTTCGAAGCCATCAGGCAGATTGGCGGAGAGCGCCATGTGGTACGCAGGAATGAGCGGTGCGCCCTGCCCGCCATGCACCATGTCGTTGGCGCGCATGTCGTAAACCACATCGATACCGGTTTCCTCGGCCAGAAGTGCGCCGTCGCCGATTTGCACGGTCAACGCCTCATCCGGCCGATGCAGCACCGTCTGGCCATGAAAACCGATCACGTCTATATCGCTGGCTTCAAGCCGGTGGCGGTGGAGGAAGGATTTGACTGCCGCCGCATGGGCAAGCGTCAGCTTGCGTTCCGCATCCGCGAGGTCACCCGGACGCTCGCGCCGTTCGCGAATGGCTTTGGCCGTAACCAGCGCCTTCTGCCACGTGGCGCGCAGGCCCGGATCATAGGGGAAATAACCGCTCGGCCCATGCCGGACCACGTTTTCGCCATCCGTGCGCAACAGGGCGATATCGATGCCGTCCATCGATGTCCCGCTCATCAGCCCGATTGCAGTTTTGACCTCGCCCACGCGCTGCTCCCTTTCAATATCGAATCATGCGGAGATGAATCGCCGTTATTCATGGCCGAAACGGGTGCACTTTTCAAAAAACAATGGTAAAGCCCCCCGCGTTCATTGACAGACAATGACGGCAAAGGTCCAACCAGAAAGAAAAAGGTTATGTCCAGGTTCAAGTCCGATTTCCTCCGCACGCTCGATGAGCGCGGCTTCATTCACCAGATCTCCGACGAGTCGGGTCTCGACGAACTGTTCGCCAAGGAAACCGTGACCGCCTATATCGGCTATGACCCGACGGCCTCCAGCCTGCATGTCGGCCACCTCACCCAGATCATGATGCTGCACTGGATGCAGAAGACCGGTCACCAGCCGATTTCGCTGATGGGCGGCGGCACCGGCATGGTTGGCGATCCCTCCTTCAAGGAGGAGGCCCGCAAGCTGATGACGATCGACATGATCGAGGACAACATCACCTCGCTCAAGCACGTCTTCGCCAACTACCTCGATTACGATCGCGCGGAAAATCCGGCGCTGATGATCAACAATGCCGACTGGCTGCGTGGACTCAACTACCTCGAATTCCTGCGCGACGTCGGCCGCCACTTCTCGGTCAACCGCATGCTGTCCTTCGACAGCGTGAAGACGCGCCTCGACCGCGAGCAGTCGCTGTCCTTCCTCGAATTCAACTACATGATCCTGCAGGCCTACGATTTCGTGGAGCTGAACCAGCGTACCGGCTGCCGCCTGCAGATGGGCGGCTCTGACCAGTGGGGCAACATCATCAACGGCATCGACCTCGGTCACCGCATGGGGACACCGCAGCTCTATGCGCTGACCTCCCCGCTTTTGACCACGTCTTCGGGTGCGAAGATGGGCAAGTCCGCTTCCGGTGCCGTCTGGCTCAACAAGGACCTGCTGCCGGTCTATGATTTCTGGCAATACTGGCGCAACACGGAAGACGCGGACGTGGTTCGCTTCGCGAAGCTCTTCACCACGCTGCCGATGGATGAGATCGCACGTATCGCCGCCCTTGGCGGATCTGAGATCAACGAGGCGAAGAAAATCCTCGCAACCGAAGTCACGGCCATTCTGCATGGCCGTGCCGCTGCCGAAGAAGCCGCCGAAACGGCGCGCAAGACTTTCGAGGAAGGCGCGCTTGCCGAAAACCTGCCCTCTATCGAGGTTCCGGCATCCGAACTCGATGCCGGCGTCGGCGTCCTGTCGCTCATCGTCCGCGCTGGCCTTGCCGGCTCGAATGGCGAAGCCCGCCGTCACGTTCAGGGCGGTGCGGTGAAGATCAACGACAAGGGCGTGTCGGACGACCGCCAGATGATCGGTTCCGCCGAAATCACCGGCGATGGCATCATCAAGCTTTCGGTTGGCAAGAAGAAGCACGTTCTCGTTCGCCCGGCGTAACACCCGCGCAAATCATCAGATGAAGGGCCGCGGAAGCGGCCTTTTTATTGAAACTCGAAAATCTGCCTGAAGACGCCGGGCGCTATCAGCGACAGCGGGTTTATAGTCAGCTTCGGCTGGTCCGTCTGGCCGGAAAGCTTGAAGGTGATGCCGAGCAGCCCGCGGTCGCGGGCCGTTGCCGAGGAAGATGCCGATGAAGGGCAATTCGCCGAACAGCCGGTTTAGGCCATAGGCGGGCATGAAGGTGCCTGTCATGTCCATACGGCCGTTCTGGTCCTTCAGCAGGCCCTGGAAGGTCGCACCGATCTGTTCGCCGCGCACCACGCCGTTTTCCACCGCAACCGAGCCGTTGACGTAAACGAGCCGGGCAAAACCGCGCTGGAATTTCTCCGAGCTGACATCGATATTGCGGCGGACCGCCGTGTTGAGGCTCCGGCCGTCGTCGCCCGTCGGCGTGGCGACGATATCCTGAAGCTTCGCTTCGTTGACGACGGCGAAATTGCGCAGATCGAGCGAGCCGCTCCAGTCGCTGCCGTTGACGGTCGAGAGTGCGAGATTGAGAAGACCACCACGAATGCGGGTGTAGATATTGGTGAAACGGGCAAGAGAACCGGCGTCGCTGCTGGTAAGCGTCACTGTTCCCGTCGCGCCGCGATTGGTCGTCTGGGCCACAACCGCCTGGCCTCTGCCGGTGACGCCGCGAAAATCGACCGAACGGACCTTGCCGTCACGCACACTGACATCGGCACTGACATTGGAAAGGATCTCGTCGTTGAAGCCGTAGACCTTGTCGAGTTGCGCCTTGATGGCAAGGGACGGCTGCGAACGCGATGTGCCGTCACCTGCCCCTGAGGAACTGCGAAGCTTTGAGAGGAAAGGCCGGAGATCGGCCGATTTTCCCGAAGCGTTGATGCTGTATCCGTTTTTGGAGGCAGTCACGGCGACGGCGTAATTGTCGGAAGGTGACAACTGCACGCGGCTGAGATCGGCCGAAATCAGCCCGTTCTTGGTGAAGGTGACATCTCCAGCAGCGCCGAAGCCGTCCCCGGTTAGGGAGAAATCACTGATCGTCGTGCGGCCATCGCTGGTTTCCAGGGTAAAGGTCGCTTTTGCCGGAATACCGACGCCCTTGCTCCATCCAAGCCCCGGCAGAATGATAGACGCCTTCGCCAGATCGAGCTGTATCTCCTGACTTTTCGTATCCGCGCCATCGATTTCCACAACGGTCGTGCCGCCAAGAACCGTGGAAAGCTCCGGTGCAAGCTTGGCGACCTGCGTCTCGTTCAGGGTTGCTTTCAGCGACAGCGTTGGAGCAACGTCGCTGTTCTTGCGCACCGGCTCCGTCATCTCGATAGACATCGGCACATCGTCCACCCGGCCCTTGCCTTCCAGCTTGAGCTGCCGGTCGTTGATGGACATGAAACCGTCAAGCGCGGTCACCTTGCGGCCGGCAAACGGCTTTGTCAGCGACAGGTTCTTCAGATCGAGATCGGCCGTCCACACCGGCGGCGGTGGATTTTGGCTGGAAAGCATGCCGACGGTCAGCTTTGCATTCGCCGTCACGTCGCCGGTGAAGTCATCCGGCTTGAACTGCGTATCCTTGAGCGCATTGATAGGCTTCAGCGTCGCAAGCTCCGCCACGGCATCGGCCGAGCCCGAAACGTTCAACTCGAGATTCCCAAGCAGGGGCTTTGCATAGACGTCGGACATGGAGAACCGGCTGTCCTCCAGCGCAAGCGACCGATTGGAGGCGAAATAGGATGTCGCGTTCTTGAGATCGACATTCATCCGGCTGCCGACGAGATTGAAATGCGCATCAACGTCGCGCAGCGGCGGAATGTCGCCGGTGGTATTGAGACGCGTACCGTCGATATCGAAGCGGATCTGCATTTCGCTCTCGCCCAGCACCAGCGGGCAACCGGGACCGCACATCCGTCCCTGCGGAATGAAGATCGCAATCGAGCCGTTCGTGACCGTGCCGCCATAAAGATTGGACACCACCCACTCGCGCGGCTTGTGCGCCATCCAGAACGGCCAGAGCTGCTTGACCGCCGTGGCCTCCATCTTGGGAATCTGTCCGGCGAAGCTGATTTCGGGCGAGCCCTGGCCGAAGCGGATTTTCAGCGAGCCTGCCATGTCTCCAAGCGGGCCGGTAACGTATAGCGAGGGAACCTCGAGCTGCCTGGTCGCGACATTGAATTGCCCGTCCGCCTTCAAGCTGAAAGGAACGGGTTCTTCGCCAGAGGCTTCGGCCGAGGCGACCGCATTGTCGATCCGCAGCGAAAGACCGAAGCCCTCTTGGGTATCCGTGATTTCCCCAGTGACCGGAATAGCCGTTCGCCCGAGATCGATCCGCGAATTCTCAATGACAAGACTGCTTTTCTGAAAATCGTAGCGCGCGTTGACGGTGCCGGCAGTGAAGGGCTGAGCCTCGCCGCCGATAAGAAGCATTCCATTGCCCATGCCGAGCGAGATTTCCAGCCGCGGCTCATGTCCGGGCATGGAACGCCGGGCGAGGATGCTTACACCGGTCTTGACGTTCAGCCCCTCATGAAGATTGCCCTCAGGATCGAATTTTTCCAGAAAAGGACCGATGTCGAAACCGTCTATGCGCGCGTCGAAACCATCGATCACGCCGCCTGCTCCCGATGTCTTCAGCGACAGGCTGGCGATTTCGCCGTTAAACAGCGTTTCACCCTCAAGCGAATATCCGCCCTGCTGGTCAGGGGTCAACGAAAGTTCGCGCACTTCAACGACGCGTGGCTTGCCGGCTTCGCTCGGCGGCAAGTGGATCGAAACGCTGGAAATATCGATTTCCTCGGTTCCGCTGCTTAAAAACGCCTGCGCCAATTTGTCCAGCTGGGAAAACGCCGCCTGCAACTGCTGCGGCACGGCGTCCATCCGGATGCTGGCGAGATCGAAACCGTTACCCTTG
The DNA here is from genome assembly GCF_900215635.1 of Rhizobium sp. AN6A. Classification (NCBI taxonomy): domain Bacteria; kingdom Pseudomonadati; phylum Pseudomonadota; class Alphaproteobacteria; order Hyphomicrobiales; family Rhizobiaceae; genus Rhizobium; species Rhizobium sp. AN6A. The sequence continues at coordinate 2,844,782 of NZ_OCNC01000004.1, forward strand.
GGCAAAAGGGCCGTATCGAGTTCCATCCCGTCGGCCTCAAGGCTTTGCACGGAGACGCGTCCGGTCAAAAGCGCTAGCGGATCAAGCGCCATCCCGATAGCCCTTGCCCGGCTCAGATGCTGGCCGGATTCCTTCTCGACGATATCCACATCCTCGGCCACCAGCGCAAGCCGCAGGCCGGTCGAGAACCGTATGGCGGAAGAACCGATTCGCGCGCTGTAGTGGGGTCCGAGCGCCCGTTCGAGCGCCTGCTGCGCCTGGCTGGAAAGGGCATTGTCGATCGATCCGGTTTCGACGGAGACGATGATGCCGCCGATGGACAGGAAGGCCAGTACGAAAAGAGCAGCGAAAATCTTGATGAGAGCACGCGCCATGGAGCGCGGCGCCGGGCAATGCACGATGAGAGGATCTTCGGCCTGCGCCGAAGGAAGATCATGCAGCGCAACGATATCGCGCTTGCTGAACTTGACCTTTTCACCCCTCACTTCAGCCATACGCCCGTGTTTGCCCCTGAATAGCTTTTGTTTCGCCTCAACACTGGACGACGCCCGGTTTCGCTATATATCGAATGTGGCGACTTTCACTCAACATCCCGGCGAAAGAAAGATGATTATGACAGAACTGACGATTGGCAGCCCTGCTCCGGATTTTACTTTGCCCCGCAACGGTGAAGGAACGGTGACATTGTCCGGCCTGCGAGGCAAGGCGGTCGTTCTCTATTTCTACCCGAAGGACGACACATCCGGCTGCACCGCCGAAGCGATAGATTTCAGTGCCCTTGGCGCGGAATTCGAGGCCGCCAATACTGTTGTCATCGGCATTTCTCCTGATAGCGTCAAAAGCCACGACAAGTTTGCTGCAAAACACAAGCTTTCCGTGATGCTGGCCGCCGACGAGGAACGGAAGGCTCTCGAGGCCTACGGCGTCTGGAAGGAAAAAAGCATGTATGGCAAAAAATACATGGGTGTCGAACGCACCACCGTCCTCGTAGCACCTGACGGTACGATCGCGGAAATCTGGAACAAAGTGAAGGTTCCGGGCCACGCACAGGCCGTTCTCGACGCCGCACGGAAGCTCTGAGAGACGCCCCCTATCGTGACGCCCACCTTCAAGATCATCTCGCTGCGCGGCGGCGCCACCGAGGCGATTGCCTGCGCCGATCTCGACAGAAAAACCGCACTGGCGCAGGAAACGGCGACACGATGGTTCGAGCGCCGCCTGTCGCTGCGCTCCCCCCTCGATCCACCCCTGCCCGAACGTCCGGGCAGGCCGGAGAAACCGGAACTCGTTCCGCCGACCGCCGTCGAGCGCCGCTCCCTCCACAGCGTCAAGGGCCGCATAGCGCTGCTGCACGCCATCGCCCATATCGAGCTGAACGCCGTTGACCTCGCGCTCGACATCGTCGCCCGTTATGCCAGCGAGCCGGTGCCGCATTCCTTTTTCGACGGCTGGATGCAGGTTGCCTTCGAGGAGGCGAAACATTTCCGGCTGGTGCGGGAAAGGCTGCGAAACCTCGGCGCGGATTACGGCGATCTGCCCGCCCATGACGGGCTCTGGCAGGCGGCGCATTCAACCCGCAACGACCTCACCGCGCGGCTCGCAGTCGTGCCGCTCATCCTCGAGGCGCGCGGACTGGACGTGACGCCCTCCCTGCAGGCGAAGATGCGCGAAACCGGAGACCTCGAAAGCGCCGCCGTTCTCGATGTCATCTACAATGACGAAAAGGGCCATGTCGCCATCGGCGCCAAATGGTTTCGCTTCCTGTGCGCCCGTGAAAAGAAGGACCCGGCCGCAACCTTCAGGCAACTGGTGCGTGCCAATTTCCGCGGACCGCTGAAACCGCCCTTCAACGACCTCGCCCGCGCCGAAGCGGGATTGACGCCATCCTTTTACCGCTCGCTCACCGGCGTCAGCAACAGCAACTGACGCCCGCAGCCCGGCGCATGGTGCAAAACTTCGTTAACCTTAACGAAGTATGATTTCCTGTGAGAAATCGGCCAGTCCGGAGAGAGATTTTGACTGATACAGCGGAAAACCGGGTATTCGGCAAAAAGCGGCAGCAGCACGTTCTGGTGCTGGCAAGCGGTGACAAGGTCCGGCACATGACGATCCGGCCGTGGATGACGGCGCTTGCCGGCTGCACGATCGGCCTTTTCTCGCTCGGTTATCTCGGCGCCACCGGCTATCTCATCCTGCGTGACGACCTGATCGGCGCGACCATGGCGCGCCAGACCCGTATGCAGCACGATTACGAAGACCGTATCGCCGCGCTGAGGGCGCAGGTGGACCGCGTTACCTCAAGGCAGTTGCTCGACCAGCAGGTGGTTGAAAAGAAAGTGGAAAAGCTGCTGCAACAGCAGGCGGCACTCACGTCCAGACACGGGCGCATGAGCGAATTGCTGGAGCGCGCGGAAAATTCCGGCATCGCCGCCTCCACGGCCACAGCCCCCATTCCAACCGCGCCCTCCTCGCTCTCGAACGCGATGGCACCGGAAAAACGCGCCGATCTGACAGGTGGTCTCTCCGCCATAGAAAATCTGATGGCCCCCCGCCCATCGCAGCCGGAAAAGGCAGCCGGAACCGACAAGCGGGCGTCCTATGTGCCCGACAACGGCGAAACGCCTTCCGACCGCGCCGACCGCGTGTTTTCCAAGGTCACGCTGTCGCTGAAGGATATCGAACGCCAGCAGATATCCCGGATAGCCAGACTGACCAGCGACGCCGAGGACAAGGCGAGCGCGATGCAGGATATCATCCGGCAGGCGGGTCTGAAAATCGACGAAAGTGGCACGGACGGTGTCGGCGGCCCCTATGCGGATCCGCAGGGGAATGAAACCGATCCCTTCAATATGTCTCTGACCAATCTAGACAATGCGCTCAATCGGCTGGATATCGTCAAGGAAACCGCAACCGCCCTGCCCTTTGGCAATCCGGCCCCCGGCAGGGCGATCACCAGCCGATTCGGAAACCGGCTCGACCCGTTCCTTGGACGGCCCGCCTTACATACCGGCATCGATTTTCGCGCCGAAACAGGCGCCGACGTCAAGGCGACGGGCGCTGGAAAGGTAACGGTTGCGGAAAACTCCGGCGGCTACGGCAATATGGTCGAGATCGATCACGGCCAGGGCGTATCGACGCGATTCGGCCATCTCTCCACCATTCTGGTCAGAGCCGGGGACAAGGTGGAGGCCGGCGACATCGTTGGCCGTGCTGGCAGCACCGGCCGCTCCACCGGTCCGCACGTACATTACGAGGTCCGCCGCAACGACACGCCTGTTGATCCGATGCGATTTCTGGTCGCCGGGGCCGAGCTTAAAACCTATCTCAAATAGCAGTCCGATTTTAACGCTTTTTTCGCCCTTTTTACGATAAATCGCCCGAAACCGCGCCGAAGGCTCAAAAGCCTCGCCAACGTGTCGCCGTTTCGCGCGCATTTCCGGTTGTTTCCTTGACTTTCTGGCAATTTGGGCATATCCCCGCGCCAAGTCTTTGCAAGTGTCGCAGCGGCACGCAGGTATTCTTACCGAACCAGAACGGAAAAAGTTCTTCCTTTGACAACATTCTCTGATCTTGGCCTGAGCCAAAAAGTTCTTTCCGCTATTGCAGATGCCGGCTACACGACGCCGACACCCATTCAGGCTGGCGCAATTCCGCCCGCTCTCGAAAAGCGTGATATCTGCGGTATCGCACAGACCGGCACGGGGAAAACCGCATCCTTCGTTCTGCCGATGCTCACACTGCTGGAAAAAGGCCGCGCACGCGCCAGAATGCCGCGCACGCTGATCCTCGAGCCGACCCGCGAACTAGCGGCTCAGGTAGCCGAAAACTTCGAGAAATACGGCAAGAATCACAAGCTGAACGTCGCCCTTCTGATTGGTGGCGTTTCGTTTGAAGATCAGGACCGCAAGCTTGAGCGCGGCGCCGATGTTCTCATCTGCACGCCCGGCCGCCTTCTCGACCATTGCGAGCGCGGCAAGCTCCTGATGACCGGCGTTGAAATCCTCGTGATCGATGAAGCCGACCGCATGCTGGATATGGGCTTCATTCCCGATATCGAACGCATCGCCAAGATGATTCCCTTTACCCGGCAAACCCTGTTCTTCTCGGCCACCATGCCGCCGGAAATCCAGAAGCTTGCCGACAGGTTCCTGCAGAACCCGACCCGTATCGAGGTTGCCAAACCCTCCTCCACGGCTAAGACCGTTACCCAGCGCATCGTCGCTTCACATAACAAGGACTATGAGAAGCGCGCTGTCCTTCGCGATCTCGTCCGTGCTGAAGAAGCGGAACTCAAGAACGCGATCATTTTCTGCAATCGTAAAAAGGACGTTGCCGACCTCTTCCGTTCGCTGGATCGTCACGGCTTTTCCGTCGGCGCGCTGCATGGCGACATGGACCAGCGTTCGCGCACGACCATGCTGCAGAACTTCCGGGACGGTCAGCTGACGCTGCTGGTCGCTTCCGACGTTGCAGCCCGCGGTCTTGATATTCCCGATGTCAGCCACGTCTTCAACTTCGACGTTCCCATTCATGCCGAAGACTATGTCCACCGCATTGGCCGTACCGGTCGTGCTGGCCGTTCGGGCAAGGCCTTCACCCTCGTCACCAAGAGCGATGCGAAATATCTCGACGCGATCGAAAAGCTGATCACCGAGAAGGTCGAATGGCTGAACGGTGACCTGTCCTCCCTCCCCGCGCCCATGGAAAGCTTTGAAAGCAATACCGGCCGCCGGGGCACCAAGGAACGTGGCGGCAGAGGTCGCGACAGAAACCGTCGCGATGCACCTGCATCGCCGGTCGAAAACATCAATCAGGGTGCACAATCCACTACTGTGGATACGGACATCGCGGCTCACGGAGAAGACAAGGTGAAGGCAGAACGCAGACCGGAAAAGACCCCGCGCAATTCCGAGCGCAACAGCCGCAACCTGAACCCGCTGCACGCCAATGACGACAACCGCGACCGTCGCCGCCATTATCGTGACCATGACGATGGCCCGACGCCTGTTGGTTTCGGCGATGACATTCCCGCATTCATGCTGATCGTGGCCAACGCCAAGGGCTGAGCCCCAAAGGCCTGACGCAGGAAACAATACGCATGACGCCGACGATCAAGCCAGGACAAGATTTTCCGGGCGTCGGCGTTGGGCTTGCCATATTGCGTGATGGCCGCTTGCTTTTATGCCGGCGCTTGAAAGCGCCGGAAGCCGGATACTGGAATATTCCGGGCGGCAAAGTCGATCACCTGGAATCATCCCTCGCCGCAGCACGGCGAGAGGCTGAAGAAGAGACCGGGCTGACAATCGGCAAGGTCGAATTTCTCTGTCATAGCGAATATATCAATGTTGCAGACCGGCACCATTGGGTCTCGCTGATCTTCGTCACCCGCGACACGCAGGGTGAGCCGGTACTTACAGAACCGGACAAGCTTTCCGATATCGGCTGGTTCGACCCCGACAACCTTCCCGAACCTATCTCTGCCTTTGCAAAAGACGCGCTGGCTGCTCTGGCGAAATAAAGCCGCATAGCGGACGGAAGCGGCATCAGCGCTGACCGGCGTGGGATTTTCGCGGCTTTCAACTGCGCCTTGAGCCACACCAAAAACAGGGCTCGACTGCGACAGACGCAACGCTCCTGCGCGATTTCCTTTCGGAAAACCCAATACTGGAAGAATATCTTTTCGGGAAGCTTTTCGAATGCAATTTAAAATTGCTTAAATTAGCACTAGATAAAAAACCGCCCCGGTTGCCCGAAGCGGTTTATACGTAATGAAAATAATAGAATATAGAATGTAATATAGTTTGGCAGTGCTTACGTTCGGAACACTTCCGAGGCTTGTTACAGCCAATTTCAGTCGTCCCCTGAAACACCTATATCTAATCTAATCATTTACTTTTCGTCAAGCAGATCTTCTCGCAAATGCGAAAAAAACATGGCAAAGCACAAATAAAACCCAGGGAAATATGTATATTCCCTTTTGATATCAATAAATTAGATGAGTGGAAATAAAATGTGCATTTTATTGGGGTGCACTATAAAAGGCATAATCGCAAACCCGCCCTTATAAAACTGTGCTTATACGCACTGCATGTTACAGTTTTATAAAGTAAAAATGCTCTAAACCATAACGCGCAGTACTTCCGCTCTCATGAAATTACAGAGTGAATTGCGGACCTCAAAAAATGAATCTCGGCAAAAAACAATCGCGCGCGATCATATTGAATATATACAACCATAACGCGTCATTGCGGACTGCTGTTTCAAATTGGATGAGTTGCGATCAAAACCGCCGTGCAGTGAACGATGATGTGCGATTATGATGGGTGTCAGCGATTTTTCCTTTGGAAAACCAGTTGTTGCCGATAAACATCAAACCGGGACAACAGGATTTCGCGCACGTCATGCTTTCACTTCGCCTGCTAACGATCATCGCCGGTTTTGCCTTTGCGGGCTCAGCATGCGCGGCGTCGATCGGCATCGTTGCCCCGCAGAACGGCCCATACGAACTCCTGGGGCAACAGGTCAGGCAGGGCGCGAAGGCCGCGGCCGCCAAACTCGGGCTAGATGTCGTTGAAATCCATGAAAGCTGCGAAGACGGCAGCGGCGGCGCGATCGCCGATGGTCTCGTGGCCGCCAAGGTCAGCGCGGCAATCGGCTTCTTGTGCACGGAAACGCTTCAGGGCGTTCTGCCGCCTCTGAAGTCAGCCGCCATTCCAGCGATCACGCTTTCCAGCCGTGCCCCGATCCTGATGGAAGACGCTCTGAAATATGGCTGGCCGCTTTTCCGCCTAGCGCCATCGGACAAGGCCGAATCGGACCGGGCCGCAGAAATCATCCTGCGCGACTGGAAGGGACATTCCATTGGGCTCGTGGATGATGGCACGATCTTCAGCCGCGATCTGGTTGATCGCATCCGTTCCACGCTGGAGGAGAACGGGCTGAAACCGACACTCACCGATACGCTGCGCCCGGCACAGGAGCAACAGGTGGCGCTTGTGCGCCGGCTGGGGCGCACCGGCATCACCCATGTCTTCATCGGCGCGGAACGCAACGACGTCGCGATTGTCGCCAGAGACGCCGGCTCGGAAAACATTCCGCTCACCATCATGAGCGGCGACGCCATGAATGCGGCAAACAACCCCGTGCCACTTGCGGCAAATGTGCTAGCGGTCACGCGCCCGGCCTATGACACATTACCTTCGGCACAGGCCGTCGCCGGCGAATTGCGTGCCGCCAATATCGAGCCGGAAGGTTACGTCCTGCCCTCCTATGCGGCTGCGGAACTGACTGCGGCGCTTGCCGAAGCAGCCCAATCCCAAGGGAAACCCGCACCGGAGATACTGGCGAACGGCACCGTCTTCAAAACCGTGCTCGGCGATATCGCTTTCAACCCTTCGCATGAGCTTGCAGACAATCCCTATCACCTGCAGCGCTGGAACGGCCAGCGTTTCCAACCGGCGGACAAGGCCGAAAGACAATAGGTGAAGCCGGCATCGCTGGAAATTCAGTAAGCCGCGGCTGAAAACCGGCGGCAACCGCGCGACAAACCGTTTCAAACCCTGATACTTGATGCTAAAGGCAGCTTACGCAACGCGTCGAGAGGAGTTTGCCCCATGTCCCTGCCCATCCGGATAGCACCGTCCATTCTGGCGTCCAATTTCGCCAAGCTGGGACAGGAAGTCGCCGATGTGACGGAAGCGGGCGCAGACTGGATCCATCTCGATGTCATGGACGGCCATTTCGTGCCCAACATCTCGTTCGGTCCTGACGTCATCAAGGCGCTGCGCCCGCACAGCAATGCCTTTTTCGACTGCCACCTGATGATTGCCCCGGTTGATCCCTACCTCGAAGCCTTCGCCAAGGCCGGCTGCGACGGCATTACCGTCCATGCGGAGGCCGGCCCGCATCTCCATCGCTCGCTCCAGACCATCCGCACGCTCGGCAGGAAGGCCGGCGTGACGCTCAACCCCGCCACGCCGCTTTCGGTCATCGAAAACGTGCTTGACGATGTCGATCTCGTGCTGATCATGAGCGTCAATCCCGGTTTCGGCGGACAGAAATTCATTCCGGCCATGCTCGACAAGATCCGTGCGGCAAAGGCCATGATCGGCGACCGGCCGATCGAACTTGAAGTGGACGGCGGCGTGACGGCGGAGACAGCCGGCGCCATCGTCGCAGCCGGTGCCAACGCGCTGGTGGCCGGTTCGGCCGTCTTCAAGGGCGATGGCGTCGCAGACTATCGCAAGACGGTTTCGTTGTTGCGCTCGGTGTCGGAAGCCGCCCGGTCCTGACCCGCCGCAGCAGCCGGATACGCCGGAGACGGGACGGCAGGGCGTTTGGGTGGGGGCTTTGATGAACAGCGACAGGCGGAATTTCCGCAACGTGATCCCGGCAGCGCTGTTTTCGCTCCTCGCTCCGCTTGTCTGGGCCGCCATCTCGGCAGCCACCGCTACCCTCGGCCTCTATCTCCGCAACCGGCTGGAAACCGACCATGCCGCCGATATCGCCATGCTGTTCTTCTTCGGCGGTCTCCTGGGCTGGCCGCTGGCCATGGTTGCCTTGCGCTTCCTGCCCGCATCCACCAGCCTGCCGCTGCGCTTTGCGGCAAGCTGTCTTGCCATCGCTTTTTTCACGATCGCGGTCGCGGCGGCATTTTTCGCGCTCCAGTACCGCATCTTTTATGCGCAATGGCACGCGCCGGCATTCTCCCGCATCTGGTTTTTCCAGCAGTTTTTCACCTCGCTTGGTGCGATCTACCAGTTCTGCATTCTCGGCCTCGGCCTCTATTTTCCGTTCGCCGCCATTCCGCTTGCGCTGGCAGGCGCAATCCTTTGCCGCCGGGCGCACAGAGCGCCACGCGTCCGTTCGGACGTACAAAGGACGCTCTAGCATTTTGAATGTACGCATCAGGCCGATGCGCAGGCTTGATAGATTGAGATTCGCGGAACACTTTGCTAAACGGGCAGCAAAATTCCTCCACAAAGAAAGTCATTGCCATGATCCCTCGTTACTCCCGGCCGGAAATGGTCGCCATCTGGTCGCCGGAAACAAAATTCCGCATCTGGTTCGAGATCGAGGCGCATGCCTGTGACGCGCTGGCCGAGCTCGGCGTCATTCCGAAATCGGCAGCACAGACCATCTGGGAAAAAGGCGGCAGCGCGACTTTCGACGTCGCCCGTATCGACGAGATCGAGGCCGTCACCAAACACGACGTCATCGCCTTCCTCACCCATCTTGCCGAATTCGTCGGTCCAGACAGCCGTTTCATCCACCAGGGCATGACCTCGTCCGACGTGCTGGACACAACCCTCAACATCCAGCTCGTGCGCGCTGCCGATCTGCTGCTGGCCGATATGGACCGCGTGCTGGCGGCGCTCAAGACCCGCGCTTTCGAACACAAGAACACGGTACGCATCGGCCGCAGCCACGGCATCCACGCCGAGCCGACCACGATGGGCCTGACCTTCGCCCGCTTCTACGCAGAGATGCACCGCAACCGCGAGCGTCTCGTCAATGCGCGCGCCGAAATCGCCACGGGCGCGATCTCCGGTGCTGTCGGCACCTTCGCCAATATCGATCCGCGCGTCGAGGAACATGTCTGCGCAAAGCTCGGCCTCGTGCCCGAGCCGGTCTCCACGCAGGTCATCCCGCGTGACCGCCACGCCATGTTCTTCGCCATCCTCGGCGTCATCGCCTCGTCGATCGAAAACGTCGCCATCGAAATCCGCCACATGCAGCGCACCGAGGTTCTGGAAGCGGAAGAGTTCTTCTCTCCCGGCCAGAAGGGTTCGTCGGCCATGCCGCACAAGCGTAACCCGGTTCTCACCGAAAACCTCACGGGCCTTGCCCGCCTCGTGCGCATGTCGGTCGTTCCCGCGCTTGAAAACGTGGCGCTCTGGCATGAGCGTGACATCAGCCACTCCTCCGTGGAGCGCGCCATCGGCCCCGACACCACAGTCACCCTCGATTTTGCGCTGAACCGCCTTGCCGGCGTCATCGAAAAGCTGGTGATCTATCCCGACAACATGCTGAAGAACATGAACAAGTTCCGAGGCCTCGTGCATTCGCAGCGCGTTCTTCTGGCGCTGACGCAGGCCGGCGTTTCCCGCGAGGACGCCTACCGCCTGGTGCAGCGCAATGCCATGAGGGTCTGGGAACAGGGTGCAGATTTCCTTGAGGAACTGCTGGGCGACGAGGAAGTGCGCGCCGCCCTTCCCGAAAGCGTCATCCGCGAAAAATTCGACCTCGGTTACCACACCAAGCATGTCGACACGATCTTCGCCCGCGTCTTCGGCAACGCCTGAGGCGAGGCTCCCGAAGTTAATGCCGTCGCGACCTTGATCGTGACGGCATGAAACCACAGATATGGGCCCATGAAAGTTTCAGAAGCAGATATTCTCATCGTACCGGGTTACACCAATTCCGGTCCTGACCACTGGCAGACCCGCTGGGAGCGTAAGCTTTCGACAGCGCGCCGCGTCGAGCAGGCTGAATGGTCAAAACCGGTGAAGGAAGACTGGATCGCGCGGCTGGTGGAAGAGGTCAACGCCTCGACCAAGCCCGTTGTCATCGTCGCCCATTCGTTGGGCGTGCCGACCGTCATCCACGCCCTTCCGGAAATCGGCAAGAAGGTTGCAGGCGCACTTCTGGTGGCGCCGCCGGATGTCGCAAATCCCGATATCAGGCCGAAACATCTGATGACCTTCGGTCCCTATCCGCGCGATCCCCTGCCGTTTCCGGCGATCACAATCGCCAGTCGCAACGATCCCTTCGGCTCCTACGAACATGCCGACGATATTGCCGCCGCCTGGGGTGCCATGTTGGTGGATGCAGGCATGTCCGGCCATATCAACGCCGAGTCTGGCCATGGCCCCTGGCCCGAGGGTGGCATGGTATTTGCCCAGTTCCTGAGCCGCCTCAAGGTGAACGAGCCCTGACGATTGCGGCCAGCCGCTGAAGCCGGTCGATTTTCGGCCGGGCAACATTCTTCCGCCCGACACAAGAATTGAAGGGAAGATATGCGAGCCGCATTGTAGAATGCACTCTTTTCCTTTATGGGACCGCTCAAAGACAGAAACGCAACGCCACCAGAATCGGCGTAAACCAAGAGACCTGCCATTATGAACCGTCGCCGCCGTATTTACGAAGGCAAGGCCAAGATCCTCTACGAAGGTCCGGAGCCAGGCACGCTTATCCAGTTCTTCAAGGACGATGCGACTGCCTTCAACAAGAAAAAACACGAAGTCATCGACGGCAAAGGTGTGTTGAACAACCGGATTTGTGAATATGTCTTCACGCATCTGAACAAGATCGGTATTCCCACACACTTCATCCGCCGCCTCAACATGCGCGAGCAGTTGATCAAGGAAGTCGAGATGATCCCGCTCGAGATCGTCGTGCGCAATGTCGCCGCCGGCTCGCTGTCGAAGCGCCTCGGCATCGATGAAGGCGTGGTTCTGCCGCGCTCCATCATCGAGTTCTATTACAAGTCTGACGAGCTGGAAGACCCGATGGTCTCCGAAGAGCACATCACCGCCTTCGGCTGGGCCAACCCTGCCGAGCTTGACGACATCATGGCACTGGCGATCCGCGTCAACGACTTCCTGTCCGGCCTGTTCCTGGGCGTCGGCATCCAGCTGGTCGACTTCAAGATCGAATGCGGCCGCCTGTTCGAAGGCGATATGATGCGCATCATCCTCGCCGACGAGATTTCGCCCGATAGCTGCCGCCTGTGGGACATCGAGACCCAGAAAAAAATGGACAAGGACCTGTTCCGCCGCGACATGGGCGGCCTCGTGGAAGCCTATTCCGAAGTGGCACGCCGTCTCGGCATCATCAATGAAAACGAACCGATCCGCGGCACCGGCCCTGTCCTGGTAAAGTAATTTCGGCCTCGTGAAATAATATCGGCCCAGCAAGGTAAAATCAGGAGAAGATCAGGTGATCAAGGCACGGGTGACTGTTACGCTGAAGAACGGCGTTCTCGATCCGCAGGGCAAGGCAATTGAAGGCGCACTCGGCAGCCTCGGTTTCGGTGGCGTCGGCCATGTCCGTCAGGGCAAGGTCTTCGATCTGGAACTGGAAGGTGCAGACAAGGCCAAGGCTGAGACCGACCTGAAGGCGATGTGCGAAAAGCTCCTGGCCAATACGGTTATCGAAAACTACTCTATCGCCATTCTCTAAAGCCGCAGGAGCCGCCGACCATGAAATCCGCTGTCGTCCAACTTCCCGGCCTCAACCGCGATCGCGACATGATCGCGGCACTCACGAAAATCTCCGGCAAGGCGCCCGTCACCATCTGGCAGACGGAGACGACTATTCCGGATGTCGACCTGATCGTCATTCCGGGCGGTTTTTCCTATGGCGACTATCTGCGTTGCGGTGCGATTGCTGCACGCATGCCGGTCATGCAGGCCATTCGCGAAAAGGCTGAACAGGGCGTCAAGGTTCTTGGCGTCTGCAACGGCTTCCAGATTTTGGTCGAAGCGGGCATGCTGCCGGGCGCGCTGATGCGCAACGCCTCGCTGAAATTCGTCTGCCGCGAAGTGAAACTCGAAGTCGTCAACAACGATACCGAATTCACCCGCGCCTATGACAAGGGTCAGGTTCTGCGCTGCCCCGTCGCCCACCACGATGGCAACTATTTCCTCGATACGGATGAGCTTAAGTCCGTCGAAGACAACGGTCAGGTCGTTTTCCGTTATGCTGATGGCACCAACCCGAACGGCTCGCTGAACGACATTGCCGGCGTCATCAACGCCAAGGGCAACGTTCTTGGCATGATGCCGCACCCGGAAAACCTGATCGAAGCTGCCCATGGCGGCAATGACGGCCGTGGCCTCTTCGCCTCGGCGCTTGGCGTTATCGCAGCCTGACAAGCGGGCGGGCCACCCGCCTGCCCTCTTCCCGATGATGCTCTTTACGGCTCCAGTTTTTGGCCCTTACCTTGGATGACGCGATGAACCGCCTGCTCCGTTCCCACGCCCCGAAGGCCGCTGGATTGCTTCTCGCCGCAGCAGCGCTTGCTGCGTGCCAGCCCAAGCCGCAACCGGCATCGTCCTCCGCATCCCGTGCGGCATTACCGACGATGGAGCGAATCGCGCTTGGCGCCAATGCCTGCTGGTTCAAATCGGGCGATCCGGCGTTCAAGGCCTATCGTCTGGCGCCCGAACTCAACTCCTTCTCGGGCCGTCCGCGCATTCTGCTCGTACCGCGCAACAGCCCGGAATCGCGCCCGATGCTGGTCATTCAGGCAGAAGGTAACCCGGCAAAGCTCGACGCTTTCGGCCCCGTTATGAACGAAGCCATCTCCGGCCGCATCGCAACCGACGTCAAACGCTGGGCGAATGGCGGCAAGGGCTGCTGATTGGGCAAAACTGCGCTAAAAGCCGACCAAATACAAAAAAGACCCGCCGACGCCGGTTGGGACTGGCGTGGCGGGCCTGCCGAATGGCTGTTCAGGCACCGGGGAAAGATGGCGCCGCTCTCCGGCAGAAAATCAAAGCGGCCGTGACGGCCATGAAAACAGCTGCGATCTCGTGGCCTCCTTCAAGGCCTCGTCCCGCGTAACGCCGATATCGTCCAGAAGATCGTCGGACAATTCCCGCAAGGCAAGCCGTCCCTGACGTTTGCCATGCCAGTTGGACAATCCCGCAATCAGGCGGCCAATAAGCGTGTGAGCGATCCGGGCCGGAAAGGGCGACGGTGCGACCATGTCGCCGGTATCGCGGAACACGCGTTCCCGTTCGTAGCCGTCAGGATAAAGCGTATCCGCTGTCGAAAGGTATTGATCCATCTTGCGCATATTGCACCTATTGTCTCCGTGCGTTTGATCTCATTGACTGCATCCGATAAATACAATTGACTTGCGGACAGATACAATGCATAAATTGTCACCATGACAAATTGGCTTCCCGATATCACCGAGGGCAACGGCCCCATTTACCTTCGCCTCGCGGACAAGATCGAAGGCGCAATTTCGGATGGCATCTTGCAGGCCGGGTCGAAATTGCCGCCGCAGCGCAATCTCGCTTTCGATCTGGGCGTTACAATCGGTACAATCAGCCGGGCATATGCCCTCATCCACGAACGCGGCCTCGTCAGCGGCGAAGTCGGCCGTGGCACCTATGTCAACGAGCGTAAGGCTGCCGCCCCGTTATCACGCGTGGAACCGACGGCATCGGCATTCGGCGGCACGCGCTACGCCGTGGACACGAGCGCCGAATTCCGCCTGAACACCACGGCTGCTCCCGATGTCGGGCAGAGCGCGCTGGTCAGCAAACACGTCGAGGCGGTGACGAGAGAGCATCCGTTCGAAATTTCCAACTACACCCGCTCCTTTCCCGACAACTGGTGCATGGCGGGCGTTCGCTGGCTTTCCCAGAACGGCTGGTCGCCCAAACCCGAAAACATCGTTTCGACGCTTGGCGCCCATGCTGCGGTGATGAGCGTGGTAACGGCAATGACCGCGCCGGGCGACCGTATCGTTTTCGAACCCCTCACCTATTCCCATATCAGCCGCAGCGCCGCCCTTGCCGGACGGCGGGTGACACTGGTGGAAGTGGATGAGAAAGGCATTATCCCCGATGATTTCGAGCGCGTTTGCGCCCAGCAGCATCCAAAAATGATCTTCCTGATGTCGGCGGGCCAGAACCCGACCTGCGCCACCCTGCCCGAGGAGCGGCGGCGGGCGATCGCCGATATCGCCCGCAGATACGGCGTATGGATCGTGGAGGACAATCTCTATGGCGCCATGACGCGGGATGCGATCCCACTCATTGCGGAATTCGCGCCCGATCTTACCTTCGTTGTCGGCGGCCTGTCGAAATCCGTTTCCGCCGGCGTCAGGGGCGGCTGGGTCGCCTGCCCGGCGCAATTCGCCTCGAGAATTCGAATTTCACATTCGATGATAACCGGCGGACTGCCGTTCATGCTGGCCGAACTGAATGCACGCCTCGTCAACAGCGGCGACGCAGACGACATCCGCAAGGACTGTATCGCCGAGATCAACCAGCGCGAGGCCCTCGCCAGACGCATTTTTGCGGGTCTGGAATTCAACTCCCTGCCGGACATCGCCTTTCTGTGGCTGAGGCTGCCTGAACCGTGGCTGTCTGGAACCTTCCGCAGCGCCGCCATGAAGGAAGGTGTGCTGATAGACGACGAGGACGAGTTCAAGGCCGGGCGCACGGAGAAGGTTTACCACCGTGTCCGCATCAGCCTTTCCGGGCCGTCAAACCAGGAAGAACTGAAGCATGCCCTGGGTATCCTGCGGCATTTGCTCGACAATGGTTCAGCCGGTTACGAAAGCGAGGCGTGAGCGGGAACGAGTCTTTCCTGCAACACGCCCCCTAATTCAGTAACTCATTATTTACCACGCCGACGAATCTGCCATCCTTTCCCTACTTCGGAGCGGGGAATGATTCGATGGCAGCATTCGGTTCCATATCCGCCAGGGCATTTGTTGCTCTCGCGATGGTTTTCGCAGCATGTGTGTTGAGTGACATGACACCGGCCGCCGCCGCAGACGGCACGGTGTTCGATGAATTGCGTTTCGGGGTCACAACCTCGCTTGCCGATCGCAATGGTGGCGGCGAAGATGGCGTATTCCCGGCCTTCACTGCCTATTTCGATCCTTTCGCGAGCGCCTCGGCCGTCACCTTTGGCGAAAAGCTTGCCCGACCGCGTCTGCATCTGGGTGCGGAAATCGGCACCGAGGGCGAAGCAAATACCATTTACGGCGGTATCAACTGGACCTTCGACCTCAATCCGAAGATTTTCGTCGACCTCGGCTTTGGCGGCCTGTGGCATGACGGCAGGCTGAGAAACGGTCCGGGCGAAACTGGCGCGGAATTCGGTTGCCGCGTGCTTTTTCATGAATATGCCGCCATCGGATATCGCTTCAACAGCAACTGGAATATTTCGACCCAGATCGAACATGCCTCCCATGCCAATCTGTGCGACGGCCCCAATGACGGGCTGACGCGTGTCGGACTTATGGTCGGCTACAAGTTCTGAATAACCCAACAAAGCAGCGTTTTGCTGGCAAAACTGCGCATTTTCCTGTCGCACGGAGAGGCCTCTTGCGCTAAAGAACCGGAAACTTTCCTCGGCTCGAACCGCGTGAGACCTATGTCGATTCCAAACTCCATCAAGATCACCCCGGAACTCGTTGCATCCCACGGGCTGAAGCCCGACGAATACCAGCGTATCCTCGACCTGATCGGACGGGAGCCGAGCTTTACCGAGCTTGGCATTTTCTCGGCCATGTGGAACGAGCACTGCTCCTACAAGTCCTCCAAGAAATGGCTGAAGACCCTGCCCACCACGGGCCCGCGTGTCATTCAAGGCCCCGGCGAAAATGCCGGCGTAGTGGATATCGATGATGGCGACTGCGTCGTCTTCAAGATGGAAAGCCACAACCATCCGTCCTACATCGAGCCCTATCAGGGTGCGGCAACCGGCGTCGGCGGCATCCTTCGCGATGTCTTCACCATGGGCGCACGCCCGATCGCGGCCATGAATGCGCTGCGTTTCGGCGCACCCGACCATCCGAAGACCCGCCACCTCGTGGCTGGCGTCGTCGCCGGTGTCGGCGGTTACGGCAACTCCTTCGGCGTGCCGACCGTCGGCGGCGAAGTGGAATTCGATCCCCGCTACAACGGCAACATCCTCGTCAACGCCTTTGCCGCCGGGCTTGCCAAGTCCGATGCGATCTTCCTTTCGGAAGCCAAGGGCGTCGGCCTGCCGGTGGTGTATCTCGGTGCAAAGACCGGCCGCGACGGCGTCGGCGGCGCGACCATGGCCTCTGCCGAATTTGATGAGTCGATCGAAGAAAAGCGCCCGACCGTTCAGGTCGGCGACCCCTTCACCGAAAAGTGCCTGCTGGAAGCCTGCCTCGAGCTGATGAAGACCGGCGCAGTCATCGCCATTCAGGACATGGGTGCCGCCGGCCTTACCTGCTCGGCCGTCGAAATGGGCGCCAAGGGCGATCTCGGCATCGAACTTGATCTTAACGCCGTACCGGTGCGCGAAGAGCGCATGACGGCCTACGAAATGATGCTATCGGAAAGCCAGGAGCGCATGCTCATGGTTCTCGAGCCCTCCAAGGAAGAAGTCGCCAAGGCGATCTTCGTCAAATGGGGCCTGGACTTCGCCATCGTCGGCAAGACCACCGACGACCTGCGTTTCCGCGTGCTGCACAATGGCGAGGAAGTCGCCAACCTGCCGATCAAGGATCTCGGTGATCAGGCTCCGGAATACGACCGCCCGTGGACGCCCGCCAGGGTTCAGGCTCCGCTTGCCGAGAACGACGTTCCTGATGCAGACATTGCCGACGCATTGGTGTCGCTGGTCGGTTCGGCCAACAACTCCTCGCGCCGCTGGGTCTACGAGCAGTATGACACGCTGATCCAGGGCAATTCCCTGCAGCTGCCGGGTGGCGATGCCGGCGTTGTCCGCGTTGAAGGCCATGACAAGAAGGCGCTCGCCTTCTCCTCCGACGTGACACCGCGTTATGTCGAGGCAGACGCCTTTGAAGGCGGCAAGCAGGGCCGTGGCCGAATGCTGGCGCAACATCACCGCAACCGGCGCCCTGCCGCTCGCGGCCACCGACAACCTCAACTTCGGCAATCCGGAAAAGCCCGAGATCATGAGCCAGCTCGTCCATGCCATCAAGGGCATCGGCGAGGCCTGCCGCGTGCTGGAATTCCCGATCGTTTCCGGCAACGTCTCGCTCTACAACGAGACCAATGGTCAGGCGATCCTGCCCACCCCCACCATCGGCGGCGTTGGCCTGCTGAAGGACTGGGGCCGTATGGCACGCATCCGCTTTGCCGCCGCGGACGAAGTCGTGCTGCTGGCGGGCGCACCTGCCGGTCTTGGCACCCATATTGCCCAGTCCGTCTACATGCGCGACGTGCATGGCCGCATCGATGGCCCGGCACCGCATGTCGATCTGGAAGCTGAAAAGAGAAATGGCGATTTCGTCCGCGCCCTTATCGCAGACGGTCTTGCCACAGCGGTTCACGATTGCTCCTCGGGCGGCCTGGCTCTCGCGGTTGCCGAAATGGCAATTTCCTCCGGCATCGGTGCGACGATCGATGCGGTCGAGGGCCATAACCCCGTCCTCACCTTCTATGGCGAAGATCAGGGCCGTTATGTGCTGACCGTCAAGAGGAGCGATCTGGATGAAGTGCGCGCGGCAGCGAAGGCAGCGGGCGTTCCCTGCCCTGCGATCGGTGTCACCGGCGGCTCAAGCGTAAAGCTGGGCACGGCACGCGCTATCGAGATTAAAGAATTGCACTTGGCCTATGAATCGTGGTTCCCTCAATTCATGGATGGCGAAACTCTAATCGCCGCAGAATGAATTAAGGAGATACACCATGCCCATGAAACCCGGCGACATTGAAGACATGATTAAGGCGGGAATTCCCGGGGCAAAGGTCACGATCCGCGATCTGGCCGGTGATGGCGATCATTACGCGGCGGAAGTCGTCGCGGATGCTTTCAAGGGCAAGACCCGCGTGCAGCAGCACCAGATGGTCTATGACGCGCTGAAGGGCAATATGGGCGGTGTTCTGCACGCCCTTGCCCTGCAGACCTCGGCTCCCGAATGACTGCGCCCGGAAAAGCGTCTCCGGCAGGACGGTTTCACTGTCCTTGCCACGGCAACGCTTGAAGCTACGAATTGAAAAAGGCCCGCGTGAGACTGTCA
The DNA here is from genome assembly GCF_900215635.1 of Rhizobium sp. AN6A. Classification (NCBI taxonomy): domain Bacteria; kingdom Pseudomonadati; phylum Pseudomonadota; class Alphaproteobacteria; order Hyphomicrobiales; family Rhizobiaceae; genus Rhizobium; species Rhizobium sp. AN6A. Next base: position 2,863,494 of record NZ_OCNC01000004.1, read on the forward strand.
CGCGGGCCTTTTCTTTTCCGAAAAAATGACGCGTGCCGCTCACAAAACAGGTGGCTGTTGCGACTCCAGATCGGCAAAGGAGGCAGACGGCAACGGCCCAGCCGTCAGCAGGGTAAAATCGTAACCGGACTTGCGATCCGGCCCCAGAACATATTGCCGGTGCATGCGCAGGAAGTTGCGCTTATTCTTTTTGTAGCGTTCGCGTGAAAGCGAGTGCTTGAAACGGATCGGCACGATCTTCGGCTGCGGCGCATCCTTGTGCCCCGTCAGCGCCACGGTGTTGCAGCGGTAGAGGTGGATCGGATCCGTCAGGCATTGGATATCGAACCATGTCACTTCAGGGTGACGCGCAATCACGCCGACGCTCTGGCGAAGCCTGTCCGCACTCGACAGCAGCGCGCATTGCAGCGCAGCGCCACCGAGCGTCGCAAAGGACAGCTTCCGGCCATCCAGCGCATCTGGCCGCAGCTCCAGCACACGGCCTATCACGGCGAGCGCCAGGCTGGCGCCCATGCTATGCGACACGACCAGAACCTCCTCTGTGGGCTGCTCCAGCGCCTTGAGAACGAGGGCTGCCTTCTCTTCGATCCAGTTGCGGGCAATCGGCTCATCGCGCCCGACGGCCAGCGCAAAGCGCCAGTCGGCATAAAGATGCAACGTATGAAACCGCTCGGCGAAAGGCAGAAACGCCTTCACGAAGAACAAGGCCGCAGCGGGAAGACTGATCGCCAGCAACCAGAGCGGCAAACCGAACAGCCATGGCGAGAGCGCGATCCCCGCCGCAAGCGCACCACCCACCAGCATCAGCAGGAACGGGAAAATGAAGAACAGGCCGAAACGCCAGGCATGACGGAGGTAACGCCCTGCCCCACCTTCCGCGACGATACCGGCCGCAGCTGCAAAGCCTAGTACGATCTGCCGCCAGAGTGGCGTATCCCGCAGGCGCGATATCACCGCATTGTGGTCGTAGACGAAGATCGTGGAACGCGTCCGCCAGTCACCGGCCGAGGCCTCCACCGTGAAGGTTTCGCCAGCCGGCGAGTTCTCCAGCGCGCCCACGGCATAATTGACATCCCACGTCTTGCCGGCAAGCGCTGCCGCCCGCTGATAGCGCAGATGATGCGCAGCCGCATCGAGCGGATCGAAGCCCGGGAAATAAAGAACAAGTCGTGACTTGACGGTCGGCATGCATAAACCCTCGGGCTGGAGACACCCGAAAGGATCGCTTGATACAGTGGGCGATGCACGTATAGTAAAAAACGCGACGGAAATATGATTTATTTGTTGGCGAGGAAATTTTGTCTGGGATCGTCGATCAATTGCTAAACGGCGTCGTCAAAGGCGCTCTGTCCGAAGTCCTGGCCAAGACAGGCCTTCGCAAAACCCGCCGCATCCGCCGCCGGACAAAAAGCAACACGTCCCTCGCAGGCGGCATCGTCGGCTCCGTGCTGGAAGCGGCAATCAACGCCGCAGTCAAACCCAAGCCGGCCAAAAAACAGGTGAGCAAAAGACGCACCGCCGCGGCCCGCAGCAGACAGCGGCTTCGATGATGCATCACCTCCGCCTGCTTCCCACCTTTTTGGTGTTGGTGATTTCGGGGCCGCTACAAGGTGCCGCAGAGGTTAAGAGCAGCAAAGAGATCAAGATCGGCTTCGTCGTGGAGCTTGATGGTGCTGATCGGATATCCGGCACAGCCTTCTGCAAAACCGGCAACACCTGCCGCCTGGTGGACCAGAAAAGTCCAAAACTAATTATCGATATCAAAGCGGGTCGCTTCTCTAGCGAGATCGAAATCAAGTGCAAGGATGACTGCTCACTGAATAGCGGGCACGAAACCATGACGTTCGACAACAAACAGGAACTCAATATTTATAACGGCAGATCAGGTCCGATAATAAAATCAGTCTTCAGGCGGCGGGAGCCGATCGGGAAGATAATGCTCAACTTTTCTTACCCGCCTGGGACGACACGCTGGTAACCAGGGTTTCGACCCTCACTTTGCGACGACACAGCGGCGTATTTTTTACGCTCCACGGGTGGAAATCGCGCCGCGACATGTTATTTAGGGACAAAGTCAAAGCAGCGGCCTTGAACCGCATGTGAAAGGAATAGGCCTATGAGCGGCATTCACGATATGATCGACAGCGAAGTGAAGAGCAACGACATCGTTCTTTTCATGAAGGGAACCCCGCAATTCCCGCAGTGCGGTTTTTCCGGTCAGGTCGTACAGATTCTCGACTATCTCGGCGTCGACTACAAGGGCGTCAATGTGCTCGCCGATGCCGATATCCGTCAGGGCATCAAGGACTATTCCAACTGGCCGACCATCCCGCAGCTGTACGTCAAGGGCGAATTCGTCGGCGGCTGTGACATCGTAAGAGAGATGTTCCAGTCCGGTGAACTTCAAAATCACTTCCAAGAACAGGGTATCAGCGTCCGCGGCGCGGCCTGATTTCGGCCGGTTCATCCGGCCCACCCTGATTGTCAGAAAACTTATGCCAGGCGTTGCTTCATGCAACGCCTTTGCCGTTCTTTTTGGGGCAATCCTGTGACAGAACTTTCACAATCCACCACTTCGCGCGCCGTTTCGATGGGGCGCACGGAATTCATCGCGCTTGCCGCGATGCTGATGGCGCTGAATGCGCTTGCCATCGACATCATGCTTCCCGGCCTTCAGGAAATCGGCGCATCACTTGGCGTCGTCAATGAAAACCACCGTCAATACGTCATTTCCAGCTATCTTCTAGGCTTTGGTATTGCCCAGCTTCTGTACGGACCGATCTCGGACCGTTTCGGGCGCCGCAAGCCGATGCTCGTCGGGCTGGCAATCTACATCGTTTCGGCCATTGCCGTCGTCTTCGTACCGTCATTCACTGGCCTGCTGGTTCTGCGCTTCATTCAGGGCATCGGCTCTGCGGCGACGCGCGTCATCACCATTTCGATCGTGCGCGACATCTATGGCGGCCGTCAGATGGCGGAAGTCATGTCGCTGATCATGATGGTCTTCATGGTCGTTCCCGTCATCGCGCCCGGCACTGGCCAGATCGTGCTGTTTTTTGGTGACTGGCACCTTATCTTCGCCTTCATGGCCGGAATTGCGGCCATCGTGACCGCCTGGATGTATTTCCGCCTGCCGGAAACCCTGCATGCCGATGACGTCAGGCCTTTCACGGTTCGTTCGATCCTAGGTGGCTTCAAGATCGTCCTCACCAACCGCATCGCGCTCTGCTATACGCTCTCCAGCACCTTCATCTTCGGTGCGCTGTTCGGCTTCATCAATTCCGCCGAACAGGTCTATAAGGGCATCTACGGGCTGGGCGCATGGTTTGCGGCCGCTTTTGCGGGCGTTGCCCTGTTCATGGCCTTCTCGTCCTTCATCAATGCAAGGCTTGTCGGCAGGTTCGGCATGCGCAAGCTGTCACACGGATCGCTGCTCGGCTTTATCGCCATCACCTTCGTGTGGCTGGTGGTACAGATGGTTGGGCCGGAACCGATGCCCTTTGCGATCTTCATCGTGTTCTTCGCGCTTGCCATGTTCCAGTTCGGCTGGATCGGCTCGAACTTCAACTCGCTCGCCATGGAGCCGCTCGGCCATGTCGCCGGCACGGCCTCGTCCGTCATTGGCTTCATGGGAACCGTCGGCGGTTCGCTGATCGGTTGCCGTTATCGGTCAGGCTTTTGATGGCACGGCGCTGCCAATGGTAGCCGGCTTCTTCGCCGTCTCCATTATCGGCCTCGTCTTCGTGCTGATCGGGGGAAAAGGGCGTGCTGTTTTCAGGCCCACAACAAGCCAACGCACTAAGGGCGGACAGACAAATAAAAAGGGCGCGGAACTCGGTTCCGCGCCCTTTTTGTTGAATAAACCCGAACTTCACTCAAACCGTAAAAATCTTCTCGCGCAGCAATTCCCATGTCTCCTGATCAGGAGCAAGCAGCAGGCCACCTTCAAGGTGGCGCGGCAGGTAAGGCGAGCCGTCGAAACGGGCGGCGTAGGCGGCCCCGCTTCCTGCGAAAGCAGGGTGCCAGCGAGATGATCCCAGGGCATCAGCTTGTTGTACATCAGGAAATGCATGTGGCCGCCGGCAGAACACGCGGTATTCGTGCGCAGCACAACGGTAGCTGGTGAAGAGCCGCACATCCGCGAGGTTCATGAGAATCTTTGCGGCGGGTCTCCACGTCAAAATAACCGGTGTTGGCGATACCGACCATCTGCGACAATGCCGGTGCCGGCACGACGGACATCTGGGTCTGCGAGCCATCGGCGGCACAAAGCCATGCGCCGGAACCCTTTTCGGCAATCGCCCAGTCATTGCCCATCGGATCGAAAATGAGACCGGCAACGGTCTCACCCTTGGAGATGACGCTCATCATCACGCCAAACAGCGGCAGGCCCGAGGCGAAGTTGTAGGTGCCGTCGATCGGATCGACCACCACGGCAAGATCCGCATCCGCAAGCTTGCCAAGCAGCGAGGCATCCGCGCAACGGCCTCTTCACCGATGAACAGCGCCTGCGGCATGATTTCCTGCACGCGGGCGCGGATCAGCCGCTCAGCAGCCTCGTCAGCCTCGGTTACGAGGTCTATCGCCTCGCTCTTTATCCTGACGTCGCCCTCACCCAGATTACGGAACCTCGGCAGGATTTCCACTGCCGCCGCCTCCTGAAGCGCATTGGCGAGAGAGGCGATGTCGAGTTCGATAGCCATGGGCGATATCCTTCTATTTAAGCATCAATATTATAAGGCCACGATTTCCCGGCGCAGCATCTTCCAGCTTTCCTGTCCGGTGCCGACAGTATGCCGCCTGTCGTCTGTCCCGGCCGGTAGGGCGTATTGTCGAAACGAGCCGTGTAGCCGCCTGCTTCCTGATGAATGAGAACGCCGGCGAGATGATCCCAGGGCATCAGCTTTTCGTGGCCGATGAAGTGCAGCTTGCCAGTCGAGGCAAGCCAATATTCATGAGCCGAGCAATTGATTGAAAGCGCCATCTTGATCTTGGCCATATTGGCGGCGATCACCGGGCGGCGATCTTCATGGCTGTGACCCCAGGAAAATATGCCGACCATTTCGGACAATGGCACGGGATCGGCAACCTTGAGCCTTGCCTGTGAGCCGTCCTTGCGGTGGAGATAAGCGCCCTCGCCTTTGAGAGCAAGGATGGTATCACCCATGACAGGATCGTGGATGATGCCTGCGACCGTCTCACCCTTGACGGTAACGGCGAGCAGCGTGCCGAAAGCTGGAAAACCGGAAGCATAGTTGAAAGTGCCGTCGATTGGATCGATCACGAAGGCAAATGGTGCATCGGCAAGGGCAGGAATAACGGATTGATCCGCGTCATAGGCCTCTTCGCCGACGATATGGGCCTTCGGAAACCGTTCCAGGAGAGCGGCGGTTATCGCCTTTTCCGTAAGAATATCCGCCTCGGTGACGAGATCGACGGCAGAGGTCTTTTCGGAAATCGCGCCTGCGTCGAGATTGCGGAAGCGGGGCATGATTTCCTGGCGGCCGGCAGCGGCAACGGTGGAAATCAGAAAGTCGATATCTTTATCGGAAAGGGTCATCGCTAAGGGCACTTCTTCATAAGGGAGGGCTGGCCTCCGTACGCTCTTCAGGTGACGCCCCGGTGACAGAAAGCGCCGAGAAATCAAAAAGCTTCGGGTCGAGCAGATGCGATGGATTGACATGGGCAAGCGCCCGCAGCATCACGTCCTTGCGGCCCGGCATGCGCCTTTTCGATGTCAGCCAGCATCTCCTTCATGGCATTGCGCTGAAGCCCGTCCTGCGAGCCGCAGAGGTCACAGGGAATGATCGGGAATTCCATCGCCGCCGCGAATTTCGCCATATCCTCTTCGGCGCAATAGGCAAGCGGGCGCAGCACCATCAGGTCGCCCTCGTCGTTCATCAGCTTTGCCGGCATGCCAGCCAGACGGCCGCCATGGAAGAAGTTCATGAAGAAGGTCTCGAGAATATCCTCGCGGTGATGGCCGAGCACAAGCGCGTCGCAGCCCTCTTCCCGCGCAATACGGTAGAGATTGCCGCGCCGCAGCCGCGAACAGAGCGAACAATAGGTGCCACCCGCCGGCACCTTTTCCTT